>CAUQIC010000004.1:0-306518 GCA_963518055.1 uncultured Chryseobacterium sp.
AATTCGTGGCATTTTTTTCTATTGACAAGTTGATCATCTATTTTTAGCCACGGATACACGAATATTTTATGTGTGCTGATGATCTTTAATTCATTTCATTTTTATTCATGAATTCGTGGCAATTTTTTTAAAAATCATACCTCCATATTTTATAAACTTCCCCTTTTTTGAAAATATTCTGCTCCATGGGAAGCTCTATAAAGGCATTAGTGTCGGCCAGATGAGAAAAATCTCCCGAACCATTTGTGTTGACTGATTCCGCAGTTAATTGCCCCGATGAATTGATGTTGAGCTTTACTTGCGCAAAATACTGAAGCGGAAAAGGAAATTCTATATCATTTTGTAAAACAGCAAATTGTGGGGAGCTTGCTGTAATTTCTAAAGATTTTTCGAGCCAGGGAAGAAAATAACGATGCAGGCACATCAATACAGAAACCGGGTTTCCCGGAAATGCAAAAACAAGCTTTTTGTTTTCATCGTTACCAAACCAGAAGGGTTTTCCAGGCCTTTGTTTGATCTTGTGAAAAAGCTTTTTCACTCCCAGTTCTTCGCAGACTTTTGGCAGATAATCAAATTTACCCATCGAGACACCGCCGCTCATTAAAAGAATATCATATTCATTCAGACATCGCTGAAGCTCTTTTTTCAACCCATCATAATCATCGTTAAGGTGAAGAGTATCAGCTTGGATATTGTATTTTTTTAAAACAGACTGTATCGTAATACCGTTTGAGCGTCTTAATTGAAACGGACTGGGCATCGTTTCAGGATCTACCATTTCATCTCCTGTAGAAATGATCATAATTTTAGGCAACTTTTTTACAGCTATTGTAGTTTTTCCAATTGAGGAAGCAATTCCTATGATAGCAGAAGTAATAACCCGGTTGGCTTTTACCAGCACATCACCTTCTTTTTTATCTTTTCCTCTCAGATGGATGTTTTGTCCTTTTTTGATATCAATATTAATGGTTGCTGTCCCGTCGTGTATGGAAATATCTTCATACCGGATGACAGTGTCCAAAGACCTATCCAAAGCTGCTCCTGTCATTATTTCAATACATTCATCTTTTGAATCAACAGGTACAGACTGTTCTCCGGCAGATTGTACTGCTTTTACTATAAAACTGCGGTTTCCATTTTGATAATCTTCATAACGGATGGCAATTCCATCTACGGTAGGCCGGTCAAAAGGAGGTAAATCGCGGTCTGCAATAAGATCTTCAGCCAGAACTCTTCCTAATGCATGTTCATAAGAAATATTTTCCTTTCCAAAATCTCTGGCTTGAGAAAGGATAATCTTTTCGGCTTGTTGTACAGTAATCATTTCCATAGTTATCCTCCTATTGTAGCCATAGACTGATGGAGTGCAGAAGTGGTAAGATTCTGCTTTTCTGCTTCCCATCCGTCTTTGGGTTTTTTATGTATGCTGTTGATAATAATGTTTTTAAGTTCTTCATTTGTTTTTCCTGAGCGGATCTCGTCTCTTAGATTAATTCCTCCGTCTTCATACAGGCAATTTCTCAATATCCCGGAAGGAGTAATCCTTATTCTGTTACAGTCTCCACAAAATGAACGTGTATAAGCTGCAATGATGCCAACATCACCCGTAAAACCAGGGATTTTGTAGTTATATGAAGTAGAGCTTTTCGGGTCTTTCACTTTTTCTATATCAGGAAAATGATTTTTGATATAATTATAAATTTGTGGATAGCTCCATTGGGGAGCCATTTGAGAATCGTTATTTCCATTGAATGGCATTTCTTCAATGAAACGAACATCTACAGGCAGGTTTTTTGTAAGCTCAACCAAAGGAATAATATCCTGAATGTTTTGATCTTCCATAACTACCGTATTAATCTTTACTTTGATTTGATGTTGTAATAAACCATCGAATGTTTTCATTACTTTATCAAAGCTTTTTCGGCGGGTTATTGTAAAGAAGCGCTGTTCGTTTAGGGTGTCCAGACTTAGATTAACCGATTGTATTCCTAATTCTTTAAGTTGAGGAATGTATTGCGCGGTGAGAAGCCCGTTTGTGGTCAAACTTAGATCGGTAAGGCCATTCAGTCTGGAGAGTCTTTCAATGAGTGTCATGCAGTTTTTTCTTACAAACGGTTCGCCGCCTGTTATCCTGATTTTATTAACTCCCAATTCTGTAAAGACAGTACATATTCTGATCATTTCCTCATCAGTCATCAGATCGTTTTGCTTAATCCACGAAAGACCATTTTCCGGCATACAGTATGTACAACGGAGATTACATCGATCTACAACGGCCAGTCGGAGATAGTTGATATGTCTTCCAAATTTATCTGTTAACATGTTGTCAGGAAAAAGAGTCCTATACAAATATACTTATTGTTTTAACGACAGACCAAAAATCTCAATATTGAAAATGAAACTGTTGGGGTTTGGTTGTAAAATATTGAAAATGAGCTATATGTTTATTTTTCTTGGAGGGTGTTTTAATTTTTAAAGATATAAATCATGATGATTTGTATTAAAAGATGATATTCCTGTCACGGTTTCCGATATTCATACAGAGGTCAGAGAATATATCTTTGCACGGGTTAAATTTTACAGGATATTTCATAAATTAGTATGAAATATGACGGGACATATTAAAAAAATATATGATAATAGATAAAGCACTGATCAATAAAAATACAGTGGAGGAGGTATATAATAAAGGAATTGATGTTGTTTTTCAGGATGAAATTAATGCTGAATCACTGAATTATTTTCCTGAGAACTCGTTTACAATTATTTTGCTTGATGAATGCAACCATGGAAAATGTTTTACCGGCTTCAATATCTATGATTTAACATCCAGACAGTTATTTATCCATCTTCCCAAAAGAGAATACAAATGGAATTTACCGCTCGGAACAGTAGGAAGAAGGCTTATTATCAAAGATTCTATACTGAAGACTTTTTCTCCAACGCTTAAGTTTACGTTTTCGTCCTATAGCAAGTTTGAAATGATAAAACCTGATGATGAAACGTATCAGAGATTCAACATTGAGTTTAATGCGATTCGTAAAGAAATTCTTGCGGATCATGTTTTTCCGGAGCTTATCAATGCCAGAGTACGCCTTTTGGCACTGATTATTAATTTATGGGTAGAGCATACCTATGGGGACAAAGCTTTGAATACTCCCGATAACCTTGCTTTTCGTTTTCATATGTTGGTTGATAAAAATTTTAAAAACTGGAAGAATGTCTCATTGTATGCTAAAGAGCTGTGCATTACTGCTAATTATTTGGGAGTAATCTGTAGAAAACAATATCGCATATCTCCCTTAGAATTTATAAAAGAAAGAATTATTCTGGAAGCAAAAAATTTACTCCACAGTTCGGATAAATCTATTAAGGAAATTGCCTTTGAATTGGGATTTCAGAACTTTTCTCACTTCTCATATCTTTTCAGAATAAAAACCGGATTAACACCTAAAGCTTACCGGAAAAGGCTTGAAAATACAGACTTTTATTCTGATGAAAAAGAGAACTAATCATCGTTCAACCATTCGAGAAAGCTCTGAACTCTTACCCGGCTTACAATAATCTCATGGGGACATTCTGGTTCGAAATCAATAGCCAATCTGCTGTTGATGACTTTTTTAATTCCTTTGATAGATTTTATATTGCTAATACAATTGCGGGAAACCCTAAAGAACAGATCAACGGAAAGCTGCCCTTCCAGTTGATCTAAAGTATAATTAATAATGTATCGCTTATTATCAAAAGTATGCAGGAGAACTACTTTTTCTTCACTGTAGAAATAAGCAATGTTTTTTGATTCCACATACAGATAGCCTTCCCGGGAATGTACCAGAAAACGGTTTTTTATTTTCTTCATCAAAGAAGATTCTACCATACGAATGCCTGCTTCTTCCTGTTCCCGGTTAAAATGTAAATCTTCCAGTTTCATGACTGCCCGTTCCAGATCTTCTTCAGAGATAGGTTTAAGCAAGTAATCAATACTGTTCACTTTAAAAGCCTGAATGGCATATTCATCATAGGCAGTGGTAAAGATAATAGGAACCTCCAGTTTAATATGGTTGAATATCTCAAAACAACTGCCATCCGACAGGCTGATATCCATAAGAATAAAGTCCGGTTTGCTTTCCTGAAGAAATTCTACTGACTCTAAAACGCTTTGTGTTCTTTCCAATAAATGATAATCAGGACGGAGCCTATCCATCATTCGCTTTAATTCAGAAAAAGCGAGACGTTCATCTTCAACAATTAAATACGTTCTCATTCTATGAAAGGGATTTTGACAATAAATTCATCATGTACTTCTTCTATCTTCAACTTTTTATGATAGCGGTCATATTGGGCATTGAGGAAAGAAAGACCTATTCCTTCACCTCTGGTAATATCATTTCGTAAAGATATTCTATTTCTAAAAGCAACACCATCTTCATCAATAGAAATATGGATCAACAGGGGTTGTGCCGCAGAACTGATATTATGTTTGAATGCATTTTCTAAAAGAAGCTGGAAACTGAAAGCAATCAGTTTGTGATGTTCCCATGGGTCAATAGGTTCTATTTCAATTTTGAATCCGTTTTCAAATCTTATTTCCATCAAAAATAAATATTGTCTGAAAAAATGCATTTCTTCCTGTAGAGTGTTTAATGGTTTTTTACTTACAGAAAGTACCTGTCTGTATATTTGTGAGAGTGCCTTGGTATATTTATTAGCCTGATCTTGATTTTCATAAATAAGAGATGATAGAACATTCAGTGAGTTGAACAGAAAATGGGGATTCACCTGTGCACGCAAAGCATTGTACTGATACATCAGCATATCCCTTTTTGATTTTTCAGAGGCTTTAATAGCTTTACGTTCAGCCTGAAAATAAAAGAGCAAATCTATGACTAGCAGAATTGGAAGATTAGCTGTAATATTAAGTATAAGACCGGTTTTATAGGAAATAGACTGTTTAATTCCTACGTCCATCACCTCTGTAACCATAAAACTAAATACCATATAGAGGAGAACACATAGTAGGATATTGCTGACAAATAAAGCAGAAGCGTGTCGGTATAAACTCCTATGCAAAGGAGTAATCTCATTGATAATTTTGATCAGAAGGTAATCCAGAAACGCCATTACCAGAACAATAGGGTAGATGAGTGCAAATTGAAGCAGAAAATTATCCCACAAGCTGTTTTTTGACAAAATGCTGCTCTTCATAATGGTGTTGAAGAAAAAGATCTGGTAAACGGTATAGATCGTAGTAACCATGAAATAATAGAGAGGAATCACGTATCTCTTTGTCTTCATCTCCCGATTGGGGAAAATCTCAGAAAAATCCATATTTAATATTCTGTTTATATAAGATGTAGTATCAATATCTTTTTATCGCCGGCAGCCATAGCTATGCCCTTATTTTTGTTTGCCCGCAAAGTTATACTTAATCCCTGCAGAAACATAAAATGAAGGATCAAAATTCGCATTTCCCCACTTTAAAAATTGGGAAGGTTCCCGGTCTCTGTAACGGTCGGTACGTCCGAAGTTAGCTCCAAATGTGCCACTGATTGTCCAGTTATTAATTTTGTATTCAGGTTCCATACCCAGACTTACATAATGATGATCAAAATACTTCTTTTGTCCGTCAATTTTAGCAGTGGAAAAAAAGAACTTTGGCAGGTTCACAATGCGTAAAGCAAATTCATCACTAAATCTGTAGCCTACAGAAAATTTTGGAGTATAACTTAATTCAGCATGATACTCCATTCCACGTTTCTTTTCACTATGGTATTGAAAATAGGGCATAGGAATAAGCATTGGCTTATCAAAAGCATTATTGGCAATAAGAGCCACACCCAGCTTTATCTTAGGCCGTACCTGCCAAATAAAAGAGGAGTAAATATTAGCAATGATATTATCCATTTCTAATTTTTTCAGATCAGTGTGGGTAGAATATATGCCTGCTGAAGCACCTCCAATAAACATGAGCTTTTCATGGATGGGTGCCATATATATTACCCCCAAATCTGCTGATCCCATTTCTTTTGGAATCGCTTCATCTGCAATACCATCATTGCTGAACGAAGTATATGATGCATTTAATGTCGCGGCCCATATCCGAGGTTGATAATATTCCGTTGGTTTTACACTCATCGGTATTGTTGCCGTAAAGGAGGTGGTGAGCACGGAGCTTTTTCCTTCCGTTTTGTCTCCATTATCATTGATATACTTTTGCTGAGGCAGATATTCTGACCTTAATTCGATTTGTGCAAAAGTGTTAACTGCCTGTATCAGTGCAGCCATTATAATCCATTTCTTTCTCATTACTTTTTTCATTTGAAAGCACAAAGAAAGCTGAATATTTATTTAATTAACTGTTGTTCAGTGTGTTAAAAGATGTATTGTAGAATTGAACATATAGAATGCATTATTTGCAGGATGAATTTTCTTTTTTTAAACAGCCGAGATACGGATGACGCATATAAAAAAATTAAATATGCATTAAAGTTCTAAAAACACTTACTGCATTGCCTGTAATTTGTATGATGTCAGGCTTGCTGTTTTTTACAGTGACTTTGACCTGTACTTCTCCAACCCGGTTTATTGCTTCGCCTTGCTTACCGATAAATTTGAAAGCGTCACCAGAAACTTCTATAATCTTATTTTCAATGAGATATCCGCCCAATGGCCCGTTGGCATTACCTGTAACCGGATCTTCGGATATCCCTATTGCCGGAGCAAACATTCTTCCATAGGTTAAAATTTCTTTGTCATCAGAATCAAAAGTAAATACAAAGTATCCGTTGCATCCAATTTCTTTACTGAGTTTTGTTAAAGCTGCCATATCAGGAGTCATGTGATTTAAAATCATTCTGCTCTTAATCCCGATCATAACTTTTGAATGGCCAGTGGAAGCGATCTGTATTGGGCATTTTTCATCAATATCTTCCCTTTTTAGCCCCAATGCTTGTACGATATGTTTTGAAGTTAACGGATCAAAAACAGGACTTAGATGAAAGTTTCCCTGTGTCATGGTAATTTGATAGTCATTATCCCTTTTTTCGATATAAATAGGCAGAATACCTACTTGAGTATTTATTTTGACAGTACAGGACCGCCATTGATCTTCAATGGCTTTTGCATAAAGAGCTCCGATAGTGGCATGTCCACAAATAGGAACTTCTGTTGTTGGAGTAAAATATCGAACGTGATAATCGAAGCTGTCTTCCTGAATATCGGGTTTAAATATAAATGCTGTTTCCGAATTATTAAGCTCTCTGGCGATAAGCTGCATCTCTTGAGAAGTAAGACTCTCTGCATTTAGCACAACTCCCGCAGGATTTCCTTTAAATTTTTCTTTTGTAAAAGAATCAATTTGATAGACAATTACTTCCTTCATCATATAAGGTTAAGTTCAACGTAAAGATAAGCATAAATATAGGATGTAATGCCTTTTGATAAAAGGAAATTTACATTTTATGAGATGAATTGCCGGAAGGAAAAATCAGGATGACGCATTTCTATTTCGTTGTCAGACGATGCAGTTTGAGCTTCTTTGGCGTACACAAACATTTGTTGTTCATAATTTTCAATGGCTTCATGAAGAGATATAAATTTTTTGTCTGTTAGGTTTTCAGATAAAATCAGAGCATCCATCAATCCGGTATTGACACCCTGGCCTGCAAAAGGAGGCATAAGATGAGCAGCATCTCCTATAAGGGTTATAGGTAAAGGGCGATCATTTTTCCACGGTGTGTTCAATGGTAATTTTCTTGTCGGCAGGCTCCAGAAAGATGAGGTTGAATGAAATAAATTTTTATAACGACTGTCCCACTGAGAGAACCTTTCCAGAAGAAATTTACGGATGCTATCTGTTTCTTTGAGATTATACTCTTTATCAATAGCGTTTTTAAAGATAATACCATAAGTTAACGCCCCATTATTATTGGGATTGATAACTATTAAATTTCCCTGATAAGCCGTCATTAACCTGTTACCATTACATAGTTCATAGAATTCAGGAGAATCTTTTTGGGGATTAGGAATATCTCCTTGAATGATGAGTGTTCCGGTATCTTTAACAGGTGTATCTGTAACATATTTTCGGATTCCGGACATTCCGCCATTGGCAACTATAATAAGATCAGCAGTAACCGAGTTTCCGTTTTCAAAAAATAACATCCATTTTTTATCCTGAATTTCAAGATTTGTACATTTTCTGTCCCATACTACAGTATTTTCACTTAAGCTATTCAGTATCATTTTTCTTAGATTGTTCCTGTTGATTTCAGGGTTATCCCATTGATTTTCAGATGTTATTTTTTTTGTAAATAATACATTAAGCTGTTCGTCAGTAATGGTTATTCCCATTGGAATAGCCATTTTATAATAGGTTTCCAGTAATCCTGCTTTTTTCATGGCTTTCTGACCTGAATTTTTATGGAGATCAAGTGTTCCTCCAAAAATTCTTGCCAGAGGATTTTTATCTCTCTCATAAACGGTAACATTTATATTTTGCTGTTGAAGAAGTTTTGCCATGGTAAGTCCTACAGGACCCGCTCCGATAATGGCTACTTTTTTATCTTTTAGGATCATAATTTGATATTGTTATTTGTTGATACAAAATTGCATAGTATTTTAGGGATAAAATAATTATATTGGACATAAAAATATCTGTAAAAGACTTTTATGGAAAATAATGATCCCACAATTCCCGATGTACTTAAAAAGCTCGCTCAATTTTTAGGAACGGAATTAAAAGACAAGCGGTTAGAAATACCGTCCCAGTTTGGAAGCGGATATTGTTCCGGCTTTATTTTTAATGAGAATATCCGAATGCTGATTAGCAATTATGAATTAAATGAGGATGTCAATCTGGAAAATAAGGATATGAATACTACAAAAAAGATGATATTTTTTAAATTCCAGAATATTTTTTCTAAAATTGAAATGCCATCTTCAGGAAGCCCAATATCTGAATTACCTTCCGTTTTAATAGGAACAAGCAGGATCAATACAGATGAGGTTATTTCTATTCATAGCAATAAAGCTACTGTTAATATAGAAATCGATGCGGAATATTTGAGCAGATTATTTTACTCTTCAGATCAATCTCCGGTTTTACAAAGCCTGTTGAAGAATGCCCAACCTTTTCTTTTTGAGCAAATGGTTCATCCCGTTTTACAACATGTGGTGGACGAAATTATTTCTGATTCTACAGAAGAAGTTTTTAGGCTGTTTTATTTAAGAGTGAAAGCCGAAGAATTGATTTGTAGATTATTAATAGAATTGGAGAAAAGAAATGAGAAACGAGTCTATGCCTTGAATACTAAGGATATTGAAACGATTTATCAAGTAAGAGAAAGAATGCTTCGAAAACTTGAAAATCCTCCTGTAATTAAAGATCTGGCAGCAGAATCCGGAATGAGCTCAACCAAGCTTAAACGGTTATTCAAACAGATTTTTGGAAATAGTATTTTCAGTTATTATCAGGAATTCAGAATGAAAGAAGCCGCTTTGCTTTTGCAGGAAAAAAAATACTCTGTTTCAGAAATAGGCTATATGCTGGGGTTTACCAACTTAAGCCATTTTTCAAAGGTATTTAACGAACACATTGGAATGAAACCTAAGCAGTATTCAATGACTTAATAAATGAATGTTACGGATGCTCCCCAATAAGACAAATCATTAGGGCATCTGTAGCAATTAATAAAGCATAATGATGTTTGCATACAAAATGTTAATCCCATTTATTCTTAGTAGAAAATGAAGTTGCAAACTTACAAAAATATTATGTCCCGGAATAAGCTTGAATTTATAAGTTGGTAATGAAAACTAATAAGGATAAACAGAGGTTATAATTTGTATTTTTGTGATACTCAAAGTAAAAAAGTATGGTATTAATAAATGATTTAGGAAAAATTATTGTTTTCTTGTTTTTGTTGTTAAGTATTTTTTTGCTGACGGCAAAACCGAAAAGAAAATTACCCAATTATTTATTTGCTGCTTTTCTGTTGATCTCAGTGGTTGATCTTTCCGGGTTTTTCCTGAATCCCTCTAGCTATAAAATAATTAAAGCTTTTAAGTTATCCAGTATTCTGCTTCAGATGCCCTTGTATTATTTGTATGTTAATGCTGCATGTTATTATAATTTTGTACTCAATAAAAAGCATCTTTTACACGGCTTACCTTTTCTGTTTTTTTTCTGTTTATTTGGTTTTACGGATATTTTTGAGAAAAGTGATCGGATATTTGATGCAATAGCTACGATTCAGTATTACAGCTATATTGTTGCTGTTTTTTTGGTGTTGAGAAGATTTAGAAAATTGTATCGGGAAAATTATTCAAGCAATTATCATCTTACTTATAAATGGCTTTTTCAGACCACCATTCTTTTTTTGATTGGAAATTTCTTTGTGTTGTTGCGAGGCTTTGTAAAAACCAGCGATTCTGTTTTCATCTACTTGTATACATTTTCATCACTTTTCGTTTTATTTGTAATTACTTGGTTTGTGATGACCGCTTTATACCGTCCCAATCTTCTTGCTGGTATCAATAAGGATTTAATTTCTGTTCTTCCTATAAAAGAAGAACTATCTCAGGAAAAGCCGGAAGAATTGAATATTCTTATTCATTTTATGAAGAGTGATAAACCGTATTTAGATGATAAGCTTACTTTGCAGAAATTGGCAGAGCAGATTAACCTTCCGGAAAAACAACTTTCATCACTTATTAACCAGCATACGGGAAAACATTTCTTTGATTTCATTAATGATTTTAGAATTAATGATGCTAAAGAGCTTCTCAGGAACCAACCACAATTGACAGTACTGGAAATACTATATGAAGTAGGCTTCAACTCCAGGTCTTCTTTTTATACTGCATTTAAAAAGGAAACAGGAGTTACCCCTACAGAGTACAGAAAGTTAGCCGTTTAGATGGTGTCCGATTTAAAGTCGGACTTATTTTAAAAATAAAAAGCGTCCGATTTTCGATACTCGGATATTTAAAACTATATAAAGTTTCAGATTTGCTTCATCATTAAAAATTAAAAAAATGAAGTCAATAATCAAACTTATTCTGGTTGTTTTTGGGATAATTAATTTTACAATTTGTTCAGGGCAATCCGATACAAAAAATGAAATTCAAAAAGCAGATTCTATAATCAGCAGCTATGCACAGAAAGATGCTCCCGGAATGGCCGTGGGGATTATAAAGGATGGGAAAGTTATTTATAAAAAAACATATGGATTAGCCAATTTAGAAAACCGGGTTCCTGTAACAGACTCTACTGCTTTTGACATCGCGTCTGTGTCAAAACAGTTTACCGCATTTATAGCATTACAAGCTGAAGAAGAGGGCAAATTATCTTTCAACGATGACATAAGAATGTATCTACCGGAATTGAAACATTTACCATATAAAATTAGCATCCGGCAATTAGCTAATCATACCCATGGACTGCCGGATTTTACGAGTATAAAAAAGCTACAGGGGTTTGGAGATGAATTTCATGTAACCAACACAGAGGCAGTGAAAACTGTTTTAGCTATTAAAAATGTGAACTTCAGACCCGGAGACGAATACAAATATAACAATACGGGGTTTATTCTGCTTGCTGAGATTCTTCACAGAATTTACAAGAAAGATTTCAATGAAATACTTAAAGATTATATTTTCAAACCATTGAATATGAATAATACCATGGTCGTAGATGATCCGGAGAAAATTATTCGAAATAAAGCAGAATCATATCAGAAAAGAGGATCTGTTTTTTCCAGATATCCTCTCGGGCAAATGGAAAATGGGTCTTCCAATATTTTTATGACTCTTGATGATCTTTGTAAATGGGCGGTTAATTTTCAAAAGCCATCCATTGGAAGCCGTGAAATTTATGATAAGATGCAGCAAAATACTTGGTTGAATACCGGAGAAAAAATAGAGTATGGGCTGGGCTTGCAAACCGGAAAATATAAAGGACTTGACATTGTATTTCATGGGGGAGGTACAGCTGGTTACAGGTCTTATATATTGCATATTCCGGCATACAAATTATCCATTATATTAGTAGGGAACAGAAATGTTTTTGATGGATTGTTTATCGCTTATAAGTTAGTAGATCTATTTTTGGAAAATCATCAGATACAACCTCCTTATCCTCAAAAAATGTATAATACTGCAAAAGAGCTTCGAAAATTTGCAGGAACATATGAAATTGACCCTGGGAGCTACCTCGATATATCTACAGATGGTAAAAATCTTTATCTGAGTGGAGATAATACACCATTTAAAGTGATGGGAGATAACCAATTTGGTATTCCGGCCATTCCCACAGGACGTGTGGCTTTCCGTCCGGAATCCATTACTTTATATATCGGAGACTTTACATTCAATTGTAAGAAAAGAGTGTTGAAGCCTTTGAATGAGAAAGCAATTGACCTTAATAAATTCGTCGGATTTTATAGAAATAAAGAATTTAATACCATATATCAATTGGTTGTTGAAAATAATAAATTGATAGCCAGGCATCCTATTAATCCGGATATTCGTTTATATTTCTTTAGCTTAAAAAGTCTTTATTCCTATCAATCTTTTTTTGGTCAGCTTGATTTTAAATACAATAGAAATAATAAGATAATAGGATTTTTGCTATCTGGAGGAAGTCTTCATCATATTGAGTTTGAAAAAATAGAATAGCTGTTTATAACTTCTACATTTTAACATTTTAAGGCCATTTTATTATTGAAATGGCCTTGTGTTTTATACAAGATGTTGAAGACTTGTAATATTTTTTTAACATTTGCTAAAATGTATATATCTGTATATCAGTAAGTAATGTATTTTTTTTAAGAAATGGAATGCTATTTGTAATGCAATACTGGAATTTTAATAAATTGAAATTATTAATTAAAAAATAGATATACCTAACTAGCAAATGATTTGAAATCTAAGAATTATTGTATTAAAAAATAGTAAAAACATGTTCCTTCCTCAAACTCAATTAAACAAAATATACCATTCAATTATTTTCTTTTTCATGCTTCTGGTATGCTGTATTTACAGTGTCGGATTGTATGGACAGGGAACTTTCTCACCTAAAAGATTTGATAGTATATTACTCAAAAAAACAGAGTCACTCCGTATTCAGGGTGATTATGAAAATCTGGTAAGACTTAACAAAGATTATTTGAATATAGCAGAAGAAAAAAAATACAAAGAAGGGATTATTCTCTGTTACATCAATATTTCTAATATTTCTGCAACGATCGGAAACTACAAAAGAGGCTTGTCTTATCTGTCCTTAGCTGAAAAAGAACTTAAGACAGTGAATAGCCCTGTTTTAAAAGCCCGACTTTATCAGGAACATGGTCAACTTAATGGAGTAATTGGATTGTACAAAAGTGCTCTGGAATTTAATGCAAAAGGATTATACTACTTGAAGAGTACCTCAGATCAGGAAAAAAGGAAGTTTTATTTATACAGACTCTATGCTAACAGAGCAGATTTTCTATACAAAGCACACAATGTAGACTCGGCTTATATCTATTTGCAAAAAGGAAAAAGAGTTGATAGTCAAGGGGTTTTGCTTAATGCGTTGTTGGCTAAACATCATTTATTATATACAAAAAGGCTAGACTCTACTCTGATATACCTTCAGAAAGCTTCAGCTAAAATCGTTAATACGGGAAAAGTAAATGTTCAGAGTGGCTTTGTTTACCTTATATATGGAGATTATTATTATGAATTAAAAGACTATACTACAGCCTTGGATTATTATAATAAGGCTTTGGATAATTATAATAAGACTAACAGGTTATACAATATTCCGGGAGTATATGAAGCCATAGCAAATACCTATAGGATGTTGAATGAACCTCAGAAAGAAGGGGAAGCAAGGCAGAAATACAGAGAAGAAAAAACGGCTTTAGAAAATATTCAGAATGAAGCCATCAATATTTCAATTGACCATATGCTTACTGATAAGGATGAGGAGTCGCATGGTTTTGAGAAAAGACTCTATCTTTATATTAGTATCATTGTAATTTTGTGTATCATTATTTTCATTTTATTATATAGGCGAAACAGATCATTGAGACAGAGGAAAGATCAGTTCAAAACTGAGGCTCTTTCACTGAAGAGTAAGATCAATGATTCTTTTGATGAGTTGGTAAGCCTGGCTAAAAAGAATGACTCAACCTTTTTGACCAGATTTCAGGAAATTTACCCCGATTTTTGTCCTAAACTATTAGAAATTAATTCTAGGCTAGGAGCCTCTGAACTTGCTTTCTGTGCAATGATCAAACTTAATTTTACCTCAAAAGAAATTGCAGAATATACTTTTATTCAGCATAAATCTGTACAACAAAAAAAACATCGTTTAAGGAAAAAACTTGAAGTCCCAAGTGATCAAGAATTGTTTATTTTCTTCGATTCTTTGTAGCCTTCTGCGGACATTTTGAAAGGGAGTGAAGTGATATTAAAAATAGAGGAGAGCCTGCATACAAAGGCTGGAGTAATTGTGGTACATATGTAGTAGTATAATATGGTCGTTGTTTCCAGTAAATTTTTCAAATTTGCAAAATAAAAGAGGATTAGAAATATATACATTTAAAAAATACCCAATGATCTCCCACTCTTTATGCTAAAAAAGTTTATATTTATAAAGAACATTATGATGATGAAAAATGAGCAAGAGACTCTTATCAGACAGATGATCCATAAGGAGATTATAAACCTAAAATTGATAAAAAATTTATTAATATTTTAAAACATATGAAAAACGCAAAATTGTTAATTACAGCCATCGCAGTTGTATTGTTCTCTTCATCAGCAATGGCCCAGCTTAGTCCAAAAGGTCCAGGGTCTGATAAAGATAAGCACGGATGTAAAGGATCTGCAGGGTATACATTTTCAGTGATAAAAAATGATTGTGTACGACTTTTTGAACAACCGGTACAACTAAAAGAAGTAGATTCTAAAAAATCATATACTTCTAATGCCAGCATCATTTTTAGTGAAGATGAGAAAAAAGCAGAATTATTTTTGCCTGAATCAAATGGCAGTTTAATTCTTGACAAAGTAGCCTCTAAAAAAGCTATAGTTTACAAAAAAGGGAAATATACTTTGACTAAAGTTAAAAAGGCTTATACATTAAAACTGGCTAATAAAATCGTTTTTAAAAGCTAGAATAATACAAAATAATTAACACAGTTAATGATTTGTGTAAAATAGAAAAAGCTATCTTAAAATAAGATAGCTCTTTTTGTTTTTGGTAGAGTAGAACAGTACTTAAAAATGAATCAAGTGTAAAGTGTTCCGGAATTCCCTTATGAGGGATTATATAGGCGTTTATTTTGCCTGTCCTATATCTAATCTTTCAAATTTACCTTCAGCATTTTTGTGAAATTTAAAGAATACCGGAAATGTTCCCCATTGTCCGGCTTTAAAGTTTCCGTAAATATCATTCCCGCTATTTTCAATACGATCTATACTAAGAAACATTTCTCTGCCCAATGCATTGGAAAAAAAAGATTTGAAGTCTACTGTATTGCCGTCATCTGTCATGACTGGGCTTTCTGTGAAGAAGCTATACCATTTTTTATCACCATTTTGAAGAGCTTCTATAGCTTGTCTTACTGTAGTGTCAGTTATTTTTGATAAATCCATTATTTGTTGTTTGTTTTTAAATTGTGTTGTTGATTTCCGTTTTTTATTAATGGTATTCTGTCCCGGAATCATAATAGAAAAGCTTATGGCAGACAGTATAATGATGCTATGCAGCTTCATCAGATTGAGCTTTTAAACGGATATTGGAAATAAATGATAAGCAAGTTAAGACACAGGAATGGCAACTCGATGATCACTCCCTTTATATCTTTATTCATAAGGTGAAAACAGATAATTAATAATATACCTGCTGCCATTAAAAAATTTCCCCATACAAATGTCCTGGGAAATAAAATCATCACAGAAGCCAAAACGGTAATGGTACCATTAATCATGAGACCTGTTTTATTAATCCCCCATTTTTCAAACATTTCTACCATTTCAGGTTTTGCGGAAAGCATGGCGATTCCTTGCTTAAAGCCCATAAAAACTGCCCCTAGAATAAGTATTGAATTAATAATTTTTATAATCATTTTGAGTGTTTTTTATTGTTTATTTAATTGTTGTAATCATTTTTGAACAAATGTTTCTTAGTACAAATATGCATGAAATGAATGAAGTAGGAATGGTGAGTTTTTCGGAATTTTTTTTATTTTTTTAATTTGATTGATTTACAAAAGAAAACCACAACCTATCTGATAAGCTGTGGTTTTCTGCAATAAAGAAATATTTGATTGCTATTCTGTTTTTAGGTACCCGTATTGTAAAGCCGGTTCTTTCCCAAATAAACTTGAGAATATATTTTGAAATTCATGAATATATCTGCATTTTATGGCATTTCCATATATTTTAAGCCCTTCCATTATCCTTCTTGAGCTTAGGTCTATATCATATTTTATAAATGATTCCGGTCTTTCATACCGTATTCTCTGATCTGAACTATACGTTCTTGAGAACCCTAGCTTTTCAAGCCATTCTTCTGTAATTTTAATAGGTCGGATGGTGTCTGCCGGAACTGAAATACTGTGAATATCATTTTCAATTTTAACAAAATATGCCTGCTCTATACTGTGAAAAATTTCAGTGATCGTATAAATCTGATTTTTGTACTCGACTAAGTTTTTGATTTTAAGATCTGCTACATCCATAATATTCTGGTTTTTTAGTGATGATATGGTATTATATAAAATAGCAAATACTATGCCCGGCATTGTAGTATAAGACAGTGTTTGAGTGAAGATTAGGTTAAATTTTCAACATTAAAGATTAACGATATGTTAAAATACAATATCCATGGTATTCCACAACAGTTTTTCCTTTATGAAAATGTGGTACCTGTGTGGTATTATAAAATCTTCTTTTCCTGCGAAGAGGTATTTGCAGTTGCCAGCAGAAGTGCGATTATAACGGAACATGCAAGAACGGCGATAAAAGTACTCCATGAATAGGCATGCAAAAGATATCCTGTACCACTTCCTAAAATGCTTGATCCAAAGTAGTAAAACAGCCAGTAAATAGAAGTTGCAGAAGATTTGCCACGTTTTGCATAAAGCGCAGTCATCTGACTTGCCATAGTGTGAGCCGCAAAAAAAGAAAGAGTAAAGATTCCTAATCCGAAAATCAGAATATAAATATTTTCTGAAAGCAATAATAAAGCTCCGGAAAGCATACAAAGTATAGAGACTTTTAGGATATCATTTTTACGGTATCTATTGGATAGTCGTCCTACAATCATAGTTCCAAAAACTCCAAAAATATACATCAGGAATATAAAGGCAATGATAAAATGGCTTAAAGAAAATGGTTTTGCTTCCAATCTGAAAGTGAGGTAATTGTAAACACTTACAAAAACACCCATCAATAACGCTGCAATAAAATATAAGCGAAGCATATAAGGGTTCATCAGGAAAAACTTCATTTGTTTTACCTTCAGATGATAATCGGTTTTCTGAGGATTGAAAAATTTAGAATCCGGAAATAATTTCCAAAATATAAGCCCAAGGATCAGACTTTCTATCCCAATCACTAAAATGGCATTCCGCCATCCAAATTCACCGGCTACAATCGTTGCCAATATTCTTCCGCTCATTCCTCCAATTGTATTTCCGCTGAGATACATGCTGATAGCTGATCCTATAACAGCGGTATGTACTTCTTCAGTAAGATAGGCCAAAGCTACTGCTGAAACTCCGGAAACGACAAATCCTTTAAAAACTCCAATGGCAATCAGGAGGCTTAAGCTTGGTACCCATGTAGAAATAATGGTAAGTAAAGCAGAAGAAATAAGAGAAAAAGTCATCAAAGCTTTTCTGGAATAGCTGTCTGCTTTGAAAGCAAAAAACAACAGGCCCAGTGCCATACCAATTGTAGACGAAGAAACAAGCAAAGAAGTATCACCTACCGATACTTTAAAATGCTCGGCAGCCAAAGGTAACAGAGGCTGAAAAAGATACAGTTGAGCAAATACAGAAAGACCTGAAAAGAAAATACAAAGTTTTATATATCTGAAACGTGGGCTTGTTCGATCTGCTTTTTCAAATGAATTCATCATTTTTTGCAATTAGTAATGCTGGGTTTATAAAGATTTTGGCGGTGTAAATTTCCTGATTATTTTCTTAATTAAAAAATCATAGTTTCAATAATTACCATAGGTTTTGGTTATGGAAATGAGAGAAAAATCTATAAATGTCTCTATAAATAAGAGGTTAGATTATAATTAAAAGAGAGTAGCACAGCGTACAGTCTCCGATTGTTTAATGCATCATTTCATATGCTTTAATTAATTCGGCGATATTGGCTACGTCAAGTTTCTGAAAGATTCTCTTTTTATAAGTACTTACCGTAGACATTTGTATATTAAGCTGGTTGGCTATTTCCAGATTTCCATTTCCATCTGCTAAAAGCTTAAAGATTTCATATTCTCTGGAAGACAGTTTCTCTGCCGGGTTATCTCTTTTGTTTTGAATAATGAGCCCAATTAGTTCTACCGGATAAAAATACCCCTTTTCAATGACTGCTCTCACGGCGTTTTTAATTTCCTCTTCGCTGCTCTGTTTGTTCAGATACCCTTCGGCTCCTTCTCTGATGTACTGAATGGCAACATCTTTATCATAGCCTGAAAAAACAAGGATCTTTAAATCTTTTTGTATGTTTTTCAACTCGGAAATCATTTTTTTATATTGAGTTCCCGGCATATCGATATCTAAAATAAGCAGATTGTAATGATGGGAAGCCAGCATTTTTTTTACCTGTTCATAGTTCTCGGCAAAATCTATTGTGAGTTTTGGATAGGCTGATTCCAGAACGAGAGCGGTTCCCGCTCTTACTACATAATGATCATCAGCTATTAAAATTCTATCATTCATATAAATTAGTTTTTATTGAGGGTTATATTTACAATCGTTCCTGAAGGATCGTTCTGTTGGAAATTGATTTCAGCTTTAATTTTTTTTACCAGGTGAATTACCATGTGCAATCCAAGGCCTTTTCCTTTGAAACTAGGCGTTTCAAGCTTAGGGTTTTTAAACAGATTCATGTACATAGCGACTTGTTCAGCAGACATTCCTGCTCCTGTGTCCGCTATTGTTATTAAAATTGTGTTTTTGTTTTCTGTAACATTCAGAAGTATTTGCCCCTCAAAAGTGTTTTTTACGGCATTATCAAGAATGTTATGGAGTATAGCGGTTAAAATACTTTCATTCACCCTTGAATAAATGTTATCCTGGCTTGCATTAATGATGACGGTACCTCTCTCTTTGGCTATTTCACAGAATAATTTCTTCTTAATTTCTAGAATTCTGTTAATGATATATTCTTGTTCTTCAAAAATGTTTTTAGCCTTATAAAGTTCTGTATATTCCTTTAAATTTAAAGTAAACTGATACAATTGCTCAGAAGACTTATAAATACTGTCAAAATATTTTTTCTGAAGTTCCACATCATCAGACTCATAAAGCTTTTGAGAAAGCATAGCAATAAACCTGATAGGAGTTGTGATATCATGGCTGATCGTTTCTACCAGCCTTTTCTGATATTCTGTTTCTTTTTGTAAATCACTTTTTACCACTTCAAGATTCAGTGAGGTTTCTTTAAGCTTTGAATTTTTATTATGAACGATTTGCTTTAATGCTTTATTCCGTATCCTTAAAAAATTGGTTGTTAGCTGAACAATAATAATAATCACCACTAAAATAATAATAGAAATAGATACCCGAAATAACAATGTCTGATAGAAAAACGGCTGAATTTTAAATTTAATAAATTTTTCTTCATATTCTCCTTCCGGAGAAACCAGCATTCTCACATTAAGCGTATAATCTCCCGGAGAAAGATTACTGATGGTATATTTTAATTCCTTTCCTGAAGTAACTTTTTCCCATTCCGAGTTTTCTTGGCCGGATATTTTGGCCTCAATATAAAGGTTCTCCAAATCAGAAAAATAAGGAATATCGATGAAAATTTCCGCTGTTTTATAATCATTTTTTAATTCAAGGACATGATGGAAATGTTGAGTTTCAGAATTTCCAATCTTTACCCTTTCAATATAAATTTGATTTTTATGGGGATAATAAGTTCTAATCTGTGAGGGATTAAAAAATACAAATCCATCCATTGATGGGAATACAAATTCTCCATTTTCCAAAGCATAGGAATTGGGCTGAGAGCTCCCATTAAATTCGTTGGTAAGAAAACCGTCTCGTTTTGTAAAGCGATAATAGAAAACGGGTTTGCTTTTGTTTTCTGCATATTCAAGAAGTTGTTTTTTAGGCACTTTAAATAAACCATTGTTGGATGATATCCAATAGGCTCCTTTTTGATCTTCAAGTATATAATGGGCAGATTGCAGGTAATTATTCCTGTCATTTGGCATCTTGACAGGTTTCTTGTCTTTGAGAAGATAGAATCCATTCTTATGGGTCATAACCCAGACAAGGTTATCTTTTGTTCTAATAATACTTTTGACATCGATATTTTTTAAAATAGGGATAATAGTATTGTTTCCCAATACGGAAGAATAAAGTCCGTCACTGGTGCCTATTAGAATTTCATTATTAGAATATTGAAAAAAAGTATTGACAAAACTTTTGAAGTTATATACAAAATCTGGTTTTGAAAATACACTTTGCGTGAAGAGGTGTAATTCACTCTTCGAAAAATCCGAGAATAGGGAACCATATAGATTACCGCTTTTCATAAAAGCCTCAAAACCTTTCTTTATAAAAGTCGAATCTTTCTTTCTATAATCAAAATTCTTATAAAACCTTATGATACTATTTCTTTTTTGGATCAAAATATCACTGGATTTATCATAGATCATCATGTAATTATCATTGTTTCCAAACAGATAGCGGGCTGCAATGCCATATTTTCCAAACACGGTTCCATCTTCAGCTATAATCGTATTTTTACTAAAAGGAAGCGAAGTATAGTAAACATTGTTTGAAAAATCAGCTTCTTTTTTAGCAACATAAAAATCAGATAGTTGAAGGATGTTGAGTCCATTGTTAAGAGTTCCCAGATAGAGCTTGTTGAAATCCTTATCATAAAACATTGAACAATAAGAATGGCTGCCTATCTCATTATATTTAACAAGAAACTTCAAAGAAGGCTCATTTCCTTTATTTTCTACAATATAAATATTATTATGGTTGATAATAAAAGTTTGATTGGTAATTTGCTGCCAATATGTTCGGGTATACGGATCGTTAAGCAGGGAAGGACCTCGCGAAACGGATAACTTTCCTTTATTAATAGAATATGTTTTTCTTGTCTTTAAGTTATTGACAAAAAGAACTTCATTAATCATGAAAATATTATTCAGCTCCTTATTTGAAAAAGGAATAGACAGCTTTGTTTCTTTTCCTTTTTCATCTTTGTAAATGATAACATCCTTTTCTGTAAAGCGATAGGATGAGTTTTTTAGCTGTATGAAATAATGGATATCATTGTAAAAGTTCGAAGCAATCATATTATTGGCTACCCGATGTATGAAATCCTCTCCCTTTGAAAAGTCTATTGTATCATTAGTATAAAGTTTCGCCAGTTTAGGGAATCTGTTTTTGATAATAATCTTATTCTCCTGAAAGTTATCAAGAACGGTAATGCTGTCCATAAGAGGATCTCCAATGAATTCTCCAAAATAAAGATTATTTACCTTAAAATTATTAAAGGTAACAAATGAAACACCATCATATCTTACAAGGCCGTTTTCCGTAGAAATCCAGATGAAACCATATTTGTCCTTGACAATAGCTTTAGCACTACTTTGCGGAAGTCCGTTGTCAATATTATACCAGGTAGAAGTGTGGCGCTGCCCATAAATATTTAAATATAAGAAAGCAAAAAATAATGCCCAAACTCTCATATGTGCATAACTGATCTATGTTTTCTGCACCAAAGCAAAAAACGGTTAATAATAGTTTTTGTACAAGCCGAAGTTTTTTTAATGGGTAGGAATGATTGAAAATAAATTTTCTAGCTAAGTTTTCTTGATCATTGGTGTTTTATATTTTTTGATTGTGTAAAAATAATGAAATTATATTCATAAACAGATATCTGCCGAGCTGTTTTTATCATAATTTTTACCTATGTCTATTGATAGTGAACCACTTTTGCCTGATGTTTATTTCTAATAATAGTGATTTTTTTTGAAAGATTAATTCTTCTCTGATTATGGCTAGATATGTATTTTATAATTCTATTTATTTTTCTGTATATTTTTGATAATATACAAAGATTTGTTTTGAATATTTTCTGGTAATAAGCAGCTTTATCAGTTGCTGCCTTAAGTAATGTCGTGTTTAGAGATACTTCTTAGATTTGTCGGCTCTTTGTAGTAAAAGTTTGACAGAAGACTGAGGTTTATTCTACTTAAAACTCTTGATAAATACTCTTAGTATCTATATTTTTGCAAAACAATTTTCATGAAAAATGAAAAGAGACTTTTTTAATGGAGAAGTCTTGATTCTAAGAACACAAACGATTTGACCTAAAAAATAAAAGATCTCTTTATAGAGGTCTTTTTGTCTTTTTGTCGACGATCATGTGGCTTTTGAAAAATTTCTGAGATCATTCTCTTCAATAGAGATCAGAAATTGAAAATCAAGAGTTGGCCTCACTTTTGTTGATTAAAATCAAACACGGAAATTATGAAAAAAGAGGACTTTAATCATCTGATAGGGAAGACTCGGCATGAAGTCAAGCAAGAATTAGGGGATGGCTTTAATTTTTTTACGGATGATACATGGACCTATCCAATAGGCAGAACCTGGATCGGTAAGAAGATTATCTTATCAATTGGTTTTAAAGACGGAAAAGTAAATACAATTGATTTGTATAAAACCTTCAGTCGTAGCTGATAATTCTGATTTTATTGAATCACAAAATTCTCTGAATAATAATTTGTAATAAAAAATAGCTGTCTTATCATGGCTATTTTTTCTATGGACTACTGTCTGGTTATAAAAAAACCTCCCCAACGGGAGGTGAATAAAATTGACTGTATATTGAAATGTAATTCAATTAATTGTTGTTTTTAAGCCAATCCAGTCTTCGTTGGTCCGGAAGGTGCTTTACTTTAAAATTTTCAAAAATGGCATTAAAGCCCTGGCCGTCGGGGCAAGCAGCCATTAAACCTACCATTGTAGGGGTATTATCCTGAAAAGGCGCATTTCTCATCATGATATAATTAGTGTCATCAAAAGAATAGAATATTTCAACAGCGTCGATCCTCCTGATTGCTTTTATCCAAATTGATGAAGGGGCCTTATCTAAGGTGATAACACTCCAGTCGCTTTTTTGATGGGTTACTACGGTACTGAGATTGTACTTGTCATCCACGAATTCTACTCCGGCCTTGATGTAATGGTCTTTATCGACTCGCAACATAAGCCCCATTTGATCAAATCTTGCTTTATAATTACCTGTTATTTTTACCTTCACTTCAAACTCACCTCCATACGTGGTGTAGTAAAAGGGAGCATCATCCACTGTGAAGCCATAATGTGAAATCCTCCAGTAGTCACTTTGAGGAGTTACAAACATTGATAAACTATTATTTTTGACTTCCCATTTTTCAGGCTCATTAAACCAGATCATTTTTTCCAATGTCTGAGCTGTTATCTTTTGGATTAGAAATAAAGCACAAAAACTTAAACTCAACTTCTTCATTTTTTTACAGATAAATTTTTAAGGGTAATTTGTTATTTTAGCAAATGTATTACTAAACCGATGTCGCATCAATACTGATAAATAACCATTATGGAAATTCGTGAAGAACTTAATCAGAAATTATTAGATAATACTTCAAAAAAGTGTTTGTTGGATCTGGATGTTTATAAGCAAAGAGCACTTGCATACTCGCAAATGGAAGGAGCAATAGCTGTGTTAAGTGATATGCAGGCTGATAAAAGTTATATTTATAAATCCAAGGCAGCACTAGAATTGGGATTAAGCTTCAATGAGAGTTTCGTAGAAATCGATACAATTTGGGAAGATGAGATGCTGAAAAAAATCCATCCTGATGATAGGCTGAAGAAGTATATTCATGAACTTCGTTTTTTTAAATTACTTGCTTCAGTAAAGAGAGAATTTCGTGCTGATTATACTGTGGTGTCAAAAATTCGGATGAAAGATAAAAATGATGCTTATAGATGGGTGAAACACAGGATGTTCTATGTTTACTCTCCTAATAATGGTAAATTACGGTTTGCGCTTTGCCTTTATAATATCAGCATAACGAAATCTGCCGTTTCTGATTTTCTAATTGTTAATACAATCAAAGGAGAGGTAGTTGTAAAAGATAAATTAGATTATAAAAATATTCTAAGTCCGAGAGAACTTGAGATCTTGAAATTTGTGGGAGAAGGCTATGGCAGTAAACAAATTGCAGACTTACTTTCAATAAGCATTAACACGGTAAGCCGGCATCGTCAGAATATTCTTGAAAAGCTAAAAGTTAAAAATTCTACACAAGCATTCAAAGATAGTTTTTACTAGTATTTTTCAATTATTATCCGAAAAGTTCACCGTGTTGTTTTTAATCCTTATTTTTAAGTTTACGATTTAGTTCAACTTTAGAATAAAAACACAATGAAACGAAGTGAAGAAATTACCAATCAATATTTTGCTTTTTTAGAAAAGCATATTCAGGACGTGACTTCAGGAGCCGTGTCCGAATTTATGGAAGTCAATGAAATTGCAGGAGAACTTGCCGTTTCTCATAAACATCTTACGGACACTATTAAAAAGCAAACCGGGCAGCATCCATGTTATTTCTATGACGAAAAAATTATTCAGGAAGTAAAACATATGCTCACGAAATCAGATAAATCTATTGCCGAAATTGCACGTATTTTTACGTATGATCCTTCTAATTTCTCAAAATTCTTTAAAAAAATGACCGGCTTTACTCCCGGGGAATTTAGAATCTATGGGAAAAATAATATTATTTTGTGAATTATTTTTTTTAAATATAGTATTAGTCAGTATTTTGAATAGTTTTTACTATTTTTGCATTGTTGAATTTTGTTGGAAGGGAATGTATTTATGTGTGGTAATGAGAAAATATGAATAATAAACTTTTATAAATGAGATGGTTGTAAATAAATACCATCTTTTTTATTATTTATTTATTAATATTTCTTTATTGTTTGATTTTTTTTATTAAATTTAGGTAAGAAAAAACTTAAGAACTCATTGGAAAAAAATATTTTAAAGTAGCATATGTATTTAAAATTTACTTTCCAAAACATAAGGGCGAATTTACTTTGTCATTAATAACATTTAATCTTTTTGTGAAGCTTACGCCCTTCAAATAGTTATATATTTGTTTTTTCAAACACACACATACAAACAAACAAGATTAAGGATGAGCATCAATTTCACAACAGCAACTTTCAGGGATTTCGAGAATATCCCTGGATATGATATGGCTCAAAGAGCTGAGATTTTTTATGAATTTCTAGATTATATGAAGTCTAATGGACATATGAATTATAGATTGAAAAATAATTCCGGGTGCAATTCTGTAATGAATGTAAATATAGAAAATACAAAAAATGACTATATAAGCTTTGTTTCTAATGATTATCTGGGGTTTACTCAGCATCCGAAAGTGAAACAGGCGGCAATTGATGGCATTCAGAAATATGGAACAGGAGCCGGGGCGTCGCCCTTGATTGGAGGACATTTTGTTTTTCATGATGATTTAGAGATAAAAATTTCATCTTTCTTTGGAAGAAAGCAAGAAGAAGCGGTAATATTTACTACTGGGTATACAGCGAATAGCGCAACTCTTCAGATTTTGTTACAGAAGGAAGATATTGCCATTATAGATATGGCTGTGCATACCAGTGTGCATGAAGGATGCGTTTTTACCAATTCAAAAACGTTTCCGCATAATAATTTGGAAGCTTTGGAACACATTTTGAAGACATCTGAAAATAAATTCCGTACAAAGCTTGTGATAATCGATGGTGTATATTCACAGGATGGAGATGTTTCTCCTTTAAATGATATTTATAATCTGGTGAAAAAATACAATGCCTTTTTAATGGTGGATGATGCCCATGGTGTTGGGATTTTAGGAGAAACAGGAAGAGGAGCACTGGAAGGAGCAGGGTTGATGGATAAAGTAGACTTTATTACAGGGACATTTAGTAAAACGTTTGCTAATGTAGGAGGATATGTAATTTGTGATAAGAAGATGGCGGCCTTTATAAGGTTTCAGTCACGTCAGCAGATATTTTCTGCTACAGCTCCACCTTCAATAATGGGAATTACCAAGGCTATTGAACTCATTGATGAAGAGCCCATGTGGCGTATGAAGCTTTGGGAAAATATAAATTATTTTAAAAAAGGATTAAACGATATTGGGCTGAATACTGGTAATACCTGTTCTGCAATCGTTCCGGTAAAAATAGGAGACCCTAATATTACTGGCGATGTAGGGAAGTTGCTTATCGAACATGGTGTTTACACCAACCCTATTCTATATCCTGCAGTAGCGAGGAAAGATGCCAGAATAAGAATGGCTGTAATGGCTACTCACGAGAGAAAACATTTAGACAAAACGCTCAATGCGTTTGAAGATATCAATAATAAATTGCATATTGCAAAAAAATTTAATAACAACCATGCCTAGGAAAGTTGTACAAGGTCCTATCAGAGATAAAGAGAAGACCAAACAGAAACTGTTGGCCGCAGTTGGTAAGATTTTAAGAGTAAAAGGTTACTCTGGCCTAAAAGTGAGCAAAATTGCAGCAGTCGCTGGTTTTGATAAAAAATTAATCTATGAGTACTTTGGAAGTACTGATAAACTGATTGATGAGTATATCAAATCTCAGGATTACTGGAGTAAAAATCTTGCGGGTGGTATTGCTGAAATCGACTTGTCGGATGGAGGTAAAGAACTGTCTAAAATTTCTTTAATCAATCAGTTTGAAAGCTTAAAAAAGAATAAAGAACTTCAGAAAATTATTCTTTGGGAACTTTCAGAGCCTAAACCAATTCTCAGAAGACTTGCTGATGAGCGTGAAGAGATGGGAGATATAATGTTTAAAAATATTACTGATCCTTATTTTGGAGAAGATAAAGCACAAAAATTCAGAGCTATTATGGCTTTACTAATTTCAGGAGCTTACTATCTTAATATTCATACAGCTGCGAACGGAAGTACTTTCTGCGGACTGGATATGAAGAGTGAAGATGGAAGAGCTGAAATCGAAAAAGCAATAGTAGAAATTGTGGATTTTGCTTATCAAAAATAATATCGTTAAAAGTTTTCAATTTGACCAGAAATAAGTTTTTGTTATAATTTGAAAACTTTTAATTTTCAAATTAAAACTATATTTCTTATTTTTGGCCAATGGAAAATTTTATAGTATCTGCAAGAAAATATCGTCCTCAAGAGTTTGATACAGTTGTAGGGCAATCTCACATTACGGATACTTTAGAACATGCAATTGAAGACAGTCAATTGGCTCAGGCATTACTTTTCTGTGGCCCTCGTGGAGTAGGGAAAACTACCTGTGCCAGAATTCTGGCGAGAAAGATCAATGAAAAAGATGGCTCAGTTTCAGAAGACGGTTTTGCTTATAATATCTATGAATTGGATGCAGCATCCAATAACTCCGTAGATGATATTAGAGAACTCATTGACCAGGTACGTTTTGCTCCTCAGGTAGGACAATATAAAGTGTATATTATCGATGAGGTTCATATGCTGTCTTCTGCCGCTTTCAATGCTTTCCTGAAAACACTTGAAGAGCCGCCTGCACATGCCATTTTTATTTTGGCCACTACAGAAAAGCATAAAATCATTCCTACTATTTTATCACGTTGTCAGATTTATGACTTCAAAAGAATTACTATTGAAGATATTCAGGCACATCTAAGGAATATTGCTCAAAAAGAAAACATCCTGTACGAAGACGATGCTCTGTATCTGATCGCTCAGAAGGCAGACGGAGCGCTTAGAGATGCCCTTTCTATCTTCGACAGGCTTTCTACATTCTCTCAAAAGAATATTACATTAGCAAAAGCAGCAGAAGTATTAAATATTCTGGATTATGATCAGTATCTAAATATTGTTGATCTTGCTAAAGATAATAAAATTCCCGAGGTACTTTCAGCTTTTAATGATATTGTTAAAAAGGGGTTTGATCCTCATATTTTCATTGCCGGGCTGGGAAATCATTTCAGAGATCTCATGATGGCACAGAATACATCAACAATTGATCTGATTGAAGTAGGGGAAAAAACAAAGGTCAAGTTTGTAGAACAAGGACAAAAATGGGCCGCCCAGCAGCTGATTGATGGAATTGAGATCTGTAATCACGCAGATATTAATTATAAAAATTCCAAAAACCCAAGACTTACGGTAGAAATTGCGTTAATGCAGCTGTCTTCTCTGACAGCTAATTTAGGCGATACTAAAAAAAAAAGTTCTTAATACTGGCTCCGTTTCTCAGTGAGAAGCAGGAAGTGAAAATTCCTGTAAAAACTCCGGAGAAAAAAGAAGTTAAAACAGAACAATCCATAACACCTGAAAAGGGTGATGAAGGAGCTGTTACAAAAACAACAAAGCCATTGTCGCGACCGGGTATTTCTTCCGGATTTAGCATTAATTCTTTCTTAACTAAAGAAGAAAAAGTAGAAGTAGCAGAAAATATTGCTGTGAAAACTGAAAACCTTCCAAAGAACCATTTTACAGACACAGATCTGCAAATGGAATGGAAGATTATGCTTAAACAGCTGCAGGTGAAAAATAACTTTGTTTTTAACGCAGTAAAAACCTTCAAGCTGGAAAAAACTGACGAAAATAAAATCAAGGTTTTATTCCCATCCGATTCGGCAAAAGTAGAATTTGATAAAATTAGTGGAGAATTTTTTAATCATTTCAGAAAAAAAGTTCAGAACCACGCAATCGAGGTAGAATACCGTAGAGACGTAGAAAACTTGAAGATTGAGGTGGTTACTAAACGAAAGATATTTGAAAAATTTATCGAAAAAAATCCACTTTTAAAAGATCTTGATGATTTAATGAAGTTTGATTTGACATAATTTTTATATATTTGTCAAATCTTTTGATAGAAAATAACTTTTTCATCAAAAGAAAATGTAATCAGAAACGCTAAAACAAGACATTTCCAGAAGAAAAATGGAAAATATATTCAATTCATATCTGTCTTTTTTTACACCCGCTAATTATTTTAGCGGTTATTTTAGCTTTTCTGCTTCTTATTATAGAAATTTCAGAACGTATTACCGATTTTATTGGTACTGTTAACTGAATTTCTTTCCAAAAAATACAGGAGAAGTAGAGCCCTTTCATTTTCCTGATTCCTTTAAACAATTTTGAACGGCATTTTTTGAAAAGAATTATAAAGTAAATTTTATAATCTAAGGGCTATTGCTGTGAACTTTAAAAAAAATATAAAAACAATAAAATTTAAAATATGAATTTAAAAGATTTAAAAAACGAGTGGATCAATGAGCTTACACAACCATTAATGATTGCAGGGCCATGTAGCGCAGAAAGCGAAGCTCAAATGCTTGAAACCGCTAGAAGAATAAAAGAATCCAATGCTCAGGTGTCTGTTTTCCGTGCTGGAATATGGAAGCCCCGTACGAAGCCGAATGGTTTTGAAGGAGTAGGGGTGATTGGTTTGAACTGGCTAAAAAAAGTAAAAGAAGAGTATGGTTTTAAAACAGCGACAGAAGTTGCTAATGCACATCACGTATTTGCTGCTTTAGAAGCTGATGTAGATGTTCTTTGGATTGGTGCACGTTCTACAGTAAATCCTTTTACGGTACAGGAAATTGCAATGGCATTAAGAGGAACCAATAAGCCGGTATTCGTTAAAAACCCTGTGAATCCAGATCTTGCACTATGGGCGGGAGCTTTGGAAAGGCTTTTAGGGCAAGACATTAAAAACCTTGGAGTAATTCATAGAGGATTTTCCACTTACCAGAAAACAAAATACAGAAATAATCCAAACTGGCAGATTGCACTGGATTTTAAAAGTCAGTTCCCAAATATTCCAATGTTGATTGACCCTTCTCATATCTGCGGAAACAGAACAGGTCTTGCTGATATTACCCAGGAGGCGCTTAACGTAGGATACCAAGGTGCTATTATTGAGACGCACTGTAACCCTGACGAAGCGTGGAGTGATGCTGCTCAGCAAATTACTCCGGAAGTTTTAGCTGAATTAATAGGGAATCTAAAAGTAAGAAATACAGATCTTGCAGGATTCGAAGGCGAAATGGGAAGACACAGAACTTTAATTTCTGATCTTGACTTCCAATTGATCGAGCTTCTTTCACAAAGGATGAAGATCTCTGAGAAAATAGGGAAGCTTAAGAAAGAAAACGATATTGCGATCTTTCAGCCTGAACGTTGGAAAGTTATTACTGAATATGCTACTCAAAAAGCTAAAGAAACAGGAATGTCTCAGGAATTTATTGAGAAAGTCTTCAAAGCGATCCACGAAGAATCCATTGAAGTTCAGAATAATATTATGATTGAAAGATAATAAAGCTTACAATCAGACAATAGGGCTTAGGTATTAGGGTTTATAGGATTTGAAACAGTTGTTTTTAAACCTATTTCCTGAATCCTAAGCCCTAATTGCTTATATTTGCACCAGTATTATCTATGAAAGGAAAAATCATTAAATCTACAGGCAGTTGGTACCAGGTTTTGGAATTGGAAACAAATAAAATTTTCGAGGCCAGAATCAGGGGGAAATTTAAATTAATTAAAACAAGACTTACCAATCCGCTTGCAGTAGGAGATTTTGTTGAGTTTCAACTGGAACAAGACGATATTGCATGGATCACTAAAATAGATCCCCGCAGAAATTACCTGATCCGAAAATCAGTTAACCTTTCAAAAGAAGCACATATTATTGCTTCCAATATTGATTTGGCATGTTTTATTTTTACACTGAAACATCCTGAGACCTCATTGGGGTTCCTGGATAGATTTTTAGCATGCTGTGAAGCTTATAATATAACACCATTAATTTTGTTCAATAAAATTGATGTTCTCCACGAAGAAGAAATTGAAATTGTAAAAGATATTGAGTTTCTTTATCAGGAAATAGGGTACGATACTTTAGAAATTTCATCTTACTCAAGATTAAATCTAGATCAACTGCAGGAAATTCTTAAAGACAGCACTTCAGTATTCTTTGGTCATTCCGGTTGTGGGAAATCTACACTGGTTAATGCATTACAGCCAGGATTAAATCTGAAAACATCTGAAATTTCTGACTCCCATTTAAAAGGAAAGCATACCACTACGTTTGCACAAATGCACTTTTGGGATTTTGGAGGAAATGTTATCGATACTCCCGGTGTCCGCGAATTTGCAATGATTGATATTGAAAAAGAAGAAGTACAACATTATTTCCCTGAAATTTTCAAGAAAAGAGAAGAATGTAAATTTCATAATTGTCTTCATATCAACGAACCCAAATGTGCTGTTCTTGATGCTCTTGAAACAGGTGAAATTCAGCATTCTCGTTACGCTACTTATATCAAATTGATGGATGAGGCTGAAGAGGCTTCCCAGAAATAAAAATCTAAAGCTCTCAATAACAATCTAATATTAGATAAAATGCCTATTGATAGGCTATTGTGTTCTAGATATAACCTTAAATTTTGTCAAAATATGACAAAATTAGGGGATAGTTGAAATAAGTTCCTTTGTCATAAAAATATATGACAAAATGGCAATAAAAACTTTCGCAGTAGTCTTATTGCTGCTTAAAGTTTTTACTTCTTTATTTAATGTTTGAATTTGCCTTACCTTAAACGGTAGAAAATTCATAGCATCTTTTTTTTCAAAATATTTATTTCTAATTTCCCTTAGATTTCATTCTTTCTTTTTGTCACCAGAAAGATGCTCTTCCTTGACATACTTTTATATTTTTATATGCCATTAATTGATGGATGTGTCCACTTTTTTGATATAAAAAATAGGTATAAGATAAAAATGATATTGTTTCATTGATTGAAATAGAAGCAATAATATATTAATATGATTTAATATGATTTTTTATTTTATTAAATTCGCAATCATTTAAGTTAATTATTGCAAATAAAAAACCCAGCCGAAGCTGGGTAAAAACTAATAACCATGAAAACTCAAATTAAACATGAGAATCGCAATAGAATAAACAATTACTGTGCCAAAGTTTGGTTCATGATTTCTTAATAAAAGTTATTTTTATGTTAAGAAAAAATTAAAATAAAAATCAAAGATATTTTTTGTAATTTTGCGCCATTAAAAAATATACATTTATGTCTAACATTACATTCACTATGATTAAGCCTGATGCAGTTGCTGACGGACATATCGGTGCAATATTGGGTAAGATTGCTGAAGGAGGTTTTAAAATCAAAGCTTTAAAATTAACTCAGCTTACAGTTGCTGATGCAAAAAAATTCTATGAAGTACACGCTGAAAGACCATTCTATGGTGAATTGGTAGAATTCATGAGCTCTGGTCCTATCGTAGCTGCTGTTTTAGAAAAGGAAAATGCAGTAGAAGACTTCAGAACATTAATCGGTTCTACTAACCCTGCTGATGCAGCAGAAGGTACTATCAGAAAGATGTTTGCAAGAAGCATCGGGGAAAATGCAGTTCACGGTTCAGACTCTGACGAGAATGCATTGATCGAAGCTCAATTCCATTTTTCAGGAAGAGAGATTTTCTAAGAAAATTTTCTTACAAAATAAGAAATCCGGAGAATTTTCTCCGGATTTTGTTTTTATGGCGATTGAGTCTTTGATATGCTATTAGAGATTGTTTTCAATAGCCCCTATTTTTTCTCTGTAGAGTTCAATAGGTTTATTCAACAGGATTGCAATGACTGTCATATTTTTATCAAGTCTTTCGCCGGGAGTGTCAATATAGATGATGCCCGGTCTGTCACTCCAGTAAAGTTTGTTGTAAATGGTATGATCCAGTAAAGTACCTTCACCTACAATTCTGATTCTTGCAATGTCATTTTTTATACCTTTTAAAGCAACCGGTCCCGTAGGAATACCTTCTACAAAAAGATAAAGGGTTTGCCTGTCTTTTGAAAGTGCACTCATTCCGGGGTAATGTCCTTCCGGTAATCCCTGACCGGTTTCAAAAAGAGCTTCAGCGTGTTTACTAATCCAATCAATGGTTTCGGGATTAGCCTTGGTGGTTTTCTGAATTGTCATATTAAGCCCGTCGCTGGTAAGCCCGGAATTGGTCACGATATTATTGCCATGGTGTAAAGCATTGGCAATGTCGTATACCGCAATTTTAGTGTTTTTATTTTCGAGTAATTCTGTTAAAGTACGTTCCTCTTCCTTAAAACCTTTTAGAAACACAGGAGGCGTGTCAAAGGTAAGCTCTATAACACTGACATCTTTATCAAATTTTACTTTTGAAAAATGAAGTGTCAGATTTTTTTCTTTATTATAATCCATACTGATGACGGCCTGATCATCACCTATCATTTTTACCGAACTGGGTTTTGTTGCCAATCCATAGATTTTTGTAAAATCTTTAGCTTCTTCCAGGTATAGGAATACTGTTTTTTTTGAAGCAGAGAATGCAGATTTTCCTTTATAGTTTTCAAAAGGAAGCCCGCGGTCAGTTTCATAGATTGCTTTTTTATTCTTTGAGGTCCATCGTCCGAGGTTTTTTAAGATCTCAATTTGCTTTTCCGGAATATTCCCGTCAGATTCAGGGCCCATATCCAATAATAGATTGCCTCCCATACTGACTACATCAGCAAGCGTTCGAACAATCATATTAGGTGTTTTGTAATGAGTGTCATAAGGCTGATATCCCCATGAATCATTCATCGTATAGCAAAGCTCCCAATAGGAAGCTTGTGGGGCAACCACCGGAATGCCTTGTTCGGGGGTTTCATAGTCTCCATGATTATTAAGTCTTGAATTAATAATAATATTTGAATTATATTTTTTTAAGAGACTTAATGTCCGGGGAGCTTGCCATTCTTCTGAAGAATGTTCCCAGTCTCCATCAAACCATAAAAGATCCGGATTATATTGAGAAGAAAGTTCGTTCAATTGGGTTTGATAATAATTAACGAAATTTTTCCATCGAGCGGGATTACTTTTTATTTCATATCTTTTTTTTGTCCTTGTATTAATATCATAGTACGGATGGCTCCAATCCGGAAGCGAGAAATAAAGTCCGGTTTTCAAACCTGAATTTTTAAGAGCAGATACAAAAGGAGTTAAAACATCTTTTTTTGCCGAAGAATGATTGGGGATGGTAATTGCTTTTTCGGCTTTGGAACTCCATAAAGAAACTCCGTCATGATGTTTTGTAGTGATCACAGCATATTTTGCTCCGGATTCTTTGATCAGCTCAACCCATTGTTTTGGTTGATATTTCGAAGCTGAAAACCCGTTCAGCTGCTTCATATAATTTTCATGATTGATATAATTATTGAAAAATGACCAGGATTCGGAAATGCCATTAACAGAATAAATTCCCCAATGAATAAAAATTCCTAGTTTAGCATTCTTAAACCATTCCATTTTCTTTTCATTATTGATGGACTGGGCTTTTATATCGATGCTGTATATTGATAGTATTAATCCGAGGAAAACTGCTTTAAACAGTTTGTTTTTCATGTTTATTTTTTACTGTTAAATATAAGTAAAGAATACCTATTTTTAAGATTTTGTAATTAATTTTTGCTTCAAGGTTTTGTTCTTTAGCAAAAAAATGAAAGTACTAAACTATTACATACTAAATTGTTGTAATTTTAAATGTAAAATCAACGACCCCGGATCAAACCTTGATTATACTCTAGTAACCATCAATCCAATTATATGAAAATGGCAACCTTATTACTAATTGTTACAACAGTACTTACAGCTCTGATAGCAGGCCTATTCTATGCTTATTCATGTTCCGTTGTGCTGGGACTGGGAAAGTTATCCGATGCGGAATATCTAAAATCAATGCAAAGTATTAATCGGGAAATTCTTAATCCTTTATTTTTTATGAGTTTCATGGGAGTGGTAATCCTTCTCCCTGTATGTACTTTTGTATTTCGTGGACAGCAACCCGCTTTTATATTCCTTTTATTGGGAACATTGTCTTATCTGGTGGGTGTCTTTGGAGTGACCGTAGTAGGGAATGTCCCGATGAATGATGTTCTTGACAAATTTGATATTATGGGATCTCCCGCTGAAGTACTCAAACAAATGCGTGATAATTTTGAAAATAAATGGAATCTTCTAAACAATATCAGAAGTTTTTTTTCTATAATCAGTATTACTCTGGTTGTTTGTGCCTGCATTTGGAATAAGGAAATATAAATGGGGTAGGTGAAAATACGTGTGCGTAAAATTCCGTATTTCTACGGATTCATATCAGGTGTTTTATTCGGAACTTTGAGTTGCTGTAAGAAGCAATTGTAAGCACTAAGATAATATTCAAAAAATAATAACCAGGAAGATTTAAATCTTAACGAGAAAAAGGCAGCTCCCAATGGAGCTGCCTTTTTTTCGATATAGCTGGAAATAATTTTTAAATTTTTAAAAGCTCAATGGTTCTTTCCGGACTTTCCGCAGAAAATACTGCATTTCCGGCAACCAAAACATCTGCTCCGGCTTCAAAAAGTTTTGAAGCATTCTCCAGATTTACCCCTCCGTCTATCTCGATAAGAGCGGTTGAATTATTGCTTAAAATTAAGTCTTTGGTTTCAGCGATTTTTTTATAGGTATTTTCAATGAATTTCTGACCTCCAAATCCTGGATTTACACTCATTAATAATACAAGATCTACATCCGCAATAATGTCTTCAAGCATTAAAACCGGTGTGGATGGGTTTAAAACAACCCCTGCTTTCACTCCTTTACTTTGAATATGATGAATGGTTCTGTGCAAATGAGTACAGGCTTCATAATGTACTGAAATAAGATCTGCGCCATGGTTGATAAATTCATCAACGTACTTATCCGGTTCAACGATCATTAAGTGTACATCAACAAATTTCTTTGCATGTTGCTGAACAGTTTTCATCACAGGAAAACCAAATGAAATATTAGGTACAAATCTTCCGTCCATAACATCAATATGGAACCAGTCGGCCTGAGATCTGTTTAACATTTCAATATCTCTTTGCAGATTCCCAAAGTCTGCAGATAAAAGGGATGGAGCAATAAGCTTCGTTTTCATTTTTACTTTTTACTTAATATTAGATGGTAGAATAAAGAGAAAAGAATAAAGACACTCGATGTTTAATAATTCATAGCTTTAAATCTTTTCTCTCTACTCTTTGTTCTTTCTTCTATTAATGATACTTCAGTTTCATTTCCGGCTTGATCTTCAGAACGGTTTCATAAATTAGTTTAATAACATTTCCTACGTCTTCTTTAGAAACCATTTCTACCGTTGTATGCATATAACGCAAAGGTAAGGAAATCAAAGCACTTGGTACACCTCCGTTAGAATGGGCGAAAGCATCCGTGTCTGTCCCTGTAGCTCTGCTTGCGGCCGCTCTCTGATAAGGGATCTTTTTTGCTTTGGCCGTATCAATAATCAACTCCCTGATTGTGTGATGAACACTTGGTGCGAAGAATACTACCGGTCCGTCACCACATTTTTGGTCTCCTTCTTTCTTTTTCTCAATCATTGGAGTAGTGGTGTCGTGAGTAACATCAGTTACTATGGCGATATTGGGCTTTATAGTGTCAGCAATCATATCTGCTCCGTACAAACCTACCTCTTCCTGAACAGAATTGGTAATATAAAGACCAAATGGGATCGTTTTTTTATTCTCCTTTAAAAGTCTTGCGACTTCAGCAATCATAAAACCACCGATTCTGTTATCCAGAGCTCTGCATACAAAATATCTGTCATTCATTTCGAAGAACTCATCAGGATAAGTGATCATACATCCTACAAAGATTCCCATTTCTTCAACCTCTTTTTTGGAAGTAGCCCCACAGTCAATGAAAATATTTTCAATTTTCGGAGTAGGCTCATTTTGGTTTGTTCTGGTATGAATAGCCGGCCATCCGAATACTCCTTTTACAATTCCGTTTTCTCCATGAATATGCACTACTTTTGATGGGGCTATAGTCTGATCAGAACCACCGTTTCTGATTACATAGATTAATCCGTCATCCGTAATATAGTTTACATACCATGAGATTTCATCTGCGTGTGCTTCAATCACTACTTTAAATTCAGCTTCGGGATTAATTATACCATAGCATGTTCCATAATGATCTACTTCTATTTTGTCAACATAAGGCTTGATATAGTCCATCCAGACTTCCTGTCCTTTGTGTTCGTAACCTGTTGGAGATGATGTGTTTAAATATTTTTCTAAAAATTTCAAAGATTTCTTTTCAAATTTCATAAAAAGGAATGATTTTTGCGTTTAATTTTTGTTCTTATAAGTGTAAAAATAATGAATTTTAGTAAGATTATCTGCCTTTTTCTCTTCTTTTTTGGAGTCGGTGTTTTTGGTCAGAAAGATTCTATTGTGGCGAAACCTCTCAACCAATATCCACCAGAATCTCTGAAAGTAGATGAATTCGGTAATAAATATTATTACGACGAACAGCAAAAAGTGAAGATTTACGAAATCAACGGCGAGCCTGTAGTGGAATTAGATGAGTTGGTTTTGGTTAATAAGCCGAGATTCAACAATCAACTGGATAAGAATTACTATTATTTTCTTAACAAGAAATTATATCGGGTGTATCCTTTATTCGTAACCGCACTGCAGCAGTATAGAGATATTCAGAAGGATATGAATGATATGGATAGCAAAGCTAAAAGGAAATTTGTAAGAGAAAGACAAAATATGCTTGCTGATCAATATGAAAAACAACTAAGAGATCTTACAACTACTGAAGGACAGGTTTTTGCAAAACTAATGAATAGAGCGACCGGTAAAAATGTCTATGAAATTATCAAAGAATTGAGAGGAGGGTGGAGTGCATTCTGGTGGAATGTAAAAGGAAAAATGGCAGATATTGATCTGAAAGAACAGTATGACCCTCATAAAAACAGAACAGATGAGTTTGTAGAATCATTACTTCAGTCTAACTGGAATTCAGGGTATCTGCAACCTTATCCGGGAGCAAATGATTTCAAAATCAAAAAATAAAATAAAATACCTGTAAGAATTTTACAGGTATTTTTCTTTTAATTTATCAAAGGCAATCTGATCTGCGACTAGAGAAAAAGGATTATTCCTGATATTGATGGGCAGCCATTCTGCTTTTTCAATACCATGATCTTTAATTCTCATACTTTCTTCATTCATAATTTTTGCTACGTAATAGATAGACAAGAGTTGTTTGCCGTCTTTGAAGTGAGAAGTAATAATATGATCTTGGGTATATAAATGTTCCAGAATTCTGATTTTTACATTTAACTCCTCGTCAAATTCTCTGTGAAGACATTCTATCAAACTTTCCCCTAATTCTAGGCCTCCTCCGGGAAACTTAAGGAGGGTTTTTCCCATATATCTTTCAAACAAGGTGAGTACGGAGTTGTTTCTAATAACACAGGCATATGTCCTTATGTTAAAATTGTTTTTCATAAAATTGTTTTTACAACATAAAAATAAGTGTTTTTATTCACAATATTTTGAAATAATTAAATGAAACGATATTTGCTTGAAAATTTTCTCTTTAGATATAAAAAAAAGTTTCTGTAATTACAGAAACTTTTCTTTTAATTTATCGAATACTATTTTATCAACCGGAAGAGGAAATGGGTTGTCGGATCTGTTAATCTCAATCCATTCTGTCTTTTCAATGCAGGGATCCAAAATCAGAAAGTCTTCTTCATTGATAATATTAACAATATAATATATAGTAAGAAGTTGCTCATTCTCTCTGAATCGGGAAACCAGGAAATTTTCCTGAGTATAAAAATGTTCCACAACTTCTACCTTTACATTCAGTTCTTCATCAAATTCGCGGTGTAGGCATTCCAGAACTCCTTCACCATATTCCAATCCACCACCCGGGAATTTCATTAAAGGTTCACCGGCATATTCTTCAAACAAAGTCAGGACCTTTTTGTCCTTTACCGCACAAGCATAGACTCTAATGTTGATCTTGTCTATCATATATATAAGGTATAATATTTTGTATAGCTAAGGTAAGAATTTTTTATGAGGAGAAGAGGTGAAATTATGAAAAGCAAAATTGGAAAACTACGACAACCTATAGTTTTACCGCATTTATCATCTCTCTTTTCCCCGGAGGTCCCTGTTTTTTTTCCACCTGGAAGTTGAGCTCCTGCAGGATTCTTCTTACGCTTCCTTTAGAAGAGTAGGTGGTTAATAATCCGTTAATGGCCATTTTGTCAGAAACCAGTTCGAAAAGGGGTTTTTCCCAGAGGTCTGGCTGTACTCTCGCCCCGAAGCAGTCGAAATACACAAGATTGATTTTGGGCAAATCGATGTTCTTTAGGTCGAAAAAGTCACATTCTATCTTTTTTAAGTTAAAACCACTAATGATTTCAACTGACTTTTCCCAATCTGCCAGATGAATTTTCTGATAAATATTTTTGAACTCCGGGTTATCAAAAAGTTCAAAATAGGCCAAATCATTAATTTCGGATTCATTTATGGGGTACTTTTCTAGTGAAAAATAATTAATGACATGATTTTTGTCAGTTTTTAAATATTCATTAATTGTCACTAAAACATTCAAACCTGTTCCAAAACCGAGTTCTAGAATATTAATTTCGTAATCATTTATAGTATTTAGTCCGTTTTTGATAAACACATGTTCTGCTTCCTGTAGAGCTCCATGGTGAGAGTGGTAGTTTTCATTTAAATCATTGATAAACAATGTTTTACTCCCGTCGTTTGTGGTCTTAATTTCTCTTTTCAAGCTATTTTTTTGTCAAATTTACTCTAAAATTTTTATATTTAGAAAATTATGTTAAATTTGTAGAACATCGTAAAAATTTTAAAAAATGATAATTCAAAAAACTGAAAACTCCAGAATTTCTACATTCGACCCGAACAATTTTTCATTTGGCAGTACTTTCATTGATCATATGATCATATGCGAGTATGAAAATGGAAAGTGGGGTGATGTAAAATTAGTTCCTTATGGTCCGATTCCATTTACACCTGCTATGATGGGGGTAAACTACGGACAAGCTTGTTTTGAAGGTATGAAAGCCTATAAAGACAAAGATGGGCAGGTTTTCCTTTTCAGGCCTGAAAAGAATTTTGAACGTATCAATAAATCAGCAAAGCGTCTTGCTATGCCTGAAGTAACTGAAGAAATGTTTTTAGATGGATTAAAAGCATTAGTAGATATCGACAGAGACTGGATCCCTCAAGGTGAAGGAATGTCATTATATATCAGACCGTTAATTTTTGCTACAGAAGAAGCTTTGAAAGCAAGAGTTGCTAATAAATATATGTTTGCTATTGTAGCTACCCCTGCAAAGAGTTATTATGCAGAGCCGGTTTCTGTAAAAATTTCTGACCATTATTCAAGAGCAGCAAACGGAGGTGTTGGTTCCGCTAAAGCAGCCGGGAACTACGCCGCTTCATTTTACCCTACACAATTAGCAATTGAGGAAGGATATGAGCAAATTATCTGGACAGATGATGCTACTCATGAATATTTCGAGGAGAGTGGTACAATGAATGTATTTGTAAGAATTAATGATACAATTTATACTCCTCCAACTTCTGAGAAAATCCTGGATGGGGTGACAAGAGATAGCTTTATCCAATTAGCAAAGAAAAGAGGAATTGAAGTAAAAATAGAACCTGTAGCAGTGAAAACTGTTATTGAAGCTTTGAAGAATGGTAGCCTTAAAGAAGTTTGGGGGGTAGGTACAGCTGTTGTAACTACAGAATTCCAGGCTTTAGGATATGAAGGTGAAAAATTGGAACTTCCAAGATTATCAACAGAAGAAAGCTATGCAGCAATCCTTAAGAAAGACCTTGTTGATCTTCAAAACAATCTTTCTGAAGATCCATTCGGATGGAGAGTAACTGTTGATCACGTATTAGAAACAGTTTAAGATTAATTAAATAAACTATATACAGCCGGAAATTTTCCGGCTTTTTTATTATATATAAAGTGTACTGATGATTTCTATTTTAAATAAATAATCATAAAGATTAATGAACGAATGTGGCAATGCATGTATATAATCGTCAATTTCTTCTTCAAGTTTTGTAATTGATTATTGAAATGTGTATTTTCGCAAATGTTAATGAAAAAATTAGTCTTCATATCAGTCATAAGCCTGTTGAGTTGCAACAGAAATACACAGCCCACACATCCTCCGGTAGGTGGTGTTCTGAGTCAGAAGGATCTGGATGTTTCCAGAAACAGGATGAAGAATCTCAATACCATAGAAAGAGGGCAAATCCAGGATTGGATGAATAGCCAGTCTGTAAAGTATTATCCTACACAACTTAATTATTGGGTGACTGTTGATGGGTATGATCAGAGAGAAAGAAGGCCGGATAATAGCCTGATTTCTTATTCATATGATTTATATGATTTTGATCAAACCAAAATTTATGAACATCCGATTGAAAGGAGGGAGGCGAAATTTGGACACTTTGATGAATTGAAAGCGGTAGAAAATGCTTTGCGTTTTATACATGATGGTGAGGAAGTGACCCTTTTAGTTCCGTCTTCTTTAGCATACGGAACTTTTGGAGACGAAAAAAAAATAGATAACGATATCCCATTAATCATAAAATTAAAAGCTTTATAACAAATGAAATTGTTTAACAAGAATATAATTCTGGCAGCGGCAAGTATTTCGCTGATGAGTTGTACCCCAATTTATAAAAAAATGAACGTAGACAAAGAAACTTACGAAGGTCTTAATGACGGACTTTATGCCAATCTTCAAACCACTAAAGGCAATATGATTGTTAAGTTTGAAGACAAGAAAGCACCAGTAACTGTAGCCAACTTTATTGGTCTTGCAGAAGGGAAAATCGATAACAAGGCTAAGGCTAAGGGAGTTCCTTATTATGACGGAACTATTTTCCACAGAGTAATCAAAGATTTCATGATCCAAGGAGGTGATCCTCAGGGAACAGGAATGGGAGATCCTGGATATAAATTCGAGGATGAAAGAAACGACCTTCATCATACAGGAAAAGGAATTCTTTCTATGGCGAACTCCGGACCTAATACAAACGGTTCTCAGTTTTTTATTACTGAAGTAGCTACCCCTTGGTTAGACGGAAGACATACAATATTCGGAAAAGTAGTAAAAGGTATTGAAGTAATTGATACAATTGCTAATGTTGAGAAAGGAGCTCAGGATAAGCCTAAAACAGATATTGTTTTAGAAAAAGTTTCTGTTTTCGGTAAGGGTGATGAGTATAAAAACTACGATGCTGCTAAAACTTTCAACGAAGGAAAGGCTAAAATCGCAGAAAATAATAAAGCTTTCATTGCTAAAGAAGAAGCGGAAAAAAAGAAAAAAGAAGAAGAATTCAAAGCTAACCAGGAAAAATTAGTTGAAAACCTAAAGTCCGGAATGCAAAAAACTGAATCAGGTCTTTATTATAAAATTACAAAAACAGCTGAGGGTAAAGCTCCAAAAGCTGGTGATAATGTATCTGTACACTACGCTGGTAAGTTAGTTGACGGTACTGAATTTGATTCTTCATTCAAAAGAAATGAGCCTATCGAAATTCCAATTGGAATGGGGAGAGTGATCAAAGGATGGGATGAAGGTATTCTATTATTGAAAGAAGGAGAAACTGCTACATTATTGATCCCGCCTGCAATGGCTTACGGTGAAAGAGGAGCAGGAGGGGTGATCCCGCCAAACTCTTGGCTAATCTTCGATGTTGAGCTTGTAAAAGTAAAATAATTGAATCTTTAAAATATTGACCGCCTCGTAAAGAGGTGGTTTTTTTGTGAATGATTCTAATGCTAAGAGATGAAAATAAAATTAATCATAGGTGTCATTTCACTTTTTTCAGTTTTCTCCTTTGGGCAGACTATGAAGAATGATTATGAAATGAGTGTGAAAAAAGACTTTACTGTTTTTTTTAATAGTATAAAAGAAAAAAATATTGAAAATGCAGTGAACTTTGTTTATCCTAAATATATAGCTGCTATAGGACGAGAACAAATGATCAATGTTCTGAATCTGTCCTACAATAATCCGGCTCTTGTTATAGATATTCAGGATTTTAAAGTGGATCATGTTGTAAAACCTGAATTAATAGATGGAGAATATTTTTCTATAATGAAATATTCTTTTAACATGAAGTTCAAAGTTGACTGGAAAGTGATTCACGATGCAGAATCGGTAAAGCAAAAGATAGCCGATACGCTGGCGGCCAGATATGGAAAGGATAGAGTGGCATATTTCAGTGATGGAGACTATTATGTAATCAATGCTGATAGGAAAGCATGTGCCATTTCAAAAGATCAGAAGAGTTGGAAGTTTTTAATTCTTGAAAAAGAATACAGACCACAGCTTATCAATATTCTACCCGGAAAAATTATTGAAAAACTATAAAGCTACTGCTGAAATCAAACTGAATTATCTTTTCTGGTCTTGAAGACAAAGATATTCATTAGAGATAAAAACTGCTTCGAAAGAGCAGTTTTTTTTGTTGATATAAAAATACCGTATAAATACGGATTTCAATACATATTTATTACTTCTATCTTTATCAGATACTTATAAGTATTAAAATATAAAATATGTTTGATTTGGATTATTCTGTCATAAAACAAGAAATTGAATCAGAAGTATGTGAAGAACATGCTAAGCATCCGGAATTTGTAAAAACAGAGGAAGGGTTTGGAATAAAGACCTGTTGTGATCCTTTCAGAATGAAATTAGTTCAAAAGTCTGAAAAAATGATTGAAGATCAGACGGAAAGGATACTTGATAAAATCATGAAAGATATGTTTAAAGAATAAAGAATAAAGAATAAAGAATAAAGAATAAAGAATAAAGAATAAAGAATAGATTTTGTACGATGCGATAATAAGAAGTTATTATCAAAAAAACCGCCCCAAAAGGGCGGTTTTTCAGTAAAATAAAGATTAAAGGTTATACGTTTCTACCAGATCTCTTTTTCATAGTCGTTCCGGCTAAGGAGCTGATGAATACAAGACCAAAGCCAATATAAGCGGCAAATGCGGTCAGATATATTATTAAGCTGTTTAAACTAGGTTTTGAGCTGTATACCAATACAGAAAAGGCAGCAAAACTCAACACCAACAATAGGCTCCAGATATGCATTTTTGCAGCGTCTTCATTTCTCTTAAAAATCATTTCAAAAAAGGCTCTCATCATTACTAACATTTTAAGGGTTATACATTAATTAATTTGATAACATAAACCAACACACTTATCACGGTAAAAAGAATGGCATATTCTCTTACTGGGCTAAGGTTCGCGATAGCTTTGCGGTTTATATAATATTATTATACCGGATTAAAAACCCGGAATAGATAAACAATTTTTAGAATCATGGCTAAATGATTCGAGGGTTGATGATACCAGTTAGATACGGTGCATAAAACTGCTGTGAAGAATTAACCGAGGGTTAATTAATCACGTTTCCCGTATCTGTTACGGCATCGTAGAAAAAAAAGGATTCATATACATCAATATGAACTTGAAATCAGTGGAAAACTGAAAATCCACAGAAAACCTTTTTTCTCATCCTTAGTGCTTTTTTATAATTTTTTCTCGAAAAAGTAAATGCCAATATCATGCCAAAGTGATAATTTTACGATTAACGCTTTATTATTAACAGGTATAAGGGGTTGTTTTTTAACTCGATAAGTGAATTATTTCCTTAAACGATGAGAAAATCATCAAATAATAAGAATAAATTGTATTTTAACAAAAAAAGAAATTTTTAATTCTAAGATTATTTTAGGAAAAAATAGGATAGAAAAAAAATCTTTTAAAGATATGCAACATATTGATTTGAAAGTAGAGATCGAATCTTCTGTAGACGGTCTTCTCAAGCTGGTAAAACTATATTGCCGGAAAAGAATAACCGGTACTATTTATTATATTGTATCTGATTTTAATGAGTTTAAAGGAAATAACAGGGATGAACAAAACAACTCCAGACAAATAATAAATAATTCAAAAGAGCTGCTGGACTTAGACTCTGCGGTTGAATTACTCAACAGGGAATATCATGATCTCTATGAGGTCAGCCTTTATATTTTCAGAGCATTTAAAAAAGAAACCATAATAGAAATTCAATAGTATAGAAAATCAAATCTTGATGCTGATTATTTTGTACAGGTTAAAGACAATCTACCTATGTTTCATTCGAAAATAGCAATACCTGGGTATGCATGGGAAGGAGGGAAGTTTGATGTTAATTGGGAGTCGGGAGGAGGATTGTATCATGCATGGAAAACCTTTTTGTGGAGGAACTTTCTGTACAAGAATAAGACTAAAGGGAGAAAGCTTTAAAAATATCAGTTGTTATTAATTGCATGTATATTATAAAAAAAGAAAACCGCTTTTTAAAAGCGGTTTCATATTTATTACCAGTTTTTGTCAACCATATAAATGATCTGTGTCAAAGCTGTAGCTCCTAATAAAAGCTCTCTTCTGTTTACTTTTTCAAAAGTATCTTCTTCTGTGTGGTGGATATCGAAATAACGTTGCGAATCCGGCATCAGCTCAGCAGCAGGAACTCCCATATCGTGAAGCGGGTATAGATCTGTACCTGAGAATCTTTCTTCAAAATTATAGACTCCATAAGGCAGAAATAAGCTTGACCAGCTTTGAATCTGTTTTCTTTTGGCATTATCCATATCAAGAGCAATACCTCTCGGTGCAAAACCTCCGGCATCAGTTTCTATGGCGAAAAGATGTTTTTCATTCTTTTCTTTGGCCGTTTTTCCATATTGAATTCCCCCTTTCACTCCATTTTCCTCATTAGCAAAACAAACCACTCTTATCGTATGATTGTTTTGGATTCCTAATTTTTTGAAAGTTCTCAGAACTTCAATACTTTGTACAATTCCAGCTCCGTCATCGTGAGCTCCTTCACCTACATCCCAGGAATCAAGGTGGCCCCCCACAACAATGACACTGTTGTCTTTTTTTCCGGTGATTTCACCAATGACAGAATGGGAGAGTTGATCTCCTTTCATCCCGCAATTTGAATTAAGCTTTGCCGTAATTTTTTGGCTCTTTAATAATGCTTCCAATTCATTTGCAGTAGTACTTCCGATAGCAACAGCAGGTATTTTAGAAACATTTTCTTCATAACGCATAGCTCCTGTATGCGGAACATCATCGAAAGCTGAAGATAAAGAGCGGATAATGGCAAATTTTCCTCCTTTTTTAGCTGTTAAAGAAGCGGCTGTTGTACGATATTTTGCAGCATCACCATATCCTTTAAAAGTTTCTATAAAAGATTGATTAAAAGCATAGTTGAAGAATACAATTTTATCTTTTACCTTTTCTGCAGGAAGTTGATCATATTCTTCCATAGATTTTACCATAATGATCTCGCCGGAAATATCTTTTCCATTGGTACCTTCAGAGTTCCCCAAAGAAAGCATTTTAAGGCTTTTCCAGCTGCCATTGGAGGTTTTGATATGTAAAGATTCTTTACCTCTCACCCAAACAGGAATCATAACTTCCTGAAGCCATACTTTATCGGCTCCGGCATCACGAAGTTTTTGTTCTGCCCATTTGACGGATTTTTCATAAGCTTCAGATCCGCTTAAACGGTGACCTATATTTTTTGTAAGTTCCCGTAATTCATTATAACTTTTTCCATTGTTTAAAATCTCCGTTGAGATCTTTTTGAACTGGATAGAATCTTCTTTCGTTTGGCCAAATGCTGCCATCCCAAAAAGTAATAAGGAAGTTCCTAATATTTTTTTCATTGTTACCAATTTTTATCAATCATATAAATAAGTTGTGTCATTACCGCAGAACCTAGTAAGAGTTCTCTTCGGTTGACTTTTTCAAAAGTGTCTTCTTCGGTATGGTGGATGTCGAAATAACGCTGTGGATCGGGGACAAGCTCTGCTGTAGGTACTCCCATTTCATGAAGTGGTGCGATGTCTGATCCTGAATATTTTCCTTCAAAGTTATAAACTCCATAAGGTAAAAAGAGAGGCCCCCAGCTTTTAATCTGGTTTCGTTGGGTATTATCCATTTCCAGAGATATTCCACGTGGAGAAAAGCCTCCGGCATCAGATTCTATAGCAAAAAGATGTTTTTCATTCTTTTCTTTGGCCGTTTTACCATATTGTTTGCCTCCCTTTGTTCCGTTCTCTTCATTCGCAAAACAAACCGCTCTTATGGTATGGTTATTTTGTAATCCCAGCTTTTTAAAGGTTCGTAATACTTCAATACTTTGAACGATTCCTGCCCCGTCATCATGAGCCCCTTCGCCTACATCCCAGGAATCAAGGTGGCCACCGACAACAATAACACTTTGATCTTTTTTACCGGTTATTTCACCCATAACGGAGTGGGAGAGTTTCTCGCCTTTCATTCCACAATGGGAATTGAGTTTTGCTATGACTTTCTGATTCTTTAATACAGCTTCTAATTCATCTGCTGATGTATTTCCAATGGTTATAGCCGGAACTTTGGAAATGTTTTCGTCATATCGCATATTACCTGTGTGAGGAACGTCATCAAAAGCAGATGATAAGGAACGGATAATAGCAAATTTTCCTCCTTTTTTACCCGTTAAAGAAGCGGCTGTCCGTCTATAAGCTCCTGCCTCTCGATATGAAATGAAGGTCTGAACATTTTCCTGATTAAATGGATAATTAAAGAATACAATTTTATCTTTTACCTTTTCTGCAGGAAGTTGATCATATTCTTCCATAGATTTTACCATAATGATCTCGCCGGAAATATCTTTTCCATTGGTACCTTCAGAGTTCCCCAAAGAAAGCATTTTAAGGCTTTTCCAGCTGCCATTGGAGGTTTTGATATGTAAAGATTCTTTACCTCTCACCCAAACAGGAATCATAACTTCCTGAAGCCATACTTTATCGGCTCCGGCATCGCGAAGCTTTTGCTCTGCCCATTTGACGGACTTTTCATAGGCTTCAGATCCGCTTAGTCGATTACCAATATTTTTGGTGAGCTCTTTTAGCTCGTTGTATCCTTTTCCGTTATTTAAGATTTCTGTAGATATTCTTTTGAATTGTATAGAGTCTTCTTTGGTCTGACCGGATAAGAAAGTCACTCCTAAAATCAATAATGATAGATTTGCTATCCTTTTCATATTACCAGTTTTTATCAATCATAAAAATTAATTGGGTCATTGCTGCAGCTCCCAGCAAAAGTTCTCTTTTATTCACTTTATCGAAAGTGTCCTGTTCGGAATGATGGTAGTCAAAATATCTTTGTGTATCTACAACAAGCTCTGCTAAAGGAATGTCCAGCTTTTTTAAAGGGGAAATATCCTGAATTGCCTCTGTCTGGTCAAAATCATAGACACCATAAGGAAGAAAGTATTCTTTCCATGGATAAATCAATCTTCTTCTTTGGGGAGACATGTCTAAAGAAAATCCTCTGGGAGAATAACCGCCTGCATCAGTACCTAAAGCAAATACATGTTTTTCCTCTCTCTTTTTTACATAAGCGGCATACATCTCCCGACCTTGTCCTCCGTTTTCACTGTTTGCATATAAGACTACCCGAATCGTGTGATTGTTCTCATATTCAAGAGCTTTCAGTGTTCTTAAAACTTCGATACATTGAACCACTCCTGTACCATCATCAATCGCCCCTTCGCCAATATCCCACGAATCAAGCTGAGCCCCTAGAACAATCACTTTAGAATCTTTTTTACCTTGAATCTCAGCAATGATATTTGGATTGGTGGTGTCGCCTTTTGACTCGGCAGTCATATTAATTTTGGCGGTGACTTTTTGCTTTTTTATTATTTTTTCTAATTCATCCGCAGATCTTACCCCTATTGATAAAGCTGGAATTTTTACTTTATCATCCGGTTCGTAATAAATCATTTTGGCATGGGGGGTATCATCATTAGCTGTTGTTAATGATCTTATAATTAATGCTTTTGCACCTGTTTTAGCAATGACAGAAGCCGAAATTAATTTTGATTTTGCAGCCTGTAAATAGGAATCACTTGTATTGATGATTTTTGGATCCATAGGAACATTCACAAAAACTATTTTGTCTTTTAACTGACCTATTGACATTGCATTAAGCTCTGAAGTGGAGTTAATTAAAACAATTTCACCCACCAGGTCTTTTCCACCTGTTCCTTCAGAGTTTCCAAAAGAAAGCATTTTGATGTTTTTCCAGTCTCCATTCCCTGATTTTATCTGTAAAGATTCTTTTCCCCTAATCCAGACAGGGGCTTTGGCTTCTTGCCTCCAGATCATGTTAATACCAATGTCCTTGAATTTTTTTTCTGCCCATTCTACTGCTTTTGCATAGCCGGGGGTTGCACTGAAACGAGGCCCTATCCCTTTCGTGAGTTCTCCAAGATTGTCATACGCTTTCCCATTCGTCATAATCTCATCTGCAATCTTTTCAAATTCTTTGTGATAATTTAATTTTACAGGAATTGCTGTTTTACCGGCTGATTTTTTCTGGGGCTTTTTTTGAGAAAATAAAAATCCACTCAAAAAGAGTGGAAGTATAATGAATATTTTTTTCATTTTTTATTTACCTTTCTTTTTCCGATGATAAAATTAGGAAAAAAATAAGAATTTATTAAGGTTTCATGTCGTACATTAAGAGTGCTGTAATCAATTTTGGCTCAATAAATGTACATTTCGGAGGCATACTTAGTTTTAAATCCGAAATTTTAATCATATCATTAAAACTCACAGGATAGATTCCAAAACCGACTTTGCCTTCACCACTGTCTATCTTTTCTTTTAAAATATTAATTCCGTTAAGGTTAGAAGTTCCTTTTACATAAGAGATTTGCTCAGAGCTATCAGGATCTTCAATTTTTAAGATATTTTTAAAAATATATTTGTCTAAAAGGTGGTGGTCCAGATTATCAAGAGACATTTCTTTAGATCGGAGGTCATGTTTTACATGTAGAGAATAAAACTTACCATCCATATACATCGAAATGTGGAATTTCTGAGAAGGGAAATAAGGGGTTTCTCCTTTTTCGTGAATCAGAAAATAATGATCCAGCTGCTTCAGGAATTCTTCAGTAGAAATACCGTTCAGATCGTGTAAGATTCTATTATAATCGTGAATTTTAATCGATTGGTTTGAAACAATGAAACTGTATACAAAGTTGTAAAGCTCTGTTCCGTTATGTCTTTTGTTTTTCTCCTTATGATGTTTGGCATTTAATGCTGTGGATCCTATTCTATGATGACCGTCTGCGATATAAAATGAATCGATCTGATCGATAACTTCTTTAAACTGCTGCAGCTTCAGACGATTATCTATTCTCCATATTTTATGTCTGATACCGATTGAATCTGTATGGTTGAAAATGGGAACATTTTTTTCCTCATGGTTCATCAGTAACTCAATTTTTGAGTTGGCAGGATAGGTTAATAATACAGGTTCAGCCTGAAGGTTAACTTTTTCAAGGTAATGAGCCAGTTTTTCTTTTTTCTGAGGGATGGTACTTTCGTGCCTTTTAATTTTCCCACTCCAGAAATCTTCAATACTTGCTAAGCCGAGAAGTCCCCTGAAAATTTGTTTGTTGGGGTATATCTGTTCATAAAGATAATAGGCTGAATTGTCCTGAACTAATTTTTTTTCGTCCAGAAGTTCTTCAAATGTAGAGCGGATCTTTCGCAAGTTCCGGTCAATATCTTTAGATTTACTTACAACATATGGTTTGATCATGTTGATGTAAGTATTTTCGACTTGAGCCTTTTCAGCAATTTCTTCCTGGGTGAAATTATCCAGTGGATGGGTAGGGAAAGTGCTCTCAATGTCTCTATGAGGTCTTATTCCACGGAAAGGTTTAAAAACAGGCATATTTATCTTATAGTTTCTTTTTGTAGCTTAATAATTTGTTCTGCAAGTTCAATACCGATTTTTTCTTGCGCGTCCACGGTATTTCCTCCTACATGAGGGGAAAGGGACAATGCCGGATTCATCAATAGAGGAAGTTCCGGGGTAGGTTCGTTTTCAAAAACATCCAACGCCGCTCCGGCTACTTTTCCTGAATCGATAAAATCAATCAGTGTTACTTCATTGATGACTCCACCTCTTGCAGTATTTACGATATAGACCCCATCTTTCATTTTTTCAAACTGAGGGGTGTCTATAATATACTCATTCGTTTTTGGTGTATTGATACTGATGAAATCCGTATCTGTAAGAAAAGCATCCATGTCATTGGTAGAAGTAATTTCAAAGTTGACTGACTGCCCGTCAAAAAAGTTCAGACTAAGAACTTTAGTTTTTGGGTTTTTTGTCAGGACTTTTACTTTCATTCCCAAAGCAATTCCTATTTTTATAACTTCCTGGCCAATACTTCCAAAGCCGATTACTCCTAATGTTTTTCCTGAAAGTTCATACGCATTACTGAATGATTTTTTCATGGCATTAAAATGGGTTTCTCCTTCTAAAGGCATCAGCCTGTTAGATTCATGAAGGAATCTTGCTAATGAAAAGAAGTGTCCGAATACCAGTTCTGCAACTGATTTTGATGATGCATTGGGAGTATTGATTACTTTAATTCCCTTAGCCTTTGCATAATCAACATCGATATTATCCATTCCAATACCGCCTCTTCCAATGATTTTAAGACCAGGACAGGCATCAATCAGATCTTGCTTCACTTTTGTTGCACTTCTTACGAGAAGAACGTCCACATTATTATCGTTGATAAAATTAATAACGTGATCTTGAGCCACTCTATTGTCCAGGATTTCAATTCCGGCTTCTTTTAAAGCCTGTTCTCCTGATTTTGAAATTCCATCGTTTGCTAAAACTTTCATGTGTTATTTTATTATAGATGTTAGATATAAGATGTCAGAAGTTAAACCTTGAGGTCTGTTGTCTGATATCTTTTGTCTGATATCTTTTTATTTTTTTCGGTCGCCTAATATAAGCTATTTTATCGACTTCATTACATCCACTAAAACCTGCACGCTTTCAATCGGTAAAGCATTGTATAGACTGGCTCTGTATCCGCCTAAACTTCTGTGCCCGTTTAAACCACTGATTCCAGCAGCTTTCCATGCATTGTCGAATTCTTCTTTTTTACTTTCATCTGTAATTTTGAAAGATACATTCATCAGAGAACGATCTTCTTTAACACAGAATGTCTCAAATAAAGGATTGCTGTCAATCTCATCATATAACAGCTTTGCTTTAGCCTCATTTCTTTTTTCAGCGCCTGCAATACCCCCATTGTTTTCAAGGTATTGAAGTGTCAGTAGAGATGCATATACAGGAAATACAGGTGGCGTATTGTACATAGACTCTTTAGAAATATGTTGGGAATAATCCAGTATGGATAACATATTTTCTCTTCCTGTTTTACCAAGAATCTCTTTTTTAATGACTACTAACGTAACTCCTGCAGGTCCCATATTCTTCTGAGCTCCGGCATAGATTAAGTCAAATTTAGAAAAATCCAGTTGTCTGGAAAAAATATCAGAACTCATATCACAAACCATCAATGTATCTACTTCCGGAAAAGTCTTCATCTGAGTTCCATAGATCGTGTTGTTGGATGTACAGTGAAAATAATCATAATCTGAACCAACACTATAATTTTTAGGGATAAAAGAATAGTTCTCTTCTTTTGAAGAGCCTACTACATCTACTGAACCTAATTTTTTTGCTTCTTTAATGGCTCCGGCAGCCCAGGTTCCTGTATCCAGGTACGCAGCTTTTCCACCTACTTTCATCAGGTTGTAAGGAACCATAGCAAATTGCAGGCTGGCACCTCCTCCTAGATAAAGTACTTCATAGTCATCCCCAAGATTCATCAATCTTTTTACAATTGCACGTGCTTCATCCATTACGGCAACGAAATCCTTACTTCTGTGAGAAATCTCAAGAAGCGATAATCCAATACCATTAAAATCTAAGATTGCCTGTGCCGATTTTTCAAATACTTCCTGTGGTAAAATACATGGTCCTGCGCTGAAGTTGTGCTTTTTGTTCATATTTTTATTTTTTGGTTGCTGTTGAAATTTCGTAATTCTTTCAGCTTTATTTTGATTTTCTATAAAATTATTTAGCTTTTGGTCAAAAAAATCCGCCTCATAGAGCATGAGACGGTGTTTTTTTTATTCGCCGTGTAAGAATGCTTTTTTATTAAGCAGAGCTTCTTCTGATTCTACATGATCTTCATCCGGCACACAGCAGTCTACAGGACATACGGCCGCACATTGTGGCTCCTCATGGAATCCTTTACATTCTGTACATTTATCAGTTACAATGAAATATACATCATCACTTACAGGTTCTTGGGATGCATCAGCATCTACAGTAAGTCCCGAAGGTAGTGTTATAGTACCCTGAAGACTAGTTCCTTCCGAAGCTTTCCAGTCTACGGCTCCTTCATATATTGCATTGTTTGGGCATTCCGGTTCGCAAGCCCCACAGTTAATGCATTCATCAGTTATTTTAATAGCCATCGCTAATTTTTTTTAAATTTGCACAAAATTACAAAATATTCCCCAATTTTAAAGTAATTATGAATATCGAAAATCAAGTTTTAGGACTTATTGAGTTAAGTGATTATATAAAAGCGTTTTTAGCTAAGAAATCAGTAGATTACAATGAAGATGATCTTAATATTGAATTATTATTGAGAAAATCTGAAATAGAGAATCCGTGGTTTACTGTTGATAATCAGAAATTTGCCTTTCAGCAGTGGGCTGATCTACTGACTGAAGAAAATATTAAAGACTGGCTTAAAAATTATTCAATCTCTAAGATCTCCAAGAGAGTAGGGTTGATTTTGGCTGGAAATATACCTTTAGTAGGCTTGCATGATGTGATTTCTGTAGTATTGAGTAACCACATTCCAGTGATTAAATTGTCTTCAAAAGACAAATATATGATTCCCTTTTTGTTGAATAAATGGAAAGCTTTTTCTGATGAAAATGTGGAATTTGAATTTGTAGAAAAATTAGAGAATTTTGACGCCGTTATTGCTACAGGTAGCAACAATACGGCGAGATATCTTGAATATTATTTTAAAAATCGGTTAAGTATTATCCGTAAGAACAGAACTTCGATTGCTGTGTTAAAGGGTGGTGAGTCAGATGAAGATCTTCAGCTTCTGGCAAAAGATATTTTCCAGTATTTTGGATTAGGCTGCAGAAATGTCACCAGAATTTTTATTCCTCAGGATTTTGTGATTGACAGATTGTTTGAAAATTTTCTAAATTTTCAGGATATCATCAATCATAACAAATATGCAAACAATTATGATTATAACAGAGCCGTTTATTTGTTGAATCAGGATAAGTTCTGGGATAATAATTTTGTCATGCTGAAGGAGGATGATAAGCTGTTCAGCCCGCTTTCGGTGATTAATTTTAGCAGATACGAATCTTTGGATGATGTTAAAGGGTTTATTGCTGAAAACGAAGAAAATATACAGTGTGTTGTTGCTAAAGAAGAATTGGGATTAGATTCCATTTCTTTTGGTGAAGCGCAGAGTCCAGCTCTTGATACCTATGCGGATAATGTGGATACTATGAAATTTTTGGAACTGGTCTGATTTTCGTATCTTCCATCACTTATTTTACTAATAACAAAATGGATTGTATGAGAAAATTATTTTTAGGCCTTGCTATCATAGGTGGACAGTTGATGTTCGCACAGAAAGTAGTAGGGTTACAAGTTGAGAAATCGCAAAAGAAAGAACAGTCGGCAACTATTAGCAAGGAGAAAGTTGAACTTTATGATGATAATTTTCAGTCATTTTTAGTTGCTTTAAAGGCTTCTGACCGCAAGGCGATTGACGGGCTGCTTTCTGATAGAGTGAAAGAGATTGTAACAGATGATGTCCTTAAAAAGGTTATGGCTGGAATAGATTCAAATAAACAGTTAGAGGTTTTAAAGGCTGGTTACTATAAAACAATGGATGGGATAAATCATCCCAGTATTAAGTATAAGTACGCAGGAGAATCTTCTTCTAAAGAAGTAATTACTGCTGTATTTGAGGAGGATGGGAAAATTCTTGGCGTGTTGCCGGTGAAAAAGGATAAATAAATTATTTTGATTTAATATAAAAAATATTAACTATGATGACAGATGTTTTAGTCGCTGATTCTTCGGAAGTGGAGAAAGCGAGTTTTTACAAGAAGACGTATTTGCATGTTGCTTTATCAATTCTTGCTTTTATTGGAGTGGAAGCTATTTTACTGAAAACTGTTCCACCTCAGATTATTGCGATGATGTTCGGTCAAAGATATATCTGGTTGTTGATTATTGGAGTTTTCTGGCTGGCTTCTATTCTGGCTTCGAAGTGGTCTCTTTCACAAAGTAAATCAACACAATATATGGGACTGGGATTTTATATCCTGTTAGAAGCAATTATCTTTATGCCTTTGCTTTTTATCGCGACCAATATGCAGGGTGGTGGTAATGTGATTTTCCAGGCTGCTACGTTAACCATTGCTATGTTTGCTGGTATTTCGGCAGTTGCTTTTACTTCCAAGAGAGATTTTTCCTTTCTAAGAAATATTATTGTCATTGGAGGGTTTATCTCAATCGGACTGATTGTTGGAGGAATGATTTTCGGTTTTAATTTAGGACTGTGGTTCTCAGTAGGGATGGTAATCCTGGCTTCTGCAACTATTTTATACCAGACAAGCAAATTAAAAGATTCTTATGGTACAAACCAGTACGTTGGAGCAGCATTGCAACTTTTTGCTTCGATTATGCTTTTGTTCTGGTATATCCTGAATATTTTGATGAGCAGAAGAAACTAATTGATACAATGATTTTATCTAAAATAGTCCCGGTGGTTTTCATCGGGATTTTTTTTACCCACAATTAACATAAATTTTTTTTTAAAAAAATCCTGATGAGTATTCAACAGGATTTTAATGAGCTATTCTTTACTTTTTGCCAAGCCGCTACCTCCTTCATTAAGCCGATGAGGCTTTTTGAAGTTCTTCCACTACATAAAATACAATAAGTAATAAAGAATAAAGAAAAAGTATAGTAATGAGGAAAACCTCAGATATTATATTTTGTGTTTTTAAGTTTTTTAAAATATAGAGACTGTCATCCCTATGTATTTTTAAAAATTATTTGTCGATAGATCCTAAAACCTTTTGAGCAAAAGAATTTAAAGCATCTTTTTCGTTCATTCCGTTCTGTACATTAGCATGAACTTCTAAAGCTCCGCAAATGTTAGTGATTAGTTCTCCCGCTACGTTAAGATCTTCTTCACTCGTTCCTCTGAATTCGCTGAAACTTTCCAAAACCTCTAACGTCTTTTCAAGATTTTCAGGAGTTTGATTCTGATAAAATTGTCTGATTACTGGTAATTTCATTATGATAACTCGTTAAAAAGGTTAATTAAACTTTCTGCCTGGTTAGATTGAACCTGGTTTACTAACTCACCGTTTTTAAAGATGGCAAAAGTGGGAAGGTTGTCTACTTTTGCTAATTTTCTGCTTTCAGGAAGTTTCTCGGCATCAACATATAAGAAAGGGATTGTTTCATTTTCTGATGCTAGCTTTTTAAATTTCGGCTTCATGATTCTGCAGTTTCCGCACCATGTTGCGCCATATTGAACAACTACTTTTTCGTTGTCATTTACAATATTTTGTAGGGTATCTTCGGTTAATTCTGTGTACATAGGTTAAATTTTAAGAATTAAAATTTAACAATGTAACAATTTAATAGTGTATCAATGTACCAATAAAAAATATCTATTGCTACAATGATGCATTGTTACATTGTCAAATTACTAGATTGTTAAATTGAATTAGTTCTTAGCTAAGTATTCTGCTGTAGAAGTTCTGTCTGCTTTCATTGCATCTTTACCTTCTTCCCAGTTTGCAGGGCATACTTCACCGTGTTTTTGAACGTGGGTGTAAGCATCGATCAATCTTAAGAATTCTTTTACATTTCTACCTAGAGGCATATCATTTACCGCTTCGTGGAAGATTTTTCCAGTTTCGTCGATAAGGTAAGTTGCTCTGTAAGTTACATTAGAACCTGTGAAAACTTCTTCTCCTTCTTCATTGTATTCGAAATCCTGATCTACAATTCCTAAAGTGTTAGCTAATTGTCTGTGAGTATCAGCTAAAAGGGGATAAGTAACACCTTCAATACCTCCGTTATCTTTTGGAGTGTTCAACCAAGCGAAGTGTACCTCGTTAGTATCACAAGATGCACCGATTACTTTAGTGTTTCTTTTTGCAAATTCACCTAAAGCTTCCTGGAAAGCATGAAGCTCAGTAGGACAAACAAATGTGAAATCTTTTGGATACCAGAATAAAAGAACTTTTTGCTGGTTGTTTACTGCTTCATCAAGGATGTTGATTCTTAAATCGTCACCCATTTCAGACATTGCGTCAATTGTTAAATTTGGGAATTTTTTTCCTACTAAAGACATAATTTTCTCGTTTTTATATTTAAATTTCTACTGCAAATATAGAGAAGTTTTATCTATCGAACAAATCAATTTCGATAAATAAAATCTATAATTGTTTTTGATGTGTTATTACATAAAAAAGCCCTGAATTCAGGGCTTTTTGTTTATTTTAGTAACCAAATATTTCAGTAAGGTTGAGCTTTTTTACTTCCCCTAATTTCTGCATATCGGCTTCATTTACTTTGTCTTGTGCCGCTACTACACAATAGGTGTAGTTTTTGTTTTTCATTTCTTTATCATGGAAGGTATTAATGTCCGTGAAAGAAAGTTTGGGTGCCTGTTCATAGACATTCTTTCTCATATCGAAATTATTTCCAAGTTTTTGAGCCTTCAGATAAGAGAAGATAATGCCATCCTGAGAAATCCTTTCAGAGGCTATTGATTTTCTCAATCCACCTTTTGCGGTCTCAAATAATTGTTCAGATTTCGGTAATGTGGTTAAAAGCTCATTCATCGCAGTAGTAGACTCGTTGAATTTATCCGCTTGTGTTCCTACATAAGCCATGATGACATTTTTGTCAGATTTCTTGTTGGGAAGGGCGAAATAAGAATAAGTAGAATAAGCCAATGCTTTTGATTCTCTGATGGTCTGGAATACAATAGACCCCATTCCACCTCCGAAATAACTGTTGAATAAACTTACAGTTGGTGTAATGCCAGGGTTGTACTGGTCAGAATTTCTTGCCCAGAAAACTTCAGCCTGAACCATGTCGTAGTGAGCAAATAATACTTTATTTTTATCCGTAGGAATCTGTACAAAAGTTTTGCTCTTTGGAAGCTCTTTAAGGTTCGCAGGAAGGAGATGAGCGGGTTTTAAAGATGCTACAACTTCATTTCCTGATTTGGGTCCATAATAGAGAACCTTATGCTTAAAATTAAAAAGGTCATGAAGAATATTAACTAGATCTTCAGCTTTTAAAGCATCAAGTTCTGCATCACTTAAAACATTGTTGAAAGGATTCTGTGCGCCATATTGGGCATAACTTCTCAATCCTGCCATGATGGTTGCTTTATTCTGCTTGGCGTTGGCTCTGGCCTTTTTTAATCTCACTTTATAAGCGTCCAGTGCCGTCTGGTCTGCCTTACAGTTTTTGATCAGGTTTTCAAATAAAGTAATGGTTTTATCAAAATTTTCATTCAGCCCTTCTAAGGATACATAAGTTTCCTCGTTTCCTGCACTTACATTGAAGCTTGAAGCCAGTTTATAGAATTCCTTGCTGATGGTTTCAGAAGATTTATCCCCTGTTCCTAAATACTGAAGGTATTCTGCTGCCAATGGAAGCATTTTGTTATTCCATTTTCCGGAATCAAAATAATAATACATTCTGAAGAGGGCATTGTCTGTATTTTTTACAGAAAGCACATCTACCTCACCTAATTTATTTTTAGCAATATCTTTATCGTAATTTAGCCATACAGGAGAAATGGGGTTCTCCGGCATTTCATCAACCTTCTTAAGGAAAGGAGACTGGTCTTCTCTGTTGACGGAAACCGGCGTGATAGTTGGTTTATCAACTTTTACGATGCTTTTGTCTTCCCCTTTCTTCTTATAAACCGCAACATAGTTGTTGTTTTGAAGATATTTGTATGCGAAATCCATGATGTCCTTTTTGGTGAGTTTGGAAATTTCTTCGACATATTCTAACGTCGCTCTGTGATCAACATCTGAAGTGAATTCATCCATCAGAATGCTTGCTCTGGAGGAATATTTTTCATCCTTCTGGATAATATTCTTCTTTTCATTATTTACGATAGACTGGATCAAATCATCTGAAAATTCTCCTTTTCTTAATTTGTCAATTTCCTGAAGAAGAAGGTTTTTTACTTCATCCAAAGATTGTCCTTCCGTAGGTTTTCCCTGTAAAAGTAAAACGGAATAATCTTTTAAAGCATAGGGAAAAGCATAAGCTCCCAATAGCTTTTGTTTTTTCACCAAATCAAGGTCAATCAGTCCTGCTTGCCCATTAGTAAGCATATTCCCAACAAGATTCAATAATCTTGCATCTTTTGTGGAAGCTCCCGGGAATCTGAAACCAAGCATTACGCTTTCGGGATTAGGTCCTACCACTTCTTTTACAACAGGAGAAGAGATTGCCTTTTCGTGCCCGACTTTATATTCAGGAATAGTTTTAGACTTCATATAAGAAAAAGCCTTATCTACTTTTGCGATTACTTCATCAGGGTTAAAATCTCCAGACATGATGATTCCCATATTGTTGGGAACATAGTAGCTGTTATAATAATCTCTGATAGCATGAAGAGAAGGGTTCTTTAAATGTTCTATGGTTCCTATCGTTGTTTGCTTTCCATAATTGTTATTAGGGAAAAGGTTGGCAAACATAGTGTCATATACTTTGTCTCCATCATCATCAAGGGTCCTGTTTTTTTCTTCATATACAGCTTCAAGCTCAGTATGGAAGAGTCTTAATACGGGCTCTCTGAATCTCTCAGCCTGTACTGCAAGGAATTTGTCAATTACATTAGCAGGTACATCTTCCGTATATACGGTTTGCTCAAAAGAAGTGAAGGCATTCGATCCGTCGGCTCCCATACCTGCCATCATTTTGTCATATTCATTAGCAATCGCATATTTTGCGGCTTCTCCGGAGACTCTGTCAATTTCTTTATAGATTTCCTTTCTTTTAGTTTCATCCTTCGTCTGATTATACTTCTCGTAAAGGGTATCGATTTGGTCTAAAAGAGGTTTTTCTTTCGCCCAGTCTTTAGAACCAAACTCATTGGTTCCTTTGAAAAGCATGTGTTCCAGATAATGAGCAAGACCGGTATGGTCTGCAGGGTCTGTTTTACTTCCTGCTTTGGTTGCGATATACGTTTGTATTCTCGGCTCTTTGTTGGTTGGGCTTAGGATTACTGTTAATCCGTTTTTTAAAGTATAGTATCTTGCTGAAGTAGGGTCGTTGGTTACATACTTGTACTTATAGCCATTAGAAGTAGCTTCTTTCCATTGAAAATCCTGTCCGTAGGCATAGCCTGCAAAACTTGCTGCAGCAATGCTTGTTGCGATTGTTAACTTTTTTAACAAATTCATTGTAATGCTTTGTTTTATTTAATTCTAATTGAATTGGTCTAACAAATCTTTGATTCGTTTCATTGCCTCTCTTAAATCTTCTTCAGATGCTGCGTAAGAGAATCTGATGCATTCAGGACTTCCGAAAGAGAAACCGCCAACGCATCCTACATGAGCATTTTCTAAAAGGAACATCGCAAAGTCATCAGAATTTTTAATTTCTGTACCGTTGAGTGTTTTTCCAATATAATAGGAAATGTCCGGAAAGAAATAGAAAGCTGCTTTTGGAAGCAATACTTTGAAACCTGGTATTTCCTGAATTAATTCATACATAAGATCTCTTCTTTTTTTGAAAGCATCAATCATGTATTTGTATTCGGAAGGATCTGTTTTTAAGGCGATGATAGAAGCTCTTTGGGCTACTGTATTAGCGCCGCTGGTCATCTGTCCCTGTACTTTTTCGCAAGCTTTTGCCAGCCATTCAGGGCATGCAGAATATCCGATTCTCCATCCTGTCATTGCGAAAGCTTTAGACATTCCATTGATTACGGCAGTCTGCTCATAGACTTCGGGAAACTGTGCAATAGAAGTCGTTTTTGTTTCGTAGTTGATGAACTCATAGATTTCATCTGAAATAATCGTTATGTTGGGATGCTTTGCAATGACTTTTGCTAAAGATTTAAGTTCGTCATAGGTATAATATCCTCCTGAAGGATTACAAGGTGAGCTGAAAAGGATAGCTTTGGTTTTATCCGTGATCGCTTCTTCAAGCTGCTCGGCAGTAATTTTGAAATCGTTTAGATAAGATGTTGGAAGCATAACGGAAACTCCCTCCATCATTTTTACCATTTCGTCATAGCTTACCCAATAAGGAGCGGGAAGAAGTACTTCATCTCCATCATTGATAATGGCCGCCAGAACATTTAAAATAGCTTGTTTTGCACCATTTGAAACACAGATTTGAGTTGGTTTATATTCTAAATTATTATCTCTTTTTAATTTATAAGCAATCGCCTCACGCAGTTCAAGAAATCCGGGAACAGGAGAGTAGTGACTATAATTTTCATTAATAGCATCGAATGCTGCCTGTTTAATATTGTCCGGAACATCAAAATCCGGCTCACCAAGAGTTAAGCTGATTACATCAATGCCGCTTGCTTTCATTTCTCTGGCTTTATTAGACATTACAAAAGTCTGAGAGTATCCTAATCTTTTTACTCTATCTGAAAGTTTATCCATGTTTTTTTTCAATTTTAACAAATATATGATAAAAACGCCTTGCGGGGGCAATAAAATAAGGGTGGCTTTAAAGATTTTTATCAGGTTTTTGCTTGGCGGGTATGCTAAAATTGCATCAGATTTTCTTGGTGTGTTAAGTTTACTTGTATCTTGTTAATATTTTTTTTCTAGGTTTTTTATGATTTATTAAAACTTTCAATGCAATTCACGACGAATGAAAATGTTTTTCTGGAGCATTGTTTTGTATCTTTAAGCTGTTTAAAATTCCATTTTATGAAATATTCTGTGTTTTTATTGTTGATTTCCTGTACTGTTTTTTCTCAAAGACCTTTAAAAGATGATGAAGTGGCTAAATATGCAGCGCAAGTCAATGAGGATTCGTTGAAATCCTATATCGGTAAGCTTGTTAGTTTTCAGACCAGGCATACTTTAAGCACAATAGGGGACCCGAAACAAGGAATTGGAGCTGCAAGAAACTGGGTGCTTAAAAAATTTAAAGACTATGCAAAACATTCGGGAAGGAGAATGGATGTTTATTTGCAAGAAGAAAATATACAACCCGATGGGAAACGCGTCGATACAACTGTCAATCTGGGAAATGCAATTGCTTTTCTAAAAGGTACAGATCCCAATGATAAACGAATTTTTCTGATTGGGGGGCATCTTGATTCAAGGGTGACTGATGTGATGAACAGAACTTCAACAGCTCCCGGAGCTAACGATGATGGCAGTGGCGTGAGTGCGGTGATAGAAGCTGCAAGAATATTAAGTAAATCTTCATTTCCTGCCTCGATTATTTTTGTGGCTTTTTCCGGAGAAGAACAGTCTTTGTTGGGCTCTAAGCTTCTTGCGGATAAAATTAAAAATGAAAATGCACAACTGGAAGCTGTTCTTAATAATGATATGATCGGAAACCCCAAAGCGGGAGAAACAGGAGAAATTAATACCCGAATGCTTCGTGTGTTCAGTGAAGGATTGCCTTATGTGGAGTTGGACAAAAAAGCAATGGCTATCAGAAATTTAGGATATGAAAATGATAGTGAATCCAGACAGTTGGCAAGGTATATCAAAGAGATTGCTGAGCGATATGTTAAGGGGCTTGAAATAAAATTAATCTATAGAAATGACAGGTTTTTACGTGGAGGTGATCATTCCAGTTTTGTTACTCAAGGATTTCCATCCGTGAGGCTTACCGAATATTATGAAAATTACGACCATCAACATCAGGATATAAGAGTGGAGAATAACAAACAATATGGTGACCTTCCTGAATTTATAGATTTTAAATATCTGAAAAAAAATGTTGCCGCAAACGTTGCTGTACTAGCCAGCCTTGCAAAATCGACTTCGAAACCTGAAAAAGTGGAAATGGATGTTAAAGAACTGACAAATTCTACAAGCCTCCACTGGCAAAAACCTAAATCGGGAGTGCCGGCAGGATATTACGTCCTCGTACGCGAGACCGATAGCCCAACATGGCAGAAGAAAATTTTTACAACAAACCTTTCGATTAAAATTCCTCTTTCAAAGGATAATTATATTTTTGCGGTACAAACAATCAATCCATCCGGTAACTTGAGTGTGCCTGTAATCCCGGGAATTGCAAGATGAAATTCCGCTGTTACGCCTAAGTTCCGGTCCTTATCTTGAAAAGTAGATTTGAATACAAGAGAAATAAAACTTATTTTTGCGGATTATAATAATTCACATGTCTACATCGTTACTATTAAAATATTTCCCGGATCTTACAGAGAAACAGTTAGAACAATTTTCGAAACTGGAAGAATTGTACAATGAATGGAATGAAAAAATCAACGTAATTTCCAGAAAAGATATGGAATCGTTGTATGAAAAGCATATTCTGCATTCATTAGGGGTTGCTAAAGTGATGGAATTTGCTCCGGGAACAAGAGTGTTGGATATCGGAACCGGTGGTGGTTTTCCGGGAATTCCTTTGGCTATTTTGTTTCCTGAATCAAAATTTACCTTAATCGACTCTATTGGAAAGAAGATCAGTGTAGTAAATGCTGTAGCAGAAGGGGTAGGACTTACCAATGTAACAGCCATTCACGGAAGAGCAGAAAAATTAAAAGAAAAATTCCATTTTGTAGTCAGCAGAGCGGTAACCCAGATGCCTGAATTCTTAAGATGGTTGAAAGGAAAATTTGAAAAAGAACAGTTTAATCCCAAACATAATGGAATTTTATATTTAAAAGGGGGTGATCTTGCAGAAGAACTTGCCGGACTTAAATGTGAAATTTTTAGCCTTAAAAATTATTTTGATGAAGAGTTTTTTGATACTAAAAAAGTGGTTTATGTATCAAAAGGTAATTTTAATTCCTAAATTTGCATTATTGGGGAATAATTTTTGCTAAATAATTGTTAATAATCATAAAATTGTAGGTTATGAAAAAGCTTCTAAATATTGGATTTTCCGTATTGGTATTGGGCACATTTTTCGTTTCGTGTAATGATGATGAATATAATACGATTGATTCTATAGGCAAAATCAAAATTGACAGTGTAAGACTTGTAAATGATACTATGAATGTGTTGGGCGTACAGCGTATCAGGACATATTCTACATATCCGTCTCAATGTCAGGGGTTTTATGGCTATGATTATGTATATGATACTAATTTTGAAAGAAGTATTACAGCATATAAATTTATCACCAATGGCCCTTGCAATCAGGGAAATCATGTTATTGCAAGCCAGATCAATTTTAGTCCGCAAAGAAAAGGTACCTATTCTTTGAAATTCTGGAATGGGGGAGATAACTGGATCACCAAAACAATTGTAGTAGAATAATGAAGGTGATTTATGTCTTTTGTTTATTCAGTACGATCGTTCTATCCGGACAGAAAATCATATGGAAGGAAGGCGAAAAGTTGAACTGGAATAATTTTAAAAGCCCAATCAACAAGAAAAATAATACAGATATTGCTGCATATACCAATTGTGGTTGGGAGTATTCAGTCATCAAATCATCCAATCCCAAATCACCTGTTACTTTCGAAATAAGAGCAACATTTACGGAGAATAAATCCTGGAAAGATGTAAAAAAGATCAACGATCATATTCTTTTGCACGAGCAGAAGCATTTTGATATTGCAGAGCTTTTTGTAAGGAAGTTCAGAAAAGTAGTAGCAGAAAAGATCAAAACTTCAGGAGATTATGATAGGTTATTTAAAACAATTTATAATACAATAAGTAACGACTATAAAAACTTCCAAATGTCCTATGATAAGGATACCCGCCATGGAATGGATACGGAAAAACAGGCAGAATATAATACTGCTGTTTCTGAAGAATTAGAAAACTTAAAAAGCTATAAAGCCCCTTGAAATTTCTCAATAAAATCATTCACGAACTATTAGCTCAAAACGCGGATTTATCTGCGTTTAATATTGTTTTGCCCGGAAAGCGTCCCATTGTATTCATCAGGCAGATTCTCGAAGAAAACAATTACTCGGGATTTTTGCCTAATTTTTTCACAATAGAGGAGCTCATCAATACAATTGCAGATAAACAACCGATACAAGGAATTCCGTTGTGGCTTTTCTCGTTTGATGTATATCGGAGTCTCAACCTTATTCCCAGAGATGATTTTTCAGACTTTTTAAAATGGTTTCCTACTTTACAGAAAGACTGGGATGATATCCTGAAGTTTTCAGAAAGTGATCAGGCAGTTTTGCAATATATGTTTGATGAGGAAAGGATCAAAGAATGGGCTCAGGATCTTGGCGAGGATGATGATGTTCCAAGGAAGAAATTTCTTAATTTCTGGCAGAATATGAATATTTTCCTACCTGCTTTAAAAGAGAAATTGCAGGAAAGGAATCTGGCCACCTCAGGAATGATTCACGAGGCTGCTAAAGCAAAAATTAATGATTTTGCGAAGAATACCTCAGAGCAGTTTGTATTTTGTGGTTTTAATGCCTTTACGCCTGTGGAAGAAAAATTAGTAAGGAGTCTTCTCCGTTGGAATAAAGCTCAGTGTTTCTTCCAGGCAGACCATTATTATTTCGATGATGAAAGGCAGGAAGCAGGAAAATTCCTTAGAAATCATAAAACCTGGAAAGAGTTTGATGATAACAGAACTTTTCAGTGGATCGAAGATGACTTTAATCAACCCAAGAAAATCAAGGTTTACGAAGTCTCCGGAAATGTAACCCAGACCAAAGTTTTACCGGAAATTTTTAAAGAAATTAATAATAAGACCTATTCCAATACTGCTGTAGTATTGTTGGATGAAAATTTACTTCCAGCCAGTCTGGATGTGATGCATGGGGTTGATAATTTGAATATCACAATGGGGTTTCCATTGAAAAATCTCTCTTTCTCTAATGCGGTGAAACGACTTTTTTACTTGCAGAAACAGTTAGAAAAGAATAAAACGTCATATTACTACAGAGATATTTTTCCTATTCTTGAAGAACTTCCCAAATCTGCAGAAGACGAACAAATTATCAATGATTTTAGGGCAAAAGTAGAAGAGAGAAACATTGTTTATATCTCTAAAAAACTTTTAGATGAGTTGCTTGGCAGCTTGACTTATTTCGGACTTCTTCAGAAAGCCGTTAATACAACAGTCTATCTGGATGCACTGATTGCATTTTGCCAGCAGGTAAAATGGCTTGATATAGATGATATTCAGTATGAGAATGTTTCTCATTTTGAGAATGCATTCAGGATTATTAAAAATCAGCTTACTCCCTACAGTATCGAGATCAAAATGGAAACTCTGGAAATTCTGATCAATCAGCATATTAATTCAGAAAGTATAGACTTCCAGGGAGAACCTTTACGAGGCTTGCAGATCATGGGTCTGCTGGAAACCCGTCTTTTGAATTTTGAGAACGTTATTCTGCTTTCTGTGAATGAAGGGAAGCTGCCCTTAGGTAACTCCCAGAATACATATATTCCTTTTGATATCCGAAGGTTTTTTGATCTTCATACCTTCCTTGAAAATGACAGCATTTATGCCTATCATTTTTACAGACTGATTCAGGATGCAAAGAATGTTCATTTGTTGTACAATGCTTTAAGCTCCGGAGTGAATACCGGAGAGAAAAGTAGGTTCATTACACAAATTGAAATGGAAAGCTCTCATGATATTGAACATTTAATTATAGAAAATTCTTCGGAACCCATTGTAAGTAAGCCTATAGAAATTTCGAAAACTGAAATTGTAAAAGAACGCCTTCAGAAATGGAAAGAAAAAGTCTCCGCTTCTCATCTTACCAGCTACCTTTATAATCCTATTGATTTCTATCTTTCTAAAATTTTAAATACCTCCGAAACAGATGAAATAGAAGAAGAATTGTCCGTGAAGAACTATGGTAATCTTGTTCATTATTCACTTCAAGAAGTATATGAGGTACTTAAGGGTAAAGTTTTAAAAGAAAGCGATTTAGTGAATTCAGTTAAAGCGATAGATCAATATATAAATGTAGCCATTGAAAAGCTTAAACACCAACCGGAATTTTATGAAAAGGGGATGAATTATATCCATAAAGCGATCGCTAAAAAGGTGATCGAAAATGTCCTTACCCATGATCTTGAGTTGGTAAAACAAGGCAATAAATTAGAGATTGTCGATATAGAAAGAAGATTTGAGAATATTGATTTTTACCTTGAAGGAAATGATAAAATCTCCTTCTTAGGATTCATTGACAGAATTGATAAGTTGAACGGAACACTAAGAATTATTGATTATAAAACAGCCAAAATTAAAAATCTCAATGTAAAGATTGATGAAGATAATGTTGAACAGTATTTCCACAACAGCGATAGAAAACAGGCACTTCAGCTTTGTATTTATCATTATGTGGTACAACATCTTCCTGAGTTTTGGGGCTTTCCGATTGAAACGGGAATCTGGAGTTTTGCCGATGCCAAAAAAGGAATGGTCTCTCTGCAATTTGATAAAGGTGATATCAATGATGCTATGAAGTCTGTTAAAAGCCTTATTTTAGAAATTTTAAATCCGGATATTAATTTTATAGAGACTATTAAAACATATTAAAATTATCTTTCAAATTAATAGATTGAAACGTGTCTTCTTGGTCATAAATACTTTTTCAAATCTTTCACCAGCAGGAAAATAAATTATATTTTTTACTCATATTTAGGGCATAGTCGTATATTTACTGTAAAATTTTTTCATTTTTTACGTATATAAACAGGCTTACCTCATGAAAAAGCTTCTGATATTTTTAGCTATCGTTTTCTCTTTTACCATCAAATCCCAGCAAAGAAATGATTCTTTGAATGCCACACTTCAAAATGTAACCAAAGACACTAAATTTGGGCTTGCATTGAGTGGCGGTGGAGCAAAAGGTTTTGCTCATATTGGAATTCTAAAAATGATTGACTCTCTGGGGATCAAGGTAGATTACATTACAGGAACGAGTATGGGAGGAATTCTGGGTGGTTTGTATGCAATGGGTTACAATGCTGATCAGCTAAAACAAACTGTTTATAAAGTGGATTGGAACAGAATCCTCAGTAATAAAGTCCCTTACAATAAAGTCAACATCAGTGAAAAAGATGAGTATGATAAATATATTCTCGAGTTTCCTGTTGTTAAGGGAATTCCTACTCTTCCAAGCTCATATATTGAGGGGCAATATATGGGGGAGGTTCTGAATACGCTTACCTTTAAAGCAAAGCATATCAATGATTTCAGCAAATTACCTATTCCTGTAGAACTCACTTCTTCCGATATTGAAAACGGAGGATTAATCATGCAGAAAAAAGGATCTTTACCTTTGGCTATTCGTGCTACATTGGCTATACCGGCTGCTTTTGCACCGGTTTATATCGATGGTAAACTTTTGGTAGACGGAGGGTTGGATCGTAATTTCCCGGCCAATGAAGTACATCAGATGGGTGCTGATTTTGTAGTGGGGGGGTATACGGGCTTCAGACTTTTTACAAAGAAAGAAATAGAGAACCCCATGAAAATGATCTATCAGACTCATGCGATCCGTTCTGTGGAAGACTTCAAACATCAGAAAGCCTTATCTGATATTCTTGTTGATTTTGTAGACCCTTTAGGAGATATTACAACTAAAGATTTTGCCAAATACAGGAAGATTATCAAAATCGGGGAAATTGAGGCGAGAAAGCATCTACCTGAGTTTGTAGCACTGGCAGAAGCTCAGCGCAAGTTGGGAATCAAATATGAACATGAAATGATTGAAGAGGTAAAATTGCCGACTACAAAATTCACATTCAATGAAGAGGATGGAACACCGATCAGAGATGCTGCCGAAATTGAAGTGATTAAGAGGCAAATGGACTTAACGGAAGGGAAGTATTATGACGTTAAAACCGTAAATGAGGCTATAGACAAGGTATTCGGAATGCGCCAATATGAAAAAGTATATTACACCTATACCAATATTGATAATGGGTTAATTATGAATATTTTTGTCAAAAGAGCTAAGAAGGGAACCTTTAAGCTTGCTCTTCATTATGATACTGAACAATCAGTAGGAATTATTGTAAACTATACCTACAGAAATATTCTTTTGAACAGGTCAAGATTCTTAGCAACTATTGATATTTCTGAACGTTTCAAAGCAAGGCTGGCTTATCAGCAATTTTTGGGAAAAGGAGACAAATTGTGGTTCGATATCGAAGCTAAAATGATTCATCTTAAGAGTAATGATTTAACATTTAGATTTTTAGATTTTGATGGGAGTGATGGAAGTGCCAGATTTCCAAATCATATGTATCGAAATATTACAGGAAAAATTGCAGTGAACTATAATATAAGCTCTAATGCATTTCTTTCCTTAGGAACCGAATTTAGTGTTGAAAGAATGTACAGTTTGCTAGATAAAGTAGATCAGGCTAAATCAGATACTTTTAATAAAAAACTGTACAACCATAGTAATTTCAATACCTTTTTAAAATTTGAACAAAATAATCTGAATAAGAGATACTTCTTTACAAGAGGGAATCACCTGCAGGTAAGCACAAGATTTTATTATGGAGACCAGTATAATTTATATGATTTGCAGAAAGTACAACCTCAGTTGTATCCACTGTTAAATCCTAAAGATCCAGATTATTATCAGCCTAAAAATCTTATTTCCTATACTATTAATGAAAATTTTGCTTATCCCGTTACCAGAAGATTGGCTTTAAAAGCTAATCTTTTCCTAGGGGGAAGCTTTGGATCCGAGAAAGCAGAGGTTCCTTATTTTTTTCTTAATCAAAAATATAACTTGGGGGGAAGTGAATATAATTATGATCTGCTAAACCCTGAATTTAATGGTTTCCGTCAAAAAGAGATTCCTGTAGCCTCTGTAGCTAAAGTTGGAGTCTCTTTTCAATACAGAATTATGAAGAGATTATATCTTACGCCTTCCTTGCAATATAGCGCAATCAGCGATGAACTTTCTCCTTTTAATAATAATTTAAAGATATTAGGATATGGAGCAAATCTGGGATATGAATCCCTGCTTGGTCCAATCAGTATGAATATATCAAGAAATGATTATCTTAATTTTTGGAGAATATATTTCAGTATAGGGTTTAAGTTTTAGTATAAATTCATTACCCTTGTCTATTTAATAATTATCCCTTATCCGGACTAGATGGATAAGGGATAATGTATTACGATTAAAACTTTTGTTTCTCAAGGTCTTATTTCCTTGGTATTTCCGGCCGTGGCATCTTGTAGTAGCTTCCGGACATACTCTTTAAAAAAGCAACGATAGCATCCGTTTCCTGCTCATTAAGCCGTAATGGCTTCATCAGAGGATCTGTCACAGGGAAGTTGGGATCTGCTGCCTTCTCTTCAGAAGTAGGATTAATCATTTGCATCCCGCTGTTGTATAAATTGACAATACCATGCATGTCGTCCATCAGACCATTGTGCATCCATGGAGCAGTATAAGTAAGATCTCTTAATGACGGGGTTTTGAATTTTCCTACATCCTTAGAGTCTTTTGTGATATGATAAAGTCCCAGATCTTCATATTCACGTTGATAATAGGTTAGGCCAATATTGTGAAATGATTCATCAGTCAGGTATTTTCCATAATGACAATTCATACATCGGGCTTTGGTACGAAATAAATGCATCCCATATATTTCTTGATCGCTCATTGCTTTGTGATCTCCCTTGATAAATTTATCCAGCTTACTGGGTTGGCTTCTGATGGTCTTTTGGAAGGTCGCTAATGCACTGGCAATTTTATCCAATGTAATTTTATCTGTCTGATATACTTCTTTAAAAAGTTGCTTATATTCTTTTATTTTTGAAAGTTTTCCTGCTAATTTTTTTGGATCCATATTCATCTCATTATGTGCTGAAATGGGGCCTAGCATTTGTTCCTCAAGTGTTTTAGCCCTTCCGTCCCAGAAATAAGATTTTCTGTCCGCAATATTATAAAGAGAGGGTGTATTTCTTTTTCCCTGCAAGTGATCCGTACCCAGGGCAACTTCCTGACCATCACTCCAGCCTAGTTCCGGATTATGGCAGCTGCTGCAGGAAATTTGGCTGGATGAAGAAAGTTTGGGATCAAAAAATAATTTTTTCCCAAGCATCACCTCAGGCCTTTCCTGGGTTTCATAATAATTGGAATCCCATTCTATAGCCTCAAACTCCTTCCAGTTGATACCTGCATCTATTGCCGGCTTAGGCCAGTATTTTGTTGGCTTTTTATACTGTTCAACTACCTCTCCATAATCCGTACTGTATTTTTGTACGATATTTTGCATAAAGAATAGGGAAATGGTTCCCAATGCTACTATTAATTTAAGATCTGAAAATTTCATACTATCTTTTAAACTTAAAAAACACCTCCTATTGTTGCCGAAAATAACATATTACTGCTATCTTTAAAATTGCTGTATAGTACGTTACTTCCTACATAAGCATTTTTTATCACAGGAAAGGTGAAGTGAAAATTAATACCCAATTTGGCCTGCCAGAAATCTGACGACTGATAGCGGTAATTTTCCTGTAACATTTGATTGACTGAAGGCCTGCCAGAGTTATTGAATATCGCATTTTTTTTGTACACATCAGATACAGAAAGCCCCATTGATACAGAAAGTGCAAGGCTGCTGTCGAATGTTTTTAACCATTGATAATCTGCACCATATACAAGTCTGTTAAGATCAATACTTGAAAGCGGGTTATTATATTTTTCATTTTCCCGGATTAAGCCCAGAAATGGGACTAATGATGATTTTACACTGTTGTTTTCCATCTGCAAAAGACCTTTAAATACCGCTTGGGTAATTTGATGATTGTATCGTTCTACAGATCCGATCCGGATATAATTTCGGGAATTTTCATTTAAAAAAAGATTTTCTGTTCCTTTTCTCTCCGTATGGCTGCCATCCAGAAAAAGTCCACATAATAATCTGTTTTCATTAAATAATTTACCTAATGAAAATGTGAATTGCTGTTCATTAATCTTTGAGGCAGTAAGGTCTGTATACTCTGTGAGAAGTTTATCCAGATTAAATTTCTTAATTCCGATATTCAGATACCAATTTCTGTTCTCTGCTTCAAATAGCTGTATTCCCCCTCCATACGACCATCCTTCATAATAGGCTTGGCGGAGCTTTCCGGAAAGCAGCTCATTATAATTGCCTAAACCACTCATGTTGTATATCATAGGGAATCCCTGATTGCTTACAAAGCTCAGATAATGTTTTTGCGTGTATTTTTCAGCATTCAGATAGACGCCCATTTTAAATTTTTGAAACATCATTTTATTAACTCCCAGTGCCATTGAAAAATGAGCTGTTGTATTCTTGGGTCTGGGATCTGTATCACGATAGCTTAAACTCGCTTTATAGCTTCCTGAAATACCAATAGTAAAAGAATTAAGCTCTTTGGAGTAGCCTCCGGAGAAGGCATAGTTTTCAAACTTCATATCACCTCCTACGCTGTCAGCAGCTACATAAGGGTAGATGATATCATAATCGGCATTTTCATTCCATAGGACCTGCTTGTTTTTCCCTTGTGTGTATGAGGCGTTTCCCCAAACTGTTGTTTTAGGATTGAGAATTTGCAGGGTACGGGCTTCCGTACCCCACAAATGGGTTCCTTTTCCTTTTTGCTGGATCTCGTTTGGAGTGTCATTATTTTTTGTCAACAGACTGAAAATGGTAATACTCTGTTTTCTTGCGCCTAACGTATTGGCAGGGTTTATTGTCAGATTATTTTTAAGCAGCTTTTCATAGCTGTATTCCTCACGTACTTTTTCCATAATCGTGTCATTAGTCTGAGCATAGAGGTGGGAGCTCAATAATGAGGTAAACAAGGCAGATATGGATAGGAAATATTTCATTTTAATTAAATAATGAAGGTTTTACCCCGTGTTCAAAGTCTACGGTGGAATTATTGGTGTCTTTTAAGATATTTTTACCTTCTGATGTTTTTCCGATCACTTTTCGGCGAACTGCTTTTCCAAAACGGTTTTTATCCCCATCGAAAGAAGTTACAGAGGTCCAGCCCATATCTAAAGAAGGAGAGGTAACCAGCCATTGGAAAGAATCCTGTACACTTAAGTTGACCGCGTCAGTGATCCATTCATTTGGAATTTTAACTCCTGTACCGTCCATGGGATAGACATCACCACCAAAAGTAAGGTTGTAGGTATACGTGTAAGTATTTTGACTAAGAAGGGTAGTGTCTGTCATCCCCTGAGGCATACGCGCTAAAGCATAGGCATAATATCCCTGAGTATGAATTACCATTTTTTCAAAGACATTAACCATTTTTGGAACGGCAGGATTATCAATATCATCAGAATCTTCTTTAAATATCTGGAAATTTGCGTGGGAAAGATTGATGGACGATGGGTTGAACTCCTTGTGATTAATAGCATCTTCAGCAATAATGATAGATTCTCCCGGTTTTACAGGGTAGGTATTTCCGCTCCCCGGAATTTTGATAATTGCTCCTGCAGAAAATGTAGTTCCCATAATATTGGGGCTGTAATCCTGTTTTTCATTGGTCATGAAACTTGATTGTATCAGCAACATACCATCCGCAAATAATGTCTGATCTGTATTATTGGTAATTTTAAAGTATTGATCCCCAAAATACATAGCTCCCTGCGGTGTTTTAGTTCCTGTAAAGAAAACTTCTTCAAGAATAAGGTCTCCGCTTCCAGCCTTTAGAGAGATATCTATAGTTTTTGACTGCTCACTGCCATTAATCACTACTCCTGTCTGAACGCCGCCGACTTTCCCTTCGATAAGCCCGGAATCATCAGAATAAACAATGCTTCCTTCCACAGTAATATGATATGTTCCGGTAGGTAGAGTCTTTGTTAATGAATTGGTGTTTTTGAGCTCCTGAGTAGTCGTAAAACCGGTATTCAGTTCTTTAAAACTTACAGTAAGATGCTTGTATTCTTTAACCTGAATGTTTTCAGGAACTACCTTTAATTCTAACTTTAAAGTGGTCTGTGCCTGTGATTCCGGACCATCTGAGTCCGAAGAACATGCTGCAAGGCTGATTACAGCACACAATACTAATAGTGTTCTTAATAAATGTTTTAACATAACGTATTAATTTGAAATTGTTATAAATTGAAATTGACCTCCATTCCGAAATACGGATCATAAGCTCCCTTTCTGTTGATGGTAAATCCGTTGATGTGGTAGGGGGCGTAATAGCTGAAAAGCCTGTTGGCAAACATCGATACTACAACAGCTTTATTCCTGAAGCTTTTAGTAACTTTGAGATTCAGGTTCATCTCCATAGGTCTTCTTGAGGTATTGTAAAGATCATTATTCTGAGCAATGATTAATCTTTCCAGAATAGTTCCCTGAGCGGTCTCAGGATTAAAAGGAAAGATATTACCATTCTGATCCACATAATGGCTGGGAATTCCGTTCATAGGATCCAGTTTTCTCGTAGAATACCAGGAAAACTGAAATGATGAGGAAAATATCAGATCCAATTTAGGAATATAAGTGTCCAGCATCAGATTGGTGTTCAGTACTTCATTAACGGAACTGGGTTCCATCCCCTCATACAATCCGAGATACGGATACGGCTTTCCGTTAATGGTCAAGTCCCGATTTCTGTATACCGGCAGGCTATTACCATATTTTGTTCTGAACCATGCTCCACTCAGGGTAAACCGGGTGTTAATTTTTGGAATTCTGTTGGATGAGTACTGAAATTCTATTCCTTCTTTATCGATCTTACTGCCATTTCGCTGAGTAGAATAAATAAAATTTTCATCAGTGATTTGGTAAGGAAGAGTGCTTACATCCGGTGGAGAGGTTATCGCATTGTGATCAAGCCCTGAGGTATCATATTTCTTATATTGGTAAACTGCATATTCATTCATAGAACGAAACGCATTGCGCATATTTTCTTTAAAAACAGTTACAGACAGCTGATGCAATCCCAGACTGAAATCTACTCTTGCCTCAAACTTTTCATTAACAGCCGGTTCTATTTCCGGATTCTGAGGGTTGTAGATCATGGTTTTATAATTGACCCTTCTGTAGTTTGGATTGTTATGAAAATAGTTAAGTTGTTGAACATCTTTATAAATCAGTTCCGGATACAGTAAGTTAAGATCGGGGAATAGACTTTGTTTACCGTAACCAAGCGTAAAAGCAAGTTCAGCCTTTTTATTCATGATGTTAAAGGAAGGAAGATCCCATTGAAGATTGGTCCTTGGATCGGCATAAACTTTTCCATGCATTTTGAAATGTGAAGGAAGATTCATCATGGCATTTCCTCTTATTCCCAATGCTAACGTCAATTTATGCCTGCCAATATCTGTTGAGCTAATGGATTCCATAAACACTGCAGAGGTGCTGTAAGCAGGGATATCATTGTAAGCTCTCGGTCTGAAAGTAGATTTTGGATCAATAGGTTTATAAACATCAAAAACTTGCCCTTGTCCCCAGTTTTTACTTAGCTGCCAGTCGAATCCCGTATTAATCTCAGTTTTGACTGATTTCAGGTTAAGCTGAAAATTATTGACCATTTTCACAAACAGATCCAGAGGCTTGCCATCTACGCTATAGTTTGAAATATATCTCGCTTCAGGATAATAACCGTCATATTCTCCTTCTATTCTGGATAATGGAAAAGCGGTAGCATTTTCCAGTTGAATAAATTTGGTTTGCTTTATCTTATCAAATCGTTGGTTTGCTGTAATTTGAATCTCTGTTGATCTGTAAAATGAGGGCTCGTTTTTGGTATAGGTAAACAAATGGGAGAGACTTACCAGATGATTATTAACCTGATAAGAATTGAGCTCGGATAAATCGACATCCGGATCAGATTTTGATCCATCCAAAGAACCGGTGTAGCTAAGATTGGTCTGCCATTTAAAATCTCCATGATCATGCTTTTTTTCTTTTATTAAAGCAAAATTGGCGGTGATTCTTTTATAATTTTCAAGTCTGTCTCTGGGATCCGATTTAGCATTGAGATAATCGATTCCTACATTGATTTTTAAGTTTTTTTCTTTGTCTTCAAAACCTTTATTTAACGCAAAAAGTTTACTGTAACCATCTGCTTTAAATCTGGCTTTCCATCTCGTATATCCTGATTTATTGGTGATCTTTACGATCCCTGAAGTAAGATTTCCGTACATCACGGAAGGGATTCCACGAAGTATTTCTACCTTTTCAATCTGATCCGTGGAAATACTTCGCATATCTACACCCCCTGTGATATTCAACCTTCTTTTTAACCCATTATTTGTTTTGTCTAAAAAATCATAAGTATATTGAAGGTTGGCACCTGAATTTAAAGGGGCACCGTCTACCAGAAATGTAGTTCCCATAGCGGAAGTATTATAATCACTACCGGGGTTTCCTGTTTCACGAAGGCCTATCTTATTGACCTGATTCATAACAGGATCTCCCGACCTCCCTCCGGGAAGCAATTCCAAAAGGTCAGTGAAACTTGAAGGCTGTAAATGCTGCATGGCGCGTTGGTTGATAACAGAAGAAGAGGTAAGCCCTTTTCCTTCTTTAGCCGTAATCACAACTTCCTCAATACTGTTGACTTTTTCTGGAAGGAAAAGTGTGAATGTTTCCGGTTTTGTGATTCGTATCTTCCCGGAATATTCAATCTTCCCTTTTTTTCGTATTTCTACATTGTATTCACCCGGAACAAGATGCAGTGTTGTGGTACCTTGTTCATTTAAAACTGAAGAGTAGGTATTCTGTTGAGATGAAATTTTTACCTCGGAATCTTTAGAAGGATTAGAATGAGAGTCTTTTACTTCAATCGTAATCACAGCAGATCGGTCTTGCGATTTAAAAGCCGTAAGACCGGCAAATAAAAATAAAAAAGTGAAAAATTGAGATTTGGAAGGGAATTGTGAATCATTGTGCACCATCTGACATTTATCTTTCTGCAAAGTTAGGAGCATCAGGATAAGTTTGCTAATTTTATTTAGAACAATTTAAAATAATTGACAAATATCATTTTAAAAATACTTTGATAAATTGAAATAACGTTCAACCTGAAAAGCATTTTTTGAATAAATATTGTCCTGTTTATAGGGGTTATGGTTTGATTTGTGTTTTTATTTATATTAATTATTTCTAATTTAATTTTTTAGAGTTATTTTAAAAATAGAGGATGAGATTATTAAGTGGACATGCAAAAGCACCTCATTGCTGAGGTGCTAAAAATTAACTTGAAATGATATTTATAAGAAGATGGATTATATATTACAATTTTACTTTCTTATTGACTGTTTTACCGTTGCTTAATGTTATTTGGACCATATAAACTCCTGGTTCTAAGCTTTTCGATTCAAATTGTGGCTGATTAACGTCTTGCTGGTGAACCAAAGCTCCGGAAATACTATATATACTTATGTTTTTAATACCATCTTTGGCTCTGGCTTTGATTTGACGGTTTTGCGTAAAGATGTCGCTATTATTTTCTGATAAACGATCGCCAAGTACTTTATTGAATTGCAGGTTATAGTAAGGAGTTACCACTTCAAATGTATACGATTGGTGATCAAGATTTTTGATGTTAATTCCTCCTGCTTTCTGATACTGTTCCTGAGAAATGCTTGCGACCAGATTTTTGTTTTGATCAAAAACATTCACATTAGAAAGTTCATCCTCATTCACTTTTAACTTCAGGATATCGTTAATCTCAGATTGTACAATCTCATTTTCTGCAATTTCTGTAGGGGTATTTTTAATGTAGGGGATTATTTTATTTTCATTATTTTCTGTTACTTTCAATAGGTAAACACCGTCTTTTAAAGAAGATAGATTACGGTTAGCAGCTGCTTTTCCGGTAGCTTGTTCTTTGTTGAAATCTGTAATTTCCATCAATTGCATACTTCCAAGATCCGGTTTTATCTGGGAAGAAGTTAAAGGGTTACCCTCTTGTGCAATTGTACCAGACTGTTTTCCAAAAATGGAGCCGGCAATAGCCCATTGGTTAAGAAAACCGCCACTTCTCAATGTGTTAAATTTTGCATTGGAACCTAGTACAAAAGGAATTATTCCTCCAACATGGCCTAGTGGTCCCCAGTAGAAAGCTTCAAGTTTGTATTTATTCAGATCCCACCAAGGGTAGTACCCTCGTTGCACATCTATGGTTTTCGATGTATTTTCCGGCGGGATAGCAAGGTCGATCGTGGAATGGCCTAATGTCATCGGTGTCTTATTATACCAATTGTATACATCTTTTGGCTTAAGGCATTGTCTGAATACATGATTCGGATTATTGGTAACATCATTGACGAAATTTGTAGTAAATAATTTTCTCCAGATCACCGGCCCCCATAACAGACCTCCGTTGTCATCAACAACATGATAGTTATACCGATCCAGATATTCTGCGGAGATTACTTCTGAAATATTGTTGGTATAGGTTTTATATCCTGTATTATTACAACTGTGAAGGACATTGGCCAGAAAAGCGGTAAACGGATAAATATTTTTTTCTAAAACACCCTTTTTTAAAGTAGTTTCCGACATATCGTACGGCCCATCTCCCATATACGCATATTTGAATTTCAGGTTATTGGGATTGGATGTATTCAACATTTTGATGGTAGACATTGCGGCGTGAGCGCCCTGAGAATAGCCGGCCAGAAAGTATTCATCATAACGTTTTACCCCTAACTGAGCCAGAACTTTGTTGGCAGCTGTCACAAAGTCAATAGTAGCTCCAGCTTCGGTTGCATAGTCTACATAAGGATGAACACCTTCCCCGGTTCCCATGCCTACGTAGTCAGGTGCCATTAAGATATAGCCATTCAATACGTAAGACAATTCAACGACGAATCCGCCCGTTAGAACTCCTTTTAAATTTGATGGAACATTATTCCTGCTGTCGGTAGTTCCATGATCGGATACCACAGTTGAAAGTTTAAATCCTACATTAGGAAACATGAGAAGCCCGGTAGCTTTTACAAGCTTGTTATTTTCATTCTTGGTATAATAGGTTATTTTATATCCTTTTAAACCTACATTGAAACTATTGAGATAGCTTACAAAGTCCGGAGCATTTTGGTCGCCAAGATTATTAGCGATAAAGTTGACAACTCCTTGGGGTGTTAAATCTAGTTTTTGTTCGGAGCTTACAAGATCTCCTGCTTGTTGTGCGAAATAAAACGGAGCAGCAAGCCCTGCTAAAAAAGTTGTAATTTTTCTCATATTGTTATTTTTTTGATGGTATTAAATTAATATTTTCAATTAATTAATGGTAATGTTGTCGTATTAATAATTATTCAGTGAATATCAATTCTCTGGAAAGTGAGTAAAATAAAAGAGTCTGATCGGCAGATCAGACTCTTTCAATATATGTTGGCCTTACTTAAAAAGCGTTGATTCCCGTAATATCTAAACCGGTGATTAACAAATGAACGTCATGAGTTCCTTCGTAGGTAATTACTGATTCCAGATTGGCGGCATGTCTCATCATTGGGAATTCACCCATAATTCCCATACCTCCAAGGATTTGTCTTGATTCTCTGGCAATGTCAATAGCCATTTTCACGTTGTTACGTTTAGCCATTGAGATTTGGGCCGGTGTTGCTTTATGATCATTTTTAAGGTTTCCTAGCTGAAGACATAATAACTGAGCTTTTGTAATTTCAGTTAAGAATTCAGCAAGTTTTTTCTGTTGAAGCTGGTATGAACCAATTGGGTTTCCAAACTGTTTTCTTTCTTTAGAATATTGAACAGCAGTACAGTAACAATCGATAGCGGCACCGATTACCCCCCAGGAAATTCCATATCTGGCTGAGTTCAGACAAGATAAAGGCCCTTTTAGCCCTGTTACTCCCGGAAGTAGATTTTCTTTTGGAACTTTTACGTCATTGAAAACCAATTCTCCTGTTTTTGAGGCTCTTAAGCTCCATTTATTATGAGTCTCAGGAGTGGTAAAACCTTCCATACCTCTTTCAACGATTAGACCCTGTATTTTTCCCTCCTCATTTTTTCCCCATACAACAGCAATATCGCATAGAGGAGAGTTGGTAATCCACATTTTAGCGCCGTTTAGAAGATAATGATCCCCCATGTCTTTAAAATAAGTTTCCATAGAACTTGGGTCAGAACCATGGTTAGGCTCAGTTAATCCAAAAGATCCGATCATTTCTCCTGAAGCCAGTTTAGGAAGGTATTTTTTCTTTTGTTCTTCAGAACCAAATTCGTTAATTGGAAACATAACCAAAGAACTCTGTACCGAAGCAGCCGAACGTACTGCAGAATCTCCTCTTTCCAACTCCTGCATAATCAGACCATAAGAAATCTGATCTAATCCCGAACCACCATACTCAACAGGGATGTAAGGGCCTAAGGCTCCGATTTTCCCTAATTCTCTCATAAGGCCAGGAAGGTCTGTATGATTTTGAGCTGCCTGGTCAATCTGCGGCATTACAAAACTTTCAACCCAGTCTCTTACAGATTGGCGGATCAGTTTATGTTCTTCAGTAAGTAAAGCATCAATTCCATAATAATCAGGGATGCTTGTAAGAGGATAATATGACATGATTTTTGATTTTGTTAAAAGTAACATTTTTCGTGGTGTTCTGAAAATTTTTTTGAAAACTTATATTGATGTTGGTTTTCAGTTATATAACGGTTTTTAATGCCGTTTTAGTGTTTGGTTTAGTATTTTCACCCTTCCTCATCATTTGATATAGGATATTGATTGGGAGCGTTATGAACCTTACTTGTAAATTTATATAAGTATGGGGCCTTATTGGCTGATCCATCGTACAACTTTTCCAGCCTGTCTAAAATATTTAAACTTAAAATCTTTCGTTGGAAGTTGTTTCTCCTGAATTTCTGACCCAGAATAGTTTCATACAATAATTGAAGGTCTTTCATCGTGAATTTTTCAGGAAGCAAATTACTGGCTGCTACTTCAGTATTGATATTCATCCTTAAATATTCCAGTCCGGTTTCTATAATCCTATCATGATCAAAAGCCATTTTTGGCAAATTACTGACTTCAAACCATTCGCAGCTTTCATTAAAGGCATCAGGAAAAGTGTTAGCCAGTGAAAAATCAATAAGACTACAATAGCCAACTGTTACGAACCTCTGAAAAATCCAGTGATCTCCAGGAACTTCTATTCCTTTGTTTTGAAGTAGAATCTGATGAACATTGTTTTCAGTACGGTCTATTCTTCCGAATGTATGGAATTGTTTTAGAAATAATCCCTTAAGCTGAGTTCTTTCAAATAAAACTCTTTCTGCGGCTTCCCGAAGATCCTCATCATTGAAAACAAAACCACCCGGAAGTGACCACAGATCTAAATCATGATATTTTAAAAGCAATACCTTCAAAATATTATTATGAAACCCGAATATGGTGCAGTCAACTGATATATGCGCAACAAAATCTTTGGTGTCTATCAGTTCCTGAAGTGTTTCTTTGCTTTTTGTGTCTTTGATTTTCATGGTTGTAAAAATAAAACTATTTTCTATATTTTCTTTTTTGAGACGTTAAAATATATCAAACTAATCACAAAAAGAAGAATTATAGAGGTTAAAATATATAAAGGATAAAAATTAAGGAGCTGTTTTTCAAAAAGTACAGCCATAATGATAGAACTTACAGAGCTCCCTAATGAAGAAAAAATCACAATAAGAGATGTAAAAAGGTTAACTTTTTCTTTGCCTATCTGTGCAATCATTCTTGAATTGATAACAGGGTAGAGTGGTGATAAAAATAATCCTACCACAGGAAATAAATAGAGAATTACTCGGGAGTCGTCAGACTCAAAATATTGTACTCCTAAAATAATAACCAATAAGACTATAATACACAACATACATGAAATATAATAGCCTTGTAATGGAAATCTACGGATAATATTTGCAGTAAATGTTCTCCCGGCATAAGAGAATAGAGATAGGAAAGAAGTGGCCTGGAGTGCAAAAAAAGAATTGACTTTCAAGTGATTTTTGTAGAAAGAAGGAAGCCATGAGTTGAAACCTTGTTCCACAAAAACAATACTAAAAATTACACCCAGAAATAAAACCACGGCAGGATTTATGAAACCGGATAATTCAGTTAAAATTTTCTTATTTTCCAATGGTTTAGATTCTGATATATCTGATTTTGCAAGCAAGAATATAGTGATAGCAGATAACACTGCAATCGTTAGAAAGCCAAATTTCCAGAATTCAGAATACTGACTTGAAATGACCCAGCCAAATCCGGTATTAACCACAAAAATCCCTATCATAAATGAAGCTTCCACGCTACTCATTGTTTTAGCCAAGGACTTTTCATCTGATATATTATTTCTAATGATCCCAAAAACACAAATTTTTCCAATGGCAAAACATGCTCCGATAATGGCAAACCACACCTTGTAAAACCAAAAATGAGCGATAAAAGGAAGTAGGCAGGAACAGAATCCTACAATTACCAAAGCCATAATCAATGCTCTTTTCGTTCCCGTTTTGTTGATAAAACTTACTGCAAAAAGCGAGATGAAAGCAATTGGCAAATCCTTGAATGATTCCAGAAGACCCAGTTCACTATAGGTAATTTTTGCTTCAGAAAGTTGTAAAATGACAAGTCCCATACAATTTAATACCATTGAAAAAATAAGGAAACTAAGTTTTAGTGGAAGAGAAATTTGGGAAAGCTTGTTGGTCATTTTGGGGATTAACTTTTTTAACTTTTTCTAATTTTTTAAGAAATATTAGCGCGAAGATAGTGCTTCTAACCCTTAAAAATAAAAGAAAAATTAAAATATTTGTGAATCTAATGTTAATTATATGAAAAAAAATATATTTTTATTGTCTCAATTTGAGAATTAAACAATAACTGTATATGAATGTAACAATATCAAGAAGCTTAGGAGTGGTAGCTGTCCTCTATTTTACAGCCAACTTCAGTGCCCAGACCAAGGTAAAGGACACGCTGTCTAAAGAAAATAAAATAGATGAGATTGTAGTCATCGGGTATGGTACTCAGAAGAAGAGTAATGTCACCGGAGCTATAGCAAGTATTAAAGCCAGTGATATCGAAAATATTCCGGCCGGTAAGCCGGAGCAGGTATTACAGGGAAGAGCTGCCGGAGTTTCGGTAGTAACCAATTCAGGACAACCCGGTGCTCCGGCAACTGTACGGGTTAGGGGGATTACCAGCTTTGGAGCAGGAAGTAACAGCCCGCTATGGGTTGTGGATGGTATTGTCGTAGACAACATCGGTTGGCTGAACCAGTCAGATATTGAAAGTATTGAAGTGTTGAAGGATGGGGCATCCTCTGCTATCTACGGAGTTTCAGCAGCAAAAGGGGTAATTTTAGTTACTACCAAAAAAGGAAAAAAAGGTAAACTGAGCCTGTCTTATAACGGCTTTTACGGAGTTTCAAACACCGCTAAAAAAATTGATCTTCTGAATGCTTCCCAATATGCACAAATTATTAATGAAGGTCTGGTCAATGATGGAGGAGCTCCGAGATTTACCAATCCTGAATCTCTTGGAAAAGGGACCAACTGGCAGGACACTATTTTCGGAACGGGGGAAAAGTCGTCTCATGAAGTAAGTATTACCGGGGGTAATGATAAATCAAGTTACTATACTTCCTTTGGGTATTTTGATCAGACAGGGATTGTTATGACTGATATTTCGTATTACAAAAGGATCAATGCCCGATTTAACTCAACCCATAAAGTAACCGATTATTTAACCATTGGACAAACTTTTGCCTATACTCACATTAAGTCTCAGGGAGTGAGTGCCAACGAAGAATTTGGTGGACCTTTAGCTTCAGCGGTTAATTTAGATCCAACCACTCCGGTAGTGGTAACAGACTGGTCGATGGTAGACCCAAGTGGGTATACCAACCCTTATATCATTCGGGATCCTAATGGTAATCCTTACGGAATTTCCCGTTATGTGAACAACGAAATGACAAACCCAAGAGCATTTCGCCAGATTCAGCAAGGAAATTACAGCTGGTCAGATGATTTTGTAGGAAATGTTTTTGCCGAACTTAAGTTTCTTAAAAACTTCACTTTTAAAACCAGCTTAAATGGTAAGAAATCATATTGGGGAAGCCGAACTTTTACTCCGAAATATTATTTAAGTCCCAATTATAATAATACAAGTTTTAACAGCTTGAACAAGGTGGACGAAAATAAATTCGAATGGAGTATGGAAAATACGTTGACCTACCAGAATAAATTTGGAGATCACAGTATCAGTGTATTAGTAGGACAGGGAGTGTATCGCTACAATATATCAGGTGGAACCAGCTTGACTTACAGTAATCTTCCTATTGAACGTTGGCAGGACGCTTCCTTTAACTTTGCTATTCCTCAGGATGATATTACCGCAACGGGTTGGGATGGTATTCAAACGCGAAAAGCATCTTATTTTGGAAGGGTTATTTACGATTATGCAGATAAATATTTATTTACAGGAACCATTCGTAGAGATGGCTCTTCAAAGTTTGCTACCAATAAACATTGGGGAACCTTTCCTTCTCTGTCTTTAGGATGGAATGTTCATAAAGAGAATTTCTGGCCGGAAAATAAGGTCATTAATAATTTAAAGTTTAGAGGGGGATACGGAGTTTTAGGAAATGATGAGATGGATAACTTTAAATTTGCAAGTTTTATGGTTTCGGGAAGCAATTATACCAATTCCGGGAATAATATTATCATAGGCTATGCCCCAACCACGCTAGAGAATCCGAATTTGAAATGGGAGCAGACCAGCCAGCTAAATATTGCTGCGGATTTGAAACTATTCAACAATTTTACTTTAACAGCAGACTGGTATAGAAAGAAAACAAAGGATATCTTAAGGCAGGTTAATATTCCTGGTTATGTAGGGGTTCCTGTTTTGCCATGGGCAAATGTTGGAGATATGGAGAATTCAGGATTAGAGCTTGAACTGGGCTTTAAGAAGAACTGGAATGATTTCGGAATATCTGTTAATGGGAATTTTGCAACGGTAAAGAACAAAGTCCTACGGTTAGAGGATGATATCAATTATTTCAACCTTGCTTCTTTCCAAACAATGGGAGCCGTGTCAAGAGTTGCAGTAGGCCAACCTTATGGGTCATTCTACGGGCAAACATACAGTGGTGTATTCCAAAACCAGGCACAGATCGATGCGTATGTTAATTCTAACGGAACAAAATTATTGCCTAATGCCAAACCGGGAGACTTTATCTGGCAGGATAATAACGGGGACGGTAAAATTGATGAGGATGATAAAGTAAATTTAGGAAGCTCAATTCCAAAATACACTTTTGGTCTTACCGTTAATTTAAATTATAAAAACTTTGATTTCATGATGTTTGCTCAGGGGCAGGCAGGTAACAAAATTTTTCAGGGCTTAAGAAGATTAGATTTACCTGATGCTAACTATCAGACAAAAATTTTAGATCGCTGGACTGGGGAAGGTTCTACCAATGATAATCCGCGAATTACACGAAATGACCCTAACCACAATTATTCCTGGATGTCAAATTATTACCTTCAGAAGGGAGATTATGTAAGGTTGAAGATTATTCAGGTAGGATATACCCTTCCTCATGATGTGACAAGTCGTTTTGGTATGAGCAAAGTGAGGCTTTATATAACCGGAGAAAACGTGTTTACTTTCACAAAATATACAGGCTATGACCCTGAAATTGCAGGAAGAAATAATTCTGAACAAGATATTATAGGGGTTGACAGGGCTTATTACCCACAAGCTAGAACGTTTATGGTAGGAGCAAATATTCAATTTTAATACGTAATAACATGAAAAATAAGAGTTTTTTATATAAAGGATTGGCCATTACATTGTTAACAGGCCTGAGCTTTACTAATATTGGTTGTAGCGATTCTTATCTGGATGATGTGCAAAATTCAGGGGCTTTTAATACCGATTTGTATTTTCAGAATGAACAACAATCTTTTAGTGCATTGGTTTCAGTATATGATATTTTAAGAAAATATTCAGGAGGATTTGAAAATACGGTTACCTTTTTTAATGCAGGATCTGATGATTTCTTCTCTGGTGGAGGAAGCTCCAGTGATGGAGCAGGTATCCAGGGACTTAATAATTATATGATTAATCCTAATACAATGCCTGCTAGTTATTGGAAAGATTTTTATCAAGGGGTAGCACGTGCAAACCTTGTTATTGAACGAGTTCCTGGTGCTACGATGAGTGATGATCTTAAAAAGAGATATATTGCCGAGGCAAAGGTTCTTCGTTCATTATATTATTTTGAGTTAGTAAGAATGTTTGGAAATATTCCTGTAATTCTGAAAACATTGAAATCAACTGATGATTATTGGCATATACCACAGGCAAAACCTACGGATGTTTATTTACAGATAGAAAGTGATATCAACGCTGCCTTACCAGATTTAATGATGACGGCGAGTGGTAATGACAAAGGCAGAATTACACAGGGAACAGCAAGAGCTATATTAGGTAAAATTTATCTTTATGATAAAAAAATGCCTGAAGCGGCGGCACAATTTGCAGAAGTGAACGGTACACCGGGAGGGACCAGCCAATATGGGTATAAATTGGTTGCCAATTATGCAGATTTATTTAAAGTAGGACCTGAAACATCAGACCCTTATAAATTCTCAACAGAATCTATCCTTGAAGTGATGCACACCAATAAAGGGAATTCAGACTGGGGATTCTGGGGTCAGGGGAAAGATGAAGGGAATTCTATCAATGTTATGGTAGGACCACGTTCTTATTCATTAAAAAATATTCCTAATAATACGGCACCTGATATTTATTCGGGATGGGCTTTCAATACAGTAACGGATGACTATGTTAATTTTATGCAAGGAGATCCAAGGCTTAATGTAACGGTTTTCAATGCCAAACAATTGGTGACTGACGGTAAAATTTCTTATAGCCCTGCATTCGCAGACACCGGTTATTTTTTAAATAAATATTTACCGACCAATGCTTTAAAAAGCTCACTTCCAGGTCCGGCAGAACTGAATTTCAGACAGAATTATATCGCTATAAGATTGGCAGATACTTATCTGATGGAGGCTGAAGCTTTGGGGGCTGCAGGAGGAAGAGCACAGGCATTGTTAGATGCGGTAAGAGCAAGAGTAGGTTTAGCTTCAGTTCCTGTTTCTCTTCAAGCTATTAAAGATGAAAGAAGAAGAGAACTTGCAGGAGAAGGTCACCGTTGGTTTGATCTTGTGAGATGGGGTGATGCACCCACCAAACTTGCTTTTAAAGGATTTAAAAGTGGTAAAAATGAAATTTTGCCAATTCCTTTTAATGAATTGCCTAACACATCTTTAAAACAAAATCCTGGCTACTAACGTATGAAGTTTCACAACTTATATAGTTTCTTTAGAGGTGCCGCACTACTTAGTGGTGTGGCCCTTTTTCCTTTGTCATGCACCTCAGTGGCTAATAATAAGGGAAGTGAAGTTCAGTATTGGCTGACCAAAGGGGATGAAAGTCTAAAATTGCAACAACAGGCTTCAATCAGATTTGTAAATAGCTCCAATAGCTTTCAGAATATTGAAATTGATGCAAGTCAGAAGTTTCAATATATTGACGGTTTTGGATATACATTGACGGGGGGAAGTGTAGAAGTAATCAACCGCTTATCACCTTCAAAAAGAAAAGCTTTGCTTAATGAACTTTTCGGAAAGGATAAAAATGCAATTTCTGTCAGTTATCTTAGACTAAGTATGGGTGCTTCGGATCTTGATGGAGAAGTGTTTTCATATGATGATTTGCCGGAAGGGCAAACGGATCTTAAACTATCAAATTTTAGTTTAGCAAAAGATAAAGACCTGATTGTGATGCTGCAGGAGATTCTAATGATTAATCCTGATATTAAGATCATCGCTGCGCCCTGGTCACCGCCGGTCTGGATGAAAGACAATGGCAAATCTAAAGGTGGAAGCCTTAAGCCTGAGTTTTACGGAGTATATGCTGACTATTTTGTAAAATATATTCAGGGAATGAAAAAAGAAGGAATAACCATTGATGCGGTTACCCCTCAGAATGAGCCATTACATCCGGGAAATAATCCAAGTCTATATATGCCTTCTGCCCAGCAGGGAGACTTTATTAAAAAGCATTTAGGCCCTGTTTTTAAAGCAAATGGAGTTACAACCAAGATTGTAGTGTATGACCACAATTGTAACAAACCTGAATACGCTATGGATATTCTGAAAGATCCTGAGGCCCATCAATATATAGATGGATCAGCTTTTCATTTGTATGAAGGGGAGATCTCAGCATTAACAACCGTTCATCAAGCTTTCCCTGATAAAAATCTTTATTTTACAGAACAATGGACAGGTTCTAAAGGGACTTTTAATGAGGATCTGAACTGGCATACTAAAAATGTAATCATTGGTTCAATGAGAAACTGGAGCAAAACTGCTTTAGAATGGAACCTTGCTAATGATTTAAAATATGGTCCGCATACAGACGGAGGATGTACAGAATGTAAAGGGGCTATTACCATTTCTGACAGCGAAAACTTTACCAGAAATGTTTCCTATTACATTATTGCGCATGCCTCCAAGTTTGTTCCTGCAGGTTCTCAACGAATTGGTTCTACACAAACAAAATATCTATCAACGGTAGCGTTTATGACTCAATCTGGGAAAATAGTTTTAATTGTTCAGAATGATAATAAGGAGGATGAACATTTTAATATTAAATTTGCCGGTAAATCCGCTGTTGTAACAATTTCCGGCCAATCGGCTGCAACTTATATTTTTTAAATTGGAATTATGAAAAGAGTTTACTTCTTGCTGGCATTCTCAGCTTTTGGAATAAGTGTCTCCGGACAGAAAACAATAGATCAGAAAGTAGCAGAGCTATTATCTAAAATGACATTAGAAGAAAAAGTAGGACAGATGGTGCAATATAGCGGATTTGAATATGCTACCGGACCCCAGCATTCTAATTCTGCAGCCGTTTTAGAAGAAATAAAAAAAGGGAAAGTAGGTTCTATGCTGAATGTTGCCGGTACAGAAGAGACCCAAGCTTTCCAGAAACTGGCTATGCAATCGCGGCTGAAAATACCTTTGCTGTTCGGACAGGATGTTATTCATGGCTACCGGACAACTTTTCCGGTTAATATTGGGCAGGCAGCAAGCTGGGATCTGGGAATGATAGAAAAATCTGAAAGGATTGCCGCTACTGAAGCTTCCGCTTATGGTATCCACTGGACTTTCGCGCCCATGGTAGATATTGCCAGAGATCCCAGATGGGGAAGAGTGATGGAGGGCTCCGGAGAAGATACCTATCTCGGGACGAGAATAGGCCTGGCCAGGATCAAAGGCTTCCAGGGAAAAGGTCTGGGAAACCTTGATGCAGTAATGGCTTGTGCAAAACATTTTGCCGCTTATGGAGCTGCTGTGGGGGGAAGAGATTACAATTCTGTTGACATGAGTCTGAGACAGCTTAACGAAACTTATCTTCCTCCTTTCAAAGCTGCTGCAGAAGCGGGAGTCGCTACATTCATGAATTCCTTTAATGATATCAACGGAATCCCCGCTACAGCCAACCAATATATCCAACGAAATTTATTAAAAGGAAAATGGAATTATAAAGGCTTTGTAGTTTCGGACTGGGGAAGTATTGGAGAAATGATTCCTCATGGCTATGCTAAGGATAGCAATGAAGCAGCTGAAAAGGCAATACAAGGCGGTAGTGATATGGATATGGAAAGTCGTACCTACATGGCAGAGCTTCCTAAACTGGTAAAAGAGGGTAAGGTAAATATTAAACTGGTAGATGATGCAGCAGGGAGGATCTTAACCAAAAAAATCGAAATGGGCCTTTTTGATGATCCTTATCGGTTCAGTAATGAAAAAAGACAAAAAGAACAGACGGATAATCAGGAAAATAGGAAATTCGGAAGAGAATTCGGATCCAAAAGTATCGTACTTCTTAAAAATAAAGGAAATATTCTTCCGCTTTCAAAATCTGCAAAAACGGTTGCTTTAATTGGACCTTTCGGAAAAGAAACGGTAGCGAATCATGGATTCTGGTCTGTTGCTTTTAAAGATGACAATCAAAGAATTGTTTCTCAGTTTGACGGTATTAAAAATCAACTCGATAAAGGCTCAACATTATTATATGCAAAAGGCTGTAATGTAGATGATCAGGATAAAACACTATTTGCAGAAGCAATAGAAACGGCTAAGAAAGCAGATGTCGTTATCATGACATTAGGGGAAGGCCATGCCATGAGTGGAGAGGCAAAAAGCAGAAGTACTATCGGTTTTTCAGGAGTTCAGGAAGAGTTGTTGAAAGAAATTGCCAAAACAGGAAAACCTATTGTTTTAATGATCAATGCCGGAAGGCCTTTGATCTTCAATTGGGCGGCAGATCACATTCCTGCAATTTTATATACATGGTGGCTGGGAACGGAAGCAGGAAATTCTATTGCAGATGTACTATTTGGAGATGTGAATCCGGGAGGTAAGCTTCCGATGACTTTTCCAAGAACCGAGGGGCAGATTCCTGTTTATTACAATCACTACAATACCGGAAGGCCAGCCAAAAATAATACGGACAGAAATTATGTTTCAGCCTATATCGACCTTGATAACGATCCGAAATTTCCCTTTGGATATGGATTGAGTTATACTGATTTCAAATATTCTGATATGATGGTAAGTTCTTCTAATCTTAAAGGGAACCAAACATTAAATATCAGTATTACGATTTCCAATACAGGAAAATATGACGGAGAAGAAGTTGCTCAGTTGTATATCCGAGATCTTTTTGGAAAAGTAGTAAGGCCTGTGAAAGAGTTGAAACGTTTTCAGAAAATAGGGATCAAAAAGGGAGAAAGCAAAAAAGTAGATTTTACATTGACACCGGAAGATCTGAAATTTTTTGATGATGAACTGAATTTTGACTGGGAAGGGGGAGAATTTGACATCATGATCGGAACCAATTCTCAGGATGTACAGACCAAAAGAATTAATTGGATAAAATAAACTCCGCAGGAGCAGTCTTTTATCCTTTCAGTATCAAAAGAATAAAAATGATTTTCATTAAAAACGCAATAATCATAAATATTGTATGAAGTTTAAAACCAATAATATCATTTTGTTTTCTGCCATGTTGGTAACAGCATTGTCGGTATCAGATTGTAGGTCTACCAAAGTGGAGTCGGGTAGGAAACTGATCTGGAGTGATGAATTTAATGGAAAAGGACTTCCGGATTCTTCAAAATGGAATTATGATGAAGGAGGTGATGGATATGGAAATAATGAAGCTCAGTTTTACACCAAAAACAGACTTGAAAATGCCAGAATGGAAAAGGGAAATCTCATCATTGAAGCCCGAAAAGAAAATTGGGAAAAGAATGCATACACTTCTGCAAGACTTTTAACCAAAGGAAAATTTTCTTTTCAATATGGAACAATAGAGGTGAGAGCAAAGCTGCCTAAAGGTCGGGGAACCTGGCCGGCCATCTGGATGATGAGTGAAAACATGAAAAAGTGGCCGGATGACGGAGAATTGGATATTATGGAGCATGTAGGGTATCATCAAGGGTATATCCACGCTTCGGTTCACACCAAAAAATATAATCATATTCAGGGAACTCAGAAAACAGATACGTTGTTGGTAAAAGATGTAAGTGAAAAGTTTCATGTGTATAAAGCAGACTGGACCCCGGAAAAAATAGATGTTTATATTGATGATCAAAAAATTTTCACTTATGAAAATAAAGAAAAGAACTATGAGGCATGGCCTTTTGACCAACCTTATTTTATCATTTTAAATCTTGCCGTAGGAGGTTTCTGGGGCGGAAAGGAAGGAATTGATGACAGCATCTTTCCACAGAAGTATTATATTGACTATGTAAGAGTCTATCAAAATAAATAATGAAAAAGAGGACCTATTTGTCCAAAAAAAGAAAAAATAATGAAAAAACTAATTGTAAGTTGTTTTGTAGTAGGTGTTGTCTTCAATGCTAATGCCCAGAATTATTGGAAAAAGAATGCAGGAAAAACAGCTAAAGTGATCCTTACCAACTCTAAAGCGGATGAGAAAATGGCAGATAAAGGCTCTGTGAAATTTGAACAGTTTGGGCAACCGAAAGAGACCGATGCCTGCATCTTTGTTGCTCCTGCCTTTAAATATCAAAAGCTTATCGGAATTGGAGGTGCTATTACAGATGCATCCGCAGAAACTTTTTATAAAATGCCTAAGAATAAGCAAAAAGAAATTCTGGAGGCTTATTTTGGAAAAAACGGATTAGGATATACTGTAGTTCGTACAAATATGAACTCCTGTGATTTCTCCAGTGATTCTTATACTTATGTGGAAGATAATGATACTGCTCTTAAAACTTTCAACCTGGCCCATGATGAAAAGTATAAAATTCCTATGATTAAAGAAGCGCAAAAAGCAATAGGAAATGCCTTTACTTTCTATTTTTCTCCATGGAGCCCGCCGGCATGGATGAAGTCTAATAAAAGTTTATATAAAGGAGGAAGACTGGAAAATGAGTATTATCAGACCTGGGCAGATTATTATATCAAATTTATCAAAGAATACGAAAAAAGAGGAATTAATATATGGGGACTTACCGTTCAGAATGAACCCATGGCTACGCAAAGCTGGGAGTCTTGTATTTACACTGCTGAAGAAGAAGCTGATTTCCTGAAAAATAACCTTGGACCAACACTTTGGAAGAATGGATATAAAGATAAAAAGGTAATGATCTGGGATCATAACAGAGACCTGATTTATCAAAGAGCTACCACCACATTAAGTGACCCGGAAACATCAAAATATGCCCATGGAATAGGTTATCATTGGTATGAAACATGGAATAATAAAACTCAACTTTTTGATAACCTAGCAGAAACACACAGAGCCTTCCCGGATAAGTTCCTGGCATTTACAGAAGGTTGTAAAGAACAGTTCAAAATGGATAAAATCTATGATGTAAGCCTTGGAGAATTGTATGGTAAAAATATGCTGAATGATTTCAACAAAGGAAATGCAATGTGGACAGACTGGAATATCCTACTGGATGAAACCGGAGGCCCCAATCATAAAGGAAATTTCTGTTTTGCACCCATTATTGCAGATACCAAAACAGGGGAGGTATTCTACACGTATGAGTATTATTATATTGGTCATGTTTCAAAATATATAAAACCCAATGCACAGAGGATAGGCAGTTCTTCCAACAGAGCAGCTCTTACTTCAAGTGCATTTATGAATGAAAATGGACAATTGGTTACGGTCATCATGAATGATTCTGACAACGATATTGATACCAATCTTTGGATCGAAGGAAAGGCTGCAAAATTAACAGCACCTGCACACTCTATACAGACTGTAGTTTTATAATATCATATTAATATTATTTTGTAGAAGAATCGGCGGCCAAAAGGCCGCCGATTCTGTTATTTTATAAACTTTAAGTTTTCAAATTGTCACCGGGAATCTCATTTCAGAAATCACAGTAAATCTTTTAGGATTAGTCAATTGTAGGAACAAAATCTTTTTTCCCAACTATGGTTTCAAAACTTTCCGTATAATATTTATCATAATATTTTTTTTAAATGAGAATGTTATCTTTTTCGCTACTTTTGACAAAATTTTAACCGTGAAAAAATATCTATTGCTTTCTTTGCTGGCATTTTCAAATATTGATGCCGCAACAATTTATGTAAACTCATCCGCAACAGGATCAAATAATGGACTTTCTTGGGCAAATGCTTATAAAGACTTACAGGTAGCGCTCAGTAATGCTGTGTATGGTGACGAGATATGGGTAGCCTCAGGAGTATATAAAGCAACTTCCACTACGGATAGGAGTATATCGTTTAATATGAAAAACGGAGTTAATTTGTATGGTGGATTCAGCGGGGTAGAAACGTCTCTTACCCAGAGAAATATCAGTCAGAATCCTACAACCCTTTCAGGTGATATTGGAGCGATAGGCGATGGCGCAGATAATACAAACACGATATTGAAAATTATCAGTATAACATCTGGCTTAACTGTGGATGGATTTAGGCTTATCTCAGGTAAAGCCGGTGGTGCCGGTGGTATTACATTGAATAACAATACCGGTGTTATAAATATCAAAAATTGCTATTTCTATGATAATCTGGGAACAGCCGGTGGAGCAATATTTCAAGCCTATCAAGGTAATTATACTGTAAATGTAACTAACTGTGATTTTATAAGCAATATTTCTGTAAATGGAGCTGTATTCAGTGATGAATCCAATAATAACAACCTTACTATAAGTAATTGTAAATTTAAAGGATCTGTTGCGGGAGGTTTTGCCGTATTAGGTTTTTTAGGAGCGAATTTCGTTATGGATAGATGTGTGGTAACAAATAATACGTCTAACCAATCAAGCCTTATCTACGTGGATGCCAATAGTTCTGCAAAGATCAGCAATTCCCTTATTGTAGGAAACTCTTATAATGAAAATGCTATCGCATTTTATAGTGGAAATAGTATTTCTCAGATTTTGGAGAATACTACTGTGGCACATAATAAAAAAGTATTTTTGACCAATACCTTCGAAACTGCAATATACAGTATGAATGGAACTGCTAAAATTTATAATTCCATTGTTTACGGAAATACAAACTCTTCCAATAACGATCAGGTAGATACAGGGAATATAATATCACATTCTATTATTGAAAACGGATATGCAGCGGGAACTAATATTTTAAATGTAAACCCTCTCTTTATAAATGCTAACGCTTTAAGCGCAGCTCCATTTGATTGTACACCCTATGATTATCAATTAGGGAACAATTCTATGGCAGTCAATGGGGGAAGTAATGGTTTTGTAACGCAACCACAGGACTTACTGGGAAGTGACAGAATTTCAGGTACTACTGTCGATTTAGGAGCTTACGAAAAAGCTGGGAATCTAGGAATAAATGAGAGTGCAAATCTTACAAAAAACTTGTTTTATGATTTTAAAACAGACAATATCATTGTAAGAAATAAAAATAAAAACAATACTATAATTGTTTATGATCAGATGGGAAGGGGTATTTTAAAACAGAAGGTTAATGAATCATTGTCTTTATCATCACTTTCATCGGGCATTTATTATGTGAACCTTCAGAATACAACAGAGACAATAAAAGTCATCAAGAAATAAGAATATTTTGGAAACGAATTACAGATGAGTATAATTCGCAAAAAGAGGCTATTAAAAAATAGCCTCTTTTTTATTTGGTTTAAAAATAAAATAATTATTCTACTGAGAACTTTCCGGAAACAGTTCCGTTACTATTCTTAGCATGATAAAAATAAATTCCACTGCGCATCCCTGATGTAGATAGAGTGGTTTTTCCTGCTTTTACATTTCGAGACTGTATAGTTAGACCCTCTGTATTTACAACAGTTAACTCATAATTATTTCCATTTTCCGGAAGACTGATCATGAGGTTTTCACCTTGCTTTACGGGATTGGGATAAGCTGTTGAGATCAGATCTTGTTGAGTAGCTTTATTAGATGTAGCAGTTGTTACCTGCTCAAGAACCCATTGATGATTAACTCCGGCAGTTCCGTTCATATCCTGATCCCAGATGTTAATATTAGTTCCGGAGGTTTGTGAGTTGGCAGGATTATCCATGGCTTTCATATTAGATAACGCAGTACCTATAACAACCGTATTAGAAGTATAGGGTCTTAATACCCACTGTTGGTTGTTACCTCCATGTTTTGGATATTGAACCAGCGTAGTTCCATTAGTTGTATTAGAAGCAGGAACATCTATGGCTAATCCTGAAGCACGATTAATAATGATATAATTGTTTCCTGTTTTCTCAAACTTCCATTGCTGAGAAAGATTTGAGTTGAAAGGATACTGAACCATTTTAACATTCGTTGCAGTGCTATAATTGGCAGGGCTTATATATTGGCTGCTTCCCACACATTTTATTCTATAGTAAGCATTCGGGTCAACTGTTGGGGGAGTGGTAATATTGCTTATTGTCAGGTTGTTATATCCGAAATTTGAAGCCTGTTTAAAAATATCTTCCAGCACCACACTTACATAATACTTGCCGGGCTGAGAATTGGAAGGGAGAGGTACCTCTGTACTTCTTTGGTCAGGGCGAATGCCTGTTACTACAGCAATAGGAGTATATGAGTTCCCCCAGCTTGCTTCCGTATATAAAGAAACCTTATAAGAAAGCTGTGGACTTGTAGTATCAGAATTAGCCCAATTTACTTTCACTGCATTAGTTGAAGAATTGTATGACGGAGTTACAGTAGTCACCACAATCGGTAAAGCTGTGCCCGGTTTTGTACCATCCTGAGTAATCCCGTTAAATGTCACTGAACTTCCCGCAGGAGCCGGAGTCGTACCGCATGATGTCACTTTAATGGCTGTATTATTAAATGCTGTTTCAGCACCCCATGAACCTGTTCCTGCCGAAGCTGTATATCTGGAAGGCTTCGACCATGCTCCCTGAGCGTTCATACCCCAGAAATTTCTGAAATATCCACATCGGGTAGCTTTACTTGCTGCAGAATTCCAGTTTTCTACGAATCCGCCTAGTTTGGTACCTGTAAATTTTGCATCATTTTCGGGGGTAACAATCGTGACATAATGTTTCCACTGTCCTGTTCCGTAGTTGTACATAAAAAAACCGATTCTTGTTTTTCCATCACCGGTAGACCATCTTCTTACCACGGTAGCATACCATGTTCCGGGTGTCCATGGCATCGTATTATCGGTATGAAGTCCGGTTCCTTCACCCCCAAAACCGTCCACAAATGTGTTGGGAGCAGTATACTCTGTTGTACATTGCGGTACATTAGTATCCTGCAGATCCCACATCGAAAAGATGTTATTATACACTTCATTCTGTTTGTACTGAATACCGGCATATCCACCTCTCGGTCCCAGAGAAAAATTCAATGTTGAATAATAAGTGTTGACTTTTTTGCAGGTATTGTCTGCCATAACTTCAGAGTACCATAGTTCCCCGGAATTAGTCATATCAAAGCCCTCAAGATAGGGTCCCCAGCTCGGGCAGGTCTGCGCGCACAAAGAATTGAAGATTGCAGTCGCTGTGATAAGTGCAATAGATGCACAGGTTGTTAATTTTTTTTTCATAAATAAATATATTAGATTGGTATTACCAAGTTAGGGATATTTTGATAATTTGTTAGTGACCTAATATTGTTATTAATGATTATTTCATAAAAAAGCAACACATCGTTGGATGCATTGCTTTTTTACGAGATGATCTTTTTAAGATCATTCTTTTTATTTTAGGATAATCTTTACAGATTAGTTTTCCAAATCATATTTGCTGATCACTTTCTGAGTAACTCCTGAGCTACTGAAACCACCATCATGGAAAAGATTCTGCATTGTTACTTTTTTCGTAAGATCAGAGAATAAAGTTACACAATAGTCAGCACACTCAAGGGCTGTAGCATTTCCTAGTGGAGACATATCTTCTGCATATCCAAGGAAACCTCCGAAACCTTTCACACCACTTCCTGCAGTTGTCATAGTTGGAGACTGAGAAACCGTGTTAACACGTACTTTTCTCTCTCCCCAATAGTTACCGAAAGTTCTTGCGATACTTTCCAGATAAGCTTTGTTATCAGACATATCATTGTAATCAGGGAAAGTTCTCTGAGCGGCAATATAAGTAAGTGCCAAAATGCTTCCCCACTCATTCATACAGTCTTTCTCCCAAGCCACACGCATTACTTTATGGAAAGAAACAGCTGAAATATCCCAACCTTTTTCTAACCAGTCATAATTCATTTCAGTATAATGCTTTCCTTTTCTTACATTTATGGACATGCCTATAGAGTGAAGGATAAAATCTATTTTTCCGAATTTTGCTGTCGCAGCATCAAAAAGTTTTTCAAGATCTTCTATAGAAGTAGCATCTGCAGCGATCACTTCAGAACCTGTCTTTTCTGCTAAACCATTAAGTTCTCCCATTCTTAAAGCGATAGGAGCATTAGATAAGATAAATTCTGCACCTTCCTCATGACATCTCTCAGCAACTTTCCATGCGATAGATTGTTCATTAAGGGCTCCAAATATAATTCCCTTTTTGCCTTTAAGTAAACCGTATGACATAATTTTTTAATGTTTATTGAAATACAAATGTAGCAATAATTGTGGTTATGACATAATAAAAATGGAGCCTTATCAATTTAAGACTCCATTTTCTTGAAAATATTTATATGACTGAATTTTTAATTGGTTTTCTTGTTCCATTCTGCTTTTACATCCTCTGCAGCATCTTTAGTTTTTTCCCAGGCTTCATCCGCTTTATCTTTGATATCTTCCCATGCATCGGATACATTAGCTTTTACCCTGTCTAGCCAGTCTTCCTGATTAGCTTCCTCATCGTTATTTCTTTTTTCATTAATATAATCTTTGGCTTTATCTGCCAATTCATTGATTTTCCATTGAGCCTTATCCGCTGCATTCTGTAAAGAATTTTCTACATTATTTACTGCATTTTCCGCTTTGTTGTAATCTGAATTGTTCATAATAGTATAAATTTGGTTGTTTTAATAATTAAACAATAACCATTCCTAAAATCAGATGATTTTGTTAAATTTTTCACAATCTTTTGTTATATTTTTCTAAATCTGTAGTACATTTAATTATAAAAATTTGATAATTATGGATAAAATACGTTGTGGATGGTGTGAAAAGGATGATCTGTACAGAAAATACCATGATGAAGAGTGGGGCAGACCTGTCTATGATGATGAAACAATATTTGAATTCTTAATTCTTGAAAGCTTTCAAGCAGGTTTGAGCTGGTATACCATTCTTTCTAAAAGAAATAATTTCAGAAAAGCTTTTGATCATTTTGATTATAAAAAAATGGCAGCCTATTCTGATGAGAAAATAGAAGAGCTAATGAATGATTCGGGAATTATCAGAAACAGGCTTAAGATCCGGGCTGCAGTTACCAACGCGCAGAAGTTTTTAGAAATACAGAAAGAATTTGGAAGTTTCTCAAAATATATCTGGGGTTTTACAGATGGAAAACCTCTGGATAATATTCCTAAGGCAATCTCTGATGTTCCTGCAACCACTGATCTTTCTGATATAATTTCCAAAGATTTGAAAAAGAGAGGGTTTAAATTCATGGGATCTACAGTTGTCTATGCACACATGCAAGCGACCGGAATGGTAAATGATCATCTGGAGAATTGTTTCATTAGAAAGTGATAAATTTTAATTTGTTTAAATTTAATTGATGTTTCTTTATGAATATTTCAATGAGGTTATCGCTTGTTTAGCTTTTTGTGTTTGATGTTTTATTTTACTATTTAAATGTAAAACGTTGATAATAAATATTTTTCATTATTTTGTGAATAAAATTATCTTTAATCACACTTAAGTGTTTTAATTATTAATTTTACAATTTTATTACGTAATTATTAAATTATTTGTATATTTGCAGCCGCAAAAAATCTAATTGATGCAAATAAGATATAAACTTCAACTTAGTCTTCTCTTTTTACTGATTACTACTTTTATGTATGCACAGGTGGGGATTGGATTACCTAATCCTGACCCATCCGCAATGCTTCATATCAGTTCCAAAAATAAAGGAGTTCTTCTGCCAAGTGTTGCCTTATCTTCATTAACAGATAATGTAACGGTTCCAACTCCTGCAGATGGACTGCTTGTGTGGAATAACGGAAATGGAAGTTTAAAGGAAACAGGGTTTTATTATTGGTATGCATCTAAATGGAATAGATTTTCTACGAATTCAGCAGACACCACTAGAGGTGATGATGGTACCGGTTGGAATGTAACGGGAACAAATGTCGGAAATTATGGAGGATCAGAAACCAATCTTTCCTTAGGAACTAAAACCCGCGATGATCTCATTTTTAAAGTAAATTCTTCTACAGCCGGAAGACTTGGAGTAGACAACTCTGTAAGTTTGGGGTTAGGTGCAAATGCCGGCCAAAACGGAATTGCGATAGGAAGCTCAAGCTCAGCTTTTCAGGGGGTATCCATCGGAAGTGCTGCATCAGTTTCTGCTAATGAAGCTTTAGCGATAGGAAATAAATCATCAGCCGGAGCATTTAAATCAATAGCCATCGGATATAATGCACAAACAAGTAAAAATGAATCGACTGCCATTGGAAATCTTTCTGTTGCAGCAGGTTTTCAGTCATTAGCCGTAGGCTATAATGCAAAAACAAATACCAACAGTGAAACAGCTTTAGGCTATAATACTGTTACGAATAGTGAAAATTCAACTGCTGTTGGCTCAGGAGCTAATGCTTTGGGACAATATTCAACAGCGATAGGATATGGAGCCACTACCTCACAAGCCAATGCCATTGTGTTGGGAAATAATAATGTAAATGTAGGTATTGGTACGGGGGCTCCGAATATTTCTGCCAAACTGGATGTGAATGGGCAGTTTAAAATGGGTGAAAAGGGAAGTGTTCAGAAAAATCAAATAAGTTTTGAAGTATGGCCGAGTGTTTCTATTAATAATATTCCTCCCGGAAAATCGGCTACATTGGATATTCAGATTCCGGCTACATTGAAACCGGGCTCTACGAGAGCTGCCATTGTTGTTTCTCCGGCGGGAGATTTTGCAGGAAACTCTACCTTTTCTATCTCTAATCCCAGAATGACTTCCACTTCCAGTATCACAATTAATCTGACTAATATTTCAGGGAGTGTAGAAAGTTTATACTCAGGTCATTTTTATGTTATGATTAATGAGTTTTAATTAAGAATTATAGTTTTTATTATATATTATAGTTGATATGGTGTTAAGGGCTCCCGTTTTTGGGAGTCTTTTTTATTAAAAATACCAGTGGTTAAACTGGTATTGTAATGAAATAGTAGGAGTAGAATAATAATTGTTTTCATTTTAGACAGAAACAGGTATTCTTTATTCCACAAAGGATGTTAATTGGACTTACGGGATTGAATTTCTTTACTTACATCATTTTTATTCTTCCACATAAACCAATTCATTGGGGTGAAAAATAAAGGAAGAATACTCACGAAAGTGAAACCGTGTTTTATAGTGGCGTAGACGGAAGTTCCAACCATAAATCCTATCAGAATACAATAGCAAATATGTATACTGGACCGTTTTTTCTCTTCTTTTGTAAGCTCATCAATAGATAAGTCAGAAAGTTTAGTGCTTTTCATGGTAATGTAGGTTTTTAGTTTTTGCTAATTTAGAAAAAAGGGAGAAGAGAAAGCAGGGCTTGCACAGAAAATCAATGCTCAGTGGCAAAATATATACTAAAGTGTAGTGAGTGTTTCTAAATAAGTATTTTTTCTATAGGATGTTAAATATTTTAAACAAAAATATTGTACACAAATTAATTTAAGTATTTTTGTTTTCAAATAAAACATATGAATGCGCTCTCAGAACACTTATGCTTTAAAACATATGCTGTTTCCCGATATATTACCGGTTTATATAAACCCTATCTGGATAAAATATCATTAACCTACCCACAGTACCTGGTTATGGTTGTTTTATGGGAAAATGGGAAAATGAATATCAGTGCAATAGGGGAGCACCTTTATCTTGATAATGGGACTCTTACTCCTTTACTTAAACGCATGGAAAAAAATGGACTTTTAATAAGAACCAGAAGTTCTGAAGATGAAAGAGTTGTGCTTATTACGCTCACAGAATATGGAGTAATGCTTAAAGAAAAAGCAAAGCATATTCCTGAAGAAGTAGAGAAATGTATTGGTTTAGAGAGAGGGAAAAAGATTCAAACCATGGCTGTTCTGGATGAAATATTATCAATTCAATCAAAAGCCAAGATATGAAGATAGGAATTATAGGTTGTGGCTGGCTGGGAATGAGAATTGCAGATTTTTTATCTGGCCCACATATTATTTATACCACTGTAACTACAAAAGAAAAAGCAAACGAACTCAATGCAAAAGGATTTCACACGGTAGTAGCAGCATTTCCTGATTATCAATTAACAGAGCCTATTCCACAATGGCAGGAAGTTGTTAATCTTGATGTTTTGATTATTACCATCCCGGTTTCAGAAAAGACCTGCTGTGTAAGCTCTTTATATAATAGGCTACAGCATCTAATCTCATTTATCGGAAATTTTAAAGGACAGATCTTTTTAATGAGTTCTACAGGAGTATATCCTGATTTACAGAAAGATTTTACTGAGGAAGAGGTACCTTTTGATAAAGTTTCAGGGGAAAGAATACTCAGAAACAAATATCCGCAGACTAATATTTTACGATTGGGGGGCTTGATGGGAGATAACAGATTTCTGAAAAATTATACCGTAAGTAACTTGGATTATGCCGTTAATCATATTCATTATGTAGATATTTGTGGGATTATTTCAGAGATGATAGAACGTCAGGTAATATCTAAAATTTATAATGTAACAGCTCCGATACACCCTGCTAAAGTTGAGGTTATTAATGCACAAAAAAATATTCCGGATACAGAAAAGCTGGCAGAAGTGAAAGGAAAGAAAGTACTATCTTCAAAGCTTATTTCAGAACTGGATTATGTTTTTGAATACCCGGATCCACGAAATTTTCATTTGTAAAGGAAAACGAAATCGAAAAAAGTGATAGGTTGCTATGTATAATGGTTATTATAAATTCATTAGGAACGGGCTTTGGCCTGTTCTAATCATTAGTCAAAACCTATAAAAATAGCTATCCTCATTGAGAATAGCTATTTTATCTATATTTACAAGACTGTTTTATTACTTAATAATTCTGTCAAGCACCCAGTTAATAAGGTTTTTCTCAGAAGCATGATGATCCGCAGAGAATTCGCCACGTCTTCTGTTAGCAATTACGTTGTTTACCGTAATCGCTTTGTGTCCTAATAATTTTGAAAGAGCATAAATTGCAGACGTTTCCATTTCAAAATTGGTAATGCCAAGGTCGTTTAAAGTTTCAAGGAATTGATCGTCCACCGCTTTCAGACGAAGCTGTCTGCCCTGTGGAGCATAAAACCCAGGGAATGTCGCTGTGTTTCCATGGTATTTTGCATCTTTATAATATTCGCCCATCTCTTCTGCCCAGTCTGAGAAGTAAAGCATAGGTTTGATTTTTGCGTAAGGGAATTTTTCTAAAAAGTTTTTAGAAAACTCATTTTCGAAGTTATAATCCTGATAGAAATGCATCAGACCATCTAATCCTACAACATTTTGTGTTACCAGCATATTATCAACCTGTACATCAGGATTTACACTTCCACAAGTTCCCATACGGAATAACTCAAGTGCTTTGTGCTCAGTTTTAAACTCCTTATTTTTAAGATCAATATTGACCAAAGCATCCAGTTCGTTCATTACGATATCGATGTTTTCAGTACCAATCCCTGTTGACATTACGGTAATTCTTTCACCGCGAAGAGTTCCCGTGTGCGTATAGAATTCTCTTTTATTTTTTTTGATCTCTACGGTATCAAAGTATTTTGAAACTTTTGCTACTCTGTCAGGATCACCTACAAGGATGATTTTGTCAGCAATATCTTCAGGTAAAAGATTTAAGTGGTACACACTTCCGTCTTCATTCAGAACAAGTTCCGAGGCAGCAAGCTTATTTAGCATAATATGTATATTTTTTGTTTTTTAATTAATAAAAATTGCTTCTTTATAAGGAGAAGCCATGAGTTGATAAGATCTTTCCTTTGTGAGCTAATCTGGTAGAAATGATTGCCTTTTTTAAGAATAGAAACCAATTCTTTTTTCTTCAAATTATTAGATCAGATCATTTCCGGGAATTGCATCACAATATTTTTTAGGTCAGTATAATTTTATAGGGTTTAGGCTCTCCATTGGAGTAAACGTAAACATTAGGAATGTTTTTATCCTCTTCCAGGCGAAAAGGGACTAATCGTAACCTTTTTTCTCTGCATATACGACGGTTTCCTGAGTTTTTCCCTGTTGCTTATTCTTTTGTAAAAATGCAGTGAGGGAAAGGAAGTTCGCAGTTAATGCAAACAATGATTTTGTTTTCATAATATTATTTTAGTTTTTTGATATGTTGAATTTAATTAAACCCCTTCTCCCAATATCCTCGCCCCATTATTTGCAGCTATTTAGAAATAAACTGCTTTTCAAAGAATAATGAATTTGATTTCGGGGTTTAAAATTAGTAAAAAATATTTTACCTGAAACATAAACATTTTTTAATCTGTTATTAAAGTTGAGATAACATCTGATTAATACTTTTGCCGCTAAAAATTCATGAGATCTTATCCACTGCTTATTGTTATCCTTCTGATAGGAGTTGCAGGAATGTCTTTTAACCCTGTTTATAAAGGGCAAGAAGCTGAAAATACATTTATTAATCAAGGACTAACTGATTTTAAAATAAAATTGGAGCAGTTAAAATCAGATGTTCATCAGTTCTCTGAAGACAAAGTTTCTCTTGAAGAATTACAAAAATCGTTGAGTAGCACCAGAAATTCTTTTAAAGAGATAGAATTTTATATCGCCTATCATTATCCTGAATTCACTAAAACCCATCTTAATGCAGCGCCTTTATTTCATATTGAAGCTGCTGGCACTACCGCCTATACATTGCCTCCCGAAGGTTTGCAGGTTTTAGATGAGCTGATTTTTTCAGAGAATGCAGAAGATGAAAAAGAAAAGATGACAACAATCACTGATTTTTTATACAACAGCTATTCCGGTTTTTATTTAAGTGCTGTGAAGAATGGCTTAAGTAAGGGAAATAATAAAACATTACCTCTGCGCATTGAGCTTATCAGAATATATTCATTGGGAGTTACAGGTTTTGATACTCCTGGATCAGTGAATATTTCCGAAGAAACAAGTCATGCTCTCTCAGGAGTACAAAAGTATATTAATGATGATGCCTATTTTAAAAATTATAATGTCCAAAAAGTAAATCTAATCTTAACGGATGCAATTGCTTATCTTTCAAAAAATACAAATTTCGAGACCTTTGACAGGATTGAATTTTATAAGAAATACATTCAGCCTCTGTATGAGGAATTGGGGAAATGGGATGGCAGGTCCGATGATTTGAAAGAGTTCTCGGGATGGAATGTCAAAAGTAAAAATTTATTCAGTAGCGATTTTTTAGATCCTTATTTTTATACTTTGCTGAAGTCCTCAGAAGACAATCCGGATCTTCGTAACCTTGGGAAATCTATTTTTTATGATCAGAATATAAGTGGAAATCAGAAAATGAGCTGTGCAACATGCCATCTTCCTGAAAATGCTTTTACAGACCTTAAAACAAAATCACAAAGCAATGTGGAAGGTAAAACCGTTTTAAGAAATTCTCCAACGCTGTATAATGCCGTCTTTGCCAAAAGGTTTTTCTATGATCTTCGGGCTTTTTATCTGGAGCAACAGGCTGAGCATGTCATCTATAATGAACAGGAATTCAATACGAACTATGGAACAATTATTCAAAAATTAAAAACAAAACCTGAATATAAAAAGGCATTCCGCATTGCTTTTAAAGACGGAAAAATAAATAAAGAAAATTTTTCAAAGGCTTTAAGCTCCTATGTAGCCTCATTGTATTCTTTCGATAGTGATTTTGACCGTTTTATGAGGAATGAAAAGAATGTTTCAGAAGATGTTAAAAAAGGATTCAATCTGTTTATGGGAAAAGCTGCCTGTGCTACGTGCCATTTTGCCCCTCATTTCTCAGGATTGGTCCCTCCGTTCTTTAATGAAAATGAATCTGAAGTATTGGGAGTAACGGCAAAGCCAATCAAACAACTTCCAATTGAGCTTGATCAGGATTTAGGAAGAGGAAATAGCCCCGTAAAAAAGGAAAAATCATGGATTTATGATTATTCATTTAAAACAGTTACTGTGAGAAATATAGCTCTTACAAAACCTTACTTTCATAATGGGGCTTTCAATACACTGGAAGAAGTTCTTGATTTCTATAACGAAGGAGGAGGAGAAGGATTAGGATTGAAAATGAAAAATCAAACCCTTGCACCCGATAAACTAAATCTTACCCAGGCAGAAATGAACCAGATTATAGCTTTTTTGAAAGCCCTTACAGATGTGAGTAAGGCGAAATAAGCTAGGTACAGGCTTACCTTTCATAATCAAATCTCGAACTTCAGAATACCCCGGCAACTTAACAGAAATTTAATCCCCTTAACATTAGGTTTTAGATTAATTAATATTTCAGGATCCATATTTAAACTCCTATTAACAGACCGACAGCCTTAAAAAAATAGTTTTGCAGGGTATTAAAAATAGAAGTAAAATGAAGAAAAAACTACTCACAATTGGAGCTTTGGCTCTATTTGCAGTCACTACCGTGCATGCACAGACCTTAATTTTTGACAAAGGGGCATCATGGAGCTACAAAGACAACAACCAGGCACAGCCCGATGCATGGAAAAGCAAAACTTATGATGTTTCATCCTGGTCAACAGGAAATGCACCGCTGGGATACGGAGACCCGGTGGCAACAACCATCAATTCCGGGTTGATTACCGCTTACTTTGCCAAAGATTTTACCGTAGATCTTTCAACCCTTTCAGACAGTATGGAACTGGGAGTAATGAGAGATGACGGTATCGTTGTTTATCTTAACGGAGAAGAAGTGGTACGAGATAACATGCCTGCAGGTGTGATTACTTTCAATACACTTTCCAGTACGACTATTGATGGAGCGGCAGAAAATGTATACAACATTTTTTCGATTCCAAAATCAAAATTTGTAAACGGAGTCAACAGAATTTCTGTGGAATTGCACAACAGAAGTGTAACCAGTTCAGATCTTAGGATTGATGCCTACCTGAAAACTACTACTAATACAACTACACCGGTGGCTTGTAATAGCACTCATATCAGCTGTTTCACTTCAATTGTACCTACAGCACAAACTAATAAATTGATTATTCCTGCTGAACACAAGTATCAGCTTATTTTGAAAGAAGGTGATAACTATACTGAAGGTGGCGGTTTAGTAGGAGGGCAGAATGATTTCACAGGGTATGTTGCTAAAACAGGCAGCAGTACAAACGGGTATCTTTCTGTAAACCATGAAACGAATCCGGGAGGAGTTACCATGGCGGAAATTAACTATAATGCTTCCACAAAACTATGGCAGCTCACCAGATCAAGAGCGGTGAGCTTCTCAGATCCTAGTTTAGTACAGACGATAAGAAATTGCTCCGGTGGAATTACTCCTTGGGGAACGGTTGTTACTTCTGAGGAATCCGTAACGTCTAATGACTTGAATGGTGATGGGTATAAAGATTATGGATGGCTTATAGAAATAGACCCCGCTACAGCACAGGTTATTTCTAAAAATCCTGACGGTTCCAAAGGAAAGCTTTGGCAGATGGGAATCATGAATCATGAAAATGTTGTCATCAATAATGCAGGAACCATAGCCTATTATGGAGAAGATGGAGGAACTCATATGGTTTATAAATATGTAATGGACACTCCCAATGATCTCTCTTCAGGAAATCTTTATGTGTTAAAATTAGATCAGGGATTAACGGCAGCAGGAGATCCGGCAGGAACCACAGCGACATGGATTCAGGTTCCTAATAAGGATAAAGCAGACCAAAATAATACAGCATCACAGGCTCTTTCGCTAGGAGGAACAAAATTTAATGGAGTAGAAGATGTAGATATCAGTCCATTAGACGGTAAAATATACTTTACGGCAAAAGGTTTAGACAGGGTATACCGTTTACAGGATAATGGAACTACGGCTTCTCAGGTAGAAACCTTTGTAGGAGGTGCGTCTTCTGTGTATTCTTTCAATACAGCCCAAGGAATGAAGTCTGAAGCTTGGGGGGATGGAAATGATAACCTTACTTTCGATGAGCTTGGAAACCTTTGGGTGCTTCAGGATGGAGGTAAAAATTATATCTGGGTAATCGCTCCGGATCATACACAGGCAAATCCGAAAGTAAAATTGTTTGCTTCTATGCCTGCAGGAGCTGAACCAACCGGACTTACATTTACACCGGATCACAAATTTGGTTTCTTCTCTGTACAGCATCCAAGCTCTACAATTTCTACAGATGTTGATGCAACAGGAAATGCCATTGACTATAGAGGGAAATCGGCAACAGTCGTTATTGCACTTAAAAGTAACTTAGGAATCGAAGGTTCGTTAGGAACGATCGACAGCAAAACATCTGAAAATACTGTAACGGTGGCACCAAATCCAACTTCCGGACTTGTTAAAATCAATTCACCGAAAGGATTGAAAGACATTTCTGTAACGGCTTACAGTATGGATGGGAAAATCGTTTACACGAAGAAATTTACCGGTTCAAATAAGTCATTGGATCTCGATTTCACTACAGAATTAGAAGCATCCCGTATTTTGATTTTAAATATCGAAGCGGAAGGTGGCTTCCAGAAGACGATAAAACTTTTAAAGAAGTAATGTATTAATTAATCATGTTTCCGGCAACGAAGTTGCCGGAAACATTTCCTTTTTATGAAAAAACTCGTTGTATTCATTTCATTTTTATCCATTGCTCAGGTAAATGCGCAGATTGATCCTGTGAAATATCCCACTTATACCAATATTGATGACGCTTTGAACAGTAAGAAAACGGTTTATAGTATCAGCTTCAGGGAAAAGGGATTATTCAATCTGCCTCCTCAGATAGCAGAGCTGGACTCACTGTTCTTTTTGAACATTATGGCTAACAAGCTGGAAAAGATGGAGCAGGAGATATTCACTTTAAAAGATCTGGAAATATTAAATGCCAATGAAAACAGCATTAAATATATTCCTGATGAAATAAGCCAGCTACAAAAGCTAACCACATTTTCGATGAACCTGAATGGTCTTACAAGTATTAATTCTCGTCTTGCAAAACTTCAGCGTTTAAAGGTGGTTCATTTTGATGCTAACAATCTTAATGTGTTTCCTGAAGCACTGATGGAGATTCCAGCTTTAGAAGAAATTAACCTTCAGGGAAATCAAATCAGTTTTATAACCGATGGTCTTTACAGAATCAAAAACCTGAAATTTTTAAATCTTTCAGATAATCAAATTAATGATTTGGGTAATTTATCATTTCCTGAAAATTTAAAATATCTGGAGCTTCAGCAGAATGCCATTGTGAAGTTACCGGAAAATCTGTTTAAAGCTCAGAATCTTGAATTTCTGAATGTGAGTGGAAATAATATCACAGAAATTTCTCCTGGAATAAAAGGATTAAAGGCTGTCGTAAGCATGAATCTGGCTCACAACAACCTTAAAGATATTCCTGTAGAAATCAAGCAGCTGAAAAATCTGAAAACATTGATTCTTACTGGAAATCCTATAGAAAAATCCAGAATTGAAAAATTAAAAACTTTATTGCCGGAAACCCGGATTTATTTCTAAATCTATCCGCCGACACGTTTGGTTTTATATCCCATGTCTTTAAGGATACTCATTATTTTATCACGGTTGTCCCCTTGAATGATAATCGTTCCATCCTTTTCAGAACCGCCTATTCCTAAGGTGGTTTTTATTTTCTTTGAGATTTTTTTCAGATCTTCTTCGCTCCCTTCCCAACCTTCTACAATTGTGACAGGCTTTCCGTTTCTCCCTTTCTTCTCAAATTTACACACCAAAGGTTCTTTTTGCTTGAATTGTTCTTCAGGCATTTCAAAATCCTGCTCCTCATGTTCAGGAAAAAGATTCTTCAATTGATCACGTAAGTCCATGCAGCAAAATTAAAAAGATTTGGTGAGTAATGGATGGAATTGATGATGAATTTTCATGATAAAAATAGATTTTCCATTCTAAAGTAAGAACAATTTTTCTTTATTTTGATCGTTACTCTTAAAAACTAATATGAAAACCTTCCACATTCTTGCATTTTTACTTCTAACACTCGGGATTACCAAAGCTCAAACGGGTTTTTCTGCAGATCCTCTACATGCGGTTTTAGAAACAAAAGACACACGAAATTTCTGGAAAGCATTTGATAAAATGGAAACTTCTACTACCAATCCTTTTGTAGAATACATAGAAAATGGTTCACTGGGAGTGAAAAACTTTATCAAGAACCGTATCATTAATGCAGATTCTCTGTATGCAACAGTAAAAAAAAATAAAGAAGAGTACCTTAAAACCAGACATATATTAGATGGAGTTGAGGCAAAAGATAAAAAACTGAAAGCAAGTTACAGTGCCTTAAAGTATTGGTATCCAGAAGCTAAATTCTCAACCGTATATTTTGTTTATGGAAGAATGAATACAGGAGGGAATTCTTCTAATGAGGGAATTTCAATCGGAACCGAGCTGTTTAAAAATCTAGATGGAGTTGTACCTCTTATTGTTCATGAGATGATTCATTTTCAACAAAATAATATAATAAAGGAGGAGAAACATTATTAAAACAAGCTTTAACAGAGGGAGGAGCTGATTTTATTGGACAATTTGTTTCCGGAGAGCCAATGAATGTAAAAGCATTTCAGTATGGTGAAGCAAACTCCGACAGATTATACAAAGAATTCATAACAAAATATAAAAGTGATGATTTCCGGGATTGGTTTTATTGGACCTCCAAAAAAGACGATAGACCCAATGATTTAGGATATTGGATCGGATACAAAATATGTGAAGCCTATTTTGATAGACAAACCGATAAACATAAAGCAGTACATGATATTTTAAACATTGAAGACCCATTTTTATTTTTAAAAGAAAGTGGTTTTCTGAATTCTTATATTCAGGCGTATGCAAAAGAAAAAAATGTAAAATATGATGATTTTTTCAAAGAATTTTCGGGAGAACCTTCAACGGTAACTTTATCAGTAAGTGTTCCCGATAAAGATGATGAGGTTTATATTGCAGGAAATCAGAAGGAGCTGGGAAATTGGAGTGCCTCTTCAGTGAAAATGGTAAGGAAAGGTAACCTTGAAAGGACACTTACTGTAAAAATATATTTACCGGCACAATTGAAATTTACCAAAGGAAACTGGAATCAGGAAGCAGAAGTAAAAGGTCTGGAAAAAGGGCAGAATATCAGAATCGAAAATGTAAAATCAAAAAAACTTATGTATAGGATTAATAGTTGGTTTAAAAATTAGAGTGAATGTTAGAATTCAAGCCACGTGAGCCAAATTTATAATCATACATTTTAAAATCGCATACACTTCAAAAGAAAATATTTGCAACGTTGCCAGCCTTCATAAATTTTAAAATCTATAAAGGTTATTTGGTGATTTTAACCAAATTTCACTCCATCAATTCTTCCATTCATTTCAAAATAAATAAATTTGTAATACAAAAGTTTTTACAAAATGTCAAAAAAAGCAATATTAGCAATCCTTGACGGATGGGGATTGGGAAAAAATCCTGAAGTTTCTGCCATAGATAAAGCAAATACACCATTTATAGATAGCTGTTACCAAAAATTTCCACACACAACCCTTGAAGCAAGCGGATTAGCCGTTGGTCTTCCTGCAGGACAAATGGGGAATTCTGAAGTAGGACACATGAACCTTGGAGCCGGAAGAGTGGTATATCAAAATTTGGTAAAGCTGAATATGGCTGTTGAAAATGGAACCCTGGGACAGGAGAAAGTGATTCAGGATGCTTTTGAATACGCTAAAAAAGAAAACAAAAAAGTACATTTCATAGGATTGGTTTCCAACGGAGGGGTACACTCACATATCAATCACCTGAAAGGATTACTGACTGCAGCCAAAGAATTCGGATTGAATGAAAATGTTTTTGTTCATGCGTTTACAGATGGAAGAGATTGTGATCCACATTCAGGACTTGGCTTTATTGAAGAGCTTCAGAACCATATGGAAGCAACAACAGGAAAGTTGGCGACTGTCGTGGGAAGATACTATGCGATGGACAGAGATAAAAGATGGGAGCGTGTGAAATTAGCTTATGATGCCCTTGTCGAAGGAATTGGAATGGAAACAACAGATGCATTGGGAGCAATCAAAGCTTCCTACGAAAATAATGTTACTGATGAGTTTCTGAAACCTATTATTCTGGTGAATACAACTGCCACCGGAAATATTGTTCCTGTTGCAAAAATTATAGATAATGATGTGGTAATCTGCTTCAACTTCCGTACAGACAGAGGAAGAGAAATCACAGAAGTACTATCACAGAAGGACTTTCCTGAATATGCGATGCATAAACTTAATCTTTATTATGTTACATTAACCAATTACGATAAAACATTCCAGAATGTTCAGGTTGTTTTTGATGAAAATGTTTTAGCAGAAACAATGGGTGAGGTTCTTGAAAAGAACGGGAAAAGCCAGATCAGGATTGCCGAAACTGAAAAATATCCTCACGTTACTTTCTTCTTTTCAGGAGGAAGAGAAGAGGAATTCAACGGAGAGAAAAGATTATTGTGCCCAAGCCCGAAAGACGTTCCTACATACGATTTAAAGCCTGAAATGTCAGCATATGATATTACCAATGCCATTGTTCCGGAACTGGAACAGGGAACTGCTGACTTTGTATGTTTGAATTTTGCCAATACTGATATGGTAGGACATACAGGCGTTTTCGAAGCTGCTGTAAAGGCAGCCGAAGTTGTTGATCAGTGTATCGAAAAAGTAGCCACTGCTGCTTACGAAAACGGTTATGCAGTATTTATTTTGGCTGATCATGGAAATTCAGATGTTATGCTGAATCCGGATGGAACTCCAAACACTCAGCATTCAACCAATCTGGTTCCTTTTATTGTAATGGATAAAGAGCATACTTGGAATTTGAAACCCGGTAAACTGGGGGATGTAGCGCCAACTATCCTGAAAGTAATGGGGGTTGAAATACCAGATACCATGACAGGAGATATTTTAGTTGACTAAAATTCAATAATAATGTTAAAAAAATGCCGTTATAATGGTGTATCGGCATTTTTATATGATTTATGTCAGATAAGGTATGAGTTGCATACTTTATTATGCGTCAAATAATAAATAAATCATATCTTTGCTAATTAAAACTGAATAGTAAAATGTATCAAAAGCTTGTTAGAAAAGAAGTAATGGGAATATTGGAAAAGGAAGTAGGTTCTTTTCTTGATAAATTTTTAACGCCAATTGAAAAAATTTGGCAGCCTTCCGATTACTTACCAGATCCATCAAGCGATGAATTTAAACATGATCTAGAAGAAATTCAGACTTTTGCCCGTGAAATGCCTTACGATTTATTTGTAACATTAATCGGAGACTGTATTACAGAAGAAGCACTTCCTTCCTATGAGTCTTGGTTAATGGGAGTTGACGGAATCAATCAGGAAGAAAAAGTAGGTTGGGCCAATTGGGTAAGAGCATGGACTGCCGAAGAAAACAGACACGGAGATTTATTAAACAAATATCTTTACCTATGTGGTAGAGTAAATATGAGAGAAGTAGAGATTACTACTCAATATCTTATCAATGATGGGTTTGATTTGGGAACAAGTATGGACCCATACAGAAACTTCATTTATACAAGTTTTCAGGAAACAGCTACCAATATCTCTCACAGAAGAGTAGGAACGCTGGCTAAGCAATCCGGAAACGGAAAATTGGCAAAAATGTGTGGTGTTATTGCCGCAGACGAAGCAAGACACGCTAAAGCTTATAAGCACTTCGTAGCCAAAATTCTTGAAATAGATCCTTCAGAAATGATTCTTGCATTTGAAGATATGATGCGTAAGAAAATCGTAATGCCGGCTCACTTGATGAGACAATCAGGACAAAAGGCAGGAGAGCTTTGGGGACATTTCTCAGATGCAGCACAAAGATGTATGGTATATACCGGTCAGGATTATATCAATATTATGAAAGACTTGTTGGATGAATGGAAAATTGAGCATGTTAAAGGGCTTACAGAAAAAGCAGAAAAAGCTCAGGAATACCTGATGAAGCTTCCTGGAAGACTACAGAAGATTACGGACAGAGTTTCTACTCCGGATCTTCAGTTCCAGTTTAGCTGGGTTAAGAGATAAAGAACCATATTTTATTTTAAATTATAAAAGTATTGAGTGCCTTTCTTTTTGGCACTCTTTTTATTTCTTATCTTTGCAAAGCTAAAAAAAGAACAAAATGTTAAATAATAAAAAGATTGCTGTTGACTTTGACGGAACTATTGTAGATGATGCTTATCCGGCAATCGGAAAATCAAAAACCTTTGCATTCGAAACGCTAAAGAGGCTTCAGGCAGAAGGATATAGACTTATTCTTTGGACATACAGACACGGGAAAACGCTAGATGAAGCGGTAGAATTCTGTAAAGAAAATGGAGTAGAATTTTATGCTGTAAACTCAAGCTTTGAAGGAGAAGTTTTTGATTCTGAAAATCAATCCAGAAAATTAGATGCAGACTGGTTCATTGATGACCGAAATTTAGGAGGATTCCCGGGATGGGGAGAAATCTATAATATTATTCAGGAAAGAATAGAATTTCGCGTAGAAGGAAAAGAGGTTCTTGCCTATTCAAAACTTAAGAAAGAAAAGAAAAAAGGGCTTTTCTGGTAGAATAAAAATATAACAATCTAAAGGTGTATCAATTGATCAACCCATATTGTTACACTGATATATTAATACATTGGTAAATTAATACAATGATTCAATTAAAAACGATAGACGAGTTACGTCTGATGAAGGAGAGTGCTCGATTAGTTTCCAAAACATTGGGAATGCTGGCGAAAGAAATTAAACCGGGGATTACGACTTTATATTTAGATAAATTGGCCCATGACTTTATCAAAGATCATGGAGCTGAACCTGCATTCTTAGGATACGGGGGGTTCCCAAACTCTTTGTGTATTTCTCCAAACGAACAGGTTGTTCATGGTTTTCCTAATAAAGATGAGGTCAGAGAAGGAGATGTTCTTTCTGTAGACTGTGGCGTTGTTTTAAACGGATTTGTAGGAGATCATGCCTATACTTTTGAAATCGGAGAGGTGAAGCCTGAGGTTAAAAAATTATTACAGGTTACCAAGGAATCTCTTTACAAAGGGATAGAACAATGTGTGAGAGGAAAAAGAATCGGAGATATTTCCCATGCCATCCAGAGCTATTGTGAAAAAGAAGGATATGGAGTGGTAAAAGAGCTTGTAGGACACGGATTAGGCAGAAAAATGCATGAAGATCCACAAGTTCCCAACTATGGAAGACAGGGAAGCGGTAAAGTGATTAAAGATGGTTTGGCAATTGCTATTGAACCGATGATCAATCTGGGAACTGAAAAAGTGAAATTCCATAACGACGGATGGACGGTAACGACTTTAGATAATATGCCATCGGCTCACTTTGAGCATGATGTAGCCGTTATCAATGGTAAGCCGGTATTGCTTTCAACATTTGAATACGTTTATGAGGCTTTAGGCATTGTAAGCGATGAAGAAAAAGCGTTCCAACTGGATTTTTAATGAAAAAGATTACTAAGCTTTTACTCAATAAAATCCCACGTCCAATGCTTATTAAAATGAGTATCTGGGCAAGACCGTTGATCTATCAGTTTTTCAAAGGAGAAGAGTTCTATGACCCTATTGACGGAAGATCTTATCGTAAATTCCTTCCTTACGGATATGGAAAACAGAGAGAAAATGCTCTTTCTCCGGGAACTTTAAGCCTGGAAAGACACCGTCAGATGTGGCTGTATCTTCAAAATGAAACTGACTTTTTCATCAAAAATTATAAAGTCCTTCATATTGCTCCTGAACAGGAATTTTTAAGGAAATTTAAAAGAATGAGCAATCTGAACTACATTTCAGCTGACTTATATTCGCCGATTGTAGACGTAAAGGCTGATATTCTTGATCTCCCTTTTCCTGATGAAAGTTTTGATATTGTTTTTTGCAATCACGTTTTAGAACATATCGAAGATGACGCAAAGGCAATGAGCGAATTGTACAGGGTAATGAAGCCCGGTGGATGGGGAATCCTTCAGGTTCCAATGAAAAATACATTGGAAAAAACCTATGAAGATTTTACGATCAAAGATCCGAAAGAACGTCAAAAACACTTCGGACAATACGACCACGTTCGATGGTACGGAATGGATTATTTTGACCGTTTAAGAAACGCAGGTTTTGAAGTAGATCCTAATTTCTACTCTCAGAAATTTTTAGAAGAAGAAATAAAAAAATATGGGTTGAGAAAAAATGAAATTCTACCTGTAGTTTATAAAAAATAAAATAAAACCCGTTTTCATATTCTGAAAGCGGGTTTTTATATACACAAAAATACTTTTATTCTTTTGTGAAAGGAAAAGATTGGTAGTTGTCAACTACTAAAATATATTGACCTTTTTGGAAACTGTTGGTGTCAACAGATATTTTACGATCATTGGTTCTAGCTTCAAATACTAGCTTTCCGGACATGTCATAAATCTTTAAAGGAAGATTTCTTTCCACATTTTCAATCGTTAAAACTTCTTTTACAGGATTTGGATAGGCTTTGAATGTTTTCTTTACAGCCTCAACTTCTTTAGTACTCAAGTTGGCGCTGTTGTTATAATAAATTTTATTTCCCGAAGGGTCTGTAATAACCAGTGTCTTCAAACTGCCATTGGTTGTAATTTGGTAATTATATAGAGAAGCATAGGCACCGTTGATGTAAATGTCAATGTTTTTCTGATCATAGTTTCTTACAGGACCTGCATTTCCTCCGCTATAAAATGACGAAGTAAATGATTGAGCCGTTTTTATAAGATTATTACTCCCAGGCATAATAGAAAAAAGCATTGTGGCTGTATTATAATACTTAGAGTTGATAACATAGCTCGTGCCACCGGCTGAACTAATTGTGGTAGCAGGAACTCCATTATCAATTAAAGGCGTATTGGTTGTTTGGCCACTGCTTGTTACCATTTTGGAAATATACCAGTTGTTGGCAAGTAGCTCAGAAGTTTGTTGAGCAGACAATAATCCACTCACTAAAAGAAATAGAATTTTCTTCATGGTTAAAAGTTTACGGCAAAGATATAAAAAGGATTTTGTTTTTCTGATCTGAAATTGATAAGGTGAATAAAATACAATATTTATAGAAAGCGAAAAACAAAACCGCCTCCCTATTGAAGACGGTTTCATTTTTAAATATAGATAGAAATTTATGCTCTTTTTAAGAAAAACGAAAATTTAATGTGAAGAAGAAACAGCTTTCAGGCCTACCACAGAACCAATAAGGGTTACAATGAAAAATATTCTCCAGAAGCTTACAGGGTCTTTAAAAAAGAAAATTCCCATTAATGCCGTTCCTACCGCTCCGATTCCCGTCCATACCGCATAAGCAGTACCGATAGGCAAGGTCTGAGTAGCTTTAATTAATAAAAGCATACTGATTGTCATCGTTATCAGAAATCCCGTATACCAAAGATACATCTCTGTTCCTGATGTTTCTTTAGCCTTTCCTAAACAAGAGGCAAAGGCAACTTCAAATAATCCTGCAATAACTAATATAATCCAATTCATTTTTTGTAAATTTTTCTTCTGCAAATTTCAGAATTTCATAGGAGAAAAAATTTTACAATTGTTAAAAAATAAATTTTTGTAAGAATACACGGAGCTGAAAAAGAGAATTAATGATAGCCTGTAATGGTAGTATTTATGATTTTTTATAATGAATATGCTGTTTATTAGTAGATTTTGTTTTTACTATTACGGTATTATACCAATAGAAATGGACTGTATACTGCTTTCAATAGTAATACCAATACCAATACCAATATCAATACCCTAGGCTTTATCTAAAAAACGTGAAATTTTCTATAAATGTTGATGCTGACTTATGGATAAAGCAGTGCTTCTACTTTCTTATTCTCAAAACTTGAACTCACTTGATTTCTGCACGTATTCTACTTAAACTCACCTGTGTAATTCCAAGATAGGAGGCAATGTGTCCAAGCTGAACTCTTTTAAGCAGATCAGGCTGGTACTGTATAATATCCTTATAGCGCTCCAAAGAAGTTTTGAATTGTCTGGAGATGATAAGTTCTTCTGATTTTATCATTTCAGCTTCCGCTAGTTTTCTACCCCAATTGGCAATATGAATATCCTCATTAAAAAGCTTTTTAAGATTTTGCGTTTCCATTCTGTAAAGGTCACAGTCTTCCAGAAGCTCAATGCTTTCATAGCCCGGCTTATCTTCAACATAACTTTTCATGGAAAGTACACACTGACCTTCACTTCCAAACCAAAAGGTAATATCATTATCTGAAGTAGAAGAATAAGCACGCGCAATTCCCTTTCTTATAAAATAAAGATAGGGGATGACTTTATCTGCTTCCATGAGACAAAACCCCTTAGGATGAGAAACTTCTGTGATGTACTTTTTCAGGCTGTTTTTTGAAGCCTCAGGAAGCAGATAAATCTGGTCAAGAATCTGGTCTATATTCATCAATATGAATTCTAATATTCAAAAATATTAGTTTTAGGTAATGCAATACAAGATAATCTTGTTGTTTTTGTGAGAAAATGAGAGTACCAAGATTAATCATCCATGATTTAAGCTTTTTAAGATGAACTAAAGTGCTTAAAAAATAAAATATACACCATTTTAAACTTGAAAATATATTAAGAAATTCTTCCTTGTAATGCAATATAAAATCAAATAACTCTCTTTTTTCTTTTAAATATTGAGATTAACTGTAAAGACCAATTTTGTTTTACTAACTTTGCAGTTCGTAATATTATTTTTATGCACAAAGCTGGATTTGTAAATATAGTTGGAAAGCCCAATGCGGGAAAATCGACACTCCTTAACCAATTAATGGGAGAGAAGTTGGCGATTGTAACGCAAAAAGCGCAGACAACCCGTCACAGAATTTTTGGTATTTATAATGAAGATGATCTTCAGATCGTATTTTCAGATACTCCGGGAGTATTGGATCCAAAATATGGTCTTCAGGAGAAAATGATGGATTTTGTAAAAGATTCTTTACAGGATGCTGATGTTTTTCTCTTTATCGTAGATGTTACTGATAAAGCAGAACCATCAGAATTTCTGATTGACAAATTAAATAAAATTCCTGTTCCTGTACTTCTTTTATTAAACAAAGTAGACCAAACCGATCAGGCAGGTCTTGAAAAACTGGTTGAAGACTGGCACAACAGAATTCCAAAAGCAGAAATTCTTCCTATTTCTGCATTGAATGCCTTTAATACAGAAATTATCTTACCTAAGATTAAATCTTTATTGCCTGAGAACCCTCCTTATTATGATAAAGACCAATATACGGATAAGCCTGAAAGATTCTTTGTAAATGAGGCCATTCGTGAAAAAATTCTTTTGAACTATGATAAAGAAATTCCATATTCTGTAGAGGTAGTGACAGAGCAATTTAAAGAGAAAGAAGGTATTATCTTTATCGACTCTATTATTTATGTAGAAAGAGATACTCAGAAAGGGATTATTATCGGACATAAAGGGGAGGCCATCAAGAAAGTTGGTACTGAAGCAAGAATGGATCTTGAGAAATTCTTTTCCAAAAAAATTCACTTGAATTTGTTTGTAAAAGTCAAAAAAGACTGGAGAAAGAATGATCGTGACTTAAAGAATTTTGGGTACCGCTAAACTAAAAAGGCTGTAAAACCCTTTGTATTAAAAGATTTTTATTACCTTAGTATAAATTTTTTAGTAAATGAACTATAATAATTCAAATTCAAGCTCAATACCAAAAGATATTATTTTATTAGTGGTGAGAGTGTTTGTTGGTTTTGCAATGCTTTCTCATGGGTTTCCAAAACTTCAGATGCTATTGGCAGGCGGTAAAATCGAGTTTTTTGATTTTATGGGACTTGGCCCTCAAATATCACTGATTCTCACGGTTTTTGCTGAATTTGTATGTTCAATACTTCTTATATTAGGGCTTTTTACAAGAGTTTCTTTGGGATTTTTAATCTTTACCATGATTATTGCAGGCTTTGTAGTGCATGGTGCAGATCCTTTTGAAAAAAGAGAAATGGCGCTTGTTTATCTTTCCGTTTATCTTTTACTCATGGTAATCGGAGCAGGAAAAATCTCAGTAGATCATATGATCGAAAGAAGAAAAAGAGCTTCAGAATGGTAACCTTACCATCAAAACAATAGAAAATAAAAGAAGGCACTTCAAATATGAAGTGCCTTTTGCTATTCTTAAGGTCGGCAAAAAAGGTAATAATTGAAGAGAATAACTCCGTTTTCTCTTTGTTAAGGCTAAAAAATGGTGAATGCTGATCAAAAAAGGAGTAATTTCCTTGTCTATTAGTTTTCTTAAACTTTCCATATTATTTTAATTTATTAATTAGATAATTGAGAAAAATTAATATCTCACTATAACGCGATTAATTTTATTGATTTTCAAGTGATTTAAAAATAGTATCGTATTTTAAGTCTATATTTATGGCTTAAAACATACATGTGAAAAAAAATATTTTCTGCTCTGTAGCCATACAGAGCACTCTTTCGACTTTCCCTGTTCTCAAAAGTATTTTGAATGAGAAGCCGATCTATAGGCATTTTTTTACTGTATTAAGTAAGATTTTATCGAGTTTAAAAATTACTTATATAAGTTAATTATGCTATTTAACTCACTTGCCTTTTTAATCTTTCTTCCTGTTGTTTTTATTGTATATTGGTTTAATTGTAATAAGAATTATAAGTTTCAAAATAGGCTTTTGCTTTGTGCCAGCTTTTATTTTTATAGTTGTTGGGATTTTAGGTTTCTCTTTTTATTAGTGTTTTCCATTACATTGGATTTTTTTTCAGGAATACAGATTGAAAATAGTAAAACAAAAAGATCCGCTGCCATTTGGCTAACGCTAAGTATTGCCATTAACCTGGGATTCTTAGGCTTTTTTAAGTATTATAATTTTTTCATTGATAATTTTGCAGAATTATTAAAATCACTAGGATTTGCTGTCAATATGTGGACTTTAAAGGTTGTTCTGCCTGTTGGCATTTCATTCTATACTTTCCACGGATTATCATATGTCATAGATATTTACAAAAAAAGGATTCCGGCAGAGAAAAACTATGTAGATTATGCAGTATTTGTAAGTTATTTTCCTCTGTTGGTTGCAGGACCCATTGAGAGAGCAACTCACTTGCTTCCGCAAATTCAAAGGAAAAGAGCTTTTGACTATAAAAAAGCAAAAGACGGCATGGCTCAGATCCTTTGGGGCTTTTTTAAAAAAATGGTCATCGCAGATAACTGCGCACCTATTGTGAATGATATATTTAGTAATACAGGAACAGAAAGTGCTAGTAATCTCGTTTGGGGCGCTATACTTTTTGCATTTCAAATTTATGGGGATTTTTCAGGATATTCTGATATAGCCTTAGGGACATCCAGATTATTTGGAATAGAGTTGTTAAAAAACTTTTCCTATCCTTACTTTTCAAGAGATATTGCAGAATTCTGGAGACGGTGGCACATTTCACTTTCATCTTGGTTTAGAGATTATCTTTACATTCCTCTTGGAGGAAGTAGGGGTGGATTATGGATGAAGATCAGAAATACTTTTATCATTTTTCTGGTAAGTGGTTTTTGGCATGGAGCCAATTGGACATTCATTATTTGGGGAGGGCTGAATGCCATATTTTTTCTTCCATTGCTCCTGGCTAAGAAAAACAGAGATAATTTAGAAGGAGTAGCTGTAGGCAAAATAATTCCTTCACTTAGGGAAGCTTTCAGTATTATATTTACTTTTATGCTTACCTGCTTTGCATGGATCTTTTTCAGAGCAGAAAGTGTTTCCTCCGCCATTCAATATATTCAAGGCATCTTTAGTAAAAGTGTATTTGTTTTCCCTACAGAATTTAGACCCGTTTTATCAGGACTCATTATCATTATGCTTGTGATAGAGTGGATCAACAGAACACAAGATTATGGCTTGAAAATTCATAATCAAAAACCAATGATACAAGCAATTGCCTATATTTTTATTGCTTATCTGATCCTGAATTTTGCCAATTTTAATAACAATGAATTTATCTATTTCCAGTTTTAAATGAAAAAGTTTATATCCCTAGTCTCATTATTTATCTTGATCATGTTTCTAATAGGATTGATTAAGATCGCCTTGAACCCGAACCAGAATTATTCATATCCTTTTCTTAATGCAAAGCTGGATTATCTTAAAAAGCATTCTGATTATAATTTGTATTTTGTAGGAAGCTCAAGAATTGATAATCAAATTGACTGTAAGTTGATTGATAATCAAATAGGTGGTTTAAAATCTTACAATCTGGGAGCTAGCGGCAGCTCTGATCTTGAAAATTTCCAAACCATGGAGTATATTTTGGAAAATCCATCATTCAAACCTAAATACATAGTACTGGAGCTTCAGGATAGAGCTAAGATTACAAAAGTTAATTTGAAAACGGAAAGAAGCTTTGGTGTTTTCAATTACGATAATTTAATCTTTGCTCTCAAATCTCAGAAAGCAGAAAATAACTATAAACAGATTACTTTGTCACTCATTTCTTTTGTTTTTAATGTTTTTCATTTTAATAAAAAACCGGATGAAAGGGTTGTTCAAAAGGCACATAACTATTCTACAGAGAAGAATCAAGGTTTTTCTCCTTTAGATTCCAGCGGCATTCCGAGAAAAAAGGAAGCTGAAATGAATAAGGTTATTAAACAGAAACTTGAAAATTATTATGCAGATCAGGTAAAGTATAAGCCTAATAATGTTGTCACTAAAAAGATTAATGAATTTGCAGAAAAATGTAAAAAGAAGGACATTAATCTCATTATGTTTATTCCAGGGCCTGCAGAGCCTAACGGAAAAAAGAAAATCCAAGCCTACGTGAACATATTGAGTATTCCGGTCATTAATTTTATGAACCCAGCTAAATACGTCGAATTTTACCAGTATCAAAATAGATGGGATTATGGACATCTGAATGAAAAAGGAGCCAAAATTCTTTCAACTAAATTAACCTATTTTCTAAAAAAAATAATCAAAACAAAGCCTTAAAGTTTATAATATGACACTTTTTAGTGTGTTGTTTGTTGATTTTATAAATATCCTAAAATTCACTACATTCGTAGAAAATGAATTTAAATGAAGATAAAACTGACTATTTGCCTCCTGGCATTTCTCAATTTTTATGATGCACAGGAAAGTATTACTTATCAAAAACCTTCTGACGAAATCCTGAAACTGGCAGACTATCAAAGGCCGCCAAGTGTCATGATGAACAGTAAAAAAGACTGGGTTGTTTTTACCTATCGTCCTACTTATAAAACGCTGCAGGATCTTAGCCAACAGGAAATGAAACTGGGTGGGCTAAGAATTAATCCCGTTACCAATATTGCAAGTACAGCAACTTATTTCAATGATCTTAAAATCAGAAAGATCAACGATAAAAACGAAACTCAGGTAAGAAATTTGCCTGCAAATGCTAAAATCACCTATATCTCATTCTCTCCGGATGAAAAAAAACTGGCTTTTACCAATACTACGAATAAGGGGGTAGAGCTTTGGGTGGTAGATATGGAAACAGCATCTGCCAAAAAAATTACATCAGATAATCTGAATGCAAATCTGGGAATGCCTTATCTATGGTATAATGATTCACAAAGTTTACTGATAAGAACACTACCTCAAAACAGACCTGCATTAATTGATGCAAGCAAAGATCTTCCTACAGGGCCTATTGTTTCTACAGCTGATGGAAAAGTATCACAAAATAGAACGTATCAAGATCTTTTAAAGAATCCTCAGGATGAGAAAAATTTTGAAACACTTACTGCTTCTGAAATTTACAATGTAGATTTGAATGGGACTCTGAAAAAGATAAAGGATCAGGATATGTACGCCGGGCTAAGCTTTTCTCCTGATGGAAACTTCTTAATGGCTACAGTGATTAAAAAACCTTTCTCTTACATCGTTCCATTGAATCGATTTCCAATGACGACTACCGTATTTGATATAAAAGGGAATACTGTAAAAGTAGTAAACGAAGTTCCTCTGAGTGAAATTATGCCTAAAGGTTTTTCATCAGTGAGAAAAGGGAAAAGAGATATGACATGGCGTAGTGATGCTCCGGCTACTTTAGTTTTTGCTGAAGCACTGGATGGCGGTGATCAGTATAAAACTTCTGAATACAGAGATGAAATTTATACCTGGGAAGCTCCTTTTACAGCTGCTCCAAAGTCGTTTTTTAAAACAAAGCAGAGATACGAAGATGTAGACTGGACTAATGACCACTATGCTGTAATTTCTGAAGAATGGTATGATACCAGAAATACAAAATCTTTCCTTGTTGATCTTAATAATGGTGAGACAAAAGTAATTGATGACAGAAATTCTCAGGATGTTTATAGCGATCCTGGACATTTTAATACGGTGAAAAATCAATATGGAAGGACTGTTATTGATATGAAAGGAGGGAAGGCCTATTTAATCGGAGAAGGATTTACTAAAGATGGACAACATCCTTTTATTGATGAGATGGATGTCAAATCACTGAAGAAAAAAAGATTATATACTTCAAATCTTAAGAATGCTAAAGAAGGGATTATTGATATATTAAACCCATCTAAAGGCGAGATTTTAACAACTCAACAATCGCCAAGCCAATATCCGAATTATTTTAAAAAGAATATTAAGTCTAATAAGGCAGAAGCCGTAACTCATTTTGCCAATCCTTTTGAAAGCATTAAGGATGTATATAAAGAAGTGATTACTTATAAAAGAAATGATGGAGTTACTTTGACCGGGACTCTTTATCTTCCCGCTAATTATGACAGAAAAGCCAAAAAGGAAAAGCTCCCTTTGCTGATCTGGGCATATCCTACTGAATATAAAGATAAAAATACGGCAGGACAGAACACCCAAAATCCAAATGACTTTACCTTTCCTTCTTACGGTTCTTTCATATACTGGACGACCAAAGGGTATGCAGTGTTGGATGATGCTGCTTTCCCCATTATTGGAGAAGGAAAAACAGAGCCTAATGATACTTTCATTACTCAGTTAGTAGCTAATGCTGATGCCGCAATCAATGCTGTAGACCAGTTGGGATATATCGACAGAAAGAAAGTGGCAGTAGGAGGACATTCTTACGGAGCTTTTATGACAGCTAACCTTTTAACCCACTCTAATCTTTTTGCTTGTGGTATCGCCAGAAGTGGTGCATACAACAGAACGCTGACTCCATTCGGATTCCAGAGCGAGCAAAGAAACTATTGGGATGTTCCGGAGATTTATAACACAATGTCTCCGTTTATGCATGCCGATAAAATGAAGACCCCTCTTCTCTTGATTCATGGTGATGCAGACAATAATCCGGGTACTTTTACTTTGCAGACAGAAAGATATTTCCAGGCTTTGAAAAACCTTGGAGCTCCTGTAAAAATGGTTCTTCTTCCAAAAGAAGCCCACGGATATCAGGCTAAAGAGAATATTCTACATGTTTTATGGGAACAGGATCAGTTCCTTGAAAAGTGTTTGAAGAAATAATAACTAAATAGGCTGTTTATGATAAAACAGCCTATTTTCATTGAAAAATATAATAAGGAAGTTGAAGGCACTATGACCTTAAACTAAAAATTAAAAGGTTGAGTTTTTAAAGGTGCTTCAGGATTTCATCAATGCTTTTGAGTTCCATAAAGTTATCGTGCTCAAGATGATTCTCATGTTGCTCATGGCTCCACGTTACATGATAGGGAATATGAGCGGCAGATCCGCCAATTTCCAAAACAGGCAAGATATCTGATTTTATTGAGTTTCCTAACATTAAAAAATTTTCCGGCTGACAATCAAGGTGTTTTAAAAGCTTTTTGTAATCATTCTCTTTTTTATCACTCATGATTTCAATATGATGAAAGAAATTCTGTAATCCTGATTTTTTCAGCTTGCGCTCCTGATCCAGAAGATCTCCTTTTGTGGCTACTACAAGTCTGTATCTACCTTTTAAGCTTTCCAGAGTCTCCACTACACCCTCCAGAAGTTCAATAGGTTTTTGAAGAAGCTCCTGGCCCAATTCAATAGCTTTACTTACGATTTGAAGAGAGCCAGTACCATTTGAAACCCGGTTGATGGTTTCAATCATACAAAGCATAAATCCTTTTACTCCATAACCATATAAATGAAGATTTTGCATTTCTGTTTTAAAAAGCTCCTGGGAGACCGAGTGTTGTGGTAAATAATCTTCAAGAAGTTTACAGAACTCTTTCTCAGCTTCCTGAAAATAGGGTTCATTGATCCAAAGGGTGTCATCTGCATCAAAGGCAATAGTTGTGGTATGATTATTCATTTTTGTTTTGTAATTTTCTGCTTTCAAAATTCAACATAAAAAATAAATCAGACAAGGACATTTGTCCCGGATGACTATGCTACGGACGAATCAGACATTTTTAAATTATTTTAAAGACCTCTACAATCAACAGAATCAGGAGGAGAATATGATAATGCAATCTTTTGAGAAGGGAGATATCATTCTGAAGCAAAATCAGAAACCTTCTCATATAATGCTTATCAAAGAAGGAATTGTCAAATGCTATCTCACAGAAGAAAACGGAAAAGAATACATCATGGAATTTCTGGGAACCGGGGAAATAATCGGAGAAGTAGAATTAATTAAAAATATTAAGTGTTTATGCAGTATTGAAGCGATGACGGAAGTGATTGCTTATTCAGTACCTATTCCTTATTTTAAATCTTTACTCAGAAATGATATTGATTTGAATAATCTGTTGCTGGACTCTTTTGCAGAGCGTATCATCAATACGTCGAGCAGGGCTTCTTATCAGCAGCTTTATACCGTAGAGCATACCTTGGGACAGTTGCTGAAAATGCAGGCAAAACAGAATATCAAGCTTTCCAAAGAAGATATGTCGGCTTATCTGGGTATTACCGTGAGAAGTCTGAACCGCATTTTAAAAGATTTAAAGTAAAAAAGAGCATCCCTGAAGATACTCTTTTCATTTAATCAAGTGGACATGGATAGGCTGCTAAAAGACAATCCCATTTAATGGGTCTGGCTTGAACCAGGCATGCCTTATATCCTTCCTGGCACTGGGGAATATTTCCACCATTGATCAGTTTTAAATCTCTTTTTGATAATTTCTTTAGATTTTTCATAATAATTTCTAATTTGATTGTGAATCTAATGTAGCATTATTTTATCTAAAGTAATAGATGGTATAACAGGGTTTATTTCTAATCAAAAGCATTAGTATAAGGAATGTGTTGTTTTTTAGAGGTGTTCGCTTTATTTTTATGGGGGTATTGTTTCGTTTTATTAAAAATGTATAAATATTATTTAATTTTGATGGGGTGATTTTATATTTTGCTATTTTTGTGCTGAAATTAACAAGATCCCAATACTCATGGAAGAACTAAAGTTCAGAAATGCCAGATTAAATGACTTAAAAAGAATTGTTGAAATATATAATTCCACAATTGCTTCAAGAATGGTAACCGCTGATATGGAAGAAGTTTCTGTTGAAAGTAAGCAAAAATGGTTTGAAGAACATAACGCTGAAACAAGACCACTTTGGATTGTAGAAGATACTGACCACCAGATAATAGGATGGGTGAGTTTCAGTTCTTTTCATGAAAGGGCAGCTTACGATGGGACCGTTGAAGTCAGTATTTATTTGGACGAAAGTTGCAGAGGAAAGGGATATGGAAAAACTATTCTCCAATACTGCATTGATAACGCTGGGAAGTTTGGCGTACATAACCTCGTAGCCCTTATTTTTCTTCACAATGAGCCTAGTTTAAAGTTGTTCAGATATTTTGGATTTGAAGATTGGGGTACCCTTCCGAATGTAGCTATTTTGGATGGGGTTGAAAGAAGTTTAAAAATCTTGGGAAAAAGAATCCATTAAAAATAAAAAGCGATCTACAGTGATCGCTTTTGCTTTATATAATCTTCTTTAGAATAGAAACATTACAATTTAATTTTTGAAAACAGGTTCCTTATCCTTTTCCACATAGATGTATCGCCCTTTGATACCATTCTGAAGCATATCCTTTTTTTTGTTAAGTTCTTCGGTAGATTCTACGTTTTCATTTTTAAACGACAGATTTCCTCCGTTTTTTATCTTCTCAGAAAATATTCTTGTAGGGTTTTGGTAAATATCTTCAATATAGGAATTAAATTTCTCGTTGGTTATTGGGATAGCCGGTTTACCATAATGAGTTTCTACAAATTCTTTGGTGTCATAGTCTGTGCCAAGTTTTTCATTGCTGATGAGCTTATAAACAAAATTTTGCTCCGTATCTTCCAGAATAAAGATCAGTCCGGGGAGTCCTCTGAATTTGTAAGGACCTTCTTTGATATTCACTTCATTAGAAAACCATGCAGTCCAGTTTCTGCCTCCAAAATTGGTGGTTGCTTTCTGAAGCTTATAACCATTGTATTCTTTGGTTTCCTGAAGTACCTGCCATTTCATTTCGTCATGTGTTTTCACTACAAAATAATCAAAAAAATCTCTATACCACTTATTGTCGAAGGAATCCGGCCTTCTTTCGATTACCTGATCTGTTTTTGTACTGTAACGGGATACGGATTGGCCGGCGTTCTTATTTTTTAAATCATAATCAGCGAAACTTTTATCATAAAATGTAACAGACGCGGGACTGATATCGAGATTCATGAGATCTTTTCTGTATTCCGGTGAAGCATCTTTTCTGTACTGGAGTTCATAGATAAATCTGTTGGTCTGAGACTGATAAAAAGAACCTGCGTATAAAGTGAATAACAATAGTGTTTTTTTCATAGATATTAGTTAGAGAAGGCAAAAATAATAAAAAACGCAGAGACTAAAAGCTCTGCGTTATAATATTAATGTGTTTTAATTTCTATATTCTGTTTGATTCTCTTGGCCGACATATTCAAAAATCGTTTCACCAGGAAAACGGCTGATACCGTCAGTCCCAGCCCGAGAGCAATCCACATTCCAAATGCACCCATTTTTAAAGTTACACAGAAGAAATACCCTAGAGGAATGGTAATTACCCAATAGGCAATAAATGTATAAATAGATGGTATTTTAACATCTTGCAGCCCTCTCAGCATTCCTAAAGCTGTTACCTGTATTCCGTCTGATAGCTGGAATAAAGCGGCAATAACCATCAATTTTGCTGCAAGGGTAATCACTTCAACTTCTTCTTTTTTCGTGAAGAAAGTAGGAAGTATATTTCTACCCAGAATGAATACCAATCCACAGATACACATGAAGATAAAAGCGATCTTTAAATTGTTGATCCCTACCTTTCTGAGTTCAACAAAATTTTGTTCACCCAATTTTCTTCCGATCATTACTGTAGAAGCCACACTGAACCCAACACATAAGTTAAAGGTGAATGAAGCCATACTTAAGGCAATCTGGTGAGAGGCAATGTCATGTGCCGAAATTAGGCCACATATAAATGCTGCTCCTGCAAAAGCCGTTACTTCAAAGAACATCTGTAAAGCAGTAGGCAGTCCCAGTTTTACCATTTTATCAAACATTTTCTTGGAAAAGGTCTGCATTTTTAAAGAAAAATCCTTGATATAACGTCTCGTTCTCTTTTCTTTAAGCAACACAAAATAAAGGAAAACAACCATGAAAATTCTTGAGATCAGAGTGGCTAAAGCAGATCCTTTAACGCCCATCGGAGGGATACCCCAAAGTCCTTTGATGAATACATAGTTTAAGACGATGTTGATGATATTGGCAATAATGGTAGCCTTGGTAACACCTATTGTATAAGATAATCCTTCAGAAACCTCACGAAGCGTCTGAAATGCCATAAACGGAATCATACTGACTACCATTATACTTAAAAAGCTTACCGTATCAGGAATGATCTTTGCCGGTTGTCCGGAATGATAGAGCAGTGGCATTGCCAAAAGCAATACTACCATAAGAATGACTCCTACAGACATATTGATGATAAAGCCATGGCTGAATACAGAATTAATAGTTGCGTGATCCTGCTTTGAATGCGCTTCCGAAACCAATGGGGGTATCGCAAATGAAAATCCAAGTGCCAATACAAATATGGAGAAAAAGACTGCATTTCCTAATGAAACAGAAGCCAAAGCATCTGCGCCTAAAAGTTTTCCGACAATAATGTTGTCGAATAAGTTTACAGAAACTTGCCCCACCTGAGTAAGCATAACAGGTAGAGCCAAAGTCAGGCATTCTTTTGTGTAGTTTTTGTTTAAAAAGTTCATAATATTTTAAGATTCATATAGTTTATAAGTCAAGGAGTTCCAAAAAAAAATTTGCAGTGATTACTGCAAATTTTTATAAATATTGTAAATAATACTTCTATTATTTCCTTACAAAACTTGCAACGTCACTTTCAGAAACAGAGTTTCCACCAAGAATGATCAATCTTTCCACCACATTCCTTAATTCTCTGATATTTCCAGTCCATGAAAGAGCTTTTAAAGCATCAATAGCTTTATCGTCAAACTTTTTCATAGCGTTACCATGCTCATCAGCAATCATACCGGAAAAATGCTCAACCAATAACTTGATGTCTTCTTTTCTTTCGTCCAATGGTGGAACATAAATTTCAATTACAGAAAGTCTGTGATAAAGGTCTTCTCTGAATTTTCCTTCCTCGATCTCTTTCTGCATGTTTTTGTTAGTTGCTGCGATCACTCTCACATCAACTTTTATTTCTTTATCACTTCCAACAGGAGACACTTTGCTTTCCTGAAGGGCTCTCAATACCTTTGCCTGAGCGATAAGACTCATGTCACCTATTTCATCAAGGAAGATGGTTCCTCCGTTTGCTTGTTCAAATTTCCCTTGTTTGTCCTTAATCGCACCGGTAAAAGATCCTTTTACATGTCCGAAAAGCTCAGATTCAATAAGCTCAGATGGGATTGCAGCACAGTTTACTTCTATCATTGGGCCTCTTGCACGTTCACTTTGATTGTGAATAGCATGGGCTACCAATTCTTTTCCTGCACCGTTTGGCCCGGTGATCAAAACTCTTGCATCAGAAGCAGCTACCTTTTCGATCATATCCTGAATCTTTTGTAAAGCAGGAGAGGTTCCGATCATCTGGTATTTTTTGTTTACTTTCTTCTTTAAAGTTTTATTTTCAGTCTGAAGGTTTTTATTTTCTTTTTTCAACGTTTCTTTAGCCAGAGCATTTTTTACACTGGTGATAAGTCTGTTGATGTCAATGGGCTTAGAGATAAAATCATATGCACCCTCTTTCAAGCAGGAAACAGCGGAATCGATATCTGCGTGACCCGAGATCATGATAAAAGTAGTTTCAGGCTTTAATATAAGACTTTGCTTTAAAAGCTCAGTTCCTGAAAGTTTAGGCATTTTAATATCAGAAATCACCAAAGCGAAATCTTCTTTTTCTACCTGTTTGTAGCCTTCAAGGCCGTCTTCGGCGATAACAAATTCATAATCTGTAAGTTCATCAGAAAGGATACTGTGAAGTACTCCCGATATTGCTTTTTCGTCTTCTACTATAAGGATTTTTTGCATAGTCGCAAATTTAAATTTTTTGTTTCAATTATTAGCAAAAATCATACCTAAAAATTCTATTTTGAGTAATCTCTTCTGCCAAAAATTGCAGATCCAACCCTCACTGAGTTGGCCCCACATTCAATCGCTATCGGGAAATCATCACTCATTCCCATTGATAATGTTTTTAAAGATTTTAATTGATTTAATTCATCAAAAAGACTTTTTAACGATAAAAATTCTTTTCTTACTTGTTGCCCGTCATCTGTAAAACTAGCCATTCCCATTAACCCTGTAATGTGTACATGAGGAAAATTTCCTTCAAGGTACTGCTGGAAGAGTGCTTTAGCTTCAGGAATTTCAAGCCCGAACTTCGTCTCTTCAGCGGCTATTTTTACCTGGAGTAAAACTTTAATTATTCTGCTGTTTTTCCCTGACTCCTTATTGATTTCAGCCAATAACTTTTCAGAATCTACACTTTGTATAGTGTCGATAAACGGAGCAATGTATTTGACTTTATTCGTTTGTAAATGACCGATCAGGTGCCATTGGATGTCTTTAGGAAGCAGGGGAGACTTCTCCATCAGTTCCTGAACCTTGTTTTCTCCAAATACCCTCTGCCCGAATCCGTAAACTTCTTCAATAGCTGAAACAGGATGTGTTTTGGAAACGGCTACCAATTGAACGTTTTCAGGAAGTTGGTTATGTATAGTTTGATAATTTTCTTTAATACTCATATCTGCAAATTTCCGAAATTTAGTTGACAGTTACCAGTCATGAAGATATTTTATTATAGTCCTTTTTACAATAAAATTAATTCAGGACTTCATTAATTTTCGGATACTGAGAAATTTTTCTAAAAACGAATTTGTTGCTTTTCTGCAATTTTTCAATGAATAAATCCAGTTCATTAATAGAATCGGTATCTCTCAAATATTGATCATGGGTAAGAAAAACAAGATGCCTTGATGTTTTTTCTAAATCATTAAGGAAAATACTGTCTACTTTTTTCAACATGGCTTCATGGCTTCCTTTTAGTGTCATTTTATGACTCGGTCTCCATTCAAGATCCCATCCGACTACTTTATAGCCGGCATTTTTAAGACCATTTGCAGCAGCAGTAGAGCTTTTAATGTCTGTTACGTTAATATTGTTGAGTCTCCAGATATTTCTTCCCGGAGTTCTTGCAATTTTATCAGAAAGTTTCAGGCTGTCTTTAGCAATATCAAAATCATGGACAACGGCCTCAGGATTTTTGTAGAAATCAGTGTATTTGTTATGTGCATGAGAAAAGCTGTGATTGGCAAGCTCAACTAAAGGATTCTGTTTTAAAAGCTCAAAATCATTCTTTTGTTTTGTACTGCCATAAGTGTGTTTCCCAACTAAAAAAGCGGTGGCACATACATTTCTTTTATTCAGTATTTTTAAGAGATTTTCGGTGCCCTGATTGGGACCGTCATCAAAAGTAAGATATATTACTCTTTTATCCGGATCTATATTTTCATCATCTACATGGGGGACTATTTCTGCGGAAGGATGTTCTTGTGAATTGAGATTTTCATTCACCTCATTCTTGAAGTTACAATTATACAATAAAAATGAAGTTGCACTCATTAATGCAAACATCCCGAGAAAAGTCTTATTTTTTGACTTTCCCGCAAAATTTTTTCTCATAAAAATAATGGAGTTTAGATTTGTTAAAAATAGTTAAAAATAACAGTTGAATGTTAACAAATTATATGCCATATTTTGTTCTGATTTTCCTTTTTAAGCTTATTTTAAGAACTTTATTGTACAGGAAGTTTTTATTAATCTATAGTTTACGAAAGTATAATTTTGTTTTCCTTAATTTTTAACATTTATAAATGATAAAACGATAGTATTTTTCTATATCTAATGAGATTTCGTTATTCTTCCTGTTGGTGAGAATTATTTTATTTTAACAGATTGATGATAGAAAATAAAATTTATTTCTAATACAGTGAGAGCTTTAGTAAGTAAAAAAGAAAATCTTTACTTTGGATGTTCTTATGATATAATACTTTTTTTAAGTCATTATTATAAAATTCCGAACATGCTTCCTCTGTAAAGATTTTCTTTGTAGTATAATTTATTTGATATTCAGGTCCACAGAGTTTAATCTCAATGAATTCAGAATTACTGATAAAGAGCTTACACTCATGGCAGCCGCAGCAATCATAGGTGATAACAGGATTCCAAAGAACGGGTATAATAATCCTGCCGCAACAGGAATTCCCAGTACATTATATATGAATGCGAAGAATAAGTTCTCTTTGATGTTTTTAAGCAATTTTTCACTTAAAAGTTTGGCTTTTGCCACCCCCAGAATATCACCTTTTAAAAGAGTGATTTCCGCACTTTCAATGGCAACATCTGTTCCGGTTCCCATGGCGATTCCTACGTTAGACTGAGCAAGGGCAGGAGAGTCGTTGATACCGTCTCCGGTCATAGCAACGATTTTCCCTTGTTGCTGAAGTTTTTTAACCTCATTGAGTTTATCCTCAGGTAGACAATTGGCTTTAAAATGCTTGATTCCTAATTCGTCTGCAACAGCTTTTGCTGTGTGCTCGTTGTCTCCGGTCATCATGATCACATCAATCCCTTCGCTCATCAATTGTTTTACGGCTTTTTTAGAACTTTCCTTAATCTTATCTGTAAAGCTTATGAATCCCAATACGTTTTGATCCTGAGCAATATAAGAAATGGTATGTGCTTTTGACTGAACCTCTATCGCTTTTTGTTTTAAGCTATCCGGAATTAAGATCTGATGTGAGGTCAGTAAGTTTTCATTTCCAAGATAAGCTGTTTTGCCGTTGATATTTCCTTTCACTCCTTTTCCTGAAATATTTTCAAACTGATCTACTTTTTCACTCGTTATATTCTCATCTTTTGCTCTTTTTATCACAGCATTTGAAAGGGGATGCTCAGAATTCTGATTAAGAGAATAAGCGAGTTTTAGAATCTCATTTTTATCTTCATTATTTACCGTTTCAATATACTCTACAGAGGGCTTTCCTTCTGTTAAAGTCCCCGTTTTGTCAGTGATTAAAACATTTACTTTATTCATTTGCTCCAGCGCTTCAGCATTTTTGATCAGGATGCCATTTTTAGCACCCTTTCCGATCCCCACCATTAAAGACATTGGAGTTGCCAGTCCCAGGGCACATGGACATGCTACAATTAAAACGGCCACAGCATTGACAAAAGCAAACAAACTTCTTTTGCCTTCAGGACCAAAGAATTGCCATGAAACAAAGGTAAGTGCTGCAATAAGAATAACTACAGGAACAAAAACTTTTGAAACTTTATCGGTTAATTTTTGAATGGGGGCTTTACTTCGGCTTGCTTCATTCACCATTTTGATAATCTGAGAAAGAAGGGTTTCATCTCCTACTTTTTCAGCTTTCATAATGAATACCTGATTGCCATTAATCGTTCCAGAAGAAACTTTATCATCAATGGTTTTTTCAACCGGAACAGGTTCACCTGTAATCATACTTTCATCTACAATAGAGTTTCCTTCTGTAATTTTTCCGTCAACCGGAATTTTTTCACCGGGTTTCACTTTTAAAAGATCCCCGATTTTTACCTGAGAAAGCAACACTCTTTTTTCTTCGCCATTCACAATAAGATTAGCTTCATCCGGTGAAAGGTTCATGAGCTCTTTAATTGCATTTCCTGTTTTTTTATGAGCCGCCGCTTCCATTAGCTGGCCTAAAATAACAAGAGTCAGAATCACACAAACGGCTTCAAAATACAAAGGGATTTCGTGGTTGTGACCGCGGATCTCATGGGGAATAATGTCAGGGAAAGCTAGCGCTACAATGCTGAAAATAAATGCAGCAGCTACCCCCAGTGCAATAAGGCTGAACATATTGAGGTTCCAGGTTTTGAAAGAAACCCAGCCTCTTTTCAATAAGAACCATCCGGAATAAAACATCACCGGTATCGTTAAAGCAAGTTCAATAAAGCCCTGGATTTGATGAGTGAAAGGGAAGTTGATAAACATGCCACCCATCGAAAGGATGAAAACCGGAATGGTAAAAGCTAAGGAAGTAATAAACTTTCTTTTTAAAATGTTATAGGTTTCATCCTCGTCATCATCTCCGCTGTCAGGCATTCTTACGAGATCCATTCCGCAAATAGGGCAGCTTCCCGGTTCATCACGGATGATCTCAGGGTGCATGGGACAAGTATATTTTGCTGTTTTCTTTTCAGGATATTTTACGAGATCCATTCCGCAAACAGGGCAACCTACATTTGAATCATAAGTCTTATCTCCTTCGCAATACATGGGGCAGTAATATCGACCCGCCATATCATCAGTAACTTTAGGAGCTTCGTGATGATGGCTGTGATCATGTGAATGTGAATGTGAATGTGAATGTGAATGTGAATGATTGGATCCTGCATTTTTAACAAGATCCTCTGTGATCTCTTCTAAATGCATATGACATACCGGACAGTCATCTTTTTCATCATATATTTTATCTCCTTCACAAAACATAGGACAATAATGTTTTCCTACATTATCCTTGAAGTTTTCCGGGAGATTAGAAGATGAATAAGTAGGCTTATAATTAGGGTCTTTTGCCAGCTTTTCTTCAATGGGAACCAGATACATATTACATACCGGGCATCTTTCTCCCTGTTTGAAGTATACTTTATCTCCTTCACATTCCATAGGGCAATAATAGACTGATGACGGAGAAATACGATCTTGAGGTTTTACAAAAGCTTTTTCCGGGCTGTTGGGATCTTCAAGTTTATATTTTCCAATTTCTGCTAAAGCATCATTCAGTGTTGACAGTGCCACTTCGTGGTCAGAAGTGATGGTTGCGGTATTGTTTTCCAGATTAACATCCGCTTGAACCCCTTGGATACTGTTCAGTTGATTGGAGATTTTTTTCTGGCAACCTGAGCAGGTCATTCCGAGTATTTTATACTGTTGTTCCATGATTCTAAATTTATACTGCAAAGTTCCTAAATGGAGCTTTAAGGTTGTTATAAATTTAAGGATAATAGTTATAAAATTAGGCGCAGGATTTTTTGGTGAGAGAGGATTAGAGTATTAGCGTTATGGAATGTTAACGATAGCGATATTCCGATTTTCATACTAATCCTCTCCAATTGAGTTATAGACTATCCAGAGGTTTCCTGTGATGATCCTTTAGTTTTTTAAATTCAGTGGGGGTGAATCCGGTAACATTACGGAATTGGGAAGATAAATGCTGGACGCTTTTATATCCAATTTTCCCTGCAATTTCTGTAAGGTTGAATTCATTATATAGAAGCAATTCTTTTACTTTTTCTATTTTTTGTAAAATGAAGAATTGCTCTAATGTGATATTTTCATTTTGTGAAAAGGTTTTTGAAAGGGAACTGTAATCTTTGTGAAGCCTTGAACTCAGGAATTCAGAAAGTAAAAAGTCCTCATCAATATCAAGCTCACTTACTTTTACAATAATCAGGTTTTTGATTTTTTCAATAAGCTGATGAGCAGAATCCATTATTCTTTCAAAACCGTTTTCCAGTAACTTTATTTCTATCGTCTGGATTTTTTCAGCGGGAATTTCAGCTCCGGTTTCTACTTCTCCTAATATAACAGAGTCTATTTTCACACCAACGGTATTGAATATATTTTCTACGGCGGCAATACATCTGTTGCAGACCATATTCTTTATGAAAATTTTCATACGCCGCTGCTTAATCGGTCTTTTACAAATTCAATTTGTGTTTTGCCATGAGGAGCAGGATTTCCATCATTGTCAAGGTTGACCATGACAATCTTATCTACAGTAATAATGGTTTGATGAGTCATTTTATTTCGGACATCGCATTTTAAAGTAACCGAACTAGAACCGAAATGAGTAGCTTCAATTCCGATTTCTATAATATCTCCTTGTTTGGCAGAGCTGACGAAATTGATTTCCGAGATAAATTTTGTGACTACTTTTGTGTTTTCCAACTGAATAATAGCATATAATGCTGCTTCTTCATCGATCCACTGAAGGAGTCTTCCTCCAAAAAGAGAGTGATTGGGATTTAAATCTTCTGGTTTTACCCATTTTCTAGTATGATAATTCATATATCTTAATAATTTGTAGTACAAATTTAGTGTTAAAAGCTGATGTTATCAAAAGAATACTATTTAATGATCAAAAGAATGTTATTCATATTCTCAATTATTTTCTTTTGGAGCGCATTGCTTTTGTTTTCACGATCGTATTATCGTTTAACAACTTTTGGTATTCCTCACTTTCTATAGGGAATAAAGCTACTTTCCCTTCCGAGTTATGATGGATTCCAAACCCGTATCTTTTGGCTAAAGGGGATGATCTAAGGCATGCTTGTCCTTTAGAGAAGAACTTTTCTCTTTCTTTCTGTTTTTCATTTTCTGAAATATCATGTCTTATAGCGTAACAGTCAAAAATAATATCATCAGAAGAATATTGATATGGGTTTCCGGTGATCTTTTCATATTGAAGACTGGCTAATGTTTTTTCTTTCTTTTCCGGAGGGGTTTGTGCATGAGATACCGGACAATCTTCTGCGACTTCAATGAGTGTATTGGTGTAGTTGGTGGTATGTTGCTTCATATTAATAAATGAAATGAGTGATATCTAAAAAATCTGAATCCCAAGGATCCAGATTTTTTAGATATCATAATGAGTCTTTATACTCTAAAATTTCCCCGGGTTGGCAATCCAAAGCCTTACAAATGGCTTCAAGAGTACTAAAGCGGATCGCTTTTGCTTTGCCGGTCTTTAAAATAGAAAGGTTAGAGAGGGTAAGGTCTACTTTTTCAGAAAGTTCATTGAGTGACATTTTTCTTTTGGCCATAATCACATCTAAATTTACTATAATCGGCATAATTTATATTGTTAAATCGTTTTCGGATTGTATTTCTATTCCTCTTTTAAATACTTGTGCAATGATAAAAATGATTCCTCCAAAAAACAAGTATTCAGCTCCTGAACCTATAAAATCATATACATTATTTAATTGAACTCCTTTTTTTAGAAAGTCTTCACTATAGGAGATTGCTATTAAAGAAAGAATACCGATTGCCAGGGTAGAGTAACTGATTTTTGTGATGAGCTGCATGACAGTTTCACTGAAAGGAGCTGCCAGGTTGAGCTTCTGAAAAATTTTAATAACCAGAAATGCCAGATAAGCTTTATATCCGGCCAAGAAAATAATAAAAGACATCATCAACTTATATGAATTGACATTATACAGGTAAAGTTCATATAAATTTAATCCCGGATATAAGTTCTTTGCTCCTTCAGGATTTATAATCGTCATGATCAATGTAAAGGTAAGTGCACCTGCCTTGATACATGAACCTATGAATATGATCCACATGATGACATTTAATACGGATAAAATTTTTTGAGTTTTCATATTAATTGTATTTTAATTCAGATCAAATATCGGTAAATATTTATTGAAAAACAATAAATATTTTACTTTTATCAATTAATTAGATTTTTTCGATTCAACATAATGTGAGAAATATTTAAAAAAAGCTTTGATTTGAAATTTTTAATTGTATCTTGCATACGTTATATTTGGAATCAATATTTGTTCATTAATTTATGTTGCTTTTCTTTTATATACCAAATTTTTATTAATTTTTTAATTTATTTTAAAATGAACATTTTTGTTTCAAACATCAATTACGCAACTAAAGAGTATGAGTTGCACGATCTATTCGCAGAATTTGGAGATGTATCATCTGCCAAAATCGTTACAGACAGAGAAACTGGTCGTTCCAGAGGTTTCGGTTTCGTAGAAATGGGTGATGAAGAAGGACAGCAGGCTATTGAAGCTCTTAACCAAAAAGAATTCAACGGGAAAACACTTAACGTATCTGAAGCTAAGCCAAGAGAAGAGAAGCCAAGAAGAAGCTTCGACAACAACAGAGGCGGAGGTTATGGTAACAACAACAACAATAGAGGCGGAGGCTATGGTAACAACAACCGTAGTGGAGGCGGAAATCGTTGGTAAAAATATGAAGCGGCTTTTTAAGCCGCTTTTTTTATGAATCAGCATCATATTATTTTATATGATGCTTTTTTTCTATAATTATTAATTAATTTTTGTTAACTCATTAATATTTTGTAAGTTAACGTGGACTAAATTAATAATTATGATTAAAAAATTACTTTTTGTATTAATGGTAATGCCATTTATTGCCAATGCACAGTTTTTTCAGAATTTTGACGCGTCTACGTCTATGCCTGCGGGATGGACGGTATTAAACGGAGGAGATCCTAACACATGGTCTGTCGTTAACTATAGTGGAGGTTCAGCAGTTGCCTATAGCGGAACCAATACGGTTTCTATTGGATACAATTCTGCGGCACATGATGATTATCTGGTGACACCTGCCATAACGGTGACTGCAGGGGTAAATAATTTTCTTTCTTTCTTTGCCAGAAGCCGCGACCCTCTTTATCCCGAGACAATCAGTGTAAAAGTCTCTACAACAACCCCTACAGCTGTCGCTTTTACCAATGTATTAGCCGCTTCGGTAGCTCCTGCGAGCGGATCTGATTTTTATAAATTTTCATATGACCTTTCCGCTTACGTAGGGCAGACTATTTATATCGGGTTTTATTCTGCTACCACAGATATGTTCTTCTTCGATATAGATGATGTCTATAATGGTGCTGTTCCTACTTGCGATGCGCCTACTGCTATCGTAGTGAACGGAACAACATCAAATTCGGCTAACATTAGTTGGGCGGCTTCCTCCACAGCAGGTGCTTCTTACCAGATTGAATATGGACCAACAGGTTTTACACAAGGTACAGGGACAATGCAAACAAGCAGTACAACTTCTGCAACAATTCCAAGCCTTAGTGCGAATACCGCTTACCAGTTTTATGTGAGAGCGAATTGTGGAGCAAACGGATTTAGTACATGGTCTCCTGTCAAATCTTTTAGCACGACATGCGTTCCTATCTCATCTTTCCCGTATACACAAAATTTCGATACAGCAACGATACCTTCTTGCTGGGCCAATGAAGCGGTTACAGGTGGAGGAACTGCAGTGTGGGCTTATGTAACTGCAAACGGAGATGCCTCTATCACTCCTAAATCTGCCCCTCGGATGGCTGAATTCAGAACTACAACACCCAACAACAAAGCGAAATTAGTAATGCCTGCGATGAATATTTCTGCTCTCGTTACTCCTGAACTGAGATTCAGTTTAGCAAATGTGAACTGGTTTGGGACTATCGATGAATTAAGGATTTATTATAAAGCCAATTCTACAGATCCATGGACTCAGATCGGAAGTTCTTATACTACTGAAAACACAGCCTGGTTAGATGTAAGTATTCCTCTTCCCAATAAATCATCAAATTATGCCATTGCTTTTGAAGGAACATCACAATGGGCAAGGGGTATTAATGTAGATAATGTATCGGTAGTTGATGCTTCAGCTCTGGCAGTGAATGATATTACAAAGGCTGAATCCGGTATAAAAGTCTATCCGAATCCAGTAAAAAATATCTTATATATTGATACTTCTAAAAAGGTCAATAGTATTGAGATTTTCTCTTTAACGGGACAATTGATTAAAAGGATAGATAGTAGCTCCAAACAGATTAATGTATCTGATTTGAATAAAGGGCTTTATTTGTTGAGAGTAAAATCAGATGGAAAAGATGAATCATCTAAAATTGTAAAAGACTAAAGACACAAAAATAAAATAAAATAAAATAAAATAGGCTGTTTCCGTTAGTTGAAACAGCCTATTTTTATTTTAGCTTTACTAATATATAAGCATCTCCGGGGTAGATATACTCATTCTTGTTATAAGTGTCTTTTTCTTTTGTAATCTCGTTGAGGAAAAGTTTAACCTTATATTTTCCCAGAACACCTTCCAGAGAAATAGATGGAACTTTTACAGTACCGGTCTTCCCTTTATACTCTTTGAGTAAATTGATAATTTGAGGGCCAAAATCTATTTGGTCTTTAGCATTCAATGTTAATTTTAGTGAGGAGTTTTTAGTAAGTTCTTCCGTTATGATAAACTCATCTTCATTTAGTTTTTGTGGTTCCTGACCATAATAACGAGGAAAACTGAGTAAATATTGATAGTCGCCAATTTCTATCGCCTTCTTTTCAGAAAGGATAATAAGTTTTTCAGTCTCATAGAGGTTGCTTTTTAGCGTGGTATTTACATTGACAAATTTTTCCTGAATATCATACCTTATCATATAAAAGTCTCCCTTTTCAATATTTTTTGTCAAGTCGGCCTGATCTTTTTTGCCTAACAGCCCCAATATAAACTCATTCTGCTTTCTTTCCACCAAGAATTCAAATTTATCAGCGATCTCATTCCTTACAGTATCGGTAATTTTCTTTTGAAAGTCAATTTTTCCGTCACGCAATAATTGATGCTCGTTTAAGGTTTTTAACAGTTCCGTCTTTTGGCTTCTTTTAGCAATGCTAAAAGCGTTTAAATAAGGAAAAATCAAAGCAAAGGTTCCGAATAGGAATAAGCTGATGGGAATAAATTTTATACTTGATCTTTTATTTAAAATAGAATATACCACAACGGTCAGTAGCCACAGAGCCAGAAGCAAAACAAAATACCGTGGTTCTGTATATCCATATTCTAAAATTCTGGTAAAAATAGCCGTGAATAAAAGAGCTATCAAAGGGATGATGGTGTAATAAAATGCTTTTGAAAATATTTTAACCCAGGATTTTGCATTTTCTTCTTTCAATGGGTGAACGAGAAGTAGTGCTAAGATTCCGACAATGCTGTATGCTAAAATAAGATAAGAAGCCCAACCTCTGGGAAGTTGCCAGTTTATTAAAATTTTAAAAGAGTAGAAATACAGGATAACAACATAAATAAGCAATAAAGGAATTAAAATAAACTGGGTGAAAAATTTTAATACAACGGGGTATGTTTTATCTTTTTCAAGAGTGGTTAACCCTTTTTCATTAAATAAAAGGAAGATAAAGCAGCTTCCTGAGATGGCTAGAACAAAAAATGTATCAGTATAAAGCCTATTGTTAAAATGAAAGTCAAAAAGTTTATCAATGGCTAAAATAGCCAATTCGACTCCCCCTGTTAAAACACCTGTAAATACGGTCGTAAGGAAAAAATTGACAAAAAGATTTTTGTTATATTGCCAAAAACCCAATTCTTTATCATCTTTCAAAAACGGAATAAAAGAAACCATTAAATGGGTTAAAATAGCCGTAATAATAATGATATAAGCATAGACTTCCGTAAAGTTGTTTTTTTTATCAGGAAGAACGAAATAAAAACCAATGAGAAAAACAACCCCCAATAGCTGTAATAGCAATTCTCTTCCGATTCTTTGAGAAAGCATTTTTAAAGCAAACATCAAAGAAATTCCAAGGCAGGTACAAATAGTGAATTTTGAATAGACAATAAACAATTCGGATTGATTGCTATTCTCAATCATGCAAATAGCACCAACAGAGGCAAGCAAAGCCATTACCAAAACAACGGGATAACGAAAAATGGTTTCGTTGGCTCGTTGTAGGGTTTCTCGAAATTTTGTTTTCATGATTTGGTGTTTCTATGATTTATTCTTTCTTTTTCTTCTTCTTTTTGTCTTTTTCTTTCTCTTTAGTCTTGCTCTTTTTATCCTTTTTCGGATTTAAAATCTCTTCTGCATATTCGAATTTCGGTTCTTCAACCTTAACAACTTTAGCAGGTTTAATCTCGATTTTAAGATCGAAATATCCTTTTAAATCATCCTGAGATAATAGTTTTTCATTAAACAGAAATTCCAGGATTTCTTTTCCAGAATCATTGAAGAAATTGTGTGAAAGCTCTTTTAACAAAAACTTCTTATAATCTTCAAAAGGAACAATGACGGAATATTTAAATATCCTTCCTTCTTTAACGGTTGATAGATAGCCTTTTTCAACTAATATTTTCAAATAAGTGGAGACTGTATTCTGATGTGGTTTCGGTTCGGGATGCTGCTCCATAACGTCCTTCAGATAGAAAGATTCCATTTTCCAGAACAGTTTCATAAAGTTTTCCTCTGCGGCAGTAAGATGATTGATTTTCATAGAATTTCTTAATGTTGAAATTGAATATTGCAATAAAGATAGAGAAAAGATACCATAAAAGCTATTCCGGCTCCCATAAATACTTCTTTTACGGTATGTCTTTTTAAAATAATTCTTGTAATTCCGACTAAAATAGCTATCCCCAGCCATATCAGTCCTGCCTTCCAGTCTAATGTGAAAAATAATGCAGCTACAAAGACGTTAAATGCAGTGTGCATAGAACTTTTAATAAAAAGATTACTGATCTGAAGGGCAAAAAGCAGAATCAGGATAAACAACATAATAAGATCAATATAGCCATTCCTTATATAATTAAAAATAAGATAGGAGATAACACAGACCGCGATAAATATATAGAGCGTTTTTCTTTGAACCCTGTTAGATACATCCATATTCGTATATCGCCCCGTTTTTACGTTCCATACCAGCCAGATGACAGTAGGGATAATGATCATCAACAATACAGGAAAGAAATAAAGAAGAGAATCTTTAAGAGTGTATTGCTGGATACTCATATATATGAAAAAGATAACCAAAGAAATCAGGGGATTGAAAAAATCGGAAATGACTTTCGAAATTTTATGTAATAATGAAGACTGCTTTTCTTCCATATTCAAGTTTAAAAATCAAATATAAGATTATAACCTCAAAAAACAAACGAAGCCGGAGCACCGGAAAATGGACAGAATTTTAGAAAACAAAAGATAGATGGGGGTGGATTTTTAATTTGAATGCTCCCTTTTTTATAAATATTTATAAAGTTTTCTTCGGAAAAGAAGCTGTTCAAATACCCAAAAGGTATGTTAACGATAATTAAAGATGATAGAGAAGAGGGATAATATGTAATATGTTTTTGATATTTCAAGCCCTTTTATAATTTCTGGAAAGTGATGCAGATAGGCAGATTTCTTATAGATTGTAAAATGAAAATAGTAGATAGAATGTTGCTTGATGAGCATTTCCAGGGGTCGAAAATTAAGAATAATCGATTCGGCTTGCAAGTAGATTTTATAGAAAAAAGGAAAAGTTACTTATGCATACAATAAAAACAAAGTTTTTTTCATAATTTTGCTCAACTATTTCATAATAAAAAAGCAAGAGCTAACACATGAAAGAATTTTCTAAAGAGGTATACCTGAAGTGGTATGAAGATATGACAATGTGGAGAAGGTTTGAAGACAAATGCCGTTCTCTTTATCTAAAACAAAAGATCAGAGGGTTTTTACATTTGTATAACGGTCAGGAAGCGATCCCTGCCGGATTCACACATGCAATGGATTTAACCAAAGACAGTATGATTACTGCTTACAGATGCCACATCCATCCAATGGCGATGGGAGTAGATCCTAAGAGAATCATGGCTGAACTTTGTGGTAAAGCTACCGGAACATCGGGTGGTATGGGTGGATCTATGCACATTTTCAGTAAAGAACACCGTTTCTACGGAGGACATGGTATTGTTGGAGGACAGATTCCTTTGGGAGCAGGTATTGCTTTTGCAGATAAGTATTTTGACAGAAAGGCTGTGAATATTTGTTTCTTCGGAGATGGAGCTGCTAGACAAGGTTCTTTACATGAAACATTCAACATGGCAATGAACTGGAAACTTCCTGTAGTATTTGTTGTAGAAAACAACCAGTATGCCATGGGAACTTCTGTAAAAAGAACAGCCAACCACGAAGATATCTATAAATTAGGTTTAGGATACGAAATGCCTTGTCTTGCAGTAGATGCAATGGATCCTGAAAAAGTAGCTGAAGCTGCTTATGAGGCTATTGAAAGAGCAAGAAGAGGAGACGGACCTACCTTCATTGAAGCAAGAACTTACCGTTACAGAGGGCACTCTATGTCTGATGCTGAGCCGTATAGATCTAAAGAAGAAGTAGCAATTCATAAGAATGATGACCCAATCGAATTGGTAAAACACAGAATTCTTGAAAACGGATGGGCTACAGAAGCTGAATTGGAAACTATGGACAATAAATCAAGAGATTTTGTTGACGAATGTATCGAATTCATGGAAAACTCTCCTTATCCGGAGGCTGAGAAAATTTACGAATATGTTTATGCTCAGGAAAACTATCCATTCTTAGATAAATTAGAAAATCAATAAATAAAAATTAATTTGAAATTTGAAGTTTGAAGTTTCCGAAATCTCAAATCTCGAATCTCAAATCTCAAATCAATATAGATTATGGCAGAAGTAATTACGATGCCCCGCCTTTCAGATACTATGACGGAAGGTAAGGTGGCAAAATGGCATAAAAACGTAGGAGATAAAGTAAAAGAAGGAGATATTTTAGCTGAAATTGAAACTGACAAAGCAGTTCAGGATTTCGAATCTGAAGTAGAAGGTACCCTTTTATACATTGGTGTAGAAGAAGGAGGTGCTGCTGCTGTAGACTCTGTTTTGGCAATTATCGGTAATGAAGGAGAAGATATTTCAGGATTGACAGGTGGAGCAGCTGCTCCCGGTGCAGGTTCTGAAGAAAAAAAATCAGAAGATCAGCCAAAAGCAGAAACTCAGGTTGCTGCTGAACCGGCTGCTGCAGAAGTTCCTGCAGGAGTAGAGGTGATTACAATGCCAAGACTTTCTGATACAATGACGGAAGGTAAGGTTGCTAAATGGCATAAAAATGTAGGAGATACAGTAAAAGAAGGTGATCTTCTTGCTGAAATCGAAACAGATAAAGCGGTACAGGACTTCGAATCTGAATTCAATGGAGTATTATTGAAACAAGGTGTAGAAGAAGGTGGTGCGGCTCCTGTTGATTCTGTATTAGCCATTGTAGGTCCTGCAGGAACAGATATTTCTGCTGTAGGAGCTCCAAAAGCTGCAGCTCAGTCATCAGAAAAACCAGCTGAACAAAAAGCAGAGGTTAAAACTGAAGAAAAAGCTGTTGAAGTTGTTAACTCTTCATCTTCTGACAGAGTTGCCATTTCTCCATTAGCTAAAAAGATGGCTCAGGATAAAGGAGTAGATATCAATAGCGTTCAAGGTTCCGGAGAAAACGGAAGAATCGTGAAAAAAGATATCGAAAACTATCAACCGGCTGCAAAACAGGCTGTTTCAGCTCCGGCTGCAAGCGCTGCGGCTCAGGTTGCGGTAAGCTTCGTCCAAGGAGAAGATACAGAGACTCCAAACTCACAGGTAAGAAATATAATTGCAAAACGTCTTGCTGAAAGTAAATTCTCTGCTCCTCACTATTATTTAATGGTTGAGATCAATATGGATAAAGCCATTGAAGCTAGAAAGGAGATCAATTCTATTCCGGATACTAAAATTTCATTCAACGATATGATCATTAAGGCAACTGCTATTGCTTTAAGAAAGCACCCTCAGGTGAATTCAAGCTGGGCAGGTGATAAGATCATTCACAGAGGAAATATCAATGTGGGTGTGGCAGTAGCTATTCCTGATGGATTGGTAGTTCCGGTATTGAAGAATACAGATCAAATGTCTTATACTCAGATTTCTGCAGCTGTAAAAGATATGGCTTCAAGAGCGAAGAGCAAAGGTCTTAAGGCTAATGAAATGGAAGGATCTACATTCTCTATTTCTAACCTTGGAATGTTCGGAATCGAAACATTTACAAGTATCATCAATCAACCTAACTCTGCCATCCTTTCAGTAGGAGCTATTATTGAGAAACCAATCGTTAAGAACGGTCAGATTGTAGTGGGTAACACAATGAAACTTTCATTAGCATGTGACCATAGAGTTGTAGACGGTGCTACAGGTGCTCAATTCTTACAAACATTAAGAACATATTTAGAAAATCCATTAACATTGTTACTGTAATTTCTAACATGAAAATAGTAAAACCTCTCATTCGAGAGGTTTTTTTGTTTTATACCAATAATGTTATCACAATTTGTTGTAAAATCAACAATATGTTACTATTTTTGAATCATGATTAAAGCAAGAAATATCCATAAATCTTATGGGAATTTAGAAGTACTGAAAGGGGTTGATATTCATATCAAAACAGGAGAAGTGGTTTCTATTGTGGGGGAATCCGGAGCCGGTAAATCTACATTGTTGCAGATTTTGGGAACATTGGATCATCCGACTCAATCCGGTAAATTTGATACTGAAATTGCCATAGCCGGAGAATCATTTATCAATATGAATGATAAGCAGTTGTCTAAATTCAGAAACCAGAATATCGGTTTTGTATTTCAGTTCCACCAGCTTCTTCCAGAGTTTACTGCATTGGAAAATGTATTATTACCTACAAGAATTGCCGGTGCTAATGAAAGAGAAGCAATGGAAAAAGCACACGCTTTATTTGAAGATTTAAAGATTGAACAAAGATTGAATCATAAACCTAATCAGCTATCCGGTGGAGAAGCTCAAAGGGTAGCCGTAGCAAGAGCTTTAATTAATTCTCCGAAAATTATTTTTGCTGACGAGCCGACGGGTAACCTGGATTCAAAAAATGCGGATGATCTTCACAGACTCTTTTTTGATCTGAGAGATAAATACAATCAGACTTTTGTGATTGTAACCCATAACCCGAATCTTGCAGAGATCACAGATCGCAAGCTCGTTATGAAAGACGGAATGATTATAGAATAGCAGTACATTATCCACAATTCACTGATGAAAAATTTTATTTTTCTTTTTATAATTTTTCTTTCCTGTTCAAAAGCAGAATCTCAGCAATTGGAAGCTGCGGGAATACCTCAGTCAAAAATTTCGGAAATTAGAAATTACATCAAAGGAAAAGAATATAATCAGGAATTGGCTATTTTTATTAATTTTAAAATTCATTCCGGAAAGTATCGTTATTTTATTTACGATTTAAAAAATAATAGAATAGTGCAGAAAGCCATAGTTTCTCACGGATCAGGATCGGTAATCCCGAAATCAAATACGTTACAGTTTAGTAATGTTGAAGGATCTTATCAGTCTTCATTGGGAAAGTATGCAATAGGAGAAAGTTATATCGGGAAATTTGGAAAAGCATATCGTTTAGAGGGGTTAGATTTGACTAACAGCAATGCCAGGCAGAGAGCGATAGTTATCCATTCTTATGGTTGTATTCCCGATAAGGAATCTGAAACCCCGGCCTGTTTAAGCTTAGGTTGCCCAATGCTTTCTGTGAACGCATTTAACCAAACTGCAAAACATATAGATCAATCTGAAAAACCTCTTATCTTATATGCATTTTATTAATTAAATTTCATCATTTATAATCCATAATTTATATTTCCATGCCTATAAAATTTCTCGCAGAAGATGACAGACCAAGAGAGAAATTCTTGCAGAAAGGCAAGAATTCACTTTCTGATTCAGAATTGCTGGCTATTATTATGGGAAGCGGAAATAAAGAAGAAAGCTCAGTAGAGCTGGCCAGAAGAATATTGAGTTCTGTGAATAATAACTGGCATCAGCTGAGTCTTCTTTCTATTAAAGATTTAATGAAATTTAAAGGAATAGGAGAGGCAAAAGCGATCTCCATTGCTTCGGCGCTGGAAATTGGAAGAAGAAGAGCGGGTCAGGAGATTCCTGAAAAATCAACTATTGGAAATAGTCATGATGCCTATGCTATTCTTAAAAACCAACTCTCTGATTTAAGAACTGAGGAATTCTGGGCGATTTTTTTAAATAACAGCAATAAGGTAATTCACATTTCTCAATTGACTCATGGCGGAATAAGCCAGGCTATCGTAGATGTAAGAGTCCTTTTCAAGATTGCCCTCGAGCATTTTTCAACAGGTGTTATCATTGCCCATAATCATCCTTCCGGGAGCTTAAAGCCGAGCCGGGAAGATATCCATATTACTCAAAAAATAAAAGAAGCCGGAAATACATTAAATATTCAGTTGTTAGATCATATTATTATTACCCAGAATTCTTTTTTTAGTTTCTCTGATGCAGGATTATTATGATTAGAAGATTGAAATATCATGAAGTTGACTTTGTAAAATATGCTCAATGTTTAGAGAATTCTGAACAAAGAAAGTATACTGCAACAAAAATATTTTTAGACATTACTTCAAAAAAGCAATGGGAGGTATTAGTGTATAAAGACTATGAAGCAGTAATGCCAATACCTTACCTCAGAAAATTCGGAATTAAGATTGTACATAACCCTAAACTATGTCAACAGTTAGGTATTTTTTCAGCACAAGACGATATTAATCTCAATGAAGCTTTTTTGAGTTATCTCGAAAAAAACTATTTGATCAGTCTTTACCAGTGTAATGATTCCAATCAGTTTCAGAGACACATGAAGAAGAAGAAAAATTTTTTGATTTATCCCGATTCTTATGAAAATGTGTATGCAGCATATTCACCTAAAAGAAAAAGAAAACTGAGGCTGGATGAAAATGTTTTAAAGAATATAAACATCCGAAACATGGGCTATAAAGACATCAGTGCCTTCATAGAAACTCATGTTATAGGAGCAGAAAAAGATAAAGATCTACCGGAGTTTGTGAGGATTTTTAGAAGTTTTTATGAATTGAATCTGCTCAAGTTTTCAGCATTTTTTTATAATGGAGAGATTGCCAATGTCATTGCTACATATTCTGATAGCAATACAGTTGCTCTTCTAGGGACTTTTAACGATAGGAATTATGTAAAACTATCCGGAGCATCCATATTGATTGATAACATAATTAAAGAAACAATAGAAACCCGTATTTTTGATTTCGAAGGGGGAGAGCTTCCTAATATTGAAGAGTTCTTCCGAGGGTTTCGTCCGGAGCTTAAACCTTACGGGCTTATTGAAAATTCAAAGAAAAATCTTTTAAAAAAGTTAGGGCACTTCATTTTGACCGGTAAAATCTTTCTATAATGGGGACATTATTCAGATCAGACATTTTTTTTGGAAATAGTATTTCCGGGATCAGTCTTATTTAAAAATATAAATTCATATGAAAAAAAGAGAAAGTATTCTTGTTTTTATATTCTCAATCTATTTATGTTTGATGACCTATTACCTCTATACTCATCAGTACTATAATACAGATATGGAGGCATATATGGGATTGATCTACAAAACAGAATATCCCGATATGAAGATGGAGGAAATTCATAAAAAAGTATATGCCGAACTAAGAGAGAAAAACCCTGATTTTGCAGGGTTGGGTGTCGTTGATCCTATGGTTAAAGAGGTAGCAAAAGGAGAGAGTACTTATTATAAGATCTTGTCGGAGAACCCCAAAGCATATGACGAAGAGCTGCAGCTTTTTGCTGTAAAACCTTTTTATAACTTTATCAACTGGTCATTTTATCAACTGGGATTTAGTGCTTCTGCTTCTACCTTTTTAATTTCCATTATTTCCTATGTGCTGATTATGATGATGATTTTCTGTTATCTGATAAAGATTACAAAAAACTATACCCTGACTTTCATATTAACAGTTCTCATTTCATTATTTAAGCCTCTTTTGGAAGCCAGCAGGCACGCTTCTCCGGATTCTTTGTCATGTATGTTATTGCTCGCAAGTTTTTATATGTTTTTGATAAAAAAGAATTTCTTTTCTGCAACAATTTTTGCTGTATTATGTATTTTAACAAGACCGGAATATTTTATTTTCTATTCATTTTTATATGTTCTCATTTACTTTTACAGGAATACGTTTCAAGTCAATAAGCAGATTTTGATGCTTTCTTACGGATATTTGTTTCTTTCTTTTTTTATGATTCAGTATTTCAATCAGATTCAATGGTCTGTGTTATTTATGAACCAGTTTACACAGGTTCAGATTTATCCCATATCACAGCCTGATGTATTTTATTTCTCTGATTATTTTCAGTTTATTAAAAAAAATATCATGCTTGAATTTAATGCTTCTTATTTTCCGCTTTTACTGATCTTTATAGTGATCATTTTAGCCAACAAATTTTCCATTAATAATAAGAAAAATCAAATGCAATGCTTATTTTTTGTTATTATTTACGGATCAGTTTTCCTGCGATTTTTAATTTTTCCTTCTTTGGTAAATAGAATGATGATAGGCTTTTATCTGTTAATTATACTGTCTATGATCTACATACAAAACTCTAAAGAGGATATCTTTAAAAACTCTTTAGAACACGGAAAATAATTAGTAATTTTGCAATCTAAAATTATGACGAGTTTATCAGGATATCTACCGTATGCTTTTGCATTAATTATTGCAATTCCTTTTCTGGTTTTGCTCAGACAATTTGTACATTCGTATATTACTCTTAAAAACCAGGAAATCAAACTGCTTACCGTGAAATCAAATTCAGAAAACAAAGCACATTCTTATGAAAGAATGACATTGTTTCTGGACAGGATAAAGCCGTCTAATCTTATACAGAAATTCGACAGTGGCTTGGCCGTTCATGAGTTTATTTTCCTTACTGAAAAGGCGATTAACGAAGAATTTGAATATAATTCGTCTCAGCAGCTGTATGTCACAAAACATTCATGGAAGAATATAGTGGATTCTAAAAATGCAATTGTAGAACTTCTTCACAAAACATATGATGGTTTGAAAGGGGACGTAGAATTGGATGAATTCAAAACTATTTTCATCATGAATTATATGGAAAGTAATGATTATGTTGCCGAGACCATAGAAGATTTAAGAAAAGAAATTTTAATAATAACTTAAAAATAACAGATAAAATAATGATTCCAAATTTTAAAGCACATCCATGGCATGGAGTTTCTGCAGGAGAAGATGCGCCAAATGTTGTCAACGTATTTGTGGAGATTGTTCCTTCAGATACCATTAAATATGAAGTAGATAAAGAAACAGGATATTTAAAAGTAGACAGGCCACAGAAGTTTTCCAATATTATTCCTGCTTTATATGGTTTTGTTCCAAGAACATATTGCCATACAGAGGTAATGAAGCTTGCGGTAGAAAGCGGAGCTGAAGATGTAACGATGGGAGATCATGACCCACTTGATATTTGTGTTTTAAGTTCTCACAATATTCATGCTGGAGGTTTATTGATGGAAGCTATTCCAATCGGAGGATTTAAAATGATCGATGGAGGAGAAGCTGATGATAAAATTGTTGCAGTAATGATCAATGACCATGCATTCGGACATTTCAGAGATATTTCTGAACTTCCTGAAGCAGAAGTTAAAAGATTAATGCACTATTTCCTAACGTATAAAAACTTACCGGATGAGCCTGCAAAATGCAGAATTCAGGAGGTATACGGTGCAGAGCATGCGAGAAAAGTAATTATTGCATCTCAAAAAGATTACGCGGATAAATTCGGGGGATAAAATTCTCTGACTTACAATAACTAAAAAGGATAAACGGAATACTGTTTATCCTTTTTTTATGAGCCCCAGACAAATCATAATCAAATGATATCCCATTTGATTATCTATTAAATTTCCCATCATCTTGGAATTTTTTGATATATTTTTATGGTTTCTGCTCCTTTGAAAAGAAGTCTTTCCCATTACTGCTTTTTAATTTTTCTCTATGATATAACACAGCTCTTTCAAATTTTTTAATGCTTTGGTAGTAATTATTTATTATATTTAATTTTCTATTACCAAAAAAATATTAAACTATGGATCTATTTTTGTTAGTGCCAATTTTTGGTGTCGTAGCTTTGCTCTATACATTTCTTCAAAGTAACTGGGTTAGCAAGCAAAATGCAGGAAATGAAAAAATGAAAACAATCAGCGGACATATTGCTGATGGTGCCATGGCTTTTCTAAAAGCTGAATATAAAATTTTAACCTATTTCGTCGTCGTTGTGGCCATTCTGTTAGCAATAATGGGATCCAGTAATGCCAACTCACACTGGAGTATAGGCCTTGCCTTTGCAATGGGAGCTGTATTCTCTGCGCTAGCTGGTTTTATTGGGATGAAAATTGCAACAAAAGCCAATGTGAGAACGGCTGAAGCAGCAAGAACGTCTCTTTCAAAAGCTCTTAAAGTCTCTTTTTCTGGAGGGTCTGTAATGGGAATGGGAGTGGCAGGACTAGCTGTTTTAGGATTAGGAGCTCTCTTCTTGATTATTAAGCAGATCTTTGCTCCTGAAGCTACCGTTGATTCTCATGAAATGGAAAAAACAATCGAAATTCTGACCGGGTTTTCACTGGGAGCTGAATCTATTGCTCTTTTTGCCAGAGTAGGTGGTGGTATTTATACCAAAGCAGCAGACGTGGGAGCTGATTTAGTAGGAAAGGTAGAAGCCGGTATTCCTGAAGATGATCCCAGGAACCCTGCTACCATTGCTGATAATGTGGGGGATAATGTAGGGGATGTTGCAGGAATGGGGGCCGATCTTTTCGGATCTTATGTAGCAACGGTATTGGCAACGATGGTGCTGGGAAGAGAAACCATTTCTGATGATTCTTTCGGAGGATTTGCACCTATCCTTTTACCTATGCTCATCGCAGGAACAGGAATTATTTTCTCAATGATAGGAACTTTATTCGTAAGGATTAACGATAATGAAGGCTCATCTACTTCCAGTGTACAGAATGCTTTAAATTTAGGAAACTGGGGAAGTATTATTATTACTGCCATATCTTCTTATTTCTTAGTGACTTATCTCCTTCCTGAGAAAATGGTTCTCAGAGGCCATGAATTTACTAAAATGGGAGTTTTCGGAGCGATCATGGTAGGATTAGTAGTAGGAACTTTGATGAGTATCATTACGGAATATTATACAGCCATGGGAAAAAGACCTGTCTCCAGTATTGTGAGGCAATCTTCAACCGGACATGCCACCAACATCATTGGCGGTCTTGCGGTAGGGATGGAGTCAACCTTGCTTCCGATTATTGTACTGGCAGGAGGGATCTATGGTTCTTATTTGTGTGCCGGGCTTTACGGAGTGGCCATTGCAGCAGCCGGAATGATGGCAACTACAGCAATGCAGCTGGCGATCGACGCCTTCGGACCTATTGCTGACAATGCCGGAGGGATTGCCGAAATGAGTGAGCTTCCTAAAGAAGTACGTGAAAGAACAGATATTCTGGATGCCGTAGGGAATACCACAGCTGCTACAGGAAAAGGTTTTGCTATTGCTTCAGCAGCCCTGACAGCTCTTGCCTTATTTGCAGCTTTCGTAGGTATTGCCGGTATAGATGGTATTGATATTTACAGGGCAGATGTGCTGGCAGGGCTATTTGTTGGAGGAATGATTCCGTTTATTTTTTCCTCTCTGGCTATTACGGCGGTAGGACAAGCTGCTATGGCCATGGTAGAAGAAGTAAGAAGGCAATTCCGCGAAATCCCCGGAATTTTAGAAGGGAAAGCACAACCTGAATATGAAAAGTGTGTAGCCATTTCCACGGATGCATCGATTAGAAAAATGATGTTGCCGGGAGCTATTGCTATTATATCACCTTTATTAATCGGCTTTATTTTCGGACCAGAAGTATTGGGAGGATTTTTAGCAGGTGCAACAGTAAGTGGTGTTCTGATGGGAATGTTTCAGAATAATGCCGGAGGAGCTTGGGACAATGCCAAAAAATCTTTTGAGAAAGGTGTGGATATTAATGGACAAACCTACTATAAAGGATCAGAACCTCATAAAGCTTCAGTAACAGGTGATACGGTGGGAGATCCTTTTAAAGATACTTCAGGACCCTCAATGAATATCCTGATCAAATTAATGTCGATCGTTTCGTTGGTGATTGCTCCAACGCTGGCTGTTTTACATAAAGATAAAATTGAAGCCAACAGAAAAGCAAAAATTGAAGCCTTAACAGGAGTTTCGAGTGATCATACTTCTACAGGCGCAGTGGATCAGTCAACCTTAGTTCTGACTTCAAAAGAAATTAAAGGACATCTTAATGAAAATGGTGATTTTGTTTATGAAACAGGAAATATTCAAAAAGTAAAATTAAAAGATGGAAAAACGATTGCTATCGGTGAAGGAAGCCAGATATATCAATTGTACAACTCCATCAAACAGAAAGATAAGGCTATTGTTGACCCTAATAAATGGTTTACTATTGAAAACCTATATTTTGAAACGGGATCAAGTGACCTTAAACCGGGGTATGAAATGCAACTTAACAATCTGGCCGAAATTTTAAATACCTATCCAGATCTTAAAATCAAGCTGGGTGGCTATACGGATAACAGTGGTAATGAAGAAAGTAATCAACAGTTATCTAATCTAAGAGCCCAGACGGCAAAACTTAAGTTACTTGAACTCGGAGTAGCTGCCGACAGGGTAGAAGCAGAAGGGTATGGCTCACAACACCCAATTTGTGAGGCGAATGATACAGATGAATGTAAAGCCAAAAACAGAAGAATTGATGTAAGGGTACTTGCTCTTTAGTCGATTTTAATATAAGTTAAAGCACTGCATTTGCAGTGCTTTTTTGTATTTTATTGGGAATACAAGTATTTATAATAAAATTGAATACGCATATTTATTGCCACTGATTCACGAATAAATAATCAATTCGCTCATAATCTTGTCGTTAAAAATATTACGTTTTTTAAGTATTAGAATTATGGTAAATCATAATTTCATCCCAGCTGAAAATCTTTTTTTTGCACCTTAAAAGTGGTATGTTATTTAAAATCCTTTGTGCCTTTGCTATTTCCAATCTAAAAAAATACAACCACTATAGATTTTTCCTTAGATATTCCAATGCCTGGATTATCAATTCATCTTTTTTAGCAAAACTGAATCGGATATAATCAGAATCTTGGCGTGCATGATAAAATGCTGAAAGGGGAAGGCACGCAACCTTTTTTTCAATAGTCAGCCACTTTGAAAATTCAACATCTGTCATTGTTTTTGAAATATTTCTGAAATTCACAACCTGGAAAACACTTCCTTCAGCCTGTTGTTCAATCTGCAGCGGCGTTTCTTTGATCAGCTCATGAAAAATATCTCTTTTTCCTTGCATCATTTTTTGATTGATGGAAGGATCAAATATTTCCAGATATCTTGCCAGAGCATATTGTGCCGGCGCACTGGCACCATAGGAAATATATTGCTGATGGCATTGAAATAAAGATGTTAATTCCTCTGAAGCCAACATATAGCTGACCTTCCAGCCGGAAGTATGAAACATTTTTCCAAATGAAAAAATGCAAAACGTTCTGTCTTTAAGTCCGGGATGTATAAAAGAACTGTAATGTTCAACCCCATCATAACAATAGGTATCGTAAATCTCTTCTGAAATTAAATAAATTTCACGGTTTTTAATTAATTCATACAATTCATTCCAGTCAGTCTGTTTCCATATTTTTCCCGTAGGGTTTTGGGGTGAATTAATAATGATTGCCTTTGTTTTCTCAGAAAGGCAATTTTTTAGTTTTTCCCAGTTTATACTGAAATTATTGTCAAGATCGCAATATACGGGTACACCGTCATTCATTACCACGGAAGGCGCATAGGTATAGTAGGAAGGCTGTAAAATGATAACTTCATCCCCCTGATTTAAAACAGATTTCAGGGCTGTATGTAAAGCAAAAGTTGCACATGGAACAACGGTTACTTCTTTTGTTGTAAGAGGAATCCCGTTGACCCGTTTTGCATTAAACCTAATGATGCTTTGTATCAATAAAGGATTGCCGGCAAGGGGTTCATAATTGTGGGTGTCAAGATCTGTCGACTCTTTTAAAAAGATTTTCAGTCGTTCATCAATATCAAAATCCGGAAGTCCTAATGAAAGGTCAAAGCTTCCGTACTGTCGCGCCAGTTCAGACATTTCCGTAAAAAAGGAATAATGAGTAAAACCTTGAATTCTTTTCATCTTTTGCATTTAAATCAAATATAATAAAAATAACATTTCAACAAATATTAAATAAAAAATGTTATTTTTAAGAAATTTATGTTTTATGAAAAAACTACTTATACCGCTATTTTCCATAACATTATTGAGCAGTTGTGGGACGGCTAATCTTTCTGATGGAACTTCAAAGCCCTCACCGGTAAAGCATGAAAAAGCATTTTCTAATGCCTATAAGGAGATTAAAGCCGAAGATTTAAAAAAGAATCTCTATGTAATTGCAGCTGATGATATGGAAGGAAGAGATACAGGAAGTAAAGGGCAGAAAAAAGCGGGAGAGTATATTGTGAACTATTACAAGAATTTAGGTATTACCCATCCCAAGGCATTAGGGTCTTATTATCAGAAGGTTCCTTCTGAATTTATGAAAAAAAGAGGTGGAGGTAATCTTCCTGATTCTGAAAATATTCTTGCCTTTATTGAAGGAAGCGAAAAACCGGAAGAAATTGTTGTTGTTTCTGCTCATTATGACCATGTCGGAACAAAAAACGGAGTGGTTTACAATGGGGCAGATGACGATGGAAGTGGAACGGTTGCCGTAATGGAAATTGCAAAGGCATTTCAACAAGCTAAAAAAGCAGGGAACGGACCTAAAAGATCTATGCTTTTCCTTCATGTGACAGGAGAAGAACATGGTTTATTCGGATCTGAATATTATTCTGATAATCCGGTGTTTCCACTTGCGAATACGGTTGTCGATCTTAATATCGATATGATCGGACGTGATGATCCCGCCAACAGAGGTAAGCAGTATGTCTATGTCATCGGTTCTGAGATGTTGAGTTCTCAACTTAAAGTGATCAATGAAGCAGCCAACAAAAAGACAAATAATCTGGAATTGAATTATAAATACGATGATCTTAATGATCCGGAGCAACTGTACTATCGATCAGATCATTATAATTTTGCCAAACATAATATTCCTGTTGCATTTTTCTTTGATGGTATTCATGAGGACTACCATAAACCGACCGATGATCCTGATAAAATTGATTATCCGTTATTACAAAAAAGAGCACAGCTTATTTTTACTACTGCATGGGATATTGCCAATAGGCCGGAAAGAATTGTGGTAGACAAAAAATAAATTATCTAAAGATATTTGAAAAACAGAAGTATGAAGCTTATTTGCCACGGATGCACGAATTAAAAATTGGGACATTCGTGGCATTAAAATAATTTATCTTTTAGATTAAATAGATTACACCGTTTTTTTCATAATTATGATTACAATTAATTAAAAACCATGATTTACGCATTCGATACCTACTATTATGAAGATTATGCCAATACGGTATGTATAGCATTTGAAGACTGGATATCTGAAAAAGAGGTAGAAGTTTTCACCGAACAAACTCCCATCACTTCAGAATATGAAAGCGGTGCTTTTTACAAAAGAGAACTACCCTGTATTGTAAGTTTGCTAACGAAAATAGTAGTAAGGCCCGGTGACATTATTATTGTGGACGGATATGTAACCCTTGATGATGAAGGAAAGACGGGTTTAGGCGGGCATCTTTATGAGCTTCTGGAAGAAAAGTATCCTGTTGTTGGAATTGCAAAGAACGGTTTTACAACACCTGATTCACAAAGAAGGTCTGTTTTTCGTGGAGAAAGCAAAACTCCTCTTTTCATAACAGCTAAAGGAATTGATGTAGATGAAGTAAGAGTAAAGGTAGAACGAATGCACGGAACTTTCAGAATCCCAACATTATTGAAAAAATTAGATCAGTTGAGCCGTGAATAAAATTTAAAAATGCCTTATAATAAATAAAGGTATTTTTTTAAGTCTAAAATATACCATACGGTATATTTTGTTTATATTTGTTGTAACCTTCTATAAGACAGAAAAGGAGGTGAATTTTAATCAAAATTATACCAATCGGTATATTACAAAAACGAAATCTATGAAAGAAGTATTCATTATTGCAGCAAAAAGAACTCCTATTGGAGGTTTTATGGGTGGTTTATCAGCTTTTACAGCCCCTCAATTGGGTGCTATTGCTATACAGAAGACCTACGAAAATGCAGGGATTTTGCCGGAAAATATAGACAGTGTTTACATGGGAAATGTATTGAGTGCAGGGGTAGGACAGTCGCCGGCAAGGCAATCTGCTGTTTTTTCCGAGATTCCGGTTGACAAAGACGCTACAACAATCAATAAAGTTTGTGCTTCCGGTATGAAGGCTGCTATGATTGGAACTCAGCAAATTCAGCTTGGTTTGGAAAATATGGTGATGACGGGTGGGATGGAAAGCATGAGCAATGTACCTCACTTTACCTATCTCCGCCAGGGTAAGAAATTGGGAGATACTAGCCTTACAGACGGACTCATTAAAGATGGACTTTGGGACGTATACAACGACTTTCATATGGGAAGTGCGGCAGAATTGGGCGTTAAAAAATACGGACATACAAGAAAGGAACTTGATGATTATGCTTTAGTCTCTTATCAAAGAGCGCAGAAAGCGACTTTGAATAATAAATTCAGTAATGAATTGATTGACATAGCAGTTGAAGGGAAAAAAGGAACTGATATCATCAATAAAGATGAAGATATTGATAAACTTATTCCTGAAAAGATATCTCTGTTGAAACCGGCTTTTGAAGCAGATGGTTTTTTAACAGCGGCCAATTCAAGTAATCTGAATGATGGTGCTGCAGCCATATTATTGGGTTCCACAGAAGCTGTACAGCAGTATAATTTAAAACCCTTAGCCAGAATCGTTGCTTACGCTGATGCTGCTCAGTCTCCGGAATGGTTTACCACTTCTCCTTCCATTGCTATTAATAAAATACTTAAACAGACAGGTCTTAGCCTATCTGATATTGATTATTTTGAAATTAATGAAGCGTATGCATCGGTAGTTCTGTCCAATCAGCAGATTCTGGGATATAATTTGGATAAAGTAAATGTATATGGGGGAGCAGTGGCATTAGGACATCCTATTGGAGCTTCGGGAGCGAGGATTATGACGACACTAGTTAATGTTTTACGCCAGGAAGGAGGGAAATATGGGATAGCAGCCATTTGTAATGGTGGTGGGGGAGCTTCCGCCATTCTTATTGAAAATCTGAATTAAAAAGCTTAATTTTAAATTCTAATGGGGAAATCTAGCCCTATAAATTTAATCTACACAGACATAAAATAGAATAATATGAAAGAGAAAATAGTAGGTCATTTAGGAGAAATAGACGATTATTGGAAAATCTGTCCTACTCATCATACTTCACTTTACTCTGTTGATAGAGATACTCTAGATACCAAAACCGTTAAAATTTTGACGATAGGCAAGGGCTATTAAAACAGGAAACTGATTTTTGATTGCCCTAATCTTGAAGAAGTCAATCTGGATCAACCTAATCAGGAAGACCTTAAAGCAATAAGTGAAATGAGAAATCTTAAAAGGGTAAGAATAAAATCATTTCGGTCAGAAGATATTGAGTTTATCAGCAGCCTTTTTAACTTGGAAGAGCTAGCTATTGAGTATGGATCTGGTTTTTCTGACCTCTCTCCTTTACAAAATCTCCCAACACTGAAATCACTTCATCTGGAAAATCTGCGTGGAGTGTCAAACTTTGATGGCCTTCAAAAAATTGAATATCTGAAGTATTTACACATTGATGGTACTTTAGACCGGAAGCAGCCTATCAGTAATTTTAATTTTTTACATGGTTTGCCTAACCTTGAGATTCTCAGCTTGGGAAATATCATCAATAACTCTGCCTTTCCTGCCTTCCTTTCTATTATAAAACTTCATCAACTCCTGGAAATAAGAATTCCAATACAAACATTAGATACTGCTGAATATGCTTTTTTAGAAATAGCTCAGCCTCATGTAAAAAAAGGTTTTGAAAATAAATCTTCATGGCCCCTTTATATCAATAAAGACTATACTGATCAAGGATATGTATGTTTACTGGGAAAAGGCGAAGGAAAAGTGAAACTCAGCCGTTCTGATGCTTCTGATACGCTAGAGGCCTATGCTGGAAAGTATGAAGAATATAAAAAAGAATCCCGGAAAATCATTAAAGACTATCTGCAATCACAATAATTGATGAATTGCAGATAATTTCCAAAAATTATAAAATAAACAAATTGGGAAGCATAGGATATTGATAATTATTTATTTAAATGTCTTTTTGGGTATGCATCAAAGCTTGTTTATAAGATAAATATCAATTTAATGACAAATGTCATTGCTTTCTTATTTTTATTGATTCTAAATAAATATAAATTTGTCTCATCAAAAATTAAGAATTCAATGAAAAAAATATCTACTCTTTCTGGCATTATACTTTGCTCGCTGGTGAATGCTCAATTACAATATTGTATGCCTGTATTCCAGTATGGGGCAGACAGCAATATGATAAGTAATGTTACTTTCGGCTCAATTAATAATTCGTCATCGGTTCAATCCGGGAACGCTCAGGTCTATGAAAACTTTACATCAATATCTACAGACTTGCAGCCCGGAAATCCTTATCCGATATCGGTAAAAGGGCCGTCAAGCACTTTTCCTAGCGATGTGGTTATTTTTATAGATTTTAATCAGAATGGGAACTTTGATGATGCAGGAGAGAGTTTTTACATTGGAAGACTTGAAGCCGCTAATCCCGCTAATGCATTTACCATTAATAATTCTATAGTAATTCCTGCTAATGCTGCCAGTGGAAGCACAAGAATGAGGGTTCTTAAAAACACAAATGTCCAAGCATATTCAAATTCGGCTGCCCCGAATTCCATCAATTCAGCCTGTGACTCCGGTTTGAGAGCGGGGCAGACTGAAGATTATACCGTTAATATCATAGGGAGTAGTGCCAATTTTCCTGCTCCCTACTGTGGCGCAGAAAATGTGACCAGCCTTACTGTAAGTGAAATCAGCACGGTGGAATTTGCGGGAATAGCAAATGATAGTGCTATTGATGGTAATTCCAGTGTCATTGAAGATTTTACAACTACCGTTTTTGAGGGCAAAAGAGGAAATACCTATCCAATAGCTGTTACAGGAGGAACACACGGGCAGACAACGGTTTCAGCATATGCCTATATTGATTTTAATCACAATAATGTGTTTGATGCCGATGAGAAATTTAACCTGGGGTATTTAGACAATTCTGATCCTGTTTCAGGTCACCAATCCGGTATTACATCAAGCGATATTACCATTCCGGTTACAGCATTGCTTGGAAACACCCGTTTTAGAGTCGTAAAGGCTTATGAATCCAATTCATGGATGGGAACATTAGAAAACTTGCCATGTCCATCAGGTTGGTTTATCGGTCAGGCAGAAGATTATACAATCAATGTACAGCCGGAAAATCTATCAACCACAGAGATATCTAAAAATACCTCAGTTAAAATATATCCTAATCCTACGACGGGAGTAGTAACACTTAAAGGGCTTAAAGGACTGGAAAAATATGAAGTTTATAATATTGCAGGTCAGAAATTACTTGACGGGAATTCAGAAGTGATTAGTTTGGACGGTTTTGTTCCCGGTACATATATCCTGAAAATTCAGACAAAAGATAAGAAAATAATCACTGAAAAAATTATTAAAAAGTAAAACAACACATATCTAAATCATATCCATATCAATTTTTGTTTTTTAATCGACAGACTACGTGTCTGTCGATTTTGTCTTTATGATAATAGCCGTAAAACCTGTTTACTTTCAAACATGATAGCAGGTTAATCAGATGCTTTACATTATTTTTTCTCATCTGGTTCAAGGATTTCCAAAAGATCTTGTTTTGACAGTCCCTGAAGTTTAGTTTTATCTGTCTTAAGTAGATTTTGAGCCAGTAATTTTTTCTTATTTTGAAGGGTAAGAATTTTTTCTTCGACTGTATTAGAACAGATCATTCGTACTGCAATAACATTTTTTGTCTGCCCGATACGATAGCTGCGATCAATAGCTTGATTTTCAGTGGCAGGATTCCACCAGGGGTCTATCAGGTAAATATAATCTGCCTGCGTAAGATTAAGTCCTACACCACCGGCTTTTAAACTGATTAAAAATACCCGAACATCTTCATTTTCCTGAAAGTTAGCCACTTTTTGCCCCCTGTCTTTAGTTTGTCCTGTTAGGTATTCAAATGATACTCCATGATTTTCAAGTTCAGCCTTTACCAGATCAAGCATACCGACAAACTGTGAGAATACAAGGATCTTGTGATCTTTTGATTTGCCGAGAATCTGTTCCATCAGAATCTCAACCTTCACAGCATGTTCACCTGAATATCCTTCTTTGAGAAGAGCGGGAGAATTACAGATCTGTCTGAGTCTTGTAAGCCCTGTAAGAACATGCATGCTGTTTTTATTGAGTTCATCATCATCATTGGCCGCAATAAATTCACGAAGCTCCTTTTCATATGCGTCGTATATGCGTCGTTGCTCTGCATTCATTTCACAATAAATTACCGTTTCTGTTTTCTCCGGAAGTTCTTTGGCTACCTGTTTTTTGGTTCTTCGGAGAATAAAAGGCTTTATTTTCTGCTGAAGCTCTATAGCGCGTTTGCTGTATTCAAATTTATCAATGGGGATTGCATAAATATCTTTAAAATATTGCTTACTCCCCAATAATCCCGGACAGGCAAAAGAAAGCTGACTATAAAGATCAAAAGTACTGTTTTCAACAGGAGTTCCGGTTAAAATAATTCTATTTCTCGATTGAAGCAATCGTGCTGCTTTATACCTTTCAGAGTTGGGGTTCTTAATAGTCTGTGATTCATCCAAAAAGACATAATTGAAGTTGAAGGTCTTCAAAAAGCGAATGTCTGAAAGGAGCATCCCATAGCTGGTAAGAACCACTTCATATTCAGAAAAATGAGCGATGCTTTTTGGTCTGTCAGAACCATAATGCAGTAGTATTTTTATAGAAGGAGCAAACTTCCGGATTTCTTCCTGCCAATTGAAAAGAAGAGAAGTTGGTACAACGACCAGATTTGTAGTATGACCACGTTTTTCTCTTTGCGACAGAATAAAAGCAATGATTTGCAATGTTTTCCCCAATCCCATATCATCCGCCAGACAACCTCCAAAATTAAAACTATCCAGAAAGTTCAGCCAATTTAGACCGTCGTGCTGATAATCTCTCAATTCAGCATTGAGTTCAACCGGAATATTGACAACCGGAATGTTTTTTACCGTTGAAAACTGTGTTGTATAAGAATTTACTTCATCCTGTATTTCTTTGCTTATAATTTCTTTGTCAAAAAGAGATGATATTTCTGTAAAATTGATTTTTGGGATTTTCAGCAATTCTTCATCAATCTCTCCTGCACTAAAATAAGCGGAAATTTTATCAATCCATTCTTCGGGAAGAATTCCCAAAGTACCATCATCCAGCTGTACAAATTTGCTCTTATTGCGGATCGTTCTGTGAAGCTGTTTCAAAGCAGCTTCTTTCTGTCCGAAGGCCACTTTCAGTTGAGCATTAAACCAATCCAGGCCGCTGGTGATCTGAATGTTGATTTTTGCGCGGTGAGGGTTTATTCTGTTGTTTTTAAGCTCGTTAAATCCAAGAATAATTACTCCTTCATTTCTCCAGATTTCAAACGCATCCAGGAACCAGTTCTCATCCAGAAACTTATCCCTGTGAAGATAAAAGTACTGATACCCGTCCATTTGTTCCTCAAAATCGGGATGCTGCTGCATGATGAGTGAGGTAAATTGTGCTTCTGCTGCCTCATTTCGCTCAATTTTAAATGGATTTCCATTCTGATCGGTATCAAAAAGCTGTTTTCGGGAGTATACAGGAACTTCAATTTCACCGTATCTCATGACAGGAGTAATTCCAATATAATTTTCCTGCTGACGAAGATAAACTACCTTTTCTATCTGGAATTTTTTGTCTTTAAGCTGAACTTTCGTTGCTGCTTGTATGTATCTGTAATTAATGTGAATACGTTCTTCTAAAACAGATAAAATGTTCTGCATAAAATCCTCGTATTTTGAAGAATGGATAAGTAAAATCTCATTATTTGCTTTAAAGAATCTAATGATCCTAAGCATATCCGGATGGTCTACAAGACTGAATGTGTTGTGGTTATAGACAAAATATTCGTTTCTAAGAATAATGTTTTTAAACGGAACCGAAATATCGTCAAACTGTAATTCTCCTGTTATTTCATAAAATGGATCTTTCTTAAAAACAGATAGTTGTATATCTGCATCTAAAGTATTAAGTTGAGTGTGAACAAGAGACTTTGCAGAAATGGTTTCTGCAATTTTCCGATCGTGATAATAGACTTCAAGGTCTAAAGGGTTTTGAACAATCAGTTTTAAAGCTTCAAATTCTGCCGTATTATATTCTTCATTATAGTTGTTCTGAAATGAAGTGATGGCGGTGTAAAATTTAATTTCCGTAGGCTGTTCCGCTTTCCATATCAGTTGCATTGCATCTACCGGAACAATGGGGTTTTTGATTTTTCCTGTTTGGGTCATTTCTGCTTCCATGAGAGAAAAAATCAGGTGATTGTAATAACGATGCTTGCTGATGATCAAAATTTGCTTTTTACCTGAATCTGATAATGTGAGTTCATCCAGTTTAGAAGGAGATTGAGGGAGAAGTTCTTTTTTCAGCATCAAATCATCTACAGGAAGCATTTCTTTGATCTTGGGTACAATTTCTAATTTCCCTTCAGAATATTCTAAACGAAAAAAGAGATCAAGATCAGGTTCATTTTCTAAGCCATATCCTTTAGCTTTAGAAATCAAGGCCTTTTTACGTAAGGAATCATCAAAGAAAATACGGAAATCTTTTTCTTCTAAAATACAATGGATGACTTCTGTCTGATGAGGACAAAGCTGTGTTTTAGTGTTATCACATGTACATGAACAAAGTAAAGAATTATTAATCTTACTGATCGTGATGATCGGATGCTCTTGCAAGGAAGACTTTTTTGTAAATATTCCTGTATTGTTTTCTATGGTAATGGGATAAATCTCATGAAAATTCTTGTTCTCAATAAATGCGCTCTCAGTAGTATGTTTCAAAAGATCATATACGGAAAGTGTACTGATATTAATGTTGTCAAGAATATATTCGGCCATAAAAATTGATAGAGACAAACTTACAAAAAACAGGTGAATGTAAGAAGTTTGTCAATACCTATTTTAAAGAGAGCGGATTAAAACAATTAATTTTTTGGACTGTATTTTTTTGTATAAACTGGATGATTTGATCATTGTATAAACTGGATAATTTTGAATCATAAATTATACAATATGAACGAAAATAAATTAACACATCGAACAGGAGCCCCGGTATCAGATAACCAGAATATTTTAACGGCAGGGCGTCGTGGTCCGGCTTTATTGCAAGACATCTGGTTTTTAGAAAAGATGGCTCATTTTGACCGTGAAGTAATTCCGGAACGCAGAATGCATGCAAAAGGATCGGGAGCCTATGGAACATTCAGGGTAACTCATGATATTACCCAATATACAAAAGCAAAACTCTTTTCTGCCATTGGAGAAGAGACGCCCTTATTTATTCGATTTTCTACAGTGGCCGGTGAAAGAGGAGCTGCAGATGCTGAAAGAGACATCCGAGGCTTTGCCATAAAATTTTATACGAAAGAGGGAAACTGGGATCTTGTAGGGAATAATACTCCTGTTTTCTTTTTGCGTGATCCTTTAAAGTTTCCGGATTTAAATCATGCTGTAAAAAGAGATCCCCGAACGAATCTCAGAAGCGCTGATAATAACTGGGATTTTTGGACTTTACTTCCGGAATCTCTGCATCAGGTAACGATTACAATGAGTGATCGCGGGATTCCCAGATCATACAGGCATATGGATGGATTTGGCAGCCATACCTTTAGTTTTATCAATAATGAAAATAAACGATTTTGGGTGAAATTTCATTTTAAGACCCAGCAGGGGATTCAAAATATAAGCAATGAAGAAGCCAAAGCAATCATAGGTGAGAATAGAGAAAGCCATCAAAAAGATTTGTATGAAAGTATTGAGAGTGGCAATTTCCCAAAATGGACTATGTATATTCAGATCATGGAAGAAGAGGAAGCTAATCATTATCCTATCAATCCATTTGATTTGACAAAAGTTTGGCCACACGGAGATTATCCTCTGATTCCGGTAGGAGAATTGATGTTGACCAGAAATCCGTCCAATTATTTTGCTGAAGTTGAACAGGCTGCTTTTAATCCTGCATCTATAGTTCCGGGAATTAGTTTTTCACCCGATAAGATGCTTCAGGGGCGTTTATTTTCTTATGGAGATACCCAACGGTATAGATTAGGGGTTAATCATCATCAGATTCCTGTAAATGCTCCTCAATGTCCCTATATGTCATATCATCGTGATGGGGCAATGAGAACAGATGGAAATTTTGGAAGTACGCTGGGGTATGAGCCTAACAGTTTTAAGGAATGGCAGGAACAGCCTGATTTTAGTGAACCTTCTTTAAAAATTGATGGTGATGCTGCTCACTGGGACCATCGTGAGGATGACGATTATTTTTCTCAACCGGGAAATCTTTTCAGGTTGATGTCTGACGGGCAAAAGGAAATATTATTTAAAAACACAGCAGAAGCAGTGGGAGGAGCACAGCAATTTATTCAAATTCGTCATATAAGAAACTGTTATCAGGCTGATCCGGCCTATGGAGAAGGCGTGAGTAAAGCGCTTGGATTATCTATGCAAACTGTTTTTGATTATGAAGGATATGAGATGAAAAAGATCAGTTCAGACATCGTTTAGAAACGTTTATCATTTTTATTGATTATGGATATATTTTAATTCCGGGAAATTAGCCATCATTTTTTTCTTAGAATGCATCCTTTCGTTACATCATTAACGGAAGGATTTTTTTAGGTTTTACATGTCTCATCCATTTTGGCTACAGCTTTCCCCGTTTTGGCAACTTCATTTTTTTTTCTAATTCTGAACTTTGTCCTATAATTTTAAACAAAGAAAAAATGAAAACAATTTTTATAACAGGTGCTTCTACAGGCTTAGGAAAAGCAACTGCCAAATTATTTCAAAACAAAGGATGGAAAGTTATTGCAACAATGAGAAATCCTGAAGCAGGGGCAGATCTTGCTTCTTTAGAAAATGTAACTGTACTTCCGTTGGATGTAACGGATCCGGAACAGATCAAATCAACTGTTAATAAATCTCTTGAATCAGGAGAGGTTGATGTTGTGTTTAACAATGCAGGATATGGCCTTTTAGGACCTTTGGAAGCATTGTCGGATGATCAGATTGTAAGACAATTAAATACCAATTTGTTGGGTGTTATTCGCGTAACCCAAGCTTTTACGCCTTATTTCAGAAAGAAAGAACAGGGAACATTTATTTCTACCACTTCCATAGGTGGGTTAATAACATTTCCTTTAAATTCAATTTATCATGCGACAAAATGGGCATTGGAAGGCTGGAGCGAAAGTATGGCTTTTGAGCTTAACAAATTGGGGATAGACATTAAGACTGTTTCTCCCGGAGGTATCAAAACAGATTTTGTAAGCCGGTCTCTGGACTCTGCATCAACTCCTGATTATGAAGAAATGATCGGTTCCTTATTTTCTAAGATGGAAGGAATGATGGATGCAGCCTCTACTCCAGAACAGATTGCAGAAGTGGTGTATGAAGCAGCAACAGATGGTAAAAAGAAATTAAGATATGTAGCCGGTGAAGATGCAAAAGCTTTGTATGCTCAACGCCTTGAATTAGGGGATGAAGCATTCAGAGAGCAGCTTGGTCAACAGTTTCTTTAATCCGGTACATTGATTGGCGGTCTAAAACAGAAATGTTTATACCGTCTTTTTAACCAAATAATGTCTAAATTTATAGTATGGAAAAGAAAGATAATACTCCTCTGAAGATTACCTCCATATCTGAGCTGCATGATTTATTACAGTTGCCTAAACCTGTTCATCCCCTGGTAAGTCTGGTGGATAATACCAAGATGAGCATTAATAAAGAGTATTTAACCAAAAGCTTTTTATTGAATTTTTATAAAATCTCTTATAAATATTCTACTGTTGGGAAAATGGGTTATGGACAGGGATATTATGACTTTAATGAAGGAGGAATGATGTTTACCTCTCCCGGGCAAATTCTTTCAGTAGATGGGGATGCTGAATATTGTGGATATACTTTGCTGATACACCCTGATTTTATCCGAAATTATCCGTTGGCAAAGAATATTAAGAGCTTTGGTTTTTTTTCCTATGACACTAATGAGGCACTGCATTTATCCGATCAGGAGAAAACTTTAATAACAGGGCTTCTGGACAGTATAAGAAATGAATTGAATACAGCTATAGATGAAGTCAGCCAGGATGTAATCGTTTCCTATATTGAGGTTCTTCTCAATTACAGTAACCGTTTTTATAAAAGACAGTTTCTCACAAGAAAAGCGGTGAACAGTGATCTGTTGACAAAAATGGATATGATATTGGAAAGCTATTTTAATGAGCAGGAAACATTGCAGAAGGGGCTTCCTACGGTAGAATTTCTTTCCTCTTCACTCAATTTGTCTCCCCATTATCTGAGTGATATGCTTCGTAATCTTACCGGGCAAAATGCACAGCAGCATATTCATGAAAAACTGATTGAAAAGGCCAAGGAATATCTTACTTCTACGAATTTTTCGGTTTCAGAAGTAGCCTATGCTCTGGGATTTGAGCATCCACAATCATTTAATAAACTTTTTAAGAAGAAGACTGATGAAACCCCGTTAAGTTACAGACAGTCATTTAATTAATATAATACCCGGTTTTATGCCGGGTATTTTTGTTTAAGGAAACCTTATTAACAGTAAACCAGGAGTTGCGGGGAAATAAAATAATTCATTGTCAGTATTCAGGCTTAGACTCCAAATTGCCTTAAATGATGATCCATATGTTTATAAGCTGCAATCCCCCATTCGTGGGTTGAAAGAGTGCCGAAAGCAGGATGGGGAAGTGTTAAAGAACGCGTAGTGACAGGAAACAAAGAAATCAGAAGGATAAACTCACTTCTTTGTTCCTCAAAATCAGAAAGGTTTACTTTTCCTTTTGTATCATGTATGGGTTCTCCTTTAATGTTCTTTTTAAAATTTGGAGCGATATAAAGAGCAAGAATTTTCAATAAGTACTGTTTTATCGTGGTCTTTTTATTGCTGCCATTTTCCTGTAAAATTTGCTTATTACATGAGTTGCAGTGGAGCAACATTTCAGTGGCCGTCATTTCTCCCCATTGAGGCTGATGGGAAGCAGAGAGATTTCTGACTCTTTCAATGACAGAGCTGGAAGCATCATCCTTTAAAAGATTTTTTTTCATGGTAATGATCATTATTGAATAAAGAAATCTATTTATTCATTTTTTATCAGGTTTTGTTTTTCTTGAATTTGTTTTTCAATTTTACATTTGGCATCCTTCCATTCTTCATCCAGAATACTGTAATAAGCTGCATTTCTTGTACTGCCATCATTTTGAACACGGTCTTTTCTTAGAATCCCTTCAAATACACCACCAATTTTTTCAATGGCTTTTCTGGATCTGAAATTGGTGTCTTTGGTTTTCAGTTGAACTCTGTTTGTTTTTAAAACTTCAAAACAATAGTTGAGTAACAGTAATTTACATTCTAAATTGACGGCGGTTCCCCAATATTCCTTGGTAATCCACGTCCATCCGATTTCCAGTTTTTTGTCTGAAGGATATATTTCAAAAAATCTTGTTGAACCAATTAGTTTGCGAGTTTTTTTATCCTGTATGACAAAAGGATATTGATTTCCGGTTTCTCTTTCGGATAATGCCCGTTCATAGTTTTGGTAAAAAAGAGTTTTATCTGAGCAGTCTGTTGGAATTAATTCCCACAGTTCTTTGTCAGAGGCCGCTATGTATAATTCTTCAAAATGTTCTTTTTCCAAAGGAATTAAATCAACTGTTTTTCCTTCTAAAATGGTTGGATAGGCTATCCATTTTTCTTTCATAGCAATAGTTTTTTAAATGAATTTTAAGAAGCTAACTTACGAAAAATAGAAAGAGATTACAGTTATTTTTTAATCTTGTAATTTTCCCTGTAGGTGTTGGCTGTTATTCCCGTACAGCGTCTGAAATATCTGCAAAAAAGGGAAGAATCAACAAATTGTAATTGATTACTCACTTCTTTAATAGAAAGAGATGTTGTTTTGAGAAGCTCTTTTGCATGTTTGATCACCACATAACTGATCCATTGTTTAATAGGCTTTCCTGTTTCTTTTTTTATTAAGCTGCTCAGGTATTGTGGGGAAAGGTGTAGCTGGCCGGAATAAAACTGGACACTTCTTTGCAAATGACCATGTTCATTGAGGAGTTGGAAAAAATGATCTATGATATCCTGGCTTCTGGTTTGTAAGAGACTGTTGTTTTTAATAACAGGTAAATAAAGTTTTGAAACGAGTTCAAGCAGTGCATAAAGCAGGTATTGCACAGATTCAGGTGTACTTTTTTCGTATGTATTAGAATGATAATCCTGAATGAGCTTTACAGTAGGCCAGATAAGTTCTCCGGCAGTATTTTCTATAGAGATGAGCGGATTGAATTTAATTTCTTCACTGGCCAGCAGGGCGGTTAAAAAGCTATAAGAACTAATGAAATCTAATGAGATGAAAAATACAATAATATCCACATCAGGAGTGCAGGATATCTCCGAAAGGTCTGTATCAGGCAATAACATGACCATCGAATCCTTTTTAATTTGAAATTTCAAATCATTAATCCTTATATTCATCTCGCCGCTGGATGTAAAACAAAGCAAAAGTTTATTGAGCTTATGGGCATTTTTATGAAACTCAGCTATCATATCTGTTGTATATTTTTCAATATATAACCCTTCGAAATTTGGTTTAATATCTATCATGATAGAGATGAATTATTTCCTGAAATTTTTTGAATACTTTGGATTATGTATCGCTACATTCAATCTGCGGGCAAATGTAAGCAGTTAATTTTTCTTTTTAACCCGGTTGTTTAAAATGGAATATAAAATGACAAAAATGGAATATATTTTATTGAATAACTGTCCCTAACTTTGCAGCAAGAATTTTATTAAATGTTGTTATAATGCCAGATAGAGAATCTTTTAATGCAAAAATGCCTACGGCCTGTTTTTTACTTTTCTTTGCCCACGGGCTTGTTTTTTCCTCATGGGCGAGCAGGATTCCTATCATTAAAACTGCACTTTCGATAAATGAAGCAGAGCTGGGAACACTTTTACTTCTGATGCCCATAGGGCAGCTTTCGACCATGGTACTGGCAGGAAAGCTAATCAGTATCCACGGAAGCAGCTGGGTGATTAAAAGATGCTTTTTGCTCTATCCTGTTTTTCTGTTATTGATTGGGCTTTCTCCGTCGTATTGGGTATTGGCTGTTGTTTTATTTTTCTTTGGCGTTTCCGGAAACTTATGCAATATCGCAATCAATACGCAGGCTATTGAAATAGAGTCAATTACCAAAAGAACGCTTCTGTCCTCTTATCATGGAGCTTGGTGTTTTGCAGGATTAGCAGGAGCGCTTGTTGGCTTACTGATGATTACCATGAATGTAGGGACATTCTATCATTTTATTTTCACATTTATTCTCGTATCAGGACTTTGGTGGTATGGTAAGAATAATTTAACCAATGTCATTCATAAGGTTGAGCCACAAAAGCAATCGATTTTTAAAAAGATCAACCCCACATTGGTAGGTTTAGGTATTATAGGATTTTTGAGTATGGCTATTGAAGGGGCAATGTTTGACTGGAGCGGGGTTTATTTTCAGACGATTGTAAAAGCCTCTGAAAAGCTTGTTATATTGGGGTATACGAGTTTTATTTTAATGATGACTTTAGGTCGTTTTGTAGGGAATCGTATTATTGAAAAATATGGAAAAAGGATTGTTTTACAATGTTGTGGAATTCTGATGAGTAGTGGCCTTTTTCTAAGTGTCTTCTTTCCTGAATTATGGATTTGCGTCATCGCCTTTATGATTATTGGTCTTGGGGCTTCTCTAAGTGTTCCATCCGTTTACAGTACTATTGGAAAGGTAAATACAGTAGCACCCAGCATTGCATTATCTTTTGTTTCCAGCATTTCATTTTTGGGATTTTTAATAGGTCCGCCACTTATTGGTTATATTGCCGAGGCTTTTGACCTTAGATATTCTTATGGTCTTTTTGCGTGCTTCGGAATCTTGCTGGCTATTATGGCCAGGCAGATGGAAGTCTTTAAAACTAAAGACTAATCTGCCCACTATATCTGGGGTCCTAATTATAAGTATATACAAACCTTTCTAAGAATCTTCTTTGATTTGAATAAAGAGAGAACAGTATAAAGTCTAAAAGCTACCTTTCGGGTAGCTTTTTATAGTGTTTGTTTTAAATCCACTTCTCTACAAGATGTAGCCATAAAGCTTTTTTTTCATTGAGAATAAAAACACCTGATGACTGCCTTTTGTTTGATGTATTTCCGGTAATTTGTATTTCCGTGTAAGTAGCCAATCCATGGCAGACAGAATGAGAAACTTCTATATTCTCAACATACACCCTTCGCTCAGGAAAGGCACCAAATACAGTAGGGAGCCAGTCTGAAAATTGAGGGAGATTAACAGTTTTGCCATCTCCATTAATCATTTTAAAATCAGGAGAGAATCCGGATAAGAGCTTTTTATAAAGAATATTTTTGTCGCCAATACCATGAAACCATTTTTCAATATCTTGATGGAACTCTGTTATTTCTTTGATGATTATTTCTTTGTTATTCATAAGTTTAAATTTATAATATTTTATTTTTAAAAAGATATTTAATGATGTTGTATATATTTTTTTAATCTAAAAGTGGCCCAGATTCCTATCATTTGAAAACCTCCGATCATTGAGATTGCCATTGCAAATGCTGCAGGAAAATCTACTGATTTAATGAGATTAAAAAATAGAGTTCCTATAACAACTCCTCCTGTAACACTCCCAATTTGTATTCCAATGCTAATCAGACCTGAAGCCTGACCTGCTTTATCTTTGGTAGTGAAAGTAATGGCTGTCCGCATCATAACAGGCATAATGGTACCATGACCTAATCCCGCTATGAACAGTGTGATACTGGTGATAAAGGATGGTTTTTGTTGAAAATAAAAGACCAATGCAGTCCCTATGAATCCGCTCATTAATAATCCCAGTCCTGTATTGATCATTTTGTAGGAAGAAAGCTTTATTCTGGAGAGTGTTAAAGGTCCAAGGAAAAAGGCTAATCCATAAGGGACAATGGCGAGCCCTGTTTGCATGGAGTTTTGATCTAAGAATTCTTGCAGATAATAAGGATAACAGATGAATAAACCGGAGGTGAAATTATAAAAAAAGATAATCAGAAGGCTTAATGCAAAAGGGGTATGTTGCAATAAGCTTGGGTCCACTAGCAAGGGTTTTCCTTTTTTTAACAGTTGCATCTCATAGGTAAAGAAAACTATTAATAAAGCACCCCCTATCAGCATGGTTACGAATAACCACCATGCCCATTGATATTTCTGCCCAAATATAAGAGGACAAATCAACATCAATAAGGAAAGGATTAATAACAAGGAACCCATCATATCAATTCCTGTTTTTTCTGCTTCACGCTTATTGTCCATGGTAAAATGAACACCCGTAATACAGATGATGGTAACCGGTACGTTCACCAGGAATACCATTTCCCATGAAAATTGTCCCCAATGCATGCTAAGAAGAACGCCACCGAGGAGTTGTCCGATCACTGAAGCCAAACCAAAAACAGCGCTGAAAAAACTTACAGCTTTAGGTTGTTCTTTACTGTCGAATAAAACTTTTATTGAAGCCAATACCTGAGGAGCCAGAAGCGCAGCTCCAACCCCCTGGAAAAGACGGGAGATAATCAACCATATGATATTGGGGGAAAAGGCGCAGGCTAGTGAGGAAAATAGAAAGGTATACAAACCTAATGTGAAAATTTTCTTTCGACCATAAATATCCCCAAGCCGGCCACCGCAAACCACAAGAGCCGCGTAGGTAAGTCCGTAGATTGCAACAACCATCTGAAGCTGATGATCACTGGCTTTCAATGCCTCTTTTATAGAAAGTAAAGCCATATTGACAATAAAATAATCCAATGGTGAAAGGAATGCTCCCGCAATTAGAAAATAGAGTGCCTGCCAACGTTTTGGATAGGTATTCATAATTTTTTTATGCAAAATTAACCCCTAAATGTTATGGCAAAATTGTACTTTTGAAGGAAAAATAGGTCTGTAAAAATGATTGGGCAACATTTGGATGGTATTCAGGTAAAAGAAATAAAGTTGAAAGCAGAAGAGATTAGTTTTAAAACAACATCTTTCCTTTCTTTTGTCTATATCTTAAAAGGGGAGGGCAGCCTTATATACGACGAACGCCGTATTCACTTTATGGAGGGGAAGCTGTTTATCATTCCGCAACAGGAGCTTTATCGTTTTGAAAGTGAAAATGCAAAACTGATCAGTATACAATGTTCTATTGAGTTTATTGATAAAATCCGACTTGAAGCAGATCGTATTGAAAGCTGTGAAAATTTATACAAACTTCAGTATATAAGCAATAATTATCATGCAAAGGCAGGATGTGTATTCCGAAATGAGAATGATGAAAGTTTTGCAGAAACACTTATTTTGCAGATTGCAAGAGAATTTAGGAATAAAGCTGATGATTATCTCATTATCCGCAACTGCATATCCATCCTGTTAAATCTTGTAGCCCGTAATATTATTCAAAGTGAAACTTCTGATCTGCAGGAAAACAGAAAGGCTTTCTCGATGATGAAAATCATTACTTATATTCAACAGCACATTAAAGACAGAGAAAAGACAGGTATTCAAACTATTGCCGATCATTTTGGAATTTCAGGGAATTATTTCGGTGAATATTTTAAACAGCAGACCGGTATTTCTTATCAGGATTATTTACTGGACTATAGACTTAAACTGGTGGAGACTTATTTAAAATATAGCAGTATTCGAATGAGCGAGATTGCCTATGAACTTCAATTCAGTGATGAAAGTCATCTTTCTAAGCTTTTTAAAAAGCACAGAGGACTTACCCCCGGACAATACAGGAAAAATCATAAATAGTTGTAAAGAAATAAGAGGCTATTGACCTTTAATTGATAGATTATTTGAATATTTTTTAATTTCCAAAATTGAATTACAGGATAATTTTTTTTAAAAATAAATATAGTTGACTATATAGTTGACTTTGTTTTTTATATATTTACAGTAAATATTTTTTACAATGGATTTTGATTTTATCAGAGATTTAGGATATAAAGCCTTGGATAGCAGATTGAAAAGGATCAGTGACAGAATGTCCCATGATGTCAGAAAATTTTATAAAGAATTTGGGGTAGATGTTGAACCCAACTGGTACTTGGTTTTTATGCTATTGCAAAAGAGAGGGGAGATTTCAATTACTGATATTGCAGAACCATTGGGATATTCTCATCCTTCAGTCGTTGTCATTGTAAAGAAAATGACAGATAAAGGATATCTTAATATTAAAAAAGATGAAACCGATAAGCGAAAACAAATTATTTCCTTATCTCCTAAAGCGGTAGAGATGCTTCCCCAATTGGAACAAATTTGGGATAGCTGTGAGAAAGCAATTTTAAAACTTTTATCAGAAGATTTAGCCTTATTTTCTTACCTCGATACCATTGATGAGGAGCTGAAAAATGATTCTTTCCATAATAGATTTAAACAAGAATATTTAAAATCAATCAAACCATGAAAACATTATTTTTTATGACCATGTTACTTTTTTCCTATCTGACATTGTCTGCAACGGAGACAAAAGTGATGATAAGGGCAAAAGCCAGAGATGCAAAGTTTATAGGCACTTCATTGGGAGGAGCTCATATTATTGTTAGAAATAAACTTAATCAGAAGATTCTGGCTGAAGGGAATACAATCGGGAGTACCGGAAATACTGATTTGATTATGAAAACTCCTAAAACAAGAGGAAGTTCAATGGTTGATGATCAAACAGGAGGTTTTATAGCTACGATAGATATTGAAGAACCAACTTTTGTTAATATTGAAGTGATTTCTCCCTTAAATAATAAAAATGCCCAGGCGGTGGTAAGTACTGAGTTGTGGTTGATTCCCGGTAAAAACATTTTAGGAGAAGGTATTATTCTTGAAATCCCAGGGTATATTATTGATATATTGAAACCCAGAACCCATCAGTATATTTCATTGAATAGTATCAAAGATAAGCCTTTTCAGTTTCAGGCTAATATTGTGATGATGTGTGGATGTGTCATAGAAAAAGGCGGAGTCTGGAATTCCGATGAAATTGAGGTGAAAGGAATCTTAAAAAAAGATGGGAAATTTATTAAAAATATTGACATGTCTTTAGTATCAGCCAACTTATTTGAGGGAAACCATTTGATTAATAGCCCGGGAAATTATGAACTGGTCATGTATGCTTATCATCCTAAAACAGGAAATACAGGAGTAGACAAAGTCAATTATGTTGTTTTTGAATAAATAGCTCATTTCGGTATTTTATTCCCCATTCACCCATAGTATCAATGATCGTGTGAAGACTCTTTCCAAAATCAGTCAGCTCATACTCAACCGAAACAGGCATGGTATTATTCTGAGTTCTTAGTATCAGATTATTCATTTCTAAAACTTTCAGTTCTTTTGACAATGTTTTTGAAGCGATGCCATCCACTTGTCGTTTTAAATCCATAAACCTCATCTTACCGACATAATACAGATGACTGATGATAAGAGTTTTCCACTTACCATCCAATAAATATATAGTATCCCGAACCCCTCGGATGTGATTTTTACATTCAGGATTGAGTTCTGGTTTTTCTTTTTTCATGTTGAAAATTCTTATTTCAAAAGTAATGAATTGATTTGGTAAAATAAGATAATTTACTACTTGGTTACCTTTGGGTAACTGGTTACTAATGGGTAACAGGTAGTCTAATGTAACCGTTAATGAGGTAATTTTGTATTGTAGAATTGACGAGGTGATATGCGAAGTCACTTCCAAATACAAAAACAAAAAAATCAACAAAATTATGTCACTACAAAAAGCATTAAATTGGAGATCCGCAACAAAAAGTTACAACGGAAAAACAATTGAAAAAGACAAAATAGAACAAATATTAAATGCTATTCGAATGGCGCCGTCAAGTTCAGGATTACAGCCTTTTAAGGTTTTTGTAATTACGAATAAAGAGCTAAGAGAGAAATTACAACCTATATCCTGCCAACAACAGCAAATTGTACAAGCTTCTCATATTCTGGTTTTTGCTGCCTGGGATGAGTATACCAATGAGAGGATAGATTCTTTTTTCGAATTTAGCAATAAAGAAAGAAACTTACCGTCTACTGCCACTGATGATTATCGTTTGAATTTATTGGGTATGCTTGATAAAAAGACAAAGGAAGATCATTTTGTAAATACATCAAAACAAACCTATATAGCCCTGGGATTTGGATTATTGGCAGCTGCTGATTTGAAAATTGATGCGACTCCATTGGAAGGGTTTGATAATATTGAGGTAGACAAATTACTTAATCTGCCAAAGCAAGGCTTAAAGAGTACTGTAATGATGGCGTTGGGATATAAGGATGAAGACAATGATTGGTGGGCAAAACTGAAAAAAGTAAGAAGATCTAATGAAGAGCTTTTTATTGAACTTACCTAAATAGTTTTAAAACAAAATTGAAAGGAGACCTCGAAGGGTCTCCTTTTGTATATGTCCCCTTTATTGCCACGTAAATGTGTAGGTATATTTTACCCCATTGGAAAGAGAATATTGAGCAGTCAACGGGTATTTATCTTGATCATACGTATAATCCACAGTATATCCTGTGACGGGTGTACCTGCAGCATCCTTGTTTGAAACCGAGATTATATTATGCTCACGCTGATAAATAAACGGATCCAATACTTTAGCCCAGGACATAGAATTGTCTCTCATGGTGGTTGTGATATTTGTTTTTGCTCCCGACGCATTATAAATATCAATGGTATTACTTCCATTATTGTCGAGATAAATGACATTTGATGTTGAAATCAAATGTCCTGAACCATCATAATATTGTACACCGGTAATGTTATTGAAAGATTTTGTCGTATCATTTGTATAACGGGTTACTTGTGTCAGCATTTCCTGACCTGTTGAAGGATTTATAGAAAAAGAAGATCTTTCCGAAATTAATTTACCGGCGTAGGTATAGGTCTGATAATTAAATAAAGTACCTTTTGAGTTATAAATATTTCTTTTCGTTTCCAGCCCGTTGGTATATTCTACTTTTGTAATATTTGCTGTAATACCATTAGAAAAGTTTTCTATTTCAGCAATATAGCCTGAGGTATTATATGTAAATTTATATAGGGATTGGTTGTCTTGCTTTACTTCTATTATTTTCTTTTTTTTAAGAGCAATCGGAATGATAACTTCATCCGAATCAGAGGTACATGATAGAAATACACTCAAAGGCAGAATGAATAATACTGTTTTTTTCAAGGTTAGAATTTTTGCAAAGAAAAGAATTTTTTCAAGATTAAAAAAGTGGAGTTATTTCTTTTATTTTGCATCTGAGTAGGCAAGGTTATTTATTTTAGACAACCATTATATTCTTTCAGATTTATCCGGAAGAAATCGCTGATGAAAGGGATATCAACAAGTTTCTCAAAAGAGATTAGAGGAAAAAGCTATAGAGGGCAATGAGCTTAGGCTAAAGAGAACTAAATACCTCCATAATGGCTTCAATAAGCTCTTTTTCTATTTTAGATTCTGATGAGGTATCCTGTATAAGTGCCCGCATATTGCCTGAATCATCTCGTTCAAAAACAACTTCGTTACCGTTAACATCTACATAGAATTTATAACCATAGGTGAACGTTGCCAGTTTTACATTGAAAAGCTGCTCTTTACCTTTGTAGGTTATGGGTAATTCAAATTCTTCCATTAAAGTTTGTTTCTGCGTGTAGTTTGGTTAAGTGAAACACTGAAAATATTTTTTAAAATAGATTTAGTAAAATATACAGTACTTCTTTTATGATCATTTTTTAGATTGTAAAGGTACAATCTTATTATGAATTCTGACAACTCTGCTTTCTCAAATACTATGAGTTTAACAGCACCCATCCTGTAGATTTGCAGCCATAGAAATTGTCTTCCACAAAAATGATTTTCCCCAAATTGTTTTTATTACAGGTATTATTTCCTAAAGTAGGACTTTCTGCACTTATGGTAACAGAACCTTTAATTTGTAATTTTGAATCACCGGTAGTGTTTTCAAAATTATTAATGCCAATACCTACTTTTCCGTTTTTTAATATAGTGAAGGCATCATTGTATGACCCACTAAGGCCATTCCCAACTACCAGAAGTCTGTTGCTGTTCTGATATGCTTCTGTAAACTGATTGTTATAGACCTCTGAAATAGGAGTATAAGGAGTATTGTAAGCACCTAATGCCGTTTCATATCCGCTGAACGCCCTTGTCTTATTTCCGAAAGCGGTGGAAAGTACACCGGCTGCTGAAGTTTGTAATCCCCATGCTGTAGAATTACTTCCTGATGCCGTATTTCCGATCTGGCTGATGAGGTTGCCTCCCCAAGACATGGAATTACTTCCCGAAGCGGTATTAAATCCTCCAAATACAGCAGACCTTTCTCCTGAAGAAACATTCATTATTCCCGTAGCAAAGCTGTTATTTCCGGTTGCTCCTTTACCTGATGAGGTATAGGCATATGATAAGTCAACTGCATTAGCGCCCAAAGAGCCATAATTGGTACTGTTTACATTTTTAAATAAACGGAATGCAGAAGAATATTCATCATTCTGAGTAGATCCTTTTGTCTGGGTTAAAGCCGAAGATAGAGGCATCCAAAAGCCTTGATTCCAGTAATAATACCCCGGATAGTAGACATATTTCATCTTATCATATGAGGTATTCTTATTACCTTCTTTGATGTATACCAGCATGGTATTCTGATCATCAGTAAGAGGCATAGCATACGCTTCTGATGAAGTAATGCCGGGGATAATAATACCTTTCACAGAAGTATTAGCAGAAGTTCCCACATGCAGGCTTGCTTTTGGATTCTCTGTGTTGATTCCAACTTGTGAAAATACGATTGAAAAAAGATTAATGGCTATCAGGAGAAAAATTTTCATAAAAGAATACATAGATTCGTCTGTGCAAAGGTAAATCTGTCAGATATTTTATACAAGAGGAAAGTTTGGGTATATTTTTCGTTATTTAGAATTAGGTTCAATAATAGAAAGACCTTTATTTTATCTACATTTTATTTGAAATATAACTTGATCAGATTTCCTTATTAATACAAGGTGTAAAGGTTGAACTCTCATCGATCATATTTTCCAGAGCAAAGAGCGTAATAGAATCAATGATAGGTAGAATTTTTTTTCCCTTATCTGTAAGGCTGTATTCAACTTTGGGTGGAATTTCAGGATATGATTTTTTGGTAAGAAAGCCATCTTTTACTAAAATTTTTAATTCCTCATTCAAAACCTTTTCACTGATGTCCGGTATATGACGTTTTAATTCTCCATATCGTTTTTTTTCATCCTTCATGATTTCGATAATCAATAAACGCCATTTACTTCCAATAATGCCAAAGGTTCTTCGTATTGGACAGTCTTCTATTTTTTTTTCATTTTTTTTCATTTTGTAAATGATTGATAATCAAAAAATCCTACCTGCATGTAAGTAGCATTCTTCCAGGTTAGTACTTGATTTCTGTACGTGAAGATAATATATTTGTTATCACAATACGGTCACAATATAGGTAAAAAGAGGATAAGGTGGCTTTTAATTCTCAATGACAATATTGTATAAAGGAATTGAGAAAAACAATATTCTTCTTCTACAGATTGGAGGACCTTATCTATTGTAATAACTTAATTATAAATGTAAATATAAATTTATGAAAGCAAAAGAAGTCGTTTCAGAAATGTGGTCAGCATTAATGACCAACAGCGATCCAGGTGTTATTGATCAATATGTGAATACAGAGTATCGGCAACACAGTCCCTATGTGAAAAACGGTTCTGATGGACTTCGGGATTTGTTAGCGACTCTTCGTCCTGATTATCGCTATGAGCCTATAAGGTTTATAGGAGATGATGATTTTGTAGTCATGCATGGGATCCATCATAATTGGTTAAATAATATTATGACAGGAGGAGAAGCCGTGATTGGGGTTGATATTTTCCGTGTAGAAAATGATCAGATTGCAGAACATTGGGACGCTTCTGTTCCTATTGCTCCGGCAACGGTATCGGGAAGGAGCCAGATTGATGGTCCAACGGAAATTCAAAAACCCGAACTCACAGAAACTAGTAAAAAAATAGGCGAGAGATATGTGACTGATATCCTTATTAATAAAAATTTTGAAAAAATTGATGAACTCGTAGATACAGAGGTTATTCAGCACAACCCGTCTATTGGAGATGGCTTAACAGCTCTTAAAGACGCTTTGAAAAATAGTGAAAAAGAATATAAGAGAATTCATAGAAGTGTAGCGGAAGGAGAATTTGTTGCGATACAATCAGAAGGAGCAATTCGGGGGCAAGTGCATACTTTTTGGGATATTGCAAGAATAGACACTGCAGGAAAAATTGTTGAGCAATGGCAGGTAGCTGCGGTATTTCCTGATGTTGTGCCCCATACTAACGGGCCTTTTTAAAAATATCAGACGATAGAATCAATATTATCTTTACCTGATACAATAGAATTGGGGCTACTTTTGCCCTTCTAAGCTCACTATTTTATTTCTATCCCAATTTTTAAGAGGGTGGTAATACCCGGAACTGCTAAAATATTTTTCAAAATCATTTAACGTAAAAAATATATCGTAATCCATAGCAAAAGCTGTCGGAGTTGGGAGAGATACGTCAAATTTTGACATACAATGATTAATAAAAGAAGTAGATATAATGGGGGTATGCGAAAATAACAGATCCGGTTTTATTACTATGGTAAGTGTTGAGGGGAGTGGTAATCGATTTTCAAACAAATTAAATAAGAAAGATATGGGAAAGTTAACAGGGAAAACAGCTCTGATTACAGGCGCTGGAAGAGGAATTGGAGCTCATATAGCTAAAAGGCTTGCTCTTGAGGGAGCTTTGGTTGTGTTACATGATCTTGAAATACAATCACTTGAAGTAACAGCGAATGACATCCGTGCCAGTGGTGGTATTGTTCAACAGCTGATTCAGGCAGATCTGTCTAATCATGAAGCCGGCGATATCATTGTACAGGCACTGAATGTAAAAAAGATTGATATATTAGTCAATAATGCAGGTATCGCTCCGGTAAAATCATTTCAGGAAGTTGACCAAAAAATGTTTAATGCTATGGTTGATATTAATATGCGGGCTGTATTTTTTATATCCCAAAAATTGCTCCCTTATATAAACAATGGGGGTAGGATTATCAATATTTCTTCATCTCTGAAGAAAACGTATGCACCCGGGTTTATTACCTATGTTTCAATTAAAGGTTTCATTGAGGCTTTTACGAAATATCTGGCCGGAGAAATCGGAGAACGTGGAATCACGGTTAATGCGATTTCCCCAGGGGCCATCAACACGGGATTAAACCCATGGTTTGATACCGAAGAAGGAAAAGCAGTACTTCTGAATGATCAGGCTTTAAAAATATTAGGACAGCCTTCATATATTAGTGATGCTGTGACATTTTTAGCAAGTGATCAGGCTCAATGGATATCAGGGGCCATCATTGATGTGGATGGTGGTTTTAAACTGACAGCTCAATAAAGCCTGATTAGTATGGTGTTACCCGTTGTGTATTCAAATTTAATATACAACGGGTTTTATAAGTAAAAATGGCATAGTCATGTGATTATGTCATTATATAAGTAGCCTCACCAGGGATCGAACCTGGATCTAAAGTTTAGGAAACTCTTATTCTATCCATTGAACTATGAGGCCTTCAAGGAATAAATTTACATATTATTTTAAAACCATCTCTTGCCACAATAAAAAATACAGGATATCCTGACGAAAGGCTCTTTAGCTTTTTATGGACTATTACTGAATGCTGATTTGGGCTTTTGGGGAATAAACTAATTTTAGAAAGTCTTTATATAAAAGGAGGGGTAAAATAAAAGAACCCGCTCTTTAGGAGCGGATTCAGTAGATAAAACATCTCATTTTTTTAATTAGACAACAATAAAAAGCACAGCCGACAATGCTGTGCTTAAATTTTTATTTCAAATTTAATTGCAATTTCAATAGTAGTAAGAAAAGCAAATAAAGTTTCCACTTCGATTATTATTACATAGTAAATGTAGTGATATTTTTAATACGGAATATGAATTTAATGTTAAAATTCACAAGTTATCCACATTTTATTGTGGATAAGTCTGAAAACCCCATCCAGTAAATGCTTTTTAGCATTCCATTACTGTCCGGAAAAGAGTATAAGTGCATAAACTATTGTTCTTCAAGGTATTTTAAGATAGAGTCATTCAATGTTCTTTTCTCTTCATCATTGCCTTTGTTATCCATATGGCCATGATTAATAGAAGTAGGTTGTATAACGATATGATACTTTTCTTGTTCTTGTTGAGTAGGCAGAACTCCTTCATCAGCAGGATAATCATTAGAACGTAATGAATAAATTTTAGGAAGGCTGGTTCTGGGAAGAAACATCCTTCGGTTATCCATGGTAATGATTTTATAAACAAGATTGGGATGCTGATTGCCAAACAGAGCCACCATATCACCTCCATTGGAATGGCCTATAAGGGTAAGATGTTTGTAATCAAGATCCGGATTTGTTTTCTTAAGCTCATGTAAAACAAATAATATATTATCTGAGCCTCTTTGCCAGAAGGGTCTTCTTACCATTTGTATATAACCTTCTGTGGGCAACAGTTGATCTGTAGTCAATTCATGTTGGATACTTACCGTATAAAAACCTTTTGAAGCCAGTTTTTCAGTTAAATAAGAATAGACAAAATAATCGCCACCTTTATTGAGCCCATATCCATGATTGAAAATAATAACTTGTTGATTGATAATTTTTTTGTGGGTTTCAGGACGGTAAATGGCAATAGGTATTTTACGGTTTCTTGCTTGGTCAAATAAGGTTAAAGTATCTCTTTTTACTTTATAATTATTACTGAAACCTATATTTCTCTTTGCTGAACAATTCATAAGAAAGGGGAGAGCAGAAAGGAGGTATACTAGTTTTTTGAGCTTCATAGCGAAATTGGTTTAACACAAAAATCTGATTTTTTTCTCATATAAAAATTGCTTTTATAGTAAGTTTTATAAATCCAACCATTAGAAATGCAAAAAAATAGAGCAGTAAAGAAACTGCTCTATCCTTTATATGGCTAATATTTTATGAATATACACATCCGCACCCTGTTTCCCATGGCATACAGTCGCGTTGAGGTTCATGACAGCTGCCGCCGGGATTGTCTCCTCCTCCGGATCTATAACAGATACCTCCACTGCAATAATATGATCCTGATACCGCAGGACAATTCCCTTCAATATCACAGTCTGCATAAGGGAAATCTCCTCCGCTTATCAATATAAGATGACTTCTTTTTAATTTCTTTAAATTTTTCATAGTAGTGATTTTTAGTTTGTTATAGGCTAAAATACTAATTGTATAGCATCTTTGCAACTGATTCCATAATTTGAAAGCTTGAAATTTCAAAATATCCAGAACAGATATAAAAATATTTGTTACCTTTATTTCATTAAAATCTTATTCTAAATAGAATCCCTTCTCAGGCTTTATTCTAAAACCTGAAAACTAATGGTTCAGTTTCTCTGAATCCTATCTTTTTTTTTAAAAGTTGAAAATACATAAACTGCAGATCAGGGTTTATGTATTGACTATTAATAATGAAACTATTTAAATAAGAAAATCATGAAAATACATACAATTGCCGTTATCGGCGGAACGGGAAAATCAGGAAAATATTTGCTACAAAAACTTCTTGAAAAAAAATATCCTGTAAAACTCTTACTGAGAAATCCTGAAGAATTTAAAATACAAAATTCATTGATTGACATTGTGCAAGGGGATGCAAGAGATGAAGAAGCTATCGCCTCACTTATTGAAGGCTGTGAAATAATAATAAGCACATTAGGTCAACCAAAAGGAGAGAAGCCTATCTTCAGTAATTCTACTCAAAATATTATTGGTGCTATGACCTATCTCGGACTCAAAAGATATATTGTAACAACTGGTTTAAGTGTAAATACGCTTCAGGATTGTAAAAGCAATAGGGTAAAAATGGCTACCGACTGGATGTATCAAAACTACCCCGAAACAACTAAAGACAAGCAAAAAGAGTATGAATTACTTTTGGAAAGCAGTTTGGACTGGACTTTAGTAAGGTTGCCATTAATCAATCAGATCAATGAAAGCTTTATGAGTGAAGCCAGTCTGTCCGATTGTAAAGGTGAAAATATAAGTGCTGCAGACTTAGCGTCATTTTTAATTTCGCAGATTGAAGATAATGCTTATATAAGAGAAAGCCCTTTCTTGTATAACCTCTAATGGTAAAAAGTTTGACAAAAATATAACGTGCTGTAAAGAAAGCTCTCTTCTATGGTGGAGATCATACATTGACTTACTAACATCACAAATTTAGAGGTAATGAAAAGAACAGAGAGTTACTAGAACTCTCTGTTCTTTTTAATTGATCTTCATTTATTAAGATGTAGGTAAATAAATGATTGAAATAGTATTGGTAAGACCTCTGTTATAATTATTAGCTTCCGTATTCAGGTTGTATTGATTTCCTGTTGTTCCCGGGGTAATATATTTCACGAGAGGTACTGTCTTCTCTCCCGATTGCAGGTAGATAATGCTTTTTAAATTGAGATAGGTAATGAAATTGCTTCCTTGTGCAGAATCCAGAATTTCAGTGGCATCATAAAAAATCAGATCTGTTAATCCATTGGAAGGGAATGATCCCGTATAGGGCTTAGATAAACCCAGGCGAAGTGGTGTTTTTACATTGTTCCCAGGATTATAATTATTTCCCCATGGTTTAAGAAGGATATTCATGTTGACTAAATAGTATCCGGTATAAGGAGCCGTAAATTCCCCTGTTGATGCATTAAAAGTATTAAGTTTATCTGTAGCTTTGTTATCAAATATAAACCTTCTTATGTTATTGCCTAAATCATTACTGACAAAACTTAGGTCATTTCCTGAAAGCTTCATATTGACTAAAGCGATCAATTTGTTTAAAAGGATATTATTTATTTTCTGATTCAATTCTTCCCCACTGACAAAAATATTCCATTTTCCATTGCTGAAAGAGTAGAGTCTGTTTTTTAGAACGTCATCATTTGTATTCAATGGAGTTCCATTGTTTCCATCCGTAAGATTAAATACCAATAATCCATTTGCCGGATTATTGATCGTTGTAACATCCGTAGCTCCGGATAAGGAAACTCTCGGTATCAATAGTCCTTTTTGGGATGAATTAATGTGAAGGGCAGCACTCTTATCAAGATTGGAACCTGTATTAATTCCAACCTGAGAATAATAAGATGTTCCGAGGCACAAGGCCAGTAATAAATAGGCTTTCATGGCATTAATTTACGATGGGAAGATATACTATGGTTACATTATTCACTTGTGATCGGTTATATCCCAAACTTTCTGTAGCGATTGAATAGGTATTGTTGCCGGCAGTAGTACCGGGAGTGATATATCGGGTCAGAAAACAGATTTTTTCATCTTTGTTCATATAAATAACCCCGGAAACTTTAACGGTTAGTGGTTGCTGATCATCTATGACAGCATTTAATGGTTGATTGAGAAAAGCAAATGTTGCATTTCCGTTATATACAAATGTCGTATAAGGCTTGCTTACCCCCAGTCGTACAATATTGGTGGTACTTTGTGCCTGATAACTTTTCAGTAATAGAGAAGCATCTATTTGATAATATCCATTTTTAGGGGCTTTAAACTCTGAATTTGCTGCATCGTAGGTGTTATTCTTATCGAAAACCTTAGTATTATAGTAGAGTCTTCTAATATTTGCTCCAAGATCATTCCCTATATAGGACGTGTCATTGTTACCGGAGGCATTGGCTACGACCTGTAACTGTGGAACGCCAAGGCCCTCAATGGCTGTGTTCAGAACAGAATCTGTTACCAATAAATTCCATGAGTTGCTGGTCGCAGAAAAAACATAGAAGTTATCTGCTACTACATTATTACCTGTTCCTGTTGAGTTGGTTAAATTATATACTATTAAGCCATTGGCAGGGTTAGGAATAGTTGAAAGATCAGTCTTACTTTGTAGGCTTAGTCTTGGAATAAGCAATCCTTTGTTGGAATGCTTAATATCTAAAACAGCACTTGGATCAGGTTTGGTAGTATTAATCCCTACTTGTCCAAATGTAATTGATCCAAATAAAAAAAATACGGAAATAATTGTGTTTTTCATTATTGCTTTACAGTTAAATAAAGTGTTTGTAAGAGCAAATATATTGGTTTGTTTTCTTCTTTTTTTTAAGAGGTGTTGTGCGTATTTGATTCATTTTCAATTATTTGAAATATTTTAATCAAATATTCTTTTTATATGAATGATATTGAGTGAAATAATGGTTTACGAATGATATATCTTCTATATATTGATTATTTTATTTTTTTTTACAAGTGACACAATACCCTAGAATTTGATAGTAGAGGTAGTTTAGAAAGACCGTTCGATCATAAAATCAGAAATAGTACAACCGGATTTAAAATTGTATGATAAGGAATTGGGGGAGGGATTGAATGGTAATAGATTTTATATTCTGAGAAAGTTGCCGGAGTGGCTCTTACAATATAAAGCTGAAGAAAAAACAGAGAGCTCAACGGCTCTCTGTTTGTATTTAATGTTCAAGTTTTTCTTTGATATATTTGGCGGTATAAGATTTTTTATTTTTTATCAGATCCTCCGGAGTTCCTGAGAACACAACTTCACCACCATGTTTTCCTGCTTCCGGGCCAATATCAATAATGAAATCGGCACATTTGATAATATCCGGTTGATGCTCAATAACAATCACAGAATGACCGAGATCAATCAAGGCCTGTAATGATTTTAATAACTTCTGAATATCATGGAAATGAAGTCCCGTAGAAGGTTCATCAAAAATGAATAAAGTTTTATCTGTAGTAACTCCTTTTACCAGGAACGAAGCCAGTTTTACACGTTGTGCTTCCCCTCCGGAAAGGGTAGAAGAGCTTTGTCCTAACTGTAAGTATCCCAGCCCGACCTCTTGTAACGGTCTTAGTTTGGTTACAATTTTCTCCTCATTATTATCTTTAAAGAATTCCAGTGCTTCATCCACAGTCATATGAAGAATGTCGGAAATGCTTTTTTCATCAAATTTCACCTCCAGAATCTCACTTTTGAATCGTGTTCCTTTACACACTTCACATTCAAGTTCAATATCTGCCATAAACTGCATGGAAACGTTGATTACTCCTTCACCTTTACATTCATCACATCTTCCGCCGTCTACGTTGAAAGAGAAATGTTTCGGTTTGTAGCCCATCATTTTTGACACCTTTTGTTTCGCAAAAAGATCACGGATATCATCATACGCTTTAAGATAGGTTACCGGATTGGAACGTGAAGATTTTCCGATAGGATTCTGGTCAATCAGTTCAATATTTTTGATCAGTTTTTTTGGAAATTCAACAGAATCATAATCTCCTTTTTTACCTCCCATCCCCAGTTGAATCTGGATGTCGTTGGTTAAAATTTCTTTCATTAAAGTAGATTTTCCACTTCCTGAAACTCCGGAGATAACGACAAGATTTTCTAAAGGAATATCGACATCAATATTTTTAAGATTATTCTGGCGGGCTCCTTTAATATGAATCCATTCTTTTGCTTTTCTACGTTTTTCCGGCACTTTTATTTCTAATCTTCCCGTAAGGTAGTCTGAAGTAAGGGTATTGGCTTTTTTTAAGTCTTTATAATCACCGGCAAATACAAGCTCCCCACCAAGGTAACCTGCCTCCGGGCCAATATCTATAATGTAATCTGCTGCTCGCATGACATCTTCATCATGTTCTACAACAATGACTGTATTTCCGAGATCACGGAGATTTTTCAAAACTCCAATCAGGTTTTCCGTATCCTTAGAATGAAGGCCAATAGAAGGTTCATCCAGAATATAAATAGACCCTACTAAAGAACTTCCTAAACTTGTCGCCAGGTTTATTCTTTGACTCTCACCTCCGGATAAGGTATTGGAAGTTCTGTTTAATGTTAAATATCCTAACCCTACTTTTAATAAAAATTCAAGGCGGGTTGTTATTTCGTATAATAATCTTTTAGCAACCTCTTTGTCATGTTCAGACAATTGCAATCCATTGATTAACGGAGCAAGTTCGTCTAAAGGAAGCTCTATCATAGACTGAATATTATGTCCGTCTACTTTTACCCAGCTTGTCTCTTCGCGCAGTCTCAGACCTTCACAGGTAGGACAAAGGGTTTTACCTCTGTAACGTGAAAGCATAACACGATATTGAATTTTGTATAAGTTTTCTTCAAGCATTTTGAAGAAGTTATTAATACATGGGAAATTACTCTTTCCGTCACCTTTCCAAAGGAAGCTTTTCTGCTCCTTTGTCAATTGATGGTAAGGTTTATGAATAGGGAAGTCTCCGGCTTTCTTAATGAAGTCTTTTTTCCATTCACTCATGGTTTCTCCCCTCCAGCACACAACTCCGTCTTCATAGACAGATAAGGTTTTGTTGGGAACGACAAGGTCTTCATCAATACCAATAACTTTTCCGTATCCTTCACATGCAGGACAAGCTCCATAAGGATTGTTGAAGCTGAAAAAATGAACACTGGGCTCAAGAAATTCTATTCCGTCAAGTTCAAATTTATTGGAAAATTCTTTTACTTTTCCTGTATCGGTATTCTTTAATGCACAATAGCCACGACCTTCATAAAATGCCATCTGAATAGAATCTGCCAATCGTTGCAAAAAGCTTTCATCTTCTTCGTAAGAAAAACGGTCGATCACAAGATTGATAATCATTCCTTTTTCAGGAGTAAATCCAAAGCTTTCCAAATCTTCTATTCCTGCTAGATTTCCACTGATTTCAAGTCTTGTGAAACCTGCGAGCTTCAAAACATTCAGGGTTTCTTTAAAATTATCTGCATCATATTCCAACGGAGCCGTCAGAAGAAAAGAAGTATCTTTTTTAGAGGCTTTAATGAAATCTACCACATCAGAAACAGAATCTTTTTTTACTTCTTCGCCTGAAACCGGAGAAAATGTTTTTCCGATTCTGGCAAATAAAAGCTTCATGTAATCATAGATCTCAGTAGAGGTTCCTACCGTAGAACGAGGATTAGAGGAAATTACTTTCTGCTGGATGGCAATAGAAGGAGCAAGCCCCTTGATATCATCAATCTTAGGTTTTTCTAGTTTACCTAAAAACTGACGGGCATAAGAACTCAAACTTTCTACATATCTGCGTTGACCTTCAGCATAAATCGTATCAAATGCCAGAGACGATTTACCGCTTCCTGAAACTCCGGTAATAACAATCAGTTTATTTTTCGGAATCAGGACATCAATATGTTTCAGATTGTTAAGGTGTGCATTCTTAACAAAAATCTGTTTTTTTATATCTATTTCTGTAGTATTAGCCATATTTTGTTTATTCATAAAAAGAACTGTACAGTTGATAAGCTGTCAGTATCATGGTGCTTTGTCTTGAAAAATATCAAAACCTGTCATCAATTAAACTTCCAAGTAGATTCCTGAATTCATCTGTTGCAATTGGAAAATGTAACCAAAATCATAGTTGAAAAAGAATACTTTCTTCGTAAAATTAAGACCCACAAAATTACGAATTTTTTACTGAAAATTATAAGGTTATTCTTTTTCAAAATTATATAAAAGGTGAGAGTGAAATGTATTTTTAAGTAAAGAACAAAGCATTGATAATAAGAGATATATTGTACTTTTTTTAGACTTATTCTGTTTTTTGTGTTTATTTTTAATGTGGTACAGGGTGTTTTATGATATTCATTATGTTTTTGTACTTAGGTATTGTTTTATGTTTTAAAATTATTTAAAATTGTATTCATAAATATGTAATATAGAAATGAGAAAGTTATTCAGAGATCTAGTTACACATTTAATGAGAAAAAGATAAAATTTTCTCCCTCAAACATAGATGTAGTATTTCAATACTGCATCTTTTTTTATGACAAGTATCATTTGCCTGTCTTAAGGAACTCTCTTAATTTTGAATCCTGTTATTAAAGAAACTACGAAAACGATTATGATCAAAAAGATAGGAAGTGTTTTTTTTCTGAGCTCTTTGCTTTGGGTAAATGCACAGGAAAAAACCACAGATATTGACAATATTGAATTTCAGGGAAAATTTATCTCTACTCCCTATAAAAGTGCCAATCAGAATATTACTGTCATCAGCAGAAATGATATCGTTAATTCTCCGGCCAAAAGTATAGATGAAATTCTTCAGCAGGTTTCCGGAATGGATATCAGAAGAAGAGGAGCGAATGGAGTACAAAGTGATATCAGTTTTCGTGGAAGCTCTTTTGAGCAGGTATTATTATTGCTGAACGGAATCAGAATGAATGATTCCCAAACAGGACATAACAGCATGAACATTCCTGTTGACCTTGATGATGTAGAAAAGATTGAAGTGATCAAAGGGCCGGCAGCCAGACGTTTTGGACAAAATGCATATGCAGGTGTTATTAATATTATTACAAAGCCCAGTCCGGGGAAGAGGGTTAAGATAAGTGCCGAAGGCGGAGATTATAGCTCTTATGCTTTAGGATTTAATGCACAGATGGGAAATGAAAAATTTTCAAACTCTCTACAGGCGAATTCTTCTGCTTCACAGGGATATATGTACAATACCGACTATGAAATCAGAAATGTTTTCTATCAGGGAAAACTGAATATAAAAGACGGAGATCTTAGACTTCAGGCCGGTTTTTCAGAAAAGAAATTCGGAGCTAATGGCTTTTATTCATCGAGTAAGGCTACTGAACAATACGAAGAAATGCAGGCTTCTATAGTGAGTATAGCTCATCAGCAAACCTTTGGGAAATTGAAACTGAGTTCAAATGCATATTGGAGAAGAGGGCAGGACATGTATCTTTTCAACCGTCAAAAACCTGAGATCTACAGAAACATGCATATCGGAAATAATGTGGGTGGTGAAGTAAATTCAAGTTACCAATGGGCACTAGGGACAACCGGTGTGGGAGTTGAGTTGAGAAAAGAATTACTGGTAAGCAGTAACTTAGGAAATCCCAACCGTTTTGTTTCTCAGGTTTTCTTTGAACACCATTTTTCATTATTGGATAAAAAGCTGAATATCAGCCCGGGAATTTCATGGGCTAATTATGCAAAGGAAGGAAACTTCTTTTACCCGGGACTAGATGTAGGATATAACTTCAATATCAATAGCAAGGTATACGGGAATATTGCAAAAGTACATCGTATTCCCACTTTTACAGAACTTTATTATGTGAGTCCAACCGAAGTAGGAAACCCTAATCTGGTTCCTGAGAGTGCGATTTCATCTGAAGTAGGCTATCAGTATCAAAACAATAAATTTTTAGCTAAAATCAGCGGGTTTTTAAGAAATTCAAGTAATTCTATTGACTGGGTTAAAAAAGACCTTAATGATAAAGTTTGGTTTGCTCAAAATGTTGGAGATATTAAGACCAGAGGAATTGAGGCAGAATTGAATTACAAAATAAGCAATAGTCTGAGATATATGATAGGCTACACCTATATCGATAGCAAGTATACGGCTCCAAACGGCCTGGTTTCAAGATATATTTTAGATAATTTGAGACACCAGCTTATTTCAAAATTAGAAACGAAATTTCTCAATGGTTTTACGAATGAACTCGTTTATAGATATAATGAAAGGCTCAATCAGGGGAGCTACCACCTTTTAGATGAGAAATTAAGCTACAGCAGAAAGGATTACTCTGTCTATGTGTTGATTAACAATATTACCAATACAAATTATACTGAAGCATTTGGAGTAGCAATGCCTCAAAGGTGGTTCCATATTGGATTTTCATACACAATTAAATATTAATTAGATGTTAATTCGATATGAATGAAAGTTAATATTAACAAATTGTTAAAAGATTTACATTTGCAAAAATTTTTTATGAAACGTCTTTTAGGCTTAGGTTTACTACTTGGTATTTCTTTTTTTAAAGCACAGGAACATATTTCCAGCTTCAATGCCGTGACCCTAACTTATAAGTTTCATCCAAAGTTTTTTCTTTACGCAGAAGGCCAGCTGCGTGGTAACGAAGATTATACCTACCCTGATTATTATGAGATAAAAGGGGGCTTAGGGTATAATCTTACTAAAAACCACAAACCATTCATTGGTCTCGGAAGGTATGTTAATTATAAAGAACATAGCTTAAGCAGAGAAGAGTTCAGGGTATGGCTTCAGGATGTTATTGATCTTAAAAAAGGGATTGTAAAGTTTGAAAACCGTTTCCGTGTGGAAAAGAGTTGGTTTTATGAGCCTCAAACAGACAATACATCTCAAAGGATGCGTTACCGTTATCGTTTGAATGTAAGTGTTCCTTTAAACGCAAAAACAATCAAAAAAGGGACTGTTTTTGCGAATGCATATGATGAAATGTTCCTCGTTAGCCCCATGAAGCCTACTTTTGCCAGAAACAGAGTCTATGGTGGTTTTGGATACCAGATCGATGAATATTTTGGAATTTTGTGCGGGTATCTTTGGCAACGTGAATTCGAAGCAAAAGGAAATAAAAATTTACACTTTATTTACCTTGCTCTGAATATCAATATTGACGGTACCGACCATCATGTGAAGACTTACGATTTCCCGGGGGCCGATTAATACTTTTCTATCAGGTAACGATAAGCTTTAAGATATTTGTTGAACCTTTTGATATCCTTGGGAGTAAGCTCTCTGTTCACTCTTCTGAGATCCATATTGTCACGAAGATCATTAAGTTTTACTGCAACAGCCAAAGGAGATCTTTCGGTTCTTCTGACGAATTCATCATAATCTTCCTCCGGATCAAATTTAGTCAGGCAGCTGATGGCAAAAATGATATATTCAGGAAAGCCTTCTGTTCTTAAATAGTCTAAACTGAATTCGAGAGGATGATCTTCTACAACATCGTGGAGAACCCCTACTATTTTTTCATCCATTGTTTTACCATATTCCATAACACGCATGACGTGTGCAATGTATGGAGCATGGTATTTATCAGTCTGTCCTTTATGAGCTTTATCTGCAATTTTTATAGCTCTATTTAATAATTCTTCTTTTGTCATTTTTCTATGAAAATAGAGTACAAAAATAAAAAATGCCTTAAAAATATAAGACATTTTTTATTATTAATTTCAGATGATTTTAAAGATTTGTTTCATCCTCTAGAGAAGCATTGGGAGCATTGTTTTTTACAGATTCTATTCCGTTTTCCATCCCATTGTCAGATTCATACATCTGACTGGTACCAATGATCTGACCGTTTCCTGCTTTAAGATTAAAATAGCATCTGCCGTCTTTGGCTGTATTTCTTTCAAATTTTGAATCATCCTGCGAATTGGTTTTTACAGAAGTGATCCCGTTTTCGCAGGAAGGTTTCGAGCTGTATCCCTGACTTGTCATAATCACCTGCCCATTTCCTGCTTTTAGATTAAACTGAAAATCACCGTTTGTTCTTTTTGAAATAATAAATTTTCCCATGATAATATTTTTTGAATTGTTGTATTTTGATTATTTGAATGGTTTTGCTTTGATTGCTATTTGGGGCTTTTCCGAATGAAAAGTATTCAGGATTTTATATGGTGAATAATTTTTTTTTGGCTGTTTTAAGGCCAGATAACTAGAGGTATCTTTAGGCTTTAAAGTCAACATTCTATACAGTTTTTGCTGTTTATCGCTATCCAGATCCGAAGGTTTTTCCTGGAGGTAGTTTTTTGCTGTATCGGTTTTAGGTGAAAGCCTAAATTTCTCTTGCTTCTGTGCAGTAAGCGCAGCTGAAAACAAGAGCATCGTTAATAATAGAATTCTCATGTGTATCTTAATTTTAAATAAAAATAATGATTTTTTTTTAATTTTCTATAATCCGGGAGGTTCAACAGTTTGAATATCATAATATTGCTGATGGAATACAAAATAAAAGCGTCCCAATTATGAGACGCTTTAAATCAAATTTATGTTATAAAAGACTAATAAGCTCCTTTATCAATATAGTGAGCAGCTACCTTCTCAGTTAATGCTACTACATTAGGATGGTTGGTATACTTCGTAAACCTTCTTAATCCTGAAAGCATCATTCTCTGCTCATCTCCTTCAGCGAAAGAAATGATTCCTTCTTTAGCTGCAACGGTGATTTTCTCAACAGCTTTATAAAGGTTTAATTGAGCCATAGCAGCTTCCACAGAATCCGGAGAGAAGTGTTTCTCTGCTCTTAATACCGCAGATTCTGCCATATAGATTTGGTTAAGAATTTCAGAAGCATTTAATAACAGATGCTGTTGTTTCTCAATATCCATCATATATTTTTGAAGAGCAGCTCCGGAAACCATTAAGAATACTTTTTTAAGGTTGGCAATAATTGCTTTTTCTTCACTCATGAATTCCGAGTAATCAGGAACTTCAAATGAAGGGATACCCATTAATTCTTTGCTGATTGCCATTGCAGGAGATAAAAGATCTAATTCACCTTTCATAGCCCTCTTGATGAGCATTCCTACCGCTAATAATCTGTTGATTTCATTGGTTCCTTCATAGATTCTTGAAATTCTTGAATCTCTCCATGCAGCTTCCATTGGAGTGTCTTCAGAGAATCCCATACCACCGTAAACCTGGATTCCTTCATCTGCTGTATGTTGTGCAAGATCTGAAACGAAAACTTTAAGAATTGAACATTCTACTGCAAATTCTTCAACACCTTTTAGCTCTGCAGCCTGATGATCCATACCACCTGCTACCAATTCGTCAACCTTATCCTGAATGTCTTTCGCCGCTCTGTATGAACCGGCTTCACTTACAAAAACTCCGGTTGCCATTTCAGCAATTTTTTTTCTGATAGCTCCGAAAGTAGAGATAGAAACATTAAACTGCTTTCTCTCGTTAGAATATTGGATAGAATGGTTTAAAATTCTTCTTTGTGCATCTAAACAAGCGGCAGCTAATTTTATACGACCAACATTCAATGCATTCAAAGCGATTTTAAAACCATTATTTCTTTCCCCTAAAAGATTTTCTACAGGAATCTTCATATCATTAAAGAAAACCTGACGGGTAGAAGAAGCACGGATTCCTAATTTGTGTTCTTCCTCACCAAAAGTTAGACTTTCAGGGTTCTCCAATTCAGAACGGTTGATCACGAAACCTGTAATGTTTTTATCATCATCAATTTTAGCAAATAATGTAAATGTATCTGCAAAACCTGCATTAGAGATCCACATTTTCTGACCATTGATAATATAGTGTTTTCCGTCTTCAGAAAGTTTAGCTCTTGTTTTTCCAGAGTTGGCATCAGAACCTGCATCCGGTTCAGTTAAACAATAAGCCCCAAATTTTGTACCTGTCGCCAAGTCCGGAAGATATTTTTTCTTTTGCTCTTCTGTTCCGTAAAGAACGATAGGAAGAGTACCGATTCCCGTATGCGCTCCATAAGCAGTAGCCAATGAACCTGTTGTTCCGGAAATATAGTCGCAGGCAAGCATGGTTGTTACAAAGCCCATTCCAAGGCCTCCGTATTCTTCAGGAACTGAAATTCCCAACATGCCCATATCACCAAGCTTACGCATTGTCTCTTCAGTGAATGCATAATCTTTCTTTTCGAAACGTTCTCTTTGAGGAACTACTTCTCTGTCAATAAATTCTTTTGCTGAATCACGAAGCATTCTTTGTTCTTCGTTCAGCTCTTCAATACTGAAAATTTCGTTTGCAGGAATTTGCTTAATTAGGAATTCCCCGCCTTTTAATGTAGCCATATATTATTTTATTTTTTTAAGATTAAAGAACAAAGAGAAAAGAATAAAGACTTACAATGTTAAATTCTTTTGAAAGCCAGAAATCATTCTCTGTAGTTCAATGATTTTATTTTCTATTTCCTCGGTTTTAGAAGTTTCAAGGTAATTTCTGTTGTCCGAAATAATAATTTGAGTTTGCAATTCATAAAGAGAACCAAGACTTATTTCTAAAAAACGATTAAAATCTTTATTTGAGCTTCTACTTGAACCTTCTGCAATGTTTGAAGCCACAGAAACTGTACATCTTCTAATCTGAGATTTAAGTCCAAATTCTTCGTTTTTTGGGAAACTATCTGTAATGACATAAATTTCATCAGCTAGCTCAATGGAAAGTTTCCAAATGTTAAGATGTTTGAAATTATGTTTCATTATGGTCTTTGCTCTTTATTCTTTACTCTTTTAGTCTATAACAATTCAAAAATACTCGCTGCTCCTTGTCCCGTTCCTACACACATAGAAACCATTCCGTACTTGTTGCCGCGTTTTCTCATTTCATCAAGTAATTGAACCGTTAATTTTGTGCCGGTACAACCAAGGGGGTGACCTAAAGCAATGGCTCCTCCGTTTACGTTTAAGATATCAGGGTTTAAACCTAATTCTTTTTTAATCGCTACAGATTGAGAAGCAAAAGCCTCATTAAGTTCAATTAAGTCAATATCTTTCAATTCTAACCCTGCTTGTTTAAGAGCTTTTGGAATAGCGTAGATAGGTCCCATACCCATAATTCTTGGTTCAAGGCCTGCCGCAGCATAAGCAACTAATCTTGCTTCGGGCTGTAACCCTAATTCTTTTACCATTTCTTCACTCATTACCATAACGAAAGCAGCACCATCACTCATTTGAGAAGAGTTTCCGGCAGTTACACTTCCTCCGTTGGCAAATACAGGTCTTAATTTTGCTAAACCTTGCAAAGAAGTATCAGCTCTTGGGCCTTCATCTATAGAGAAATCAAACTTTTTAGTCTGCATTTTCTGGTTCTCATCCAGGAAGTTATATTCTACAGGAATCGGAACAATCTGATTGGCAAATTTACCCTCCTGATTTGCTTTTAAAGCCTTCATGTGAGATTCAAAAGCAAACTGATCTTGTTCTTCTCTTGTAATATTATATTGCTTAGCTACTTCTTCTGCTGTATAACCCATTCCCCAATAGTAATCAGGGTTCGTTTTTGCGATATCCGTCTCAGGAACCGGCTTATAACCTCCCATTGGAATATAAGACATAGATTCTGTACCCCCAGCGATGATGCAATCTGCCATTCCGGCTTGGATTTTTGCTGAAGCAATAGCAATGGCCTCACTTCCTGAAGCACAATATCTGTTTACTGTTACTCCCGGCACTTTGTCCGTATTCAATCCCATTAAAGAGATCAGACGCGCTACGTTCAATCCTTGCTCAGCCTCTGGCATTGCATTTCCTACGATAAGGTCATCAATTCTGTTTTTATCTAATTGAGGAAGCTCAGCCATTATTTTTTCAATAACGGTGGCTGCCATTACATCAGGTCTTGTAAATCTTAAACTTCCTTTTGGAGCTTTTCCAACGGCAGTTCTGAAACCTTTTACTATGTATGCTGTCTTTGACATTGTTTTATTTTATTAAGTTAAATATGCTAATTAATGGATTTATTGTAGAGGCAAATTTTGAAGATATATCTAGAAATTTTGCTAATTTATCTGTATTGCTTTTTCTTATAATTTCTATTTCTTCTTCAGATAATTCACCTAATTCATCAATTAATTTTTCAATATGGTTTATTCCAGTTGTAGTTAATGCTAAATAATTGTATGAATCAAACATTCCTTCTTTAAATAAGAACATTACATTATTATTGTAGAAATCTAAATCAAAATCATCTTCAAGTAATTCTTTAATAGATTTTTTAATAATACTATTTTCTGTTGCTTGATTCTTATTTAGATGACCATTGCTTAAAAAATAGCTTTTTAGTAGAATTAAATTTCGATATAAATTATTTCTATCTTTTAATTCGACCCATACATTTCCCATAAATTAGTTTCTCAACGGTTTACCATTCTGTAACATATACTGAATTCTCTCCAAAGTTTTTCTTTCACCACAAAGCTGAAGGAAGGTTTCTCTTTCAAGGTTCAATAGATATTGTTCCGTTACTACAGTTGGTTCAGATAAGTTTCCACCTACCATTACGTTGGCCAGTTTATCAGCAATTTTCTTATCGTGTGCAGAGATGAAGTTTCCGGTTAACATCTGGTCAGTTCCTACATAGAACATTCCTAATGCGTCTTTACCTAAAACTTTCACTCTTTGTTCAATAGGTTGCGTATATCCTTGTTCTGCCAATAATTTAGCTACTTTCTTAGCCTCAGCAATCTGTCTGTTTTTACTTACAGAAACAATATCTTTACCTTTTTCAAGGATTCCCATGTCATATGCTTCATAAGCGGAAGTGGCAACTTTACCCATGGCAATATTCATGAATGCTTCACGAAGTCTGTTATTTTTAACATCATCGTTGTGGAATTCTCTGGAAGTTCTTAAAGTCAATTCTTTAGTACCACCACCACCAGGGATTACACCCACTCCGGTTTCTACTAATCCGATATATGTTTCTGCCGCTGCAACCACTCGGTCTGCATGCATCGTCATTTCGCAACCTCCTCCTAAAGTCATTCCGTGAGGGGCAACCACTACAGGAATAGAAGAGTATCTTACTCTCATCATAGATTTTTGGAAATAAGCGATGGCCATATTTAAATCATCCCAATCCTGCTCGATAGCCATCATAAGGATCATCGCAAGATTAGCTCCTACAGAGAAGTTCGTGCCTTGATTTCCAACAACCAGTCCGTCGTATTCTTTTTCTGCTAAATCGATGGCTCTGTTTAAACCATCAAGAACTTCGCCTCCAAGGGAGTTCATTTTTGAACGGATTTCAAAGTTGATAATTCCGTCTCCTAAATATTCGATAGCAGCTCCTGAATTACTCCAAAGAGTTTTGTTTTTTCTGATATTATCTAAAATAATGAAAGCATCCTGTCCCGGAATATTATTATAGTTTCCTGAGTTTTTATCATAATAGATACTTTGCCCTTCATCATTTACTTTATAGAATGTTTCCCCTTTTTCAGATAGAGATTTTACCCAGTCTGAAACCTCATATCCTGCATCTTTTGCCAGTTCAATACCTTTGGCAACACCTACAGCATCCCAGATTTCAAATGGTCCGTTTTCCCATCCGAAGCCGGCTCTCATAGCATCATCAATTTTATAAACTTCGTCGGAAATTTCAGGAACTTTATGAGACACATAAGCAAATAGGGAACCTAAAGATTTTCTGTATAGTTCACCTGCTTTATCCTTACCGCCAATCAATACTTTGAACCTGTCAATTGGTTTATCGATTGTTTTTGTAAGCTCTAGAGTAGGGAATGATGACTTTCCTTGCAGTTCGTATTCTAAAGTATAAAGGTTTAACCCGTGAATCTCAGATTTACCTTCTGCATTTTTTACTTTTTTATAGAAACCTTGTTCTGTTTTTGAACCTAACCATTTATTATCCATCATTTTCTGGATATAATCAGGAAGAGCAAAAACATCATTAAAATCGTTAGCTTCAGCCCCACTTTGGCGAACGCCGTTGGCCACCATTACTAAGGTATCAAGACCTACAACGTCAGCTGTTCTGAATGTTGCCGATTTTGGACGTCCGATTACCGGACCGGTTAGTTTATCTACATCTGAAACGGTAAGTCCTAATTTCTGTACATTGTGAAGAAGATCCATCATAGAGAATACACCAATTCTGTTGGCGATGAAAGCTGGAGTATCTTTAGCTAAAACGGTTGTTTTGCCCAAAAATTTCGCTCCATAATTCATATAGAAATCGATGATTTCAGGATCTGTATCGTTAGTTGGGATAATCTCTAAAAGTGGAAGGTATCTTACCGGATTAAAGAAGTGGGTTCCGGCAAAGTATTTTTTGAAATCATCACTTCTTCCTTCTGTCAGAAAATGAATGGGAATCCCCGATGTGTTTGAAGAAATTAATGTTCCAGGTTTTCTGAATTGCTCAATCTTTTCATATACCGATTTCTTGATATCAAGTCTTTCTACAACAACTTCAATGATCCAGTCTGTATTTTTTATTTTTGGTAAATCATCATCGAAGTTCCCCACCTTGATTCTATCTGCAAACTTTGGAGAATAAAGGAGTGCAGGACTTGCTTTCTTAAGTTTCTCAAAGTTTTCAGTAGCAATTCTGTTTCTTACTACCTTATCATCTTTGGTCAAACCTTTTTTCTGTTCAGCTTCAGTCAGTTCAAAAGGAACGATATCCAATAGTGACACTTCCACACCGATATTGGCGAAGTGAGCCGCGATACCGCTACCCATAATTCCTGAACCAAGAACCGTTACATGTTTGATTCTTCTTTTCATATGTAAATTTTTATTATTTGTTAAATTATATGTCACCATAAGGCTTCAATACAATTTATTTTCTGTTATTTAATAATTCGTTTGCGATTTTCATAATTTCAGTCATTACATCTTTAAAAGCTTCCATCTTTTCAGGAGCAATTTTCTCCATAACTTTTTTATTAAAGTTGACTACAACTTCTTTAGACATATTTCTTGAATTGAGTCCTTTATCTGTAAGTTTAATGATAACCTCTCTTTTATCAGTAGTGGTCTTTTCCTTATAGATATATCCGTTGTCTTCTAAAAGCTTGATGATTCTTGTTAAAGAGGTTGGTTCTATGGCCATTTTGGGTCCAAGATTAGTACTTCTTGTCCCTTCTTTGGGATCAATTTTAAGAAGGGTAAGGGCTTGCACAGCTGTAGAATCATGCTCCTGAGCCAATTCTGTGTACATTTTAGAAACAGCCAACCAGGTCTGTTTTAAAATTAAATCTACGTTTTCTATTTTTTCCTTATTATTATCCATCATTTTTTGCGCCAATGGTTGTACCCAAATTTAATAAATATTATGCATGCATAATATTTATTAACGTTAAATTTTGTTAATGGATTGATAATAAATGGATTAAATTATATGACTAGCATAATACTATGCATGCATAGTATATGAAATAAGTAAAGAAACGTGTTGATTGTTAAATGTTTTCGATTAAATTCGTGATTTCTTCGAAAGATTCACATTGGTATTTGGAGGAATCCTTGGTAATTACCCAAAAACTGTTCTCAAATTCAAAATTAAATGAAGAAAGGTCTTTTTGGAAGTTTTTTTGAAGCAAAGAATACAACATTTCTTTGTGAACTTGTGGCGCTGAAATTTGTGGTGCTATAAATTTTTCATTGACCTGAAATAATGAAACATTGGTCAATTCATCGTGTTTAAGAAGGAGATCTTCAACAATTCCTGTATAGAGTTGTGTATCCTTAACATACCATATTTTATCGGCAAACTCTTTAGCCAATCTCCAGTCATGAGAGGAAAACAAAATGAGCTTATTTTGTTCTTTAGCTAATTTTCTAAGAGTTTTAAGAATAATGATTTTATTTTTTTCATCCAGGTGGGTTGTAGGCTCATCCAGAATGATAATAGGGGAGTTCTGGGTAATGGCTCTCCCAATAAATGCTTTTTGAAGGTTCCCATCTGAAAGATTTTTAAGAAGGGTATATTTGTATTGATTAAGATCCAGTTCTTCAATAATATGAGAAACCTCTTCACGATCTTCTTCTTTCAATTCAAAATAAAAAGGATAATAGATATATTTTCCTAATGAAATAAGATCTTCAACAGTATAATGCTGCGGGATAACCGACTTTGAAAAAACAATAGCAATATTCTCTGCAATTTCTTTTACAGAAAGTTTTTTAATATTCTGACCATTTATTAATATATCTCCATCCAGTAAAGGAAGTTGATGAAGAATAGATTTGATGAGAGTTGTTTTTCCTACACCGTTATTACCTATCAACAAACAAACATCACCAAGTTTCAAATCTGCATTCGCATTTGATATTAAAGGAATATTGTAGCCGATATGGGCTTGTTTGATTTGTAGATGCATTTTTAGAGTTGGTTAAACGCAAACGCGCAAAATATTTTACAAAAATAATGTTTTAAGACACAAAGAATCTGACAAAATCAAATTTTTATACTATTTAGTTTATAAATTATTGACAACTCTTGTTACTCCATTTTTAAAAATATCTGATTGAAAATTGAGTAACATTCTTAGTTTGCAATTAGACATTTTTAAATACGTTAAAAGTTGTGCTTTATGAATTGACCTGATAAAGTCTACTGTTTTTATTTCTAAAATAACTTTGTTTTCTATGATCATGTCAAGCCTGAAAGCATTTTCAATTTTCAAATCTTCGTAAATAATGGGAAGTAATTTTTGTTTTTCTACTAAGAATCAAGATTTTGTTAATTCATAGAATATACATTCTTCATAAACATTTTCAAATAGTCCTGCTCCAAGCTTTTTGTGAATTTTTAAACCGGTTTCAAAAACAGTTTTTGATAATTCATTTTCTGTCATTTGTTGTGTTTTTTATACTTATAAATATAAGGATTGCTAGATAAACGCAAAGGTGCAAAGGATTATAATAATATTATGTATATTTTTAAGGTGCAATACAATCGGAGATTTTCAGCAAGCAAAGTGTATGATGCTGTGTACTATTCAATTATCGGAGATAGTATCCTTGCGTCTTTGCATTTTCCAACAAACAAAGAGCTATACTTTATTCTGCTTCAAAAGCATCAACAAGATCACTGGAATTCCAAATACAGAGCTAATCACATTCAAAGGGATTTGTGTCTTTTCTGCAATGATTGAGAAAAATAACATGATCAACATTCCGAGAAACATATTTAGTATCCATTGTTGCCATAATTTGGATGGGTTATATACAAGTCTGCAGAAGTGTGGAACGATGATCCCTATGAATAAAATAGGCCCTAAAAATGCAGTGATTGAAGCTGAGAGAAGGGAAGAGGCTACAATAATCAATAGTTTTAACTGTCTTAAATTTACGCCTAAGCTCTGTGCATAGGAAGTGCCTAACGAATTTCCAATTAATGGTTTTATGGTTTTAAAGCAAAAAAATAATCCGATAAATACCAAAATTGATAAAGTATAGATCTGATTTCTGTTGACCATATTATTAGCGCCAAAAGACCATAAAATATAGTTTTTAAGACTTTGATTTTCCGCATAGAACTGAAGCAGTGAGACGATGGCTCCTGCAAAAGCAGATACCAGAAATCCAAAAATAATAAGATAGGATTTATCCTGGAATCTATTAGACATAGATAATAATACCAGCATCAATCCTAGACTCCCTCCAATGGCTGCTAAACTTAAAAAGCTGTTTTGAAGAAATTCGGGAAGGAGGATATCATGGGAAAAGAAAATATAAAATGCGACAGAAAGACTGGCTACAGAGGTTATTCCTAAAATATCAGGACCCGCGAGTGGATTTTGAAAATATTCCTGCATCAAAAATCCTGATGTAGGAATTGAAATTCCTGCAAGAAGCATCACAAGAACACGATTGATACGTATTTCCGCGATCTGATTATGACCTGAATTTTGAAAAAAATCCTGGAAATTTAAACTCAAAAATCCTGTGTTCAAATTAATAAATGCACCTATAATGATGGCAATGATTAATAATAAACACAGGATTTTAAATCTTTTTGACATGTTTCAGAAAGAGTGCTGTATATTCTACTTTTTTAAAAAGGAATCAATCTTCGAATTCAAAACGTCTTCCGACATCATTCCCAGATACTCATCTGTTTTATTTCCTCTTCTCATGAAAGTAAAAGGAATTGAACGACCATCCCACTGTTTGAAATTGCTAGGGAAGAAAGTAGGATCAATCTTTTTTCCATCCAACAAAATAACATTTTTTTCCAGGTTATTTTCTATGACAAATTTTTTAACTGAGGTATTCCATTCAGATTTGTCATCAAGATTCACAAAAGTGAATTTTACAGGTTTACCCTGTAATTCCTGCATTTTGTTTTTAAAGCTTGGAATTTCTTTTATACAGGGACCACACCATGTTGCAAAAAAGTTGGTTACATATAAAGTGTCATTATTTTTAGCTAAATGTTTCCCTACATTTTCAGGAGAAAGCTCTCTAGGTACATAGGTGACATTTTCTGTATTCTTAGTTTGATTGACAGTAAGGGAATCAGTAGTTGTATTACCTTCGGTTTTTTGGCCTTCTTTTTTACAGCTGTAAAGAGCGGTAAGGATCAACGTGGATAAAATTATTTTTTTCATAAATTTTTTTTTATCTATTTTTGAATTGAAGTATGGAACAACAAATTTATAAAGGGAAACTGATACAGTTTCATCCGTTAAAAATAGCGAAAAAGGAAGAGCTAACCAAAAATACTTTTTCTTTGGAGTTTGAAATTCCGGAGAATTTAAAAGAAAATTTTAAGTTTGAGGCTGGGCAGTTCGTGAGTGTAAAATTTCAATCCCATGATAAAGAGGTTATTAATGACTATTCAATGACTTCCGCACCTTACGAAGGGAAAATATGTTTAGGGATAAAAGTGAACTCTCCGGAAGGGGCTACCTCGCAATTGTTTCAGCATTATAATGCAGGCGATGAGCTGTGGGTGAGTGAGCCCGGAGGAAGGTTTACCATAGTATCCAAACCAAGTGAATTCAGGACTATTGTTGCTTTTGCTGCCGGTATTGGTATTACTCCGATTTTAAGTCATTTTAAAAATATTCTTCATAATGAGCCAAGAACGAGATTGTTTCTGTTTTTTGGAAACAAGAGCTCCGATGAGCTGATCTATAGGGATCAGTTAGATAGTCTTGCCAGAACATATGGTGACAGACTTCAGATATTTTATTTTTTCTCACAAGAGAAAACAGCGGATCAGTTTTTTTATGGCAGGCTTGATGAAAAGAAATTAAACTTAATTATCAATCAAATTCTTCATCTAGATGATACTGATGAAGAATCTACCATTTGGGATGCAGTAGATGAAGTCCTAATTTGTGGAAAAGGAGAAATGATAAAAACATTGGCAAATGCTTGCTACCATCACGGAATTCCAAAAAGGAATATTCATTTTGAACTTTTTGAAGAATATAATGATGATATTTATCCTGTGGAAAAAGAATTTCCTCTTATCGAAAATATCGAAGTAGAATTTACCATGTTAGGAAAAAAATACACTACGCAACTTCTTGATAATAAAGATAGAATCCTACAGCAGCTTCTGATTCAAAAATTCCCTGTTCCCTATTCGTGCAAATCCGGAATCTGCGGAAGTTGTGAATGTTCTTTAGAAGAAGGAGAAGTGGAACTGTTGGAAAATGAGTATCTTACAGAGAAAGAGGAAGGGCAGGGGCATATACTCGCTTGTATGTCTATTGTGAAAAGTAAAAAAATAAAGCTTAACTTTGATCTTAGTTGAGAATTATTAGGAACATATTTAATCTAGGTTTTATATCATTGGAGTTGGGAATTCTAATGATATGCTTTTGCAATGTGTGGGTTTTCGGGCTCACCAACGGCCGTACCTATACTAAAATATCTAAAATACCTCCAAGAGAAATCGCTCTTGTCCTAGGGACATCTCCTAAAATGAAATCCGGGGTGTCTAATCCTTATTTTACAAAAAGAATGGATGCGGCGGCTCTTCTTTATCATCACGGAAAAATTAAAAAGATTATTGTAAGCGGGGAGAAGAGTAAAGGTTATAACGAGCCTGCAGCAATGAAAAATTATCTTGTTTACCAGGAAGGGGTGCCGGGAGATATTATTATTGAGGATCCGAAAGGGTTCAATACCTATAAGAGCATCCTTCGATGTAAAGATATCTATAAGAAGAAAAATGTGATTATTGTATCTCAGGGATATCACAATCTCCGCGCCTTGTTTTTTGCAAGAAATAATGATATGAATGCTTTAGGTTTTGACGCACAGGATGTGACAAGGCCTGAAAGTTTTTACAGAAACCAGGCGAGGGAGATCCTCGCCCGTGTGATTGCTGTAGTTTATTTTATTCTGGGAGTTTCTCCCGATTAGAAAGGATATCCGAAAGCAATATTAAGAGTTGGCTTAAAAGGCTGTATATTTTTAAATCTCCATCGGTCTCCTTCAGGTTTGTTAGGGTCATAGATTTTATAAGCAAAATCTAATCTTAAAGTAATATAAGCCACATTCACTCTTAATCCAAATCCGCTACCAATACCCATTTGTCCTAAAAACTTATTGAATCTGAATACATCGTTATGAGCATCATTATGATCACGAAGACTCCAGGTATTTCCGATATCGGTAAATAGAGCTCCTTCATACATGCTGGTAAACGGAATTCTATATTCAATATTAGTAGTAAGCTTTATGTCATTGGTCATATAAGCTCTTACTCTTTCATCTACCTGAGAGTCGGCAGGGCCTAAGCCTCCAAAAGCAACCCAGGCTCTGATATCATTGGAGCCACCGTTGAAATAAGATTTAATAATAGGCATGTCATCAGAATTTCCATAAGGAACACCTACTCCAATAAACTGGCGAAGAACCAATGTCTGGTTTCCGTTGAATTTGAAATATTTTCGAGTATCAATATCAAATTTTATAAATTGGGCATACGGAATTCCGAAGATGGTTTTTTGTGGGCCTGTAACAATTCCTCCGTCATTACTTCTTTTATTGAATAAACTTATAATGTTACCTGCCAGTTCAACTTTTCCGTTAAAGTAGAACGCATTTGGATATTCTTTCTTACCAATTTCATTATATACAAAATTGTAGATCATAGAGGAAATGAAAACATCCTGTGTTTGTCTCTCCTTGTTAATAAGACTTCCCCTGAATGTTGCCAGAAGATCAAGCCCCTGCTGATTAAGAGAAGCACGATAGCCACTATCTGTAATAATCTGCTCAGTGAGTTGGTCCATGGAGAGTTTCCCGGATTTATAATCTGCCTCGACTCCCGGAGGAGCATAGGCAAAATAACTGCCAAATGTTTCATCTCTTACCAGCCTGTCATTGGTAAAATAATCATAATAGGCATTTTTATTCTTTGTTAAACTGATCTGTGTGTTGAATAAGGTTAGTTTATGATATACTTGTTCATTAACATTAGCCTGATAGTTAAGTCCGGTATTAAAGTTTACCCTTCCCAGTCCTATATTGTTTTGTATAGAGGCTCCCAATAGAATAGATGATGTGGGAGTGTATCTTTTAGGAATAAATCTATAATAATTAAAAGGCAGTAACAGCCTCGGAAAGTTTAGAGAGGTTTGGGCAGACAGTTCATAAGCCAGAACCCTTTTATCAGCATTCTCTGTACTTGCGATGGATCCGAATGTACTTGAAAGACTGGTGGAAAGGTTTTCTGCACCTCGGAAAACATTTCGCGTGGTAAGGTCTACAGAAGGAGAAATCCCAAGGTTCAGAATCTGGGAATAATTAAGGTCTGTTCCTACTTTAAGTTCATATTTTGGAAGTGGTTTTAAGACATACAATACATCTACAATACTGTCATTAGGTGTTGTCATTCCCCCTTGTCTCAAAGAGTCTCTTGCTTTTACAATACTAAAGTTGTTCATGGTCATAAGATTTCTCTTAGTCACATCTAGTTTCTGCTGATCAAAAAGCTGTTTATTATCCACAATAATAGCCCTCCACAATGATGACATTTTATAATTATCATTCATTTTATGGAATCTTATTCTTCTGAGACTGTCTTTAACCGTATTTTTTGGGTAATCGCCGTTTTCTTCAATAATTGCTACGTCGATATTTCCAAAAGTAGCTTTTTTATAAGGGCGATCCAGAGAATCTTTATGAATCTCAAGGGTAAGAGGAACCTGTTTTTTACTTTTCAGGGAATCTGCAACAAAATAAATTTCGTCATTTATATTGTTGAATTTATAGTATCCAGACTCTCTCATTAAGTCTGTAATTCTAGTTACTTCTTTTTCAAGGGCAGTCTGATCAAGTACCTGTCCTGCTCTTACCAGTGTTTTGTCTATATGATCATTATATATTTGTTTAATTCCCTGGTCAGGAATATTAAAATAATAATCCTTAATGTAGGTAGGTTCATTATGCTTGACAAAATAATCTACGGTTGCCTTTTTAGATGCAGAATCAAGTTTACTTTTAAATTTAACATCTGCATCCCAGAAACCTCTGTAAACAAGTCTTTTTTTGATAGATTCCGCACTTTTCTCACTCCTTGTCTGATCCATAATAACCGGAGGGGTACCCCAGTTGTGAAGCAAACGATCAAAAAGAAGACTTTTCCCTACACTACTTTTCATGTTGAATTTTAGAAATAAGGAATCTCTCAATTTTTGATTTCTCATTTCACCCGGATAAGTCATATATTCGTTAAGAATTGTATCATATTTTGGGTTTGCCATATTATAGAAGAGTAATCCTAATGGCATGAAAAGGAGTTGCTTTTTATTGGGCTTTTGTTGTACGTAATCTTTCAGTTCTTCATCAAAAAATTCTCTCTTATCTTCGAACTCAAAGTTGTTCCTTGTAAGGAGATATTCACCGTTCGGAACTTTTTTTGTTGTACTACAAGCATAAAGGAGACCAACAAATGTTGCAAATGAGATAATTTTATAATATTTTTGAGGAGAATTCTTATAATGCTTACAGCTCATACAATAAAAGTTTTACAATCTTTAGATAAAAAGAAGTTCAGACAAAAATACAATTTGTTTTTGGTTGAAGGTAATAAAATCATTTGTGAACTTTCTAATTCTAACTTTAAAGTTAAAGAAATATTATCAACCGATCCTCAAAAATTGGACCGTACTGACATCCCTATCACTCATATCTCTGAGAATGAGTTAAAAAAAATCAGTTTTTTAAAAACCCCGAAAGACTCCGTTGCAGTATGTTATTTGGGTGATGAAGAGAAGCTGGAGGATAAAAGTATACAATTGGTTTTGGATGGGATTCAGGATCCCGGAAACCTCGGAACAATTATCCGGTTGGCAGACTGGTTTGGAATTGAACAAATCATTTGTAGTGAAGACACTGTGGATGTTTATAACCCGAAAGTCATTCAAGCGACTATGGGGTCTTTTACAAGGGTAAATCTTATATACACGGATCTTGTAGAATATCTTTCCAAAACAGAAAATGTAAATATCGGAACGGATATGGAAGGAGAAAATATCTATACTTTTGAAAAACCTGAGAAGATCAACCTTATTTTAGGAAATGAAGGAAACGGCATGAGACCGGAAACGGAGAAGCTTCTTCATAAGAGCATCAGTATCCCTAGATTTGGAAAATCACAGTCTACAGAAAGCTTAAATGTTTCAATGGCTGCAGGGATTATTTTAGGGCAATTGTTTTCAAAATAGGTGAGAGGGATTAGAATTCAGGACTTAAGGTTAAAATAACAAATTAAGACTATTCTCTGAATTCTAATCCCCATCCCCCTTATATTAGTTGTTCCATACTGGAGACGCTCTTATTTTTTTGGTATACTTCCATTTTCTTGCGTACATATTTCAATGCAATAGGGGCAAGGTATATTAAAGCTGCGCCAATGAGTTTCTTCTTCCAGTTAGAACTTTTCATATTCTTTTTAGCATAGTTCCCTACGAGGGCTGTCACTCCAAGTTTGATAATACCATCTGCAATATTCCCTTTGAAGGCTGTATTCGCAAGTCCTACTGCGGTATTTTTACTGATTAGTAAATCTTTTACTTCAGAAGTAAGTTGTTTGGCAATGACATCTTTTCTTAAAACAACTTTTTCATCCCCATCTTCATCTACCTTTTCCTGAAGATATTGATCGCTTAAGCCATTGGTAAATGCACTTAAACTTTCTTTTGTATTTTTAAAAGTAAGAAGATTCTCCAGATCACTTATTTCACCCTGAAGCAGTTTTTTCTTTCTTCTTAATTCTTCTATGCTCTCATATTTTCTGCCCATAGCTTAATGATTTAAAAATTTAATAACCTGATCTGCAACAGCGTTAACGATCTTATTTTTGAAAGCAATGACGAATGCCATTACCAAAGCATAAAATGCAGCAACAATTAAGAATCCGTAGGAATAATTATCCAATGCTTTGCCGATTAGGAAGGCGATTCCAAAATTGAATAGGATAATAAAAAAAGCAAAAGCAACAAGCAGTACTACAAAGTAGGTAATGAGCCCGGCAGAAAGAGAAGATTTTTCAGTAGCTTCAATTTTAAGAAGATCTATTCTCTTGGAGGCGTATTCTTTAATAGTTTCTATCATTGTTTTTTTTTAAAGTTACAAAAAAAGGAACTTTCGTGCAAAAAGTTCCTTCTTGTAATTTACTTAAAGAAGATAAATTACTTATTTTTTAAGATCGTTTAATTCCGCTTCTACATCTTTTACGACATCAGCCGTTTTAGAAACAATTTGATCTTTGTATTTATCATATCCGTCTTTCACAGTATGTGCTACGTTATTTGCTGTTTCCTTGAAAGTAGATGAAATATTACCATATTGATCTTTTACTTTTTCAGAAACCTCTCCGTATTTATTTTTAGCCTGATCTTTCAGATCATTTGATTTGTTTTTGATTTTCTTTCTGGTTTCTTTTCCTTCCTCAGGAGCATATAAAATTCCTAAGATTACACCTGCTGCAGCACCTGCAAGAAGTCCTGCCAATATACCTGCTGTATTTTTTCCTTTTCTAGACATTTTAAGTTTTTTAATAATTAATAATAGATTAGTTTTTTCAGTATTAAAACTTACAATTTGTATACCAAAGGAGCCTTTATGGCTATTAAAAATTGTTAAATCTTTTGTATGTACGAGAGAATTAGCGCGATTGTTTCCTCTTTTGTCAATTCGGAATTGTCAATAACTATGGCATCTTCTGCTTGCTTCAGAGGGGCTATTTCCCGCTCACTGTCAATCTTATCTCTTTCAATAAGGTTGTGTTTTACCTGCTCCTTATCTGCTTCAATTCCCAGGCCTTTTAGCTCAAGGAATCTCCTGTTTGTTCTTTCGTCAATACTGGCTGTAAGGAAAAATTTATAGTCTGCATTTGGCAGAACTACTGTCCCTATGTCACGTCCGTCCATAATGACCCCTCCTTTTTCTGCCAAAGAACGCTGGGATTGTAGCAAAAAGTCTCGTATTTCCTTTTGCTTGGCAACAAGGCTTACATTATCAGAAACCTGATTGGTACGGATTTCTTTAGAGATATCTGTATTGTTTAAATAAAGAACGAGTGTTCCTTCGCTATTTTTAAATTCAAGCTCAATGTTGCTCAAGCAAGAAAATAATAGGTTAAGATCGATCTGACCATTTTCATTCAGGCAGTGTTGCAGAGCATACCAGGTAACTCCTCTGTAAAGTGCTCCTGTATCCATATGAATAAGTCCTAGCTTATCGGCAATGATTTTGGAGATAGAACTTTTTCCGGTAGACGAGTACCCATCGATTGCAATTACAGGTTTTTTCATACTGCAAATTTCAAGATTTTTTTTAAAAAATCAAGAGAAGCAAAGAAATTTCTTACTTATCTAAAGATTTTCAGAGAGATACATTATTCTCCTGCATGGCTGGAAAGATCCATGGAAACTCCTATCTGATTGACATTTGATGAGTTATGATATCTTACATGGGCGTAATCGATACGGAACCTTGAAACTTTAATTCCAAATCCTGCTGAAAGCCCTGAAAAGTTTCTTTGATCGGCAACAGCAAGCTCATTTCCTCTTTTTACATTATAACCCAATCGGATGTTAAAGTTTTTTTCGGGAAACAATTCTGCCCCTAAGGAGAAATGGTCAGCAATTTTTCTGCCTGCATTTACTTTTTGCCCATCTAAATTATATTCCGAAGAAATATCAAATTTTTGAAGATCATGCGCTGTAATAGTGATGGCGAGGGGAAAGTTTTTTAATATTTTTGTATACCCCAGATCGATTCTGAAAGGAAGGTTTTCCCTTAGTCCGTTAAATGATTTAAGCTGAAAACCGAAATTTCTCATCACAAGAGACAAGACCTCTTTATTCTTTTTATTATGATAGGTAACCCCTGCTGTTCCTGAAATGGCTGAAGAAGTATAATTATCAATTTTTGAAGTAACAAAGTTTAACCCTCCACCAATAGTCCAATCTTCTTCAAACTGGTAAGCATATCCTGCACCAATGGCAACATCTGAAGCTTTGAAATCTCCATTTTGGAAGCCGCTTTCATCTGTTCTTGGAATACTTCCATAACTCATATATCGGGCATTGATGGTTGCCATGTGACCATTTTCAAAGTCTTTGGCGTAGGCAATGGTACCGTATTTTGAATCAGCAAGGTAAGCCGTAGCATTTACAGAAAGCTGTTTATCAGAGTCTTTATTTAAAAGAGCAGGGTTTGCAATAGCAAAGGAAACATCATAATCTCTTACAGAAATTGCATCCCCTCCAAGGGCAGCTTGTCTTGCAGAAACAGGTACATTTAAGAACGGATAAACATTTGTTCCTGTTTGCGCATAAGAAACAATTCCAGATAGAAATAATGAAAAAATGATAATTTTCTTCAATTCAGTTTATAATTAATGCAAAAATAATCCTTTTTCGTACTTTTCAAAATATTTCTTACATTATTTCTAATTAAATATTTTTCTTTTATCAATATCTTTAATGATTATATTTGCAAAATCAAATTTTGGGGAAACCCATGTTAATAAAAAGTTACTAAAAATAAAAGATGAAATATAAAAGAATCCTTTTAAAACTGAGTGGTGAGGCCTTAATGGGGAACAGACAGTACGGTATTGACAATGAAAGACTGCAGGAGTATGCTGCAGAGATCAAAACAGTAGTTGAAAAAGGCTGTGAGGTAGCAATCGTTATTGGAGGAGGAAATATTTTCCGCGGCGTAGCAGGTGCTGCAAAAGGAATGGATAGAGTACAGGGAGATTATATGGGAATGTTGGCTACTGTGATCAATGGTATGGCATTACAGGGAGCATTGGAAGATGCCGGTATTAAAACCAGACTTCAATCTGCTATCGAAATGGACAAAGTAGCTGAGCCTTTCATCAAGAGAAGAGCAGTAAGACACTTAGAGAAAGGTAGAGTCGTAATCTTCGGAGCAGGAACAGGGAACCCTTATTTCACTACAGATACAGCGGCAACATTAAGAGCGATCGAAATTGATGCTGATGTAATTCTAAAAGGAACAAGAGTAGACGGAATCTATGACAGTGATCCTGAAAAGAACGCAGATGCTGTAAAATACAATTCATTATCTTTTGACGAAGTTTATGCTAAAAACCTTAAAGTAATGGATATGACAGCGTTTACCTTGAGCCACGAAAATAAATTACCTATCATCGTATTCGATATGAATAAGGTTGGGAATTTAGAAAGAATTGTAGATGGGGAGAATGTTGGTACTTTAGTTAATTTATAAACTAACAGATAAAAAATAACAAATAATAGAAATCTGAATTAGTCTCATTTGTTATTATTTGTCATCCTATAATTAAAAAAAATAGACAATACTTGAAAAAGGTATTGTCTATTTTTTTAGTGTAATTTATTTTTTACAGTTCAATCACCAGTATTGGGTTAAAAGCTTCCGTGATGTATATACAGATGTTATGTTGGGTGCAAAATTCAACAATACAGCCGGGGTTCAATGAAAAAGACAACTTATACCCACTTTATATCAAAAACAATTATTATTTTTGCACCACAAAATAGTAAAAAAACAGTAAGAAAAACGATTGAAAAGAATATTTAGGAATTCTTAATCAGTTGATTTTCATGTAATTTTAATAATGTGCAACCTATCAAATTTTAATTATATAATGGAAGAATTAGATCTTATAGTAGAATCCGTACAGCAGGATATGCAAGCAGCTGTTAAACACTTGGATCATGCATTTCAAAGAATCAGAGCGGGACGTGCGTCTACTAATATGGTTCAGGATGTTATGGTAGAATATTATGGAGCTCCAACTCCTATCAACCAGGTTGCTAACGTTTCTGTACCGGATGCAATGACAATCTCTATTCAACCTTGGGACAGAACGGCAATTAATGCAATTGAAAAAGCTATTATCAACTCAAATTTAGGTTTTGCACCTTCTAACAACGGTGAAAATATTATCCTTAATGTTCCGCCTTTAACAGAAGAAAGAAGAAAGGAATTGGCTAAACAAGCTAAAAGTGAAACTGAGCAAACGAAAATCGTTGTAAGAAATGCAAGACAGGACGGTTTGAAAGAGCTTAAAAGATTGGAAGGGGTTTCTGAAGACGCTATTAAAGGAGTAGAAGCGGATATCCAGGAGCTTACTGATAAATATGTAAAGCTTTGTGATGATCACCTTAAGACAAAAGAGGCTGAAATTATGAAAGTATAATGTTCATTTTTTTTAAAAAATACATAAAAGAGGTTTTCCCGGGAAAACCTCTTTTTTTTGTACCCTTTGTTTTAATAAAATAAGGGCTATAATATGGCTTTTCTTGATTTTTTTTTAATAATAATTTTGATTGTTATAATATATTGAGTGGTATTGACGTTAATTCATTATATTTATAAAATTATTCCTGCAAAACCTTATTAAAACAGGAAATTAAACATTAAAGGATGACAAAGATTATTGGGGTAGGGAACTACATTCCATCTGAAACTATAACAAATTTATTTTTTGATAAACATATTTTTCTAAATGAGCAAGGAGTGTTATTAAAAGATAATAATGAGTCTATTACAGCCAAACTAAAAAAAATTACGGGCATTGAAGAAAGAAGATATGCCAAAAGTACTCAGGTAACTTCAGATTTGGGATTTATTGCTGCCCGGTCTGCGATAGAAAACGCGGGAATAGATCCTGAAACATTAGACTATATTATATTTGCGCATAATTTTGGAGATGTTCGCTTTGGAACAGTACAATCGGACATGGTTCCCAGCCTTGCGGCACGAGTAAAACATTTATTAGGAATTAAAAATAATTTTTGTGTTGCTTATGATGTCCTTTTTGGCTGTCCCGGATGGATTGAAGGGGTGATACAAGGCAATGCATTCATTAAGGCAGGTATTGCTAAACGTTGCCTGGTAATTGGCGCAGAAACACTTTCCCGTGTTGTAGATATTCATGACAGAGACAGTATGATTTATGCGGATGGAGCAGGGGCTGCTATTTTAGAAGGTAGTGACAATGAGGAATCAGGAATAAAAGCTCATTTGTCAGCATCTTATACGCTGAATGAGAAAGACTATCTGTATTTCGGAAGATCTTATAACAACGAAAAATGTCCTGATACAAAATATATCAAGATGGACGGAAGGAAAATATATGAATTTGCTCTGTCTAATGTACCTGATGCTATGAAAAGATGTTTGGACAGCAGCGGGTATTCTATCAGTCAATTAAATAAAATTATCATTCATCAGGCAAATGAAAAGATGGATGAGGCGATAGTACATAGATTTTATCAACTGTATAATACTCCCGTTCCTGAAAACATAATGCCTATGGTTATTCATAAATTAGGCAATAGCAGTGTGGCTACCATTCCATCTTTGCTTACGATGATTTTAAAGGGAGAGTTGGAACATCATGAGATTCATAAAAATGATATTATATTATTTGCCTCAGTAGGAGCCGGTATGAATATTAATGCTTTTGTTTATAAATTCTAAAAATTTTAATTAATATGTTTATTTTTCAATTTCTCTGTTATTTTAATTTTTGACAGGGAACAGAGAAATTGTTTTCTTTATATTTGAATATGCCGGATGGGTTTTCCTTAAGATACTAAATTACTGGGTCTGGGATACATAGACATAGCTTTTGAGGAGGAAAGAATTATCTGTATTATATAATAACAATACAGATGAATTTCATACTTATAAATATATTTATGATAATCAATTATTTAAAGTAGGATTTGTTCAGATTATTTATTGTATATTTACTAAATATTATAATCAGGTCTCTACCTTTGTTATTCTGTAATAGTTTGAAAATTCTAATTTTTATTTCAGTTTTTGAATTTTTCAGTTGCTAATTTTTAAATATAATTTTACGCTGAAGTGAACAAGTATAATAAAAATGTGAATTCTTATTTTACAGAAATCATAAAGAGTATTTGAAATGATAGTTTGAATAAACATAAAAATCTCAATTCAAATGATTGTGGAATATTATTACAAAATCCAATAATTATTCCAGAGTGGGGTTAATGTTGTAAAATAAAAATAACGAATGGCGGTATAATCTGTCCGTTTAAATAGAATAAGCCAATTCGGGTTTCAGTTGAGTCCGGTTATAAAAAACATCGGTTTGCCGGTATCATCAATGATGAATTTTAAAAATTTAAATTTAATTAATCCCATTATCCGCGCTGCCACAGAAGCAGGATACTCAAAACCTGCAGAAATACAGTATAAGGCAATTCCTCATATTCTGAAGGGTCAGGATGTTCTTGGGTATACCATGATGGATACAGAGAAGACTGCTGCCTTTGTAATGCCCATTATTCAACTCTTAAAAAAAGAGACTCCTGAGCATAATTCAATCAGAGTTTTAATATTAACCCCTACACGTGAACTGGCAGTACAAATTGAAGAAAGTTTTACAATGTACAGTAAATACCTTCCCTTGTCTTTGTATTCAGTTTATAGAGGGAATTCTCAGGGAGGCCAGCTTGCTGCCTTAAAAAAGAGAATAGATATTCTCATTGCTACTCCGGAGGGATTAATGGATTTGGTTCAACAACGACCTATTAATTTTTCTAAGATTGAAGTCTTAATTATAGATGAGGCTGATAAAATGCTAGATTTGAAATTGACGGAAGAAGTAAATACAATCATCAATTCAATTTCTCAGAGAAGACAAACATTATTATTTTCCGCTACATTGTCATCGAAAATTAAAAGGTTTGCAGATTCTGTTTTAAAAAATCCTGTTGAAATTAAAATAACTTCTGATTCATCAGATGCACAAAATGTTCAACAATCTGTATATTTTGTTAATAAAATAGAAAAGATAGGTTTGCTCATTAATGTATTGGAGAAGCAATCTATTATGAATACTCTTGTAGTATTTGTGAGAGATAAACAAGATGCGGATAGGCTTGTAAAGCAATTGACAAATATGGAAATCTCTTCTGAAGCGATCCATGGAAGTAAATCTCAGGAGGCTATACAAAAGATTATTCAAGATTTTAAAAATAATAAAATTCAGATTTTAGTAAGTACCGATCTTGCAGCCCGGGAAATAGAAATGAACGAATTTACTTTTGTAGTAAACTATGAGTTGCCAGATACTGCTGATGCGTATATCCATAGAATTACAAAAGCGGGTAGAGTCGTTTCGTTCTGTACAGAAGATGAGCATACAGACCTAAAAAATATTGAAAAACTGATAGGATTTTCAATACCTGTTGCTATACAGAATAATACCTTTCAATATCTCAATTAATAATAAAAAATCAATATAATACAACAATTTTAATAATAACAATTATGCAAGAAGGCACAGTAAAATTTTTTAATGAAGCGAAAGGCTTTGGCTTTATCTCTCCTTCAGATGGAGGCAAAGATATATTTGTTCATGTTTCAGGATTAAACACAAAAATGATCCGTGAAAATGATAAAGTAACTTTTGATACACAAGAAAGCAACAAAGGTTTAAATGCAGTAAATGTAAAACTGGCATAACCCCCGGATTTATAATTCTGAAAAATAAAAAAGCGGCATCATTTTGATGCCGCTTTTGCTATACTTTAATTACTTACAGTTTTCGTTGTAATCATAGATAACTTCATTAACTAATGAAAGTTTATCTGTAGTAGAATTATTGATTTCATCTCTGATGAATTTTCCGAGACCCGTTCTCTTTTTCTCTTCCTTTTTAAGAGACCCATATTCACCTTTTGTCATTTTTGATTTTGTATAAGGGCAATCTGCAATAATGATCTTTGCTTTCGCTGGAGTAAGCTCCTCGACTTTTCCTCCTTTCTTTGAATATATATAATTAGGGTTTTCGATTAAACGGGTTGCTTCCGCTTGAGTAATTGCATAAGCTGTATTGGCTGTAACTGATGTTGGATACCCATAAAGTTTATAAACTGTTATTTTCCCGTCAATGATTAATTCTGCAAATTGAGAAGTTCTTGAAAGGTTATTGAGTGCTTTAAAGCCTGCCCCAATCCCTGTTGAGCTTTCGGAACCGATAAGAGCTTCTCTTGTATTAGAATATTTTACAGCCTGAAAAATTCTCGGAGTATCTCCTTCGTAGATCATATATTCCTTGATGTCATCGGCATCATAAGACTTGTATTTAATTCTGTTTTTTACTTTGTCAATATCTGCTTCGGCAGCAAATTTTACTTTTAACTGATTTTGCCAGGGGCTAGAATAGCCTCCATTTAAGCGTACAACCCCTTCAACCTTTTTTCCGGTTTTGTCAATGATGTATCCATATTTTTGGCCATTGAATGTGTCTGTTTCCTCTTGTCCGTACATCTTCAATGAAACAAGCCCAAACAGGCCGATAAGTAGTAATTTCTTCATGGTTATTTTTTTTATTCAGGGCAAAGATAATTTTTTATATTTAAAATAGTACTAAGCGTAAAATAGTAATCAAAATCAATAAAAAAAAGATCCAGAAAACACTGAATCTTTTTTTATTTAAAACAATAATGATAATTATTGGTATCTCTGATGCTCTTTGTTTTTCACAAACAGTTTGATAATGGGTTTGAAGAATACTTTGTATTTTTCGGCATCAAATAATTGAGAATCTGTAAGCGCTTTAAAGGTCATCCAAATTCCAAAGGGAAGCAGTATCAGATTGGGCAGCCATGCAGCCAGATAGGGGTTCATTTTCCCACTCCATGACATATTTTCTACCCCTACGTTCAATACGTAAAATACTATGAAAATAACAATAGCAATGATTACCGGCAGTCCCATTCCTCCTTTTCTGATAATGGATCCTAAGCTAGCTCCAATCAGGAAAAAGATAATACAAGTCACAGAATAAGAAAGAATTCTTTGTTGATAGATCACAACCTTACTGAAGTATTTTATATTATTGCTGAATTCATTTTTCTTTGATTCCAGCGATGTTTTCAGATTGTCCAGCCTATTATAAGAATTATAGATAATATCCAGTTTTTTATTACCTTTTATAGTATCTAGTTTTATCTGAGATTTCGGACTAACTTTAGGTTTATTTCCTTTATCCATATAAGTGATCACTGAATTGGTCTGGCTTAAGACATCACTTCCCACATTGGTAAAAAAAAGTTCGTTTTCCTTTTTACTGGTAGCGATTGTCTGGTTCAGTTGGCCATAGGTCTGGAAGCGATAATCATCTGTAATTTTCTCTTCTTCGATCGCCTTATTAATGATATCACTGATGTTGAAATGAGAGACCAATGTATCAAATTTAATCGCTTGGTCGGGTTGTTTCTGTTTTACGTTATCGCCCTTTCCTGCAAAATTATCTTCGAAAATATACCCGTTAAATAATACCAATTTCAGGAAGTTCTTATTGGCAGCAGGGACAAACTTTCCTTTTTCAGCAACTACCGATTGCTGATTTTCATAAGAACTTGCTTTTTTATGGACAAAAACGCCCTCAATATTCTCGCCATTTTCACCATAAATTTTATCAAATTTCACCATGTATCCTGGGATTTGATCAATGAATTGCCCTGGTGTAAAGTTGATAGCAGGTTTGGTTTGTGCAATATTAAAAAGCATATTCTTTGCCTTTTTCTGAAAATCAGGAATGATATTATTTGAGAAAAAGAACAGCATGATGGCAAGCATTGTTGCAATTCCCAACAAAGGAGTCATTACTCTTGTAAGAGGAATTCCTGCAGCTTTCATTGCTGCAAGCTCATAGCGTTCTCCGAATTCTCCAAATGACATGATACTTGCCAGAAGAATGGTAAGCGGGAGAACCATACTGATAACATTTACCCCAAGATAAAAAAGAAGTTTAAGGATCTGCCAGTAGCTTAATCCTTTTCCCATAAATTGTCCCAATTGAACCCAGATAATGTTTACAATGAAAATGAAAAACAATACGCTGAATATAAAGAAAAATGGGCCAAAGAAGGTTTTTATGATGTATCGGTCTAGTATTTTTAACATGCGCCAAAATTAATCAAAAAGCCACAAATTTCACTTGTGGCTTCTTATATTTTGTTATTTTTTTTCGAAAGTAAGATGACAAAAGGGAGTAATTGCCTTTTAATTCTTTTACTGTAAGCTTTTAAAGTTCTGTAATCACGTAGTTTTTAAACTTGTTCTTATCAAAAACAAACATATTAGGATCCAGATCCTGATTTTCCTTGTATTCTTTAATCGCAATTACTGCAACATCTTTATTATTTCCATGTTGCTCCAGTTTTACCATCTGTTTTTTTACAGAGTCTACAAAAAGATAAACATATTTTATTCCGTTTGATTTTACCGGAGTAAGTTTAATAAAATCAGCATTCACACCGTTTACCATTTTTTTACCGTTATAAGTTACATTATAATCGTTTCTATACGAAGTAAGGTAGTTGATAGGGGAGAAGAGGGCACTGCTTCCGTTGGGCTTAGCAATCGTTACCTCCATATCATCTGCATTGATATTGTAGATTTTATTTCCATCAAAGATCTGTTCTGTATCCATGATCTTCAGTTTATATTTATCTCCTGCAGAGTAATAAATGCCGGGTTCAGTTTTATTTACCTGATCATTAAGACCACTCCCAAAAGAAAATTTGAAGTAAGAATTCTTTTTAGAATTATAGTTGGCCGTAACATCATCTAATATCTTTTTAGCTTTTGCATCTATTTTTTGAGCATTGGTCATACCTACTGCGCCTACAACAAAACTTCCTAATATAACTTTTGAAATAATATTTTTCATTTTTTTATTTAATAATCTTTAGACATTTTTTAACTGAAAAGGAATAGATCACAATATGCTTTTCCTTTATCCACGCAAATCTTCCAAAAACTGTTCCAAAGGATAAGGAAGATCGGTCAGCTTTCTTTATATGTTAATTAACTTCTGAGATCTTCAAGGAATTGTTCAAGAGAATGAAGGTCACTGATCAGAACTTCTCTTGCTTTAGCTCCATTAAAACCTCCTACAATACCACTTGCTTCCAGTTGATCCATGATCCTTCCTGCTCTGTTGTATCCCAATTTCAACTGTCTCTGAAGCATTGAAGTAGAGCCTTGTTGAGTAGAAACAATAATTCTTGCTGCTTCCTCAAACAACGCATCTTTTTCATTGGGGTCAAAAGTTCCCACCGAACTTGTAGAATCTTCTGAAACATATTCAGGAAGTAAGAACGCTGAAGCATATCCTTTCTGTTCTCCGATGAATTCAGCAAGTCTTTCCACTTCCGGAGTATCTACAAAGGCACATTGAAGTCTTAAGATTTCGTTCCCGTTAAAGTAAAGCATGTCTCCCTTACCGATCAGCTGATCAGCCCCTGTGGAATCAAGGATAGTTCTTGAGTCTACACTTGATATTACTCTGAAGGCTGCTCTTGCCGGGAAGTTTGCCTTGATCATACCTGTAATTACGTTTACCGAAGGTCTTTGTGTTGCTACAATAAGGTGAATACCTACTGCTCTTGCAAGCTGAGCTAATCTTGCAATAGGTAATTCAACTTCTTTTCCTGCGGTCATAATAAGGTCCGCGAACTCATCTACTACCAAAACAATATAAGGTAAGAAACGGTGTCCGTTTTCCGGGTTTAATTTTCTTTCGGCGAACTTCTTGTTGTATTCTTTTAGATTTTTACAGAAGGCATTTTTAAGAAGATCATATCTGTTATCCATTTCAATACACAGAGAGTTCAGGGTATTGATTACTTTATTGGTATCTGTAATGATAGCTTCTTCTGCATCCGGAAGTTTAGCAAGATAATGTCTTTCTATTTTTGAATATAATGAAAGTTCCACTTTTTTAGGATCAACCATTACAAATTTCAGCTCACTTGGATGTTTTTTATAAAGCAGGGAAGTAAGAATGGCATTAATACCTACAGATTTACCTTGTCCCGTTGCCCCGGCCATCAATAAGTGAGGCATTTTTGAAAGGTCAGCCATAAAAATTTCGTTAGAAATAGTCTTTCCAAAAACGACAGGAAGATCCATATCTGTATTTTGGAATTTGTGAGAGGCAATCACTGAACGCATAGAAACCATGGTAGGGTTTTTTCTCGGTACCTCAATACCAATGGTACCTTTTCCAGGCATAGGAGCAATAATTCTGATTCCCAATGCCGAAAGATTCAATGCAATATCATCCTGTAGTTTTTTGATCGCAGCTACTCTGATTCCTGCTTCCGGAACAATTTCGTATAAAGTAACCGTTGGCCCGATAGTCGCTTTGATCTCTGCAATACCTACGTTGAAGTTTTTTAGAAGTCCAACGATTTTGTTCTTATTTTCCTCAAGTTCTTCTTTGTTGATAGAAATTTCTTCATTGCCGTAATCTTTCAATAAATCAACAGGTGGCATATGGAAATTGGCTAGATCTAATTTATGATCATATAATCCATGTTTGTCTACCAATTCCTGAGATTTTTTATCAGAATCATCCAAAATATCAATCACAGGAGCAACTTCTACATTGAATTTAATATCTCCCTGAGTAGAAGTATTGATACCCGTATTCGTTGGAGCTGGAGTAGCGGGTCTGATGTCGAAAGCCTCTTCCGGAGTTGAAACCGGAACAACAGGCTTGGTCATAACATTCAGACTCATCGGCTGAGAAACTTCTTTAGGCTCATCATCAAAGGAAGTATGATTAGGAGTATTAATCGTTTCTATATTGGCAGAGGTTGGAACTTCAGGGAATCCCTTAGGAACGCTTACAGGTTCCTGCTCTCTGATTTTGTTAGTAGGAATATCAACTGACACATCGCTAACTGTAATATTTGAAAGCCCTTCTTCATTTTCATCTTTCAATTCTTCATCAGCTTCAAAATCCTCATTTGAATCAGGCATCATAGATTTTACCTTACCAATGGTATTTTCATTGATTGTATTCAGTTTTGCTTTTATAGAACTCGGACGAAGATTAAATTCAAGAATGAAATATAAAAGGATGCTTGCTGCCAATACAGTCCATAAACCTACTGTTCCTATAATAGAGTTCAGATAATCCATGATCTGATACCCATATACACCACCTAAAACTCCTTGTCCTTTAGTTAGTGCTCCCATAAAGATAGGAATCCAGCAAATAAAGAATAATGAATGACCTATTGTTTTCCAGGGCTTGAATATTTTCTTTTTGAGAATTAAAGTCCCCACAACCAAGAATAAGAATGCAATTATAAATGAGGCAATACCGATGCTCTCGAAAATGAAAATATTTCCGAACCAATCTCCGGCTTTCCCAAAGATATTGGAAGATTTTATAGTTTTGTCAAGCATAGTTCCCGCCTGACTTTGGTCTGCCTTCCAGTTCATTAAATAAGAAATGAATGAGAGAGCCAAGACGATAGAGAAAAGTATAAAAGTAAGCCCTAAAAATATACGCGGCTTAGATAAGATTCTGCCTGCTTCCAGGGATTCAGTCTGTTTTTTTTGTGTCTTTTTGTCCATAATATCAATGTAGCAAATTTAATGTTTTTTAAATACTAAAAGAATCTTTTTTTCTTCAAAAAACATTTTGCAATTCCCGATTTTTACTGCGATTGTTTAAAGTTGATGAAAAGTATATTTTCAATTATTAAGTAAAATAAAATAAGGTAATTTTTTTTGTTTTTCCAAATACTGAGCTGTTAAATTCTATTAATTACAGTATGCTTCTTAATTGTATAGCTTTAAACGAAGAAAAAAATCTATTTATGACATATAATATCTTAAAAAAAATAATGATTAATGATAAAAAGTGAATATTATAAAATATACAGACGTTTTTTGCTATTAAATACATAGTACTTTTAATAAAGTAGTGGAAATTATAATAATTTATTTAAAATTATTATAATTTCATTAAAAAAATATATTATAACTTTGCGATAAGTATCAAAAATTTGTAAATGTATTTGTTGTAGGTTGTTGCAATATTTTATCTGTTATGAGAGATAATGTATGTACTAGGTTTGCAATGAAATGCCTTATAGTTTTTTACTGTAATCAATTCCCATATTCCATTTGTTCCCTTTAATTTAATTGGCATGTCTTTATTAGATATGCCCATTTGACAATAGACTTAAAATTTTAAAAATACATCAATGAGAAAGCAGTTATTATTTGTATTCTTGTTAGGTAGCTGTACAGTATGGGCACAATCCCCCGGGGGCGTCACCAACAATCTGCAAATCTGGGTAAAAGCAGATGCTGGTACAGGAACTACCACAGATAATACACAAGTCTCCATATGGGAGAATCAAAAAATCGGAGGAGTGAATGGAATTGCCAATCAGGGAATACCAGGTAATTATGCAGATCCGGGAATTGGAGCCAGACCCGTTTATCGTGCTGCGACATCTATTCCCAGTTTTAATTTTAATCCTGCCATTCAAATCGTAAGTACTGACGGGTATAGATCCGGATATAAATTCCCTTTAGGATTTCCAGACAATACGACCAATGCGCTTACTTCATATACCCATCTTTCGAGAACGGTTTCAGGTGCTTACAGAACGGTATTTGTAATGAACGGTACGACCAGAAACTCTAATCCCACTCCTGTGGCAGGAGTTTGGCAATCTCCTTTTTTTGGAACGCAAACTACTCGTCCTGAATTTTATAATGAAAAGGAATCGGGAGATGTCTTTTTTGGAACCAATACAATCAGTACTGTCGGTAGTAATGTTCCGAGTATACAGTCTTATTATAACAGCGTTTCGGGGAGCAATATGAACTATTTATTTGGAAATAATGGGTTGACGTTTGGGCAGCCTTCCAATAATGTATCTTCTACAAGTAATTACCCAGGCTTAGTGCTTCTGATGGATAATGATGGGGGTAATGGAAGTACTTCTTTGGCAGGAGACAGAATTGGTGAATTTGTTTTGTATTCCGGAACTCAAACTCCTGCAGAAAGACAAAGAGTAAACTCTTATCTTGCTTACAAGTATGGAATTACTCTGGATCAAAGTACTCCTCAAAGTTATATTGCATCTGATGGATCCACTAGGATGTGGGATAATACAAGTAATGATGCGTCCAATTACAATAATAATATTGCAGGAATTGGAAAGGATAACGGTTCGGCACTCAACCAAAAACAATCCAATTCAGTGAATGAAGAGGTTGCACAAGTTGTAATGGCTGCAGGTAACTTTGTAGATTCAAATATTGCGAATACAAGTAACCTAACAGATGGGCAATTTTTGAGCTGGGGAGACAACGGATTAAGAAGGAGCTATAGCGCACCGATTGTACCTCCGAATGGGAGCAGAGCAAATTATAGAATGGCAACCATTTGGAAAGCTCAACACACTTCAGGATTTAATCAACCTGTTACCGTAGCATTTCCTGCTGTTCCGGTGAATACCATATATTTGGTGAGATCTACGGATGCCGTTTTTGATGGAACAGATACATGGATACCGCTATCTGTAGCAACGGTAAATGGAGTGAGCTATGTGCAGACACCTGCTAATATTGATTTTTCTAATTCTGACGGAGATTATTTTACTTTTGCAACCTTCGTAGTGGGTCCGGGAGGAGTAGATAATGGACTTAGAATGTGGCTTAGAGCAGATAAAAATTTCTCTTCAAACACTTGGGAAGACCAGTCTATTGCGGGAAATGATTTTATTCAGACAAATGCATCAAGACAACCCAATTTAGTGGTTGCAGATTTAAAGCATAACTTTAATCCTTCTGTTGATTTTGGTGATGCAACTGCGGCGGGGGCGAAGTTTATGACAATACCCAACGGAAAACCGTACGCTACCAATGGCATGGATTCTTCATTTTTTATGATGATTAATCCGAGAAGTTTTGGGCCAAGTACTTATAATGAATACTTTGGTTTTGGAGGGACAACAACAACAGCTGCGCTTACAGAGGCTAACTGGCCTTCTTATACAAACTCAGGAAATAATGGAACGATGCAGGTTTATCCTTATACCGCTTCTTCCATGGTGAGAATAAAAGATAAAACACAGCTCCCGGATTATTCCTATACGATAGGAGGTGCTATCACCTATGGGTTAGATGGGCAAAATCAAAATGTAAGCGCTGTGGTTACGGCAACTAATAGTCGAACGGCAAGTGGAGCTATTTTGGGAAGCCAGCCCAGCTATTTTCCAAATGCTGACATAGGGGAGGCTATTGGGTATGAGAGAGAATTATCTGCTATAGAGAAACAAAGAGTGCGATCTTATCTTGCTATTAAATATGGGGTTACACTACAACAGCCTCAAAACTATATAGCTTCCAATCAGTCTGTGACCTGGAACTCAACCTTGAATGGGAGCTTTAACAATAATATTTTTGGTATGGCGAAGGATGATGCTACTATTTTAGATCAGGTGGTTTCCAGTAGTATCAATACTGAAAATAATATTATTCTTACCGTTTCTACTACCAATAACTTTGTATTGGCTAATGCTGATTCGGGAAGAACAGCCTTTATACAGGATAATACTTTCCTAACGATAGGAGACAACAACAATCAGACACTGGCACTTATAAATTATGGTACGGCTCCTGGAAAAATTATTCAAAGGTCTTGGTTGGCACAAAGAACAAATAATACCGCTGCTACCTGGCTTCAGGCAGATCTTTCAGGATATGGAGGGATTATAGCTACAGATAAGGCTTATATGGTGGTCGCTGACGACAGTGGGTTTTCTCAAAACGTACAGATTATTCCTGCAACTGCGTTTGCTGGAGGAAAAGCAGTATTTAGATATCCGTTCCCTGCTAATAAATATTTTACATTCGGAATTAATCTTCAAACGTACTGTACAAAAGATCCTGTGCCGGGAACTCCTGATGCGTACACTAAAATAGGAATTACGGGGCAAACCATGATACAAACCGGGTGGCCGGGAAATATTCCTAATGGATTCATGGCTCTTGAATCTAAAAATAAAGGAATGGTAATTACCAGAACAACTTCAGCAAGTATTGCTTTACCGGTTGAAGGAATGTTAATTTACGATACTACAGATAAGTGTTTTAAATTATACAACGGAACAAGTTGGAATTGTATCATAAGATCTTGTAATGATTAAAAAACAAAAAATGAAAAAAATAATCACAATAATAACATTGTTTTATATAGGCATATTGTCTGCGCAAGTTGCTATTGAAAAACCTCAGGTTGACGGAGATGGTCTCTTAGATTTTGCAGCCAACACAACAAAAGGTATTTTATTGCCCATCGTTGAAACACTTCCTACAGATGCTGTTGCAGGAACCCTTTTGATGGATAAAAATGATCAGACTATAAAAATGAATGTGGAATCTGCATGGGTTCCATTGAGTGATGCCGGATCTGTTGCAGGAGTGACTTTCAATACCAACTCGGAAATTTCCGGACAAAACAGAATTATTATGGGGGCTCCAACAACAACAGCGCCCGGAGTTCTGGTATTGGAATCTTCAAATAAAGCGCTTATACTTCCAAAAATTGCATCTCCTCATTTGAACGTTAAAAGTCCATATCCGGGAATGATGTGCTATGACACTGTAGGTAAAGCTGTAGCTGTTTTTGATGGCTTAAAGTGGAGCTATTGGAAATAGGCAAATATCTTAAAATAATTAAAAAGGAGTTGTTTCAAATTTGAAACAGCTCCTTTTTAATTGAAAACACCATTTGTTAAGATATGAATAGTTGTATTTTTTGAACTAGTTCAAATGTCAGGAAGTAGACTCTCAGTAATTTTGATCTATAAATAAATCAATGAAAAATATATGTAAACAAACGCTGGCTCTATGCCTGATTTTAATTTCAATAGGATCAATAAACGCACAATAGAAAAGAAAAATGGAAAACACTGCATTATTAATTATCGACGTACAAAACGACTATTTTCCTGGAGGAAAAATGGAACTAAAAGGAGCAGAAAAGGCCGGAAGGAATGCGCAACAGATTTTGGAATATTTCCGGAAAAATAATCTTCCCGTTATTCATATTATGCATATTTCAACAAATGATGGAGCAACGTTCTTCCTCCCCAATACTTTTGGAGCAGAAATAAACTCTTTTGTTTCGCCGCAAAAAGCTGAAAAGGTAATCATTAAACATTTCCCAAACAGCTTCAGAGAAACCGATCTTTTAGAATATCTCCAATCAAAAAATATTAACAATCTGGTAATTGCCGGAATGATGACGGATGTTTGCATAGAATCGACAACAAGAGCTGCTTTTGATTTTGGGTTTAAGAATACCATTGTGGGAAATGCTACTGCAACGAGAGATAGAGAATTGAAGGGGGAGATCGTATACGCAGAAGATGTGCAAAAGTCTTTTTTAGCAGGAATATCTGCTTTGGGAGATCTTTATGCCCATGTTGTCAGTACCGATGATCTTTTGAATGCAAAATAATTTCAATACAGGACAAAAAATAAAGATACCCGTAATAATGGTATCTTTATTTTTTTAAGATATATGTCAGATTTACTGTATAAAAATATTAGCAGGTATATTGATCTTTCTGAAGAAGAATATATTCAGTTTGCAAAATCTTTTGAATTAAAAAAATTTAAAAAGAAAGAATTTGCTCTCAAAGAAGGGGAGTACTGCCTTTTTGAAGGTTTTGTGCTGAATGGTTGTTTTAAAATTTACTATCTGAATGAAAAGGGTTTTGAACAGACCTTATATTTTGCTGTTGAAGAATGGTGGATTACAGATTTGGACAGTCTGATCAATTCTGTTCCTTCTCTATTGAATGTTGAAGCTCTTGATGATAGTGAAGTCTTGATGATTTCAAAAAAAGATAAAGAGGCTTTGTATGAAAGCATGTCTAAGGTTGAAAAGCTTTTCAGGATTATGAATCAACAATCATCGGTCGCATTACAGAGACGAATTCTCTCCTTAACCGGTAAGACAGCAGACAAACGTTATTTGGAGTTTCTAGAAAAATATCCGGGGCTGGAACAAAAACTGACCCAACAGCAAGTAGCATCCTATTTGGGGATTACTCATGAATTTTTAAGTAAGATCAGAAAGAAAATATCCCTGGAAAAATAAACGTATCACTTTTAGATTTGTTATTTTTATAATTGTCTTATTGTGAATGTTTTGCATAAAGGTTAAATCTGTGGTATAGAATAATTCAATCGCCGATATAGTCATAATGAATCTGTAATGTTTCGGTTTTATAAATTGAATTTTTCCTAATGTTTATGAGAGTTATTAAGAATGGTTCAAAATAAGCAAAACGCGCGCCAAAATGATAAAAAACAGTTTTTTTTAAGCTCTTTGTACTTTATCATCCTTATTTTTGCATGTCAAGTACAATAAATCATGAAGAAGCTCCAAGATATTCTTATCTCAACCAGAACAATGGCTGTATTGTTGCTGGTGTACGCATTTGCAATGGCTTATGCAACGTTCTTAGAAAACGACTACGGAACTCCTACAGCAAAAGCATTAATTTATGAAGCCAAATGGTTCGAACTTATTATGGTTCTCCTCATTCTCAACTTCATAGGAAATATCGGAAGATATAGACTTTGGAAAAGAGAAAAGTGGCCCGTTTTAATTTTCCACCTGGCTTTTATCTTTATCTTTATCGGAGGTGCGATTACAAGATACATCAGTTTTGAAGGACAGATGCACATCAGGGAAGGAGAAACTTCCAACGAAATCGTAACAGATAAAAACTTCTTTAAAATTCAGATCGAAGAAAAAGGAGATGTTTTGAACTATCAAGATGTTCCTTATCTGATGTCTCCCTTACACAAAGACTTCAATGCTACCTATGACTTCCATGGGAAAGAAGTGAAAGTTTTTGCAAAGGAATACATTCAAAGAAAAAAAGACAGCCTGTTAGCAGAGCCGAATGGCGCTGAGTATCTTCACCTTGTTTCAACAGGAAACACCGGAAGACAGAATATTTATATTAAACCAGGGGAGACCAAGTCTATTAACGGAACTTTGGTCACATTCAACAGAGCTATTGAAGGAGCTGTAGAATTCAAAAATGAAGGAGGAAAATTATTCATCAAAACTCCTGTAGATGCAAGCTATATGACTATGGCAACTCAAGCTACAGGGAATACAACAAAAGATGAATTCCAGCCTTTGGCCTTAAGAAGTTTATATACAATTAATGAACTGAAATTAGTAGTTCCTGAAGGTCTTAAAAAAGGAAGACTAATGGCTATTGAAGGCGATAGAAAGAAAGATGTAAATGTTCCTGATATGCTTCAAATAGAGTTGCAGGGGCCAAAAACAAAACAAATCGTTGATCTTTCTGTTGAAAAAGGAAATCCAAATGCTTATAAACAAGTTACCATGGATGGATTAAATATCATGGTGGGATTCGGACCTAAAGTTTACAATACTCCTTTTGCATTGAAACTGGATGATTTCGTAATGGAAACTTATCCGGGAAGCTCATCTCCAAGTGCTTATGAAAGTCATGTAAAAATTATTGACGAAGGAAAAGAAACTCCTTATAAAATCTATATGAACCACGTTCTAAACCATAAAGGATACCGTTTCTTCCAGTCGAGCTTTGACCCGGACAGAATGGGAACCGTACTTTCTGTAAACCACGATTATTGGGGAACCCTGATCTCTTATATCGGATACACCTTATTGTTCTTAGGAATGTTTATCATTTTCTTCTGGAAAGGAACACATTTCTGGAAATTAAATAAAATGCTTACTGATGCAAACAAAAAGAAAAAGAAAGCAGCAGCAGTCCTTTTATTATTCTTAAGTTTAGGGTTGAATGCTCAGAAAATTGAAACTCATGGTACTACTGATGGTAGCAGAGAACATGTTCATATAGAAGGTGATGGGCATACACATGCACAGCCGCTGGAAGCTCAGCCACTTGATGGGGCCTCTCCAAAACAAAATTCGCTGGCAACCCCAATGGGGAAAATGAGAACAATTTCTCCTGATGAAATCATTGCCAGAAATAAAATTAGTAAAGAGCACGCGGATAAATTTGGGTATCTTTTGGTACAGAATTTTGAAGGAAGAATTGTACCTATCAATACAGAAGCATTAGATGTATTGAGAAAATTATACAAAAAAGATGAGTTTAAAGGGACAGACGGAAAGTATTTAACGGCTAACCAATGGTTTCTTTCAATCAATACAGATACTCCAAGCTGGACGATGGTTCCTATGATTAAAATCGGATCAAAAGGAGGTGACGAATTGAAAAAGAAAACAAAGGCTAATGATGATGATTATACCTCATTAATGAATCTTTTCCCGGCAGATGCAAATGGCAATCTTACTTATATTTTAGAGCATGATTACAATATAGCATTTCGTAAAAAGCCGGCTGAACAGACAAATTATGATAAAGAAGTAATTGCTGTTAACGAAAGAGTACAGATCTTCAATGAGTTTTTCAGTGGACAATTTATGAGAATCGTTCCCGTTAAGAATGATGCGAATCACACATGGCATTCATGGTTGGATCAGAAATTTGAACCAGATATGGAGTCTCAGCAGGTAATGGGACCTTACTTTGCAGAGGCGCTTACAGCACAGAAAACAGGTGATTGGAGCAAAGCTGATACAGAATTGACAAAGCTTTCTGATTACCAGCAAAAATGGGGTAAGGCTGTTGTTCCTGCAAAATCTAAAGTAGACCTTGAGGTTTTCATGAATAAAGCAGATATTAACTTTAAATTATTGATCTTCTATACGCTTGTAGGAGGACTTCTTTTAATCTTAGGATTTGTTGAATTATTCAAACCGAACAAAGTATTAAATAAGATCATAAAAGCAATTATTGCAGTTGGTTTAATAGGATATATATGCCATTTCTTAGGCCTTGTGGCAAGATGGTATATTTCAGGCCACGCACCTTGGAGTAACGGATATGAGGCAATCATCTTTATCTCTTGGGTAGGGATTACAGCCGGATTATTCCTTTACAGAAATTCTAATGCATTGATTCCTGCATCCGGATTTATGGTAGCAGTTATCATGATGGGATTTGCACATGGAGGTTCTGCCCTTGATCCGCAAATTACCCCGCTTGTTCCGGTATTAAAATCTTACTGGTTAATTGTTCACGTAGCGATTATTACTTCAAGTTATGGTTTCTTTGCGTTGTCGATGATCATTGCAGTAATCTCTCTGGTATTCTATATTATTTCAAATAAAGAAACCTATAAAATTCACCATGATACAACCCTGAAAGAATTAGTAATTGTTTCTGAAATGTCACTGACAATTGGTCTTTTTGCTCTTACGGTAGGAAATTTCTTAGGAGGCATCTGGGCCAATGAGTCTTGGGGGAGATACTGGAGCTGGGATCCAAAAGAAACTTGGGCTTTTATCTCGATTATGGTATACGCTTTTGTACTTCACATGAGATTAGTACCTGGATTGAGAAGCAGATGGGCATTCCATGTAGCGACTATGTTTGCCTTCTGTTCAATGGTAATGACTTATTTTGGAGTCAACTATTACTTAAGCGGACTTCACTCATATGCAGCAGGAGATCCTGTTCCTGTTCCGGCTTGGGTATACATCGGAATTGCATCAATGATTACCTTATCAGCAGTTTCTTATTTCAAGTTTAAAGTTTTAACGAAGAAATAATCTTCTTACCCTAAAAATATAAAATCCCGGAATTCATTTCCGGGATTTTTTGTATACATAATACATGAAAGATAAGTTAGTCTGTGTTTCAAGAATTAAATTCCAAAAAATTTTAACCATAGATTCTCTTTTGTAAATCTAAATAAGATCTGTAGTTTTATAAGCTTTCCTTAATCTTTCATTCTCTGCGGCAATTCGTTCTGCCGGTTGTATCCATTGTTTAGTAAAATGCTCTTGCGAACAATAATATGCAATAACTTATAAAACCTTTTGGGTCCTGGGGTTTTTCAGGTGGCAATTATTGTAAAAACTAGGATTACTTACATGTGAATTCCCCGTATCCTGAAACACACCACACATTCAAAAAATAAAATTTACCATTTAAAATCCAAATATTACTACTATCTTTATGATATCAAAATAATATCAAACTAAAAAATTCAATCATGGAAAAAACATTAAAACCTATGTCAGGCTATATTACGTTAGTCATTTGTTTGGCTTTATTTGTGGTTTCAGCCTATCTTTTTATTTCCGGAGTTGATCAGAGTATTACCTATGTTATTGTCGCTATGCTCTGCTTTCTGCTTTCTTGCTTTTTCTTAAAAGGATTAATGATTATTCAGCCAAATCATTCGAGAGTCTTAAACTTTTTCGGGAAATATGTAGGAACGGTAAAAGACAATGGATTGTTTTTTATCAATCCTCTGTATTCATCACAAAAAATGTCACTGCGTTCTGAAAATTTGCAGGGGCAGACATTGAAGGTCAATGATAAAATGGGAAATCCCATTGAAATTGCTGTGGTAATTGTATGGAAAGTAGGTGATACCTATAAGGCCGCTTTTGATGTTGAGCGTTATTCTGACTTTGTAAAAATGCAGAGTGAGGCAGCAGTACGTCATTTAGCAATGAGTTTCCCTTATGATAATTTAGAAGATGATCATGCGCCTATTACTTTGAGAGAAGGAGGTGATAAGATCAATTCTATCTTAGAACAGGAACTTACAGATCGTCTTTCAAAAGCCGGAATTGTTATCCAGGAAGCAAGAATATCTCACTTAGCATATGCTTCAGAGATTGCCGGGGCAATGCTTCAGAGACAGCAGGCTACAGCAATTGTGGCCGCAAGAACTAAAATTGTAGAAGGTGCTGTAGGAATGGTAGATCTTGCGCTAAAAAAGCTTTCAGAAGATAATATTGTTGAACTTGATGACGAAAGGAAAGCAGCGATGGTAAGTAATTTAATGGTAGTTCTTTGTGGTGAAAAAGCTGCAACTCCCATATTAAATGCTGGAACTTTATATAATTAAAATACCATGATGAACGATTTCCGGTTTAGTAATCCGGAGGATAATATTCATAGAATCTTTGTTAAAAAACAGGAAAATGAAATCAGAAAAAGCTCAGAACTCTTCAGAAAGCAAAAGTAAAAAATCTTTTGTCATCAGAATAGATGAGGCTACTTATAAACTCCTGGAAAAATGGGCGAATGATGAATTCAGGAGTGTGAATGGGCAGATTGAATATTTGCTGCATCAGAGTCTGGTTAATTCCGGGAGAAAAAAGAAAGAATAAATTGTAGATAATCTAACAAAAAGAAAGCAGAGAAATATTCTCTGCTTTTTTATTTTATACAACTTTGAAGAGTATCTGCTCCAAAGTAGAATATTACGAGCCAAACCAAACCTTTAATAGTAAAGAAAGCCAATCCTGCCCATCCCACACGCTTGAACCATTTTTTAAGCTTTGAGTTATTTTCTTGTGAATTTTCCATTGGTGAATGTCAAAAAGATTACCCTGCAAAGATAAGCATGTTTATAATTAGTCCAAATAAAAAACATAGTAAAAAATTAAAGTTTTGAGGTTCGCATAATATTTTTATCTTTAGAGAGAACGAAAAGTAAGATTTTATGTCAAAAAAAGTAAAGGATTTCGGAATCGAAAAATCACTCAAGAACCTAGGTATTAAAGATGAGAATAAAGGGACTTCCACAGGCGGGAAATTTTTCGCTTCAGGAAAGACTATAGAAAGCATCTCACCGGCAGATGGTAAATTGATTGCTAAAGTAAAGACTTCCGGAGAAAGTGATTATGACAAAGTAATTGAAACTGCTCAAAAGGCATTTCAGGAATTTAGACTCATTCCCGCTCCTAAAAGAGGAGAGATCGTAAGACAGCTGGGATTAAAATTAAGAGAATACAAAGATGACCTTGGTAAACTTGTTTCTTATGAAATGGGTAAATCATTACAGGAAGGATTGGGAGAAGTACAGGAAATGATCGATATCTGTGATTTTGCAGTAGGGCTTTCCAGACAACTTCAAGGCTATACAATGCATTCAGAAAGACCTGGTCACAGAATGTATGAGCAATACCATCCTCTTGGAGTAGTTGGAATCATCACAGCATTTAATTTTCCGGTAGCCGTATGGTCATGGAATACTGCGTTAGCATGGATCTGTGGGAACGTTACCATTTGGAAACCGTCAGAGAAAACACCACTTTGTGCGATTGCCTGTCAGAATATTATGGCTGAAGTTCTAAAGGAAAATAATCTTCCTGAAGGAATTTCAAGTGTATTAGTCTCAGACCATGAAATCGGGCAGAAGCTGGTAGATGATAAAAGAGTTGCTCTGGTATCATTCACCGGTTCTACGAGAGTAGGAAGAATGGTTTCTTCTAAAGTGGCAGAAAGATTCGGAAAGTCAATCCTTGAATTGGGAGGAAACAATGCGATTATCATTACAAAAGAAGCTGATATTGATATGTCTATTATCGGAGCTGTTTTCGGAGCTGTAGGAACTGCAGGTCAGAGATGTACCTCTACAAGAAGACTTATCATTCATGAAAGTGTTTATGATGAAGTAAAAGCAAGATTAACGAAAGCGTATGGGCAGCTGAAAATAGGAAACCCATTAGATGAAAAGAACCATGTAGGTCCATTAATTGACACTGATGCTGTAAATCAATACGAAGAAGCTCTTAAAAAATGTAAGAAAGAAGGAGGTAAGTTCGTTGTAGAAGGCGGAGTTTTAAGTGGGAAAGAATATGAGTCCGGATGCTATGTAAAACCATGCGTTGCAGAAGTGAAAAACTCTTATGAAATTGTACAGCATGAAACTTTTGCACCCATTTTATATCTCATCAAGTACAAAACACTAGAAGAAGCCATTGCAATTCAGAATGATGTGCCTCAGGGACTTTCTTCTGCAATCATGACTCAGAACCTTAGAGAAGCAGAATTATTCCTTTCACATGCAGGTTCAGATTGTGGTATTGCCAATGTTAATATTGGTACTTCAGGAGCTGAAATCGGAGGTGCTTTCGGTGGAGAAAAAGAAACCGGAGGTGGAAGAGAATCAGGATCTGACGCTTGGAAATACTATATGAGAAGACAAACTAATACTATAAATTACACTGCTCAACTTCCTTTGGCACAAGGTATTAAATTTGATCTATAAAAGCTTTACTTAAAGCTGAAAAAAAACAAAAAACAAAAATTAATAACCGAATGATGAAGTGCTTCATCATATCACTTCATCATTCATTTATTAAATCACACATCAATTTATTATGGAACAGACATTAGATATAAAAGCAAATAAAGTAAAAGAAACAGTAGGAAAACACGTTTTGGCAGACGGCTTCGATTTCGTGATGGATATTGAAAAATCACATGGATCTTGGCTTTACGACAAATTAACAGACAGAGAATACCTGGATATGTTCTCAATGTTTGCTTCAGCTTCCGTAGGATATAATCATCCTTATCTTGTTGAAAGGTCAGAATGGTTGGGGAAAATGGCAGTGAATAAACCTACTTTGGCTGACGTGTATTCAGAAGAATATGCTCACTTTTTGGAAGTATTCGAAAGAGTGGTTATTCCTGAAGAATTACAATATGCTTTCTTTATCGAAGGCGGAACTTTGGGCGTTGAAAATGCTATGAAAGCATGCTTCGACTGGAAGACCCGTAAAAATTTTGAAAAAGGACTTCAGACTGAGGCTGGAATCTGTATTCATTTCAAACAAGCTTTCCACGGAAGAAGTGGTTACACATTAAGCTTAACCAATACTTCTGATCCTAGAAAGTACCAATATTTCCCAATGTTTAACTGGCCGAGGATTTTAAATCCCAAATTAACATTCCCAATTACAGAAGCTAATCTGGAGGAAACCATCAAGAATGAAAACCTGGCCTTGTTACAGATTGAAGAAGCTATTTTGATGAATCCTGATAAAGTGGCATGTATCATCATTGAACCTATTCAGGCTGAAGGAGGAGACAACCATTTCAGAGATGAGTTCTTACTGGGATTAAGAAGAATCTGTGATGACAACGAAATCTTACTTATTTTTGACGAAGTTCAAACCGGAATCGGAATTACAGGTAAAATGTGGGCATTCCAGCATTTTACAGCAAAACCGGATATCATTTCTTTTGGTAAAAAAGCACAGGTTTGTGGAGTTCTGGCCAATAAAGAAAAATTTGACGAGATCTCCAATAATGTTTTCAGAGAAAGCTCAAGGATCAATTCTACATTCGGAGGGAACTTTATCGATATGCTTCGTTTCCAATTGGTAATGGAAGTTATTGAAAAAGAAAATCTCGTAGAAAATGCAAGACTGGTAGGAGAGTTCCTGCTGGAAAGTCTGCAAAACCTTGCCGCGAAATATCCTGAGAAAATCTCTAATGCCAGAGGAAGAGGATTAATGTGCGCCATCGACTTGCCTTCGGCAGCACAAAGAAACCATTTAATGAATGAATTATTCAATGATGGTTTAATCATTTTATCTTGTGGTGATCAGTCTTTACGCTTTAGACCACACCTTAATGTAAGCCGAGAAGAGATTCAATTGGCATTAGATAAAATTGAAAATAATATTAATAAAATTTAAAACCAAAGATTTGTAATTTTCGAAAAAACATTGTACATTTAGATACTCAAACAGTTAGAATATGGAAAGAAGCACGAGAGTATCGGTTTTTGAAAGTGATAACCCTTCAGAAATACAGTTGGTTAAGTCTAAATTGGATGATGCGCAAATTACAAACACCGTTGAAAATGGATATCTTACATTTACTACTACGCCCACAGCGACATCGTTAAAGCTTATGGTAGATTTGGAAGATGAAAAGAAAGCATTCGAGATTATTGATGCTTTTATTCAACAGAATCAAAATCAATAAAACAATTTCATAATTTTAAATTTTACTACTTCGAACCGAAAATTAATTCTTATTAATTTTCGGTTTTTTAATTGATTAAATAAGTTGATAAACGATTAAAAACTAAACACTTAAAATGATTAAAAGTCTTTCAGAGACATTCAAAGGAAAAGTTTTAAACAGAGATAGCAGTTTATGCTTTAACCTTTGAAGATTTTTTAATCTAAATCTTACAAACAATGAACTCAGAAATTAAACTAAGAAAAGCGGAGATTGAAGACAGAAACATTATTTGGGAAATTCTTCAGCAGTCTATTGAAAGAAGGAAGCAGGATGGAAGTACCCAATGGCAAAACGGATACCCGAATCTTGGAACCGTTGAAAGTGATATTGCCAAAGGATTTGCATATGTTTTAACTGTGGATGGAGAGATTGCAGTTTATGCAGCATTGATTCTAAATGATGAACCTGCCTACAGTAAAATTGAAGGAGCCTGGTTGAGTGATGGTGAATTTGTTGTCGTTCACAGAGTCGCAGTGGATGGAAAATTTGCAGGGCAGGGTATGGTAAAAAAATTATTTGACCATATTGAAGACTTCACAAGATCGAAGGCAATTCAAAGTGTAAAAGTAGATACCAATCACGATAATATTGCGATGTTGAAGATTCTCGAAGGAAAAGGATATTCCTATTGTGGAGAAGTCCTTTTAAGAGATGGAATGAGAAAAGCTTATGAAAAGATTATAATTTAAGTAAAAAGTTAAATTCATTTCCATTGAATTTTTAGAACAAACTGTATTTATAAACTCTATCGCGTTTGTTCGTTTGGTTCTGAACTAATTTCTACTTTTGCTCAAATTTGTATATTATGCACCAAAGTATAGAAATTGATGAAAAAATTTTCCAGGATGCCGTAAAATTCTATGGCACCGTGTTTAGCCTACCCCCTTTAGCCTCAAAAATTTATTCCTACCTTCTTTTTGATTATGAGAAAGTAGGAATTACTTTTGACGAATTTGTTGAAGTACTTTCTGCAAGCAAAAGCTCTGTCTCTACAAACATTTCTCTGCTTTTAAATGCAGAGCTGATTGTAGATCACAATAAAATGGATGAGCGAAAACGGTATTTTTTTATCAATGACGAATACAAGAAAATTCGATTCGAAAAAATTGTCCGAAAAATGAAGGACGAATTAAAACTATTAGATGATTTAAACAACTTTAAAAAAAATAACGACGATGGATACAATGAAAGAATAGACAACTACAAAGCACTCTTAAACAAAAACATACAAAATATTCAGGAATCTCTTAATAAACTATAAAATGAATAATAAGCTAGTTATACTTTCTATTGCAGCGTTTTCTCTGACTGCCTGCAAAAAAGAAGCTCCGAAACAAGATGGTGCCAAGCCGTATCCTGTTGTTTCAGTGGAGTCAAAAAATATAGTGGGTTATCAGACGTTTCCGGCTACCATTCAAGGTAGAGTAAACAATGATGTACGTGCAAAGATACAAGGATATATTACCCAATTGCTTGTGGATGAAGGGCAATATGTTACCAAAGGGCAACCTTTATTCCGTTTGGAGACTAATATCCTTACTGAAAATGCGGCGGCTTCCAAAGCCGGAATCGGAGCTGCAGAATCTACTATTGCTGCTGCTCAGGCTTCTGTAAATGCTGCTCAGGTTGAAGTTAATAAACTAAAACCATTGGTTCAGAAAAACATTATCAGTAATGTACAATTGCAGACTGCTCAGGCTAATCTTGCTCAGGCTCAGGCACAGCTACAACAGGCCTATGCAGGAAAAAAGCAGGCAGAAGCAAATTATAAAGGAGTAGAAGCAAATATTGGATATTCTATCATTCGTGCTCCTATTTCAGGGGTAGTAGGAAGACTTCCGCTAAAAGTTGGAAGTTTGGTAGGACCCTCTGATCAGACTCCTCTGACAACCATTTCCGATACGTCTCAGATCTTTGCATACTTTGCAATGAATGAAAAGGAATACTTTGATTTCCTTGAGAAAGCACCGGGAGCCTCTATGTCTGAAAAAATTAAAAACCTTCCGATGGTGGAACTTCAGTTAGCCAATGGAAGTTTATACCCTGAAAAAGGAAGAATTGAAGCTATTACAGGTCAGATAGATCCTACAACAGGGACCATCCAGTTCAGAGTTGCTTTTTCTAATGCTCAGAAACTTTTGAGTAATGGTAACAGCGGCACCATCAGATTCCCTCAACATTATGACAATGTACTCGTTGTACCGGAAAGTGCTACTTATGAACAACAAGGTATTGTGTACGTTTACAAAGTAGAAAAAGATACAGCTAAAAACGTAGTGATCAATGTTATTGACAGAATTGACAATATGGCTTTGATCAAATCAGGAGTTAATAAAGGTGAAACTGTAGTTGCTGCCGGTATTGGTGGTCTGAAACCGGGAACAGCTGTGAAACCGAAGCCCATCAAAATGGATAGTCTTGTTCAATCAATAAAACCGAAATTCTAATGATAAAAAACTTTATTAACAGACCGGTTTTATCTACTGTAATCTCAATTTTGATTGTGATTCTCGGTATTTTAGGGCTGATCTCGTTACCGGTTACACAGTATCCGGATATTGCTCCTCCCACAGTAAGTGTTACAGCAAACTATACGGGTGCCAATGCGGAAACTGTAATGAAAAGTGTGGTCGTTCCTTTGGAAGAGCAGATCAATGGTGTAGAAGGAATGGATTACATTACTTCTTCAGCAGGAAATGATGGTTCTGCACAGATTCAGGTTTTCTTCAAACAAGGAATTGACCCGGATATTGCTGCGGTAAACGTGCAAAACCGTGTGGCCAGAGCCACCCCTTTATTGCCTTCCGAAGTTACCCGTTCAGGGGTTGTTACCCAAAAGCAGCAGACGAGTGCATTGATGTATATGTCTTTCTATTCTGAAAATAAAGATCTTGATGACGTATACCTTCAGAACTTTTTGAATATCAATATTATTCCAAACCTGAAAAGGGTAAATGGTGTAGGGGATGCCAATGTTTTCGGAGGTAAAAACTACTCTATGAGAATCTGGCTGGATCCGGCAAAAATGGCTGCGTACAGTGTAACTCCTACAGATGTTACCAATGCAATCAATGAGCAGAGTAGAGAAGCTGCCGCAGGTTCTATTGGCCAAAACAGCGGAAGCTCTTTTGAATACATCATCAAGTATGTAGGAAAGTTCAACGATAAAGAACAGTACGATAATATCATCATTAAATCTCTTGCAAACGGGCAAAACCTGATGTTGAAGGATGTTGCTAAAGTAGAATTGGCAGGCCAGTCTTATACAGGAATCGGAGAAAACGGAAACAATCCTTCCATCAGTATGGGGATCTTCCAGACGCCGGGTTCTAATGCACAGGAGATCATTAAAAATATCAAAACATATCTTAAATCTGCAGAAAGTACTTTCCCTAAAGGAATTAAATATACCTTTAACTTTGATACCAACGAATTCCTTGATGCTTCTATTGAAAAGGTAGTGCATACCCTTATCGAAGCCTTCATATTGGTATTTATTGTGGTTTATATTTTCCTTCAGGATTTCAGATCTACTCTGATCCCGGCCATTGCGGTTCCGGTATCTATTGTAGGGGCGTTCTTCTTCCTGAATCTATTCGGATATTCCTTAAACCTGTTAACCTTGTTTGCATTGGTACTGGCTATTGGTATTGTGGTGGATGACGCGATTGTAGTCGTCGAGGCCGTTCATGCGAAGATGGAGCACGGTATTTCTGATGCTAAAAAAGCAACAGTGGAAGCGATGGATGAGATTACAGGAGCTATTATCTCTATTACTTTGGTAATGGCGGCAGTATTTATCCCCGTGACCTTTATTACCGGTCCTACAGGGGTATTCTATCAGCAGTTTGGAATTACGCTGATCATAGCAATCATCATTTCTGCTATTAACGCGTTAACATTGAGCCCTGTTTTATGTTCATTATTCTTAAAACCTCACGCAGAGCACCATACAGAATATAAGAACTTAAACATAATGCAGAAGTTTTTCTATAAGTTTAATATTGCTTTTAAAACAACAACTGAGCGTTACGGAAGAGGATTTGTGTTTCTGTTAAGACATAAATGGGTTACTCTTATTATTTTTGCTGTTACCGGAGGTATTTTATTCTGGGCAAGCAGCAGTATGAAAAAAGGGTTTGTACCTACTGAAGACAGAGGGATTATTTTTACCGATGTACAGCTTCCTCCGGGAGCTTCTATGGAGAGAACGTATAATGCATTGAAAACACTTCAGGCCAAAGCAATGAAAGTTCCGGGAGTACAGAATGTCACGATTTCTACAGGTAGAGGTTTCTTATCCGGAAACGGGAGCAATAACGGGCTTGCTTTTATCAAGCTGAAGCCTTTTGAAGAAAGAAAAGGAGCTGGACAAAGTTCTGAAGATATTACAAAAAGCTTATTCGGAATTTCAGGTGCTGTCCCTGACGCTAAAGTGGTATTTTTCCAACCTCCAAGTGTACCCGGATTTGGTAACAGTGCCGGTTTTGAAATGGTGTTATTGGATAAATCAGGGGGTGAATATGCTGACCTTGATAATAAGACCAATGAATTTATCGGCAAGTTGATGCAAAGACCGGAAATTCAGTTTGCACAAACTTCATTCAATACAAAATATCCTCAGTATCAGATGGATATTAATGTTCCTTTATCCAAGCAGCTTGGAGTTTCAGTAAGTGACATTCTTGCTACGATGCAAGGATATATAGGAGGAATTTATACTGCCGACTTTACTAAATACGGAAAACAGTTCAGAGTGATGGTACAGGCACTTCCTGAAAACAGGAAGAACATCGAAAATCTGAACGAGCTCTACGTAAGAACAGGTTCTGGTATTATGTCTCCGATTTCACAGTTTGTAACTTTGAAAAAAGCATATGGCCCACAATCTGTAAGCCGTTATAACCTGTTTACTTCAGTGAAAGTAACAGGAGCCAACTCTGACGGATACAGTTCAGGGGATGCCATTGCTGCTGTACAGCAGGTTGCTGAAGAAACATTGAATCAAAACTACGCAGTAGAATTTACCGGGTTGACAAGAGAAGAACTAAATTCAGGTTCTCAAACGCTTCTGATTTTCGGGCTGAGTTTGATCTTTGTTTACTTTATTCTTTCGGCGCAGTATGAAAGTTATATTCTGCCGCTGATCGTTGTGATTTCTCTCCCTCTTGGGGTAATGGGAGCTTACTTTGGACAAAAGGTGATGGGCTTGGAAAATAATATTTACTTCCAGATTGCCCTGATTATGCTTGTCGGACTACTGGCGAAAAATGCGATCCTTATTGTTGAATTTGCTGTTCAGCGAAGACATCATGGAGAGACCATTGTCATGTCTGCAATCAACGCCGCTAAAGCCAGGGTAAGACCGATTCTGATGACCTCATTTGCTTTTATCTTCGGTCTATTACCGTTAGTTCTGGCAAGTGGAATTGGAGCTGTGGGGAACAGATCTATTGCAACGGGTGCAGCAATCGGGCTATTGATAGGAACTGTTTTAGGTTTATTTGTAATTCCGGTTCTGTATGTCATTTTTGAGACATTGCAGGAAAGAATAAAGCCTATCAAAAAAGAAGAGATCAATTTAGCAGAATAAAAAATAATGATTCTGATCTTAGAAGTGAGACGTTGATTTAAAACCTGACTTCTAAGATCTGGATTTAACTTCCAATTTTAACTAATGAAGAGTTTATTAAACATCATAAAAGGAATAACTTTCTCCGTCTTCATATTGGGAGCCATCTCATCTTGTATGGCCCGAAAAGAATATGAAAGACCGAAAAATGTTGTTGACGAAAAGCTTTACCGTACTGATAATCTTCCTTCAGACAGTGCGAGTATTGCAAACATTTCGTGGAAAGAAATTTTCACAGATCCGATACTTCAGGGACATATTTCCAAAGCTCTGGAAAACAACCTGGATATCAGAATTGCTCTGGAAAGTATTAATTCTGCTGAAGCTTATCTGAAACAAAGTAAAGCAGCTTACCAGCCAACGGTTTCTATTGGTCCTAACTATACGTTTCAGACTCAGTCTATCAACACTCAGTTTGGACAGATTATCGGTTCAAGAAGATATGTGAATCAATTTGATATTACAGCCAGTATTGGATGGGAAGCAGATATCTGGGGGAAATTGAAAGCTCAGGAAAAAGCACAATTAGCAACTTATTTAGGAACTGTAGCTGCTCATAGGGCTGTAAAAAGCAGTCTTGTGTCGTCTATTGCTTCTGCTTACTATCAATTATTGACTTTCGATGCTCAGAAAAGGATTATCTCTGAAACAATTGCTGTACGTGAGAAAAATCTAGAAACAACCAAAGCGCTGAAACTTTCAGGAACTGTTACAGAAGTAGCTGTACAACAAAGTGAAGCCCTTGTTTTCAATGCTAAATCCCTATTGATCGATATTGATACCCAGATTCAGCAGCTTGAAAATACAATGAGCCTTTTAATGGGTGAGCCATCTCATACCATTGAAAGATCTACTTTGGAAGGACAGAATCTTCCGATTGATTTAAAACTGGGATATCCGGCTCAGCTATTGGCTAATCGTCCTGACGTGATGAGAGCAGAATACAATTTGATGAATACATTCGAATTGACCAATGCAGCTAAAGCACAGTTTTATCCTACATTGAAGATTACAGGAAGCGGAGGGGTTCAGTCTGTAGACATCGATCACCTTTTCAGTGTGAACTCTTTGTTTGCCAACGTGGTGGCAGGGCTGGCTCAACCGATTTTAAATAAGAGACAAATCAAGACCAATTATGATGTGAGTCTTGCCAATCAGGAAACAGCTTATTTAAACTTTAGAAAGACAGTTCTTACGGCTGGAAAAGAAGTTTCTGACGCCATCAGAGTATTTTCTGTACAGGATTCTTTTATTGAATTAAAACAAAAAGAACTGGATGCCTACAAAAAATCAGTAGACTATTCTCAGGAATTGGTAAACTATGGAATGGCAAACTATCTTGAAGTGCTTAATGCAAGTGTTAATTCTTTAAATGCAGAACTTAACATTTCCAATGCAAGATACAGCAAAATGAAAGCTGCCGTAGAGCTTTATCAGGCTTTAGGTGGTGGATGGAAATAATTTTTTTCCACAAAATTTTAAAAACGTATGCTATTTATTTAGCATACGTTTTTTTTTAAAAGAAGATTATAAAACTGTTATTTATTAGATTTTTATATTTATTTTCCTTCGAAGAGCATAAGTTTAGCATTCTAAAAAGGTAGTTAACTCGTTAGTTATCGCTAATAGAAAACATAGTCCAAATGCCAGACTCGCTAAGAAGTCAAAAACGGGGTTGAGTCTATGATCTTCCGTTTTTTCAAACTGTTTTGGAAGCAGTAATAAAAAAACAACAGCTGCTATCCCTGAAAGAAATGCAATCAATGCCCAATTATATAAATGTGTTCCCAAAACAAGGATTTCATTGCTTGGATCGGTTGGGTTCTGAGAGGTATGTATCAATATTTGCCAAAATGAAATGAAAGCTCCTAATAATCCACTTAAAATTGATAATCCATAATGAATCCTCTTAAATCCGAATCTTAAGTTTAAAAAAAGGCCAAACATAAATCCGAAGAAACACATTTGCTGTAATAAACATACAGGGCAAGGGGATTTATTTAAAACTATTTGAAAATAATATACTCCTGTAAGAATAGCTGAAACGATTAATATTCCTGAAATATTAATGTAAGCAATATTTTGATTATTCATACTAAACTCCGGATTTAAAATTGAGGATTAAGTTCAGCCATCATATGGTATTTTGCCAAAATAATAACGAGTGAAATACTCACTAAAAATAAGATTATTGCAGATTTTCTACGGTTCTGCCAACCTAACCAGAATGCGATTGCAAACATTAGAAATGGTAATATCATCATTGTGTTTTTATAATTCAAAAATACGAAAAATTTTCATTTGAATATATGTAGTTAAATACGTAGTTTTGTACTTTAAATAATAAATACTATGAAAATAGAGATTCGAACAATAGATAATTCTTACTCAGAGCAGGCAGTAGACTTGATTCTGACGATTCAACAAAAGGAATTTAATATTCCGATTACAATACAGGATCAACCGGATTTATTAGAAATTGAAAGTTTTTACCAAGAAGGCGGCGGTAATTTTTGGGGTGCTTTTATTGATGATGAATTGGTGGGCTCTATTGCTTTGGTAAGGTTTGATGAAAGGGCAGGAGCCATCCGAAAAATGTTTGTTAAAAAAGAATTCAGAGGGAAGGAATTTAATATTGCCCAGATTGTGTTGGAAATTTTAATTTCTTTCTGTCATGAAAAAGGGATTGATGACTTATATTTGGGAACAATAACTGTATTGAAGGCAGCTCAGCGTTTTTATGAACGCAATCATTTTTCGAAAATGGAGAAAATAGATCTTCCCGCGAAATTTCCGGTAATGAGTGCCGATGATATTTTTTACCATTTAAAGATTAACTAACATGAATGTAATCAACGAAGCAGGAATTCTTGCAATATCTACCAGACTTCACCGCCTCAGTGAACAGCTGAGAAAAGATGGTGCTATGATCTACAAAGCATTTGGAATTGATTTTGAACTTAAGTGGTTTCCTGTGATCTTTACTATTTACAAAAAAGAAATAGCAAGTGTTGTTGAGATTGCCAACGAGATCGGATATACCCATCCTTCCACCATAACTCTGCTTAAAGAACTCGAAAAACTGGAATTGATACAATGGCAAAAAGATAAACAGGATGAACGTAAAAGAATGTTTATGTTGACTTCTAAAGGCCAAGAGCTGATTGATAAAATGAAGCCGGTTTGGGAGCTGATGTCACAGATTCTGGGAGATATTACCGATAATAGAAACAATTTATTAGCAGCGATCGATGAAGTAGAAGATAAAATTGCCAATCAGTCTTTTTATCAGAGAGCATTACAACTTAAGAATTCTAAGTAAATACATTGTGAAAAATATAATAATGTAGAGTGCTTTACAATATATATAAAGAAGAATTATGCTAATTGTGTGATTCTTTTTTTAACATGATTTTAAAGTTGAAGATATAATCTTAATCTGTAAGATTTTGGACTATTCACAAATAATATCAATGGGTAATGGAAAAGAGCCGATATCTTTTAAATACATCTTTTCCATTTCTGTTAATACATATGTTCCCAATGCAATATCTTCCCATACTTGTCCGTCTTTATGTTTAAAAGCAAATTCAATAGTTTCAATGATGGGCTTTTTGTTGAGACCCAATAAGGTTAAGTCTATTTTTTGCCCTACTTTAATTTCGCCTTTTATAATCTGTCCAAATAAGAAAAAGTGCCTGTTTGTTATTTGGTGAGTATATGAAAGCTTAAATTGAGCTACTGTTAAGTGATGCCAATCATACCCACAGTGTCGGCATTGTCTTGCATAAGGAGTCCGAGCAAGTTTATAACATTGGGGGCAATTGTTAAAGAATATTTTTTCAGGAATGTCAGCTAATATGCGTTGAGCTACATTTAATTCAAATTCTTCATAACCATTTTGGAGAAGTTCCACTATTTGAGGATCGGTGCTGATCCAACCTTTTTCTATCATCATGCTTCTCAAGTAGGGACTATCAGAACTTTTATAAGTATACATATGGTAATTCAAAGCTAACTTTTCGTTATCAGTCATAAGGTCTTTGAAATATCTTATGATATAATCTGCAGTTTCTTTGTCCATATCCAATTGAAAAGAGGAGATAGTTTTTTGTGTTGTCTAATTTATCATTTATTTCTTACATTAAAAAACCCGCCAATAATAGCGGGTTCTGTTAGTTCATTATATTAATAAGATTGTATTAGAATCTTAAAGTGGCTGCCACAGACCATGTTCTTCCAAAGCCGAGGAATCCTGTGTTACCATCGGCAACCCCTTGATAAACTCTACCAGCTTCCTGGTAGGTCTTTCCTGCATCCGGGCCATTGGCAATTTTGTCACCGGCGAAGATATTAGAGCTTAATTCAGAAATATAATACTTGTTGAATAAGTTGTATACGTTAGCTCTTAATGTTAAAGATTTTTTCTGATCAATTACAAACTTGTAACTTGCCCCTACATCAAATAAATGATAACTTGGTAGTTTTATAATCCCTTTTTCTCTTGCTGCCTCCGTAAGGAAGTTGATCGGGTTGAACTGTGCATATAGCTTGTCATAATATTCCCAGTTAGCATCAATACTAAAAGCTTTGGTAATATTATAATCAGCTCCGATGCTTGCTGTTGTTTGCGCTGCATCACCTACTTTCAGATCTTTAATATTGATCGTTCCTGTTGCTCCCGCAATTTCCTGATTGTTTTGAACATCGAGAATATTGAAATTTGCATTTCCTTTGTACTTCCAGTTACCCAATGATAACATTCCTCTCAATCTAAGGTTAGAAAAAGGTCTTGCTTTGGCTTCCAATTCAACTCCCTGGTGTACCTGTCCAACATTCAGAGCATTGTAGAAATATGCATTTCCAAGAGCTAGCTGAGGGAACTTGGCAACATCTGCAGCCGTCGCATTGAATGTTCTTGAGATGAATCTGTCATCCCATTGCGTTCTGTAGGCATTGATATTCACATCTATATAACGGGACTTGAAACCATATCCTAACTCTATAGAGAATATTCTTTCGTTCTTCGCATCGTTATAAATATTCTGATTTGATGGGAATAAAGCATTGAATAGAGGTTGTCTTGAAATAACTCCTGTATTGAAAAACACATTGTGGTGCTCATCAATATTATAGTTGGCGCCTCCTTTTACAATATAACCGGTTTTGTGATACCATTTTGTTTCCTGATTTCCGGGAGTATACAACATATAGTCTTTTCTCTTGTAATATTGCTCAGAAACCGATCCCTGGATGGATGCGCTAAGTTTTTCAGAGCTATATTCAACCATTCCATATACACCAGCCCACTTTACCAAACCTTCGTTGTGAATAGACACTTTTTGAGCATCATTAAGCTTAGTAAGAGGTTCCGGTTTTACCGTACGATCAATATAATATCCTTTTGGAGAGTTGGCCGTACTTGGAACAAATAATGCATCAGAACCCAGCATATCAGTAACAATGTCATACAATGCTCCCTTATAAGTTTTAAGGTCAATCCCTCCGTTAAAAGTCCAGTTATTTTTTTTGTAATTAAGATCTGCGATTACACCATACCAGTCATGAGCATTAATACTTTGTTTTCTTACGATACCATTGGTTCCGTTTAAGGTAGCTACATTTCGTCCGTTATAGTCAGTAGGAGAACCTGCTGGAGCAATAAATGTTCCTTTCTGGAAGTTATTTCCATTATAATCAGTTACCATACCACCCTGGTTATAACGGGAAATCATATCCCAGTTGATTGTACCGTCTCCGCCCTGGCCATAATTCATGAAATTCATGGTTTGCCCATTCGCGTTTTTAATAGATCCGTTAAGGCCGGTACCACCACCACCACGTCCCCAAGAACCATAAACAACGGTGGATAATTTTAGATTATCATTAATATTCCAGTCCCAGTTTAATGATGCAATAGGCTTATGGTAGAAGTTAGGAGCCAGGTTAAACTGCGAACCATTCAACATCCCTGTTTGGGGATTGTATCTTCTTCCGTAAGTTTCGAATTGTTGTAGAGTAGCTACATTTGCTCCCGTTGCAGAAGACCTTCTTGTGTCGTGTACCTGTGGTGCTCCGGTTGCGATTAAGTTGAATGCATGTTTTTCATTCGGCTTAAAGCCTGTAGAGAAAAACCATGAATACCCTTCTCCCTTAGTTCCGTTGATGTAACCATCACCCTGCCAACGGGAAAGCAATACCGTTGTTCCCCATTTGTTTTTTAATCCGGAAGAGTACATCGCAGATAATCGGGAGTAGTTGTCGTTACCGGCTTCAGCCTTGATCATGGCTTTCTGCTCAGAATCAGTTGCTTTGGTTACAATATTGATAGTTCCACCTACTGAAGGGACCACAAATTTAGATGCTCCCAAACCTCTCTGAATCTGAATATTGCTTGCAATATCTGCCAAACCTGTCCAGTTAGACCAGTATACAGTACCTCCTTGCATATCGTTCACCGGTTGTCCGTTGATGATCACTGCAATGTTGGCACCGTCAAAACCTCTCATGTTGATTCTGCTGTCCCCGAATCCTCCACCTACTTTCGTAACATAGACCGATGGGGTAGACTTCATAATCTCAGGAAACTCTCTGTTTCCTAGTTTCTCCTGAATTTCAGCTGCCTTAATCGTGGAAACTGCAACAGGGGTTTTTCTTTCTTTGGCTGTTTGGGAAAGGTTTCTACCCACCAACATCACCTCATCAATAGATTTAGATTTTTCTAAAGAATCCTTCGTACTCTGCCCATAGTATAGGGCTGCCGTAGGCAGTACAAGCGCTATAAGTAGTCGCTTTTTAAAAATAATGCTCATGAAATAAACTAGCGTGTTTAAGTTTTAAGGCTGCAAAGATGATTATTTATTTTTGAATTGAGTATTAAATCTTTTTTACGGGATTTTGTAAACGTCAAATACTGAGCATGATTGCTGATTATTTTATGATATGTTAACTTTATTTAACAGTTTAATTTGTAGTTTGTTATATCGATAATTTTAATAAAAATCAGTTTGTTTTGATGATAATTTAACTATTTATTCTGTAAAAAATATTGAGAAATATCAGCATTTTTATGTAAAATATAGATTTTTTCAAATTAAATCTATCAACTAAGGTTTGCCTTGCTGAAAGTAATAGATCACTTGTGGAAAAGTTTAGACAATACAATACATATAGTCATACCCAAACATATCAATTTCTGTATGCAGGATTCAAAATAATATTTTATTAATCCGCGTTTCGGATACCAATAAATTTCATTCCTATAAATTTTTTTCTCTTGTTGATAATATATAAATAATTGAATTAATTTTTCCCTTAGAGCTATTACTATGGGAAATCCCTGTTACTATAATGAAGTTAAGTTTGGCTATTTGCCGGAGCATTGATCCCGGATAAGATCTTATGACCTAAATAGAATAGCAAGTGAACAGAGTCTTTAGGTATATTTATTTGAAGATTAAAAGAACCAATCATTTCATATTTCCATTGGTACAATACACAATGATTCATTACTTCCTGTAAATCCTTGTTTAAAAGTGCAAGTGTTACTGTAACTTCATTATTGTTTAATTCTTGCTCAATCGGCTCCATTGCTAGTTTTAAATATGGTTTATGCACTATCAAGCTATATGCCAGATCGCTTATTAAATTCGAAATGTGGTATTGTTTTTTTCTAAAATTTTCCTCGTTATAAATAGATACCACAAAATGAACGATTTCCTTAAACAGTGATCTTGTTGGCATACGCATTGTTTATTAACAGACAAGTTTTTAAGAGAAAGCTTGTTTAACACCCCATCACTTTTTTATAACTCATTAGCATCTAACCTCCTTTTTGGAGGTTTTTGTATCTTTAATTATTCAGTTTGTTCGAATTGTCTGAATATTTAATCTATGTTACCTCTCAATTATGAGAAGTTTTTAATTATAAACTTTAGTAGAAAACGGATTCTCATATTTAATTTCAATATTCGGAGTTATTAGTTTTTGTTATAGCAGAAATCTTAAAAATTTAAAATCCATTACGGAAACCGATATTTTGTTTTAAAAAATATATTTAAATTAGTGGACTTTAAATTCTAACACATATATGAACAAAAAATTTATTTTACAGTTACTACTATTGGTGACAGTTCTATTCTTTTTTAATTCTTGTCGAACGGATGAAGCTGTCCAAGAAGAAAAAAGAACCGAAAGAGAGAAAATTACTGCTTTTGCAAAGTTTGAAAGCAATTTAGCACAAAAATTAACAGGTAAAAGCAACACTCAATACATCAGTTACCATCATCCTTTTAAAGAGATTATTGAAAATTTCATGAACAATAACCCTTCTTATACAAAGAGGTTTCAAGAGGAAGTTGGCGATATTTATTTTAATCTCCGAAGTACAACATATGGAGAAACAACAAAAGGAATTGCTTACCCAATTATCAAAAATGGTTCTGTGAATGCATTTTTGATTGGTTTAGTGAACCCAAATAGAGATTGGGTGAACTTTATTGTTGTAAAAAATGATTCACCTGAGGTACAAAGTGTAATTTCAAAGTTTCAAAAATATTACAATTCACCTTCAGTAGCCTCAAAGGGAAGAGCTGAAGAACAGGAAGAAACAATACAAGAAATTGTAATTACTACTTATCAAAGTATTCCGGGACCCTCTTACTATTATTATTCTCCTTACGTCGATTATGGTAGTAACAGCGGTCTTGGAGGTGGAATGAGTGGCGGCTATAATACTTACGGTGGTAGTGGTAGTCAAACACAAAACCAATACGAGAATCCTTGTGAAAAAACTAAAGATCTATTACAAAACCAGAAAATCAAAGCTATTACGGATGATTTGAAAAATCATATGACTGCTGGTAAAGGAGAAAAAGGATGGCGAGATAATAAAACAGGTGATCCTACACAAACAACTCAAAATAGTTTACACAGCGTAAATTTTGGAGATCCATCTACAATGAATGGTGGTTATCATAACCATACTGGAACTGGTGTAAATATGTTTTCTGCAACTGATATCTCTACTTTAATTGAAATAGCAAGATATCAAAGTGTTGGAAATGCAGAAAATGGATATATGGGGGTAATGGCTCCTGGCGATATCCATTATGTAATATACTTCAATGGTAATCATAATGATATACCAACTATCAACTCTTATTCTGATTTGCAGATTGATACATGGAATATTAACCAAAAAATTCAATCATATAAATTATTAAAAGTTGATAGTTTTGTTAATATTGTGAATGGGAAAAAGGAATTAAATAGCAAAGGGTTAGAACAAATTTTTTACTCAACATTAAAAAGTATGGGATTAGATAATAAAGTTACCCTTCAAAAAGTTGATGACACAAATAAGATTTCAACAGTTAAAATGAATTCAGACGGAAGTACAATATTAGATCCGTGTCCAAAATAAAAAAATATAAATTATGAAAACAACAACACTTTTAAAAAGACATCTATATACTTTACTTGCTTTATCCTTAGGCTTAATTAGTTGTAATGCACAACAAGTACTTCCTTTAAATACTTCTGATTATAATTCACCTGCAAATACTTATTTTAAAGATTTAGATAATGAATTGAACAAATACGTGGGCGTATGGAAATCAAATTTTCAGAACAAAATTATTACATTAAATATTGTCAAAGAAATAAAAAGACCTTATTCTGAATGGGGAAGAAACTTTTTTTCAGATATTCTTCTAGTAAGATATGAAATAAGAGATTCAAATGGAAATATTTTACAAACTACTTTAAATAATGCATATCACCCGCAGGGTGAAGTTAAAAACTCAATCTTAAGTTTAGGAACCAAAACTAATGGACAGATTGATTTATTATATGCGGGAGGAAATTGTAGTGTTGGGCTTGGAGATGTTGTATTTAAAAGGATTAATGATACTCAATTTTCTTGGGAGTATAACCCAGGTACTACTACAAGAAATGATGTTTCCTGCCCACCCAACCTAGACTACACAATATATCTTCCTGAAACAAAAGATTTGATTTTTACTAAACAATAAGATTAATTTAATAATACCATTAATTGTCCCAGATTTTGAATCTGGGATTTTCTTTTAAATATTGAGTATAAATGTATATAGTTATATTTTATAGAAATTATTTTGTATTTGACTTTTTTAATGCGTCAAGTTTTGTCGTTTCCAACTAATTGTTTTGTCCTTAAATTTTTCATCCGTGAGAAAGTGCATGGTTTCACGAAAAATGAAAATTGATACAAAAAATATCAACAAATATTAATGTTGTTGGTTAAAAATATATCTAATTTTGCAATATGGAACGGTCGATTGTACATATGGATCTGGATACTTTTTTTGTGTCCTGTGAGAGGCTTATGAACTCTGAACTCAACGGAATTCCCCTGATAATAGGCGGTGGAGATAGGGGAGTTGTATCATCATGTTCCTATGAGGCACGAAAATTTGGAGTGCGTTCTGCCATGCCAATGCGTATGGCTTTGAGATTATGCCCGCAAGCGCGAGTTGTCAAAGGTGATATGGAATTGTACTCTAAAATGTCACATACTGTAACAGAAATTATCGAAGAGAAAGCACCGGTTATGGAAAAGTCATCTATAGACGAATTCTACTTGGATCTAACTGGAATGGATAAATTTTTTGGAGCTTATAAATGGACCAACGAACTAAGTAATAAAATTGAAAAGGAGACGGGGCTGCCTATAAGTTATGCGCTTTCAATCAATAAAACAGTAAGCAAGATAGGGACCGGAGAATCTAAACCGCATGGGCATCAAGAAATTCCGTCCATTAATGTACATTCCTTCCTTAAACCTTTGCCGATAAAAAAAATGCCTATGGTGGGCGATGCCACCTTTAGACTTTTTTCTAGAGTTGGAATAAGGACTATTGGAACACTTTCTGAAATGCCTGTTGAAGTTCTGCAGAAAATGATTGGAAAGAATGGCTCTGATTTATGGAGAAAAGCAAACGGAATTGATGAAGCACCAGTTGTACCTTACTCAGAAAGAAAATCTATTTCTAAGGAGAGAACATTCACTAGTGATACAACGGATATAAGTGAAGTGAAAAGGCTAATTTCCGGTATGGCCGAACAATTGGCACATCAGCTACGACAAGAGAAATGGCTAACCGCTACAGTTGTAGTTAAAATTAGATACGCCAATTTTGATACAGAAACGAAACAATCTCGCGTAGCTTATACTTCGGCAGATCATACACTTTCCAGAGTTGCATTGGAACTTTTTGATAAAATTTATTCAAGGCGTATGCGGTTAAGGCTGGTTGGCTTAAGATTTACAGATCTGGTTCATGGAAGCTATCAGATGAATTTATTTGAAGATACGGCTGAATTGATAAGCCTTTATCAGGCAATGGATAATATTAAAAACAGATTCGGTAACGCTGCTGTTGGTAGAGCCATTGGATTTGATTTTTCACATTAATAGCGCAAGTATGTATTTGAACTGTCATTCTTTTCATAGTCTTCGTTATGGTACACTTTCCATTGATGATCTTATTTCTCAGGCTTTAGAGTTGGGAATAAAGAAACTTGTCCTTACTGATATAAATACAGTAACTGGTGTATATGAATTTAAAAAGAAATGTGAATCAAAAGGAATAAAACCGATTGTTGGTGTAGAAGTTCGAAAAGGAAGTGAACTGTTATATATTACTATAGCAAAAGAGTTTTCTGGGCTGGGTGAGGTAAACAAAGTCCTTACAGAATGTAATTGTAATGGTATCGATTTACCTAAAAGACCAGAACTTAAGCACAATTTCATTATTTATTCCTTACAAAATACACCTGAATCACTTAAAGAAAATGAATATATAGGGATAAAACAAGATGAATTAAATCTACTGATTCGCTCTGAATATAAGGTTCTTATTTCAAAAATGGTGATTCTTCAGCCAGTGACGTTTGGGACCAAAAAAGAATATAATTTACATTGTATTTTAAGGGCTATCGACAATAATACGTTATTATCATTATTGCCTGAAAAAGAAATTTGTCAGAAATCGGAGTATTTTAAACATCCACAGTTTTTATTGGATAGTTATAAAAATTATCCGGAAATTATTGATAACACTAAAAATATTTTATCACAATGTAGTTTTGACTTTGAGTTCTCAAAAACCCGTAATAAAAAACATTTTACAGGAACAAAAGAAGACGATTTAAAGCTGTTAACCCGATTGGCTTATGCTGGTTTAGAAACACGTTATGGCCCGAGCAACGAGCAGGCAAAGACGAGAGTCGAGAAAGAATTAAAGGTTATTGATGAGTTGAGTTTTAGCGGGTATTTTCTTATCACCTGGGATATTATTCGATACAGTAATAGTATGGGATTTATGCATGTTGGAAGAGGTAGTGGTGCAAATTCTATTGTAGCCTATTGTCTTGGTATTACAGATATTTGTCCAATCGAATTAGATTTGTATTTTGAGCGGTTCTTGAATCTAAATAGAAAGAGCCCTCCTGATTTTGATATTGACTGGTCGTGGCAAGAACGTGACATCATTTTGGATTATGTCTTTACTCGTTATGGAAAAGAGTATGTAGCATTTTGCGGTACAAACGTTGAGTTTAAATATCGATCCATTATCCGGGAGGTAGGAAAAGTATTTGGATTGCCAAAAGAAGAGTTAGATGAACTTAGTAAAAATCCAGAAAGAGTATTCATAGATGAAGTTGTAAAAAAGGTGCAAAAATATGGTAAACTATTGGATAAGTTTCCTAATCAGCGTAGTATGCACTCATGTGGTATTTTAATTTCTGAAGAACCACTTACAAATTTTACAGCACTAGAAATGCCTCCGAAAGGATTTCCTATTGTACAGTGGGATATGCATGTTGCTGAAGAACTTGGTTTTGAGAAATTTGACATTCTTTCGCAACGTGGTCTAGGTACCATTAATGATACTGTAAAGCTAATCGAGGAGAAGCGAGGTATTAAAATAGATATAAAAGACACTACACTTTCCAAAGATGAATTAGTTTGCAATGAATTTCTAAGCCAAGGCCGAACCATCGGCTGCTTTTATATCGAATCACCCGCAATGCGGGGGCTTCTAAGGAGACTAAAATGTGATAATTATAAAGTATTAGTTGCCGCATCATCAATTATTCGTCCGGGGGTCGCTCAATCCGGAATGATGAGAGAGTATATATTCAGATATAACAATCCGACTCAATTTGAATATTTTCATAAAGTATTTGAAGAGCAATTAGGTGAAACCTACGGGATCATGGTTTACCAGGAAGATGTTATAAAGATTGCTTTACATTTTGGCGGGCTGGCTGCTGCCGATGGGGATATTCTCAGAAGAGCCATGAGCGGAAAGTATCGTTCACTGGACGCATTGCAGAAAGTAAAGGATCATTTTTTTGAATCATGTAAAGAACTGGGACACTCTGAGGAGTTAAGCAGGGAAGTGTACAGACAAATAGAATCGTTTGCTGGTTATTCTTTTTGTAAAGCACATTCTGCATCATACGCAGTTGAAAGTTATCAGAGTCTTTATCTTAAAGTTTATTATCCGTTGGAATTTATGGTTTCAGCAGTAAATAATATGGGGGGCTTTTACAGAACAGAAGTTTATATTCATGAAGCTAAAATGTCCGGAGGAAAGATCCTTAACCCCTGTGTTAATATGAGTGAATATGAAACAACCATCTATGGTAGTGATATTTATTTAGGATTAATGCTTTTGGAAAAAGTAGAGTCCAAAATAGCTCAATTGATACCTGAAGAAAGAAGAAAGGGAGGAGACTATCAATCTATGGAAGACTTTGTCAAAAGAATCCCGGTAGGTATTGAAACATTACAGATTCTCATATTTATTGGTGCTTTTAGATTTACTGGAATTCCGAAGAATGAACTGCTTCTAAAAGCTAGAGTATCACTTGGTGATTTTAAACCAGAACGAAGGTTTCGAGCACTATTCGAAGAACCCGCAAAAGACTTTAAGTTTCCTGAGCTGAGGCGGAACGTATTTGAAGACGCCTTTGATGAAATTGAAATATTAAGTTTTCCTGTATCCTGTACACCGTTTGATTTACTTCAGACAAAATATAGAGGGGGAGTAATGGCTAATGATCTGGTTAAATATCATAAAAGAGAGGTTAAAATGCTTGCATATCTTATATCCAGAAAGCATGTTCCAACTAAAAGAGGGACTATGTTCTTTGGAACCTGGATCGATGTTGAAGGAAATTATTTTGATACAGCCCATTTCCCAGACTGCTTGGGTAAATATCCTTTTCAGGGCGGAGGATGCTACTTGCTTTTAGGTATTGTAGAAGTAGATTTTCATTTCCCAACTATTACAATCACTAAGATGGCAAAAATGCCTTTTATTCCAGATCCTAGATATTCTCACGATGAAGAAAAACGATATGAAGCACAGGAAAGAATAAAGGAAGATGTTAGTATGACATCCCGGAAGCCTTATCCGCAAGAACATGAAATAGGGCTTCAAAGGAAAAAAATAAATTGAAAACATTAAAAAGCCTTAAAAAGTCAATGTCGATTTGTTTATATCTCTTATTTGTGGACTAAAAAATAACATGGATAAATTAGATCTTTATAAAAACAAAGCAAAGGAGAAAACGGCAGAATATATAGATTTATATAAAACAACTTATAAACCAGATGCTAATATGAGCTGGCATTTATATAGTGATTTCATGGGTGAAAATTTACTGAAAGAGTTAAAAGAAATGCATTCATTCTATGTGAACAGAATTGAGAGTGATTACAAAAAATTAAAAGTTGAGGATTTTTGTATGCCTTATATCGACGAATATCAGACAGCTTGTCGAGCACATATACAAAATGTTCAAGGTTTATAAATTGTTATAAAATTGCCACTGTTAATTCAGCGTTTTTTTTTGGAATTGTAATTCTTCGCATTTTAAGGCTATTGAATATGAAAATCTTCTTTGCTCTAGCCATTCTTTCGAGAAATGCATTTCTTTCTTCAATTGAAAGGTTAAGAATGTGATCTAAGGATCCGGCGTTTAATCCATTGACTCCTCCGTCTTTTTCGAACTGAATTTTTACGATCTCTAGCATTTGTCTTTCTATTCCTTCCTGATTTTCCATGGTGTAAAAATAGAGATATTAACTCGTAATTCTAATTTCACCCTCTGTTGTTTCGCGATTTATTTCAGCAGTTATCTCATTATTAAGACCAACATCTAGTGAACCAATACGTGTAAGATTGTCATCTTTTAAAATATATAGTACAGCTTTGGGGTTTACTATTCCGTGAACTTTAAATGGTATAACCATTTTATAACTTCCATCAGGAAGTTTTTCCCAACTTGAATGATCAAATTTATGTATATGGTTTGTTTTTATATAATTTGGTAAGAGTATTACAATAGCTGGGAGAACAACAACCATAAGCAGAGCTATAAAATCAAGTTCTATTTATATAAAGAATACACAGCACAGATAACTGTAAAAACAATACATATTATTTTAATGATTTTATTTCTCATAGTTTTAAGTTTTACAAAATATACTACTTATCATAATCTCTTTCAATGAAATAGGTTCCAGGTTCTACCTTAGAAGCTATATGTTTCTTTCAAAATTTCATAAGATTGATTCATAGTACATCCCTTTTTCACAAGGTTAACAAATCCCTCTTTGTATTGATTAGGTAATTTTCAGAAAAGAGCTATATTATTTTTAAAATCAAATGGATTACAAACTTCTTTAAGTTCGCGATATTCCATGCTATTAGTTTTGTACAGAAACTTAAAAAATCTCTTTATTGATTTACGTACGCTTTGCATGGTGTAAATATAAAAAAATTTTCACCTATACATATATAAATTAAAGGGCCGTGAAAAATGCAAATAATCCGAACACTATACCGGGAGAATTGGCGATAACGATTGGCCAATCTTTCTTTTTCTTAAGAAATCCATATAATACCCAAAGTGTACAGTTAATTGCTGCTACAAGAGGCTGGAACCAATCACCTTTAACACCTTTTATATTACTACTGATTTGTGGAATGTAAGAGACATACATTGCCATAGCAGTAATTGTTGCGACCCAACCCAGTATAGTAAAAAATCTATCGTTTTCCATAATGAATAATTTAAAATGCTTACACAACATACTAAAAATGTACCATGATTAAAGGATTGCTAACGCCGATCAAGATTAAGATAATTATTTTTTTTTATGTTAAATCGCTTATTTTTTAATTTTTATTATATTTGATATTCAACCAGTTAAAATAGATAATCATGAAAAATTTAAAAAAATTAAACAGAAAGAATTTAAAATCCCTTTTGGGAGGCATCAGTAATCCAACTGATGGTGAGGAAATAGGAGGAGCTGATGGAGGTAATGGAAGGTCTTTATTTAAATGCTGTACAGATAATGGATGCAGTACGTGTGTTTGGGGAGATTGGCTAAATTCTTATTGTTTAAATGGCTATTTAACTCCATGTTAGGCAAGATTATGATAAATAAAAAATACCTCAGTTATTCTGGGGTATTTTTGTTAGGGAATGGGTCTCAATTACATATAAAATTGAAATGAATGCTATTTATACATTTTGAAGTACCCAAGTGGAGAATACGAGAATCGAACCCGTGGCCTTTTATTAATAGAAATCACCACCCAGAGATTGATAATATTCTAATGTTTGTTTGATAGATTTAATATCTGTTTGTTTCATCTCAACCTCTCTAGAATATTGTTTCCCCTTCCATTTTACTCCTACTGATTTTGCATTAGAAATTGCTATAATTAGAGGCAGACGATTTTTATTGATATTGTCATCAAACCATTCCCAAATACTGGACTTATTATCATGCTCCATTTTCTTTGGAAGATAGGTATAGTTAACCCCGTCAATATTAAAAATTACTTCATTAATAAATAGCCAGTCAGAGGCAGCATACTGCCCAACAAATCTGAAATTCCCAACCTTATCACTTTCTTTGGAGAAATAACAATAAAAAGCATTTTGATTTTGATATTTTGGTTTTGATTTTGGTTCAATCCAAGTAACATTTTCAAATTTATCTGTTTTTTCAGAAAATAGTTTTGAAAGTTGTCCAGATCGTATGGTATCCAGTTTAGGTTGATTTAGCTTTTCTGGAATACTTTCTTGACTTGTGCTGTGTTTTGTATCGTTTCTACATCTGCTCATAAGGCCCAGAAGAATAAATAATATAATTGCTCCTATTACTCCCCATCTTAAACAACCTCCTTTACTCTTTTGTGGATTTGAACCCTGATCTGTATTCATAACTATAATTTTTTTACAAAGGAATGTAGTATTTCAGTAGTATTTTTACGGAAAACCGTAAAAACCAGAATGTGAATCTATACGTAATTGATATAAGTATGAGTTTTTTTATAATAAAAATCCAGAAAACATTTGCAAATATCATTTATTTACTTACTTTTGTACCGCTTCAAAAAAGGGGGATTGGCGCAGTTGGCTAGCGCGTTTGACTGGCAGTCAAAAGGCCACGGGTTCGAATCCCGTATTCTCCACAAATACTTAAATAGGCTGTCTCATTTTGAGACAGCCTATTTTCTTTGGTATTGCAATTATTCACTCTTTTATCATTCGTCCTAGAAATGCTTTTCTTTCTTCATTGACATATTAAGAATATGATCAAAGGACGAGCCCTTGCATCATTTACTATTCCGTTTTTTTACGATTTTAACGATCTTTTTCGTAGACAAAAGTATTAAAGAATTACATTGTATGCCCATCTCATTTTTGCATTAATGCTCTTTTAGACAAGTTTAAACAGTCAATAAATTACATACTATTAATTTTCACACTAATAATCCTTTTAAATAAACTCTACATAGGTACTACATTAATTTTGCATAGATAAAATATTATTGTGATAATAATACTTTTATGGTGAAGCACCTTGGTAGTGCATTGCTTTTAATGCAATGTTGATGCTGTTATTAGAATAGAAGTTATCTTAGTGGTATTATTTCACTTAATGTTGATTTAATAATTCAAAGTAAGCCGAAAATTTGTACTAGAGTAGGCGATAACTTAAATGTTTTATCATGAATAGAGTATCAAAAAAACATGGCAAATACTGCTTCTTCACCATCTGAAAACTTAAACGGCTTATAAAAGAAATTAAATTATAAATAACACAAAAAATGCAAAATTAATATTTATGGCACAAATAAAAACGTACACTGTTGACCCTGCGAAACGTCGCATTATAACAGTCAAAAATATGGAAGAATTGGGAATAACAGATGAAGTCCTTCAGGAATTTTTAGATAAAAAAGTACCTGCATTAAAAAGGGTTAAAGTAGATGAAAAAGGAAGGGCTGTTCTAGATAGTAAAAACCAACAAATCCCGTTATGGCCTGTAGGAGTATCTATAAATGATAAAAAATTTGGTAATTTTCCTGATCCAAATGCTGCACAACGAGGATGGATGGCTTTTTTTGAAATTGGAGCTCCTTTGTTTGAGGAAAGATCAAATATCATTCAACCCGTTGCGGATGTAATATCTACCAGAACCTATGAAAATAGATCATCTGAGGCACGGCAGTTTTCTGACACCATTGAATTTACTATAGGGAATACAATTAATTGGAGCTTGTCTGGTATGGGAAGTCTTACTTTTGGAGGAAAAATTGAGGGTGAATTACAGGCTGAAATCTCACAAACTATAGAGAAGAGACTGGAAGAAAGTTTGGCCAATAGCTTAGAAAAAAGGCAGAATCATAAAAGCCATAATCATAAAGACGATGTAGGTAGCGAAGATGAATCAGAAGTTACGACAAAAACCGAATTTACCAGTACCAATTCAAGTATGGTAAGTTTCACTGCTACAGGTACTGCTATTGGTCGTGGAGAATTACATGCAGAGATAGAACTTTCTTTAACAGGTACGCTTTCTGGTACTGTAACAACCTCATGGAATTCAAGTTCTAATGTCTCAGGCAGTATTACTCCTAATTCCCGTGTTGAGACCTTGGCAACACAAAGACGTCAGGTGAAACAATTTACATATGAAGTCCCTATTACATTTGACGGATACATTGCATTGAATTATGATGAATTAGTTCTTCCTATTGCGGATGGGAACGGACCGTCAGTTGGTAATACTCCGGCTAAAGTAATTCCTGTTAATATATCTCATTTGGAGCTTGTAGAAAAGAATAAATTATACAGACCAAAAGGAATAGCAGAAACAGTATCAGCTTTGGATGTAAATCATACTATCTTCGATTCCAAGCCAATTACAAGAGATAATACTCAAAAATTTGGAACAGAGCGCCCTCATAATTTATAAAATTAATATAACAACTAATTAAAAAAGATAATCATATGGCATTTCCAGATATATTCAATTTTGGTCGCAGTATAGCTGCTGGAGGAGGCAAAGCAGAAAAAATACTTTCTGAATTCATACCAACAGAAGAAAATGAATCAATAAGTATCCCTCCCCATGATCCGTTTAAGCCCGAAAAATCAGTTCGGCAGGACCCTAAAATTGTGAGAGAAACATCTCCACAAGCCGGTATTATATTGAATTTTATAAATTCTACAGTAACTTCTGATATGAAACAATCTAGTGATAGTGTAGAGAAATCGATGAGTGATCCTTCGTCTGTAGTTGATCCAGGGGCAGGAGTTATGGATAAAGCTAGAGAAACCTCTGATAAGGTTAAGGATGATTGCCCTACTCCTGATGATTCATCAATTCCGGCTCCCCCTCAACCTAAGGATATGAAACCGGAGGGATGGAAAGATGAGCCTAAAACTAAAAATCCTAAAGGGAAGTAGGCTAAAGATAAATATTTAACCAGATTTAGGTCAAAAAGACTTATGTAAGCCAAAGCAAAAATATTTTTGCTTTGGCTTTTAATATATAGATTTTCAATTCAAAGATTTTTGTGTTTGCCGGAGTAAGATCGCATATTGCTCCCAGAATATATTTCTATCTCAGCACAAAATCTTTTTTCGAGAGTATTTTTCCACAAATTAAAATAAAACTTGGATTCATTATATTAAAAATGCTGGTGTTTCTACCGGAAGTAAACAATCTTTTATAAGAATTAGGTTATTGATGATTAAATTACTAAATGATTTGTTGATAAAAGAAAGATTAACAATCTTTTTAAATCATCGAATGAGAAAATAGTTTACTTATCTCTGTCATATCTCACCAACGTATTTTTATGAAAATGGCCAACCTGTAAAAGTTCCTGTGAAAACCAGACACATTCAAAGTATCCCTGGCCTTTACTTGAAACATCATTGATCGTCATAATTGTTCTCGCATCTGATTTTAAATAAACAGTATCTCCTATTTGTAATTCCATGATTTTTGTGATTATATTACTCAAATATAAAGAAATATATTGAGGTTTCATAGCTCATTCAAACCTTATTTTTGTTGAAAACAGAGGGGATTAATGTAGTATTGAATCATCTTTACTCCTGGCTCAACATCATTAACTGAGATAGATAATCCTGACTTTCAATATTTCCGACTGCAAATTCATGTTCCAATAATTTGATTTTTTCTGTTTTCGTATAAGGACGGTTGTAAATCGTAGCTAATATATTGTCTTCATCATGAAGAGGACGGGAAATATTTTTTAAATCTCGGAAAGCTTTATAATATCTTATCCCAAATATTCTTTGTGATGGCGCGTTGAAGTGAATATTATCCGGATTGGCTGTAAGCCCTTCTGCGGTGACAAAATAAGAGTTTTCATTGTTTTGGGTGAACTCCTCTAATATCTGATTAATCAAAGGAAAGGAGGCAAAATATTGTCCGAAAATCCCATCAGCCAGATAATCTCCTAAACCACCAATAATAAGAGGAACTTCCAGAATATTTAATTCCTGGCGTAATCTATTGATAATGATTGAAAATTTTTCACTGTATTTCTCAGCTTTTTCCGGTGAAGAATCGCTTTCTCCCTGATGCCATAGGATTCCTTTAATTTGGCTTGTTCGCTGGGCAAGTTTTGCTTGTGATAAGGCATTTTCAAATAGAGCACCTCCAACAGCCCAATCATCAAGACTTGTTCCTCCATCAGCACAAGGAATTAATCCTATTTCATCCTGTTTATGATCCAGTCTCCATGCAGCTGCGAATGCAGCCGAGAGTCCAATACCGGAACTGGGACGGTCATAGTTAATAGGTTCGGACATGATTTGCCATAATCCATTTCTTTGCATTTTAATATGTTCATCATAAATAGGAGAGACTTCTTTAGCATAGCCTCTACCGGCCATATTAGACTGACCTATCATTAAAAAAGAATGTATCATTTTTATCTGTTTAATTGTATACCTATGCTTCTGCTGAATGAGCGCCAGGCTAATTTTTTTATTTCATTGGGAGCAATGTCTCCGGATCTGTATGCCGTAATGGTTGCAGTGATTACACTGGTGAAAAGAATCTTAATCCAGGGCAAAGGATATTGATCATCTATCACCTGCTCTTTTTGTAACTCCTGTATCGCACTGAATAATTGGTTTCTTATGGTAATGTAGTCAGTATTTTTCTCACTTTCATACGTTGATGCTTGGCCATCATTTTCGTTTAGTTTAATCAAAAAGGCATACTTTGTCCCGCTGTCAATTCCTGCATATAATAAATGTTCCAGTTGTACCAAAGGATCTTTAGAGCTGTTATAAGCATTGATAGCAGCCTCTTCCCAGGCTTCCATCATATTTTTATTACAGGCCTCCAATAATTCATTGCGATTTTTAAAATATCGGTGGAGAGTTCTGCGGTTAATATTACAACAGGCCGCAATATCTTCAAATGTTGCTGAAAAATTATCATTTAAGACGGTTATAGCAACATCAATAATTTTCTGATGAGTATTCATTATTTCTTATTGTCGCTAATTTACGACAAATGTCTCATTTGTGTGTCATTTTTATTTTGGTTAAATCTGGAATTCAATTTTAGGGATAAAAGGATACTCTTACCCAATTAAATATTTTGTAGCAAAGAATATCTCATTATGATTACGCTCATAAAATAGACGATTCATGTTTTATATTTTTAACCTGAGTTTTTCATTTATCCCTACTAGTTTTTAGCCTCCTTCCGGAGGCTTTTATTCATAAGTATTGCTTCATAAAATAAAAACAACTACAATAGGTATTGCGGCTGCTTTTTTATAAAAATGAAATTATACTGTATTATAGACTTTTTGAACGAGCTACCCCAATAAGATAAACAAGGTGTGCAAACATACTTCGTTTTACCGATTCTACTTTGATTCCTCCTGTAGTTTGGTTAATGGTGGTTACAATGTCTGTATTACATTGTCCCGAAAAAGATCCGCTTCCGAGGTAATTTGACATATTGGCACTGGGATAAGAAATTCTGGGATAGTCAGGTGCAACCTGATTGGCAACGGGTGCAGCTCCGAAAAGGCCCTTATCATCAATATAGCGGGCAGCCCATGTTCCTAAAAATTGCCCATTTAGAGTGTTAATGCTTTGTCCCACTATAATTTGTGTATCCACTGCATTCGTAAAACCTGCACATGAACTGTAGTGATTTAAAGAAACAGTACAGGAAGAAGCATTGTCTGAAGGTTGAAAACACTGTCCTTCATAGATTGTTGATCTTTGCTCGGCAGGCGAAGTAGAAGTATTTAATATGGCTTTTGGAGAAAAAATTTCTTCCGGAGAGATGAGGGTGAGAACTCCTTGTGCATCTGCTGATACAATTTTTTTATCCGGGTTTGCAAGGTTTCTTATTCTGGCTGATCCGTTAACGTCAAGTGTATTGGTTGGAGTAGTGGTGTTAATCCCTATTTGTGCGTTGATATAACTGCACAAAGCAACCGCTACCAAAGAGTATGTCTTTGTTTTCATGGTATTAAATTAATGTGTTTGAATTTGTCACTAAGGTAAGAAATATATATGGATGTAGAATAAAAAAACATTTAAAAAGTGCTTTATAGTGCAGTTTAAATGTAATATTAATTATATGTGAAAATTTTTAATTTATAATTTAAACATTAATTCAAAGTTTTGAAATCTGGAATTTGTTTGAAAAATATTTGTATTTTAGTTGAAATGCATTTGTTTTTAATAAAGATATCAACCGGTTGTTAAAATTCAGATAATTTTAATAGAAAAAATTAGTAGATTTGCACGGAACAAAAAAATAATAAATATTAAGCTTTATTTCTGTTGATAATATTTTCTGGAAAATGAATACCAATTGGGAATAACAGGATTTTAGGTTATAAAACTACTGAAAACTATGAAGAAATTTTTTTTACTTTTTTTAACAGCATTTTTATTTATCGGTTGTAGCTCTGATGATGAAACAATTTACGACTATGTAGGAACATGGTCAGGTACTTTTGAAGGCGGTGACAAAGGAGTCTGGAATATTGTGGTAGACAATACCGGTAAAGTGGCAGGTACCATGCACTCTGATACTACTGGTGAAAATTATAATATAGCCGGTAGTTTAAGTAATTCAGGGGATTTGAATGGGACAGTAGGTCTTCCGGCAAAAGGAGAGTTCAAAGGGAAACTGACTATAGATAAAACAAATAAAACGGGAAATGGAAGTTGGTCTAATGCTCTTCCAACTCCGGCACAATACGGAACCTGGAAAGGACAAAAGAAATAAAGAATAAAAAAGTCTGCGCATCGCAGACTTTTTTTATTTATAGAAAGCCCATATGGGTTATTTCATCATCTTTCTTCAGTACAATAAAATGAAGTAAAAAAAACTCACTGGCGAAATACTTTTTAAAGCTTATAGGTCGTTTTGATAAACTAAGTTGTTCTTCTGCTGATTCTGCAGTATAGTTTTGAGAATCCAGTGTCATAGTAATCATCGTTGCTTCATGAGATTTAAAACTTTCATTCATATAGAGATTTCCCTCTTTAATTTCAAATCCTGTCATCATATTTTCTATTTTTCCCCATTGAAAACTTTTAAGAAGTTTTCTTCCTTCATCGGTTTTTAATCCATTCTCAACAGTTCTTTTACCCCGCTCCGAAACAATATCCAAATCTTTGATTTCAGTCATCAGCTTGGCAAACTTCTGATAGAGGAGGGGATCTTCTGCTGCTTTAATATAAGAAGTCAGACTATTCCTGATCATTTTTCCCATTTTCGAACAATGTCCGAATTCTGAGCTATTCTGCCTCACTTTTTCATAAGAAGGACTTTTTTTGAAAGCGTTTTTATTGAACCCGCTTTTCTTCCGAACCACATTTTTCCCGTTCAGATTATAAAAAACAAGGTCGCCTACCGCTCCTTTGATCTTAATTAGACTTTCATATGTTGCCATTTTGCAAAATTGAACTCAAATATAGCAATAAATAAATGAATTCAAAATTTTAACATATATTTATCATATAGTTGTAGTATAGTTATATTATAATTAAAATATAAAATGTATATTTGTGTATAATTACTTAATTAGGTAAAAATCAGATCAATATGAGAACGGGATTATTTGAAAAAAAAATGAGAATAAAGCAGCTGTCTGTCTTACTGATTGCATCTGCTTTTGTAGTTTCCTGCGGGAGCTCTAAAAAAGTTTCTTCCTCAAAAAAATCAGGCGCCAAAACGTTTGTGAAATCAGAAAATCTCAGAAAACTGGATTCTAAATTTGACGGAAAAGTTCCAAGATCTATCAACGAAATTCTAAAAGATGCTGAAAGATATCTGGGAACGCCCTATAAATTCGGAGGAAATACTTCATCAGGATTCGATTGCTCAGGCTTTACGGTAAAAGTCTTTGAAGAAAATGATTTCAATCTTCCAAGAAGATCTTCCGATCAGGCTGCAGCCGGGCAGAACATAGATATCAGAGATGTAAAACCCGGTGATTTATTGTTTTTTGCTACAGCCGGAGGAAGCAGAGTATCTCACGTAGGTATTGTTCATGATATTGGATCTGATGGAGAAGTAAGATTTATCCACGCATCAACATCAAAAGGGGTAATCATTTCCTCATTAAACGAAAAGTATTGGAATAAGGCCTACCTTCATGCACAAAGAGTTTTGTAATATAAACCTTGCTTAATTGATCCTCATAGAAAATGGAGAACCGAAGTTTTGCCTTTATTAAGACAGACAAAAAACTGGTTAAGATCTTTTATAATGACATCACTATTATTAAAGGATTGGGAAACTATGTGGAAATTTGGACTACGGATCAGAAAAGGTATATTTATTACAGAACTTTAAAAGATTTGATTGAAAACCTGCCTGAAGAATTCATGCGGGTTCATAATTCATATATCGTCAACTTAACCCATATTGAATCCTTTGAAGATAATCAGCTTGTATGCGGGGACATAAAAATAACTGTTGCTAAAAGTTATAAAGATTGTCTTCTTGAAAGCATTAGTAAAATGATGCTTTAAAAATCAATCTACATTAATAAATCAATTGATCACATCTGATTTCAGTCCAACTGTATAAAAAAGTTTTTATTCAATTCTTCTTCACCTAGTTTTGCGTAAACTTACCAAAATGAATAAAAATAAAGCGTTGGAATACATTAAAACCCATAATCTTATCGAAATAAAAGCGGGTTCAGAAAGACCAGAGTTTCTTGAGATCTGGATGGTGGTTGTTCGAGACAGAATTTTTGCCAGATCATGGGGGCTTGCTGAAAGAAGCTGGTACACTACTTTTCTTGGATGTTCGGAAGGACAAATCAAGTGTGGGGATACCATCTATGTTATAAATGCTGTGGTTCCTAGAGATCTGAATCTATTGACAGATGAAATCAATCAGGCTTATCTTGCGAAATATAATTCTGGACGAAATAGTCAATATGCAATAGGAATCATTGAAGAGAAGCACGTGGAGAAAACAATGGAATTGATAATCAGGGAGGTTGAAGAGAGGCTTCTATAATTTTTTTTATGAATTCAATAGAAAAAGGCTTTAGCCTGTTTACATAAAATAGAATGTTCTATTGGCTTTAGCCAAAACTTAGTAAAAAGCAACTCTATAAAAAATGGAGTTGCTTTTTTAGTATAATAGAGTGATTAAACTTGTTCATAAACAGATGGAGTAAGTTCTTTGTCTTCCTCTCCTGCAATATTTTTTGGGAAAGAAAAGAAACTCAGAATAAATGTAAGGGTAAGAAGTAAAACACTGACTGAAAGAATATGTTGGACACCATAATAGGAACTCACAATTCCTCCAAGAAATGCACCTAATGAAATTCCAATATTAAAAGATGAAGTGAGTAAGCTATTAACGAATTCCAATGCGTGATGAGGAATATTCTGTGTGGTACGGATATTAGAAACCAAAAATCCTCCGGTATGGATCATTCCCCAAAGAGAAACAATAATAATCATAGGAATAAAAATGCCTCCTAGAAAATAAGCAAAAATTTGTACTGTAATTAATAGCAGTAGGAATAGTCTGGTTGTAAGTTGTACATTTTTATGTAAAGCAATTCCCATAAGCCAGTTTCCGAGTGTTCCCATCCCTCCGAAAAGAAGAAGCATAACGCTGATCTGTGCACCATCCATTCTGGTAATTTCTTCAAGATATGCAGTAAGATAAGTATAGCTGGAAAACATAGCAGCCAATGTACCAATCGTAGAAATCAGATTAATCCACAAAAAAGGATTTTTCAATAGGGTAAATTGATTCTGAACAGACTTTTCTTTTTCCGCCGGTAGGGAAGGAATAAAAACTAATAATCCAATAAATGCAATCAAGCTGATGATGCTACTCAGGAAAAAAGAAGCCTTCCAATCATGAAAGAGATCAACCGCATAAGTAGTCATCGGAATACCGAGAACGGTAGCGAGACTCAGCCCGAGCATTACCGTAGATACTCCTTTTGCTCCTTTTTCTTTAAAAGCGATGGCAATCGAAATGTTCCAGAAAAGAGGATGCAGTACAGCCGGTAATATACGGGCAATCATAAGCATGGTGAAGTTGGTAGAAAAAGCTGATAAAACATTGGAGAGAACAAATATGCTCATCACAAGGCATAGAAGCAGCTTCCGATTTATTTTGGTTGTGAATGATGTGATAAAAGGTGAAGAGACGGCAACGGTTATGGCAAAAGCACTTAGCAGCCAACCTGCTGTATCTATGGATACCCCAAATTGGCGGCTGATGGTAGGAAGGATGCCAACAACCCCGAATTCGGTAGTAATAATGCCAAAGGCTCCCAAAGCCAGGACATAGATTGAATTTTTCATTAAATTTTAAATTTTTGACTTAGCAAATTTGGACAGAAAAAATGAAAAAAATCAGTATATTTTAATGATAAATAAGTAATTTTGCCACATGAAAAGAGAGAATATAGACCAATTGGTCAAAGTAGAATATCATCAAACGGAAAACTGTCCTTTAAAAGATATTCAATTCTCATTTTTTCAGATTGTGTATGTCATTTCCGGAAGGGGAGCATTTACCATCAATAACAATATTTCATCTTACGGTAAGGGGAGCCTGATACTTCTTACCCCTGATGATCAACACCATTTAGACATTCAGGAAAAAACTGAACTTCTGTTGGTGAAATTTAGCGAGCGGTATGTAAAAGACTATAAATGGAATAATATCAACTCCATAGGATGCTTACTGTATGGTGCTTCTTACCTTTCCGGATGTATCTTACAGAATAAACCGGATGTTATTCTTGTGGAATCAATTGTTTCCTCACTTCTTCATGGGATCAATTATCCGGATGTTTATCAGGAAGAACTGACTCTGCACTACGTGAATGCATTGATTGTTATTGCAGCAAGAAATATTTCAAAGATGCGCGCTGAACATGTTGGTTCCAATACAGATAAGCGAATGTTAGATATTATTGATTATATCCAGGGAAATATTCACGATCCTGCTTTTTTAAAAGTTTCTGTGATCTCTCAAAAGTTTGGCCTTTCCGAAACCTACCTCGGAAGCTACTTTAAAAAACAATCCGGAGAAACGATAACACATTATATTTTGAATTATAAACTGAGATTGATTGAACATAGACTTCTTTTCAGTGATATGAGAATCAATGAGATTGTTACAGAGTTTGGCTTTTCAGATGAGAGCCATCTGAATAAGTTCTTTAAAAAACAGCATAAAATGAGCCTGACGGAGTTCAAAAAAACTAAAGGTGCTGCCCAATCAGTAGTTTAGGTAAGATTATGCTTTTTCAAAAAACAATATTAGAAATTCTAAAGATTTTATTGGCCACAAATTCACGAATAGCTTTTTTATTCGTGAATTCGTGGCAGAAAAAATAACATATAAAATCTTATGTGTACTTTCTATACATAAAGCTGGAAGCTTAAATAACTTGAGTTTATAAAGCTTTTGTACTTTTTATAGTGGGCATATAATGCAATAGCATTGCATTCAAAAACTCATCAAATTTGTCACAAACTATTATACTATGACAGATTTTATCAGATTTTTTATTCCTTCGTATTTCATCTTGTTTTTTATCATTGCTTTTTTGGGAATCAGTTTAAATGTTGCCCGGAAAATAGGAAAAAGTCCAAGTGTTTTTCCAAATGATGATTCTGCATATGCTTATATTGGCAGGTATTTTAAACTTACTTTATTCGCATTGTTTGTCTATACGATCTTCATTCTATGTCTACCCGGTATCATGCAGGAGATTTTTATGATTGGCTTTTTGGATGTTTCTATTTTAAAATATATAGGGATTGTTCTGATGGTTTTGGCATTAATTGGCGTGATTACGGCTCAACTGCAGATGAGAGATTCATGGCGTATCGGAATTGATCATGAAGTAAAGACTACACTTGTTACCCACGGACTGTTTGCCATTTCAAGAAATCCTATATTCCTGGGAATGATCTTAAGTCTTCTGGGATTTTTCCTGCTTTTTCCTACTTTAATTGCATTCATCTTTCTTCTGGTGGGAAATCTTTTAATGCAGATTCAAATCAGACTCGAAGAAGAATATTTATTAAAACAACACGGAACAATGTATCTCACTTATAAAAATAAGGTTGGACGTATGCTGAGCCTTTATGAAAAGCATCATGTTTAAAACTGTTTTGCTGAACTTTTTTGTATCTTTGGCCGGTATAATTTTTCAAACTAATTTAAATAAGAAACATGTCGTTACAACAAACTATTGAAAACATTTGGGATAATAGAGATCTATTACAAAATGAAGACAGCCAGAAAGCGATAAGAGAAGTAATTTCTTTATTAGATTCCGGAGAACTTCGTGTAGCTGAACCTACAGAGAACGGATGGCAGGTAAATGAATGGGTGAAGAAAGCAGTAGTAATGTATTTCCCAATCCAGAAAATGGAAACTATTGAAGTAGGTCCGTTTGAATTTCATGACAAAATTCCTTTAAAGAAAAATTATGCAGCGAAAGGAGTGAGAGTTGTACCTCATGCGATTGCAAGAGAAGGTTCTTTCGTTGCTTCTGGAGTAATTATGATGCCATCATATGTTAATATTGGGGCTTACGTAGACTCAGGAACAATGGTAGATACTTGGGCAACAGTAGGTAGCTGTGCACAAATCGGTAAAAACGTTCACTTAAGTGGTGGTGTAGGAATCGGTGGTGTATTAGAACCATTACAGGCAGCTCCGGTAATTATTGAAGATGACTGTTTCATCGGTTCAAGATGTATTGTTGTTGAAGGAGTACACGTAGAAAAAGAAGCTGTATTAGGTGCCAATGTGGTATTAACTGCTTCTACAAAAATTATCGATGTAACGGGAAGTGAGCCTATCGAAATTAAAGGTAGAGTTCCTGCACGTTCTGTGGTAATCCCTGGAAGCTATACAAAACAATATCCTGCGGGAGAATATCAGGTTCCATGTGCATTGATCATTGGTCAGAGAAAAGAATCTACAGATAAAAAAACATCTCTTAATGATGCATTGAGAGAGAATAATGTAGCTGTGTAAGATTAATTTTTAAGCTAATACCGCACAACTTTGAAAGAAAAATTTCTTAAAATACTATTAAACCCTAAATATATATTTGGGGTTTATCTTATTGTCGCAGTGGCTACTGCGCTTTCCAAATTTTCCAGAGGATATCAGGCGATTAACAATTACTTGATTTTCAAGGGAGTGTTTTTTAATACTCTTGCTGAGAAAAATTTGTATTTGCAATACCCTGAACAATATTCCGATATGAACCATTATGGGATTTTCTTCAGTTTACTGATTGCTCCTTTTGCGGTCATGCCTGACTGGTTAGGAATTTCCCTGTGGAATGTTGCTAATACCGGAATTTTCCTATACGCTATTCATAAACTTCCGTTTTCAGATCCCAAAAAAGCGCTGTTTGCCTTATTATGTTTGCAGGAGTATATCACTGCAGCTGTGAGCTTGCAATTTAATGTTGCTTTAGTAGGACTTCTGATGCTTTCAGCAATATACATTTATGAAAGAAAAGAAGTACAGTCGGCTACAGCTATCGTTGTGGGTATTTTTGTGAAATTATATGGAATTGTTGGTTTATCACAGTTTTTCTTTATCAAAAATAAAGTGAAGTTTATTCTTGCGGGAATTGTGGTTGCCGTTTTATGTTTATGTATTCCAATGATATATTCCAGCCCGCAGTTTGTGATTCAAAGTTATGCTGACTGGGCGCATTCTCTGATTTCAAAAAATAATGATAATCAGGTACTAGGAAACATGCAGGATATATCTTTAATGGGGTTTGTAAGAAGAATCTTAGGAGATGCTTCTATTTCGAATCTTACCTTTTTAGCATTTGGAGTTCCATTATTTGCTTTGCCTTATATCAGAATAAAGCAATATAAAAACTACGCCTATCAATTGATGATTCTGGCCTCTACATTACTGTTTTTGGTTTTATTTAGTTCAGGCTCAGAATCGCCGACGTATATTATTGCCGTAGCAGGAGTGATGATTTGGTTTACTCTTCAAAAAGAAAAGACACCTTTCATTATCGGATTACTGGTTTTTGTCATCGTTCTTACCTGTTTTTCTCCATCTGATTTATTTCCAAAATTTGTTAAACAAAATTATATCATTAAATACTCTTTAAAAGCCGTACCTTGTATCATCGTTTGGTTGAGAGTAATCTATGAGCTCTTAACCAAGGATTTTGAAAAGGATTACACTTTAAATTAATGTATGAAGAAAGTTTCTATTGTCATCCCTGCTCATAACGAAGAAGGTAACGTGGCCTTAGTTCATGAAAAAATAAAAGAAGTTTTTTCAGAATTAAAAAATTATAATTTTGAAATTATCTTTGTCAACGATGGAAGTAGAGATAATACCCAGCAAAAGCTGGAAGAATTGTCTCAGGAATATGAAGAAGTAAAGTTTATTGAATTCTCCAGAAACTTTGGTCACCAGCCTGCAGTAAAAGCAGGGATGGATCATGCATTCGGAAATGCGGTCATCTCAATGGACGGCGATCTGCAGCACCCTCCGGAGCTTATTCCTGAAATGATCAAAAAATGGGAAGAAGGATATGATATTGTCTATACCGTAAGAACATACCCAAAACAGATTTCTTATTTTAAAAGAAAAACTTCAGATGTCTTTTATAAACTCTTGTCAAGTCTTTCTGATGTCAACCTTACCAAAGGAGGGGGATCCGATTTCAGACTGATGGATGCCAATGCAGTACAGGCTATGAGAGATTTCAAAGAAGATGATTTATTCTTAAGAGGACTTACCAGCTGGATGGGCTATAAGCAGACAGGGATTGATTTTATTGCAGGCGAGAGAATGGCAGGCGAAAGCAGCTATAACCTAAAAAAAATGCTCAAATTTGCTTTTACGGGAATTACGGCTTTTAGCGTAAAACCCCTTTATTTGGCAGCTTATCTAGGGTTTATATTTTCTGTGCTTTCCGTGATAGGATATGCGGCTTACGTGGTGTATGCATTTGTCGTTGGTACAGAAATCTCCGGTTGGGCATCATTAATCATGACGATTGTATTCTTCGGAGGCCTTCAATTGATTATCCTGGGAATCATTGGGATTTATTTAGGTAAAATCTTTAAACAAGTAAAAGAAAGACCTAATTATATTATAAAAAATAAAAATTTTTAAATGGTTTTACTAAGTTTTGATATCGAGGAATTTGACATGCCTTTAGAGTATAAAGGCGAGATTTCTTTCGATAAACAAATCTCTATATCTCAACACGGGCTTGAAAATATTTTAAATATTCTTAAAAAATATCAGGCAAAAGCTACTTTTTTTTCTACTGTGGTTTTTGCAGAAAACAGCAAACATCTTATTGAAAGATTATTAAATGAAGGGCATGAATTGGCTTCTCATACCTGGTTTCATTCGGAGTTTGAAGATAAACACCTGAAAGAATCACGGGAAAGGCTAGAGGAGCTGTTTTCTACAAAAGTAACAGGATTGAGAATGCCAAGAATGATGCCTGTTGATGAAAAGGAAGTGGAAAAGGCAGGATATTCATACAATTCATCTGTTAATCCTACATTTTTACCGGGGCGATATAATAATTTGAAAGTATCAAGAACTTACTTTAAAGAAGGAAATGTAATACAGGTTCCGGCATCGGTATCCCCGAATTTCAGGATTCCTTTATTTTGGCTGAGTTTTCACAATTTTCCTTTGTCGTTCTATAAAAAATTAGCTGCTGATGTACTGAAAAAGGATCAGTATCTGAACATTTATTTCCATCCATGGGAGTTTTCAGCTATTAAAGACAAAGCATTCAAACTGCCTGGCTTTACGGTGAAAAATTCCGGACAAGAGATGGTAGAAAGATTTGATAGATTTGTAGGCTGGCTTAAAGATAAGGGACATAATTTCGGTACCTTTCAGGAATTTCAAAAACAGATTCAACAATGAAGATAGCCTTTGATGCAAAACGTTTTTTTCATAATACGTCAGGTTTAGGTAATTATTCCAGAGATTTGGTGAGAATACTTTCTCAATATGCGCCTGATAACGAATATCTGTTATTGAACAAAAACAAATCTGAAAGAGGAAAAGATACTCTTGAACGTCCTAATGTTAAGTTTGTGGAGACTTCAAAAGGAAATTTTTCACGTCAGTTCAAAATGGGAAAGGATGCCCAGAAACTGGGAGCAGATATTTTCCACGGGTTGTCCGGTGAATTACCTTTAAAATGGGATCAGAAACCGATCAAAAAGATTGTAACGATTCATGATCTGATCTTTGTCCGTTATCCTCAATATTATTCTTTTTTTGACAGGAAAATTCACTTCTGGAAATTTAAAAAAGCCGCTGAAATGGCGGATAAAATCATTGCTATTTCAGAACAGACCAAAAGAGATATTGTAGACTTTTTAAAGATTCCGGAAACGAAGATAGAAGTGATTTATCAGGGTTGCCATAAGGCATTTAAAGAGCAGCAATCTTTAGAATGTATTAAAGAAACTCAAGAAAAATTTAAACTTCCTGAACGTTTCATTCTCAACGTCGGAACGATTGAAGACCGTAAAAACCTCTTGAACATTGTTAGAGCCATCCATGAAACTGAGATTCCATTGGTTGTAGTAGGAAGAAAGACAAAATATTACAAGAAAATAGCGGGTTTCCTGAAAAAAAATAATATGGAAAAGCAAGTTATTTTTCTGGAAGGGGTTTCTATGGATGAGTTGGCTGTTATTTACAAGCTGGCAGATATTTTTGTTTATCCAAGTTTCTTTGAGGGCTTTGGAATTCCTGTTATTGAAGCGCTTTTTTCCAAAACAGTTGTCGTGACAAGTAATACAAGTTGCTTACCGGAAGCTGGGGGAAAAGATTCAGTGTATATCGACCCGAATAATTATGTTGACATTAGTGCAAAAATAAAATTTCTGTGGGAAAATGAATCCGAGAGAAAACGTCGTGAGGAAAAGGGTTTCGAGTTTGTTCAGAAATTTAATGATGAACCTATTGCAAAGGAATTGATGAATCTTTATCAAAAAATTATCTAAAAAAACTTTGCATTTTAAAAATAAACCCTACATTTGTACCACAATTCAATACAATGAAACCAATTTTTTTAGCATTACATCATTATCATCATCATCTCTGTTAGGCGGAATTGATTGATATAAGTGTATTCTAAAATCAAAAATAATTAAAACCGTCTGAGTCAATAGGCGGTTTTTTTGTTTCCTGAATTCTCTTCAGAAATTTCAACAAATCAGTTTTTATTTACTCGGACTTAAAAAAGACAAAATGAGTAAATTAAAAATTGCGATTCAGAAAAGCGGACGGTTGTACGAAGATTCTTTACAGCTTCTCAAAGACTGTGGAATTTATGTCAATAATGGGAAAGACCAGCTCAAAGTTTCAATAGATAATTTTCCGATGGAGGTGATGTATCTCCGCAATTCAGACATTCCACAATATCTTGAGGACGGAGTAGTGGATGTTGCTATCGTAGGGGAAAATCTTCTGATTGAGAAACAAAAAAATATTCAAATTATCCAGCCACTGGGCTTTTCAAAATGCCGGGTTTCTCTTGCTGTTCCCAAAGACATTGATACTGATGATCTTTCTTATTTTCAAGGGAAAAAGATTGCCACTTCTTATCCCAATACCCTGACCAACTTTTTAAAACAAAAAGGAATAACCTCTGATATCCACGTCATTTCCGGTTCCGTGGAAATAGCCCCTAATATTGGCCTCGCAGACGGTATCTGTGATATTGTAAGCTCCGGAAGTACCCTTTTTAAGAATGGATTGAGAGAGACGGTTACTTTATTGAAATCCGAAGCCGTTCTCGCACAAACGCCTCAATTATCAAATGAAAAGACGGCCATTCTCGAAAAGTTCTTATTCAGAATCAGAGCCGTTTTAAAAGCTAAAAAATCAAAATATATTCTGATGAATGTTCCTAATGATAAAATTCAGAAAGTGGCTGATGTACTTCCCGTACTGAAGAGCCCTACAGTCATTCCATTGGCCGAAGAAGGCTGGAGCAGCATTCATTCTGTAATTGATGAAGAGAGATTCTGGGATGTGATTGACGAACTGAAAGAAAACGGAGCTCAGGACATTCTTATTATTCCAATTGATAAAATGGTGATTTAAAAAATACAATATGAAAATATACAGATATCCTACGAAAGACACATGGTCGGACTTGGTAAAGCGTCCGGTTCTTGAACAGAAGGAAATTTCAGAGCTCATTACCGGAATATTTAATGAGGTGGGAGAAAATGGAGATAAAGCCTTGATTGATTTCAACCAAAAATTTGATAAAGCAAAGACAGATTCGATTATCGTCACAGGGACTGAAATCAAAGAAGCAGAAAATCAAATTGAAGACCAACTGAAGAAAGCTATTCTCCAGGCTAAAGAGAATATTTCTCAATTTCACGCTTCTCAAAATGCTGAAATTCAGAAAATTGAAACAACAAAAGGGGTGGTTTGCTGGAGAGAAAATAGAGCGGTGGAGAAAGTGGGGATTTATATTCCCGGAGGTACAGCCCCTTTATTCTCAACCGTTTTGATGTTGGCTGTGCCGGCTAATCTGGCGGGATGCAAAGAAATTGTTCTTTGTACGCCACCGGATAAAGAAGGAAAAGTAAATCCTGCCATTTTATATGCGGCAAAACTTTGTGGGGTTTCAAAAATATTTAAAACAGGAGGGGCACAGGCTGTTGCTGCAATGACACTGGGTACTGAGTCTGTTCCTAAAGTCTATAAGATATTCGGGCCGGGAAATCAATTTGTAGTGGCTGCCAAAGAATATGCTCAACGATACGGGGTCGCTATTGATATGCCCGCGGGACCGAGTGAAGTCCTTGTCGTTGCAGATGAGCAGGCAATCCCGGAATTTTGTGCAGCTGACCTCCTTTCACAAGCCGAGCATGGTAGTGACAGCCAGGTTGTCTTTCTGACGACTGATCTTAAAGTGTTTGATGAGACAATCAGTGCTGTTGAGCAACAGGTCAGAGATTTACCAAGAAATGAAATGGCAAATGAAGCTCTTAAAAACAGCTCTTTCATCCTGATTAATTCTCTTGAAGAGGCTCTTGAATTTAGTAATCTCTATGCTCCGGAACACCTTATTTTAGCCATTAATGATTTTGAAAAATACATCCCGTTGGTTCAGAATGCAGGATCTGTTTTTCTTGGAAACTATTCTTGTGAGAGTGCGGGAGACTATGCGAGCGGAACCAATCACACGCTTCCTACCAATGCTTATGCAAGGAATTATAGTGGTGTTTCATTGGATAGTTTTGTAAAGAAGATAACATTCCAGTATTTGTCTAAAGAAGGATTACAGAATCTGGGAAAAACAATAGAAATAATGGCAGAAGCTGAAGGCCTCTTTGCCCACAAAAATGCAGTATCAATACGATTAAAGTAATACAATGGAAAAAACAATTAATATCAGTGCTTTAGTAAGAGAAAATATTTTAAAACTCCAACCATATATCAGCTTCAGAGATCATAATGAATTTAATGCTCCCGTGCTTTTAGATGCTAATGAAAGTCCTTTTGGAGAATTTAATCGCTATCCTGATTCTACTCAGAAAAGGCTTAAAAATAAATTAGCAGACGCTAAAAATGTATTTCCCTCACAAATAGCAATAGGAAACGGAAGTGATGAACTGATCGACCTCATCATTAAAGTTTTTTGTGAGCCTAAAAAAGATGCGATTCTCATGATGAATCCTTCATTTGCTATGTATGGCTTTTATGCAGCTATCAATGAGAATAAAGTCTTAAAACTGGAATTGGATCAGAATTTTGGTATTGTAAAAGATGATTTCTTACAAATTATCAATGAACAATCGATAAAAGTTTTCTTCCTGTGTTCACCCAATAATCCTACAGGAAATAGTATTGAAGATATTGAGTTTTATATTCAAAATTTTAACGGAATCGTAGTAGTGGACGAAGCTTATATTGAATTTTCAGATAAAAAATCCAGTCTGAAACTGTTAAGTAAATATCCAAATCTTATTGTACTTCAAACCTTTTCGAAAGCCTGGGGAGCGGCCGGAGCAAGGGTAGGTGTTGCCTATGCTTCAGACGAAATTATTGGTCTTATCAATACGGTAAAGGCACCTTATAATGTTAATTCTTTAAGTCAGGAACTTATTATCAATACACTTAATGAGGAAAACAGACTTGAAAATAATGTACAGGAAATCTTAACAGAAAGAAAATGGTTGAAAGAACAGTTTCAGAATATTGAATGTATTTCAAAGGTATTTCCTACAGATGCCAATTTCTTTTTGATAAAAATGGAAGGAATAAGCGAGGTTTACGAAAAGATGTTGGAAGAAGAAATTTTGACAAGCAGAAGAGATCCTTCCATTTCAGGATGTATCAGAATTAATGTAGGAACCCGTCAGGAGAATGAACAACTGATTAATCTTTTAAAAAGCATATAGGATGAAAAAAGTATTATTTATAGACCGTGACGGGACACTGATCGTGGAACCGCCCACAGATTTCCAGGTTGATTCATTGGAGAAACTGGAGTTTTATCCCGGAGTTTTTCAAAACCTTTCAAAGATTGCCAATGAGCTGGATTATGAATTGGTCATGGTGACGAATCAGGATGGTTTAGGGACCGATAGTTTTCCTTTTGAAGACTTTATTAAACCTCATGAAAAAATGCTGAAAGCTTTCGAGAATGAAGGAATTATATTCAGTGATATTTTGATAGATAAAAGCTTTGAACATGAAAATCTTCCGACCAGAAAACCGGGAGTCGGGATGTTAGCAAAGTACATCTATGGTAATTATGACATGGAAAATTCATATGTAATTGGAGATCGAAGTACCGATGTGCAACTTGCTGTTAATTTGAGATCTAAGGCTGTTTATTTAAATCAAAATTTAAATAGTGAAGCAGCCCTGTCTACAACAAGCTGGACAGACATTTACTGGTTTTTAAAATCGGAAATGAGAAAGGCCAGAGTGTATAGAAAGACCAATGAAACAGAAATAGAAATTGAGGTCAATCTTGATGGGAACGGAAAATCAGAAATCTCGACCGGGCTTCACTTTTTTGATCACATGCTGGATCAGATTGCAAGACATGGGAATATGGATCTGAAAATTAAAGTAAACGGTGATCTAACAGTAGATGAGCACCATACGGTAGAAGATACCGCTATTGTACTGGGAGAAGCAATTTTGAAAGCATTAGGTAAGAAAAAAGGTATTGAAAGATACGGTTTTCTCCTTCCCATGGATGATTGTCTGGCACAGGTGGGTATCGATTTTGGAGGCAGACCGTGGTTGGTTTGGGATGTAGCGTTTAAAAGAGAAAAGATAGGGGATGTTCCTACAGAAATGTTCTTTCACTTTTTTAAATCATTTACAGATTCTTCAAAAACCAATTTAAATATTAAAGCAGAAGGAGAGAATGAACACCACAAGATAGAATCTATTTTCAAAGCTTTTGCGAAAGCAGTAAAAATGGCGATCAATCAATCCGATGCCAACTATAATTTACCTTCTACCAAAGGAAGTCTATAATAAATATGATTGCAATAATAAAATATAACGGAGGGAATGTGAGCTCCGTACAGAACGCTTTAAACAAGCTAAATATAAGCTCAGTCATTACAGATGACCCTGAACTTATCCTGAAAGCAGATAAAGTGATTTTTCCCGGTGTGGGGGAAGCCTCTTCAACAATGAAAATTTTGAACGAAAAAGGGCTTGATACCCTTATTCCAACCTTGAAACAGCCTGTATTGGGAATATGCCTCGGAATGCAACTGATGTGCAAAGGAAATGAAGAAGGAAACACTGAAGGAATGGGTATTTTTGATATCAATGTCAAAAGGTTTCCTCCTTTGGAACTTGTTCCCCATATGGGCTGGAATACCGTTTCAAGACAGGAATCATCATTGTTTTCAGCAATTGAACCTCAAAATGATGTGTATTTCGTTCACAGCTATTACTGTGAATTGTCAGAATTTACAACTTCGGTATGTGATTATATTCTTCCGTTCAGTGCTTCTCTGCAGAAAGATAATTTTTATGCGGTTCAGTTTCACCCTGAAAAATCCGGAAGTGTTGGCAGTCAGATACTCAATAACTTTATAAACTTATCATGATGAAAATTATTCCGGCTATTGATATTATTGACGGGAAGTGTGTACGCCTTTCAAAGGGTGATTACAATACCAAAAAAATTTATAATGAGAATCCGGTGGAAGTAGCCAAAGAGTTTGAAAGCTTTGGTATTCAGTATCTTCACCTGGTGGATCTCGATGGAGCAAAATCGAAACATATTGTGAACCAGAAAGTATTGGAAGATATTGCCGGGGCTACTTCTTTACATATTGATTTTGGTGGAGGACTTAAAACAAGAGAAGACATAGAAACAGCATTCCATTGTGGAGCAAAGCAGATTACTTTGGGAAGCATTGCTGTACAGAATCCCGAATTTTGTTTTGAGATGATTGAAAAATACGGCTCCGAAAAGATTATTTTGGGAGCAGATTGTGAAAACAGAAAGATTAAGACCTACGGTTGGCAGGAAGAAAGCGATCGGGATATTATTGATTTTATCCTGGAATATCAGGATAAAGGAATCCGAAATGTCATTTGTACCGATATTGCGAAGGATGGAATGCTGGAAGGACCTTCTACAGGGCTTTATATTGAAATCTTATACAAGACTTCTATTCAGCTCGTAGCGAGCGGCGGGATTTCAGGGATCAAAGATGTGTATAAAATGAAAGCTCTCGGCTGTTCCGGGACTATCATAGGAAAAGCAATTTATGAGGGGAAAATAAGCTTACAACAACTTCAGAATTTTATTGAAAATGCTTAAAAAAAGAATTATTCCATGTTTGGATATTAAAGATGGGGCGACAGTAAAAGGAATTAACTTTGAAGGTTTGCGGAATGCCGGAGATCCTGTTGAACTCGCCAAAAAATATGAAAAAGACGGAGCTGATGAGCTGGTGTTTCTTGATATTACGGCAACCATTGAAAACAGGAAAACATTTGTTGAACTGGTAAAGAATATTGCTCAAGAGCTTAGTATTCCGTTTACGGTAGGCGGTGGAATTGCCTCAGTGGAGGATGTCAGAAAGCTCTTGGAAGCAGGGGCAGATAAGATCAGTATCAATTCATCCGCTGTGAAAAATCCATTGTTGATTTCAGATCTGGCTAAAGAATTTGGAAGTCAATGTGTAGTGGTGGCAATCGATACCCGATCTGTTGAAGGTACGGATCTGGTTCATATCAAAGGAGGAAGGGAGGCAACTCAACTCACTACTCTAGAATGGGCAAAAGAAGCTGAAGCTTTGGGTGCCGGGGAAATTCTTCTAACTTCTATGGATGGTGACGGAACCAAAAATGGTTTTGATCTGAGGATTACTAAGCAGGTTTCAGACCAAATCGGTATTCCTGTCATTGCTTCAGGAGGTGCAGGGATCGTTGATGATTTCGTTAAAGTATTCAATGAAACAAGAGCTACAGGAGCCTTAGCAGCCAGTGTATTCCATTTTAATGAAATAGGAATCCGGGATCTGAAACAACAATTAAAAAACCAGAAAATTAACATACGATGAAAATTGATTTTAATAAAGATAATGGGCTTGTGCCCGTAGTTATTCAGGAGAACATAACGCTTCAGGTTCTCATGTTGGGCTATATGAATGAAGAAGCTTTTGAGAAAACACAACAGGAAGGAATCGTTACTTTCTTCAGCCGTTCCAAAAACAGACTGTGGACAAAAGGAGAAGAGTCCGGAAATTTTCTTACAGTAAAAAGTATTGATATAGACTGTGATCAGGACACTATTTTAATTAAGGTTACTCCAAAGAATGTGGTCTGTCATACCGGAAGTTTCAGTTGTTTCGGGGAGAAGGCTTCGAAAGGATTTTTATATGAACTTGAAGAAAAAATAGCTCAAAGAATCGACAACCGAACAGAGGGATCTTACACCTATTCATTATACCAGCGAGGCATCAATAAAGTCGCTCAGAAAGTAGGAGAGGAAGCCGTAGAAGTAGTGATAGAAGCTAAAGATAATAATGCCGAACTCTTTAAGAATGAAGCTGCTGATCTCTTGTATCATTTGTTGATTTTACTCAAAACTAAAGGGTTTAGCCTGCAAGATATTGAAGAAACCCTTCAGGGAAGAGACCGATAAAGCGGCTTATCCCTGAAGAGAGATCATAGTGGAGACTGATATTTTTTATCTTTCAATACCAGATACATGACCACCATAAAAAGTAAAAAGCAAATTATATTTTCTATCAGGACCCCATAATAGAGGCTGGTTGTTGTACCTATGATCCAGCATAACGCGATGATCGGATAAAACAATAAAAGATCCCGCCCAATCATCATATAAGAAGCAATTTTTTGTTTGCCAATAGCCTGTAGAAAGGTAATGGTGGTTGGAAAAACAGGAAATATAAACATAATGGAAATCAGAATTCTAAAATAAAACAGATCAATTTCGGTGATGGGAAAGTCGGAAATCAGAAGCATTAATACGTTCTCTGAAAAAATGAGTAAGGGAAATGCCAGAAAAGCCATAAGGATTATGCTGTATTTGAGAAAAACAGAATAAGCCTCTTTCACTCTTTTGAATTTTCCGGCACCATAATTAATCCCGACAACAGGCTGTAATGCCTGTACGATCCCCAATGCAGGCGTAACAGAGAATGAAAAAGTACGATATATTGCAGAGAAAATAACGAGACTTGTTTCTGACTGGTGAATTGCTATTAAATTGAAAAGAAAAATTTGTCTGACTAATCCGCTTAGCTGGTTCAGGAAGCCGGGAAGGCCTACAGAAAATATGTTTCTGATCATGCCGAAATCTATTTTTTGTGGGAATTTTCCGAAGAACAGATTGCTTTTTCCCGATATAAAATAATAGACTGTTAAAACAGAATATACAGACATTGCGAGCACTGTTGCCAAGCCAATTCCGGTAACTCCCCATTTAAAATATCCGGAAAATAAAGGACATAAAATAAGGTTTAAAATAACTCCTATCATAGTAATTTTCATCGCAAAAAAAACTTTTCCTTCGGAACGTATCAAAATAGAAGTACCTACCCCTAATATACTGGGTAAGCTGAACACAGACATAACGAGGTAATATTGTGCGCCATATTGCAATACTTCTCCACTGCCTCCAATGAGTCTGATTATATTTTCTGCAAAAAAGTATCCGGATATGGATATGAATACTGAAAATAGAACCAGTAATGCAATGGAATAATAAAGTATGGAACCTAATATTTTTTTTGAACCAGAGCCAAGAGCCCGGCTTACGATGGAAGCAGATCCCATTCCCACAAGCCTGACTATAGCAAAATTAAATAGAATAAAAGGAATAGACAGGGCAATTCCTGCCATTGCCGCAGAACCAATAAATTGCCCGGCAAAAATAGCGTCTGCCATTGCATTGATAGAGGTCATCAGCATGCCGACGATCCCCGGAGGTGAGAGTTTCCAGACCAATTCTTTAATCGGCCTGCTAAGAATGGCTTCTCTATCCATAATTATTTCAGATATTTTTCAAACCACATTTTAGTAAGCCTGTTGACCTCATCTCTATGGGCAGAAAGTCCGTGGTCATCATTCTCAAAAAAGATAAAACGAAAGGGTTGATGTACTTTATAAAGAGCCTTTGAAGCCATAAAACTTTCTTCTGCCGGAATACGTTTATCCTCAGAGCCATGCATGAGGAGAATAGGAGTGTCTTTATTTAGCTGATCAGCCCAATAGATCATGGATCGTTTTTTGAGAATTTCCGTTCTTTTCTCTTTATACTTCGGAATGATTTCCGCGTAGATTTTATCCAAATCGGGTCTTGACTGTAAAGTATAGCCAAGATCAGCGCTCGCCCCAATAATTACAGCAGCTTTGATTCTGTTGGTTTTTGTAAGGGATAAATAGGTTTTAAATCCACCGGTACTTCTACCATACATCCCGATTTTGGTAGTGTCAGCCTTAGGAATTTTTTTGAGAAGAGGAATAAGATTGAGAATGTCATTGATATCTTTGTCGCCAAGATCTTCTTTACCCTCACTTCCGTCATTTCCCCGAAGCTGCGTGGTGATCACGACATATCCCCAGGATGCCATCTCTCCGAGAATACGCTGAGCAAGAGGAATGTTAAAAGCCGAAAATGATCCTACGCCTCCGCGGTTGTAAATAATACAAGGGTACTTTCCGGGAGCTTTGGGCTGGGCCATATATCCTCTTACCTTTAAGCCGTCACTCGTGTAAAAAAATTCTTTCACATCTATTTTCTGTAACATGGCATCATATTGATCAGGGAAAGGAAGGCCATAATGACTTTTTAGCCCTGTGGTATCTATATCATTGATGTTCCTGATCTCGGTGAAATCGACAGATTGAGCATATGATAAAGATTGAAATAATGCTATCAGTACAACTGTCAGTACAAAATGACTGTATTTACTTTTCATAGGTATTCTCTTTAAATTGTAATACTCCAAATAATAATAAAATAACAGATACCATTACAATCCATAATGCATTGGGGATAATCTCCTCTATGGGAAACGACTCATCCTGATACAAAATAAAGTTGGACTGGTAGTTTAAATCTGAGGCTTTAAATGGAGTTCCCTTTAAAATATTATGATAGACGAACAACCGCCATTGTGTTTGTTGTTCCTTAAAACTGCTGTCAAATGTTTCAAAATCACTGAAAGAGTTTCTGGCTATCTGGCTGAAAGCAAGATGGGTTATCAAAGCAGGAGAGACGGAGGCGTAATCCTGAAGTTTGGTTTCCTGCATACCCAGGCTGGTTTTAAATCGTTCTTCATCCCTGTCATTCAAAGAATCAATAAGGGCTACAGAAACAATATACGCCGGGTACCATCCTGCAATAATATTTTTACCTACGGTATCTGATTTAAATTCATGATATTCAGGATGATTTTTCAGGTAATTTTTATAGACTTTTTGATTATCTACATCTTCCTTTATCTCCCGTTGCTTTACAATCTCGGCATTTCTTGACGGAATCGGATATTCTTTTTCCATCCATGTATTCAATACTGCGGGGAGCAGAAGAACAATAAACAGCCAAAACATGGTGAGAGCAACTCCATTGAAAAGACTATTCTTTTTCAGCATATTGACTGTGAAACATAAGGCAAACCAAAATAAAGCGTATACTGAGGAAACACCAATCAGTACTACTGTTTCTATACCATAGGTGTTCCAGGAAAAAGGGCTGAATAATAATATGGCTGCAAGTATTGTGAGATAGAATATCATAAAAAACCAACCGACCCGAAACAACCATTTGAACCATAAGAAATTCAAGGTTTTAGGATAGTAGATTCGCAATAGAGTAAAAGTACCCAGTTCGCGCTCCGAGGCAAAAAAATCATAAGTAATTACAATGATGAGCAATGGAATCAGGTACACAATGAAAAACGAAAAGTCCAGCTTACCAAGGAGAAGATTTACCGGGTTTACAATTTCTTCATTGAGAAGCATATTGGAACGGTCAATAGACGAGAAACGGATATAATAAGGGTACAGATCACTTTGTCCTATGGCAAATATAGCATTGGGAAGAGGCATTTTTGCCATATAATGCATGGTATAAGTCCCTATTGAGAAGGCACTGTTGGGTGCTTCAGGACCTATCAATTCATGTTTTTTACCATATTCCGTTATATCTTCTCTATGCTTTATCAATCGCTGTTTCTGGTCAGCTTCAATGGTATGGATTGTAGCGGTTTGAAACCTGACCCATTCGGATCCGTTAAAAATAGAGAGCAGGGTAAACAAGATAAGAACTCCTGTGAGTATCCATAATGTTTTGTCGGCTGCCATTTTTTTTAATTCGTATTTGAATATGTGCTTGTACATAGATCAGAAATTTAAACGCTTTATAAAAAATAAGGCCGCAAAAAAGGATAGCAGCAACCAAAGTACTAAGATTTGTAAATTGAAGAAATATCCTTTAAAGCGTGATTCGAAATTTCTTTGTTTATAGATGAAATCAGGGACTCTGTGCCATAATTTACAACTTCCTTTATATTCTTTGTTTTTTTGATGTTCCATAATATCTTTGTTCAGAATATTCATCATATTTCGGCGGTATTTTTCTGAAAAATCAATAAAATGAAAATATTCCCCGACATCCGAGCCTGTTACTCCCATTGATATAAATTTCATACTGGTAAAAGGAGAGAATATAGAAAGTAAAGAATGGGTTTTATTTTGAAGGATAAAAAGAGAATCTATTTTTGAATAATTTTGTTCATAGGCTGCGTGCCCTTCATCCTCTAACAGCTGTAATGCATAGCCAAATGTATTAACAGGCAAATCTTTTGAATTATGAGCTTTGTACTTTTTCAACAGTTCTTTTTCAGCCTTTTTATTGAGATCCTGCCAATGGGCTACACTTTCGTAGCTTCCCTGAAATGTTTCCTTTTCGATATTTTCTGTAAATTCATAAGCAGAAGGAGTTGGATAAAGCCTTTCAGAAATGAATACGGAAAGCTTAGGAATTATAATACAGACCATAATCCAGAAGGTAAATAAGAGCAGCAAGGCCTTTCTTGTGGTTTCGCAAGCAGCCGAAATAGCAAGAGCGCTGAATAAAAATATTAAGAAATAAATGATGTAGCTCAATAACAACATGAGAGCAGATCCAAGCACAGCTTCCTCCTCTTTGGAAAATGCGAAAATAATCCATGCACATCCTATAATTACCGGAAGAATACTGACAGCCAAGATGATGATAGCTCCTAATGCTTTTCCAAAGACTAACTGTATTTTAGTTGTTCCTTGGCATAGCACCAGTTTAATAGTTCCCTGTTCCTTTTCTCTACTGATCATTCCATGGATAACAATAATAATCAGAAGCGGAATAATATAAAGTGCAGCAAATCCTATGGTAAGCTCTCCTGAACGAAATAGAAATGTGGAATCTTCTGCTGTTCGTACTTCCGGAGGGTTTTGTTTGTGAGTTTCAATTCGAATGGCTTCTCCGGTATAGGGATCAGTACCTTTTTCTATACTACTGAAAATAGATAATGGTTTAAAAGCGTAGGTGCCATAATGACCTGCTGCATGTGGATTTTTATCTTTTTGCTGCAGCCAGAGCTCTCGGACCTCATTTTGGCTCATAGTTCGATCCACAGAAGCGCTTTTATAATAAGAAAAACCAATATATAATGCTGAAAAGAAGAGAACCCATGAGGTGAGGGCGAGAAGAATCATTCTCCCATCCCGGAATGCTGCCGATATTTCATTTCCGGCAATACGTATAATTCTTTTTAAGAATAAGCTTTTCTGCATATTAATGCATGTGTTTAAGATAAATTTGTTCCAGTTCTTTAAAATTCACTTCACTAGCAGCAAAAGACTGAAGGAGAGAGCCCTCCTTCATGATTCCGATTTGTGTACCTGTTTCTCTGGCTCTGAAAAGGTCATGGGTAGCCATGAGAATAGCCAGTCCTTTTTCTTTCATTTCCAGAAGTAAATCAGAAAACTCATTACTGGCTTTAGGATCTAAACCGGAGGTAGGTTCATCGAGGAGCAGTACTTTAGCTTCTTTAGCCTTTGTTAATGCGATTCCAACTTTCTGCCTCATCCCTTTAGAATAATTTTTTACACTCTCATGAATAAACTTTTCCTGAAGCCCTGATCCAATAAGGAGATCAATAAGCTCTTCGCGACTTTTTGCATGTCCCGTAAGGCCACAGAAAAAGTCAAGGTTTTCGAGCCCGCTGAGATAAGGGTATAACATCAGATTTTCCGGGATATAGGCAATATCGGCTTTGGTTTCTGCTCCTTTTAGGGAAGTATCCTTACCGTTGATTAAAGCCTTTCCCGAAGTTGGTTTTATAAAGTCCAGAAATAAATTAATAGTGGTAGATTTCCCCGCTCCATTACTTCCCAGCAAACAATAGATCTCATGAGGATTGATTTTTAAATTCATTTTTCTCAGAGCGGTATGCCCTTGCTTGTATTGTTTTGTAAGTTCAATAGCTTCAATCATAAGTAGAGGTTGTTTTGAAAGTTTACACTGCTGATTATTTCATTTCAACAAGACTATGAAGTTTCCCGTCTACAGTAAATTTCTTCTGTACAGTTTCAGTAGAAGGGTTAAAAGAATACACGGTACTTGTTCCGTCAAGCGCAGCATTCAGAAGCCATTCATTCCCTATTTTTTTGAGAAAAGCGGGATTGGCACCATATACTACAGGAAGGCCGTTAATTTTTCCTGTTACCGTTTGATTCACGATGTCAATAATGTAATAACGATAGTTGGGACCGTTAAGCTCCCATTCGTCATTAGGATTTTCTATCCGGACAGTTACTGCTTTAGTATCACTGTAAGGAAACAGGTTGCGACACACGCCCCCGGTCAGTTGATTTAAATTCATAAAATAATTAGGATCGAAATTATCTTCATTATTTTTAATACGTAATATACCACTAGGCTTAGCAGCAGTTCCATATCCCATCACATAAAGATCTCCATTAGGCATTAAGGCAAAAGCTCCCTCATTGGATCCAATAAAAATTCTGGAAGTACGCCCGTCGCTGATTACCTTTTCTACTTTTTGCGTTGCAATATCTACGATGGCAACCACCGCTTCATCTATCGCAGGATTAAAATCTTTTTCATAATAAACACCCATATACAACTTATTGCCTCTTTTTATAATCTGTTGAATATAGATGGTGGGAATTCCGGGTTTCTTGATCATAGAAATATCGACTTCTCCTTTTTTCTGCATAGAAGAAGGATCAAAACGAATGACTTTATACTCTCCGCCGGTTCCTACAGTACCGGCATAAGCGTCATGTTCATCCACAAAACATAAACTGGTAAAGTTTCTTCCTGCCGGATCCTTGATGCTATTGCCGGCTATCGTTTCTCCCCGGTCATTAAAAGTATATCTTGTCATCGTAGCAGGCTGTCCTACAAAACTTATGATAGCACCGCCTTTGTACTCATACAATAGAGATCCCTGTAAAAACTCTTTGGCCCGGCTGTTATCAATATGATCTTTATTCAGATTTTCCAGCCCTTGAAAATAGGAGGTATTGTTGGGATAGTTCCCTGCCTGGGTGATCAAAGCATAATTCATTTTCCCAGAAGCCTGCTGGTTGATTGGATCCTCATCTTTACTGCATGAAGACCATATAAATGAACTCATAATAGTTACAGCGATAAATGTCTTCAGTCTTTTTCTTGTATTCATATTCATGTGATAGTTATTTTGTAATCGATATTTATTGTAGAGCAAAATCCAAGGTTAGAAAAAAGGCCCGTCCCGGTTTTTGTATTCTGAAATTATCATAGAGCTTTTGTCCAAAAATATTCTGACATTCGATGCTGATAGCATATTTCCCATCTTTCTGTTTAAGAGAAAGTCCCAGGTTACCCGAATATTGACTGGGAATGGTATTCTTTTCTTTTTTATCTCCATCTCCTTCCCAGAAGAGATAAAACCAGTCTACATACCGCATATTGTACCATGTTTGAAAACGTAAGCTATTCCAAAGGACTTTCTTAGGACTATAGTTGATTTCGGCATTCGCAAAAAAGGCAGGGATATTAGGGATCCGTTGATTATAATATCTTTCATTGCCATCGGTTTCAGAACGATTTCGGATATTCTGATAAGTCGCATTGATATTGAAACCTATATTGTCGGTCAGTTGATAATTAACTTCTCCCTCCAGACCTAACGATAAAGCTTTATTGAGATTCTGGTGCATAAAATAGCGAGAGGAGGGGCGTTGCCATATAATGTGATCCGTGTTCCGATAAAAGCCGTTCAGTTCTGCTTTAATGGTATTTTGTCTGAAAACGAAGCCTAAGTTTATATTATGGCTTGTTTCGGGTAATAATGATAAATTAGGGAGAACAAGCATCTGATCTCCAAAAAGCTCAAAAATGGAAGGAATTCTTACCGTATATTCATAAGAAGTCTTTATGACCAATGGCTCATAGGCTTGAAAAGAAAAGGATTGCCCATACCCCAGTTTTGAAATCTTGGATGAATTTTCTTCAAATCCGGAAATATTGCGGGAATATCCCTTTGCATTAAAATTAAAAAACTTCCCTGAGGTAAGTGAGGTGATGCGATCATTCCATAATAGCGCTTTTAAAGCCAGACCGACAATAGTTTTATTCACTGATTGCGGGTCAGCATAGTAGTCGCGGTTATAATACGCTTTGGCTGTTTCATCACTGCCGGTTCTATGAAAATAAGACTGCTGGAAAGAGCCCATCAGATTAACTTTGGAGGATAAATGCCAGTTTGTATTAAGCTGCCCGGAAAGCTGCAGATCTTTCAAATACAGGTTATTTCCCGACCCTGATATTTCCCCCCCTTGATTACGGACGGCAATTACTTCGCCTTTCCAGTTGTATATATTTAAAGAGGTATCAATCAAATGGGGAAAGGTATAATTGGCAGAGAGGTAGGCTTCTGCATCCAGGTTTTTTGCTATTTCTTTTTTCTTGTACCTGATGAGGGCCCCCAATGAACCTGTTTTCATCATGGCTTCGCCATAAGGCTGTATAGCCAGAGCGTCATGTTGAATTTCTGCTCTGTTTCCGGAAGTATATAAAGAGACAAAGGCCTGATCAGCCCATGATTTGTTTCTTACGCCAAGCTCAGTGCGCACCATATAATTGGTAAACTTATTATGGAAGCGTCTTACTTTAGCGTTATAGCTGCTGCCGTCTTTATTCAATACTTCTGCATCGATGAGGTAGTTATTATCAGAATGATTGGCAAAAGCATTAATTCCTAAGTACATATTTTTCCAGGAATATTGTGCCTTAGCAGCTAATTTGTGGGTGTTAAAACTTCCTATGCTGTAACTCAGGTCCATAAAATTTTTAGTTTCATTCCGGGAGATCATATTGACTGCTCCTCCCAAAGCATCAGAAGACAGACTAATAGGAATCATTCCTTTATAAACTTCAAATCTTGAAAAAAAAGAGGGTGGTACTGAGCTGATATTCATCTCACTACTGTAATTTTCCAGAGGAATACCATCCAGAAAAAAACGGATCTGCTTGCCGCTCATTCCATTTATTGAAAAATTGCTTTCACTTCCCAATCCTCCGTTCTGACGAACATTGACACCGGAAATACGGCCTATTATATCCGCGGCAGTGGCTACTTTGGTTTTGATATTTTTAGTTTCCAATACGGAAACAGTAAGGGGAATGTTCTTTATTTTTTTAACATCATGATTGTCTGTAATGATGATTTCTTTCAGTTCATGTGTTTTTTTACGGAGATTAATATTCAGTAGTGTAGCGTTTTTGATGATTTCTACTTTTCTTCTTTCAGTCTCATATTCTGAATTCGAAAATATGAAAGTTACAAAACCGGGTTTTCCAACCCCAATTTCATATGTTCCATCCGCATTAGACAGTGTAGAAGCTTGCTGAGGTTCTGTCTGAATCTCAACCTTTGAAACCGGATTTCCTTCGGAATCTGTAATTTTTCCTGTAACGAAATACCTGTCCTGTCCTGAAGTAATCCCCACCATCAGAAAAAATACCATGAATATTAATCCCCTCACCATACATTGTGTTATTTTTCTAAATCATATTCCTGAAGAAGCTGAGCCTCCATCATAGAAACAAAGGCTTCATGATCGATCTCTTTAAGGGTATTTTCATCAATTGTCCCTTCTGCCAGGTTCCATATTTTTGCATAATTTCCCTCAAGAATATAAGCGTCTTCATCCTCAGGGAATAGCACATATATTTTGAGAGCATCATTTTCTATTTTTTCAAAATTCTGTAAAGTCTGATTTCTCATCATTTTTTTTGACTTATTTTCAGATAGAGAAACGACTTCCCGTTCTTCACTGTAAAGAAGATATTGAACCTCAGTCTTATCCTCCAAATAAAGACTTTCCAATGGCTGGATTATATGTACTTCGCTGATGGTGTCTAGCTCTGAAACGCTTACTGTTTTTACCGGGCAAGGCTCTTGCGAAAGGTTTTGTATCTGGATTTTGCCATTTTCACGTTCCAGTTTTAACTTATCAACATAAAAGAAATCTTCTTCTGCGGTCCGAGATGGATAGTATTCTCCTTCCAGATAAATTTCAGAAACAAGTTCATATTTGCCGGGAAGTGCATTATCCGGAATCGGATATTGAAAATAATAATGACGTGACGTCTGAATATGTTTCAACATTTCAACCAACTTTTCTCTTTTCCTTTTTCCACTCAGATAATCAGCAAGAATCAATAGTGGAACATTTTTTGGAAGGTGGGTCTGAATAATATTTTCTTCTTTATTTTCAGAAGAATGATCGGGGAGAAGCATAATATGCCGGTTGCAAAGAGAAGTGATACTTCCGTCCGGAGCTTTTACCCCCAACCTGACTAAAGGAAATTGAGGAATGTTTTTTTCTGTTTCGAGGGCTATTCCCCAATGGATGGTAACTGATTTCCCCTGGATAGTACGTTTTGGAAAAATACTCATTTTTGTATGGATTTTATGTATTCTTTAGTATACTTTTCAGGATATTCATGAAACCATTTGATGACTGTTTCTTCACCACATAATTCGTATATACTGCTTATCAATTTTTCTTCGCGCTCCATATAAGTTTTCCTCGCTTTCTCCGGATCCTCTTTTTCCTGGATTAAAAATTGTGTTTTTTCTTTTTTTGATAGGGGGATATGATGTATAAAGCGTTGAAAAAATGTAGTGCAGAATTTGGCGTATACCGGAGTGAAAAGAATAAAATTATGCCACATTTCATCAATGATGAGCATGTCGTCATTCACATATATATCAGGTTCCGTACAAATAGCGATAAACTTTTTGGTTTCCTGGAACAGATCAGTAATTTCATCCTCCGGTAAGTCATAAAGATTCGAAAACCGGAATAGGATATTCTCGTCAGTATATTGAATATAAGCTGGTTCAGATAATAAGGATACAGACATAATGGATGTTTTAAAGGAATTTTACATAAAGGATGCCTATTCTTCAATAGACATCCTTTGTTGTTAAAAGCCTGAATTAAAAGCTTCCGCCACAGTGTCCACCGCAGTGTCCTGGCTTAACATTAGCTAATGACTTCTTCGCCATTAAAGAAGCGATTAAAGCTTCTTTTTTTGATACTTTTTTCATAAAAAAAAATTGAATTATTTGGACCTACTCTGTTAAAGGTTTTCGGCTGCCCCTTTTTCTGTATCGCAACAGTATTGCAATAATAAAACTTTTTTCTTTAATCGCAACAATGTTGCGTTATTTTTTTTTGAAAAAAATAAGAAATAAATTATACAATGCTGATTTGGAGATTGTTATGTATTATATGGAACGAGCGAATATTAAAATTTTACGAATGATGACTTTATTTATAGAGTTAAAACTCTTCTTTTTATAGGAATAAAGTCTGAAAAAAATATAATATGTTTAACTCTCAAACGGATGAATACGAGTATTTTTTAAATATGATTATTATCAGATGTAAAAGAAAAAATAAAGCTATTGGATTAATTAGATTTATTATTTACTCTAATAGATTATTTTATTATCATTTTAGACTTAAATATTTTATATGTGATTAAAAGGTACAATTTATAAAGAATGTTAAAAAGCATATCTTTGTTTTTAATTATTCTAAATAACGCTAAAGTATGAAAAAATCTATTTTTTTGATAGGGAGTCTTATGACCTTTTCTCAATTCGCTGCTCAAAAAAAAGATACAATAAATCACAACAGACTTGACGAAGTCATTGTTACTGCATCAAGATCTCCTGAAATTGTTAAAAAAACAGCCTCTACGGTAACTATTATCAATAAAAAAGAAATTACAGAACAATCGTTAATTTCAGCTGATCTCAGTAACATTTTAGCGTACAAAGTACCGGGGTTGGCATTTGGAAATAACCAGGTGAGTAATAGAGGGCAAACCTTGAGAGGAAGAAGTGTTTTGATTATGATAGACGGTATTCCACAATCCAGCCCTTTGCGAAACAATGACAGGGAAATCAGAAGTATTGATCCTTCGGTTTTAGAACGGGTCGAAGTGGTAAAAGGGGCAACTTCTATTTATGGAAATGGTGCTGAAGGAGGAATTATTAATTATATCACTCAAAAAAGCTCTTCGGGTAAACCTTTTTCAGGAAAGACCGTTTTAGGGTTTACCAGTCATGATTTGTTCAATAACAAAATGTTTAAATCTGACGGCGGTGCCGGATACCGTATTTCACAAAGTTTTTTGGGAAAGATAGGAAAGTTCGATTATCTCGTGAATGGGACATTGACCCAAAACGGGGTGAAAATAGATGGTGATGGATTGGTTCAAAACCCAAGATACGGCCTGGGAGAAACTGAGGTGAGTAACATTTTTGTTAAGATTGGCTATGATTTTAATTCTAACAGCCGATTAGAAGCCATGTACAATTATTATTCAAGTTTACAGGACTCAAAGTATATTCTGGATCTTGGAAAATATGGAGAACGGCCTTCTACAGGAAAATTAGGAGAAAGTGAAGGCGTCAAAGAAGGAACAAGATATAATCACAACGGTTATCTTAAATATATCAATAAGAATATTTTCCGCAATACAACACTCAATACGACTCTGTATTTCCAGGACTTCTATACGATCTATGATTACAGAAATGCACCCAGATGGAAAACAGGCGGGCAATCTGCTATTTTAGAGAAAAAGATCGGATTCAGAGCTGATTTCAATACGGAATTTGGAAAAGATAAAGGATTGAAAGGCTCATTAACGTATGGTCTTGATCTCTTAAATGAAAAAACAAGTCAGCCCTTAGTAGACGGAAGAATTTGGGTTCCTGAAATGAATATGTTGGCTGCAGCCCCTTTTGTACAGGGAAAATTATTTCTTACCAATGACCTTACTGTAAAAGCCGGAGTACGATGGGATAAGATGTCGGTGAAAGTTCCGGATTATACCACTTTACCCTCCAATAAAGATGTTCCGTTTAATGTAGCAGGGGGTAGGTTAAATTATTCCAACCTTTCTTACAATGTAGGGGTAAGCTATGTTGCCTTTGATTTCTTTCAACCTTTCACCTCGTATTCCAGAGGATTTAATATCTATGATCTTGGCCGTGTGCTTAGAGATGCCAAAAGCAATGTCTTGAATGAGATTAATACGGATCCTGTAGTGATTGACAATTACGAGATAGGGTTCAACAGTAAAATCGGGCAGTATGTAGACTTCTCGGCAAGTTATTTTTATAATTATTCCAAACTTGGAGCAGATCTAGTTTCTGTGAATGGCTTCTGGACCCCGCTTCGGGCGCCACAGTATATCAATGGGGTAGAACTGGCATTAAACGTTTATCCGACCCAAGGATTGACGATAGGAACTAATTATACCTATCAGGAAGGAAAAGTAGATGTAAAAAATGACAATACCTATGAAAAATACTTAAGCGGTTTAAGGATTGCCCCCGCACGACTAAACTCTTATATCAAATGGAATGATAAAGCTCAAAAGTTACAGATGGGGGTGTATCATATGTATTCATTCAAAAGAGAAAAATTTGAACCTGCTGCTTCAGGAAAATATGATGAGGGAGAAGGTCCTGTAAAATCCTTTAATCTCTTTAATGTGCAGGGAAGTTATAAGTTTAATAAATTAATAACGGTAGGATTAGGAATAGAAAATGTATTTAACAAGTCCTATTTTACGCCCACTTCAATGTATACGGCACGTGATGCAGAATATGTACGGGGAAATGGAAGATACTACACGCTTTCTCTGAATTTTAATTATTAAAAGCACAAGTTAGAATATATTGTATGCTTAAAACCTTTGAAATTTTTCAAAGGTTTTTTTGTTGAAAGATAGAGTATACCTGAGTTACAGAAGATTTGCCTTACCGTTAATTTAGCAATTAATCCTATAAAGTTAAAAGGGTGATTGAAATTATATCTTAAAACAAATTATATAATTATAGAAATATATTAAGATGAATTGAGATATTGACTTGTATAAATGAAAATAATTAGCTTTTCATCCGAAAAAAACATCAATATGAAAAAGATTTACATAAGCATTTCGTTCTTATGTCTGTTCTCTGTAGCGTATTCTCAGGAAGTAGTCTGGCAAAAAGACATCAAATCCTCCACCCAGGATTTCTTAAGCCAGGTAACGACCACTATTGATCAGCAATATCTGATTACAGGAAGCAGTATTCAAGGCAGTAAGCTAAAAGCTTTAGGCAGTACGCAAAATAACGGGTATGATTTCCATTTGGTTAAACTCAACCAGCAGGGTGATCAGGTTTGGGAGAAATACTTCTCCGGACAAAATCATGACTATTTATCCGCTACAGTAACCACTCAGGATGGTGGATTTCTATTGGCAGGAACAACCTATTCCGGAAAAGGATTAGATAAAAAAGAGGATTCCAAAGGCGGATCCGATATCTGGCTGATCAGAATCAATGAATTTGGGGATGAATTATGGCAAAAAACCTTTGGCAGTACTTCTGATGAAGAGGCTAGAGCAGTGATTCAAACCACAGACTTAGGATTCTTTGTAGCCGGAAATATTCAAAACTCCTCGAACGGCTATGGTTCAAAAGATGTCTGGATTACCCGACTCGACAAAGACGGAAAAGAACTTTCTCAATTAATTTTAGGCGGAAAAGGCTTAGACGAAATAGAAAAAATGATCCCTACCAAAGATGGCGGAGCCTTACTGGGAATCTATTCCCGAAGTGCTGCGATGACTAATCAGCCGTCAGTAATGACTCATACAAAGCCTACAGAGCGAAATACAACCTCGATCGCCATCAGCCAGATGCCCAAAGCCAGCAGCAACTTCGGGGAAGGCGACTACTGGATTGTAAAACTCGATAAAAACGGCAAAGTAGAATGGGAAAAGAACTACGGAGGAAAAGGAGATGACCATGTGAGAACACTGGCATTAACTTCAACCGGGTATATCATCGGTGGAGAATCAAGATCCGAAAGGTCAGGAAACAAATCGGTAGGCCTTGAAGAAGGTACAGACCTATGGTTGATTGCCTTAAATGACAGAGGGGATGAGCAATGGCAAAAGTCCTACAACTTTAAAAACCGGGATATCCTGATGGGGATGAATGTGATCCAGAGCGAAGAAGGAACAAAAGGCGTTTTGTTAGGAGGCTATACTCAGGCCGAAGGGAGAATTGAAAAAGATGATGAAACATTTTGGATGCTGTATTTAGATGCTAATGGCAATGAACAATGGAGAAAACATGTGAGCGGAGAATCCAGACAGAAAGAAGAGCGGCTTTCAGATTTGAAACTGAACCGAGACGGCTCCATTATTCTGGCAGGAACCAGTGCTCCGGAGCTGGGTAAAGAAAACTGGAAGATTGTCAAGCTGGGAGATAAACAAGTGGATCAGTTGATTCCTAAATATGATATCAAGATTTACCCTAATCCAGTTTCAGATTATGCGTATGTAGAAATTGGCTTTGACTTTAAGGAAGCTGAGATTCTATTGTAAGATATGAGTGGAAGGCAGCTTCAAACTTTGAAGACGAAGAATAAAGTGACTAAGATCAATACGCAGGCATTGGTGCAGGGGGCGTATTTAATCGCAATAAAAACAGATACGAATAAGACGGCGAATGCTAAATTAATTAAACAATGAAACAATGAAAAAGATTATTACTATTTTAAGTTTATCAATTCCTATTTTCCTATTTACCCAATTGAAAAAAGACAAGTTTATTCCAAGTTCACCACAGTCATCCTTTTTGGCGAGCATCGGAAATTTAACAGTTAATAAAGCTGTAGGAAAGATAAATTATTCTATACCTATTTATGAAATTAAAATTGGTGATTATATTTTCCCCATAGAATTAACCTATAATTACTCAGGCTATCAACCATCAGAACAGAAAGGGATGCTAGGAAGAGGATGGAATATAAATAATAGTGGTATTATATCTGTCAATGTAAGAGGTATTGATGATTTTTCTCATTTTGGATATTCAGGATATAATAGGATAGGAAAAACAATTGTAAAACCATTCTTAAATGGGGATATTCAAGATGATGTTAATCTTAGAAAATTAGCTAACGATGAATATGACACTGAACCAGATAAATATATTTTTAATGTAGGTAATTTTCATTCCGTATTTATGATATCTCCAGAAAATGAAATTATTATTCTTAGTGGGGAGAGGGTAAAAGTAAATTTTAATAATTCAACAAGCCCTGATTTTAAGATATTTGACAACTCTGGGAATCAATATTTATTTGAAAAAAATGAAATTACTCTTTCTGAAGAAGATCACGTTAGTTCTAAGAGTGCATATAATTTAACCAAAATTATAACCAATAAAAACGAAATTATATCTTTTGAATTCAATAATAATGTAAGAGTTCTTAAAAATATTAATACGAGCTTAACAGAGGCCAATAGTGGAGTTCCTCCAAATTCACCCTGTTATCGAACTTTAGGAATTCAAAACGCTGAAAGTATATTTTCAATTTCTGAAAATTTGGTTTCAAGAATTACTTTTAAGGAAGGGAAGGTAGATTTTGAGTATGGTCAAGACTCGTTATTGAAAAATATAAAAATCTATAACAAAGCATCTAAAATTACAGAATATAATTTAGTATATGATTCTACAAATAATTTTTTAATTACTGTTGAAAAAGTAAATAATGGTGTTGAGTATAAGTTTAGCTTTGAATATTACAATATTCAAAACTTCAATGAAAAATCCCCTTTTGCAGTTGATCATTTTGGATTTTATAATATTAGCAACAGCACAGATTTAATGAGTGGAGATAAAAAAATAGACTTTAATAGTACTTTAATAGGAGCTTTAAAAAAGATTATTTTCCCTACAAAAGGATACTCTGAGTTTTTTTATGAATCAAATGATTATTCTGGTAAAGATTATTTTCCAACAACAGACTGCCAAAATACAGATTTTAAGAATATAGGAGGAGTTACCGCTTTGGATAATAATATTAAAAAAGATTCAATTTACATTCCTTATGAGCAAATAGTAAAGATTATCGTCACAGCAAATGCATCGAAGTTGAAAAATTACGGTATTGTAAATGCTAATTCATCAGTTACTCTTCCTGATGGGGCAATATCATTAACATGTTCTGAAAGCCAAAATTTAAAAGCTAATGCTTATAATGAATTATCTAATGAGGAACCAGACGGAAATACAGACAATGTTAGCCAAATGTTTATATCTTATTGGGAAATTCCGAAAGGGTATATCAAAATGGAAGCAATATCTGAAAATACTGCAAATCCTAATAATATTTCCAGTAATTCAAATGGTTCTGCAACAGTTCAGATAGAGTATAATAAAGAGATTGCTAATGTTACAAAGACTGTTGGTGGATTACGTGTCACCAATATAAAAACATGTAATAGTTCTAATAAATGTGATGAAAAGCTATACTCTTACAAGAACGATGATGGTACATCATCTGCTATTCTATCTTTTATACCTTATTATACCTATACAACATCATGCTATTCTTCTTACCCATCACCTGAACAAGTATATCATAAAATTGCGGTTAGTAATAACATAATGCCCTTAAATTCTTATGCAGGAGTTCCTGTTACCTATAATAGAATTAAGGAAACCGTCAAAAATAAAACAGGGTTTATAGAGGAAACTTTTTCTAATTTATCAACAGGAGCCTATGACTTTTATCCAATTATTCCAAAAGATCTCAATGATAAATACATAGGGCTCTCCAAAAGTTATTTATCATATTCTACTGATACTTTACAATATAAATCAAATCAATATTTTGATATACAAAACTATATAGGAAAGGATAACAGAGTTGATGGTTTTAATATTTATAGGCGAAATGTAACCTACTTTAAATATTTTGATGATATAGCAGAAAAACCAACTAAATTATCAGATTATGTATATAAGTCATATACATACAGCAACAATGATTATAAGTTGAATGTGAGTATAATGAAAGAAAAATTTAACAATATTATTATTACGACTAAGAATGAATATAATTATAATGAACGTTTGCAGATAAACTCTCAAACTATAATCCATCCTGACAAATCCATTCAGAAGACTACCTATCAATACGCTCATGAAAAAGGAAACCAAAAGCTAATCAACGCCAATATGATAGGCATTCCTTTAGAAACGACAACCGTAAAACGTCAGAATGCTAATGATGTTAATGGAAAGATGATTTCCAAAACAGAGACCAGATATGATGACCCGGCAACACTCTTTCCTACTTCGGTATTGTCGTATAACCTTCAAAACCCTGATACTTCATCAACCGAAGTTACTTACGATAAATATGATTCTAAAGGTAACCTGCAACAATACACTACAAAAAACGGTATTTCAACCACTATTATCTGGGGCTATAACAATACCCAACCTATTGCCAAAATTGAAAATGCAAAATTAGCAGATATAAATCCAGCTTTCATCAGTGCTATTGTAAGCGCTTCAGATACCGATGCAGCAGCTGCCGCTAATAATGATGAAACCTCATTATTGAATGCCTTCAAAACCTTTAGAGATAATTTACCGGGGTATAAAATAACTACTTACAGCTACGATCCCTTAATTGGAGTCCGAAGCATTACCCCTCCTTCAGGAATCAAACAAATCTATCTTTATGATTCAGCAAACAGATTGAAAGAAATCAGGGAAAACAGCCAGAGTGGCAACTTATTAAAAGAATTTAAATACAACTACAAACAATAAAAAAACAGAAATTATGAAAAGAATATTCTCAACAATCGCCATCATCGCAGCCTCTTTTACCTATGCCCAGGAAATAGCCTTCGATAAATTATACAGCAATTCAGATGCTGCGAACTATTCTATAGGCCACTATCCGGTATCAGGTTCCGATGGGTTAAAAATCAATTGGCATGGAGGGATAAGACTGGATACAGCATCCGGGACCGGCATTCAGATCATGAAAGATGGAAATGTGGGAATAGGAACTACAGATCCAAAAACGAAACTTGAAGTTGCTAAAGAGAATATTAATAGCCAAAATTTGATAGTAGCCAGGTTTTCTTCTTATGGTGCCTCAGGAGGGAGCAATATAATTACTTTAGGATATCATAACAATGTAAATCTGGAGTTAAATTCAGGATACACTAGTTCGGGATTCAGATATGGTAATTATGGTGATTTTAATATTGAAAATGACAATCAGTTTAACACAGCCTTTGGAGCAATAAATTTTATAACAAGCAAAAAGATACAGATGGCTATTATGCCTAACGGAAATGCTTCCTTGCTAGGAAAACTGGAGGCTAAAGAAATTAAAATTACCCAC
>CAUQIC010000005.1:0-283801 GCA_963518055.1 uncultured Chryseobacterium sp.
TAACAGAGGGGCGTTTATGGGATGCCATGAATCTTGAAAGAGGAGAATATACCGAAGAATTGACCTATGATCTTAACGGGAATATCAATACCCTGAAACGAAAAGGAAGACAACTCCCGGGATATACGGCTCCGGAAACACTGGATAATCTTTCTTACATTTATGAAGGAAACCGTGTTACTAAGGTCAAGGATGAGTCCGGAAACCCTTCGGGGTATCCTGTAGGAGGGAATGCTTTTACGTATGATGATAATGGGAATATGACCGTTCAGGAAGATAAAGGATTGAGTATTGCCTACAATTACCTGAATCTACCCAAAAGTATCCTTTCTCCACAAGGCAATACCTCGTACTTATACAGTGCGGATGGAGTAAAGGTGAAAAAGACTTCAGGAAATAAGATTGTAGATTATCTGACCGGCTTCCAGTATGAGAATAATACTTTACAATTCTTCCCGACCTCAGAAGGGTATTTTGATGTGGTGAAAAATAAGTATATTTACCACTATACAGACCACCTGGGAAATATACGATTGAGTTATATGAACAGCGGATCAGGTGCAGAGATCATTGAAGAAAGTAATTATTATCCTTTTGGGTTAAAGCATGAAGGGTATAATATTCTGACAGGAAATGAGGCGTATCAGTATAAGTATCAAGGACAAGAGTTACAAGAGACAGGTTTTTACTCGTTTAAGTGGAGAAATTACATGCCAGACTTGGGAAGGTTTTTCAACATAGACCCGCTTTCTGAGAAATACGCTTATCAATCACACTATAATTTTTCTGAGAATAGGGTTGTTGATGCTAGAGAATTAGAAGGACTTGAAGCTGTTTTGGTAAAAGATACAGAACATAATAAAGCAATCATTAAAACTGCAAATAATGGACAGTATGCAGATAATCCTAATACAAAGACAGTACATGTTTTTGCACATGGAAACCCTTCTGCAATTTATAATGATAATGTAACACCAGAACAAAAAAAAGCAGGATTGGGAACAGTTGATACAGGAGCCGAACTTAATAATGTGCTTAATCAGAGTAGTGATTTATGGAAAAACTCAGAAAGTAAAGAAGGCTTCACTGTGGTATTACATTCTTGTAGGACAGGAAGATGTACTGTAGATAAAGACGGAAATATTATCAAATCTGTAGCAGAGAAAATCTCTGGATCTAAAGAAATGAAAGGAGTTACTATTATAGCTCCTGATGAAAGAGACGGTTTTTCAAATAAAGGAACTGAAGTAGGTCCACAATCAACTTATAGTACTAATCGCAATGGTGATTATCTTCCAAATACGCCGAAAAATGAACAAGGTAGGCAAACGGGACAATTTGGAAAATGGAATTCTTTTCAAAACGGACAACAAGTTAATCAACAATCTGGAAATACAAAACCTCAAGGAAAAGACCAGAGAAGTCTATGGGATAGAATATTTAATTAAGAACATTATGAAATACTCAATTTTAATACTAATTTCCATTATTTCTTGTCAAAAAAAGCAAAAATTTGATATTGTAAAAAATAATAATACAGTTGTTACAATGAGTCAAATCACCACAGATTATGATACACTCATTAAAAAAGTGAAGTATAAAGGTGATATAGATGCTTATGACGAGCTTTTTACAAGCTTTATGGACTCCAATGAATTAGAAAGAACAGATAGCCTTATGAAATATTCTAAAATAATGGCTGAAAAGTATAATTATGAAAATGCTTATTTTGATTATTTCGATGCTTTATTAAGGAAAAATGAGGTTACAAACTATGATAGTTTTTATCATGCTGATATATCAAAAGTTCCGCCTGCTTCAAAAAAGCAGGCAGAAAATTGGCTAAAAAAAATGTTAGAAAAAAAGATAATAACACAAGAAGAATATAATTCTGTAAAGAAATAATAAATAATAAAAAAGCATAAAAATCCCGCTAATCAGCGGGATTTTTATGCTTTTTTATAAATCTATTTGAGAAAATACTCTTATCTTCTTTCGGTAGAGAATCTATTCTAATCGGTTTAATTTCTTTGTAATTGTAAGGATTAACATTTTTGTCACCGGGTTTAGCTTCTTTGTAAATTACTTTTCCAGGACAAGAACAATCCACAGGATAAAAGATTTTTGCTTTATATTCAAAAAGTCTGTTAATATCTGCAGAATCTGTTTTCTTTTCCTGCGCAGAAACCAAAGAACCAAAAGCAATACACAATAAAAAAAAATCGTTTTCATTACCCCCCCCCCGCTGGCGCGAGCGTCACGCTCGTGTCCTACGAATAATATAAAACCCATTGTAATTTTTGCAATGGGTTTATCATTTTCAATACAATAAGCTTTATATTTATTGAGGTAAGTGTCTTATATTTTTGGAATGTCAATAAATATAGACGTATATTTATATATATTGCTAATGGACACGAGCCTGAAGCTAGCGCCAACAAGGGAAAAATAGGTATATTTACCACTATACAGACCACTTGGGAAATGTACGATTAAGTTATATGAACAGTGGATCAGGTGTAGAGATCATTGAAGAAAGTAATTATTATCCTTTTGGGTTAAAGCATGAAGGCTATAATATTCTGACAGGAAATGCTGCGTATCAGTATAAGTACCAAGGACAAGAGTTACAGGAGACCGGCTGGTACAGTTTTAAGTGGCGAAATTACATGCCGGATGTGGGAAGGTTTTTTAATATAGATCCACTTTCTGAAAAATATGCTTATCAATCTCATTATAATTTTGCTGAAAATAGAGTTATAGATGGTCGAGAATTAGAGGGACTTGAATGGGTTAAGAGTACCACACTAAATGATAATGGAACAAAAACATACACATTAAGTGCTACTATCAACCTTGTGAATAGATCGCAAAATCTAACTCCAGAAGGTGTAGAAGCATTTAAAACGAATTTTGTTTCTCAAATGAAAGAATCATTTGGTGGGACTATGAATAATGGAGATAAAATAGAGGTGGGAAATATTAATTTTACAGATAAAGGTTCTTATACTATTGCACTTACAGATCAAATTTCCACAGAACAATCAAGTAAAGAACTTGATAATGGTTCAGAAATTAAAGGCTATACTTTTGGAGAGAATGGAAATAGCAAGGTTAATTATATGGAAGCTGTTGTATCTGGCAAGATGACTCCAGCCTATGCGACGCATGAAGTTGGCCATTCTTTAGGACTTAAACATCAAAGTGATGACAGTAACAAGGCGAAAGATCAAGTAAAGACAGATAATCTAATGTTTGCTCCTCAATTTGAAATCTCTAAAAAGACAATACCAGAACAGAAACAAACTATAATAAAAAATATTCCTGATGAAAAAGCTAAATAAAATGTTTTTTTTATTATTTATTGTAATATTTACCTTTAGTTGCAGTAGCAATAAAGTGAGATATACTTTTATTCCAGAAGAGAAGGATAATAAATCTATAAATGTTAATGATTTAAAACTACTTTTGCATCTGTATAATGAAAAAGATATTCTTAAGAATATTCTTATTAAAACAGATCGTGGAAATGTTTTATATTCTAATGAAGGAGTATTTAAGAAGAAGACAGAATTTAAAGAATTAGTGTTGCCTAAAGACACTAAATCTCTTATTATCATTTATAATAATAAAAAGAATAGAATAGAAGTTAAGAAAAATTATAAATATCTCTATATTGAATTTAGAGGGAGTGATTTATTGGAAATAGTATACACAACTGAAAAGCCAGCCTTCACTTAAAAACATAGAACCACCGCAATTGCGGTGGTTTTTGTATTGTTCTGTTTTCAAATACAAAACAGGACAATAGAAATAAATCTTTAGGGCTCCCCGCTGGCGCGAACGTCTCGCTCGTGTCCTACGAATAACATAAAAACCCATTGTAATTTTTGCAATGGGTTTTATCATTTTCAATGTAATAAGCTTTATATTTATTGAGGAAAGTATCTCATATTTTTGGAATGTCGATATGAAGACTTCCCCTTTTGGTAAACTTCCCCTTTTTCAAACTGTTGATAAATATAAAATATCTTCTAATAGATTAAATATTCTTAGCATATAACCAAAGGCTAAGTCCATTCAAAGATTTATGTGGATGATTACTATTATAATCAATCTGCCACTCATAAGCAATTGCATTTACATCTATCAAAGATGCAAATAGATAACATCTAAATGAATCGCTTTTAATCAAAAGAAAGTATTTATGCAGCAGTATGTTCCTACACGCTTTCTCTGCATTCTAATGAGTAATCCTCGTTTAAAAAAACACAAGCCCCTTTCTAGCGCTAGAAAGGGGCTTCGTTTATAAAAGTGAAATATATTTTATCTGTCAATCAGGATATTTTTTACAATCGTTTGATCTCCTGCTTTTAGGATTCCTATATAAACTCCTTTTTCAAAGGCTGAAACATTAATCTTTGTTTCGTTATAGCTCTTCAGTAATGATCTGCCTGTAAGATTGGTCATTTCAAAACTAAACTTGGTGATTGCAGGATCCGGTAATTCAATATTCAGAATATTATTGACAGGATTAGGATAAAATCGAGTACCTTCCAGTGAATTTGTTGCAGCGGCTCTATTGACTGAGGATGTTGTAGAAGCTGTTGCATAATGTTGCAATGCTCCTACACTTGCCTTCCCGATATTGTAAACATAAATTGGGTCTACATTGGCAAAAGTATCTTTGGAGGTATGGGGGTAACTGCTTTCAATTCTTTCAAAGAAACCTGTGATTACTTCCCCTTTTTGTTCGAAAGGAATATAATCTGTTCTTTCGGCAGGATCAACTTCTGTCAGAAGAGGAGAGTAGAGCGCAGTGCAGTTTCTAAGCTGTTGGGTTACCGCTACAGAAGCCGCATTATTACTGGAAACGCCTCCCTGATCTTCATCACAATATACCGTATTGTTGTTGTTTCCTTTTACACCACCTACCTGATCCAGGTTAAAGACCAGTTTGATATCCAGTTTGCGAACTCCTCCCTGGTAAGCTACATTATTGACATAGTGAGTACTTCCAATAAGACCTTGTTCTTCTCCTGAGAAATGAATGAATTTAATAGAGTATTCCGTAGGAACATCTTTCAATATTCTGGCAGCTTCTAAAATAATAGAAGTACCACTGCCATTATCATTAACCCCCGGTCCGTTAATGGTATCAAAATGCCCGCAGATAATAACAAATTTGTTTGGATAAAGATTTCCGGTCTTCGTGATGATCAGATTTTTTGACGTTTTTGACCCGTAAGTAAAAGAACTTTCTACCATCTGAGAAGCCGTATACCCGTAAGAAGTATATTTATTTTTTATCCAGTTTAAGGTGTTGGTGTTGGCTACAGAACCGGTTGTTTTGATTCCTAAATTGCCAAACTCCTGCAGGTTGGTAGTGATATTAGTCTGACTTACCATATCTGCCCTGTTCTTATAGGCCTGAATAAAACTTTGTGCAGCAATGCTCTGTATCATCAGAGATGCACATAAAAATGTGGTGATTTTTTTCATATTATTATTTTGGTTGTGGATTACGAATATAATAAATAATTCTCGATATAGTGTTTAATTTTTTAAAATTAATCTGAAATTAAAACCACTTTACTAATAAATGTCGGTATACTGAGACTTATCTTGAAATAATTGATCTTCAAATAAAATCCCCCTTTGAATAGCTCAAAGGGGGATTTCTATTTTTGTTAAACTCAATTGGAGTTAAAATTATTTTGCAATAACTACTTTTTTTGTTGTACTGCCTTTATCCGTTTTTATGGTAACCATATAAACACCATTTTTCAAGGCGGAAACATTTATTTTGTTTTGGTTTTCAGTCTTTAGGAGTGTATGTCCTGCCATATCACTAATATCAGTACTGAATACATTGCCCTTTTGTGGCAATTCGATCATGAGAAGGTCTTTAGTAGGATTAGGATAAATCTTTACCCCATCCAATGCCTTCTGATTATTAACTTCATTAACACTCAGATTGTTGGTCGTAACGGCTACTGCAAAATGCTGTAATGCACCTACTGCAGCTTTCCCGACCTTGAAGACATACACAGGATCAACATTCGTCAGAGTATCATCTACAGTGTGTTCATTATTACTTCTTGTGTATTCGTAAAATCCGGTAATAGTATATCCTTTAGCTTCAAAAGGAATATAGTCAGAACTATAAGCATAGGAAATGGAGGTTTGAAGAGGGGAGTATAGGCCAGTGCATACTGCCAGCTCCTGAGTGGCTGTATTAGAGGCTGCATTATTTCCGGGCATTCCACCGGTATCTCTTTCACAGGTGATGGTATTATTTGTATTTCCTATTTGTCCGCCCACCTGGTCAATATTAAGAACGAGTTTGATATTCAGGTTACGAGTGCTTCCTTGATAGGCTATATTATCTGCATAATGATAGCTCCCCTTCAATCCTTGTTCTTCTCCTGAAAAATGAATGAATTTTATAGAATATTCTGTAGGAACATCTTTTAGTATTCTTGCAGCTTCTAAGAGGATAGAAGTACCGCTACCATTATCACTCACTCCGGGTCCAACAATAGTGTCGTAGTGTCCGCAAATAATGATATATTGGTCAGGGTAAACGGTTCCGGTTTTCGTAATGACCAGATTGGTGGAATTCGTTGTATTGGGGCTGTTCCCGTAGGTGAAAGGATCTTCAACAATCTGGCTCGCAGTATATCCGTAAGAAGTATACTTATTTTTCAACCAATTTAAAGCATTGGTATTGGCTGGTGAACCGGTGGTCTTTACTCCGAGGTCAGAAAACTCCTGAAGGGTGTTACTTATATTGGCCTGACTTACCTGATCAGCTCTTTCTTTATACGCCTGGATCAGACTCTGAGAAGCAACGGTATGGGTGATGATGGATGTCAGTAAAAAAGCAGCGATTTTTTTCATTTTTATATCTAACTTATTTTCTGATTGCTAATATACCAAATAATACCTGTTTTTTATTTAAAATTTGAAGTCATTTGCTTTGATTTAAGTATATAATCTATTAATATGAATTTTATCCTATTAATGATTCTATATTGATTGAAATTTTAATTAATATTGGAATGTTAGCTTGTTTTTTATAATTACATAAAGATGTATAGATATAATAAAAAAATCCCGGGTAAACCCGGGACTTATATTGATAACAAAAATAGTTTCTACATTATTTTACTTGATCTACAACAGCTTTGAAAGCTTCAGGGTGATTCATTGCTAAATCTGCTAAAACTTTTCTGTTAAGCTCAATGTTGTTCTTTTTAAGAGCTCCCATAAATTGAGAGTAAGACATTCCGTGCTCTCTAGTTCCCGCGTTGATACGAGTGATCCAAAGTGCTCTGAAGTTTCTTTTCTTCTCTTTTCTACCACGGTAAGCATATTGCATTGCTTTTTCTACCGCGTTTTTAGCTACTGTCCAAACGTTCTTTCTTCTACCGAAAAAACCTTTAGCTTGCTTAAAAATTTTCTTTCTGCGAGCTCTTGAAGCTACCGCATTTACTGATCTTGGCATAATTTAAATTGTTTTTTTGAAAAGGGCGGCAACTGATGTTACTCTTATTTGCACCGTTCCAGGGTTAAAATGATGAATTTGTTTTGAATTCTTATAAACCGAATATAGATTTATAAAAACTACTTAATTGCTAATTGACGTTGAACGCTTTTTTCGTCCACTTTAGCTACGTAAGAAGTAGTAGTAAGATTTCTCTTCTGCTTAGTTTCTTTCTTAGTTAAGATGTGGCTTTTGTAAGCGTTTTTTCTTTTGATCTTACCAGTTCCGGTAAGAGCAAAACGTTTCTTAGCACCTGATTTCGTTTTTAATTTTGGCATTGTTTTGCTTTTTTATTGTTTTTGTTATCAATATCTGTTTTGGTTACTCCTAAGGACATTAGGAATAATAGTGTGCAAAGGTACAAAAAAAATCAATGCAAATCTTTATAATCTGTGATTTTATTGCTTTTATAGACGAACAGTAATATCTTCAACATCTACTTGGAATACATCATTAAGGTTTTGATTGTTTCCTCCCAAAACAAATTTAATTCTATGTCCTGAATAACCAAATATGTCCTTTTTTGAAAATAACTGAAGCTTCATATGGGGATCATTGACAAAAAAGTTAACCGTTTTGTTGGTGTTCCAAATAGGAATTCCATTGTTATAAATGACCATATTCCCATCATTTTGGGCAATAAGCTGAGTGGAACCTCCTGAAAGACTATAGGTGTTAGACCTCCAAACTGGATCCGTGTTATTTCCTATTATTTTGTATAATACCAGATTATTATCATATTGCATAACAAGTTGGTATTTTACCCCTTGATCCTCTATCGTAATAGCCTCTCCCGCATGCAGAACAGAAGGGTGGTATACTTCTTTAATTAATTTTACCGTGGTAGTCCCTATACTTGCATTTTCAGCTCCGTCAACTACAATTTGTTGTGCAGCAGGCCTTACATCATCGCGAGTCTCATCCTGAGCACAAGATGCCAATAGCATCGAAAGACTTAAAAAAGTCAATAATTTTGTTTTCATAGGTTATTATTATTTAACGGGGCAAATATAATATTTTATTTTATAATTCACTAATTAAAGATATTTTAAATATTGTAAATAGCTTATTAATGGGTATTTAACAATTTATTTAAAACACTTTTTAGTGGGTTTTAATAAAAAAACCGCAATTGAATTCAATTGCGGTTTTGTAATATAGTAGGGAGATTTAATTATGATTGAAAAAATGCCAACAGATCTTTGTTTATCGTTTCAGCTTCTGTGGTAGGCATTCCATGAGGGAAGCCCGGATAAGAAATTAATTTTCCATTTTTAAGCAGGGTAGCAGCTACTTTCCCTGTTGTTTCGAAAGGAACAATCTGATCATCTTCACCATGCATGACCAGTACAGGTACGTCTACACTTTTAAGATCCTCTGTAAAATCGGTCTCAGAGAATGCTTTAACACAATCATAATGAGCCTTGATAGAACCATTCATCCCTTGTCTCCACCAATTTCTCTGGATTCCGTCAGAAATCTTCGCTCCTTCTCTATTATATCCGTAAAAAGGGAAGGTGATATCAAAGAAAAATTGGGATCTGTGTTTTGCCGTGTTATTTCGGATATCATCAAAGACAGAAATAGGAACTCCATTCGGATTATTCTCATTCTGTACCATAATGGGAGTTACAGCGCTCACTAAAACAGCTTTTGCAACTCTTCCCTTTCCATGTTTTGCAACATACCGGATCACCTCTCCACCTCCTGTAGAGTGTCCCACATGGATGACATCCTTTAAATCCAGTGCTGCAACAATTTCTGCAACATCAGAAGCATAAGTATCCATATCATGTCCGTAAGGAGTTTGCTCAGATCTTCCATGCCCTCTTCTGTCATGCGCAATCACTCTATACCCCTTTTCTAAAAAGAAAAACATTTGAGCATCCCAATCATCACTTGATAATGGCCAGCCATGGTGAAAGAAAATTGTTTGCCCTTTTCCCCAATCTTTATAATAAATTTCGGTCCCGTCTTGTAATCTAAGTGTACTCATAAGTCTTTTTTTTAAATATTAATAAAATAGTTTATTTGTCTTTTCTGTGTCACAAATGTAGAATGAAAATCTTCATATTATATTGATCTAAGATAATATTTTGATTAAAATATAGGGTAAGCAGAATGAATGATTAACGTTAATTTAACAGGGAGTTTCCAAAATTTCACATTGTATGGAACAGTGTTTTTAAAAAATTAAATATTGAGGAAAGGAGACAGACACTTGAAAATATAGCTGACAATAGGGATTGTATGATTCTTTAGATCTCTCTAATATTGATGAAGATGATAAATTAAAAATCAGGACATGAAAACATTAGTATGCAGTATGCTTGTTATGTTGACTTCAGCGATGGCTTGTACCCAGGAAATAGATAATCGATCATTACTTTCTTCAAAATCGAAGGCCATTAATAGCATTCCGTTTTTAACGAAGCAGAATGAGTTTGTCTATGTAGATAAAGCAAGTTTGAAGCCTTTGAGTGATCAAAAGTTCAAAAGTGCATCCGTATTTACCTCTACAGGATTTGCAGTCGTGGTTAATAAAAAAGATGAATATGCAGTCATCAATGAAAATGGGAAATTAGTATTGGAGTTTTCAGCGGAAGAAATTAGCCTAGATGTTGTCAATGGATTGACCTTCTATAAAAAAGATCTGGAATATGAAAAGAAAATGCCGGTCTGGAAATGGGAATGGAACATTTTAGGAAGTGGGATCAAGAAAGAGCAGACCTATCATAAAATTGAGATTGGAATACTGGAGCCTAAACAAATCTTACTCCATAAAGACATTCCGTATCTGGAAGATAATCTTTATCTGAATTTTTTTCCGGTAGATGAAAATCACATTTTTTGGAATGGAAGCATGTATGAAATCAAAAAGAATCGTTTGCACAAAACCGAAAATAATATTGCTGAGCTGCTGGAGAACAAGCGATTTATCAAAGCTTCAAACGAAAATTTTTCAATGTATGAACTGAACCGGAAAAGAGCTGTCCACAGCGGACTGACAGCGACCGAAAAACTTTCCATCCAATTTGAGAAGGAAACGATTATTCTGAAAGAAATTAATAAAGAACGATATGAGCCGGAAGTTCCAAAACTTTTAGCGGATACCAAAACCCATGATGTTTATCCTTTTCCACAATATGAAAAGGTCTTTCCAAAGAAAATTATAAAGGCAACCGCTTCACAGATTGATTTCATTAAAAAAACTTCCCTGGTATATTCTATCACCAACTCTCCTTATTTTTTACTAGGGGTCTTTAACTATGATCATGATATTTGGTCATACGATTGGCTCTATATCGATATTGAAGGGAATGTTACAGATTCTATCAGTACTTATAATTTTAAAGTCCTGGATCAGGTCGGGAATCTGGTCTGGCCGGATCGTAAAATGATTTTCCCTGATCAATTTAATGACAAAAACTGGAAATTTGGAAAGATAAGCTCCTATTCCGGGATGAACGACATATATGTTATTCCTATTGAAGATGAAAAGCAAGTAAGAACAAAGGGGTTGTGGAATCGCGGTCAAAATACGTGGGAGATCAAACCTGAATACAATGATATCTTAGTCTTGGATGCAGATAAACAGATCTATGCCCTTCAAAGAGAGACAGATGGCTTGTATACCCTCTATGACCAAAAGAATAAAAAGAATATTGGATCAAAAGCTTATCAATCCATTAATTCTGATGGTTTGGTGAATGTTAAACTAAATTCAGGACAGATCCAATATTATTATATAGACATATATTCAGGGAAAGAATACAAAGAATAAAGAATAAAGAATAAAGAATAAAGAATAAAGAATAAAGAAGTATCTTATTAAACCGGGATTGGGCTATAGATTTTAGAATCTCTTTTAATCATAAATAGATAAACCTTTATATTTTAGATCTTCGGACGTTCTATTTTCCAGCTTTCTGAATTTATTCTAACGTCAACTATTAATTTAAAAAATATGCTTTCATCTGTCGATTTGCACCTTGAAAGGGCATTATTTCTCGCTGTTTTAATTCTTTTTTTCGGAACAGGTTTTTTATGTACCCTCCTTATTTTTGTGATTAACTCTCTAAGAAAGAAAAAGAAAAATGGATTATATTATTTTTATTCATTTCTAATTTCCAGAATTGGAGCATTGGCTTTAACAATATGTTATTTTTATATCATGTTTATTTGGATAGACTGAAGCCTGAGGGTTAAAAGCTGAAAAAAATATTACAAGAAGCCGGAAAGCAACTGAGTTAAAAAACCGCCGATATCAGGGATATTTTCGTGCAGTAGCTTTGATTACCTTTAACTCACAGATTTATTAAAGATTAAACGGTGAAAAACCTCGTGATTTTAACGGTATTTTTAGCTTTATTGACGTGTAAAAATAATGCTGGGAAATTAAAAATTTCTACCATTTATACTGAGCCCAAAAGAGTTATTAAAGAGATTCCGGAAACCAACAAAACTCACACTTATAACACCCGTGAAGAGATTGGAGAACGCCTCAATCCCATGATTTTAATGCTTTTTAAAAATGATGAAACATTCGCATTTCGGTTACAGGGAAATATCAGTTCCGGTGGACATAGGATAAATCAGATTAGAAAAATCCGCTTTGAAAAAGGAGAACAAAACGGGAATGCCATCACACTGAGATATTATACCGAGATCAAAAAAACATCTGGTAAAGAAAGCGCTGATATAGCGGGCTATAATTATACACAAGATGAGACCTATACAATACCGGATGGTGTTAAAATACTGAAGATCGAATTGTATGAAGATCGGGTCAATAATTCATTACATACAAGGCACAAGGTTATTGCTCAACAAACCTTTACCTTTTTTGCCCAAATATAAATTGGAGTTATGCACATGCTTACATTAATAAACATCAATCTTACATCGTTTATCCACTTCGGTAAAGAAGCTGTATTTTTTGTTTTAATGGGATGTTCTGATCGAAGAATAGTAAAACTTTCCAGAGTATTGACAGCCAATTATTTTAAATAAATAGCAATGACAGAACTTTTATAGCTTTCTTTTTCACTCCTGATTAAATGAGAACTTCTTATTTCGAACAAACACGACAACACACGTATGGGTAAAAACAATAACAAAATAAAGTTGAGTGGAGAAGAAGCTATAAAATTAATAGGGTATCTTACCATAATTATGAATAAAGCGTTGTAAAATGTTCGATTTTAATTATGTGAACCTATTCATCAGATGGGCCTGGTTGAGACTTATAGATACAGTATGACAGGCATCAGACACAAATAAATATCTTAATTTCAAAAAAAACATACAAGATAGTGGATATGTAGTCGTTACAAGAAATAGTACAATTCCTCATCAGAGAAACACAAATTTTTATGGAAGCTAAGGAGTATCAAAGTATTTCAGAAAATAACCGGAGTGTATCAAGATTTCTGCATCGAAAGACTTTAAATAATTGTATAGTTTTGATTATCATGCTAGTATTGCTCATGAGTTGTAAAAAAACCGAAATAAAAAAATCAAACTTCCCGAATTACCTGCAAAACAGTCATTGGATTGTTGATCGTGGGGGACTTATTGCTCCGAATGGCGATAAAATATATGATCTGTCAAAGAGAAGAGATTCTGCAATGATGCTCAATTTTTACGCAATAGACTTTTTAGATGAAGAAAAATTTAAAAGTTATGATAGTTGGGAATGTGGAAATGATTGCTTTACAGAAATACACGGTAAATATTATTTTACGAAGGCTCACCAGATAGAAATGGAAGTTGACAGCATCAGTCGCTGGGGAACTTGCGATGCTCCAACACAGATTTTTAACCCTGCAAAAGAGATGGTTTTTGATATAGTGGAAGAAAGCGAACAATTAAAACTCATAAGAAAATAGAATGACAGAAGAAGTTATTATAGCTTTAAAGCTTTTAAAAGACTTTATCGGAAATTCACTTACAGAGGTCTATTATCACATTTTATCTGAAATCATAAACGGTGGCGCCCTATCACTGTAAGCAGGGAGAGTTCAAAATCTCAGGTTTAGTAATTTTATTGGATGGTGCATCGTATTTACTTATACAATCATGATCAGAAAACTAGTGGATCGTTCGATGCCTGTCATTTAAAAATGAAAAGAGATTTTAGAAGTGGAAGCCTTTGGCAGAACAGCATGGTTTTGAAATAGACTAGAAAGTATTTTACTTATATTTACGTTTATCAATGTCATAAATTTTAATAGAGAAAAGGGTTTGATGCACAGGTTATTACTTATATTTATTTTATTTATTTGGCCGTCTTTTATTCAGGCACAGGATGCTTTAAGCAAACTGGAAAGAGAATACAGCCATGCTTCAGGTCATATAACGGAGCAGCTAAACCTGGCGCCCAAATACGCGACTGCCTTGTTTTTTCATCATCTTAAGCCTAAATCCTATCAGATTTTAGAAACTAATATTTCCAATGCAACAAAGCAGGCCGATGGAAAATATGCGACTATTCTGTACGCTGTACAGGCTATGAATTACCGCCTCGATAATAAAGGAACGGAAGCGTTAAAAAGTCTGGAACAAGCTAAGTTGTATAGCTTAAAAACGAATAACAACGAAGCAAAAGGCTATTTTCAATACGCAAAAGGCTGGGTTCTGGCCCGAAATAACAAGACAGCCGATGCCGTTGCTGCTTATCTTAAAGCGATTGAGTATTACGAAAATTCGCCTACAACTTCTACATTGTACGCAAGGTTTGGGAACGTAGCTAAAGAGCTCTCTACTATTTATTCTGATCTTAATGAATATCAGCTGGAAGAAAAATACAGTAAACAGTTTTTACTGCTTGCATCCAAACAAAATGATCCGAATCTCAGTTTTGATGCTTATATGCGGATGGGGTATGTTTACGAGCAAAAATATGCTCAAACTCCATCAAATATAGATTTAAGGAATAAAACTGAGCAGTATTATTTACTGGCGATCACCACTTTTACCAAAAATAAAGAGGTGATGCTCAACAAGACCAGTCTTTCATATGCAGCGATTAATCTTGCCAATTTGTATATCGATTTTGATAGAGATAAAGCGATAAAGTATGCTGAATTAGCTAATAAGGTAAGTATTGAAACCGGAGATGCTATTCACATTGCCTCTTCTTTTGGGATTTTGGCGGAATTAGCTATACAGGACAAAGACTATGATGTCGCTAAATCTTATTTTCTAAAAGCCTCCATGGAAATTGGGAAAAGTCCGGTGAGAAATCATAATATAGAATTAACCATTCTTGAATCTTTATCTCAGGTGAGCGAAGAGCAGGGCAATTATAAAGAGGCTCTGACGTATTATAAAAGTTATGTCGATAAATACAAAAGTGTTTATGATCAGGACAAACTCGATATTACTAAAAGATTAGAGTCTCAGTTTGATAAAGAAAGACAGGAACAAAAATATATAAAACTGCAGCTGGAAAGTGATAAAAAAGCACAACAAATTAAGCTGATCAACATATTGAGAACACAGCGTGAGCAGGTTTACAACAACTTAAAGCTGGTGGAAGAAAATCAACGCGAAAGGCTCAAATTTTCAGAACTTGAATCAGAGAAAAAAGAACAGCAATTGCGCTTGGCAAAGTTAGAAACCAAGCAAAAGAATAATGATATTTTAAATTTTAAAAAACTCTTGGCATTCAAGGAAAAGATCAATGCTTACTATATTGTTTTTATTGTGATTTTTATTGTTTTGATCATCTTATTGCTATATGCTTTTAAACAACGGGCAAAATCAATGAAGCAAAGAGAAGAATTGCATGCATTGGCTATGGATAAAGAAAAGCAAAATTCAAAAATATCTACTCTTACTGCATTGCTGGAAGGACAGGAGCAGGAGAGAGGCCGCTTAGCCCGCGATCTTCACGACGGATTGGGTGGTTTACTTTCGGGGACTAAACTTCAATTATCTTATTTAGATCCTCGTCAATCCGAAACTATAGAAGAAGGAATTTCAAAGTCCATCAACCAGATTGATGGTGCTGTAGAAGAACTGAGACGGGTAGCCCATAATTTGATGCCCGATCTATTAATTAAATATGGTTTGGAAGTCGCTATTCAGGAGTTTGCATCCCGCGTATCCCATAATGGGCTAGACATCCATACCGAATTTATCAACTATACAAATTCAATATCACAGGAAAAGCAGTTAATCATTTACAGAATCATTCAGGAATTAGTCAACAATGCCATAAAGCATGCCGAAACCTCAGAAATTATTATTCAGATAAGTGAAGAAGAAAATGTATTAAACCTTACCATAGAAGATAACGGTAAAGGTTTTGATCAGGCAAATCTCGACATGAGAAAAACAGCAGGTTTTCATAACATAGAATTAAGAGTCCAGTTTTTAAAAGGAACGATGAATATCGCCTCCCAATTGAATATTGGAACCAGTATAGAACTTCAAATCTCTATTCAATAACACATGATAAAAGTAGCCATTACCGATGACCATCCACTCCTATTAGAAGGGCTGAAAAATATTTTAGGAAATAGCGATACCATAGATGTCGTAGATTGTTTCAAAGACGTTACAGAAATGAACGAAGGCCTGAAAAAACAACCGATTGATATTTTGTTGTTAGATATCAACCTGCAAGATACAAACAGTATTGAGCTCATCAAACCCTTAAAGAAAAAATATGGGGATCTTCAAATTATTATGCTGAGTGTTCATAATGAACTGCCTGTAATTAATAGTACTTTAGCTGAAGGCGCTTTGGGGTACATTCAAAAAAATGCTTCGGTTTCTGAAATTCTGGAAGGGATTACTACCGTCTATGCTGGCAATCGCTTTTTATGCTCGAAGACTCAATCTGTTTTAGACAAAAAATCACCCGACGAACTACATCATGTACCAAAATTAACCAGAAGAGAAAAAGAAATTTTAGCAGAAGCAGCAAAAGGATTAACAACCAATCAAATGGCTGAGAAGCTTTTTATCAGTCCGCACACCGTAGAAAGTCACCGAAAAAATCTTATTGAAAAATTTCAGACTTCCAATCTTAGTTCAGCCATTAAACTGGCTATAGAATATGGTTTAATCATCGAATAAAATATTCATATAGAGACAGCTTAATCAATAGCTTTAGCTGTTTCTTTACCTTTTCTTATATCCTTACAAAGGCTTAATGGGTTAAAATATTTACAAGAAATTCTAGGACTATATCATCTGAATTGAGCTCCCAAAAATATATCTATAAACAACAAAAAGGCCTGCTTACATCGTAAAAGCAGACCTTTTTTATATAAATTTAAAATTAGGTGTTCAATTCTTAATCTTTGAATCTTAATGCAGCCTGAAACAGGTTCTTTTTCCCTGTTAAATCATATTCGTCATTGTATACGGGCTCATACATTAACAGATAGACTCTTCCGCTGAAGTCTTTTAAATTGACGGGTTGATCTACCATGACATCATAAAATCTGGTAATGGTACGAGTAGCTGTCCATTGTTTAGCAGTACCTTTCGGCGTTTTATCAAATCTGTGATCTTTAGCATCTGTATAATACCAATAAGATGGGGCCTGATCCATCAAGAATAATTCTTTGTCTTTGTTATACAGTTCTTCCGCCATACCTGTACTCTGGAACCAGGGAACTTCAGTATTGAAAAGACCTAGAGCCCCTGCATAAATATCTTTATTCGTAGTAGCTCCAATTAAAAAGCCTTCAAGGTTGTTAGACGTAATTTCAAATTGGAATGGTGATTTTTTTAAATCATAAACATCATTAACAGGTTCAACTACTTTTCCATCTTGCTTAATAATTACTTTTAATGATTGTGCAAAAGTCATCAGACTTAGTAAAGAAAACAGGAGCGCTAAGCTTACTTTTTTCATGGTATATTTTTAATTAACTGTGGCAAAGATATTAGTCTTTACCACGATAAACACTGGCTGATTTCAGGGGTTTTTTAGTGTCAGTTTAAACACAATTGATACCTGATTGTCTATGCTTTTTACCTCTTTACGTTTAAGGTCTTTTCTTTTTGCATGCTTACTGAAACAGGCTAGCCTTTAGCTGGATTTTTATAAAAGCAGTCTTTTGCTTTTTACCATGAGCCGAAGCTGAATTGAGTGGATAAACTTCTGCGTAAAAGGTATCATTATCGGTCCAAAATGCCTTTTTTTCATCGGCTATCTTGAAGTTGGTGAAATTCACGTATAAGAGATTCTCCTGTTTTTTGGTTTGTGGTAAGTATTTAAAGATGAGAAAATCACTTCCCACATCATTATTGGAGGAGATAAAGGTAACCCAGCCCTTGGTAGGAAGAATTTGTGGATAGCCATCTGTACCTATTTCAAATACGACCGCATTTTTCAGATTGTAAAAAGAATAGAAAGAATCTACCACTTCATTAGAATTTTCCTTGAAAACTTCCAGGTTTAAGAAAGGAGATCCCCCTATATATTCATTCGCAAGAGGTCCGGTCTCTGTAGATATACTTTGGTGTTGTGTAATGACCTCTTTTCTACCGTTTTCAATGTATACCCAGTTATCATCCTGCAGTTTTATATTCGGGTTGTTTACTAGTGTTTCCCCGATTTTATTTTTCGAGTTAACTTTAAATTCTTGTTCTGAAATCTCCGTAATACTGCCAAATTTCTGAAAAGACTTGTTCTTAAAATCTGTCGATTCCTTAAATGTACTGCTCCTGATTTCATAAAGATCTCTACCTTTTAAAGTAAGATCAAATGCTGCAGTAAATTCTGATTTCAAAACAAAGGCTTCAATGCTGTTTGAAATATTATTGTTAATACTGAAGTGAATAGAGTAGAAGTCCTCAAACTCTTCAAATCCATAATAATTGTCAAGTTTGTGGTAAGGTATTTTCAGGTGAGCGGCCTCTTTACTTGGTGATACAAAAAACTGTACAGAATCCAGTTGGGTAAATAATTGAAAGGGTACATCCTGCACATTATCCACCCCTTTTATTTTTTTGAAATCAGCTAATGTGATCGATTTTTGCTTAACTTCAGTGTTAGCCTTGAGGCTATCTGTTTTTTTATTCTGCTGATTACATCCTAAAAAAAACACCATAGATGATATAAAGAATTGATTTAAAATTTTCATTTTCATTTTTTGGCAAATGTATCTGTATTCATGTCTGTAGCCAACAAAATGTGTGAATACGGGCTATAAATGGCTGAAAACAGGGATATATTGGATGGCGTATTTTAGACAATTTTACAAGTGACAAATTAAATACCTTAAACTATTGTAGCTTAAATGAAAAATGTAATAACCACCTTTTCTATTGCGCTGATTTTGTTAGCTTCTTGCTCACCAACTGCCGACAAAAAAATAAAAATAGAAGATTCTACAGCGATACAAAAAGAAGTAGCTTCCAATCTTGCTCCGGAAAAAGAAACCATTTCAAAAGATGATGTACCCACCGATTTTTCAGCATTGGTTCCTATTGATATTTTGGATGTCAAAAGTACAAATGTGTTTGAAAAATATGGGATAGAGTTTTCAGGAAATTGCTATTCATGCGATTTAGCCAGTTTATCCATAACTAAGGAAAAAATACGATGGACTAACGTTTGCGATGAAAAAGATACCTTTGAAATAAGTAGTTTCTCTTTCACACATGAAGGAAGCAAAACAACCTTAAAAACTGCGCAAAGAACCTATATTGTGACACAAATAGATAAAGCTCCTGTTTACGAACTTGTTATAGAAGGGGAGAAGCTTGAGTTAAATAACAAGAGGTTAGCCAGATATTTTACAACTAAAAAGTCTTTACCACGTTTCAAAGAGCATGATTGTGGTGATTTTGAAGGTTAGGAAATGAAGAGTCTTGCAATATTCTAATTGGTGAATATTGAGTGGATATCAAGCTTCCGCCAATAAAAAAACCTCAAATCACTTTGAGGTTTTTTTATATTAAATAACGATTGAATTATTTTGCTGGTTTTTTAGGACTCATCATCATAATCATTCTTTTTCCTTCAAGCTTAGGAAGCTGATCTACCTTACCAACATGCTCCAATTCCTGAGCAAGTTTTAAAAGCAAAATTTCTCCCTGATCCTTAAAGATAATCGAACGTCCTTTAAAAAATACGTAGGTCTTTAGCTTAGAACCTTCTTCAAGGAATTTTTCAGCATGCTTTTTCTTAAATTCATAATCGTGGTCATCAGTCTGAGGTCCGAAACGGATCTCTTTTACTACCACTTTTACTTGCTTAGCTTTAAGTTCCTTTTGTTTTTTCTTTTGCTCATATAAGAATTTTTTATATTCTAATATTCTTGCAATAAACGGTTCTGCCTTGTCAGAAATTACTACTAAATCCAATTCTTGTTCCGCAGCAATCTGTCTTGCTTTGTCAATTGGATAAATTCCTGGCTCTACGTTATCGCCCACTAAACGAAGCTCTCTCACACGAATTTTATCGTTGATCAAGTGTAAGTCCTCTTGTACCGGACGTCTCTGTGGGCCCCTGTTGTTAAATCTTTGTGCTATTGTATTATAATTTTATTGGTTAATTACTTAATTTAATTGATCTAAATATTTAAAAACTGAAAGACTCTTTTAGTTTTTTGAATCTTTCCATCTTTTAATTTTAAACTTATATGGCTGCTTCTTTTTTAAAGTAAGCAACGAAATCCTCCAGTTTCATCACCCCAAGATCTCCTTCGCCACGTCTTCTTACAGAAATCGTGCCTTCTTTTTCTTCATTTTCTCCTACCACAAGCATGAAAGGAATCTTCTTTAATTCAGCATCACGGATCTTTTTACCGGTCTTCTCGTTTCTGTCATCAATCTGACCGCTAATATCGTGATTTTCCAAAAATTGTGAAACTTTTTTTGAATAATCTACATATTTTTCACTGATCGGTAGAATAATAAACTGATCAGGGCTCAACCATAACGGGAAATCACCTGCTGTATTCTCTAGAAGAATGGCTATAAAACGCTCCATAGAACCAAAAGGTGCTCTGTGGATCATTACCGGTCTGTGTTTCTCATTATCATTACCGATATAATGAAGATCAAATCTTTCCGGTAAGTTGTAATCTACCTGAATAGTTCCCAGCTGCCATTTTCTACCTAAAGCATCTTTTACCATAAAGTCAAGCTTAGGTCCATAGAATGCAGCTTCACCGTACTCAATTACTGTTTTTAAGCCTTTCTTTTCAGCCGCATTGATGATCGCACTTTCTGCTTTTTCCCAGTTTTCATCAGAACCGATATACTTTTGTTTGTTTTCAGGATCTCTTAATGATACCTGAGTTACAAAATCTTCAAAACCTAAAGATTTGAAAACATAAAGAGTCAAATCAATTACTTTTTCAAATTCCTCAGAAAGTTGATCCGGAGTACAGAATAAGTGAGCATCATCCTGAGTAAATCCACGAACTCTTGTCAATCCGTGAAGCTCTCCACTTTGTTCATATCTATACACAGTACCAAATTCTGCATATCTCTTAGGAAGATCTCTGTAGCTCCATTGTGAAGTTTTATAAATTTCACAGTGGTGAGGACAGTTCATAGGCTTCAGTAAGAATTCTTCTCCTTCATTAGGTGTTTTAATAGGCTGGAAGCTGTCTTCTCCATATTTATCCCAGTGTCCGGAAGTCACATATAATTCTTTGGCTCCGATGTGTGGAGACATTACAAATTCATAACCCCCTTTTTTCTGAGCATCAGAAAGGAAATTTTCTAATTTTCTTCTTAAAGCAGTTCCTCTAGGCAACCAAAGTGGTAAACCGGCTCCTACTTTTTCAGAAAAAGCAAAAATTCCAAGCTCTTTACCTAATTTTCTATGATCTCTTCTTTTAGCCTCTTCCAGTCTTTCAAGATATTCAGTAAGATCTTTCTGTTTAGGGAAAGAAATACCATATACTCTTGTCAGCTGAGGATTTTTCTCATTTCCTCTCCAGTAAGCTCCGGCAGCATTTAAAATCTTAACAGCCTTTACAATTCCGGTATTAGGAATGTGTCCTCCACGACATAAATCTGTAAAGTTATCATGAGTTACAAAAGTGATTTCCCCATCGTTCAGATTAGAGATCAATTCAACTTTGTAAGGATTGTCTGCATAAGTCTTTAAAGCATCTTCTTTAGAAACCGGGTATAAAGAGAACGTTGATCCTTTTTTTGCATTTTCAAGAATTTTCTTCTCGATCTTTTCAAAATCTTTTTCAGATAAACTTTCATCCCCGAAATCTACATCATAGTAGAATCCATTTTCAATTGCCGGACCGATGGTCAACTTAGCATTAGGATAAAATTCAAGGATTGCCTGCGCCAAAAGGTGAGCAGAAGAGTGCCAGAAAGCCTTCTTTCCAAGATCATCATTCCAGGTCAAAAGTTGTACCGTAGAATCCGTGGTTATAGGGGTGGTCGTCTCTACTTGTGTACCGTTAACAATTGCGGAAATGGTATTTCTAGCCAATCCCTCGCTTATCGATTTTGCCACATCTAGAGGAGTAACTGCTCCTTCGAATTCTTTGACACTACTGTCTGGAAGTGTAATTTTTATCATTGTTTACTAAGAAATTTTAAGAGGCAAAAATACGCATTTTTTACTTAATATGCTATATTAAGATATATTTAGAATGAGAATTAATATGAATGATTACTAAGATTTCAATGTTTGAGTTATACTGATTTTTATAAGAAAGGAAGTTGGAGGATGGAAATAAGAATCTATTGAAGCCGGATAATTATTATAAAATAATTTTTATCGGGGCTTTAAGTGTAATTATATCAGTGTTTTATAGTAAGTTTGAAAAAGTATTTATTTCATGGGAATTGATATTCTATTCTCAGATTTTGAGCTAAAGATGGTTTAAGAATATTGCAATTGAGCCTAAAAGGAATCTGTTTTTATAAAAACAGATAAAAAACAATAGATATTTTAAATACTACAGACTTATTATAAATATGATGGCAAGCCATTAATAGTAGTATTTTAAAGAATTGAAAATGACAAAAATGAACCAATACTAGAATTCGGATTCTCAGGAATATGGAATATTTTGTTTTTGATTATTTTCAGACTAGGCTTGTATAAACTTAAATAAAAACTAAATAATAATTCATTAAGAGTATGATAAACGTTGATTTGCATTGTGATCTTTTGTACTATTTATTAAGATCAAATACAACCATAGATGACAGAGAATTAGGATGTTCTTTACCTTATTTAAAAGAAGGAAATGTAAAACTTCAGGTAATGGCCATTTATTCGGGAACAGGAAAAGATAGTACATCATACGGATTACAACAAAGTCAGTTGTTTTCAGAGCTGGTGAAAAATGAAAATTTTTTCCTTTATAATCATGAAAACGATAAAGCTCCGGAAAATGAAAATCGGGTAGGAGTTCTTGCTTCTATTGAAAATGCATCCGCTTTCTGTGATGAAAATCAGAGTCTGGAATCAGGATTTAAAAATCTGGAAACGATTATTGAAAATACACAGAAAGTTTTTTATATCGGGATTACCCATCATCTGGAAAACCGTTTTGGGGGAGGAAATAATGCGACTGCAGGCTTAAAAGACGACGGAAAAGTTCTGATCGACTATATCGCAGACCGGAAAATTGCCATTGATTTAGCCCATACAAGTGATCAGCTGGCGTATGATATCTTCACTTATATTGACCAGAGGAATTACTCAATTCCTATTTTGGCAAGCCACTCCAACTACAGATCTGTGTATAAAAACAACAGAAATCTTCCTGATGAACTGGCGAAGGAAGTGATTAACAGAAAAGGTTTGATCGGTCTTAATTTTATCAAAGATTATGTGGATATCGAATATCCCGAAAGACTCTACGAACACATTCAATATGGGTTGGATCTTGGGGGAGAAGAAAGCATTGCTTATGGAGCAGATTATTTCTATTGGAAAGACCATCCCGATACTTCCCGTCATCCATTTTTCTACCCCGAACATGCGAATGCATCTGCTTATCCACAGATCAATAAGGAAATTGAAGCACGTTTTTCATTAGAATTGGCGGAAAAAATCAGCCATAAAAATGCATTGAATTTTATAGAGAATATATGCAAATAAAACTTAATTTAAGATGATTTTATTCTCTCGCAGATGTCGCAAATGAAGCAGTTTTTTTATGTTTATCTGCGAAATGAGTTCATATGCGAGAGAATGTTTTTTTTAAAAATAACATTTACTGTATTCGATTTTACATTAAATGAGATGGGTTAACTATATTTATAAACAGTGTTTTAATTTGTTTAATCTAATGCTTTCTTTTGTACTTCACTTTCTGCTTAATAATCTCAATGACGTCCACATTCTGGACTTTAGATTTGATCCATCCGTGAATATCAATATAGAATAATGATCTTCTGTAGTATTCGTTGTTTGAGAATTCTTCCAGTTTTTTATCAAAAATTTGAAATGACTTCTGTTGGTCTGACAACACCTGATTATTCAGATTCTTAAAAAATTGAATGCTTTCAAAATGGAAGGCTTCAGGCTTTTTCATTTTTTTAGCAAACTTTAATGTAGAAGTAACGAATTCGTCATAGTCTTCATCATTTCCGGATTCATGTTTGGCCATCAGAATCAAAATTCGAGTGTGGAAAAGCAAATCTTCCTGCACATTTCCTTTAGATTCAATAACTCTCATACAATATTGAATTGTTTTTTTGTACATCTTGCTGCCAAAGAACATGGCTGCCATTTTAAGGTATAAAATCATAAAATGGTGCTCGTCAATTCTTTCACGAAGTTTTTCCATTTTCAGTTCAATCTCCGGAATGAGTTTTGTTCCTGTGAAAAATTCACCTTTTACAAAGTGAATATTCATTAAAGTATTGGCATGGGTAAGGAAGATCAGTGACTGAAGGTTTTCATTTTGAGCAAAGCTTTCTGCATGAACTGTCTTACTGAATTTTTCAAAATGTTCCTCAAGAATGTCAATATTTCCATACAAGAATAAAATCTTTAGCAGATAGGTATTTCCTTTAATATACCAAACCGGATGACTGAAGATCATTTCAGGCTTTTTATGAAACAGATCAACCCATTGATACGCATACTTTAACGTGTATTTATAGTCCTGAAGAAGCTGGTTTTTCCATACATGGGCTTTAAAATACCAAAGCTTTTCTGTGAAATTTAACTTATCAAAGCTAATTTTTTTGATTTCTTCATTGAAAATATCCAGAACTTCTTGCCGGTCGCTATCATTTTTTACATAACCGTGAGTCAACATTTCACTATATAGTTTCAGTGAAAGATTCGATAATTTTGTTGTATATCGATTCTGTCGGCTGAGTTCCTGAGACTGTCTGATCAATTCATCCGCTCGACCTTCGATACTTCTTGTAATAAATTGGGATTCAATTACTTTTTCCAGGTCGATGATTTCCGATGCAATACTTTTTTCATCCAGTTCTAATGCGGTTTGTTTGGTTTTATCCAGTATCTTTAAAGCCTGTTTATAAAGGCCTTTTTGATAAAGAATATTTGCAAAATCAAGCTGCTCCCTAAGTTGGATTCTGTAATTCTGATGACTCGGGTTCATACGAAGACTTACCAGTATTTGCTTATAGAGGTGCGCTTTTAAATTGGAAAGCTGTTGCTTCGTAGAAATCTTTTTCTCGATAATGATACTTTCATCATATTCTTTCATCTTATCCATTTCTGAAAATAGCAGAAGAAATTTGGCGTCTACATTAATTCCGAGACGGTTTACATACAACTTAAACTGGCGTTTTTCTGAGGTAGTCAATGACTTTACCAATACAAACAAAAAATCTTTCTGCAATTCTGCCATTGTAATTTTATGAAATTTAAATACTTAATTATCAAATAAATACAGCTGTTTTTAAAACTGTTGAATATTGTAATTTTCAAATTAATTGGAAATAAAAAAATATTACAAGCTGTAGTTTTGGATCAAAATTAAGTAAAAAACTTCATTTATGAATTCCGAAAAAATTGAAATTTTTGATACCACACTGAGGGATGGAGAGCAGGTTCCGGGATGTAAACTAAATACGGAGCAGAAATTGATTATTGCTGAAAGGCTTGATGGGCTGGGGATTGATATCATTGAAGCAGGATTTCCAATTTCCAGTCCTGGAGATTTTGAATCTGTTTCAGAAATTTCAAAACTCGTGAAAAATGCGAAAGTTTGTGGGCTGACAAGAGCAAACAAAAAAGATATTGATGCAGCAGCAGAAGCTTTAAAATTTGCAAAAAGACCAAGAATACATACGGGAATCGGAACTTCTGATTCTCATATTAGATACAAATTCAATTCAACCAGAGAGGATATTATCGAACGTGCTGCAGATGCAGTAAAATATGCTAAAAGCTATGTAGAAGACATAGAGTTTTATGCAGAAGATGCAGGAAGAACAGACAATGAATATTTAGCTCGGGTGTGTGAAGCTGTTATAAAAGCGGGAGCGACTGTACTTAATATCCCTGATACAACCGGATATTGTCTTCCCGAAGAGTATGGGCAAAAAATAAAATATCTGAAAGAAAATGTAAAAGGAATTGAAAAAGCAGTGCTGTCATGCCATTGTCATAATGATCTGGGATTAGCAACTGCCAATTCTATTGCAGGAGTAATTAATGGAGCCCGCCAGATCGAATGCACAATTAACGGACTTGGTGAAAGAGCAGGAAACACGGCTTTGGAAGAGGTCGTCATGATTTTAAAACAACATAAAGATTTGAATCTTCATACCCATGTCAATTCCAGAATGTTGAATGAAATGAGTGTAATGGTTTCTGACTTGATGGGAATGTCAGTGCAGCCCAATAAAGCAATCGTAGGAGCCAATGCTTTTGCGCACAGCTCAGGGATTCATCAGGATGGAGTCATTAAAAATCGTGAAACCTATGAAATTATTGATCCGGCAGAAGTAGGGGTCAATGAGTCATCCATTATTCTTACTGCGAGAAGCGGGCGCTCTGCTTTAGCCTATAGATTTAAGCATATTGGCTATGAGGTAACCAAAAATGAACTGGATTATTTATATCAGGAATTCTTGAAGATTGCTGATCTGAAAAAGGAAATATGTAATGACGATCTGAGTCTGATGATGACTTCTTTCAATAGAAAAATAGGATAGGGTTTGATTTAAATCGAGATAAAAGTAAAATGAACAAAGATAGAAAGACACTTTTTGATAAAGTTTGGGACGCTCACATCGTGGAAACTATTCCTGACGGGCCACAGATTATATATATTGATAAACATCTGATTCATGAGGTAACAAGCCCTCAGGCATTTGCTGAGCTGGAATCCAGAAACCTGGAAGTATTCAGACCGGATCAGATTGTAGCAACAGCAGATCATAATGTGCCTACTTTAAACCAGGAACAGCCTATCCGTGATGAATTATCAAGGAATCAGGTTCAGCAACTTACAGAGAACTGTACAAAAAATCATATAGAGTTATTTGGTTTGGGGCATCAATATCAGGGCATTGTCCATATTATTGCTCCTGAGCTGGGTATTACTCAACCCGGAATGAGCATAGTGTGTGGAGATAGTCATACCTCTACACACGGCGCTTTCGGAAGCATTGCTTTTGGAATTGGAACCAGTCAGGTGGCACAGGTTTTTGCCAGCCAATGTCTGTTACTCAATAAGCCAAAGTCAATGAGGATTACGGTAAATGGTACATTGAATGAGAATGTTCAGCCTAAAGATGTAATTCTTTATATCATTTCGAAAACAGGAACAGATGGAGGAACAGGTTATTTCTGTGAATATGCCGGAAATGTTTTCGAAGAAATGTCAATGGAAGGAAGAATGACCGTTTGCAATATGAGTATTGAAATGGGGGCTAGAGGAGGAATGATTGCTCCTGATGCTACTACTTTTGAATATGTAAAAGGGAGAAAATTCGCTCCAAAAGGAGACGAGTGGGAAGAAAAAGTGGCCTATTGGGAAACCTTAAAAACTGACGAAGGGGCAAGTTTTGATGCAGAATTGAGTTTTGATGCTTCAGATATCTATCCGATGATTACTTACGGAACAAATCCGGGAATGGGAATTTCAATTAACGAAACCATTCCTTTTCCACAAAATGAATCCGAAGAGAAAGCACTCCAATATATGGGGTTGGAAGGAGGACAATCGCCTTCTAATATAAAAGTTAATTACGTGTTCATAGGAAGCTGTACCAATGCCAGAATAGAAGACTTCCGTTCTGCAGCACAATATATCAAAGGTAAAAGCAAATCGGAAGCGGTGAAGGCTCTTATCGTTCCCGGATCTCAACAAGTCGTAAAGCAGATTTATGAAGAAGGGTTGGATAAGATTTTTAGCGAAGCAGGGTTCCAGATCCGTCAACCGGGCTGTTCGGCTTGTCTGGCTATGAACGATGATAAAATTCCTGAAGGGGAGTATTGTGTTTCAACTTCCAACAGAAATTTTGAAGGCAGACAAGGGCAAGGAGCGAGAACTATTCTTGCAAGCCCCCTTACGGCAGCAAAAGCAGCTATAGAAGGTAGAATTTCAGCTTTTGAAAGCTTAAACTAAACAGATTAAAAGTACATGCAAAAATTAATTATAATAAAATCCACTGCAGTTCCATTACCTGCAGAAAATATAGATACAGACCAGATTATTCCGGCAAGATTTCTAAAGAGTATAGACCGAAAAGGCTTTGGAGAAAATCTGTTCAGGGATTGGAGGTATAATATTCATTCGGGAGAACCTAATCCTGATTTTGTGCTGAATAACTCCAAATTCAGTGGTGAGATTTTAGTAGCAGGAAATAACTTCGGGTGTGGAAGCAGCAGGGAACATGCGGCATGGGCATTAACAGATTATGGATTTAAAGTAATTATCTCCAGCTATTTTGCTGATATTTTTAAGGGTAATGCTTTGAATAATGGGCTTCTTCCTGTAAAAGTTTCTGAAGAATTTTTAAAAGAAATCTTAGAAGGAGTTAATGAAAACCCGAATAATGAAATTGCCATCGACGTAGAATTGCAGTCCGTTAGTTTTAAAGATACAACAGAAACCTTCGAACTTGATTCTTATAAAAAAATATGTCTGCTAAACGGCTATGATGATATTGATTTTTTAATCAGCAGAAAACAGACGATCACAGAATTTGAACTAAAGACACAAAAAACAAATGAGCAACAATTATTTTAAAATTGCAGTACTTCCGGGAGATGGAATTGGTCCGGAAATTATTAGTGAAAGTATTAAGATACTGGACGTTATTGCTGAAGTATTCCAGTATAAATTTCAATTTAATTACGGATTAATTGGAGCGGAAGCTATTTTTAAAACCGGAAACCCTCTTCCTGAAGAAACTTTAACAATTTGCAGAGAATCGGATGCTGTACTTTTTGGTGCTATTGGAGATCCTTCTTTTGATAATAATCCGGAAGCTAAAGTAAGACCAGAACAAGGTTTACTAAAACTTCGCAAAGAACTGGGGTTATTTGCCAATATCCGTCCTTTGAAGACCTATTCCTCATTAATAGAAAAAAGCCCGCTTAAAAAAGAGATTATTGAAGGGGCTGATATTCAGATTTTCAGAGAGTTGGTAAGTGGAATTTATTTTGGTGAAAAATTTACAGATCCTGAAGGGGCTTATGCATATGATGTCTGCAAATACAGTCGTGAAGATATTCTTCCTATCGCTCATATGGCATTTCAGGAAGCTCAGAAACGAAATAAAAAGCTTACACTTATTGATAAAGCCAACGTATTGGATACTTCAAGATTATGGAGAAAAATATGCCAGGAAATCGCACATGAATATTCTGATGTACAGTTGGATTATATGTTTGTAGATAATGCTGCCATGCAGTTAATCCTTAATCCTAAACAATTTGATGTTATTCTGACAGAAAATATGTTTGGAGATATTATTTCTGATGAGGCAAGCGTTATCGGAGGGTCTATCGGATTACTTCCATCTGCTTCAGTGGGTGAGAAAAATGCATTATTTGAACCTATTCATGGCTCTTATCCACAGGCAAAAGGGAAAGGAATTGCAAATCCGATTGCTTCCATCCTGAGTGTGGCAATGATGTTGGATCATCTTAATTTAAACCCTGCAGCTGATAAATTAAGACAATCGGTAGAGCATGCTATTGAAAATAAATATGTAACAATAGATCTTAATACCACACAATACTATTCAACCAGTGAGGTCGGAAGCTTTATTGCTGATCATATTAAATATTCAGAGAAGTCTTATTATAACTTCGAAAATGTAAAAATCGGGAAATCAACCATTGTTTAGAAACAATTAGTTCACTTAGATAGATAGTTAGAGAAAAGTACTGCCTCGTATGAGACAGTACTTTTCAATTTTATTTTATGGAGGGAAAGGTTGATGAAATAAAGTTTTACTTTTTATGATCTGTTTGACCCGTTTTAATTCCTAAGTTTTTATTGATAAAAATAAATGGATTCCTGTTTTTCTTTTTAAAAGTTCTGATGGTAAGAATAAGGCGATTATAATCTGAAAAGGGAAAATGGTCAACTTTTTCTTGAACTGTAATATTTTCTTTTAATAAGATTTGAAAGTGTACCGTACCGGTTTTGAAATCATAAATAGAAGTGATTCTCTTAATTTTTAACCAGCTAAAGTGGGCGGTTCTCAACGTGAGCCCTTCTGTATTTACGAGTAAAGAAGGTTCTGAAAATATTTTATACATTTTAAATAAGCTAAAAAAGACTGCAAAAATTCCAATCCTAAGAATTGCTTCCTTATAGCTTGTAAAGATAAATAAGAGAAAAAAGATAGCGATTATAACAACAAACGTAATAATGGAACTCTTTTTTGATTCAAAATATTTTGTTGGAAATACTCCGTCAAGAATTCTGAATTGATTAAATCGATATAAATGTAACTGTTTAACTTTATTGATTTTATTTTTTATTTTCATCATTGTCTTTTAAGTTCATCATAGTGGATTTGAATCTTTTTGAGAAGAATAAATCCGAATATTAGATTTTATGATGATCTATTTGATATAGAGCAGATCAAAAGAAAGGTTCTGCTTCGTTATGAAGCAGAACCTTTCGGATTTATTGCTTTGTATTATCCGTCTTACCTGATTTGTTTTTCGATGCCTTTTGAACATCTTCTTTATCAATATCAGGAGGATTGGTCTTCCTTGATGAAGCAGGGATATCCTGGAAATCCTGATTCTGCTTTTTGGTTTCCGCGCTATTGGCAGATTCTTCTTTTTTGTTGTTTTCTGTTGAGCCCATATCTTTAAATTTTTAATTTTAAGAATAATGGTAAATAACATTCAAAGTTTTTGCCAAAAAAAATAAAATAATCAATTAACCTCCGGTCTTCCCTGATTTATTCGTGGATGATCTGGAGATTTCTTCTTTATCATCCTTTTTTGTTGGTGAAGGATTCTTTTCCAAATCCCTAGATTTTAAGGCTTCTTCGGAACTTTTTTTGTTGTCTTTTGTATCCATAGTATCAGTCTTTAGAGACCTAAGATACCAATTTTTCCTGTTTTATCTTCAATTGTATAATTCAGAGCCTTGGCCAACACGAAAATATTGTTCAGATTTTCCATTAATTGTTTGCGGCCTTCACTTCTCAATTGATTTTGGTCAATAGATTTAATGGAAGCCTCTTTAGCCTTTTCGGTTACACTTTTAATGTCCTTTTCTGAAATTCTATTAAAAAATGAATCATCCAGAGACTGAATTTCAACACTGGGTGTAATTCTTATATCTGCATCAGGAAGTTCTGTAATCACCAGCTTTTTATTGATGGAGTCTACTTCGATCTTCATTTTGTTTAGATCATAAGAAACCTGGGCATTCGTCTTGGTGTACGTAATGATACTGTTGCTCGAAACTTCTTTTCCAAATACTTCATAGCCCATTTTGGTCTTCTGCATACTTGAAGTGTTCTGCTCCATGACCACCATCTTATTCATTTTGGAAATCTGATTGGTCAGAATATAATAGTCTGATTGCTCTGTTTTTCCACCAAGATTAAGACATGATTTTAAACCAAAAAATAAAAGCAAAACAGCTCCTGCACCGGCAACAAACGATATGATAACTTTATTATTTCTCAAGTCTATTTAAAAATTTCTTTGATTACAGAGGAATCGTTCTTTTTCAAAATTTCAGCAAGATCTCTTTCAATATATCCTGAGGTAGGCATTTCTACGATTCTTCCCACTTCTTTTGTATATCTTTTAAGAATGATGGTAGGAACTTTCTGAATGTTATAAAGACCCTCATCTCCGGTAGGAGATTCTTTTTTACGATTGACAGCAATAATGGTTAATTTACTCTCCGGATATCCTACTTCTTCCAATATTTTCATAAGTCTGGGAACGTCTCTATGGCTGTCTTCACACCAGGTTCCCATGAAAACAATAATATCATATGAACCTATTTTTTCTCTTTTCAGCTCGCTGATTGCTTTTTGATCAAGAGCATATTCATCATGCTCTTTTACATACCAGTCAGCATAAGGAGCTTTTAAAAATTGATCCTTTGATTGATGGCCCAGAAGCATTTTGCCGTCTTTTTGAGTATCAACCTCACGGTTAATAACTACTTTTTGGGCACTCAGCTGCTGAGTGGCAAAAAGAAGACTTGAAACGGCAACAATACGGGTAATAAATTTCTTCATATTTATTTTTCGATGATTGATTTTAAATCAGCAGGAGAGTAGTATTTATTTTTTAATACTTTATGATCTGCCTGTCTGTAGACATTGAATTTTTCTCCTGACTTTTCATAAAAAGATTCTACCTCCTTTTCTTTGTAGAATTCAACAGTTTCTTTTGCCTGTTCTTCATTATCACATGCTTTAGACATGTTGGAACGCTGAACTTCGTTGAATAGTTCTACAAATTTGTTGCCAAGACCAAACTCCAGTGCCGCACCGCTCAAAACATACTGAAGATCACAAAGTGCATCCGCAATCTCTACGATATTATTATCTGCAATTGCTTGTTTCAATTCGTTTAATTCTTCCTGTAAAAGCTCTACTCTAAGATTGCATCTTTCAGGAGAAGGGATTTGTGGGGTATCTAAAATAGGGGCTTTAAAAGTAGTATGGAATTCTGCTACTTGGTTCAAACTATCAATTTTATCCATGAATTTTTTTATTTATGACAAAGATAGAAAACGATTTGTAAATTTTGAAATGTATCAGGTAAAATCTATGAATAGAATAGAGAAAGATTAATACGTAGCCGAGATAGTAAATAATAAATCCACAACTTTAATTGTGGACTTATTGGGTATGTTTTTAAATATTCAAATGTATTATTCTAATTCTTTATATTTCCAGATCCCTGAAATCGTAAGAATTGTTAATCCCGGTTGCTTTTCTCCATAGCCAAAAACACAAATATATTTTGAATGGCATGTCTTACAGGCAGTACCAAAATAGAGCGTGGGTAAATCATCAACTGTCAATGCTCCAACATGCAACATTCTTTGTGAAGTTTCAGAAACAATCCCATTTTGCAATAGTTCATTTTTAGAGAGTACGTTGTCTCTGCCATATATTTGAAAAATTGGAAATCCTGATGTGTAGGGGATTATTTCAATCCTATTTTCATGGTTACAATCACCGCAAATAAATTGGGTGACAACAGATGGAGTTGTCTCATCATTCATGAAATTATTTTTAGCAATGAGAGCTTTTTTACCTAGGTTTATTTTTTTTACAATTGAATACATCTGATCTTTATTTATGGCTGAATCACGGTGCCTGCTAAGTTATTATATTTTCCGCTTGGACTTTTTTTGATAGTGACTTTTATATATCCTTCCGCAGCCAATTTGTTCCATGTTTTGGGGTAACCTGTGGTAATATCAATAGGAATTTTCCACATGGTTTGTTTTCCATTTCCTGCCTGGCCAAACCAAGGAATAATATCAGCTGTTTGAGATTTAAAAGATAGTAAATTATTTAATACATCAATTTCATAATAAAAGTCATAGGTGTTTTCAGGTTGATTTAAGGCTCTTTGTGTGAAGGTATACACATATCCATTAATAATAGGGCTTGTAAAACTTCCACCTAAAGTAGGAACCCCCGTTCCGTTATAGTTCCCTACAGCTCCACTGTACCTGTCAAACTTTTGTCCGGATACTAACGGAACATCATCAACGATATTGTATCCGCCATTGGCAGGCGGCCACCCACCATTTAGATTATTGAGTTTAAAAAGAGCTTCCAACTCCTTCCAGTTTCCTTGTTTGTATAAGTCAAATGCCAGATTTCTGGTGTTTTGATCTACCGTTCCTTTTGGATCATAGGTTAACGCAAAATCATCTGCATTTTTAAAATATACAATTTTAACGGGACTGGTGTTGATTTCTTCATAGCTGTCCGGACCACAAGCTACAGAGATGAAAGCTATTGCTGCAAGAAAAAAGTACTTAAATAAATGTTTCATATATAAAATTTTAATAGTTTAAAAATTTTGGAGAGCATTTTTTAAGTACGTGATGACAGCAATTTCTCATTGAAAGACATTTTTTTTCTTCCATACATCCTGTTGAATATTGCACTGATAATCATGTAAAGTATAATGAAAATATGATTTATTTTTTCAATGGAACAAAACAATATCATCATCCGCCTTAACGGTGTGATGCTCCCAGGGGGGTAACAGTACAATGACAATATTGTCGGGGTAAATTTAAATTAAAAAATTTATATTATAGAATTATTTTAACTAAATAAATGAATTTTATTGAATATATTTTAATTATTGCTTGAATTTCTATTGAAAGTAGATTTTATAATTGTCAGTTGTGTATTTTTTTTGTTTGAAGTGAACATTGTATCCATAATCATAAAAAATAAGCTGCCTCAGGGAGACAGCTTATTTACATCGCATCATTTTAATATAATTAATTCTTGATGAATTTTTTTCTAAATTTTTCAACCTGTATAAGGTAAACGCCGTTAGTAAGACTGCTAACATTTACGGTTCCACTTTGAAGTTGGCCTCCTTTTACGAGTTTACCGGACATATCATAAATTTTATATTCTCCCACATTCATATTGGAGATTGTTAGGAGATCTTTTACCGGATTCGGGTATAAATTGATTTCAGTGGAGCCTGTCTTAGGACCGTCTGTAATAGGTTTATCAGTAGATGCTGTCACGGAAATATTAGCATTATTGACATCAAAGAAAATATGATTGCTTCCTTTTACCATGACTCTTCCTGAAGAGGTCGGAGTGTCAGGAATCGTCACTGCCCGCATGCCATTATTCGGAATTCCTGCTAAAAGAGTGGTCCAGGTGTTTCCATTATCGGTAGACCAAAGAATATCGACTAGACTAGCATTGATACCGTTAGATGTTGTTCCTGCAACATCCCAGGTAATAGGTTGGGAACTTCCTCCAATATACGATACAGCAGCATTTTGTGATGTAATCGTAAAAGGACCTGCTGCGGCATTAACCGTGATTTTTGTGTCATCTGAATTGTTTCCTCCGCCACCAGATTTGTTATCACGAACAGTAAATCTAAAGTTTAAAGTCCTTGCAACAGAAGGGAGAGCTTCTACGTCAATTTCATATCCTGCGGTGGTGGTTTTTCCTGCTAAAATTGAAGACATCTTTGGGAAATATCTTACAGGGGAAATATCAGGTGTCCACGATCTGAATATGGGCCCGCCGGATTTCGTTGCAATTGCTGCTGAATTAGCTCCTGTTTGAGAAGAATTTCCCTTATCCATTTGCTCCCAAATATAAGTTAATGAATCTCCGTCTGCATCTGCTCCTGACCCTGTTAAAACGAAAGGAGTACTTTTAGGAATTGTATAGTCGGGTCCCGCATTAGCAGTGGGAATTGAATTTCCTGTAGGGGTATTTACTGAACAGGTATTGGCTTTAATCGTATGGGTGATCTGTTCAATACTTAATGCATGGAAAAAAGGATCAGCATTTTTTTGAACATCATAATTTGTAATTCCTGCGTACGCCATGATAGTAGAGCCTGAACCCGGTTCTACGGGTTTTAAATCGAGTTGTGTATCGTAAGACCAGGTATGATTTCCACCGAACTGGTGTCCCATTTCATGGGCTACAAAATCAATATCAAAAGTATCTCCCGATGGAATCCCATTGGATGGAGAGGTGTAACCGCTTCCTTTGTATGCATTAGGATAGGTGACTCCCTGATATACATACGTAGACATATCATTATTGCAAATACAACCTATACATCCTGCATTTCCACCGCCACCATCTCTGCCAAACATATGGCCTATATCAAAATTGGCATTACCAATACTAGTGCTTAAAGTATTCATAAGCTGAAGATTCCAATTATTCATTTGGGAAGAAGGTGAATAAGGATCTGTTGACGCATTGGTATAGATAATCGCATCATTATTAGGGATGAGTACCATTCGGGCAGCAAATTCATTTTCAAAAATACCATTTACACGGGTCATGGTATTATTCATTGCTGCTAAAGCCTGTGCCTTTGTTCCTCCGAAATAATTAGTGTATTCTCCTGTGCATGAAAGTGCTAGTCTGAATGTACGCAGTGTGGAATCATCGGCATTTTTGGCTGTAATAGGAGTATAGGTGCCTTTTTGTGCAGATTCAAGGACAGTGCATTCAAATGGACTTAAATTACCTTTTCTGTCAGATTTTTTATAAACGACATAGGTCGATAAATCTTTTGTATACGGCTCAATAAACACGGCTGATTTATCCTGGAAAATCTCCATTGAAGAAAGACCCAGAGGTGAAATGCTAAAGTAGACCGTTGAACTCTTATCTGAACTTTCACCAATATAAGATTTGATATCCGGATATTTTGCCGATAATTCAGGAGCAAGATTTGAGTTTTCACTAATTCTGAAATTCTCCATTTTACCTGTGGAGGTAGGAAAAGAAATGATTATTTGTGATTTTTCGGTGCCTGTTAGTCTATGAGGAGTTCTTGCTAATAGGCTTTTCAATTCATTAATATTCAGTTTGAAAATTCTCGGATGATCAAGATTGGATTTATTTTCGAAAGTAGATGAAGATATTTTCTTTGGTGCTTTAGCCCATAAACGATTTGTTTGAGCAAATGAAATGCCGGATAGAGCAAGCATTCCCATCATTAATAATTGTTTTTTCATGTAAGAGTGAATTTTCATTTGTGCTCCACAAAGCTAGCAAAAAAATAATGATGATGTTATTTTAAAAGGAAAAAAAAATTAGAGTTCAGATATTTTAAAAACATATTCCGGGTATTATAAAAAAGACTGCCCCCATCGGGAGCAGCCTTTCACATCGATTTAATGTAGATTACTAATTCTTAACGAATCTTTTTGTAATCTCTCCGATCTGAATCATATAAGCTCCTTTGATAAGGCTGCTTACATTTACAGAACTTCTTTGAAGTTTTCCTGAGTCAATTAGTTTTCCACCCATATCGAAGATTTTATAATCTTCTGATGACGTGTTAGAAATATATAGAATATCTTTAACAGGGTTAGGGTATAACTTAATATCAGTAATCAGATCTTTCGTATTTATTAGGTCACCTTTTCCTGAAGACACGATATTAAGGGTATAATCTTCTACTTGTCCATAAGTATATGCCTCACATGAAGAAGAAGGGATAGAGCTATACTTCATCATCACTCTCATTCTTGTTGAACCAACAGTGGCAGTTGATGGAATTGTAATGGATCCTGTAACAGGAGTTGTTGTAGATCCTGCTTTTGACCATACTAATTCGCCGCTGTCTGCAAAGCTTCCGTTACCGTTATAATCAATATAAACAGCATACGCTTCACTATAAGTGGTTGAAGTCCAGACAGGAGTGATTGAGATTGTGTAAGCACTTCCTCTCGTTACGTTAGTAGAAACAGAAGTGAAGTCTTCATAACCGGCAGTTCCTGTTGAAGTGTTATTAATCGTTCCGAATTTTACGTTTCCAATTCTTTCATCAGCTGTATTGGACGCAGATGCAGAACAGTAAGTAACGGTTCCTCCGGCAAGTGTTGTAACGCTTACAGTATTACTCGCAACAGAAGCATTTCCTGCGGCATCTTTTGCTTTAACAGAGAAAGAATAGGTAGTGGATGGACTTAATGATGTTACGGTATACGTTGTAGATGCAGTTGATCCAATCAGAGAAGCTCCCTGATATACATCGTATCCTGTAACTCCAACATTATCTGTAGCTCCTGACCATGATAGGTTTGTAGTGGTAGCTGTTGTTCCTGAAGCTGCAAGGGTAGGTGCAGTAGGGGCAACAGTGTCGGGAGTTCCTGAACCTGCATTTACAGAGATGTTGGCATTGTTCACATCAAAGAAAATATGGTTAGAACCTTTTACCATAATTCTTCCTGTTGTAGTTGTAGAATTAGGAATTGTCACTGCTTGTGAACCGTCATTTGGTGTTCCTACAAGCAGGGTAGTCCATGTATTTCCACTGTCCGTAGACCAAAGAATATCTACATTCGCGGTGTTGACACCGTTGCCTGTAGTTCCTGCAACATCCCAGGTTATATTCTGAGAACTTCCGCCTGCATATGTTGTTGCTGAGTTTTGTGAAGTTACGGCGAATGGCCCTGCAGTACTGTTAACTGTGATTACAGCATCGTCTGAATTATTTCCTGATCCCCCGGCTTTATTATCACGAACGGTAAACCTGAAATTTAATGTTCTGGCTACTGAAGAAAGAGCTTCAACGGTGATTTCTGATCCGGCTGTTGTTGTTGCACCAGTTAGTACAGATGCCATTCTTGGGAAATATCTTACCGGAACTGTTGTAGGGGTCCATGATCTGAAATTTGGTCCTGAAGCTTTTGTTGCGCTGGCTGCAGAACTTGCTCCCGTCTGAGATGATGAAGCGTTGTCCATTTGCTCCCAGATATACGTTAAAGAGTCTCCGTCTGCATCGGTTCCGGCACCGGTCAATACAAATGGTGTTCCTTTTGGAATAGTATAATCTAACCCTGCATTAGCGGTAGGAATTGAATTTCCTGTATTGGTATTTACAGAACACGTTTTAGCTTTGATGTTATTAGTGATCTGTTGAATACTTATAGCATGGAAGAATGCATCTGAATGAGGTTGAACATCCTGACTGGTAATACCGGCATACCCCATGATCGTTGAGCCTGATCCCGGTTCCATATTGGCTCCTGTTCCCTCATTGTTCATAGAGAATGTGTGATTTCCACCAAACTGATGTCCCATTTCATGAGCTACATAATCAATATCGAAATTGTCACCTGATGGGATAGCATCTGCCGGAGAAGTGTAGCCACTACCTTTAGAACCGTTGGTACAGATACATCCGATACATCCGGCATTTCCTCCGCCTCCTGATGCACCGAATAAATGCCCGATGTCATAATTAGCTTCACCAATTACTGATGTCAAAGTACTCTGAAGTTGGGAGTTCCAGCTGCTCATACCTGATGCTGGAGAATAAGGGTCTGTAGAAGCGTTAGTGTATACAACGGCGTCATTGTTTGCAATCAGAACCATTCTTGCAGAGAAATCTTTTTCAAAAACACCGTTTACACGGGTCATTGTGCTGTTCATTGCGGCTATAGCCTGTGCTTTTGTTCCTCCGAAATAAGCCGTGTATTCTCCTGTACAGGAAAGGGCCAATCTGAATGTTCTTAATTTAGCATCATCAGCATTGGGCCTTGCTGCCAGACTTGAGTTTGCAACTCCTTTTTGTGCAGACTCAAGCACGGTGCATTCAAATTTGTTAAGGCTTTCTTTCTTATCTGATTTTTTATAAACCACATAAGTAGAAAGATCTTTTGAATAAGGTTCGATGAAGACGGCTGATTTATCACCATAGATTTCCATTGAAGATAGGCCAAGTGGTGAAATACTGAAGTATACAGTGGAATTTGGATCATCAAGACCCTGGCCTACGTAAGATTTGATGTCCGGATATTTTGCTGCCAGTTCGGGAGCAAAGTTGGAATTTTCTCTCACCTTAAAATTTTCCATTCTGCCTTCAGAATTGGGAAAAGAAATAATGAGCTCTGATTTTTCGCCGACTGCCAGCCTCTTTGGAGCTTTAGCCAATGCATTTTTTAATCCGTTGATGTTTAAGCTGTACACCTTGGGATTCATAATGCTGGTTTTGTTTTCAAAGATCTCTGATGAGGTTTTTCTGGAGTTCTCAGACCAAAGGCGATCAGTCTGCGCGAATGAAATACCCGAAATAAGGAGCATTCCAATCAGGGTTAATTGTTTTTTCATATTAAATACATGTTTTGGTTGTGGAATATCAAAGCTAATAAAAAATATGTTACGAAAAACAAAATTATTTAAGATTATTTTAGACTATTGATTCAAAATATTATGCATTGCATTGAATTAAATTTAAAAGCCTCATTAATACAAGAAAAATGATAAGAGGTATTTTGAATTAATTTTAAAAAAAAGAAAAATTAATATGTTTTATTATTAATATCTATAATTGAGACATTAATATTTGTCGTTTTTTCAATAAATCATAAATTAAATTATTAAAAAAATATCTGATTGCGGGAGTTCTCTAGATTCGTCATTAAATGATAAAAGCTGTTTCGAGAGCGAAACAGCTTTATTTTATTTAGAGTAAATGAGTTTTCAATTACACTTTATCATTAATAATTTTATCAAATAAAATTATTTTGTAATGTCTCTTCCGATTACCAGTCTCTGGATTTCAGAAGTTCCTTCTCCGATAGTGCAAAGTTTAGAGTCTCTGTAGAACTTTTCAGCAGGGAAGTCTTTTGTATACCCGTATCCTCCAAAGATCTGAACGGCGTTATTTGCAATTCTTACACAAGCTTCAGATGCATATAGTTTGGCCATAGCTCCTTCTTTCGTCATTTTTTGCTTGGCATTTTTAAGAGTAGCGGCTCTTTGAATAAGAAGCTCTGCAGCATCAATTTCTGTAGCCATATCAGCCAGCATAAAGTTGATTGCCTGGAATTCAGAAATTGATTTTCCGAACTGATGTCTTTCTTTAGCATACTTTAGAGCAGCTTTATAAGCTCCTCTTGCAGTTCCTAAACTTAATGCAGCGATAGAAATTCTACCTCCATCTAAAATTTTCATGGCCTGCTTGAAGCCTTCACCTACTTCTCCTAAACGGTGAGAATCCGGTACACGCACATTATCAAAAATCAACTCAGCAGTTTCTGAAGCACGCATTCCTAATTTATTTTCTTTTTTCCCTGAAGAAAAACCAGCCATTCCTTTTTCTAAAACAAAAGCAGTAGAATTATTTTTGGCACCTTTTTCTCCCGTTCTTGTCATTACAACGGCAATATCTCCTGAAATAGCATGAGTAATAAAGTTTTTAGCACCATTGATGATCCATTCGTCACCGTCTTTTACTGCTGTGGTAGACATGCCTCCTGAATCTGACCCTGTATTGTGCTCTGTTAATCCCCACGCTCCGATTACTCTTCCGGAAGCCAGCTGAGGAAGCCATTTATTTCTCTGCTCTTCATTACCAAACTCATAAATATGATTAGTACAAAGAGAGTTGTGTGCCGCTACAGAAAGACCAATAGACGGGTCTACCTGAGAAATCTCGTCAAGGATTGTAACATATTCATGATAACCTAAACCGGAACCTCCATACTGTTCAGGAACTACAACACCCATAAAGCCCATTTCTCCTAGCTGATGAAATAAGTCTTTTGGAAATGTCTGGCTCTCATCCCATTCCATAATATTCGGACGGATATTCTTCTCTGCAAATTCTTTAGCTGTCTCCGCTATCATTTTGATGTTGTCAATAGTCTCTGTATTCATATAGATAATAGTTAGTTCCCAAAGATAATTAAATTGACGGAATGCTAAAGAAAATTATTTTATCATACTGTCTCAGGGGTTTAAAAAATTAATTTTCAATTTTTTATATTCTGATAATTAATGTTTTCTTAATAAAATATTAATCATTACACGTGCTTTATTTTATTATTTTAGTCCCCCAATTTTTAAGGTATGAAAAAAATTCTACTTCCTATTATTTTAATTTCCTCTTATATTTCTGCGCAGGCTCCTGCCGGATATTATAGTGGAACGAGCGGATTAACAGGCTACAGCCTGAAATCAAAACTTCATGACATTATTTCTGAAAAGAATATTAACTGGCACTACAGCGATCTTCAAAATATTTATAATCAGACAGATCTTGATATTTATTATGATCATAATGCCAGCAATACAACGCTCCTGTTAGATATCTATTCTGAGATCCCAACCGGGCCTGATGCCTATGAATACGATAGTACACAGATGATTGGCGGTGCATCGGCAGAAGGACAGGGGTGGAATAGGGAACATATGATGCCACAAAGTACCTTCTATAGTAATTACCCCATGTATTCTGATTTGTTTTATGTTATTCCTACGGATGCAAGGATCAATCAGCTAAGGAGTAATTATCCTTATGGTATTTCTACTACAACTCCTTCCAATGTATATTACACTTTTACTAACTCTTCTAAAATTGGTAAAAGTGCTATTCCTAACTGGGTTTATACAGGGCGTGTTTACGAGCCTATTGATGAGTTTAAAGGAGATGTAGCAAGAAGTCTATTGTATTTTGCGGTAAGATATCAAGGTAAATTAGGGACATTTAATTTTGATAATAATGCAAACCCTGCTTCTGACACCAACCCTCTTGACGGTACTGAAGAAAGAGCATTTGAACCTAATTATATCGCTATGCTTCTTCAGTGGCATCAACAAGACCCTGTTTCGCAAAGAGAAATTGACAGAAATAATAAGGTTTACGGTATTCAAAAAAATAGAAATCCATTTATTGATAACCCGGGATGGGTCAATGCGATTTGGGGACAGGCTCCTGATAATGTAGCACCACAAACCCCATTGAATCTAATTTCTGTTCAAAACAGCGCCTATTTTACCACGTTAAGCTGGACTCCGAGCCCTGATGCAGATGTTCTCGGGTATAAGATTTATCAGAATGGAACGTTAGTAGCAACAACCAATGCTACTTCTATAAGTATTGATCACCTGAGTCCATCTACGACGTACAATTTTACGGTAAAAGCTTATGATAACGGATATTTGCTTTCAGGTGACAGTAATACAGTTTCTGTTACAACACTAGCTTCTGATATGTATGCTAAAGATTTGTATGTTTCAAAATATTTAAAAGGTTCATCGAATAATAAAGGAATTGAAATCACGAATAAAACCGGACACCCTGTCAATCTTAGCGATTACAGATTATCGATTCAGTACCCCAGTGGGGCTAATTATTATTTCCCGGCTCCTTATGAATTGGAAGGGGTAGTGCAGAATAACGAATCGTTTGTTGTTTTAAACCCTGGTGCTAATTTCTCATGTTTTACCATAGATCAGGCTAAATTGGTAACCGCTGCTCCTCAGATGACATTTACAGGGAGTCAGTATCTTGAACTGCGTTATAAATCAACGACTGTTGATGCTATAGGGACTAAGAATCAAAGCAATTCTTCTACTTTAAATAATGTTTCGTTGTACAGAAAAATTAATATTAATCAGCCAACAGCTACATTTAGTATCGGCGAGTGGGATTCTTATCCGTCAAATTATTGTCAGAATCTGGGAGAGACTTTGTCTGCTAAAGATCTTATTGCTATTAAAAATGATGTAAAGATATATCCGAATCCGGTTTCTGATTATCTTTTTGTTAATGGACAGACAGAGAAAATAAAGACGGCACAGATTATTGATTTTTCAGGAAAAGTGATCTATACTGAAAGTGATCCGTTTAGAAATAAGCAGAGTATTTCTGTGCAAGGGCTTCCTGCGGGAACCTATCTTTTAAGGTTGGATGAGAAAGTGCAACAGTTTATCAAGAAGTAAGGGTAATCTTGCTTGCTTTTTAACCTGCCGGAATTCTTAGCCCCGATAGAAGCGTTTACCCCACAGCATGAAGCTGGAAAAGGAAAGGCGCGAGGAGTATGAGCGGATAGCGGGAAATAGCTTCTTATTAAAAAAGATAGTAGAAAAGTAGAGTTAAAGTAAGATTCCTTAAAATAATTTTGTTGATACTTCTACTTTTTAGCATTTATATAAATTTACCTAAGAGGTTAAAAACCTTATGGTTACTACATAATCGATATAAGCAGATTCACTAATAATCAATATCTATAAGTGTTTCTGCTTATATTTTTTATTTATAAGTAATTATGCTTATATTTGCAGTATGATAGCGGTTATTACCGGTGATATTATAAATTCACAGCATGCGGATACTGAAGTTTGGATTACCAGACTTAAAAATCTTCTCGAAAATTGGGGGAGCGTTCCTCACACATGGGAAATTTACAGGGGAGATGAATTTCAGTTCAAATGCAATATCGACGACGTTTTTTGGCGTTTTCTAGCCATAAAATCACTCATTAAAAGTCAGGAAAATTTAGATGTAAGGATGGCCATAGGGATTGGTGAAGAAAGCTTTTCTTCTGAAAAAATTACCGAGTCTAATGGGACCGCCTATGTCAACTCCGGAAGACTACTGAATGATTTGAAAAATGACGGCCATACGGTGGCGATTAAAACCTCCAATGATTCTGTAGACAGAGATCTGAATATTCTGTTGAAATGGTCATCGAAAGATTTTGATAACTGGACCATGGCAACTTCAGAGATCATTCATGAAATGATTATGAACCAGGATATCACCCAGGAAGATCTTGCGAAGAAATTTACTATTTCACAGTCCTCGATAAGCCAGAGACTGAAGCGAGCCAACTATGAGCTCATCGTAGAAACAAACCAGTATTTTAGAAAGAAAATCTCAGAACTATAGGCATGATCTTTATTAAACTCATATTGGCACATCTACTCGGAGATTTTACTCTTCAGCCAAACTCTTGGGTTGCAGATAAGGAAAACTATAAACTGAAAAGTAAGTTTTTATACTTTCACATCTTGATTCACATGGCTTTAAGCCTACTTTTTCTTTGGGATTTACAACTTTGGTGGGTTGCTGTTCTGATTGGGGTTTCCCATTTTATAATTGATGCCGCTAAACTTAGTTTCCAAAATATCAAAACAAAAAAGAGATGGTTTTTTATAGACCAGTTGCTGCATGTTTTGGTGATTGCCGGAGTTTCTTTTTACTTTGGGGAATTTGACTTCAGCATTTTACATAATCAGGAATTTTTGAAGATAGTGATGGCTGCTTTGTTCTTATCAACACCGGCCTCTATTTTTATTAAACTTCTTTTATCATCATGGACACCCGCACCGGATGGACCCAACAATATTCAAACCGAATCTTTAACAAGTGCCGGAAAATATATCGGAATTTTAGAACGTTTACTGGTTTTTACCTTTATTATGGTGAATCACTGGGAAGGCGTAGGTTTCATGGTTGCTGCAAAATCTGTTTTCAGATTTAGCGACCTTGCACAGGCAAAACAGAGAAAGCTTACAGAATATGTACTGATTGGTACATTGCTGAGCTTTGGACTGGCTGTCTTAACAGGAATAATAATTAAATAAATCAATAAATCTAACTACAATTTAGAAAGTAAAAATTATGAGTCAAAAGAAAGAAATGTTGTACGAGGGGAAAGCGAAACAAGTATTTGCTACCGATAATCCTGATGAAGTAGTAGTACGTTTCAAAGACGATGCTACAGCATTTAATGCTCAAAAGAAAGGGCAGGTTGACCTGAAAGGGGAAATGAACAACGCTATTACTACGCTTATCTTTGAATATTTAAATGAAAAAGGAATCAAAACTCATTTCATCAAACAATTGGACGAAAGAGAGCAATTGGTAAGAAAAGTATCAATCATTCCTTTGGAAATGGTGGTAAGAAACTATTCTGCAGGAAGTATGGCACAAAGATTAGGGGTTGAAGAAGGAATTAAATCTCCGGTAACAATCTTCGATATCTGCTATAAAAAAGATGAGTTGGGAGATCCGCTTATCAATGATCACCACGCTGTTTTCTTAGGAGCAGCTACCTATGAGGAGCTTGATGAAATGTATGAATTAACTTCAGATATCAATGAAATCCTTATCGACCTTTTTGATAAAATTAATATCATTTTAGTAGATTTCAAAATCGAATTGGGGAAGACTTCTGATGGTGAAATCATCTTAGCTGACGAAATTTCTCCCGATACGTGCAGACTTTGGGATAAAGATACAATGAAGAAACTTGACAAAGACAGGTTCAGAAGAGACTTAGGAGAAGTAACTGAGGCTTATGTTGAAATCTACAACCGTCTTAAAAATCTTTTAAAGAAATAAGATCTACAATTAGAAAAATAGAAATGAAAAGTTTAGACATTCATAAAAGTGAATATTTAAAACAGTTTGAAACCCAGACTTACGGAAGAAATCTTTTCAGAACGAAAGAAGAAGAAAGACTGGATGCTCCGAATGAGGAATGTGGGATCTTCGGATTGTATTCTGATAATGATCTGGATACTTTCTCTCTTTCACAGTTCGGGCTTTTTGCTTTACAACACAGAGGTCAGGAAGCATGTGGTATTTCCGTATTGAAAGAAGGGAGAATCACCAACATGAAAGATGAAGGCTTGGTTTTAGACGTTTATAAAGACATTCAGGAACCTGAAACTTTTATGGGAAATTCTGCAATCGGGCACACTCGTTATACGACTGCAGGAGATAAAAAGAAATATAATTTCCAGCCATTTTTCGCGAAAAACGAATATGACCAGATTATACTTTCCATAGCGCACAATGGTAACCTTACCAATGCGAAAGAATTAAAAGAAGAACTGGAAGCTGAAGGGGTTGTTTTCAGAGCGACTTCTGACTCTGAGGTGATCTTAAGATTGATCCAGAAAAACCTTGATTTAGGACTTCGTGGTGCGATTAAAGCAACCATGGAAAAAATTGAGGGGGCATATTCTGTGGTAGGAATGACAAGAAATAAATTCTTTGCTTTCAGAGATTTCAATGGTATTCGGCCATTGGTTTTAGGAGCTATTGATGAGAGATCTTATGTTGTTGCTTCAGAATCTGTAGCATTGGATGCTGTGGGCGCTCAATATGTACGTGATATTCTTCCTGGAGAGATCATTTATACGAATGAAAATGAGCCCGGAAAGCTTAATTCTTACATGATGGATGAGAAGAAAGGCAAGCAGAGAATCTGTTCTTTTGAATATATTTATTTTGCAAGACCCGATTCTACACTGGAAAATATCAATGTATATGAAATCAGAGAGAAATCAGGTGAGAAAATCTGGGAACAAGCTCCTGTAGAAGCAGATCTGGTAATTGGAGTTCCGGATTCCGGAGTTCCTGCTGCCATTGGTTTCTCAAAAGCCTCAGGGATCCCTTTCCGTCCTGTATTGATTAAGAACAGATATATTGGAAGAAGTTTCATCGTTCCCACTCAGGAAATGAGAGAAAGGGTAGTAAACCTAAAGTTGAACCCTATTATTTCTGAAATGAAAGATAAAAGGGTTGTGATTATCGATGACTCCATCGTTCGTGGAACTACTTCTAAAAGATTGGTTAAGATCTTAAAGGATGCAGGAGTAAAAGAGATTCATTTCAGAAGTGTTTCTCCTCCGATTATCGCTCCATGTTATCTGGGGATTGATACTCCTTCGAAAGATGATCTGATTTCTGCCAACATGTCTACAGAAGAACTTAAAAATTACCTGGGAGTTGATTCTCTAGAGTTTTTGAGTATCGATAATCTGAAAGAAATATTAGGATCTTCTAATCATTGTTTCGGATGTTTCACTGAAGAATATCCGGTAGGAAAAGGAGAAGAAGTGGAATTATTCAATTAATCGTTTTTCTTATATAATATGAAGAGCCAGATGTATAGTCTGGCTCTTTTGTATTTTATAATTCTACTCTTAAACGGCTGTTGTACATATGGAGAATGAACTGCTTTGTTAACCCGGAAAACAACAAAATGTAGCAAATGCTTAATGTTGATGTATTATACCGTCAAAAAGTAAACTTTAATTTTGAAGGATTAAAATCTAAGGTTATGAAGAATGTTTTTTTGACAGGTATTTTTTTTGCATTCACTCAATTTTACTCAGCACAATCCTTTGACATGGAGGCTCACAGAGGCGGAAAGGCTCTGTATCCGGAAAATACGATTCCGGCTATGAAAAATGCTCTAAAAATGAATGTTACGACATTGGAAATGGATCTGGCTATAACAAAGGACAAAAAGGTAATTCTTTCTCACGATGCTTTTCTTTCCCCAGAACTGGTTACAAAGCCGGATGGAACATATATTCCTAAAGATTCCGGATTTTATTATAAGATTTACGATATGCCGTATGCAAAGATTCAGACTTTTGATGTAGGCTTAAAGAAATTAAATAATTATCCTGACCAAAAGAAAATGAAGGTACAAAAACCTCTTTTTGCTGATATTATAGATGCTTGCGAGAGTTATTCCCGTGAATTAAAGAGACCTTTGCCTTTTTACAATATAGAAACTAAAACCCGCCCTTTTTCAGATAATATTTTTCATCCGGAACCGAAAGAATTTGTAGATCTGATGATGAAAATTATTATAGAAAAGAACATTCAGGATAGAGTAATTATTCAGTCTTTTGATCCCCGAACATTAGAAATTATCCACAAAGAGTATCCAAAGATAATGACGGCTTTGTTAGTGGAAAAAGTAGACGATAAGAAATTGGAGCAACAACGGACCTATTTCAAAAATATACCTGTGGAGAGATTCAAATTATATCCGGATCATCTTAATGGAGTAGCGGGAGATGTAAAATTCCTTACATTTACCCCTACTATTTACAGTCCGGATCATAGTCTTGTTACTCCTGAATTGGTAAAAGAATGTCATAAATTAGGCATGAAAGTGATTCCGTGGACCGTTAATACCAAAGAAAGGTTGCAGGAATTAAAAAATATGGGAATAGATGGAGTTATCAGTGATGATCCTAGAATATTTAAATAATAAAAATGGCCGATAGAATTTCTATCGGCCATTTTATATCATGCAGAAATCTGCACTAAGAGTTAAAAAATTGGTTTATTTTTAATTAGAACTTATAGTTCAATCCTAGCTGGAATACTCTGTTGTTGTTTTCCGCTGCAGGTCTGCTTTTGTCAATTTTAGTCAAGCTATTTACATATCTTGCACTAATACCGATGTTAGAAGTAATGTCATATCCTAGCCCAAGACCTAACCCAAAGTTGAATCTGTTGATTTGATCTTTATCAAGATCTTCAGAGTGAGAATTAGTTGTAGTCGTTGTAACACCTCCTGTTGTTGTTGCTATAGTAGACTCACCTTTATTTTTCCCATTGATGAAATAACTGAATTCAGGTCCAGCTTCAATATAAAACTTCTCAGTTGGTCTCATTTGTACCATTAATGGAACTGAAATATAGTTCATTGTTACTTTGTCTTCTACGTTTGTTTTTACAGTCGTAGATCCAGTAGTAACATTTGTAGAAGAGATAACATCTCTTGCACCCATTTGGTTATATAAAACCTCCGGTTGTAGACTGAATTGCTTAGAAATTGGAATGTTTACGAATGCACCAGCATGGAATCCTAATTTTTGGCTATTCATACCAAATTTTTGCTCACTGAAGTAAGCTGAGTTTCCACCTGCTTTGATACCGAATCTAACTGGCTGAACATCACTTTTTAATGGAGATGCAACAGTTTTAGTTTGAGTCTCTTGAGCGAAAGCTAATGTACCAGCTGTTAATGCTAATCCTAAAAATAACTTCTTCATAATTTTATTCTTTTAATTTTTTACTATTTGCTTTTTGAATGATTTCTCAATCAGATTTGAATTATTTTGCAAATTGCTTGCCAAAGTTGAAAAAGTCTTATCTGTAGGGCGATAGACGGCACTTTATGTAAATGTTCCTTTTATACTTTTAATCTTTTTTTATGATAAAATATATTATAATTGTTTGTTTTTTTTTAATAATTTAAAACTAAACAAGTATTTAAGTTTATAATTTAAACTATATTTTTTTTATAAAAAGAATAATATTTATAATGAATAAAAATAAATACCGGGATAATTTTCAAATAGGAGGGATATATTTTTCTGATAGTGTGCATCAATCAATTTGAAAGAAATAAAAATGCCGAGCTATTATGGCTCGGCATTGATTTGAAAATATTTGATATTTCTATTTAAACTGATAGGCTAATCCAATTTGGAACGCATTGTTTCTTATTTTACTATCTGATGGACTATCCTTATAAATACCTGTAAGACCTGCTGTAAACCTTGCAGTTGCAGCTAGGTTTTGGGCGAAATAATATCCTGCACCAATACCTATCCCAAAATTAAATGTATTGTAAAAGTCTTTTTTAATTTTATTTGAAAAATGTTCAGTATATGAATAAGACTTATTTCCGGATGTTTCGATAGAAGTTTGGTCTCCTTTCATCTTTCCACCTAATAATAATCCGAATTCAGGTCCTGCTTCTACATATAATTGAGGAAGAATATGATACTGGACCATAACAGGAAGAACAAGATAGTTTAAAGTGGTTTTATAATTCACTTCAGAGGCAAAACCATTTCCTCCTGAACTGTATCTGAAATTCTCTGTTGTTTTGGAACCCATTTGACTGAAAAGAAGTTCAGGTTGAATACTGAATTTTTCAGCTACAGGAATATTGACAAAAACCCCTGCGTTGAAACCCGGCTTTAACTTTTCATTATTATCAAAACCATTATTATCTGAAGTTGAGTTGTAAAAAGAAGCATTAAGACCTGCTTTAATCCCAAAACTTATTGGGGAAGGTGAATTTGTTTTTTCCTGGATGTTTATTTTTTCTTGAGCACTTACGAAAAGGCTTCCAATGAAAGAAAGACTTAGAAATAATTTCTTCATGATGTAAAAGTTTAATTAAACTTCATAGCGCAGCAAATCTGCCGCCAAACTAAGAAAATTGATAAAAGTCATGTGAAAAGCGAAAAAGTCAGATTTAAACGAGTAAACCTGACTTTTTCTATTGAAATCAAAATGTATTTTAAACTAATTACAGCCATATGTCATTGCATATCGTTTACCAACTTTTCAGTCATATTTTAATTGGAAAAATAAATTACTGGAATATTCCGGCTTTGAAATGGATGAAAGTTGATTTTTTATGAGAATCAAAATCCATTTCAGATGAAATATAGGAATTGTAAGTTGTAAATACTGTAATGGTACAATCGATACTTAGCAGGCAAATTCCTTGCCAAAAAATGTCAATTCAAAAATTAAATACAAAAAAAGCCAGATTACATAATAATCTGGCCTTCTATTGATATAAAAATTTGTTATCAAAAATTGAGCTTATTAGAATTTATAAGCTAATCCAACCTGGAATACTCCGTTTTTCTGAGAGTCAGATCCACTAAATTTTTCTTTATTAACATCAGTTAATCCTGCAACATATCTTACATTAACTCCGATGTTAGGAGTGAAGTAATATCCTGCTCCAAGACCAAGACCGAAGTCAAAAGTTTTGAATGTGTCTTTAGCGTCTACAGATGCTGAGTTGTTTTTAAACTTTGAATTGATTAAAAAACTGAACTGAGGACCTGCTTCTAAATAAAGGTTAGGTAATGCATTATACTGGAACATTACCGGTACAGCAATATAATCTAAATTGACTTTAAGATCACTATTTCCTTTAGCTTTTGCACCCATACCACTGTATAATACTTCTGGCTGTACAGAGAAATCCTGAGCTACCGGAATGTTTGCGAATACTCCACCGTAAAATCCAGCTTTTGAATTTGAATCACTGTTAGATAGGCTGGAAATGTTAAGACCAGCTTTTAAACCAAATCTAACCGGTGAAGATGATGATGTATTAGTAGATGTTTTTTGTGCGAAAGTAAAAGTACCTGCTACAAGCGCTAGGCCTAAAAGAATCTTTTTCATAAGTATTTATTTAATAGTTTTTAAGTTTTGTTTAACATTTTGTTTATTAACAAATGCTGTGCCAAAAATAGCGTTTCTGTATAATTCATTGTTAACTAGCGTTTTATCGGAATAATAGAGTAGTGTGTTTTTAAAAAAGTATCATTATTTTAGCCATTATATCCTTTTATTTATATTCCCTTTAACATTATTTTGATTTTTTTTAATAAAAAAGGTCAGATTAAAACTAATCTGACCTTTCTATTGAATATTAAAATTTATTGAATGTAATATGCTTATTTAAATTTATAAGCTAATCCTACCTGGAATACATTGTTCTTTACAGCGTCACCGGAATTGTTTTTATAAATATCCGTAAGACCTGCTGTATATCTTGCAGTAATTCCTAAATTAGGAAGGAAATAATATCCTGCTCCGATCCCGATTCCAAAGTTAAATGTTTGGAAGTCGTCTTTATTAAGAGTAGCGATCTGAGTATTGTTATTATTATTGGTTGAGTTTTTGAATTTATCTTTAGCGCTTACTAAAAATCCGAACTCAGGACCTGCTTCAAGGAAGAACTCAGGAGTTGCGTTGTATTGGAACATTACCGGTACAGCAACATATCCTAGATTTCTTGAGTATTCACTTCTATAAGTATTCCCTAATGCAGAATATTCTCTTGTTACTTTTGACCCTAAGTCGTTATAAATAACCTCCGGCTGTACACTGAAGTTGCTTGCTACTGGGATGTTGGCAAATACACCTGCGTTAAAACCGATTTTTGATTTAGAGTCGCTTAAGTCTGCACCATTAGATAGTGAAGAAACGTTCATTCCACCTTTTACCCCAAATGTAACAGGGTTAGTAGATGTTTTTTGTTGAGCGAATGCTAATGTTCCTGCAGTTACTGCTAATCCTAAAATTAACTTTTTCATAACTTTAATTTTTTAATTTTACTCTTTCTTAATTTTAAATTTTACTACTTGTCAACGTTTTCAGTTGAACGCAGAGTATCTTTCAAATTGCTTGCCAAAAATAATTTTCATGATTAAAATCAATAAAAAAATCTTTATTTTTCATATTGTTTTTGTTTTAATTTACTGATTATTAGTGTTTTGAAAATTTAATCAAACATTTGTTTAGAATGATTGAGAATTAACAATTTTGTCAAGAAGGGGTTGAAAATTAGAGGTATCCATCAAAATTAGTCTATGAATCATTCAATAAAATTATAATTTCTATTAAATCACATGCTTATTAAAAGATAGAGAAAAACCCAATTTTCTGTAAAAGAGCCTAATCAAACCATTTTGCTTTATTAATTTTGCATTTCTTATAAAATGATAACCTGATACTCTTACAAAACGGCTCATTGAATTTTTGTAAGAATTCATTAACTCTTACAACATGAAAAAATGCACATTGCTGCTGTTACTTCTTTTTTTTGAAAACAACTTAAATGCTCAGGTTGGTATCAATACAACAACTCCTAATCCATCCTCAGTATTAGATGTTGCGGGTTCTAATAAAGGGATGTTAATCCCTAGAATCGCATTAACAGGTAATTTAGATACCATTACGGTACCTTCGCCTGCTCATTCTTTAATGATTTATAACACCGCGACGGTGAACGGTGTTCTTCCCGGGTATTATTATTGGAGTGCAAGTGCCGGCCGATGGACAAAAGTACTGGATGACCTGACCCCTATTGTGATGACAGGATGGAGCCTGACCGGAAATTCGGGTATGGTAAACGGAATTAATTTCATAGGAACTTCTGATAATGTAGATGTTATTTTTAAAAGAAATAATATTGTATCCGGGGTTTTAAACACCACGAATACCATCTTTGGGGTTAATAGCTTAACAGCTAATACAACTGGGCTCAATAATACTGCGGTAGGAGTGAATAACTTAATTTCCAATACCACAGGAAGTATGAATACCGCCATAGGGGCAGAAGTATTGAGTACTAATAAATCAGGGATACAGAATACAGGGTATGGATACCGGGCTTTATATTCAAATCTGGATGGGAATAATAATGTTGCAAACGGATATTTTTCACTCTATTCTGCAAAAAGTACGATTGGCAACGTTGGTATTGGAGCCAGTTCTCTTCGTGAGCTCATTTCCGGAGATGACAATATAGGTATTGGAGGAGATGCCTTACGAATGCTTCCCGGAGGAAGAGGAAATACTGCGATTGGTGGATCTGCCGGATATAGTTTAAATTCTATCAATAATTATAATACCTTTATAGGATTCCGGGCAGCAGCAGGAATTGTTTCCGGAAAATCAAATACCATTATCGGAGCTAATGTAAGCGGGTTACCGGCTTCGTTGTCAAATAATATCATCATTGCCGACGGTGACGGAAACAGAAGAATCAATATTGATCAGAACGGGAATATTGGTATTGGAACGAATGCCCCAAAATTTCCGTTGGATATCAGGCTAAAAACTGCTGTATGGCCACTGGCGGTATCAAGTCTTACCTATTATGGAATAATTCCTGATTCAGGCTCCTTTGATGGGACACCAACTACTTATTCAAATTATACCAACGACATAGGGACTTTCAATACGAATACATCCATCTATGCAGATGGAAACATTATATCGGTAGGGAAGTTGAGTGTGGCCCAGACCTCTCTTTTTTCGGATAAAAGAATCAAAAATATTATAGGAAAAACAGACAATGGAAAAGATTTAACCCTTTTAAAAAAGCTTCATATTACCAATTATCTCATGAAAGATGAAGCGGTGTATGGTAAACAGGAATTTAAAAAAGTAATCGCTCAGGAGGTAGAAGCCGTATATCCTCAGGCAGTCAGTAAAAGGGGGGTGAAAACTTTTATCCCTAATGTCTATCAGCTGGCCAAGCAAAACAATGGAATTTTTACTTTTGAAAAGCCCATTGATATTGCTAAAGAGGATAAATTTCTTAAAATATATGATGAAACAGGGGAAATTATTTTAGAAATACAAAACAGCACCTCTAACAGTATTACAGTCAATATAGCCGATAAAAAGTTTAAAGGAAAGCTATTTGTTTACGGAACTGAAGTATCTGATCTAAGAACGGTAGATTATGATGCTTTATCGATGTTGAATATTTCTGCAACTCAGGAACTGGCAAAAAAAATAGAGACTTTAGAAAATGAAAATGAAGCATTGAAAAAATCGAATATAGAAATGCAGCATAAACAGTCTATTTTTGAAGAGCGTTTACAACATCTGGAATCTTCCTTCTCGAAATAGACATGATTTTTAACATTATCAATAAGAGCCTGATTATTTGCGATCAGGCTCTATATATTTTTAAGATATTTTTCAAAAAAATATTATCCTTTGACATTCTTTAAACCAAAAAATGGGTTAGAGATCATTCAGTTTTCTATAAAAATGAATAGATTCAAGGATATTTTTCTGACTGCACTGATAGTCATAGGTGCAAGAACCAATTCCATTCAGTAAAGAAAAATTGATTTTACTGTCAGTATTCTTTTTATCATTCATCAATAATGCCGTGATATCTTCATCTTTAAAATCGCTGATATCTAAATAAGGGTAATATCTCTGAATGTTTTCAATGATTGTTTTTGAATCTTCTTCTGAAATGAGGTTTTCCAGATAAGCAAGGTGGGCTTCAGAAATCATTCCCATAGCAACTGCTTCCCCGTGAAGGATAGGGTTTCCCTGTTGTAAACATAAACTTTCAATAGCGTGTCCTATGGTATGTCCAAAATTGAGGGTCTTCCTGATATTGCTTTCATGGAAGTCCTTTTCCACCACGTCTTGCTTGATGTCCATAGATGTTTGGATATGCGGGGTTACTGACCCTACCTCCAGTTTATGGATCTGAATAAGCTGATCCCAATGGGCTTTATCAGCAATCAATCCGTGTTTAAGCATTTCTGCGAATCCGCTTCTTAATTCCTTAAAAGGTAATGTTTCCAAAAATTTTGGATAAATAAAGATTTGCTCAGGAAAAGCAAAAGTTCCTACCATATTTTTATAGTGCATCAGATCAATTCCTGTTTTTCCGCCAATAGAAGCATCACACATCGATAAAAGGGTAGTTGGAATATTGATAAACTGTACCCCTCTTTTATAGGTAGAAGCAACAAAACCTCCCATATCTGTAATCACGCCACCACCCAGATTAATAACAAGTGCTTTTCTGTCTGCCTGCATTTCTGTAAGAATTTCCCAAAGTTGATTGGCGGTCTGAATATTTTTCATTTCCTCACCTGCCTCAATCTCCAAAATTTCAAATCCCAGATCAGTCTCCATATTTCCTAAAAGAACAGGAAGGCAATATTCATGGGTGTTTTCATCAACTAAAATAAAAATTTTACTGAATGATTTCTCATGAAGAAAGTCGTTTAACTGAGAAAAATTATCGTTTAATATTGTTATCATCTTCAAATTTATGTAAGGTTAAAATGTAAACTATACTGCAAAGTTATGATTCTTAATTTTTAACTCGTAACTAAATTACTATCTTTGCAGAAATTTTTAGAATGAGCAGAGATAATAATAATTCAGACAGACCAAAGAGACCAAGAATTTCAACCAAGAAAAGTTCTGATGATTCTCGTGCTTCCAGATCTGGAAATTCTTCAGGATCAAGACCTTTTAAAAAACCTTTCTCTAAAGATGGAGGAAGAAAAGGTCCAGAACATCAAGGATCCAACTCAAAATTTGACAAAAAACCTTTCAAGAAAAATACGAAGTCTTTTGACCCCAATGAAGATTTGGGCTCAAATTCTGAAAGTAAAGCTTATATCACGAACCAAAGCGAGAGCTATCAGAAGAAAACTTTTGGAAAACCTAAAAGAGGAAGCAAAAGCTTTGATACAAGAGATAAGTATGAAAGAGGCAGCCTAAAATATGGTAGAAGGCCATCTAATGGAGATGAAAGAAATGAAGACAGAGCAAAATCTTTTGTACAGAAGAGAAGACTGAATAAAATTGACAAAGATGTCCATAAAGACAGTATTCGTCTTAATAAGTATATTGCTAATTCCGGAATCTGCAGCAGAAGGGAAGCTGATGAACTGATTACTCAGGGACTGGTGGAAGTAAATGGAGTAGTGGTAACTGAAATGGGATATCAGGTACAGAAAACAGACAGAGTCGTTTTCGACGGACAAGGTATTACTCCTGAAAAACCAGTTTATGTACTATTGAATAAGCCGAAAGGTTATATTTCTACTACAAAAGATGACAAAGCTAGAAAAACTGTAATGGATCTTGTAGCTAATGCGTCTCCATACAGACTTTTCCCTGTAGGAAGATTGGATCGTTCAACGACAGGAGTTATTTTGTTAACGAATGACGGGCACATGACTAAGAAATTGACGCATCCATCTTTTGATGCTAAAAAGATTTATCACGTGACTCTTGATAAAAAACTGACAGGTGAGGATTTACGTCTTATTGCAGAAGGAATTCGTCTTGATGAAGGGGTAGCAGTTGTTGATCAGATTTCATACATTGAAGGAAAACCTAAGAATGAGATTGGAATCGAAATTCATATCGGATGGAACCGTGTGATCAGAAGAATATTCCAAAGATTAGGATATGAAGTAGAGTCTTTAGACAGAGTAATGTTTGCAGGATTAACAAAGAAGAACATCAAGAGAGGACACTGGAGAATTCTTACGGATCTGGAAGTGAATAACCTTAAAATGCTTTAATATATGAAGAGCAATAAATGAAGAGTGATGAATTTCTTATTCAATACTATCATTTATTTTATTCACTTAGAAATTGATTTTAAGTTTAAAAATAGAAAAGCGCAGAAATTATTTTCTGCGCTTTTTATATGGATTAATATTATGTAAATGTTTACTGTCCGCTTAAAAACTGAGGGACTTTTCTTTGGGGATTGTTTTGTTCAAAAGTATACGCCATATTAATGAGTTTTCCTTCTTCCCACTTTCCTGCAGAAAATAAGATGCCTACAGGCAATCCGTTAATATATCCCATAGGCAGTGTAATACTTGGGTAACCAGCAATAGCCGCTGCATCTGCGCTTCCAAAGGAATAATGATCTCCGTTTTTCAAGTCTGTTTTCCATGCTTCAGTAGTTGCAGGAGAGATAATCGCATCAAGATTATATTTTTTCATGACTAAATCTATTCCTTTTTCACGGCTTCCTATCTGGGCTATTTTTACGTTTTTAAAATAATCTTTATCCTTCATTCCTTTACTTTTGGAGGCGAGCTCCAAAAATTCCTGCCCGAAATACTCTAATTCCTGCTTATTGGTTTTATTGAAAGCTATTAATTCATCGACATTTTTAATAACAGCATCTTTTCCTAAGGATAAAAAATAGCTATTTAAACCATCTTTAAATTCATTGACCATAAGTTGAAAAGAGGCTTCCTCGGTTTCATTGGTAAGAATGTCATTTTCTATGGTAACAATAACGGCTCCCTGAGTTTCCAGAATTTTTAAAGTCTTTCGAAATAACTCATCTACCTCTTTACTGGCTCCTTTAGTAATTCCCTTGACATATCCGAGTCTTTTGCCTTTTAATCCATTTAAATCAAGAAACTGGGTGTAATCGGTACGTGAAAATGGTTTGCTACCCATGGTTTTGATGTCATTTTTATCTTCGCCCACCATGGTGCCTAGACTTATGGCAATATCTTTTACGGTTCTTGCCATAGGGCCTGAAGTATCCTGGGAAAATGAAATCGGAATAATACCTTGTCTTGAAATAAGCCCTACAGTAGGTTTTAGCCCAACAATTCCATTGATACCTGAGGGGCAAATGATAGAACCGTTAGTTTCTGTACCAATAGCGAGAATCCCAAGATTGGAAGATATAGCAGCGCCCGAGCCGGCGCTGGATCCACAAGTATTTCTAGTCAGGATGTAAGGGTTTTTAGTAAGTCCGCCCAATCCACTCCAGCCGCTTGTCGATTTTTTACCTCTGAAATTGGCCCACTCACTGAGGTTGGTTTTTCCAATGATGACAGCTCCCGCTTCTCTCAGCTTTTTAACAAGATAACTATCCTGTAGCGGAAAAGAATTCTTCAGAGCAATAGAACCTGCTGTGTTCGGCATTTGATCATGAGTATCTATATTATCTTTCAATAAAACAGGGATCCCAAATAGAGGAGTATTCTTTAATGTTGCATCGATATGGTCCAAAGAATCGGCAATCTTGACAGCATCCGGATTGATGGTGATTACAGAGTTTATCTGTACGCCATTTTTATCGATGTCATGAATACGTTTCAGATATGTTTCAACCACTTCTTTTACGGTGACTTTATTGTTTTTATAAAGATTTTGAATTTTTTCAATATCATATTCCAGATATTTGAATTGTGAATCTGAAGTATTTTGAGCTTTTGTAAAAATTCCCAGAAATAATACTGTAGATAGAATGATTTTTTTCATTAGAGATGTTTCTTTCAAATATATACAGAATTATCCTAAGTTGATGACATCACTTAACCATTCTGCAAAAACCTGATTTTCACCTATAAAAAAAGCGCGGAAAAACTCCACGCTTTTGAATTCTATATGATATCAATACCTTTATAGTACTAAGTATTAATTGAATTGAGATTATCCAAGAACAGTAACTCCTTTTTCAATCATTTCATAGATGGCATCTCTGCCATTGTCCGGTTTTACGTTAACTGCACGGGTTCCGTTGAAGTGAAGACAAGTGATATATCCACTGGATACTGCATCTAAAGATGTGAATTTTACGCAATAATCCATCGCTAATCCTACTATTTCTACCAATTGGATATCGTGATATTTCAAGAAATCATCCAGTCCGGTTTTCATAAAGTGGTTGTTATCCTGGAAGCCGCTATAGCTATCTATTTCGATGTTTTTACCTTTCTGGATAATGTGGGTTACTTTAGCCTGGTTTAAGTCTTTGTGAAACTCAGCGCCAAAAGTTCCCTGAACACAATGGTCAGGCCACATAAATTGTGGAACTCCATTTAAAATAATACTTTCCCCCACATTTCTTCCGTTGCTGCTTGCGAAACTTTTATGTCCTACAGGATGCCAGTCCTGAGTCAAAACAATTTGGTCATATTCATTTTCTTCCATCAGGAGATTAATGTAAGGGATGATTTCATTAGCTCCGGGTACTGCAAGTGCTCCGCCTTCACAAAAATCATTCTGTACATCGACTATTATTAATGCTTTTTTCATATTTAGATTTCTCGAATTTTTGATAAATTTACAAAACTAACAGACAAAAATTTGTCCAAATCTAAATTTTCGGACAAATCGGCAATATAAATTTTAGAAACTATCAGAATGAAGTAATGATCGTGGCGGAAATTAAAATATTTGAAACTTTGTCTATACTATTTTTTTTCAGAGTGCAAACCAAATCTCAATAGCTTATCTTTGCAGTAAATAAGTATTTTTATGTCATTCGAGTCTTTAGGATTATCACACAATATTATTCGTTCTGTTAAAAAATTGGGATATTTGAAACCATTCCCCATTCAGGAGCAGTCTATACCTGTTATTTTACAAGGAAAAGACCTGATGGGAATTGCACAGACAGGTTCCGGAAAAACAGCTAGTTTTGTGATGCCTATTTTAGAGAAATTACAAAATTCTGAAGGTAAAAAAAATCGTAACGTACAGGTATTGGTATTAGTTCCTACCCGTGAATTAGCCATTCAAATTGATGAGGTTTTCAGAGCTTTTACCGAAAATTTGAAACGTGAAATCCGTACTATGGCGGTTTATGGTGGTGTTTCCATCAATCCACAAATGAAAGGAATGTTTGGTGTGGAAGTTCTTATAGCAACTCCCGGGCGTTTATTAGACCTACTTGATCATAACGCATTGAGTATTTCTGAAATTCAACATTTGGTGATTGACGAAGCAGATAAAATGTTTCAGTTAGGTTTTGGTGAAGAAATGAATAAACTTTTCGCCCTCATGCCTGTTGTAAAACAAACCATTTTGTTCTCGGCCACGTTGAATGATAAGGTTTCTGAAATGAAGGAACGTTTATCAATTAATCCGACCATTGTTGAAATTAAAAAAGAGGAAGTTGAAATTGATAATATTGAGCAATTAGCTTATCATGTTTCTCCGGAAAATAAAGGGCCTTTCTTACGCTATTTAATTAAAGAAAAGAAAGTTGAGAAAGCATTGGTTTTTGTATCGTCTACAAGATCTGCCGATAACTTAGTTGAAAAGCTTAAAAAGAATAAGATTAAAGCCGTGGCTATCCATAGTCAGAAATCGCAAGGAGCCCGTAGGAATAATTTAGAAGAATTTAAAGTAGATGGAGCCCAAATCCTTGTCGCTACGGACCTGATTGGTCGTGGGATTCATATTGAATCTCTACCTTGTGTTATTAATTATGAATTACCGCGTTCCCCATTGGATTATATTCATCGTATTGGTAGAACAGGTCGTGCCAATGAGAAAGGAACTGCAATTAGCATCCTGACAGACGATGAGCTGCAGCATTTCAGAGTGATTCAGAAGAAAATGGGTAAAAAGGTTGCTTTACAGAGAACAGAGGGTATTGATTTGCATGGTTACTAGCATATCAAACTAATAAAAATAAAAAAGCTTCAATTCTATAAAATTGAAGCTTTTTTCATTATATAAAGACAGGTCACAATCATAAGTACAATTAACGCTTTTTTCATATTCAGATTTCCCGAATTTTGATACATTTACAAACTTAACAGATATGAATTTGTCCCCACCTGAACGAGTGGACAAATCAGTAAAAATTAAAACCTGAACAATGAGTAATTTAGAGAACAAAAAGTTTCCAATAGGACCGTTTGAAGCACCGGAAAATATCAATGATACTACCTTAGATGCTTATATTAAAGTGATTAAGGATTTTCCGGGAAGACTCAAAAACCTCATTGAACATTTTACGGATGATCAACTGGATACTCCTTATAGAGAAGGAGGGTGGACTGTCAGACAGCTTGTCAATCATCTTTCAGACAGTCATGTGAATAGCTTTATCCGTTTTAAACTGGCTCTTACAGAAGACAATCCTACCATAAAGCCTTATGACGAAGCCAAATGGGCAGAACTTCAGGATAGTTTTCATATGCCTGTGAAGCCGGCTATGAGAATGTTGAAAGGCACACACCAAAGATGGACAACACTTCTTAAAAGTCTTACCAACAAACAATTTGAAAGAACTTTTCACCATCCTGAACATAATAAAAACTATGATTTAAGAGAGAGTCTTGCTTTATATGTCTGGCATTGTAATCATCATTTTGCACACATCGAAAATCTGAAGAAAGAAAAAGGTTGGTAAAGAAAAGACTTAATAATCCGATATATTTTAAGGAAATTATAGACAGAATTTCCAGCCTTTCCGAAAATTCTTCCGGGAAATGGGGAAAGATGAACGTAAGCCAGATGCTGAAACATTGTGATCTGGTGCTTCGGGTTCCTTTAAAAAAAATAAAACTTCCACCTATAAATATTGCTTTTAGGGCTATAGGAGCTGTGACGAAGATAGAAATGTATGTTTTCAATAACGGAATTCCCAGAAACATGCCTACTTTTCAAAAACTAATTGTTAATTTTGAGTGTGATTTTGATGAATCAAAAACCAATCTGCTGAAAACGCTGGAGGAATTCCGTTGCGCTTGTGAAAAGAAACAACTGCCGGACAGCCACAGATTATTCGGTAACATGACTGAAAAAGACTGGGAATTTTTAGAGTATAAACATCTTGATCATCATTTAAAACAATTTAATGTATGAGTTTTTTTGATAAAATATTCGGTGGAAAAAATGAAGCCCCTGATCAAAAATCTTTCTGGAAAAAGATAGAATCTGAAGAAGATCTGGCGAAGGCCATTGAGAATTCTTATAACCATAAAATAGCTGTATTTAAGCATTCTACAAGCTGTTTTATCAGTAGGACGGTACTGAAAAATTTTGAAAAAGAAGTTGAAAATTCTGATAAACCTTTAGAACTATACTATCTAGATTTATTAGCTCACAGACCTATTTCAAATAAAATTTCAGCAGATCTTGAGATAAGACATGAAAGCCCACAGCTGATTGTTATTGAAAACGGAAAGCCCGTCAACAGCGCTTCGCACCAGGATATTTCTTTAAGCCAGATCATATAATGAAGAATATTAATAATTATTTAGCCAAAGTATTAAATGTTCCTCTTCAAAATGTGAACACATGCAGTCTGCATTATGAAGTAAAAAAGATTCCTAAAAATCAGTTTCTTCTTCAATATGGTGAAATATGCAGACATATCTTTTTTGTAGAAAAAGGTCTTCTAAAGATGTATTCCATTGATAAAAACGGTAAAGAGCATATTATACAGTTCGCTCCAGAAAGCTGGCTGATCTCTGACCGAAGCAGTCTTTACTTTAATGAAAATTCAAATTATTATATAGAAGCCGTTGAGGATTCAGAAATATTGTTTCTTCATCCTGATTTCTTTAATAAATTAGTAGAGCAATTCCCAAATAGTATTGAGAGAAGTGATTTCCTGTTACAGAAGCATATCAGAAGTCTTCAGAACAGAATTAATTCTTTGCTGGGTGAGACCGCAGAAGAAAGATACATGAAATTCATTAAAATGTATCCTGATTTATTGCTGAGAGTTCCACAATGGATGATTGCCTCTTACCTGGGTATTACTCCTGAAAGCTTAAGCAGAGTAAGAAAAGAACTGGCCAGGAAAAACTTTGTTCCGGACAAAAAATAGTACATACTAAATCTTTTTTGCAAGATTTCCGACCTGTCTGAGCTTTGCCTGTGTATCTTCTGACCATGGAAGTCCAATGCAAAGCCTCATACAGTTTTCAAACTGCTCCTGAAAGGTAAACATCCTTCCGGGAGCTATACTTATATTTTGCTTGATAGCCAGATCATAAAGTTCCGTAGTACGGATTTTTTTGTCAAACTCTACCCATAAGGATAAACCTCCTTGTGGTCGGCTTGTTTTGGTTCCTTCGGGAAAAGATTCAGCAATAGTTTGTACATAGTTTTGATAATTACTTTGCAATGTTTTGCGAAGTTGCTGAAGATGCTTCTCATATCTCCCTGATTTCAGGAAATTAGCCACTGCCTCATTGACAATTGATATAGAAGAGGTTGAATGTAAGAGTTTAAGCTTTAGTATTTTGTCTTTGTATTTTCCCGGTGCAATCCAACCTACACGATACCCAGGAGCCAGTGTTTTTGAGATTGAACTACAATATAAAACACTCCCGTCTTTATCAAAGGATTTACAACATTTGGGACGCGAGGCACCAAAATACAGATCCCCGTAAACATCATCTTCAATTAAAGGAATATTGTTTTCTGATAATATTTTTACGATTTCTTTTTTATTTTCATCGGGCATGCAGCTGCCTAATGGGGAATTAAAGTTGGGAATCAGTAGACAAATATCTATTTGAGGAATTACTTTTTTTAACGCATCAATTTCTATTCCCGTAGTGGGGTGGGTAGGAATTTCCAGTACTTTTAATCCTAGGCCATTCGCTAACTGGAGAATTCCCGGGTAACATGGGCTTTCGATAGCAATAGTGTCACCGGGCTTTCCTAAAGCCATTAAACAAAATGAAAGCGCATTCATTCCACCGTTTGTTGTTACAAGATCATTTTCATTGAGATTTCCACCCCACTGCAAAGAACGTACAGCAATCATTCTTCTGAGTTTCAGATTTCCCTGAAGTTCTTCGTATTCTGTTCCGCCTTCTTTTAACTCTCTGATCGCATGAACAATTTCTTTTTTCAGCTTAGCCTGTGGTAAAAGATCTCCTGATGGAATACCAATTGAAAAGAAAGTAAGATCTTTCCTTCCCATATTCTCGTAGACTTTACTGATTAACTCATTGGGTTCATCATTATTCGCCATTAAAGATGGGCGACTTACTTCGGGTAATGGAAGCTTTATCGAGAGTAGTTGGCTTACAAAATAGCCCGATTGGGGCTTTGATTCAACCAAAGATTGCGATTCAAGTTCCAGAAAAACCCGCTTTGCGGTGTTCATACTTACCTGATGTTCCTGGCATAACATTCTAACGGAAGGAAGCTTGTCCCCAACCTTTAAAACACCGGTTCTGATCTGGTTTGCAATACCCGCTGCGATTTCTGTATATAAAAATTCCTTACTCATTTTTTTAACTGTGCTCATGCAAATATACAAAACTGATACTGTGTTTATTTATTTTTCCTATCTAATTTTGCTTCATAGAATTAAAACTTAAAAAATGATGACAAATACAATTTCAAAAGATCAGGCTGTAAGCGGATGGATCAATGGTTTTATCGGTGTTTTACTGTTCAGTGGTTCCATGCCGGCTACAAAACTGGCCGTCATGGAGATGAATCCTATATTTGCGACAGTTGCCCGTGCAGTAATTGCAGGGATATTGGCTCTTTCAGTATTATTGATATATAAGGAAAAGCGCCCTGCTAAAAACCAATTATTTTCCCTGGCTCTTGTAGCTATGGGATGTGTCATTGGGTTTCCGCTGTTATCTTCATTAGCACTGCAGTACCTAACCTCTGCGCATTCTATTGTTTTTCTGGGAATGCTTCCTCTGGCTACCGCTATTTTTGGAGTGTTCCGCGGTGGGGAAAGACCCCATCCTATATTTTGGTTCTTTTCGGTGATAGGGAGCTTATTGGTCGTTGGATATGCTTTTTCTCAAGGGATTTCAGCTTCTCCTATCGGAGATGTCTTAATGCTTCTTGCCGTAATTTTATGTGGACTTGGGTATGCTGAAGGTGCTAAGCTTTCAAAAACGTTAGGGGGATGGCAGGTTATTTCGTGGGCACTGGTTTTATCTTTACCCATCATGCTGCCGTTATTCTTTATTTATTTCCCCACAAATGTAGAAACCATAAGCTTTAAAGGCTGGTTTGGGTTGGGGTATATCTCTCTGTTCAGTATGTTCATCGGGTTTATTTTTTGGTATAAAGGATTGGCACAAGGCGGAATTACCACAGTAGGACAGCTCCAGTTGTTACAGCCTTTCTTTGGGCTTGCTTTAGCTGCCTATCTGCTTCACGAACCCGTAAGTATGGGAATGTTGGGAGTTACTGTCGGTGTTATTTTATGTGTTGCAGGAACGAAAAAGTTTGCAAAATAATGATAAAAAGCAATCCATCTTACCTCATAAAAATAAGATTATTACGAATGCCGTTTTCATATATTGAAGACGGTTTTTTTATATGCTATACTTAAAACTTGGTTGAACAAGAAGGAAGCATCTGCTATTATCGGTTAATGTCCGGAAAGAATAATCGTGATTATTAAAAATACTGAAATGAAAAAAATCATGATTTTTTTTATTCAAGAAGACTATTAAATTCTTACCTTTTTATATTAAAACCTACATAAGAGTATGAAAATAATAAGCTGTATGAATATCGATGAGAATATCCTGCATACATTTGGTGCAGAAGATAAGATATATAAAGCCAAAGAAATCGTTTTTGAAGAAGGAGATCATGCATTGTATTATTTTCAGATTGCCAAAGGAAGGGTGAAGCTTAATAACTACAATGAGGATGGAAAGGAGTTTATTCATAATATTTTAGGGAAAAATCAAAGTTTTGGAGACCCTCTTATTTTTCTTGAAAGGCCTTATCCTATGAATTCGATATGCCTTGAATCAACAGAGATTATAAGGCTTCCCAAAACTAATTTCATAGAAATGCTTAAGGAACATCCTGAACTTTCTCTGGAGATGAATGCCTGTTTTTCACAGCAAGTCTATTATAAATTGATTATGATGCAAAGTATGGCTTCCCAAAACCCCATTCAGCGCTTAAAAGGACTGCTGGATTATCTTAAGAGCTACGACGGGAATACCTGTGGAGATCTATATTTTGAAGTAGGATTAACCAGGCAGCAAATAGCCAATCTGATAGGATTGCGTGTAGAAACCGTCATCCGCGCTTTAAAGAAAATGGAGAAAGAAGGAAGTGTCCAGTTAAAAAACAGAAAAATTTTATATTAATATTTCCAATTAACATGATCCAAATCATAAAAAAGTGAATTATTCTAACGTACATTTAACCCATAAATTCTGAGAAGGTAGAGGATGTTCTTTTAATTCCGGAACAAATAATGAAAAACAATCTGTTAATGAGCTATTCATGGGCTCAAAGCAGTTTGTTTTAACGATGAACTCAATACTATATGGATGGCCGGAAGATAATAAGAACCCTTAAGCATAAGGATTTTGTGAAAATTAACAATGAGGGGAAATGGTTTGAGAAAGGAGCCGTAATTTATGCTAAAGAAATAAAGGAAAATATCTTTTTATTATTTGTTATCTTTAAAGATATAAATATGGAGAACATTCAGGCATTTATTGCTCATTATGATTGTTTAAGCAGTATTGGATTAAAACAACCTGAACAAGTTATGTTTTATTTGTCAATTAAAGATAAAGAAGATTTCCATTATTTTGATAAATATTTAAAAGTATCCAATAACTAATAGCCCTATATCATTATGATTTTTGAAAATGAGACGTTACAACATTCAGAGTTGAATGATAAAAATAATGTATTGGAGAATGAGTCTTTATTTCCGGTTATGATGAATTCTTATGGAGTGACCGCTTTTTTGATAAAATCATTGGAAAAAATAAAAAACAATGCAAAATGCGAGATCTTTAAGGGGATCATAAATGGATATATTGAAGAATATATTCTTCATATTTGCGAATTTCACACAAAAAATACGAAAGAGGCAGATAACACGGATACTGAAACAAAAATTGAACCGTCATCATTTACTTTATATGCCAAAACTGCCTATTATAAAGTACGGAAAGAGGAAGAGTATATCAACAGGCTTCTTGATACGTTAGGAGACAAACGTATATAAAGCCAGAAAGAGAGAAGGAAATACTTTTTACACCACAACACATTCATCATATTAGTAAAAGCTGCAGTTTGTATTCATTCGGCAGCTTTTTAATCCATCTTCACCATTACCTCTAGTTTTATAACCCTAAAATAAACCGCTATGGAATTTCAAAAGAACCTTCTTGATTATATAAGTGAATCTCTGATAACCACGGGTGAAACCATTTCAATAGCCGAAAGCGTTACTTCAGGATGTTTACAATTGGCTTTTTCACAAATGTCTAATGCAACATTATTTTATAAAGGTGGAATAACGACCTATACAATAGCAGAAAAAGTTAAATTGTTGAAAGTAAATGAACATGAAGCAGAAGAATGCGATTGTGTTTCTGAAAATGTTGCAGAAACCATGGCATTGCAGGTTGCCAAACTATTTGAATCCGACTGGTCTATTGCAATTACAGGATATTGTACCCCTAATTCAAGTTCAGGCTATAAAATTTTTGCTTTCTTTTCCTTTTCATACAAAGGAGAAATTATCCTCACCAAAAAACTGGAATTGCATCATAAGACTCAGGCTTTAAATGCTCAGCTCTATTATACAGAATTTATTCTGGGATGTTTTAAGAGTGAGATTAACCGACTACTTATTTTGCAGTAAAATTAGTCACAAGATTGAATAATAACCATTTTCATGTTATTAATTTACATCTCAATTTTTAAAATTTATCTTTTAGGTTTTGTTCCCATTACATTGAAGTAAGATGAGGTAAATGCTGAAAGACTTTGATAGCCCACTTTATAAGCTACTTCACTTAAAGTAAATTGCTTGGTATCTATAAGTTCAATGCTTTTTAAAATTCTTGTCAACTGATGGTATTTTTGCAGGGTAATTCCTGTTTCATTTTTAAAGTTTCTCTGCAGAGACCTTACCGACATTTGTGCTTTTTCCGCCAAAGAATCAGTATCAATATTATATTTAAAATTAGAGTTGATATCCTGACACACAGGAACCAGTCTTGGATCAGTAGGAATTGGGATTTCTAATCTGCTGCTTTCTTTGCAAAAATTGGGAAGGCTTTTTAAAATAGCTTTAAAAAAGATATCCTGCTCTTCATTCTCATCTAAAGATTTGTTCCATTTTGAAGCATACAACAACATTTCTTTAAGTACGGGAGGGACAGCAAATACCTGAACATTCCGGTAAAAATCATCTTCAAAAACAGATTTAAACAAAAAGACCATAAGATTGACAGTCTTTGCTTCCGATGTTATTTTGTGTGCTTTTCCCGATGGTATCCAGATAACATGATATTGTGGCACAAGATAAATTTTTTGATCAATATGAAAATACTGATATCCATCTTCCACAAAAGTAAGTTGTGCACGCTTGTGTACATGCTCATAGTCATCATGTTTCCAGTCTTTTTCGCACCATACATAAGCTTCTTTTTCTATGGTATCTACAAATTGGCTTTCTGTTTTTTCAATGAGGCCACATTTCATCTTGTCGTTTTGTCTGTATATTTTGGCAAATTTAATAAAAACGACAATACTAATTTTGTAATATCGAAAAAAATAAACTTATATCGTATTCATAATGAAAAAACTATGTTCTTTTTTTATTCTAATTTTACTTTTAAACAGTATCAACATCATGGCACAACATAAAGCTAAAATATTAGTTCTTATCCATTCTGATAATGGAGGAACCTATGAACTGGCTAAAGAAATAGCAAAAGGCATTGAAAGTGAAAATAATGCAATCCCATACATTAAATTGGTGAAAGAATCTCAAAACCCCAACCTGAAAAATCTTCCGGTCGCAACGGCAGACGAGTTGACGGCTTATGATGGAATTGCTTTTGGCTCTCCGGTTTATTTCGGAAATATCAGTACAGGAATGAGCGAATTTTTATCCAAGACTGTTTCACTGTGGACCAATCATGCACTGGAAGGCATCCCTGCCACTGTTTTTATGTCGGCAGGGAGTGGAGCAGGTAAAGAACTGGCTCTTCAGGCATTCTGGAACAGCCTCGCGGTACACGGAATGGTATTGGTTTCTAATGGAATCAGAGGGACAGAAGATCTTAACAAAGCCATTCCTCAGGGAAATTCTGTATTAGGAATAACGAGTATGGCTTCTTTAAAAGATGTGGAGAGGCCCACAAAAGGGGAGCGACATCTGGCTGAACTTCAAGGGAAAAACTTTGCAAAAGTAACATTTGCCTTAAAAGATACCCATTCTAAAAAAGGGTTACCCATTGTTGAGAACCACCAGGATTTTATTGAAATTTTAAAACAAAAGAATATCACTCTTCCTCAGGTTCCTAAACCTGCGGGAAATTATAAGCCTTTTGTTCGTGCAGGAAATTTAGTATTTATCAATCAGGTTGCATTAAAAGACGGGAAAATAGTAAATCCGGGGAAACTAGGTGTAGATGTAAATGAGCAACAAGTAAAAGAAGCCACTACAATAACAATGCTGAATGTTATTTCCGTATTAAATGAGGCTGTAGGAGGGGATTTGAGCAGAGTAAAACAATGTGTTCAGCTGACAGGGATTTTTAATACGAAGGATGATTATACCAAACATGCAGATTTGATGAATGTCGCTTCAGATCTAACAGTGGATATTTTTGGAGACAAAGGAAAACATGCAAGAGCCACATTGGGAGCATCATCTATTCCTGTAAATTCTTCTGTAGAAATTCAGGCTATTTTTGAAGTAGAGTAAAAATTAAGCACAATATTTTATAATTGCCATTCATGTACAAATATGGGTGGCAATTATCATTTTATAGAAGTAAGACTTTGTGTGTCAACCTTTATGAAAGCAATTCATGAAAACATGGCCTCTTCTGGAAAAATTCTACATAGAAATACCTAAAATACAATAAAAAATACTGAAATTTGCGGCAAAATAAAAAATCAATGAAGATCGTAGACCTTGAGCAATGGAACAGAAAGGAGCATTTTGAATTTTTTTCTTCTATGGCAAGCCCTTACCTAGGCTTTACCACGGAAGTAGATTGTACAAAAGCCTATGAAACGGCTAAAAAGAACGGTTATTCTTTCTTTGCTTATTATTTTCATAAGTCTATGGTTGCTGTTAATACGGTTGATGAGCTAAAACTCAGAATTGTTGACGGACATGTAGTTCAGTTTAATCAGGTTCACGCAGGAACTACTATTGGCCGACCTGACGGGACTTTTGGTTTTTCATTTACTCATTTTTCAGAGGATTTTGAAACCTTCAATACGGCATTACAGAAAGAAATTAAAGAAGTCCATAACTCTTCAGGGCTTAGGTTAAGCAATGACAGACTCGGAAAAGATCACATCAGACATACCACAATTCCATGGAATTCTTTTACTGCTATTCTTCATCCTACTGATTTTAATAATGGCGAATCCGTACCCAAAATCTCTTTTGGTAAATTCAATATTCGTGACGGTAAAAAATACCTTCCTGTTTCGGTGGAAGCTCATCATGGGTTAGCGGATGGTATTCATCTGGCAAAATATCTTGAGGAATTTCAGAGACAACTTGATCAATAATAAGTTGTAAGTATTAAACCTCGGGAGATCTAAGAGAAACACCCGTCCATATTTTCAGGGTATAATTTCTGATATTACGGGAAGCCGTAAATAATATGATCCCATCTTTACTACATTTGAGGCAATGTAAATATATTGTTATATTAGGAAATTGATTTTTGATCAAAAAACTAATGAACCAATAACTCAATTATATTAAGATGACCATGCCTGCAGATGATTTTATTATTGATGTTTCGGGAAGAACCGATGTCCCGATTGATTTTAGTAGCGGTAACTCCTCTTCTGAAACTGTTGAGCCCATACATCAGCAAATTATACTTGATCCCTCAGATTCCTGGAAAATAGGGAAGAAATATACCAAAAAACTAAATCTGGACGAAGTTCAGGCTGCTATGCTGGATAAGATGTCTTTTTCCGGGAATGTTTTTAATGAAATCGAGTATTGTAAAATACAGGTGTTAAAACAGTTTTTAAGAGCTATAGAATATCTGACCCACGAATGTATTCCTGTTAATAAATCTTATGCAACAGTCATTGACGAACTTTCAGAAATTATTATATGCCTTCAGTATAATTACAGAAAAGAAAGCTTAAATTATAGCTATACGTATCATTCTATTCAGGCAGAAATCTTCAATCATATTCTGAAATTATGTGAAAATAATGTAAGAGAGGTGTATGGTATTAAGAGAAAAATAAACACTGATTTTAATTATACTCATCCGGATATAATCCATCAATACACCAGAAAGATTGTATCCAAACTGGAGTATTTTTTGGCAGAAAATCAATGTCAGATCCTTGACGCAGATTATAAAACGAATATTATTCTTAATGAAAACAATACCAACCGCTGGAAGACTGCATTTGACCTGATTAAAGATGATTATTCCAATCCATTGGCTTTTGAAAGGGAAATATTCAGACTTGCAGAAGTGAATGTAAAAAACCCGTCTGTTGATGCTATCTTTTTTGAGGCTTCAAAATTTGTTGCCGGTCATGATAAGACATGTGCTTTGAGACTTTATATTCATTATTTGGATAAAGATCTGAGTTCTCCAAAATTTGATCAAAGACAGTTAAATAAAAATATTCAAAAAAACCTGTTCTCTACAAAAGAGCAGCTTTCTGATTTTGAAAAGATCCTGAGTGAATTTATTAGGGACAGAAACCTGGAAACTGCTGTTGAAAAGGCAACACAGCTCTATCTTCCTAAAAGAAAGAAAATTACTATTGATCAGGAAGCTATTAAAAACATTCAGGCACTCGATTCAGAAACGGCAGGTATTTTAGGTCAGATTCTCAATGAAGATGAGGAGCCGGGAAGCTCAGAACAAATTGCGGCTGCTTCCATCGATCAAGAAGTCGCTATTACTATACCCCATCAAATCCCGGAATATCAGGGAAGCAAGTATCTCGATGAATTGAACTTAACGGATATTCAAAAAGAAATTCTTGACCTCTTTGAAAAGCAAAGCTTTAATATACTTCAAACAGATTTTAGTGATTTCATTAAAACCAAAGGCCTGTTTATGGGCTCTACCATAGATTCTATTAATGAATGCTGTTTTGAAATTCTTGATGATGTTCTGGTAGAGGAAGAAGATGAATATTTTATTATTAACACCTATTATTATAAAAAACTTTTAAACAATGATTGACAATATTAAACCCAAAGAAGCAACCTCCATTATCAACTCTCTGGTAAGTGGTGTAGTGCCAAAAATTGGAGTACAGCATATTACAGTAGGCAGATCAGAAGAAGTAAATGCCTTTATAAGCTCATTGGAAGATGTGAAAAATGGACTCAGCCTTGTAAAATTCTGGATTGGAGACTTTGGAAGTGGAAAATCTTTTATGCTTCACCTTTTAAATACGGTAGCATTAAAGCAAAAATTTGTAGTTGCTAATGCTGATTTCACTCCGGATAACAGACTCTATTCCAATGACGGGAAAAGTGTAATCCTGTATTCTGCCATTATGGACAATATTGCAATTCAGACAAAACCCGAAGGCGGGGCTTTACAGACTCTCCTGGAAAAATGGATTGAACAGGTTATTTCAAAAACTGCGGAAGAAAATCATATTTCTTTGATGGAAATAAGGAATGATGAGTATCTCTCTTTGATTCAGAATGCTATCATGAAAACAGTCAATGAAATCACTGAAGTCGGAGGATTTGATTTTGGCTCTGCCATCGTTAAATATTATGAAGGCTACATCAAAGGTGATGAGCTTCTACGTAGAAATGCATTGAAATGGCTGAAAGGTGAATACAGCACTAAGACTGAGGCAAGACAAGACCTTGGAATAAGGGAAATTATTAACGATTCCAACTATTATGACATGCTTAAGAACTTTTGTAAGCTTTTTGTAAGCATGGGGTACAGTGGTTTCATGATCAATCTTGACGAAGCCATTAATCTTTATAAAATATCTGTTTCTGCTTCCCGAGAGAAAAATTATGAAAAAATTCTTTCTATCTACAACGATTGTTTCCAGGGAAAGGTTTCAAATCTTTTTATCAATTTTGCCGGAACAAAAGAATTTCTGGAAAATGAAAGAAGAGGCCTTTTCAGTTATCAGGCTTTAAAAACAAGACTGGAAGGGAATAAGTTTGAAACAGCAGAATTTCGTGATTTTGCTCAACCGGTCATCAAACTCATGCCTTTAAATCACAACGAAATTTTTGTTTTGCTTAAAAAGCTGAAACTGATCTTCGATTTCAATTATAAAACAGAATTGAATATCACGGATGATGAAATTTCTGCTTTTATGGAAGAAATATTCAATAAGCCCGGAGCTGCAGAATTTCTTACCCCAAGGGAAGTGATCAGAGATTTTCTGAATATCCTCAATATCATCAGACAAAATCCTGATGTTGATAAAACAAGGCTTTTCGGTGAGATTGAGATTGCTGACGAAAGGCCAAATGACCTTATTCTTTTAGACAGTATTGAAGAATTATGACAGCGTTCAATCTGCTTTCTGAACCGATCAGGAAATATATCCGGGATAAAAAATGGGAAAGCCTGAGGCCTATTCAGGAAGCGGCTATCCAAAGAATTATTCCTACGGATAGTAATTATGTCCTCATATCCAGAACAGCTTCAGGTAAAACTGAGGCTGCTTTTCTACCGATCTTATCGAAGGTTAACTTTAAAGAGCCCGGTGTAAGAGTACTTTATATTTCTCCATTAATTGCATTAATTAATGATCAATTTGTACGTATTGAAAGCCTTTGTGAATATTTGGATGTTCCGGTAACAAAATGGCATGGAGAAGCAGCCAAAGGAGCTAAAGACAGACTTTTAAAAGCACCTAAAGGAATTGTTCTAATTACCCCGGAGTCTTTGGAAGCTATGTTTGTAAATAAACCTTATATGATCAAACATTTGTTTTCCACGTTGGAGTACATTGTTATCGATGAGATTCATTCTTTTTTAGGCTCTGATCGGGGAACTCATTTACAATCACTGTTGAACAGGCTTCAAAAGATAAATATTAAAAAATTCAGTATTGTAGGGCTTTCCGCAACGGTAAGTGATGCCAATCAATATGTTGAATTAAAAGATTTTCTCGGTGATTCTGATGATACAAAAATTATCAGAGATATAACCCCCAAACCCATCAATACTGTTTTTAAGTATTTTGAAGCATCTGTTAATGAATTGCCACTGCCCTTATTAAAAGATTTATATATGAGAACAAGGGACAGTAAAGTGCTTATATTCCCCAATGCAAGAGGAAGAGTAGAAGAAGTTGCTGTGAAGTTGAAACAAATCTCAGAAAGAGTAGGAGGCCATAAAAATTACTTTTCTCATCATTCATCCGTTGATAAGGAAGTTCGTGAATATGTTGAGTTTTTTGCAAAAAATTCTACACTTCAGAACTTTTGTATCTCCTGTACTTCAACACTTGAACTGGGAATTGATATCGGAAATGTAGATGAGGTAGTACAGATTGATGCGACCCATAGTATTGCTTCTCTCATCCAAAGGGTAGGAAGAAGTGGAAGAAGAGAAGGAAAAGCAAGTCATTTATTCTTATATGCCACAGAAAAATGGAGTCTGTTGCAATCCCTTGCTTGCTGGATTTTGTATCAGGAACACTATATAGAACCTATTAGCATTAGTCAAAAGCCTTATGATGTCTTAGTTCATCAGCTTTTGTCTATTGTCAAAGGAACTTCAGGAATTTCTTTACCAAAATTGATAGAAGAGATAGTAACAAATTCTACCTTTTCCATGGTCAAACCTGAAGAAATAGAAGAAATTATCAACTCTCTTATTGAGATTGAGTTTTTGGAGAAACTGGGAAATGAACTGATTATTGGAATAGATGGTGAAGAAATCGTCAATAACAGAGACTTTTATAGTCTGTTTGAAACTCCAATCTTTTTCAAAGTATCCAGCAATGGTGTTAGAATAGGAGAGTTACCTCTATCTCCGCAAATTCAAAAAGACGAAAATATCTATCTGTCTGCAAAGATCTGGAGCATTATTGACATTGACTTTCAGACCAAGAAAATAGAAGTAATCCCGGCTAAAGATGGTAAAAAGCCGACATTTTTTGGTGATGCTGCCGATACAGCGTACAGAATCAGGGAGAAGATGTTTGAAATCCTTTTTTCGCAGGAAAAATATGATTTTTTAGATGAACCGGGTTCTGAAGCTATCGATGCTTTGAGAAAAGAATTTTCCATGTTTTCAATTCATGATTTTAAAACAGAAAGACCTTTATTAGCGAGCAATAACAACCTTAGTTTTTATACTTTTACCAGTTCAAAAATCAACAGAACAGTCCGTTTTATTTTAAATGGGCTAGGGGTTGTCAATAGCCTTGATGATGAGAAAAGTCTTTTTTACATTAGAAATTATAGTTCCGCTGAACTGATCACAGCTCTTAAAAATATAGACAGAAATCAAAATGTGGATCAGGTCTTAATCCAATTATTGGAAAATACTCCCGAAATCATTGATTTTTCAAAGTGGGGGAAATATCTGCCCATCCGGTATCAGGCATCTCTGTTAAAAGAAAAATATTTTGATTTTGAAGGCTGCTATGACTATCTTCAGAATTTAAAGATTATAGAAAATCAGGTTTCGTGAATCATTCAATAAAAAGCCGGCATATCGATAACATGCCGGCTTTTTTAATGTTACGAGTAGACTTGTTCTCTTCCCCTTTACACATAGATACTTTTTCACTATATAAATGCCTCGAATATATTTGTTATTATTGGAAAACATTGATCGAGATCATAAAAACCAATGGCAAGAAGCCATTACATTTACCTATAATTAAAAATGTAAAAAAACAGTGAAAAATGCTTACAGCAAGGTAATTATGATATTTCACCTAAAATAGGAACGTGGTATGTATGTGGTACGCTATTTTAAGAAAATTTTAATCATTTTGTCTTTCTTTGCCTTATATAAAATTAATAATGTTTACAAGCGCTTAGCATACCAAGTTGCATTATAAATCAATGAAATTTTAAATTATAAAAATGACTATGCTCTTATAACACTGATTGATAAGAGTGCGAAAAAAATGTACTGGTGTTCAAAATAAATACGCCAGCATTTAGTAGAGATGAAAAAGTATTATGAAAAATAAAAAACCTGAACCTAGTCTGGAAGATTTGAATCAAAAGATTCTTGTACAAGACGAAATAATAGCATTAGCCAAATCAAATTCACCCCGTCTGCTGAATAAGTTCAGATTGGTATATCCTGATTTTTTCGAAAAGTTATCTGCTATACAACCGAACCTCAAAAATTCTGAATTGATCTTTTGTATTTATCTTAAGCTTAATATGACGACAAAAGAAATAGCAACGTATATCTTCGTAACGCCCAAAGCAATACAAAATCGGAAGAACCGGATCAGAAAGAAACTAAATATTCCTTCTGAGTTTGATATCTATAAATGGTTTAATGAATTTTAAACCATTTATCTCCTGTTTTTAAGCTTGAATCACAAATTGATCCAGATCGTGATAAAGAAGTATTTTCCAACTGTTTTCCGCAGCTTCTTTTTCCCACCTCAGTCTTAACTCCATTGCTTTTCTGCCATCAAAATCACTTTTATAAGCCAAATGATATTTTAAATAAGAAGCCTGAGGAAGGTCATCTGCACCATAAAATACGGTTTCTCCATCTTCATGAATCCAGAAAACCTGCATAAAAGGAGTATGCCCGCCTACCACCTCATATGAAATCTCATTGTTTATTTGCCCTTTATCGTCATCCATCCAGATAATATTGGGTAGCCGGATGAGCTTTTCCAATACATCAAAATCAAAAGAAGGATTGCCTTTGTTTTCCATCGCAAAGTCCAGTTCACGTCGTTGGATATAGATTTCAGCGTTAGGGAATGTAGCTTCAAAACCATTATCTATAAGAGTTACGGCGCCTTCAATATGATCTTTATGAAGATGAGAAAATAATAGTTTGGTGATCTGATCAGGATTAATGTTTTCTTTTTTAAGAATTCCGGAAATTACCGTTGAACCCTCTTCATTCTTCCATCCCATCCCTGCATCCAGAAGAATATAGTCATTTTCGGTAATAATAAGAAAGGGCTGTACAGCCATCTTTATCCCTTTTACAGTATCAAAGTTTTCATCAGTTAAAAGAGTAAAATCTTTGGTTTTGCTTGCGGAGAAATTGCCTTCTTTAAGCGGAATAATTTTCATTCTGCAAATTTCCTCAATATTTTCAATACTTGAAAGGCTTTTCATCGATATTTATCATCAATAAAACCAATCATATCAGCTACCAGCTGTTCAAACCGTTCTCCAGTGCTTTTGTATAATTTTCCTGGTCAAAAGAATAGAGATCCGGTGATTTATGGGCACCTCCGCGTCTTTGTTCTTCGAGCTTTTTAAGAATTCCCAGATTTTTAATTTTCCGGTAAAAATTTCCCCGGTTAAGTTCTCTCCCTAAAACGGCTTCATATAATTTCTGTAATTCCGGAAGCGTAAATTTTTCCGGAAGTAAATTGTATCCGATAGGTTTATATGAAATTTTTTCCCGCAAGGTAAGGAGTGCTTTCTCGATAATTTCCCGATGATCCATCGCCAGATCAATTTCCGGAAGCTCTCTTAAATATACCCATTCGCAGATTTCACTGATTTCATCGGCAACAGGCTTAATCTCGGAAGAATTGTACAGGGCATAATATCCTACAGAAATAAAACGTTGTTTCTGAAAAAGTGTTTCATCAAAATCTTTAAAATAAAATTCACTCCGGTTCTTCTTTCCGAAAACAGCGAATTCCTCAAGAAAAACATTCGTAACGCCGGCCCTTAATTTTAAGATTCTTACCACAGCTTCATCCAGATCTTCATCTCTTCCTACATAACCTCCGGGCAGCATCCATTGTTTTCTGTAATGCATTTTAGCCAGTAAGACTTTTAATTCATTTTGATCAAAACCAAAGACTACCGGATCAGCAGAAATATGAGGAAGGAAAATATCTTTAGCCTCAACGGATTGTTTTAAAAGCAGTTCTTTAGAATCTATATTATTCATACCAATAATTGTGTTATAACAAATGTAAACATAAAATTGAGACAATATCTTAAAAAATGCCTTATTCAAGCTGGTTATAAGAAAAATTATACTTTTAAACAGTTTATTAAATTAATCATCATCTACCGGCTTTTTTACTAAAATGATTACCTTTGATGGTCTAAAAGAGAAAATTGATGCCCTCAAGAACAGATAATTCCCGGGCATCGATTTTTAATCATAAAACTTCAATAATGCAGGAGAACTCTTCCAACGGTATTTCCCGTACTGTAATCTGGCTAATGGCCATTATTTCAGGACTCGTAGTAGCCAACAATTATTATAATCAGCCCTTATTGGCTCTTATCTCAGAAGACCTTAAAGTGTCCGAAAGTGCAGCGAGTAAGATCTCTGTACTTACGCAAATCGGATATGCACTGGGGTTGCTGTTAATAGTCCCTCTTGGAGATAAATTTTACCGTAAAAAACTAATTTTAATTGATCTTTTCCTGGTTTTTGGATCTCTATTATGGATGGCTTTTGCCAACGAATTATGGATGCTGTATGCTGCCAGTTTGCTGATCGGAGCGACTTCTGTCATACCGCAATTATTTGTACCTATTGCGGCGGAGCTCTCATCGGATAAAGAAAAATCTGCGAATATCGGACTGGTTATGTCCGGGTTGTTGTTAGGAATTCTTCTTTCCCGCTTTGTAGGTGGAATTGTGGGAGAGGTTTGGGGATGGAGAGCCATGTTTGGAATTGCCGCAGGGTTAATGATTATAGTTTGGCTCGCCGTTTATAAGATGCTTCCGGAGCTTCACCCGAATTTTAAAGGAACTTATAAGGAATTAATGCGTTCCGTCGCACATCTGGCAAAAACACAACCTATTCTCCAGTTGGCCTCATTTCGTGGTGCCATGGCCTTTGGGTCGATGTGTGCTTTATTTACAACTTTGGTTTTCCATATGGAAAAACCGCCTTTTAATGCAGGTTCCTCTGTTGTAGGAAGTTTTGGATTAGCAGGAGCTGTCGGTGCCTTAGCAGCAGCGAAAGTAGGTAAACTACAAAAGTATCTGGATATTAACCGCATTATTCTATATTCTCTGCTTATTGTTATCGGAAGCTGGGCATTTACTTATTTTGCAGGAGAAACCTATTGGGGGCTGATTGTAGGAGTAATCCTCGTTGATCTTGGAGTTCAATCCAGTCACATTATGAATCAAACCAATTATTTCCTGATAAAATCGAATGCTGTCAATCGGTTGAATACCGTGTATATGGTATCTTATTTTATCGGAGGGTCATTGGGAACCTGGCTGGCTTCGGTAGCATGGCAAAAAGCTCAGTGGACAGGCGTATGCTTTATCGGAACTCTATTTGGGGTTCTGGCATTGATCGCTCATATTTTATTTGCTCAAAAAGTAAATAAGTCCTGATTCAAAAAGGCTTCTCAGGATATACTTTAATTGCCACTAATACACGAATAAAAAGGGTGTTGTATTAGTGGCAAAAAAATACCTTTCATATAATCTTTGTTTCATAATGATCTATCAACTTCCGGTATCTCCAGAATATTCTTCCGTAACAGAAAATTATTCTTCGGAAGTATCTTGTACCTGAATTAAATCTTTATGCTTTCCACCCCATTGGCTCAGCAGATTCCATATGGGAATTAACTCTGTAGCGATTTCTGTAAGCTCATAATCTACACGAGGAGGAACTTGTGCATGTACTGTTCTTTTTACTAACCCTTCTTTTTCAAGTTCTCTTAATTGCAGGGTAAGCATTCTTTCCGTTATTCCTGATATTGATTTTCGGAGTTCACTGAAACGCATTTTATCAACTTTTAACTTATCGAGAATCAATAGCTTCCATCGGCCTCCGATCTTGCAGACTGCATAGGTGAGATTGCATTCATGCATATATTGTCTGTTGATATTATTGGTTGAGCTTTCTTTTATTTTTCCCATTACTTACAAATTTGTTAGTACCATACATTTAACTGTATACAATGCAAATGTAAGGTTTGATATTTAATTTTGTCCACAGAAACAGAAAATATCAAGCAGTAGAGAACAATAGCGCTAACGTTCACTGCAAAAAAATAACATTATTAAAAACAATACAATGCAGTTAACATCAAAAATAAATCTGATTTTAAATCATTTAGAAAAAATACAAACGTTCAATGCACAGGATCCATTAGACGATATGCGTAAATTTCTTGAAACAATGTCATTTCAACTCAGCGGTAAAAAAGAATCAGTTACCATGATTGAAGAATTACATATTATTTTGGAAAATCGTGAGATTCCCATCAGGATTTATCGTCCCAAAGGAAAGGAAATTCAAAAGTCCTCAGCCATTCTCTACGTACATGGGGGTTGGTTTATAGCCGGAGGATATGAAACTCACGATGCGGTAGCTCGTAAACTTGCCAATAAAACAGGATCTGTGGTTATCTTTATAGATTATCGCCTTGCTCCGGAAAATCCTTTTCCTGCAGGCTTACACGATTGTATTGATGCTGCAAAATGGGTAATAGACCATGCAGAATCTTTAGGAATTGATGTGGATAAAATAGGAATTATAGGTGACAGTGCGGGGGGAGCTCTTGCTACAGCCGTTTCAACTGAAATAGGGGAGAAATTAAAATTTCAGATATTGATTTACCCGGCAGCAGATAACCAATTCAATTCAAAATCATGGGAAACCTATGAAAACGGCCCTGTTCTCAATAAACAAGGAGGTATTGAAGCCTGGAAAGGTTACCTTCCAGAGAAAGAGAAAAACAATCCATTGGCTATTCCTATTTTAATAGAAGATTTTAAAAATACTCCTCCAACTTTAGTAGTATTGGCAGAACATGATCCCTTGCTGGATGATGGAAAACAGCTTGCTGAAAATATGGAAAATGCAGGTGTTTCTATTCAAACCCATGTGTATAAAGACATGGTTCATGGTTTTATGCATATGGGTGAGATATTGGATGAAGTACAAATTGCTGTAGATGAAATGGCGGCTTTCACCCAGCATAAATTTGAACCAAATCATGTAGTATAGCCATGAAAAAATATGCATTCATTGGATGTTTGGGGTTTATAGCAGTGATTACAACAGAGTTTGGAGTGATTGGTATCTTACCCCAAATTGCTGCTCATTACCAAATAAGTATTGATAAAGCAGGATATCTTTTAAGTGCCTTTGCTCTGGTAATTGCCCTTACAGGCCCTTTTATGACCTTACTTACATCAGGAATTGATCGTAAAAAGATCATGCTGGCAGCGATTTTTATGTTTATGATTACCGGGCTTGTCTCTTCTTTTTCGCCCCCCTTTTGGGTATTGATGCTGGTAAGAATACTTCCCGCATTTCTTCAGCCGGTATATATTGCAACAGCATTGTCTGTTGCTGTCTCTCAGGCAGATGATTACAAGAAAAATGAACTGATGAGTATTGTATTTAATGGAGTAGCCATAGCCATGGTAACAACGGTACCTTTTGCTACATGGATTGCCGGTCTTTGGTCATGGGAATATTCGTTTATGATACAAACTTTGGTGAGTGTAATTGCTTTATTGTGTATTCTTTTCATTCTTCCGCCAATGCCTGTAAAGGAAAAGAAGTCTTACGGAAATCAGATCAGGATATTGAAACAGCCACCCTTTATTTTGAGCACGCTGATAAACTTTTTTATGATTACCGCATGGTTTTCCACCTATAGCTATTTTGCAGATTACCTCAGTAAATCCAAAGGAATGGACACTTCAATGATAAGTTATATGCTGCTTTTGTTCGGAGCTGTGGGGGTTGTTGCTAATTGGGTGGCCGGTAAAATGCTCAATAAAAATGTTGCACGAACCACAGCCATCTTTCTTTCCGGAACTCTATTGGTTCCTGGACTGCTATATTTTTCTGATGGAAATTTATCAGCCACCATTCTTGTAATTGGTATTTGGGGATTTCTTTATTCTCCAAGTTTTTTGAATGCTTCCACTTATATGATCTCTTCTGCACCGGACTCCCTGGAGTTTGCCAATAGTCTGGCTACCTCTTTCGGGAACCTTGGAGTCACTTTGGGAACAACAATAGGAGGCTGGATTATTATTGCTAAAGGGGTAGAATTTACCCCATGGATAGGGGTTGTTTTTGGGACTCTGGCATTTTTGATGATGATCTTAAGAAATAGTGTTGAGAAGCGAAATCAGATACTTTCTACTTGTCAAAATTAAACTGTAATAATTATTGTTACATTATTAAAATATCGTAACTTTGCAGTATTAATTTGGTTAAAAATTAAATAGAATGAAAATAGAAATTTGGTCGGATGTGATGTGTCCGTTTTGTTATATCGGAAAAAATAATTTTGAACAGGCTTTAGAGAAACTTCCATTTAAAGATCAGGTGGAAGTAGAGTGGAAGAGCTTCCAGTTAGATCCAACATTGGATTCTAAAGAAACTCAAAATACCATTCAATATTTTAAAGAAAAGAAAGGGGTTGCTGAAGCTCAGGCTACACAAATGCTGAGCCAGGTTACTGAGATGGGTAAAGGATCTGGAATTAATTTTGATTTTGGAAAAGCATTAATCATCAATACTTTCAGCGCTCATAGATTGCTTCATTTAGCTAAAAAACATCACAAGTCTAATGAGATGGAAGAAGCACTTTTCATTGCCCATTTTATCGACGGAAAAAATGTTGGAGATACTGAAACACTCGTTTCTCTTGCTGAAAGCTTAGGAATTGACAGAGAAGAAGCAAAACTTGCGGTTACTTCTGATCAGTTTGATGATGAAATCAATCAGGATGTTCTTGAAGCGAGAAATAATGGTGTTTCAGGAGTTCCGTTCTTTGTACTCAATGGGAAATATGCTGTTTCCGGAGCACAGCCGGTTGCTGTATTTGAAGATGCTCTTCAACAGACCTATAAAGAAACTGTAAGTCCTTTTAAAGATCTTTCCGGCAGTAATGGAGCCTCGTGCGACGCTGACGGTTGCAGTATTTAATATCTTAAAACCCCAAAATAACTTATAGATTATTTTGGGGTTTTAAATGATAAGAGGTCCATAAAGAGAGCCTCTGAGATACAAAAATTGGAAATACTTTATAACAGATGAAATCCGTTTAATGGGTATTCAGCCAATCCACAGCAAACTGATGTACTTCGTCAATTCTGTCAATATTCATTGATTTTCCCTCTTTAATTTCTTCTTCCTGAAAATAATGATTGCTGTTGGGATAAACTTTATACGTGAGATTCTTTTTACCCTGTCTTATAAATTCCAGTTTTGCATAATCCATGTCTATAATAGTTTGATTATTATCTTTCCCCGCAGCAATATAAAGAATAGGGATTTTCAGTTTTAGCATATTCTCCAGAGGAATTGTTCCGGTAAAACTGCTCCATTTTAAATAGGTTTCTCCATACCATGTTTTTTTTGTGGATAAGGGATCCCGGTATATTTTTTCATAATCGGTGTAAAGGGAATCAATGATTTTCTGTCCTTCCTGCGCCGAAATTTTATCTTTAATAACATCCAGTCTGGTATTAATTAAAAAATCATAAAAATGATTTAAGGCATTTCCTACTATACAAACAACATGAGTGACTTTTTTATTGACTACAGCTACTTTTGGTGCTACCTGAGATCCTTCTGAATACCCTATTACAACAATCTTCTTTTTATTGACAGGAATTTTTTTCATGAAAAAATTAATGGCTTTAGAGGCTGTTTCAGCCCTCCAATCAAGACTATATAACGTGGTGTAGTTTTCGTTGGTGGGGTAAAAGCGCTTGCCTGAAGCAGAAATTTGTAATGAATCTTTAAAAGGGGTGCCGGGTTTGCTGATGAGAACAATATGGTAATTCTTCGAGTACTTCTTAAGATCCATCGGAATAGAAGTAGAATATTTACCGGACTTCGTTTTATAGTATATGGGAAAATTTCCTGAACCGTCCAGATAGACCAATAATGGTTTCGTAGCTGTACTGTCAGATGTAAGTAAATGTACCTGAAATGATTTTAGTTTAGAATCGTGAATCGTATAATGTTTAAATAAATCGGTCTGAGAAAATACAGTACTGCTTATAACCAGCATTAGAAGTAAATATATACATTTCATACAATATTATTTTTCTGTTGAATTTCTTTCTTAAATATATCATTTTATTGTATATCAATAATAAAAAAGGGAATCTTGCTTTTCAAAGCAATTTTTAAAATAAAAACTGTTATATCTTTGTATGGAAGTATAAAATCTAATCGTATCAATGATAAAAATTAATAGCGAAGTCCATTATCCAGTTGCAGATACTCTTTTTGTTTTTGCACTAGATTCTGAGGCAGGAAAGGTGTTTGACGGGAAAAATAAATTAATAACAGGAATCGGTAAAGTGAATGCAGCCATAGAACTGACTAAGGAAATTCATCTGAGAAAGCCGAAACTGATTGTTAATTTAGGCTCGGCAGGAAGCAAAGGTTTTCACAAAGGAGAAGTAGTGTGTTGTACAAAGTTTATCCAAAGAGATATGGATGTAAGAGGTCTTGGATTTAAATTATATGAAACTCCGCTATCAGGCGTACCTCCCGTATTGGAATATGGGCTTAAAATGGATACTTTAAAAGAAGGAATTTGTGGAAGCGGCGATAGTTTTGAAATGAATCACTCCGAGACGGATTATAATATTGTTGACATGGAAGCGTATCCGCTGGCACTGATTGCTCAAAAGGAAAACATCCCTTTTCTATGTCTGAAATATATTTCAGATGATGCCGGGAGTGATGCAGCAGATGACTGGAGCGTACAGGTTCACCTCGCATCTGAAGCTTTTAAGAAAATATTGTTTTAATAGATTAAATCCTGAAGCGAATTTCAGGATTTTGTTTTCTATTTGTATTTTTACTATACGAATTCTAATTCCATGAAAGTTACTTTTTATCAACCGGTACATCCTACTCTTAAAAAATATTTGGAAGGATATTATTTTATAGAAAAAGATGAAAGTCATCAGCCGATGAGATACCTCACATTCCCGGATAATTATTTTATTGTTTCTGCATGTCAGGATGTAACCGTTATTCAAGATAATGGAAGGATAGAAATCTATAGATCTTTATCCGAAAATGTAGTGATAGATTTTGTTTTCAGATGCTCTATTCCTACAGAAATTTACTATCAGGAATCTGTTAATGAAATTACGTTTTACTTTAAACCTCTGGGAATTTATCATTTTTTTGATGCCGATAAGAGTGAAGTTTTAGAAGAAAAGATTCATCTTTCAGATTTTCTGGAAATCATTGGGGCTATTTTTAAGGAGCCTAACAGAAAGAATCAGATTGAAATGCTCGAAAATTATTGGCTTTCAAAATTTCAACAAAAAGATCTGCAACTGCCTTATACCATTCTGGCTGATTTTGAAACTGAATTGAGCATCGATGAGATAGCTGCCAAAAATAAAATAACAAGACAATATGTCAATAAAATATCCAACCGATATTTGTCTAAGCCCGCCTCTGAATTCAGAAAGATCCAAAGATTTCGTAATGTATTACTATCTAATAAAAGGAATAGGAATCTTACAGAACTTTCGTATGAAAATCTTTTTTATGATCAGTCGCACCTCATTAAAGATTTTAAAGAACTCACCACAATTAGTCCCGGAAAATTCTTTAGCAATGTAGATACTGAAAAAAATAATATTTGGTTTTTTATCTGAGTTTCCATTTTTACAATTTATATGATTTTCATTGAAATACTTTTACTGAAATATTAATAACTTATTTTAATGAAAAAATTATTGACCGGAATTCTTTTTTTCCATTCTTTATTTTCTTATGCACAAACAGGTGATATGAAAGCCGTACTTTCTGATATTACAGAAAAAGTAAAAACGTATTACATTGACAAAAATGCATATAAAAAAGTAGATTCTTTATTTCAAAGCGAGTCTCGAAAAGGGTCTTTTGATCATCTCAATAAAAAAGAATTTGCAGAATTTCTGACGAAAAAGCTGAGAAAAGATATAAAAGACCAACATTTCTTCGTTAAATATCTCGAGAACTACAGTCCAGAAAAATTGATAGATGAGAAAGAAAAAGAGAAATTAAATAATCTTCATAACAGTCTTGAAAATTTTGGATTCGAAAAAGTTCAACGATTGGAGGGTAATATTGGTTACATAAATTTCAAGGGTTTTGCCTCTCCGGAAGCCAGCGCTTCAACATTGGCAGCAGCGATGAGCTTTGTTGCGAATACCAACTCTTTAATTATTGATCTCAGAGAAAACGGAGGTGGTGAGAATGGAATGGTTCTTTTATTCTGCAGCTATTTTTTTGATAAGAAAACAGATCTTTATAGTACTTACTGCAGACATGCAGATAAGACGGAAATAAACAGTACAGAATTGAATGTTTCCGGACCAAAATATCTTCATAAGAAAGTCTATATTCTTACCAGTAAAGACTCCTTTTCCGCAGCAGAAGCATTAGCTTACTTTTTACGAGAATATAAATTGGCAGAAGTAATAGGTGAAAAGACAGGCGGTGCTGCCAATCCTGTAGATCATTTTGTTATTCAAAATCAATATTTGCTGCTTGTTCCTGCAGGAGTTGTCTCTTCTTATGTGAGTCATAAAAACTGGGAACATGTCGGAATAACTCCTGATCACGAGGTAAAGGCTGAAAATGCTTTAAAGACAGCTCATATTAAAATTTTAAAAGATATTTTAAAAACAGGAACAAAAACAGAATTAAGCATACCTGAAATAAAAAAACTTATTAATACATTAGAGCAATAAATGAATCGTATGTCATCAATAATCATCCTCAAAGCAGGAGAAAAAGATCTCGAAATTATTCAGAATATTGGAATACAGACTTTCTCTGAGACTTTTGCAGAAGATAATTCTGAAGAGGCTATGAAGAAATATCTGGATGACAACTTCAATACTGAGAAACTAAAATCTGAGCTAGAAAACTCCAACTCTCTATTTTATATTGCCTGGGAAGAAGATGCCGCTGTCGGTTACCTTAAAGTAAATTCCAGCACAGCACAGACTGAGTTACAAGATGACAACACCAGCCTCGAAATCGAGCGGATTTATGTAAAGAAAAGCCATCATGGTAAGAAAGTGGGACAACTTCTATATAATCAGGCTTTGGAGACTGCCCAGCAGCTTAACAAATCCTATCTTTGGCTGGGAGTTTGGGAAGAAAACTTAAGAGCTCTCAACTTTTATATAAAAAACGGATTCGTTGAATTTGATAAGCATATTTTCAAATTGGGTGAAGAAGAACAGACTGATTTAATGATGAAGAAAATCCTTGATTAATACTATTTTTTGCCATTAAGTATTACAGCTTTATCATAGATGAAATATAGAGATAAAAACAATTAGAACCTTACGCTTTTGCGTTTCCAAAAAATGAATAAGTCAGTATTTTTGGAGCAGATTAATCAGTATCATCCACTATCGGATGAAACCCAAAAAGCTCTGCTTGATATTTGTACCGAAGAAAAATATCCTAAAAACAGCCTTCTTTTGCAAGCCGGAAATAAGGCAAGGCACTATTATTTTTTAAAATCAGGATTAATAGGCTATTACACCATCGATGAAGAGGGAGATTCTATCTATAAAATTTTCTTTGAGGAAAACAGCTTTGTAGCGTCTACAGCAGCCATTATAAAAGATGAGCCCAGTGATTTTACTATTGTGGCTCTGGAAGATTGCGCTGTAATTCAGTATCCGGTAAAGGCTTATCGGCAATTATTGGAAAAATACCATGATCTGGCTTTGTTTCACCTGTATTATTTAGAAAAAAATTGGGTGGTAAAAAAAGAACCTCTTGAAGTTTCTTTAAAATACGAAACGGCCAAACAGCGTTATTTGCAGTTGCTTGAAAATAAATCTTTATACGAAAGACTCAAACAGCATCAGATCGCTTCGTATCTGGGGGTTACTCCCACACAACTTAGCCGTATAAGAAAAGAAATAAATTAAAAAGCTTTAACATATGTTGAAGCTTTTCAACTTTTTAAAGCAGACCTTTGTACTGTCATAACATTGAGTTTATTGCATTCTCAAACACTTATGAAATGTATTCATTTTTATATAGAATTAAAGTAAAAACATCTAAATTTATATCAATGTACTTTGATGTTATACCTATCATTAATTAAACATTTATTACAGCATGAAAAAGTTATTCAGCATTGTTGTTGTTTTGACAGCTTTTGTACAATTGTCAGCACAGAAAATTATTCATCAGGAGATTTTCAGTCCGAAAATGAATAAGAAGATCAAAACGATCATTATTACTCCTAATCTACAGGCCAATGCCACGTATCCATCGGTATATATCCTTCACGGTTTCAGTGGTAATCCGGAAAGAATTATGAGTCAGGATATCCCGGATCTGGTAAAAAAGGCTCAGAAATATAAAACCATTTATGTACTTCCCGATGGTAATTATAGTTCATGGTATGTAGACAGTCCTATTGTCAAGGATTCTCAGTACCAGACTTTTATTGGAAAAGAATTGGTAGATTTTATGGATAAAAATTTTCCGGTGAAATCAGAAAAAAAATTCAGAGGGATTTTGGGATGGAGTATGGGAGGGTATGGTGCCACAAATATCGGTGTTACTTACAATAAAACATTTGGTATTGTAGGAAGCTCTTGTGGCGCCCTGGATTTCAATTCTTTTGGAGAAGGATATCAAAAATATATGGTCAATAAGGTTTTAGGCCCATTAGAATTAATCAATTCGAATTTTCTTACAGACAGCAAGATAAAGCTAATGAGTGAAGCCGGACAACAATACATTTTTGATTGTGGTACAGATGATACACAAATGATCAATATGAACAGGAATTTTCATAAGAAGCTTACTGAAGCAAAGGTTCAGCACTTATATACAGAATCTTTGGGAGGGCATGTTCCTGAATACTGGAGCAGATCATTATCTGAGCAGTTAGCTTTATTTGAGAGATTCTTTACACAATAACAATAGGAAAGAGGTACTGTTTAGTACCTCTTAATTTTATTTCTTAACCAATATTTTCTCGGTAGCTTTCTTACTGAGAATTTCTTGTTTTCCATCGATTTCTATCGTTAAAGATTTGTCAAAGCTTTCGATTTTAATGATCTTTACTTTTGTATTGAGCAGTAGCTTTCTCTCATTCAAATAGCTTAAAAAAGAATCATCGGAAAGAGTTACTGATGCAAAAACAACAGTTTCTCCAACTTCACAATTACTCAATTTTTGCAGATCCTGAGCAATTATGTTTCCGTCTTTATCCGGAATAGGCTCTCCATGTGGATCAAATTTTGGATAATCCAGAATTTCGTCCATTTTGTCAAAGAAAACTTGTGAGTGTACATGCTCCAGCTGCTCTGCAATTTCGTGTACATTTTCCCAGCCAAAATTCATTTTTTTGACTAGAAACATTTCGGTAAGCCTGTGTTTACGGACTACCAAAGAAGCTTCACGCCTTCCGCTTTCTGTGACAATCAAAGGCTTATAGGTCTCATAAATGACCCATTTTTTTTCAGCAAACTTTTTCATCATATTATTGACACTCGGCATTTTTACATTTAAAAATTTACTGAGTTCATTAATTGTAACCTTTCCTTCATTGTCAACTAAATGAAACAAAGCTTTCAGGTAATTTTCTTCTGTTAGGGTTGTTTTCAAAATGTTAGATGATTTTCAATACAAATCTAACAAAATAATATTAAAAATAAGTGTCTTATCATATAACTATTTAAATTTTCCTTCATGAAAGTCTGGCTCAAAAGAGGATATCATCCTCTTTGATGAATATCTAAAGTATTGAAAAAGAGAAAAAGATCCTGATCACCCGGAATATTAAGTTTCTTTCGTATTCTGTATTTTTTTTGCTGAACAGATTTATGTTGTACAAAGGTATAATTGGCAATTTCTTTTGAAGTAAAGCTGAGCTTTACCATAGCACAAAAAGTAAGCTCAACCTGTGAAAGAGTAGGATTAATGCTTAGTAATTGCTCTATAAACTCAGGATATACCTGTTTGAATTTTATAAAGAAAGTAAGGTCATTTTTTTTGACCAGAGAAATCAGTTCTTCAAAGTGTGCGTCTTTAATTTTATTTTTTAAAGTATCTGCTTCCGTAGCCCACTGACTTTTCTTATTTAAAAGGGTTTTCCTTTTTTTATAGAGTATATAGGCTCCAATCAAAACGATAAGAATGATAAATCCGGCTGTCAGTTCAGAAGCATATAACAATATCGTATGTTTATAGCGATTAACTTCCTGGTCTTTATCAGACAATATCTGATCCATAGAAAGATTGATGGCCTCATTTTGTTCATTTTCTGTATTTTCTTTGGCAGTATTGTACAATTCTCTGTATTTAGATTCGTTAATAGGGTCATTCAAATTTTTATAACAGTTAACAATAGCCAAATAAATTTCAGGGATAATGTGAGCCCGGTTAGTTTCCTTATAGGCAATAAGAGCTTTTTGATTATAGGCAAGAGCTTTTTGATATTCACCGGTTTGGAAATAATAAAGACCATAATTCAAATAGACAACAGCTCTTTGTACAGTCTTTATTTTAGGATCAGCAGGCAATTGTTTTGATGCTTGCTGAAGATAATTAAATGCTGAATCTATACACTTCGTATACAAAAGATGATGCTTGGCAATAAGAGCTTTTAATATAGGAGCCTCATTTCTTTCCTTCAATGCTTTGTGTAAGTAGATAAGGGAAGAGTCGGGTTGGTTTATTCTGTATAAAAAATCAGCCCGGTTGGCATAGGATCTTTCCAGACGATATATTTTTCTATCCTCATTATTCGATTGCTTAATGTAATATATTGATTTTGAATTGCATGAAAGAGCTTTCTTATATAAGCCTACTCCAAAATTGATTTGCCCATATTCCTGATAGAGCTTAGCTTTTAAAGCATTATTACTTGTTTTACTGATTTTACTTTCAGCAAAACCGAGAAAATGAAATTCATTTTTATAGTTTCCGATAGTTCCACAAATATTGGCGAGGTTGATATAACATAAAGCTTCTCCATCAGGATAATTCTCTTCTTTTGCTTTTTTAAGGTATTTTTTATTCAAGGCTACTACAGCATTATAATCTCCGGCAAGTCGCAAGACTTCATTTTTTTCAATAAGAGTCTTATCAAAATCTGTAGAACTGAATTTCTGAGCATTGAGGAATATATTGCTTATCATACATATCAGAAAAATAAATTTTAGCCTGAAGGAGGTTTTGTAAATCCTCAAATGAAAATAAGCCGTAGGATTGAAACAATTATTATTTTTTTCTTTTCTCTGTGAATTAATATTGTACATAGAGGAATACAAATTAAAATTTATGTTTTTTTAAATAATTTCAAATGTTTGGTCTTTTTAAGTGTAATGATTACATCTTATCAAAATCCAATCGTTTACAAATTAACTACTTTTTTATTTAAAATAAATAAAATTAAACAATGAAAATAGATGTTATAATGTCTTGATCAATAGGGATAATTTATCTCTTGAAGTACATCGGAAGTAGGTGTATTTTTATTTATTTCCAATATATATCATAGAAAGGTGAGAAGAAAATGGAAAATAATGACAATAATAATTTGAAGTAGATCAGAAGTAGGTTTTTTTTATTTTACCCTATCTATTTTATCTATGTTTGAAGGAGAATGTTCTTAGATACTCATAGAACATCCAATGATAGTATTAACTAAATCACAATTATTATGAAATCATTACATGACCAATTGCAGGAAAAAGCAGATCAATTACAAGCAAAAATTTCAGAGTTCAAGGTGAATGTGGAAGCTGCAAAGAAATCAAAAAAAGAGGAAATAAAATCCAAAGTAGAAGAGGCAAAAGCAAAAGCAGAGGAAACTAAGGGAAAGATGCAAGAAAAGCTTGGTGCTATAAAATCAAAAATTAAGGCTAAAAATGACGAAATACGCTCAAAAGTAGATAAGACAAAATCAGATTTCCAGGCCGTAGAAGCCAACTGGGAGGCTGACGATGCTGAAGATTATGCGATCGATATCTTATCACTTGCGATCTGGTATGTTGAAGAAGCTGAAGCAGCAGCCATTGATGCCGTATATGCCCGACAAAAGGCCATTGAGCTCAATTCATAATATTAATATTAATGTGTAGTTCTAGCAATAAGTCGCATTACAGGTTGCAAAACCTGTAGTGCGATTTTTTTATCATCAATGCTTAAATAATTTTATAGCCAGCCCCAATATATAAAACAGGAATATTGAGGATTGTGATTGTTTTAAATATTTTAGACCCATCTTTTTCATTGACAATATACAAGAAAACAGACATTATTATATCTATTTGATTACTAACACACAAAACAGCATGAAGTACTTCGGAAGTAGTCATTTTTTTGTTTTTATAATAGGTTTAGATTCATCTTTGGTCTAAGAATTCTAAAAATTATAAATGCAAATGATGAAAAAAACGATAGAGTTAGGCTTAATCCTTTCAGGTTTATTTTTCGCCTATTCCCAGGTTGGTGTATAAATACCTCACATCCAATGGAAACTCTTGATATCGAAGGTACTTTACGAGTTAAAACCTTAGGAGATTATAAAAGTTCTGCAATTCCTCTTTCTTGGGATAGTACTACCGGAAAAGTTCTCAAAGGGAGTACAGAAACCCAAAAACCCTTTTACACCATACAATATAATATAAAGACTGCACCCAATTCAGATTGGATCAGTAACTGGGATACGAATATTCCGTCTAATCAATATACTGTCGTTATTACTTCGGCCTATTTTCGAAAAGAAAATGGAGACGAAGCTCCTGTATCATTAAGAAATGGAGGTTCTTTAGGTCCCAGTGTGTATCCATTTGTCAGTGGAGGAACTTGGAGACTATATTCCGACTTTGTAGGAGTAGCCCCTGTTAACAACGGGCAATATGAATGGGTGTTTAATTTACTCGTCATCAATAACAATATGATAAGTCCTTTGAATGCTGTAACAGGAACTATCAGCAGTGGATCAACAGGAAGTTCTTCTAATCCTATTCCATAAAAATATAAATAAAAATTCCTCATCTCTCTGATGCCTAAATTTACAAACGATGAAAAAAACGATACAGCTCAGTTTAGTCCTTTCAGGTTTATCTTTTGCCTATTCCCAAGTTGGTATAAATACATCTCATCCGAAAGAAACTCTTGATATCGAAGGTACCCTAAGAGTGAAAACTTTAGGAGATTACAAAAGTTCTGCGATTCCTCTTTCATGGGACAGTGCCACCGGAAAAGTTCTCAAAGGAAGTACAGCAACCCAAAAACCTTTTTATACCATACAATATAATATAAAACCTGCTGTCAATTCAGATCAGATTAGTAACTGGGATACTAATATTTCATCTAATCAATATACTGTCGTTATTACTTCTGCTTATTTTCGGAAAGACAATGGGAGTGGGGCTCCTATAGCATTAAAAGACGGTGGTTCTTTAGGTCCCAGTGTCTATCCATTTATTAATGGGGGAACATGGAGATTATTTTCTGACTTTGTAGGAGTAGATCCTGTTGACAAAGGACAATATGAATGGGTATTCAATTTATTAGTGATCAACAATAATATGATACGCCTTTTGAGTGGGATGACAGGAACTATTAGCAGCGGATCAACAGGAAGTTCTTCTAATCCTATTCCATAAAACATAAATAAATTCCCAGTCATGACAGGGAGGAAATATTTTAAATTGTATAAATTATGAAATTAGATTTTAAAAATATCCATATTGGACAATTGATAGAGTGGCATGTAAAAGAAAATACGATCGACACCACCAGGATCTGCAGATTTCTGGAATGCTCTGATATGGAATTAAAAACCATGTATGAACAGGAAAGCTTTTCAATAGACTTATTGCTGAAATGGAGCAAACTATTGGAGTATGATTTTTTCAGAATCTATTCTCAGCACCTGATCTTATTCGCTCCTCCCCAAAGTGCTGAACTTTGCATAAAGTCAGAACCTAAGAAGCAAACTTTACCTTATTTTAAGAAAAGCCTTTATACACGTGAGCTTATTGATTTTATCCTTGAGCTGATTATAACCCGGAAAAAAACAAAAAGCCAGATTATTGATGAATATAGGATTCCTAAAACTACCTTACACAGGTGGGTACAAAAATATCAGAATACTATTCAAAATAACACTTAGTACTATCTCATATGAAAAATACAAAACCGAATTATAAAAGAATGTATGAAGACATGATTATGGCAAAATTTCCAGATAAGTTTGAAACATGCAGGAGTTTCTTACAAAAGGAAGAACTTTCAGAATTGGATGTCATTAAGCTCAATAATCTAATCTTTAATAATATAAGTCATAATAGACCTGCTGGAAACGGCAAATTCAGATCATACAAAGAATCAACAATTATTGAAATATTAGATTACCAGAAAGCCAATCACCTGAATAATTCTGATATTGCAAAAATCTATGGCATTAGTAGAAATACTTTGATGAAATGGCAAAAATTATTTTTATTGTAGGGAGTCTGGCAGAGTTTTGATGTTATTTTAGTACTTGTTGTTGTATTCTTATTTTCTGTTAAATAACGTAGACTAATACACTTATTTTTGATTTTTTATGAATTTTTGCACCATAAATAGGTGGATATTAATATTTTATTCTAAGACGTTAATTAATTATCTATCTTTAATGAACAAAAACATCAACAATGAAATTTAGAATTACATTTCTTTCAATTTGTGCTTCCTTTTTACTGAATGCGCAGATTGCGAACACAAATGATTTACATGGAAATCCTCTTCCCGGAACTATTTTTACATTGAATATTGAAAATTTCAGAAAAAGTGTTGAAGGTAAGAAAAGAAACTCGGGAAAAATCAGCAATCAATCTATTGTCCTGACACTTATCGATGGAAGTCGGAAGGAATTTATTTTATCGGAGAATAATCTTGTAAGCAAAAGGCTTAATGATATTGTTACTTTCGATGGATATTCAAAAGACAAACAGTCAAAGATAAAATTAACTCTGGCCGGAAATAAGATATCAGCAATCATCAAATCGGAAAACGGTTATTTTATCATTGAGCCTTACAAGACAAAAGAGGGAGAGTACAGGATTTATAATTCCACAGAAATGTTTGGTGAAAATTTTCAGTGCGGAACTGATCAGGCAGAATTCAAAAAAAGCCTGGAGGCTATAGCTCAGGGATTGCATCTGCAAAAATCTGTAACAGGTTTTCCGTACGGAGGTCAAATGAAAACATTTAGAATGGCCGTTGCTACTACCGGGGAGTTTACCACTGCTTTTGGGAATCAGGATGCTGCTTTGGCTGAACTGGTAGCTATGATGAATCTTATCAACCAGATTTATGAATCTGAGTTATCTGTATCTTTTCAACTGATTGATAAAACAGTAAATAAAACTTTAATTTTTACCGATGGAGCGACAGATCCATTTACCATTAATGCTTCTTTTGCATCTGCGGCTAATTCTCAGGCAGGTTTCGATATTATGAATACTAACGGAACCCTTCCTTATGCAGATTATGATATAGGACATACGTTTAATATTATGCCCGGTGCAGGAGGGAGCGCACAAGGACAAGCGGGACCACAGCCTTGTAATTCATCCTTTAAAGCAAGAGCCTGGAGCCAATGGACCCTTTCCATGCCAAAATCTTTAACTGCCAATCTGATTGTTCATGAAATGGGGCACCAGTTTGGTGCATGGCATACTTATAATGCTGTGGGGGGATCTGCAGGAAGTCCTACTTTTTGTACTGTAGGATGGAACGGCGATTCTGCCGTAGAACCGGGAGCCGGATCCACTATCATGGCATATGGAAATAATTGTACAACCCCTAATGATCAAACCAACTCAGGAAACAATGGATTAAATTATTTCCATGCGAAAAGCATTGATCAGATTCTTAACACATTAAGTGTATCCTCTAACTGTTTTAATGCCGTTGCTGTTGCCAATACACCACCTGTCGCCAATGCGGGGAATATCACGATCAGCATTCCGAAGAATACACCTTTTAAATTGAAAGGAATCGGAAGCGATGCAGAAGATACTCATCTTTCTTATACCTGGGATCAGGTAGATGTGGCAACAGCCAATGATAAAGGAGCATTTGGAAGTACAATAAACGGTGCTGGAGGATATTCTGCTGTAAACAGTACCACGGCCCCTTTATTCAGGTCAGAACAAAGCAGCACAACGACTGAGCGATATTTTCCAAAGATGAAATTCGTCTTGGAAAACCAAAATAACCCTCCTACAAACGCTGCAGAAGCATTGCCTTTAGTCGCAAGAACGATGAAGATGAGGTTTACAGTAAGGGATAACAGTGTCGTTTCCGGAGGTGCAGATTCTGATCAGGTACTGGTGACTGTAACAGATCAGGGACCTTTAACGGTAACTTATCCTAATACAAATGTGAGTGTAAATACTGATAGCAATATGAATGTCACATGGGATGTAAACCAAACCAATACTTTAAAAAATACAGTAAATATTCTTCTGTCTACCGATGGAGGAGAGACGTTCCCCTATGTACTTGCATCGGATGTGCCTAATAATGGAAATGCCACGGTATTGATTCCGTATCTCCCTTATACTGCAAAAGCAAGAATTAAGGTGACTGCAGTGATCAATAACTTTGCTGAGTTCTTTGATGTATCTAATACTAATTTTATCATTAATTCAACCTGTAACGCTTTCCCTTCTGTAATGGTAGAGAATGCAAAACTGGTTACAGCAATCCAGGGAAGTGCTCAGGCTAATTTAAATCTTCAGCCACAGACTTCTTCTGCTGATTCATATAGTTCTAAGGTTATCACTTTTGCTACTGCGAATATGACTACGAATCCTCTGTATATTTATAATCAGACAAGTACAGCTCCTTACCAGATTCTGGCCAGTACCAGTTTGATTTCTTATAAGCTTAAAGTCACAGAGACAGGAAGCTATACCCTTAGTTATCCTTCGCCTGATGGGGTCATTATAACCCTGTTTAAAGGCAATCAGATAGGCACTGCCAATTTTGTATCCTCTAATGGAGTTTACAGCGGTACAGGAACCGGTTTAAGCTATTACCGATCATTCTCTGTCAATCTGGAAAAAGGGGTTGAGTATCTTGTTACAGCAAAAAACCTTAGCAATACACCGGTTGGATCAAGCATCACTCTAAGCAATGAGGGATCAGGAAACTTCTATAATATTATTGATACACCTGCCGGATTAGGATATACTTATGTGGCCATTAATACGACAACAAATACGATTATTGCGGAAAGTGCTACTGCTGATTTCACGACTTTACCCGTTGGGACTTATACGGTACAGGGTATTTCATTTACAGGAACAGCTGCCAGTCTTATCAATAAGTCTATTGCTGATCTTATTCAAAGTAAAACCTGCCATCAGTTGAGTAAAAACAGTGTTTCTCTGGTTATTACTGCAGCGCTGGCGACAAGTGATATTGCTAAAAAATCTATTGGTCTTGTACCTAATCCTGTCAAAGATTATCTACAGATTCACAGTGATGAAAAGATTACAAATTACGAAATATATGATGCATCCGGAAGATTAATGGAAGCTAATGTTTTGAATAATTCAGAGATTAATTTCTCTAAATTTAAAACAGGAGTATATATGCTGAAATTATTGAATAACAAAACATTAATCACTCAGTCAAAGGTGATTAAGAAATAATTATTGAATTTTAATAGTAAAAGGGTTATATTTATATAGCCCTTTTTTATGCTTAATGATGAGGTCTATAAAATTGTAACGAATGAAAAGTATTTTATTAGTATTCACATGTTTTACTGTATTCTGTACAACATTACAGGGGCAGTCCCGGCAATTTATTTTTTCTTTTAATCCTAAGAAATTCATTCAGGAAAATAAGCTGAATGAGGCTTCTCCTAAAGAACTTGTTTTCTCTTTATATGATATAAATGGGAAAGAAACGAAATATATTACCATTGACAAAACCAGTGAAACACTAAGGAAAGCAAAAATTTTCAGTTTCAAAGGTAAATCTGAGGATGGTACAAAATTGATTACTTTGACTATAGCTTCCGGGAAACTTACGGGATCTTATCTGGAAAATGGTATTTCTTATTTTATAGAACCTCTGGATAAAAATTGTAAAAAGAAATACAAAATTTATATAAAACCTGATGGAGATTATAGAGTAGGGCAACCTATTGATTTTGTAAAATGAATACATGAGATTATAAATATTCCAATAGTCCATATTTTTGATATTTTTAACTCTTTTTCATAGCGTTATTATTCATGTATTTCTTTATTTTTACTCTATGAAATTTTCATTTAAAAACGATTACTCGGAGGGATGTCACCCAAATATTTTACAAACCCTTTTACAGTGTAATTTAGATCAGCAAGCCGGATATGGAGAAGATAAGTACTCATTACAAGCTAAAGAATTAATTAAAGAAAAAATAAAAAAAGCAGACTCAGATGTTTATTTGATTTCCGGTGGAACACAGGCTAATCTCATCGTTATTTCTTCTGTTTTAAAACCTTACCAATGTGCAATTTCTGCTTCCACAGGGCATATTCTTAATAATGAGGCAGGAGCCATTGAGGCCACCGGCCATAAAGTATTGAGTATTGAAAAAGAAGATGGAAAACTGACACCTGCCGATATTATTCCGGTATTGGAAAGCCATGGAAATGTTCCTCACCAGGTAATGCCAAAGTTGGTATACATCTCAAATTCTACAGAGCTTGGAACCATTTACCAGACAAAAGAATTAGAAGAATTATCTGCTTTTTGCAAAGAAAACAACCTATATCTGTTTATGGATGGGGCAAGATTAGGGCACGGGCTAACCGCGGAAATCAGTGATCTAAGCCTTGAAAAAGTTGCTGAATTAACGGATATATTCTATTTGGGAGGCACCAAAAATGGAGCATTAATAGGAGAGGCTATTGTTATTAATAATCCCTCTCTACAGGAAGATTTTGCTTTTAATATCAAACAGAAGGGAGCCTTATTGGCAAAAGGAAGGCTTTTGGGAATTCAGTTTATGGAACTGATGACTAATAATTTGTATTTTGATCTGGCAAGACATGCCAATCAGCAAGCGATGAAAATCAAGAATGCAATGCAGAAAAAAGGAATACAATTCCTAGCTGACACCTATACGAACCAAATTTTCCCTATTGTGAATAATAAGCTCATTCAGGTTTTATCTGAGCATTTTGACTTTTTTGTTTGGAAAAAAATTGATGAAGAATTCTCTGCCATCCGTCTTATCACTTCATGGAATACCGGTGATGATGCCGTCAACAGATTGATAGAAATCATAGAAAAAGAACGATAAAAAAAACAGCCTTGAAAAAAGGCTGTTTTTAAGTATATAGAAGTAGTTACTTCACCGCATTGGTCACTGTTTTACAATCTGCTGCAATTAATCTTTGCCCGTCTTTGTAACTTACCTTTTTATCGTTCGCATACTTAGATATTCCATCTTCCTCTTTATGATCACCAATACCCTCCATAAGTGTATTGTCTTTTTGAAGGAAGTAAATATCTCGTTTGCTTTTTTTACCTTCAGAAGTGAACTCATAGGTCAGCTTTAAAGTATCTCCCGACTTAAAACCCGTTACATCTCCTTTAGAACTGTCTTTTTCACTATTTTTATACGATAATTTTCCAATAATGGTTCCTAAATTATCATCAATAGAAGCAAAAACACTGTCTTTACCTGTTACCCCTACATAGCAAAATGACTTTGGCCCGAGTGTATCTACTACAGGTTCTTCTACAGCAATCGTGTCTGCTTCCACTTTAGGAGCCGGAGTTTCAGTCTTCTTGTTACAATTGATCATTACTACTGAAATGGCACCCAGTAAAATTAATTTTTTCATATCCTTAGTTATTTAAAATCAAATTTCGAAGCGCTAAATTAACAATACTATTTATATATTGAAGAATTTTACTGATAAATAAGAATAATTTTCTAAAGTAAAAAAAGGAATAAATGATTTGGGCACGAAAAATGATTCATAGTATTTTATTTTTAAAATCTTCATTATGAAAAGACTGGGACTGGGATTATTGCTTTTTGGATTACAACTTCTAATGGGGCAAACACCCCAAAACTATATTTATACTTCATCAGGAGATCTTCAGGATATAGAGAAAATGATTACCCGTAAAGATATCGGAGGGGTACAGATTGTCTATAACTGGAGAGCGCTGGAAACGTCGAAAGATGTTTACGATTTTTCTGTAATTGAGAAAGATTTACAGTATCTAACCTCTCTGGATAGAAAACTCTTCATCCAGCTTCAGGATAGGTTTTTTGAACCACAGGCAAGATATATTCCCGATTATGTTTTGAAAGAAAAAGAATATACCGGAGGGTTGGTTCCGCAATATGATAACCCGGGTGAAAATAAACCTGTAGGAAATGGTTGGGTAACCCAACAATGGAATCCTGCCGTTCAGATGAGGTATCAGAAGCTGATCAGTGAATTAGCTAAAAAATTTGATGGAAAAATTCAAGGCATTAACCTTCCGGAGACCGCCATAGATATTGATATGAAAAGAGACAAAACAGGCTTTAGCTGTGATAAATACTTTCAGGCTGAACTAGATAATCTAAAGTTTGCAAAAAATGTCTTTCATCAGTCTTATGTTTTACAATATGTCAATTTCTTCCCTTGTGAATGGGAAAATGATCATCAGTATATGTCCAGGTTATTTGATTTTGCGAATAAAAATAATGTAGGATTGGGAGGCCCTGATATTGTTCCCAATAAAAATGCGCAAATGAAGAATTCTTATCCCTTCTTTAACCAATACAAAGGAAAGCTGTCTCTGGTCGCTATGGCAGTGCAGGAACCTACTTTAACCTATAAAAATCCAAAGACAAAGAAACCTTTTACCAAAGAAGAGTTTGTGAGCTATGCGCAAGAGTATCTCGGGGTTAATATTATTTTCTGGAGCGTAGAATCACCCTGGCTGAAAAATTTCTGAGTTGTTTTATAATCTCTCGCAGATCTTTATGCCTTGTTTATTTGCAATAAGCTCTATCCCATGACCTTGATAAAGCTTTGCGTTTATATTCTCTCGCAGATTGAGCAGATTGAGCAGATCTTTATACCTTGCTCATCTACAAGATCTCTAAAATTTACAAGAAATCTATAGCTTGAACTAAACCATAAAAGGCACAAAAGTTTTAAACACTTTAGTTTTTTTAAGTTTCCAGCTTTGCGTATAGAAAGGACACATAAGCCTTGAAAATCTTTGATTTTCTTATTATTTTATTGCTCCACATCATAATTTGTGCATATAGGAAGATTTTTTTAGCCACTAATTCACGAATTCTTTAATTATTCGTGCATTAGTGGCTAACATTTTTTTATAAATGGTATAGTAACTTTTTTACCAAAAGAAAAATCTGCTCAATCTGCTTAATCTGCGAGAATATAATCCTTCGTATAAACCGGGAAATCTGTGGGAAACTAACCCCATTCACACCTTCAAACTTCCCCTAAACCCTCTCGCTGCGTAATAAGAATCTGCACCATTATGATAATAGAAAACCGTATTGTAGCGTCTGTCACAGAAGACAGCGCCTCCCAATTCTCTGATAGAAGCAGGGGTTTGCACCCAACTGGACGTTTTCTGATCAAATTTCCCGAGCTCCTGAAGCTTTCGGTATTGCTCTTCGGTTAAGATTTCAATGCCCATTTCAGTAGCGGTATCTATGGCATTGCTTTCCGGTTTGTTGGCTTTTCTTGATTCCCAGGCAGGATAGTCGTAGCAAAGGCTTCTGCGTTTTGGGCTTTCCGGTGAGCAGTCGAAGAAGAGATATTCATCTGTTTTTTGATTATAGTTTACTACATCGGGTTCGCCTTCTGTTTCCTCCATTGCGTTTAAAGACCATAATTTTTCGGGACTGGATTCCAGTTTAGACTGGATGTTTTCCCATTTCAGGCTTTTGTGGCGGTTCATGTTTTTTTCAAAACGGGTTTGTAGTATTTTTAAAAGGGATTCGGTTTGTTCGGGGGTTAATGACTTATTTTTCATGTCAAATTTTTAAGTGATCGATTTTAGAATAAATTTACTAAGATTGAATGGAAATTTTTCTATCAGCAGGTCTGAAATACCATGAAATAATAACCAAAACAAACAATAAGACCGCAGGGAAGGTTCTTCCGGCAGTATCTCCGACAATGAGATGTGAGATCACAGCTCCGGACATTACGAAGAAAAATCCTGCGTAGGCCCATTCTTTTAATAATAAACGTTTTGGGATAAGGATGGCAATAACGCCCAGAAGTTTCCAGACTCCGATGATGGTAAGCAGGTAAGCAGGGTAGCCCAGTGTGGTAAAATTAGTGAGTTCATCTTTATTTTTCATCAGCTGAACAATGGCTGTAGAGACCATGCCTAATGCCATCCAAAGCGTGAAGATCCAATAGATGATCTTTATTCTTTTTTCTGATCGGTTTGAAGTTTCCATATTAATTATGTTTTATGATTAGTCGTTAAGTCCTTTTCCATCGAGGATTTGTGGGATGCATTTTTCAATTCTTGCTTCCCTTGTTTTGGTTTGCTTGGCAGAGGAAAAGTGGAGTAGGTAGGCTCTTTGTCGGCCTGGTGTAAGGGCTTCAAAAGCTTCTTTTAATAGAGCATGATGATCCAACCTGTTTTGAAATTCTTCAGTCATTTCGAAATCCTTTGTTTTCTTCATTTCAACTTTAGCTCCGGATTCTTCAATTCCCACGGCTTCAAACATATAAGCCCGAAGTTCTTTCTCCAGATCATTGATCTGTAGAACATCTGTAAAACGAATTTGCCTTGCTGCCTGAACATTTTCACTTTGCTGAATCAGAATATGATCAGGATCTTTCATCAAAGCCCCTTTAAAAAAGAGTAGGGCACAATATTCTTTAAATCCGTGAATTAAGAAAATGTTTTTTCCTTCAAAGGTATAACATGGGCAGCCCCATTTTAAATCTTCTACCAATTCAGTACTGAGGGCAATAGCTCTTAATTTTTCGAATTCTTCTTTCCACTGTGTGGCTTTATCGAAGAAAAAATCAACTTTTGTATTCATGGGGTGTCGGGTTTGAGGGTTTTTAGAGGGAGAGAGTAAAATCGCCTAAAGTTGAATGTTGTTATCATTTTATTTACAACGCAAAATATACTATTGACATTCACCATTTAACGATGGCATCCATGTCTCTCATCTATTCTTCTATTCTTTAACAAAGTCTCACTTAAACAGCTCCTGTAAACGATTATGCGCCCTATTAATTCCTTGGGCAAATGGCATTTTCAGATGCTGATCTCTGAAGTCTACCGTTTTATAGATGGTTTGGATCGTGATTTTGCTGGTGGAGTCCGTTAATTTCTCAAATTCTAAAAACTCTATCTGAGCAGGGAAAGGAGTATTTTCCATCTGAAAGGTTCTTATAATTTTCTCATTCTGAACGATATCATGAATGGTTCCATGAGCACTGAAAACTACTTCTCCCTGAGGGTTGGAAGTTTCAAAACGATAACTTCCGTGGGGTTTGTTTTCAAATTGAGTCACTTTGGAGCCCATCCATTGTTCGAAAAGTTCTGATTCTGTATACGCTTTGAAAAGCAGCTCTACAGGAAGATCAAATTCTCTGATAATGAAGATCTCCTGTTTTCCATCTTCTGCGTGAATTTTTGTTTTAAGTTCCATGATTTTGTGGGTGTTTTCGGGTTTTAGTGTGGAAAAGTTTGAGAGTAGAAGAGGGGAAGAAAATGAATACTATTTAAAGTCTATTATCTATCCGTCTCTCATCTTTTATGTCTTATTATTCATATTCTGGTACGCTTTCATCACGGATTCCAGCTTATTGAATTTCTCATCCCACATTTGGCGGAATGGCTCTATAAAGTCGGCTATTTCTTTCATTTTGTTGGGATTAAGGTGGTAGATAATTTCACGACCGTTTTGTTCAGAACGTAGCAATTCACATTCTGTAAGAATCTGAAGATGCTTGGAAACGGTAGGTCTTGCGGTATCGAAATGGGAAGCAATGGCTCCTGCTGTCATGGATTGGGCAGCCACCAGCACCAATATCGATCTTCTGGTAGGGTCTGCAATCGCCTGGAATACATCTCTTCTTAAATTCATTGTGTAGTTATTTGACTACAAATATATGTGTAGTTATTTAACTACGCAAGTTTTTTTTGAAAATTTTGTGTTTATGTAAGATGTCTTATATCAAAGAATAGAACCTGGCTAAGTTCGATTCTTTGATATGTTTGTATAAAATTTAAGTTACAAATTGTCCGCAAGATCTTTGAGAGATTATAAACGCAAAGTTTTATGAGGTTAGCTGTGATATTTTAGGGAGCTAAGAGGGGCAAGTAAACTTGCCTGACGAAGGTGAGTGATAAGATTGACCACAGATTCTGTAGATTTTTTATTCTCGCTGATTGAGCAGTTTTTTTCAAACAAGCAAATGCACAGATTATAAAGAAGCTAGAGATTAAAAGGATTTTTTTAACGCAAAGTTTTATGAAGGTGACTGTGGTATTTTTAGGGAGTTAAGAGTAGGCACTGATGAAGGTGGGGGGACATAGAATAGGTTTTTGTGGTATTTGACCACCAAAACCTATCACATTTCTTGATATTATAAAGATTTTATATTTGGTTTTGAATCTTTTATCAATTATTAAAAGATAAGAGTTTAGAAAAATAATTATTCATGTCCATGAGCTTTTCTATGATATTCTAGGTTTAAACTATTAATTTTATGTTTTTTATCCACGTTTAATTTTCCATTTTCACAACCTATCAGTCGATAGTTATCCAATATGGAAAACATTCCTTTATCAAACATAACATGATGATTAGGACACAAGCAAAGGATATTATTAAGAAAATCCTCCCCATCATGGGGCATTCCAAGTGCCCTTATATGAGCTCCTTCTGCATAATAACCTGATTTTGTTGGGATACTAGTACTGCAAACCTGGCATTTAAAATCATATAACTTTTTTACTTCTAATGCTATTTTGGTATCACGAACTATCCTCAGTATTACAGTTTCTTTTCTTATTTTTTGTAACTCAGAGTTGAATTCTTGAGATTGGTAACTTTCAGCTTCAGAATTAGAATATTTTAAAAGAAACCTACAAATTTTATAGCCACTTTTTCCAATTTCTTCCCAAGCATCAACAACGCTGTATAATCCCGCATATTTGTAGCCCTTTTGTGGGGAGTAGGCGGATTCATGTTTATATCCTCTAATAACACGTACAGGTAACCCTTGGTCCATACTTATTAATAGAGCAGCATTACTTATATTATTCCACGACTGATCTTTAATTTGTTTTTTTGTATTAGGATCATTTCCTCCAGCACCAGTATAAATAATTTCAAGACCTAGATCTACATCATCTTCATATCCTCCAGAGAGAATGATAATGGAAGCTCCTTCTTTTCTAGTTCCATCAATACCTGCTTGTAAGGTTCTATGAAAGCCATTGTCCATAATTTCTTGACGCCCTGTAAACAAATGTCCTTCTTGAAATCCTTCTATTTCTCCAAATATAATTGGTTTGCTCATTAAATTAGTTTTTAATCTTTCAGAATCTTTTATCTGAAAATTTCATAGCAAATATAATTTTTTACTAGAAAAATTTCTAAATAAAAACCTTTTTAAATCGTATTTTATTAGTAAGCAACTATTAATGTTTATATTATTTTTATTACTCTTCTAAGTAATTTTATCATTCTTATGTTTAATCTTTAGGGGTAAGGGGTAGGCAAGCAAACTTGCCTGATGAAGGTAAGTGGGAGAGTTTCCTATAGATTCTGTAAATTTTTATTCTCGCAGATTAAGAAGATTGAGCAGATTTTTTAATTAGGCCAGTCATTTAAATTATCTATTTTTAAACACTTAAGTTCAATTTAGAAGAAAATTGAAGATTTTCAAAACTTATGTGAACTTTATATACATCAAGCTGGAAACTTTAAAAACTAAAGTGTTTAAAACTTTTGTGGTTTAATTCAAGACAGAGGTTTCTTGTTAATTTTGGAGATCTTGTAGTTAACAAGGTATAAAGATCTGCTCAATCTGCAAGATCTGCGAGAGATTAATATTTTTAGGGTAAACGCAAATCCGAAAATTCGCATCCCACAAAATTCTCATTTACGAATAAAACCATCGTTATTATCAGGAAAATCCCGTATTTTTGCAACTTCCGCATGGATAAGAGAGAACGTCTTTTATAACAGAAGAATGATATCAGCGGAATAAAAACAAATCGTATTGAAATGTTTTTTTGTTAAATCTATATAAACTATAACCATGAAATTAAAATTATTTCTTGCATCAGTACTTGTTGCAGGTCTGATGAATGCTCAGGTTGCCGGAGATTACGATACCAGCTTCGGAACCAACGGAAAAATTATTGAAACCGGCTCAACCAATCCCTCAAGATTAATGTTCAGCAAAATGGTACTGCAACCTGATGGTAAAATACTTGTTATTGCCAGGGGAGCTATTTCCGGATCGCAGTTTAATATTTTCAGATATCTTCCTAATGGGGCGAAGGATACCAGTTTCGGGACTAACGGATCTGTGAATGTCGTTTTCGGGGCTTATACTGCCGTACCCTCGGATCTTGTTCTTCAGGAAGACGGGAAGATTCTTATAGGGGGAAGTGTTTATCCTCTTTTTAACAGCCAGGAACGCCATTGCGGGATTGTAAGACTGAATTCCGATGGAACATCAGATACCAGTTTCGGAGATATGGGAAGAACGACTTTTCTTTATGAATCCCGTTCAGAACCGATGGATGTGATTAATAAAATTGTGGTACAGCCTGATGGCAAAATAATTACAGGAGGAGGCTCTTTTGACGGAACTACGAATCGCTTTGCAGTAGCCCGTTTAAATGCAAATGGAAGTATCGATACCGGATTTGGAAATAATGGAAAACAAATAAAATTATTTACGGTGGGATCTCCATCATCCATAAACAATATAAAACTTCTTTCTAATGGAAATATTTTGTTAGCGGGAAATGTAGGTAACAATTTTGGCCTTATGAAGCTTTTATCCAATGGAACTTTTGATCCTTCTTTCAATACGACAGGAACTAAAACATATACTTCCAATCTGACTGGAAATTATTCTACTTCTACGTTCTTTCCTGATAATTCGATCATGTTTGCAGGGGTTAACAGTTCAGGGCAGAATAGATTCTACAAATTCAATGCTGATTTACAACCGGATACTACCTTCGGAACAGCGGGGAATCTCTCTTTAAATTACAGCGGGAGTACCCAGGAGTCCAATGTTTCTAAATTACTTTTGGATAATGAAGGAAGAGTTTTTGCAGTAGCAAGTACGTATTTCCCAGGAAGTGTTTTGGTAACTACTATTTTCTGTCTGACCGCTAATGGAAGCCTAGACAATAGCTTCAGTGGAGATGGTAAACTTGCGATTAACCATGGGTATTCAACGACCTCTCCGGCAACTGGTATTCTACAGGCAGATCATAAACTTCTTATTTCGGGTTATGTTTCCAATGATCAGTTTACTTCTGTTACAGATGGTTTCTTTACCAGATTACATACTCAAATGAGTGTATTGGGTACAAGCGAGACCAAAAAGAAAGTAGAATTTGCAGTATATCCAAATCCTGCTAAAGATGTCGTTATCCTCAACCACCTGGATAAAACGTTATTGAATGAAAATATTGAAGTCGTCGATGCATCAGGAAAACTTGTCATGAAGCAGACGGTTCAGCATGAAAACGAAAAATTGAATATTAGTCATCTGAATACCGGTGTATATTATATCAAAATTGGAAATCATGTAAGTAAAAAAGTGATTAAAAAATAAGATAACAGACTGTAAACAGTAATATATTTATCTAAGAATCCCTGAAACTCTTTGTTTTGGGGATTTTTCTTATTTCTGACTGATAATAAGTTTAATGAAATGAAAAAGCCCTGACCAAAAATAGGTCAGGGCTCATGGTATCAAATATCAAATATGATTATTGTTTTTGAAAACTATAATTTCCTTTTAAATTATTCTTTGTCCACATTCCGTTACTATTAGAAGTTTTCAAATAACCGGAAAATGTATAATGAGTCTTTGTGTTCATATCGAATTTTCCATCAAAATTGACATAGCCATTGATTGCTTCTTTTGTGTTGCTTTGAGGTAAAGTGATTTCGCCAACAATGGTCCCTTCTTTTTGAACCACAAAGGTAAGGGTACCAGTTTCATCACCTGAAAAGCTTCCCACCCAGTTACCCTGAAATCCGGAGTTAACCTGTCTTGCACTTTCTTCATCAGAGACACATGAAGTCAATGAGAATATAGCAATGAATAATAAAATAAGATTAGTTTTCATAATATATCGTATTAAATTCTATTTAGCATTTAATTTTACACCATGCCAAGCTCCGTTTTTCTTAGCAATTCCATACATACTTACCGCAACGGCAGTCGGCTGAAGGAAGTCAAATTTATAACTTGTTACTGCTATGCCTGTTCCTGTTCCCCCACCGAAAGTATATGTAAACTGAGGAGTAGCAACACCCCAATTAAAGATTCTTTCAATCACATCCTGGTTGTCTTCAATCTGGCTGAAATCATAATACTGAATATAAGTCTGCTCATAAGAATCAACTACAAAAGCCACTCTGTTTAGCTTTTTGTTTTGCCCTTCCATGAATTTATTAGCCTGCTTCCATGCTGCTTCCCAGAACATTTTGTTTAACTGCTCTTCTGAAAGTCCCGAAAGATTGGTTGTAAACTGGATAACAGCATCAACGGTTGCATTCTTAGAGAAAGGGAAAGTTGGCATTGTAGCAGGTCCAACGTTTACATAATCTGTATTATTAGCCGCTTTATACATCTTTCCGTCTAACCAATATACCTCTCTTGGGGTATTATTGGAAGCATACGTCAATGAATGTGAAAACTTCCATGAAATTGAATTAATTCCAATTCCTAATTTTTCAGCATTCTCTTTTCTCCATAGACCTGTCCATCCTTTATACTGGTGCTTCACTTTACATCCTACCGCGTATACAAGATACAAATTCTGAGAATAGAACTTCACTTTAACCCTTCTCTTGCTTTCATATTTATCATAGGTTGTCCATGTTTTCCCGAAAACATTTCCTAACCATGGCTTTCTAACTTCCCCGATAGGCAAATTCTGAACGATGGTTGCTATGGAAGGCTCTTGTGGCTGAGGCTGGGGATTAGGATTTCTGAAACCTCCATCACTACCAGATCTGGTACCTCCATTATTACCACTTCCGTTACCGCCGCTAGTGCCGTCACCATTTCTAAATCCTCCGTTACCTCCGCTAGTACCGTCACCACCTCTAAATCCGCCGCCTCTGAATCCATTACCATCAGCACCGCTTCTTCTGTCTACAGGAGCAGAAAAATAACTGATCGTATTATCGGTATTAGGTAGAGTAACAAGGTCGCCGCTTGGCTTGTCTGTCATAAATCCTTCTCTTACAGACGCATCCGTAGGGATAAGAAGATCCGGAGAAATTCTTCTTACTTCAAGATAATTTTCAAGTTTAGCATAATTTTGTTCGGTAGTAACGAACATCCCTACATCGGTATATTTGTAGATTTTGTCGGCAATTTGTATTTCAGCACTTCCGTTAAGCATAGATGCATAGACTTCATCACCTACAACTTCCTCTAAGTCATCAAGATCATCATAGATATCTTCATCAGAAACAGCAGGAGATTCACCTCTCATCAATAGAGATGTTCCCTTTTTTAAAGATCCTATTTTTCTGAATTTTAGTTCGGAAATAACTTCAGTTTCATTTTTGGCAGTAATAATAGGAACTAGTGATTCAATTCCTTTTTCATCCACAAAGTGTTGAACTGTTTCAATATCTTTCTTCTTAAGATCCTGATAAGTTGCGTTTAATGATTCTTTGTTTGGAAAATAAAGTCGGCCGTTTTTTACACTTGCCTGCTCAATGACATGGGCTTTATCAGATGAATTTTCTGTAAGCTCTTCACGACAAGAAACAGTCATGGTTAATAAGCTAAAAACAGCTATTTTTAGAAATTTTGAGTTTTTCATTTGTTCAAAATAATTTTTATCTCATTCGTATTTGAGATAGAATATTGAATTTTTATTATTATTAGAATAGGGTATAGTCTGTGTAGGTATATCGCAGATAATTACCAGACCCGAAATTATCTGCTTCCGTTTCTAAGAGTTTCATGGTTTTTAGCTATTTAAGAAAGAAATAAATTCTGACTTAAATAAAAGTTATTAGTTTTTTATTTACAAAAATATCTGTCCAGAAATATCTGGAGTATTGTCGTAAAGACTGTGTATTTTTTGTGTTTCTTCAATAGTGCTTTTTTTGTAATTATGTTTATAAAAAAGGGATATCGGTTATAATGATTTCCCTAACACACTAAACAGTGTCATATTTTATGAACACAAATGTATAAAAATATTTTTTAAACAGCGGATGCTTTGAAATTAAAAAACATGATATTTACACATTATTTTATTTTTCTCATCGGATAGGCCTGTTTAGCCAATTTTCCATTCATCATCCCGGAAATTTCAGCCCATAAAGAGTCTTTGCCCATTTTTTTATAGGTAATCTTTTGTGGAAAATCATGCTGTAGATTTTCAAAAACAAGAGAAGTAGGATTTTTAATTCCTTTTGAGACAAAATCTATAGGGAGCTCGTTATTATGATTTTTTACAGAAACAATATAATGAAGGTCTTTTCCTTTTACAACTAATCTTACCGATTCGGAAATAAGAGTATCTTTTTTATTAAGGTAATAACTTTTCGCTTGAAATTCGTTATTGCTTTTTTTCGTCCAGGTCTCATAAAGGCTGCCTTTTGAAGTTTTAGTTTCCCAGGTTCCTAAGAGCCATTGCAATTTTTGAATTTCGTTTTTCTGCTGAGCCCAGCTGCCTATCATCAGGACACTGATAAGGGCAAGGATTAATTTTGCTTTCATTGTCGTACATTTTAGACAACAAATTTCAGGGTAAATATCTTTTTAAAATTGTAAAAATGCGACATCAGGGATCAGTCCGGTAGAATAGGAATGACATCTGGAGGTGATCCCCATAAAATTCTTTTGGAGTAAATCCTGTAAATTCTTTGAAGTCTTTAATAAAATGGGCTTGATCATAAAATTCAGATTCGTGTGCAAGCGCTGTAAGACTGGTATATTCCTTGGATAAGAGCAGTTTAATTACCTTTTGAAGTCTGATGATTTTAGAAAGCTGTTTAGGACTGAGTCCTATTGATGAAGAAAATTTTCGTTCTAATTGCCTCCTGTTAATTTTGGTCTGTTCAGAAATTTTATTGACAGGAATTTGCCCATTCACATCCAAAAGGAGGTCAATGGTCGTTTTTACCATTCTGTCTATTGTTTCGGCATTGAGTCTTCCGAGTAAAAAAGTTTCCACAACGCTGATCTTTTCGGGAATAGTGGAGGCCAAAAGGACATTTTTTTCAAAATTAATACCGTCTGTTCCAAATAATTTTTCCAATGAAACAGCCTTATCATCCATCTCTTTAATAGGAATGGTGGTAAAAGGAATAAATCCGTCATGATGAAACCGGACAGAAAAAATACCGGTAATTCCTGTAGGTTCAATTTTAAGAGGTTGAGTCAGTTGTCCGAAAACGCAGCTTCTTGGTTGTATAACCGCTATCCCGTCAATATATTGGTTGTACAGATCACCATAATGAAAGATCATTTCCATACAACCATCCGGCACAATAGTTTGAGATTGTGGAATGTCTTCTTTTGGGTGTTCCAAGGTCCAAAAGCATTTGATGAAAGGAGAAAATTCCGGATTAGGCTCGAATGTTTGATATTCCATTGCATTCCATATTCTAATTTTATAAAATTATCAAATAAAAATGAAATCACTTCAAAAAGATCTTTGAAATCGATAGTGAAAATGAGAACTCATGAAATTACCTTATCTTTGAAAATCCAATGTTTCTAAGCATTAATCAATATTATCATAGATGAAATTTTTACTAGACGTCTTATTTCGTGTTTTACAACTTTTTACAGAACCCTATTTTTTAGTATTTCTTGCGGTGATTAGTATCGCTTTGTTGAAAAGAAAAAATAAATATAAAAAACTGAGAATAGGAATTTTTATTTCCGCAATTGTCATGATCATTTTTATAGGAAATGGGTTCCTGGGTCAACTTATTGCAGGATATCTGCAGAACAACTATATCAAGACTTCAGTGATCAAGAATACATCTGCTCAGAATCCTGTGATTCTAGTACTGGGAGGTGGTGTTGTGGATCTTAACAATACAGAGAAACTGCACACCATGTCTTATTCCAGAATGGTAACTGCTTATCAATTATATTATGAATACAGGAAAAATAACCAACCTTGTAAAATATTAATTTCCGGAAAAGGGAGAGGACATATAAGTGAAGCAGAATTATTCAGTGAAAATTTTAAAAATATGGGAGTCCCGGATTCTGATATTATCAAGGAGGATCAAAGTATGAACACCTATCAAAATGCAAAATACTCCAGCCAGATCTTACATAAAATGGCTCCTTCCAAGGTATATCTGGTTACTTCAGGGTTTCATATGAAAAGATCTGTTGCTCTGTTTCAGACATTTGGATTGCAGCCTATTCCGGAGGCATCAGATTTTATAAACACAGAGATAACTTTATTCCCCAACAGCTATAATGCTGCCTTTACATTTGTGATGCTTAAAGAGGTTGTAGGAATATGGCAGGTACAGATATATAATAGTTTGGGGATGAATAAATAGCATCCTATAATTCACTCTATAAATCAAATAAAAAATCGGACACTTAAGCTAACCTAAGTGTCCGATTTTGATTTATAAAACGGTGCAAACCTTGGGAATTATTGTTTTACTTTCTTAATCGAAATTAAGGTCTGTAACACAACAGAAGCAATAATAAATACCAGGCCTGTATAAAACGAAAGATTAACTTCTTTGCTTTCTCCAAAAAATAAAAAGGCCATCATGATGGCATAGACAGGTTCCAGATTGAAGGTTAAATTAACCGTAAAGGCCGGAATTTTCTTTAAAACTTCTGCAAATATCACATAAAGCCCTACGGTACAAAAAAGAGATAGGAGACCCAGATAAACCGTGTCTTTTAATCCGGGAACGAGGCTCTCAGTTTTAAAATAGAATAGATACACAGGTAAAATGGCTCCCAGGCATACTGTACCGGAAAGCATCTGATAATAATTGATGACAATACTGTCAAAACGTTGAACCAGCCGTTCATTATAAATCGTATAAAGGGCTGCAACCGCAGAAGAGATAACACCCAGAATAATTCCTAATTGATAAGAGGTATCAAAATGAAAAATAAGACCAATTCCTACAAGGGTCAAGGTACTGAGCCCCAATTCTGATAATTTGAATTTTTCCTGATCAATAAGTGATTTAAACAAAGCCGTAAAAAAGCTGGTGAGACAATAACATACCACCCCAATGGATATGTTTGAATATTTGATACTGGCATAGAAAAGAACCCAATGCAGGGTTATTAAAAGGCCTACCTGTGCTATTTTTATTTTTTCTTTTTCTGAGGTGATATTAGGAATTTTAAATAATTTCAGGATAAGAGACAGAATAATGAAGGAAAACAGAAGTCTGTACCAGGTTAAAAGCCCTTCATTAAGCGATATAAGTTTTCCGAATACTCCTGTAAACCCTGCCAACATTACGGCAAGGTGTAATAATAAATATGATTTTTTCATTGATAATGAACTGTAGAAATTTGAATTAATATTTTTTATCAGAATATGAAGCATAACCATATGAATCGTTAATCATTTAACGACATACAGACACTTCAAATTAATTTGAAAATATTAAGGTACCGGAGGAGGCAAACAGTTCGCGCGGTTCATTCTTATGTATATTGAAAGCCAAATTTAGAAAAAATATTTTAAAAAAACTAGATTTTAAGCCTTATTGGTACGTTTGTGCCTTATTTTCGCAAAAAATGAAAGAAGCTCAAATAACCGCTGTTTTTCCATCCTCTACCTATGCTATCTGCTTGATAACAAAGGCGATTTATGAGCAAAAATACTATTTGACATTTAAATCTAGAAATGGTAGTACAAAGAGAGAAGAGAGGTTTATAAAAAATAATTTTGTTGTTTTCAATATATATCGTAATATTGCGATATATATTAATATCATGGGAGTAACTAAAACAGATCATTTTACCGATGAACAAAATAAAATAGCTACTATTGCCAAAGCATTGGGGCATCCTGCCAGAATTGCGATCATCGAATACTTGCTAAAAGTGAATACCTGTATTTGTGGAGATATTGTTAATGAACTTCCATTAGCACAGGCAACGGTTTCACAACATTTAAAAGAATTAAAGAATGCCGGCTTAATTAAAGGAAATATCGAAGGAACAGCAATTTGCTATTGTATTGATGAAAGTACTTTCGGGATATTAAATGAGTATTTTTCAAAAATAATTCTGAACACATCCAATCAGAAATGCTGCTAAGGCATTTTTTTAATTATAAATATCGTAATATTGCAATTAAACAATAAATACTATGAAATTATCTGAAATTAAAAGAATTTTACCAACATTAGACAACGTTGAATTCCAGTTAGAAAATGGAACTTTCGTTCCTGAACATTTTCACGTAACGGAAGTAGGGACTGTCACCAAACATTTTATTGACTGTGGAGGAACCGTGCGCCATGAAAAGGTGGTTAACTTCCAATTATGGAATGCTGATGACTTTGAGCATAGGTTAAAACCCGGAAAACTACTGCACATCATTAAATTGTCAGAAGACAGACTAGGAATTGAAGACGACGAAATAGAAGTAGAATATCAAAGTACTACCATAGGAAAATATGATCTGGAATTTAACGGTAAAAGTTTTGTTCTTACCCATAAAACAACCGCTTGCTTAGCTCAGGAGGCGTGTAGTATTCCCGCAGAGAAACAAAAAGTAAATCTATCTGAGTTTTCTTCTAAACAAAGTTCGTGCGGTACTCCCAATTCCGGGTGTTGTTAATCAGTCTAATCTAAAAATAAAATAGAATGTACCCTGCATTGTTACAAACCATAGAACGATTAAAACATCAGGAAATAGGAGAGGAGAGAAAGGCGGTCCTTCGGCCGTTGATGGCATTTATTAAGCAAAGATTTGATGAAAAAAAAGAAATATCTATCCAGTTCATTTGTACCCATAATTCAAGAAGAAGTATTTTTTCGCAGGTTTGGGCACAAATCGCAGGAACCTATTATCATATTCCAAAACTGACCTGCTATTCAGGAGGAACAGAAGAAACTGCAGTGTTTCCTAAAGTAATGGAAACACTGCAGAAACAAGGTTGTCAGATATCTCAATTATCAGATGGTGAGAATCCTGTTTATGCTGTAAAGTATGATGAAAGCAAGCATCCGGTTGTTGGATTTTCTAAAAAATATAATCACCTTTTTAATACAGATAAGAATTTTGCGGCGGTAATGACTTGCTCACAAGCAGATGCAGGGTGCCCTTTTATAGCAGGAGCAGATCAAAGAATACCTGTGACTTTTGATGACCCGAAAATTTCTGATGATACTCCGGAACAGACAAAAGTATATAATGAAAGAAGTTTACAGATAGCTGCAGAAATGTTATATGTTTTTTCACAAATAAAATAAACATTTAATAAATTATTTACTCACTTTAAGCATTCCTACTCTAAGCACCTGAAAAGTACCCGGCAGTATTCTGGCTCTTCCTCTGCTATCTTTTTCTGTTGGACTAAAATCAGCAGTGGGCAAATACAGATAATGAGTAGAATGATCCAATGTGATCGTCCGCGCGCCTTTTTTGGTCTCAATATTGGGCAATGGCATGTATTGATTGGCATTATTCTGATGAACAACAGAGATATTTCCTTCTCCGTTAGAAGTATAAATAGTGCTGGTTTTTGTGTCAAATACGACACCGTCACAATGATCTCCAATAGGTAGCTTTTTAATCAGTCTTCCTGTTGAAGCATCTACGATTACCAACATTTTATCACAGGTAGTGAATAATCTGTTGCTTTTTATATCTATAGCCAGTCCGGAAGGTCCTTCTTCCTTATCCAACCCCCAATGAGATAATAGGGTGAACGTTTTAGCATCAATAACCACTATTTCATTTTTATCTTCAATATTCACAAATATTTTTCCTTTACCATCACTCACTGCGGTCTCCGGCTTTCCGCCAACATTAATGGTCTTTATTACGCTATTGGTTTTAGTGTCAATAATGCTTATATCATTACTTTTTCCGTTGCAAACAATTATATTCTTTGAAAATACTTCATAAAATATAGCATCCGGATTTTGGCCTGTTGAGATTTCGGTAATAATTTTATTTGTCTTAGTATCAAATACTTTTACCTTATCCAGTTTACCGCAAGAGATATAGCCTTTTTGGGTATCCGGAACAAAAGCAATACCGTGAACTCCACTGGTATCTGCAATCTCTGCAATTGAAGCACCTGATGTTTTATCAATAATATGGACACGGCTGCCATGGCTCACATACAATTGATTATTTTGGGGGTTTAATGCTATATAATCCCATCCACTATCATCTCCACCGATCTGAAATGTATCAATTACTTTCATCGGATCATTCTTCTGTCCATAAATATGGAGTGAAAAAACAAGAGAAATAACTATCACTGAAACGAATTTTGTGTTCATAATCTTATTTATATTTTTTGAGTTGAAAAAGGAGTTTTTAGAATTGTTTGATCAGGCCAATAGAGAATTGCTTGTTATTATAGCCCGGAAAGATGTGGGCCTGATTATTTTTGTTTTTACCCAGGTGAATCTTATCATAAAGCCAATAAGACAGTGTTGTAGAAAGGATTCCAACGCCGGCTCCCGCAGCAACATCCCCCAGCCAATGTTTATTGTTATATATTCTTAGAATTCCGGTACCGGTGGCAACAGCATACCCGGCAATGCCTATCCAGGGAGAAACATTCCAGTATTCTCTACGGAGGAACTCGGCAGAAGCAAAAGCCAGAGCCGTATGCCCGGAAGGAAAAGACTGATTGTTGCTACCGTCCGGTCTTTCCTGGTTAGTCCACCTCTTAGCAGGAATTACAATCGCTGTAGAGATACCTATAGACATCGCATATACAATCAGTTCCTTTTTAACGGAGCTTTGACCTTTTATTCCAAAGGCCTGAAGAGCAAAGACTGCAGCCCCCGGTAAAAATTGAGTATAATTATCAATACTGGTTCGGAAAGTAGGATGATCTTCTCTTATTTCGTTTCGGGTATCAAAGTTGATTTTCTTAAACCATTTTGTCTCTGTGGCTAATACTCCATAGGTGATCAATACACCGGGGATGATAAATTGTTTGGGTTTGAGCTTAAAAGGAGTTTGGGTAGACAGGCTGTCTTTAATAATAGGGTTAGCAGCCATGGCTACAACACTGTCTTTTACCGGTTTACTGAGGCTGTCATTCTGAGCAGATATTGCGAAAGGCAATAGAAGGAAGATTAAGAATTTCATTCTTCTGTTTGTTTTAATTGGATTTTATTTAATAAAGTTGGAAATACAATAAGTAAAAGGGGGAGCGCTACCAAGAATCCGCCAATTACCGCAATGGCCAAAGGCTGGTGCATCTGAGCTCCTGTACCAATTCCCAAGGCTAATGGCATTAGAGCGATAATAGCTCCTAATGCGGTCATCAATTTTGGGCGAAGTCGTGTACTGATCGCATATATAATAGCCTGTTCTTTTGTTTTAGAAGCAAGGCTTTCATGAAATTGTAAATAGGTAAAAATGGCATTCTCTCCAATAATACCCACCATCATAATCAACCCTGTATAGCTTCCTACATTCAATGGAGTATTAGTGAAATAAAGCAACAGGATTCCACCGGAAATTCCCAGAACAGAAATAAATAAAATAAGAAAGGCTACCGTAATATTTCGGAATAAGAAAAGCATGACAGAAAATACCAATAGGCAGGAAATTCCCAAAATAATCAAAAGCTCCCGAAAAGATCTTTGCTGTTCTGCATAAGCTCCTCCATAGATCACAGAATATCCTGCAGGAAGCTTTATTTGTTGACCAATCTGTTTCTGAATTTCATTAATCGTCCCTCCCAGATCCCCATTATCAAGCCTTGCGGTTACAATACCAAGCGTCTGTAGGTCTTCTCTGTTTATTTCTGCTGAACCACCGGTAACACTTACGGTTGCAAATTCACTTAAAGGTTTTAATGTACCGTCAGGTAAGGAAATCATACTGTTGTTGATATCATTAAGGGACTGATTAGTTTTACTGTTATATAACAACCTGATAGGAGTAAACTGAACCCGATCAAAGATATTTCCTGCCACATTCCCGTCCAGATTAGCCTGAAGCTGGCTTTGAAAATCCGGCAATCCAATTTTATACTGAGCTAGAACAGATAACTTAGGATTAACAATCATTGAAGGTCCCGCAATGACAATTCCATCGAATACATCAGCTGTGCCATTTACCTTTCCAACAATATCAGCTATCTTTTTTGAATAATTTTCAATAACCTTCTGATCAGTACCGAAAACTTTAATTTCAATGGGTTGTACACTGCTCATCAAATCGCCCAGCATATCTGAAATCACCTGCCCGAAATCAACCGTTAAAGGAAGTCCCGATGCTTCTATTTTTGACCGGATTTCATCTGTAACTTCAGCAGTGGTTTTATTCCTGTTTTTTTTCAACTGAATCAGGTAATCTCCGGTATTAGGTTCTGTGATAAAAAATCCCATTTGAGTTCCCGTTCTTCTGCTATAGGCCGCAACATCAGGATTGGCGACAATGATTTTTTCCACTATTTTAAGCTCCCTGTCAGTTTCTTCCAAGGAAGTTCCTGGAGGAGATTTATAGTCGAGTACGATACTGCCTTCATCCATTTCCGGTAAAAAACCTGTACTGATATTGGGTAAAATAAAAGCGGTAATGATGATAAGAAACAAAACGAACAGATAGCTGAATATCGGTTTTCTGATGAAAAACCCGACCCATTTTCTTTCTTTTACATCGTGATGCTGTATGTTCTTTTCTTTTATCGACTCTGAAGAAAGGAATAAATAGATGACCGGAAGCAAAATCCATGTGGCAAAGAAGGAGCAGATCAAAGTAATGATCATGGTATCTGTCATGACTTTGAAATAAGCTCCAGCAACTCCGCTCATTAAGACAAAAGGTAAAAAAATCACAATTGTGCTTAATGAAGAACCTACCATTGCCTTCAACAAATAATTAATCGCTTTCTGAACCAACGTTTTGGACGATTCCTCAGGATGTTCTTCGTGGGTACGATGTATTTGTTCCACAACAACAATCGCATCATCTATAATAAGACCGATCGCAGCAGCAATTGCGCCTAAAGTCATGATGTTGAAAGTCTGTCCTATAGCATACAAAACCAGCATCGTAAGGCTCAAAGTAACAGGAATTGTAATTAATATCACAGCACTGGCCTTCCATGAGCGTAAGAAAATAATCGCAACAATAATGGCTAATAAAAGACCTATCCATAAAGCATCTGTTACACTTTTGATAGAGTCATTTACAAAATCGGCCTGTACGTAATAAGGCTTTAATACCACATCTTTTGTCAGTGTTTTCTGTAAATCACTAATTTTAGCATTCATGGCATTGGTAAGCTCCACGACATTAGCATTAGGCTGCTGAATGACCGCAATCAAGATGCTCTCTTTTCCATTAGCATTAACCTTAATATATTGTTTCGCGTTATGAATACTAATTTCAGCAATATCACCTAATACAATGATTCGGTTGCCATTATTACTGATTACCAGGTTTTTTAGCTGATTTTCATTGCGGATCTGTGCATCGGTAAGTGTAAGATACAGGTATCTGAAGTCTGAAGAATATCCGTTTGATTTGATGAAATTTGTAGCATTAATAGCCTGTTCAACATTTCCTGAAGTAATACCTAGACGGGCCATCATCTGTTGGTTCATCAAAACCCTGAATTCTTTGTCCTGGCCACCGATCACTCTTATTTCACTTACCCCCGGAACCTGAGAGAGAAAAGGTTTGATGGTATATAAAGCCAGTTGCTTAAGTGCTATGGGATCTTTAGTATCAGAATTTAAAGAATATCCTATTACCGGAAGGATAGAAGGACTCATCTTTTCTACCGTAATATTGGTTTCCGGAGGCAGCTGATTTCTAATTTCATTAATACTGCTTTCTACCTGTTGTTTTGCCAGATCCACATTTACTTTCCAGGACATGAATGCAGAAATTTCACAACTTCCTCTACTGGTTGTACTTTTAAGAACTTGAAGATCAGGAACTTTTTTAATGGCATTCTCCAATACTTTAGTCACCCCCACAGTCATTTGCCCAACGGGTTGTTGCCCTACATCTGCAATTACTTTTATTTTTGGAAAAGTAACCTGTGGAAATAAGGCAGACTGTATTTTGGTATATGAATAAATACCGCCTGTAAGGATCAGAAAAATCAGAATCAACAGAGGACTTCTGTAGGTTACAAAGAATGATTTTTTCATCTCATTAAGGGTTTTTAATTTTTACAGTAGCCGTATCATCCAATCCAAAGTTTCCGGAAGTAATCACCCTGTCTTTTGTTGTTAGGTTTCCTGATTTTATTTCAATATACTTATCCGTTTCAATCCCCTTTACCACAGGTGTTTTTATTGCTGTTGTATCATTAGTCATTTTCATAACCCAAAAAGAAGATTGAGTTTCATCACTTAATACAGCCATTTTTGGTACTGACAGCCCATAGGCGGTTGATTTGGAAAAAGTAACCGTACCAATTAAATTTTCAGGAATATTATTACTGTTAGAGACTTGCAGAAGGACTTTTACGGTCTGAGATATTGCATCTGCTGAAGGCATTATTTTAGCAATTTTAGCCGGAAGATTATTTCCGTCAGGTAATTTTACGGATAAAGAATTTTTATTTTTTATCAGTTGCAGATATTCATACGGAACGTCCACAACAAATCCGAAGCTGGAAGCATCAGTAATAGTGGCAAGGATTTCACCATCCTGTACATAATCTCCGATTTGATGATTCAACATCACCACGTATCCCGTTGCAGGACTTACAACAGTTGTTGTTCCACTAAATCGAAAAGATCTGTCTAGCTGATTAATTGTATTGCCCAAAGCTCTTGCTTCTTTAGTCTGCAATCCGAAAAGGACTGACCCACGGTTTATTTTGTCTCCAAGTCTGACGGCCATATTCGTAATATAACCGGTACTGTTGGCTTTTGCATCGGATTTTAAAAGATAAGTAGCTGTTGCATTCAAAGTCACCTCATTATTAAGCTGAATGGTATCAGAAGGATAGGCAATAGAAACTTCCGTTTTAGGCTTTTCCGCAGGCTTTGTTTCTTCGGTAGCAGCAACATCATTTTTTTTACAGCTCAATGTAAAAACACATCCTAATATCAGGTAAAATAATTGTTTCATGACTATTGAATAATAAGGTATTGCATTTGATTCTGTAAATTAAATAAGGTGGAATTGTACTGGATAATATTGCCTTTAAGGCTTAGTAAATTATTAATTGATAAAATAAAATCCACCATTCTTACATCTCCTGTCGGAAGTTGTCTGGCATTAGCTTCTACCAGTGTCTTAGCATAACTGATCTGCTGATTGGCCGTTCCTATCATTTTATAATATTGTTCCATCTGATTCTGTATTTGAAAAATTTGCTGCTGGTATTGTCTTTCCGTTTGCTCCAGATATTTCTGGCGGGTCTGTAAGGCCAATTGATTTTGCTGCAGGAGCATTTTTTTCTGATGTCCATCATATATGGGGATAGAAACTCCTACACCGACCCCTAATCCAAAATTTTTATAAGGTGTTTGAGTAAATGAAGATTGATAACCGCCATCAGAAAACGCAGTAATTTTTGGTTTATAATTGTATTTAATAATCTCACTTTCATTTGTGATTTTGAGACTGTCAGCTTTATAAGCTTGAGCATATACACTGGTTTTAAAATCAATTGGAGTGAGTGTTTTGCTAATATTAGGAGCTTCTAAGGCAGGAAAATGCGTATCCACAATACCACACAAATAATCGAGAAGAGCGTAATTACTTTGCCATTCAGCTTGCTGCTGCTGTAGAGTAAGCTCGTTCTGCTGTAAGGTAACTTTAAAGGTTAAATAATCCGTTTGTTTAAAGACAGAAGATTGGGTAAGCTTTTTTAAAATTACATCTTCCTGATTAAGTAAATGGATAATTTCACGGCTTAATTCATAGCGTTGCTGACTGGTATAGGTAGCAATGTACTGATCTGTAATCTGCTTATTTAAAGTTTGAATACTAAGATTTTTCTGTGCCAGAATCTGTGCAATGCTTGCATCATAAGCTTTCAATCTTGTATCAAGATTATTCCTGCTGATGAATTCTCTGGCCACTCTAATTCCTGCGAAGAGCGACTGTCCGTTAGTTAGAGCATTATCATACCCCCAGCCTTTAATATTAGGTGAATAACCTGCATTCGCTTCTCCGGAGATAATAAAACCATAAGTAGCTCTTAATTTCAGGCTATCAATTTTGTTGGACATGACCTGATTGTTATAATCGTTGAGCAAGGGACTGTTCGTTTGTGCGGTTGTAATAAAATAGGGAAGTGTGTGTTCTGTTGTTTGTCCTTTAACAGAAAAACAAAGTAATAGGGTGGTCAGAACGATAAACCATCGGGTCAGATATGTGTGGATTGTGTTCATACAAACTATTTCAAATTGTTAGTTCAAAGTTGAAACACAATTCTGTTTGAATTCTGAATTTTTAGGGCTTATTTGGTTTTTTTACAAGATAAATAATCATAAAAAAAACCGGATGTTTCCAACCGGTTGCTTATCAATATTTCATTTTCTATGACCCTAATCTTTTTGTAGGCTTACAAAATTGCCTTTGACATCGAAAAGTGCATCTCCGGATTTCACTTCAGCTTCATAGAGTACAGAGCCATCTGCCTTTGTGATTTTTGCGGCTTCTTTTATCGTTCCTAATTTATGTTGCGTTGTATATTGGGTAACGGATGCAGGTAGTTGATTTATAGGAACTTCTACTTCACTTTCTTCCATGATACCGGCTGCAGAATATAAAACACTCATTTTTTTTCCGTTTTGTTTAAAGCCGGCTTCATATTTTCCGGCTTCTTTTTCCCATTTAACTTTAGTATTGGGATAGCTTTTTTGAAATGCTTTTTCAACAGCTAAAGGAATTTTACCGTTTTCTTTTTTCTCCTGTGCAAATAGTATTGTACTGAACCCTGTTGTGAATACTAAGATCAAAGTTTTTATTTTCATTGGTACACTTTTTTATTATTAATTGTGTAAAACTGATCAAACATTCTGTAGAGATCCTGAATTTTTTAAAAAAAGTAAAAATTATTGAAAATGGATACTAAATACGTGCTGGTTATCAGAAAAATGGTATCCAATCTCGTAATGATACAGATCACATATTTTTTTGCTCATTTCAAGCCCAAGTCCAATACTGTTGGTGTTTTCCGACTGTTTTTTAAACCGTTGAAATAAATCTTCTTCATTAAGTTTTTTTAGAGCCGGATTGGAAATTATAAGCTCTTGACCGGAGGTTTTCACAAAAATTGTATCATCGTTTATTGAATGCCTTATCGCATTGGAAAGAATATTTCCAATTAAAATATCGATAAGAATAGGGTTTGCAGTAACCTCTATTTCATTGTCCAAAAGAATACTCCATTGCAGGTTTTTCTGCTGTGCAGGCTCTTCATACTGATTCAGCAGCTTTTGAACAATGCTTTTGATCTTTAATCTCTCCGTATCCGGAAATTGGTTATTTTCAATTTTCGTCAATAATAAAAGGGTACGATTGAGACGTTGCATTTTGTTTCCGGTGATAGAAATATCTTCTATCAAATCAGCTTGTTCTTCAGAGAGGGGAGTTGTCTGCATCAACAATTCTAGCTTACTCTGTATAACTGCTATGGGAGTCTGAAGTTCATGAGAGGCATTTTCCGTAAACTCTTTCTGGGTTTTATAGAGTTTTTGATTACGTTTGGTAAGATCCTTAATAGAAGTTCCTAAGTTTTTAAACTCTTCAATATTGGTAGGGATTAATTGATATTCTTCATTATTGTCTACCCTATAAAGGTTGAGCTTATCAACAATATCGTTAAAAGGCTTCCATAGCTTTTTAGACAATTGAAAATTAATAATCATTAAACCAACCAATAAAGCAACCACCAATATCAGTTGTAGTACCAAAATGCTGTTGAGCAAGTCTTCATCTTCAATCATTGATTTCTGGATCCTGATTTCATAAGCCTTACCGTTAACCATCGTATTAGAGAGCAGAACCCTATGCATAACAGTTTCATTGTCATCAGCGATAAAAACAGGCTCACTATACAGGGAGTCAAAGATTTTAGGATTATGAGAGGGGCGAACAACAATACTATTTTCAAAAGAAATAAAATTATCCGGTATGGTTGTTTTTAGCTGCTTTTTAATCCATGTTTTCTGATGATTCATATTTTCATCCAGACTTTTCAGCATCAGATACTGCAGGGAAAAATAAAATACGGGAATCGCTATTAATAAAATAAGAATAGCATAAATAAGATAATTGCGTGATATGTAATTGATTAATTTCATTTAATATTCAAATTTATATCCCATGCCGTACACCGATTTCAAGTAATCCTTACAACCTGCAGCAGCAAGTTTCTTTTTCAGATTTTTAATATGGGCATAGATGAAATCATAATTATCATAGACCTCTGCATTTTCTCCGGAAAGGTGTTCTGCGATTGCCGTTTTAGAAAGAACTCTGTTTTTATTGATCGTAAAATAGAGGAGGAGATCATATTCTTTCCGGGTTACATCTATGGCCTGATTATCTACCGTTACGGTTTTAGCCAATGTATCAATGGTTATTTCATGAAATACCAGAATATTTCCCCCATTAAACCTTCTTCGACGAATTACCGCCGCAATCCTTGCACTTAATTCTGATAAATGGAAAGGTTTAGGAATGTAATCATCAGCGCCTAGTTGCAGTCCGGCTATTTTATCATCAATGGAATCTTTGGCAGAAATGATAATAACACCGTCCGTTTTATCATCTTCTTTCAAAGCCTTTAGAACATTCAGCCCGTTACCATCAGGCAATGAAATATCAAGCAGGATACAGTCATAATCATACGAATCTACTTTTTCAATCGCCGTATTAAAATTGGTTGCAACTTCACAAAGATAATTTTCCTGTTTCAAATAGGTAACTATACTTTTGCTCAGTGCAACTTCATCTTCGATAACCAATATTTTCATGCAATTATTTTAGTTAAAAGTAAAATTAAAATCTGAATGAAAACTGAATTTTATGAATATATTTTAAGCGTTTCTTTAAACAGATTAATTTTCATACAAATAATCCCGGATCATCAACCCGGGATTATTTGTATGTTATTATTTGTCTGGACTTTAATCAGTAAGCCCAAGTATTTTTTCTAACGTAAGAATATCCGGAGCAATATAAGTAGGTTTGGAATTAATCAGTTCTTCTTCAGAATGCGCGCCCCATAAGACGGCACAGGTTTTTACTCTGGCACTTGTTCCCATCATAATATCTACAGTGGCATCTCCGACATAAATTACCTTAGCCAAATCAGTGTTATTCATTAGCTTCAAAGCTAAATGGAGGCCTTCAGGTGCAGGTTTATGAAGGTGTACAAGATCTGATCCTATAAATACATCAATAAAGTTATCTATTTTCAATTGTTTACAGTTCTTTTTCAGTACATCTGTTTTCTTACTGCTTACAATCGCAATATTTTTTTGACTCTTTTTAATGGTGTCCAACATTTCATAAATCCCGGGAAATAAGACAATGGTACTATCTGAATTTAATTTATAAATTTCTCTAAAAGACGATAAGAGCTCATTAAATTGACTCTCATTCAGAATATCAGCGCCCAGCGTTTTAAAAGATGACTCGATTGGAATTCCCATCAAATCTGTAATATCTTTATCAGTGGGTACGGGCAAACCAAATACTTTAAAGGCTTCAGTAGTAGCAATCACTCCGCATTGTGCAGAATCTGCTAAGGTTCCGTCAAAATCAAATACAATAGATTGTAGTGAATCTTGCTTTTTCTCCATAATTTTTTATTTATTTTTTTTGTGCTGTTTTTTCTTTTATTATGTTTTATCTATAAATATAAAGAAAAATCTTCGTTTTAAAAAAGTAGATTTTGTTTCGGGGCTTTCATTTATAATGATTTTCGATCTAAGAAAGTAACGTTTTTACTGTTAATCTTATATTCATATTAAAGTAAAAAAAAACAAGAATATTTAATCTTCGTTGAGGATAACTATTGATATTTTTGTAATTGAATAAAAAGAATACATCTATTATATTTAAATTACCATGTGAACTTATTGAGCAGCAGAATTTGTTAAGTATAAAACCTTTTTAAATTCAAAAATGAAAACAACCTACATTTATTACATTCTTTTTTTATTTATTATTTCCTGTAATAGAGCACCGGAAGAAATTAGTAATACAGAGAATCAAAAGTTTCAAAAGATTGAATCATATCTTAAGGCGGTAAGTGATACTGTGCCTGGAATCTCAATAGCCATCACAGAGGGACCCAACATTCCTTATTGCCAATCATTTGGATTTAAAAATATTCAAACCAAAGAAAAACTCACATTAACCAACACTTTTCATGTTGCATCAATATCAAAAACATTTACAGCCACTGCGGTGATGCAACTTGCAGAGCAGGGTAAGATAGATATAGACCAACCAATAATTACCTATCTTCCTTATTTTAAATTGAAAGATGAGCGTTATAAGACTATAACAGTTAAGCAAATGCTAAATCATACCTCTGGAATGCTGGATATATCAAATGCTGAAGATGAAAAAGACTATGAGTGGGATAAAGCATTCTCTGATGAAGGGGCATTAGAACGGTACACAAAAAGTTTGGCCGTTTCTGCAATGCAAAGTACCCCGGGAGAAACATTTCATTACAGTAATATTGCATATGACGTACTGGGAGATCTGATTGCTAAAGTTTCTGGAGTGTCTTTTGAGAAATATATAAAAGATAATATTCTCAATCCTCTGGAGATGGGAGAAAGTAGTTTTTATTACCCTGAAATTAAAAATGGCTTGCGTACCAGTCCTCATAAAGGTAATCCACCTTTAGTTAGAGAAATATATCCTTATAATAGGATGCATGCACCGAGTTCAACATTAAATTCAAATGTTTTGGAACTCTCTCATTGGGCAATTGCTAATATATATAAAGGAAAGTACAAAGGAAAACAAATTATTTCTTCTGTTACTTTTTCAAAAATGACAGCACCTACAACTTACGTTCCTGATTTTAATGCAGAAATGGGATTAAGCTGGTTTATACTTCCTTATAAAGGTTATAAAACTATTTTGCATGATGGCGGTGATATAGGTTATCGAAGTATGCTGGCATTAATCCCTGAAAAGGAGTTAGGAATTGTTCTATTAAGTAATACAGACAATATCGATATCAATACTGTATATTTTAAAATACTAGATATTTTATTAGACGAAACAAAGTAATAAACGAAATGCAAATTCCCAGAAGTTTTTAAAAGGAAGGAAAAAATATAAACATATACAATTTAACTAACACACTGTCTGTAATTATAAAAAACAAGAATTAGTTATCATTTCCAAACATTTTTCAAATTAAAAAAATCATTTCTGTTCATTTTGATGTTCATATTTCTCAAGAAAATTGGTTTAGGTGGTTTTCAATGTTTTAGTGCATCTTCTATTGTTTATTTCACATAATATGTACTCCTGTAGATCTGGAGTATTGCGTAAGAGAGGGTGGAGGGAAGTGTTGACTTTACTCATTCCTATTTTTTTCATGGGATCAGACAAACGAAATGTCCTGATCATAGGATCTACAGATATACTTCAATTCCTTCTATATGGATAAAATAACACTTTGGTAATATTCTATTAAAGTAAAAAGTAATAGAAAAGATATATAAGTATCTATGAGCCTATATGCATTGTATCTCCTCCATAAAAAATCTTTAGATAAAACAGGAGAGTTAATTATTCCAATACTATTACTATAATATTTTATATGAAATAAAAACAATATTCTAAATACAGATTATCATGATTGAAAAATTAAAATCATTTAAAGATTATTTAAAAATATCTAGCTTTGCTATTTTTCAAATTGCTGATTATATTTTGATTAAAAAAAAGATTTGCATTTTTTCCATCTTCTTTTTAACTCTATCATTCACATCCCACTTAATAGCACAGACTGTAGTTATACAACCCCAAAAATCTCATAAATTTATTATGAATGAGATTTATTCTTCTAATGCAACAACAGATCAAAATAAAATAAAAACATTCTATTTCAAATTTTCTGCAAATAAAGACCAAAAGTATATCCTTGATTTAAATTACTGTTTGTCAATCTTAGTTAGTGATGGGAAAATAAGTATTAATCAGCAAAATTTTGTAAAGTCTCAGTCTCCTTCAGCTATAAAAACAATTTTTGAAAAAAATCTGAACCAGAATGCTTCATTTCGTTACGCTTCTTATGAAATCACACCGGAAGGCATCTGTTCTTTTCAATTAATTGAAACAGATAGCAATGGAAACATATTAGATCCAATGCCTATTATCACCGTGGCTGCCCATGCTCAAGATGATGATGGTTTGGTACCGGATAAAATAGAAATAAGTAACTCTGATAATAACAAGAGCCTTACTATCCAAAGTACAGGATTCTATACTCGTCCCAATGAACATCGGGATAAAAGAGACTTTAGTGCCAGTCAGTTAGAGTGCGTAGTATTTCCGGTTATTGCTATTGTAAATATGTTTATGAACCGTCCTTGCGATATTATAAAAAGTTCACTCAATTATATCTCTGGAGAGAAAAATCCTTCTGGAGGGACCAACCAGCCAGCTACCAATAATAATAAAGGGAAACTAGAATGGGTCCTTTCTGATGTTGTTTTAACGGGAGGGAAAGACCCATACATAGGATACGCTGCCAGCAAGAAATGCAAGGCACCCCTGGAGAAGGCATTTTTAAAGAGAAAGCCACGAGCATTAGGATCTGATGATTGTATCTATAAAGTAATGAGTGTGCTTACTCCATATCTCATTTTGACAGGCTATCGTGATTTTGATGCAACACATTTCAACAGTACTATTGCCCAAATATTAGCTACAGGTACTACTGGGTTAACGGGATTACACAATGATACTGAGCATGAATTAATCAGTGCTGTAGAAAATATAGGAAAAAATGAAGCTGATTCCATTTTACATAATGCAACCTTACCGGTGCTTAGGCTTGCTTCATCTAACTTTACTCTTGCTCAAATAGCAGATGGAGGTACACCGGATCATCCCAGACCTTCTACATCCGGTATTACAACCACTATACCTGTGCCAACTGAAAGTAGGCAATCAGCAGCAATTGGGCATTATGATCTTTATCTTTCTGAGGTTACTTTGGCTGCTTTTCGACAAAATTACCCCCAAACAGCACCCAGAACTTATACTAATAATAACTGGGTTAACTCCAGCACCCCTTTTACTACAGAAGTCATAGCTAATCCAAATCAGGGACAATTGGCAACGGTTCGTGATATACTGAACCAATGGTATCCAGCGTCAACTACAAGTGGTTCTTCTAGCAGTAATAATCAAGGTGCAAATACTGGTAATCTATATACAGATTTATTGAATATGGGAAGATCCTTAACATCCTCAATGCTGCTAGAGCTGGATGAAGACATGGATGGGGAAGGTTCCAATAGGGTTTTTGTTATAGTTCGTTATCAGGGTCGGCCTGCTGCACTTCTATACGGACATGTTTATGAAGATGTAAGAAGTGCTAAGATCACTTATACTCTGTCTAATCCTGATAATATTAGAATCCCTTATTCTAATACTGCTATACGTGGAAGTGCACAGGAAGCATTACGACAATATATTGAATATTGTATTAATCATAATATTCGTGAGGTTGGAGCAGAGGCTGTAACAGAGGCTTCAGCCAATCTCAAAAAGAAATTTGGATTCCAATATGATGAAGACGGAGACAGTCATGATGAGTTGAAAAAAAGATCAGCAAGCTTTCCAGATCCGGACAGTGAGATCAAGATTTCTGAAAATCCTGTGAAAGGAGATAAAATTAAATTTACAGGAAAGAGTTTAAAAAATATTAAAAATGCTAAAGTTTATAATCCACAAGGTGTTGAGATAGCTAATCTTTCCAATCCTTTTAGCAATAAAAATTCTATTGACATAAATCCTCAAAACCCGGGAATTTATATTATCATTCTTGATAACAAAAGTTATAAGGCCTTGGTTTCTAAATAAAAGAGATCGGTTTATATTGAATAGAAAATTCAGCTTCTTAGAACAGGCTGTCCCAAAAGGACAGCCTGTTTATATAATGATGCATTTGACTATCAGGTCTGAAATACCATAAAATTAAGATAAAAACGAGAAGTAGTAACGAAGCTAATATTTTACTAAAATTATGATCTGACATAATATAATATACGGAACACAAATATGTCATAATAATCAATTTAACATAATATAAATTATAGGACAAATAATTACCCAAACAGGATAGTACAATAAGCTTCTGAGAATCCATTATTTATCCTACTTTTCTTCCAGAGATCTTTTAACGACTTCACGGAACTCTTCTTTGTCCATAAATTTTTCCAGACTTCCTTTATTTTGAATTTCATCAAAATACACTTTAAGAATAAAATATACAGATAAATTCAATTTCTTTGCCTTCTACAGTTTTCCTCACTTCATTTTCGATTACAAGTCCGTCCAGCTCTTCATAATCTTGTGTATCTTTTTTAACGGTGTGAAATTCCAGTTTCTATAAAAATATTGCCCATAGGCACGATTATGATTCTTATAAAACTCATCAATTCCGTAGACATCTCAGTTATTGTCATACAGATAATTATTAAAGTTAATATTCTTCCAGTTTTCAGCAAAGGTTTTATCAGGGCTTACAACAGTAGTATTTCCTCCTAATTTCTTGATGGTATTGATGATAATTTCTTTCATATATTATGTTAAATTAAATTAAGCATTCTATCATTTAGAAATCCTTTTGTATAGCTTTAAAGACTGAAAAAAGCATCAATTTCTACAACGGACTTTAGTCGAATAAAAGACCTGCTCTCCTGCCCATTTTCCTATTGATAAAAAGCTTTTAAATCTTCACGAATCTTTTATTCCATGATTGCTTTTACCGTCTCGGGATATCTTCTTAACACAGTGGCGTTTTTAAACGTTTATGAAAATAATGTCTTGATTTACAGAGATTAGAATCTAATTCCCAAAGGATATCTTCCCTATATTCTTTTCAAACATATCCTAAAAACACAAAATATTGTCACAGGGCAACTTTAGTTTTTATGGAAGGTATTAATTTTATACAACCAAAAAGAAAATAGTATGAAAGCAAAAATGATTTGGGCAAACTTTGCTGTATCCGATCTTGAACGTACACAAAAATTTTATACAGAACTGGGGTTCAAGCCCAATAATCCCTATAGTTCAAATGAGTTAGTAAGTTTTTTTGCCGGAGAAAATGAATTGATTATCCATTTTTTCTTAAAAAACATTCTAGAGAATAATCTAAAGAACGTAGTATTTGGAAACCCTCACCATTCCAATGAAATCATATTCACCCTTTCTGCTGAAACTAAAAGTCAGGTTGATCAATGGGCAGAGGAAGTTAAAAAGGCCGGAGGAAAATTAATCTCTGAGCCTGAAACTTTCGGAGATCATTATTATGGTTTTGTCTTTGCAGATCCTGACGGCCATAAATTTAATGTATTTTATATGTAAAGGCAAATTCTTAATTTGGAATTGTATCTATTAAAATGGCTGAGAATCCGCTGTACGTTTTTTCACCAGAAAAAAGGTCAGACATCAAATTTTGATACTCTCATTATAATTTGATGATATAAAATTATTTTGTTTTATGATGATTTTATTAATTGTTTTAATCAAAATTCACACTACATACCACATTTTCAATTCAATTGGTCGGGTATTTGAATGTTTTACAGTATAAACAAGTATTACCCTCTATGGAAAGGGCTTGTTTTTACTACAACCATCACTTAAAATAATAATATTATGTCAACAAAGAACCTTACCCATCTGGAAGCTATTAGAAAAATCAAAGAACTGTCGGAAAAAGCAAGAATTTGTATGTTCTGTACAGAATTAGAAACGGTGCCCGTCAACTCGCGACCGATGTCACTTCAGGAAACTGATGACAACGGAAATCTATGGTTTATCAGTAGTGATACCAGCAATAAAAACTTTGAAATAAAAGAAGACCGTAGAGTTCAATTGTTTTTTATGAATAATAGTGATTCCCAATATTTGTCTGTTTATGGAACCGCATCAGTGTATAAAGACCAAGCAACAATTGAAGAAAAATGGTCTCCATTAGCAAAAGCATGGTTTGACGGAAAAAATGATCCCAATGTCACAATTATTCGTGTAGAGCCCAAAGAAACCTATTATTGGGACACCAAAGCAGGAAAACTGGTAAGTCTATTCAGCTTTGTAGCCTCGGCGATTACCGGGCATAAAACAAATAACTCTGATGGTGTTGAGGGAAATGCCATTATCTAATAGTACAGCTCCTAATTCATGAATAGCCTTAGAAATTAAAAAAAATCAACATAGAAAAGAATGAAACCGGGTTTTCGATAGTTATATACTATCAGGCCTGGTTTTACTTTGTAGTAAAGAGATATGGAGACAATATCGTTTTAATATTTGTAAACATAAAAACTGAATTACATTAAGTAAGAGACTGTAACACTTCCCCATTGATGCTGTGTTTTTTTCATGCTTGTTACATCTTTTGTCTGAATGGTGGCTGCAATGCCAATGGTAAAGTGTTTATTGCTGTAATCAATTCCAAACTGATTATTTATAACAAACTGTTCAGGAATAGCATTAATCTCTTTTGTATCAGATTTTTCTTTAAACATATTTCCTTGTATGGTTGCGTCATAAGCCTGATAGCTAAGTTGGGGACTATAATAAAAATAAAGTTCAGAAGATGCAGATGTACAAGTCTTGGTGTAGGCTGTCAAACTTTTTGTTTTCATTGAGTTAAACAGGGCATTAAATTTTCCAATACGTATTGTAGAACCAATATCACCACCTATAAATCAATTTCCAAAATGAGCCTGGCTGTTAAAGGTTAAATCAAAAAAAGATTTGCGAAGTAACAATTTATTATAGCTTGATGAAAGATTAATCACAAAATAGTTACCAATCTGATGTTCCCAACCATGGGGCTCGTACAGATTAAATAAGCGGTGAATAGCATGCTGTAAGGATTCAGCTCCGGATGCCTTGCCAAGAACACCTAATTGTAAAGACAGTAATATATTACTTTCACTGTAGTTTAATATGTTATAATGAACAGCCAAATAAGAAAATCCGGCAAAAGGTCGATCAATATCTTTAGAATGATAAACCGAAGCCGATTTTGGAGTATACATCTTTTGAGCTACTTCAATTCCAAAAATTTTCTTGGCAGGATCTGTCATTTTTTCATCTTTTATAGGGAGCGCTTTCCGGTAATAAATAAAAATTCCGTTAGTATAATACCTATCGGAACCGTTAGCCAAATAACTATCATTATCTGTTTGAAAACCTATTTCATTCCTATTTTGCGAACAAGCTCCAACTGCTCCCGCCATCAGAAAGATTGCTAAAAAATATCTCTGCTTGTTTTTCATCATTGCTTTTTATAATAAATGTAGACCCATATAAAAATAAATTGCAAAAATGACAAGGATATGAGTGAGAGACTAAAAGCCCGACACTAGCGTACTTCTGCAACCGATTTTATTTTTTTACTTTTACAGCAAAGCAAATATACTATTTTATCGCAACAAAGTTGCGTTTATGTAATATGTTTATCAAATTGATGTGCTATACCACTTATTTGAAAAAAGGCGATTCAGTAATTGAACCGCCTTTACAAGATTAAAAACTACTATTTTTTCACATCCTCCATGGATGCTCCAAAATTAATATGAAGTACGTTTCCGTTAGGTGTTAACAAAGCGGGTACAGACTTTACTCCGGCCTGTTCTGCTTCCGCAATTTTATTTTTTTCATTTCCTAAATGAATGATTTCGACATTTTCTGAACCGATAAGGTTGATAATATCGTGTTCTGCACTGATACATACAGGACATCCTGCATGATAAAAAACTGACTTTTTCATAATAATTTAATTAAGAGTTGTTTTAATAATTCTTTGTAATTCCTCCACCTCTGTTTCCTGAAGAGGCTTCAAAGGACTTCTCAAATTTCCACCTTCTTCCCCTAGAATATTAAGTCCGGCTTTGATGGCCCTTGGCAATCCTTTATTAACAATAAATTTTAAGAGGTCAAACTGCTGGTAAAAAGCCAATTTTGCTTTTTCAAGATTCCCTTCCTCAACTGCCCGGTAAAGATTAATTGCAAGCTCCGGAATAAGATTGGGAGCAGCGGTACACCAACCTCTTGCACCTGCAGAAAATGCAGCCAATGCCAGAGGATTTGAACCGTTATAGAATGCTACCTCTTCTCCAAGTTCTCTTCTCAAATAATGCATTCTCTGAACATCTCCGGAGCTTTCTTTGATCATTGTTACATTGGGAATTTCCAATAATCTTTTTAAAAGAGCCGGTGACATATCTACTCCACTCGTTGCCGGATTATTATAAGCCATAATCGGGATAGAAATTTTACCCGCCACAGCATCATAATGTGCGACAATTTCATCATCAGTAAGCTTCCAGTAACTCATAGGAATAATCATTACTGCATCAGCACCCGCCTTCTCTGCAAATTGAGCATGATGAATTGTTTTTTCTGTGGTTAGATTCGAAACCCCTACAAGAGTTGGGATTCTCCCCTTTACCTGTTGTATGGTAGCTTCCGTAATAGCCTCCTTTTCATCATCAGAGAGATATGGCATCACTCCGGTACTTCCCAACGGTGCTATTCCGTGATTCCCGGATACAATTAATCTTTCTACCAGATGTTTAAAAAGAGGAATATCTATCTTTTCATTTTCATCAAAAGGGGTAATAGGATAAGCTATAATCCCTTTAAAAGGAACATTTGTCATATATAATTCAATTTAAAATGATAATGATTAATGATAAAAATTATAGGTCTCTGCCCTCCTCTTCTCTTAAAGCCACTCCTAAATTCTGTAACTGGGGAGCATTTTCACAAGCAATATATTTAGCAGGTTCTGTATCGCTTAGATTCTGATGCTTATGCCACGCCCATGATGGAATATAAACCGCATCACCTGCTTCCCAATGTACCCTCTCATCTTCTACCTCTGTCCAGCCTTTGCCTTCAATAACAAATAATACCGTTTCATAGGTATGGCGGTGTCTGTTGGTTTGTTGCCCCGGTAATAATCCGCCAATCGTCATGCTTACATTTTTACTCGGAAGATCTACAAAGAAAACAGGATGCTTTCTTTCAGTTGAAAATTGATTGTGTTCCCCGGCATTTTCTACATTTTTATGAATCAAATGACTTGGTTTTACATACGTTGGTCTTGAAAAAGTTTCGTGGAAATCTTTAGAACTGAATTGTTTCTTGTCCATGATTTTAAAAATTAAATGGTTTTGTGCTTTATTGCATGACAAAATTATTCTATATTTGGACTGTTTAAATGACTCAGTTTTTACATAAATAAATAGTCCAGATGCTTCGACCTTGGAAATTAGAACTAGCCATAGATAAAAAGCTTGATAAAGCGGTGTATTTACAAATTGCAGATACCATTATAACCGATATTCGTTCAGGCAGGTTAAAACCCGGAGATGCTCTTCCCGGAAGCAGAAATCTTGCTGCTACATTAAAGATTAACAGAAATACGGTTGTTGAAGCTTATCAGGTTCTAATGAATGAAGAATGGGTAATTTCCAAAGAACGAAAAGGAATTTTTGTGTCCGAAAAGCTTCCTGCTCTACAAAATAAAATAACAGACAGAAATACTCATATTCAAGATCAGTCTGTTGTACCCGGAGGCTTATTAATTAATTTTGATGATGGCCATCCGGACAGTAAAATTGCACCGGTAACCGAATTAGCCAGAGCCTACAGACAGATTTTCAGTATTAAAGCAAAATGGCAAATGATGGGCTATGGGGATGAACACGGTGATATAGATTTCCGAAAAATGATTTCTCAAATGCTGAACCATCAAAGAGGAATGCATATCCGTGAAACTGAAATCTCCATTACCAGAGGCAGCCAGATGGGAATGTTTTTGTCAGCTCAAAGTCTGCTGACTTCCGGAGACAAAATTATTGTTGAAGATCCCGGATATCAGCCTGCATGGCATGCTTTTGAATATGCAGGGGCTCAGCTCTTACCAGTATCCGTGGATGAAGAAGGAATTGATATGGAGGCGGTTGAGAAGCTTTTGCTTCTCCATCAAGACATTAAGGCAATATACATTACTCCTCATAGACAATATCCCACCACAGTTACCTTAAGTTTAGCCAGAAGATTAAAACTTATAGAACTTTCTAATCAATATAATATTACGATCATTGAGGATGATTATGATAATGAATTTCATTTTGGATATCGTCCTATTCTCCCAGTTTCCAGCTTTCCGGAGCTTAAAAACTATGTGTATATAGGAACATTAAGCAAAGTGGTAGCTCCGGCTCTAAGAATTGGATATCTTGCCACCAAAAATCAGGATTTATTAAAGAAGATTGGAAACCTGAGAAAAATTATTGACGTACATGGAGATGTCATTATGGAACAGGCAGTTCTCCAGTTGATTAAAGAAGGAGCTGTAAAAAAACACATCCGGAAGGCTACCGTTTATTATAAAAATAAAAGAGATTTCGTCTATGATCTTTTGAACAGATATATGAAAGGTATTGCAGATTTCACTTTACCAGAGGGAGGATTGGCCTTTTGGATTGTTCCTAAAGCCCAGCTGAATTGGGATACCATAACGGCTTCTCTACTGGATAAAAATATAAAGATCATTCACCCTAAACAGTATAGCAGAGACGGTGTGAATGGTTTCAGGTTAAGTTACGGCGCACTTTCGGAAGAACAGTTGGAACAGAGTATACAGATTATTTCGGAAGTTTTTACAAAGCGATCTAAAGAATAAAAAAGATAGATCTAAAATTCTATCCCATTTTTATAGGTTCTGCCAACCGGAAGTTTTTTACCATTTACCTGAATCATATTCGCAGATTTCACTTCAATTTTTGATCGCGAAATAATGTAAGACTTATGAATTCTTGTAAACATGCCGGGAGGTAAATTTTCGCCTATTTTACTGATCGGCATTTTAAAGGTCAGGGACTCTGCTTTGGTATGAACAGTAATGTATTCCCTTAAACTTTCAATATAAAAAATGTCTTGTAGAATAATCTTAATTTGCTTTTTACCGCTGCTGATGAAAATATAATCACGTTCAGCCACCTCCAGTAAGGCTTCCTCAGCTTCTATAAGATGCTTAAATTTCTTGATAGCCGTTACAAAACGATCGTAAGGAATAGGTTTCATAAGGTAATCTGCGATATCCAGTTCATATCCTTCCACCGCATATTGATGGTAGGCTGTTGTAACAATAACAAACGGAGGATTTTTTGTTTTTCTTAAAAAATCAAAGCCTTTTACTACAGGAAGGTGAAGATCTAAAAACATAAGGTCTACCTCATGAATGCTTAAAAGGCTACTGGCATATACCGCATCTGAACATTTACCAACAAGATTGAGTTCTTTATCCCGGGAGATAAAATTTTCCAGAATTTCTGCAGCAATAGGTTCATCTTCTACAATAATGCAGTTGTATTTTTTAGGCTCTGAATGTATCATTAAAATCAATAATTAGTTGTACAATATATCTTTCGTTCTTCTCCTCAACATTCAGAATATGCTTAGGATAAAGCAGTTCAAGTTGTCTACGGATATTCTTCACCCCTATTTTGGTAGAATTCTGATGAGAACTTTCTTCTTTTGAGTTTTCAACACGGTAATCAAGAATACCTTTCTTCTGTTGAATACTGATATTGATAAATGATTCCCCTAAGCTTTCTGATATCCCATGTTTAAAAGCATTTTCAATAAACTGGATCAGTATCAACGGTGAAATTTCCTGGGAAGGGTTATCAATATCTTCATTAAGATTGATGGTGAGATGATGATACCTTATCTTCTGAATATGGATAAAATCTTTGATATTTTCAAGATCTTTTTCTATGGAAATGCTTTTGTCTGCAGCCTCAAAGATATTATACCGCATCACCTTTGAAAGTTGTAAAATAATCTCCGGTGTTTCATCAGCTTTTTTTAAGGCTAATCCATAAATATTATTGAGTGTATTAAAAAGAAAATGTGGATTGATCTGCGCCTTTAGCATATTCAATTCCTGATCCAGCTTTTCTGATTTTAATTGAGAAATCTGCTCTTTTAAAAGATTTTTTTGCCTTGTGATTTCAATTCCAAAAACTAACCCAACCATAAAAATAAGATCCATAAAAGAATTAAAGGCTACCAGACCGTTCATATATCCGGAAAGTTCTTTGCCATCCTGGGTCTCTGTAATACCATAGATATAAGGATACATGATGTAATGGGTAAACCATCTATGTACTAATACAGCCAGTACTACAATAAAAATGGAAAGCATATATTTTAAAAATCTCTTGAGATGTGCCTTTTCATATACATACAGTAAAGAATAAGCCAGTGGAACTTTTATAAAAAGATACCCCAGCTCCAACATCAATGTATTCTGAAGTCTTATTTGCCATTTAAAACCCGGGAACTGATATCTGGACCAATAAAAATCAAGATAGACCTCCAGAATATAATACAATATCCAAAATACCAAATGAATCCGAAGTTTAGATTTTCCAATAGGTCTCAAATGCATTTAATTTAGAGCTATAAAGTAATATTATTCGATCAAATATAAAAATATAAAGTCTATCAAAAGAAAATTTTCATCTATAAACAACCTGTTATGTCATCTCATCAATTTACCTCGTTTTTTTTAAACGAATTTCAGGAAACATAAGATTCAGGAAGCAACAAATTAACAGAATATTAAATTCAATACCATTAGTTCCTCCTCCCACAACAAACCAGCCATTTTGCCAGTGAATATAGTATATTCCGAAAATAAAAATCACAATGTTACAGACCGCAACGGACTTTATACATCGATCAAACCAGAGCAATGGTACCGACAGAAGATGAGTCAGTTTAATGGCCCAGGCTAGATAAATCCCTACAGGGCTAAAACCTATAGTATCCAAGTAAAGATGGCCAAAATTATTAACATCTCCACTGAAAATAGAGACCACACTATGCATTAACAAAATTATAGATAATGCTAAACGAAGTAAAAAGTTCTTGTTCATAGAATTAAAAATAGCAATTAGGATACATGAAGATCATGCACCATCTATTAAAAGCTATTACCTGTATATGAATATTTTATTTCTATTTTACATAATTTCTGCCATCATATCAGACTGTTTAATAAATCCATAAAATCCTACCTTAGTTTCTGATTTACAATAGTTAATTTTCTTAATAATATTTCATTAATTGGTGATATTTATAAATATAATTGTTATTTTTACAACACATTAAATGAATTAAAAAACTATCTATGCAAAAAAAATTATTACCCATTGTTTTGATTGTATCCCTTATTTCAGTTAAACTAAATGGCCAGGTTGGTATTCATACTTCGAATCCACAAGGATCTTTCACTATTGATGCGGCAAAAGATAATCCGGCGACAGGAACTCCTACAGCTGCTCAACAAGCTAATGATGTCACTGTAACTCCTACCGGAAGTTTGGGAGTTGGTACCAATACACCGGCTGGAAAGTTACATATTGATGGTGGTGAATCTCGTTTCAGCACTTCCACTTCTCAATGGGCATTATCTCCTTCTACAGGAGGAACAACCGGAGCATCAAATTCACTTGAAATCATGGATCGGGTTAATAATATACGTCGTATGGTATTCAATGATAACGGCGACGTGTCATTGGGAGGAAATGTAGCTTCAAATTCAGCGCAGGGAGTGGTATCCATCAGAACAGGAAATGTAGGAATCGGAACGGGAGCTCCTACGAATTTACTGGATGTTAATGGGACAACAAGAATACGAACGGTCAATCAGGCTATCGGTTCAACGGTCATTGCACCGTTATATGCAGATCCAACAGGCGTTGTTGTAAAAGGATCTCCCAGCTCTACGTATGGCAGTCTTACATTCAGCCAGGTTAATCTTGCTTCAGGGGCTTCAGGGGCCCTAATAACAGGAGTGGTACAAGGTGTTTATAAAGCCGTTGTTATAGTAAGTGATGGTTGCGTTAATACCAGTACAGCCGAATTCATTATTCATAACTTTTCTTTTAACAGTTATTACGGACTTAATGGTCAGATTGGCTTCGTGACCAACGGAACTCCTCCTGCGCGACCTAACTTCACCCAAACAGTAAGAACAAGTGTGGCAGTAGATTGGCCCGGAATATCCGGATGCCAGGATGGAGGAAATAGTACTGCACTTAATTATACACTGGCTATGCCCTCTGCAGGAACAATCAATGTAACGAATAACGGAAATGTAAACAGAACCTACCGAATCACCCTTACAAAGATTGATTAAAAAGAAAGTTTATTATTTAAAAATTGAAGTAAAAACTCAATCAATTTTTAAAATATACAGTCAGATACAAAAAAGAGTGGCAAAATTTTGCCACTCTTTTCTCTGATTTATATATCTCTAATTTGAACTTAGATTTTTCTTTAAAAAGTCTTCTAGGTCCTTACCATGAATATTTTTAGCAATAATAGTTCCCTCCCCGTCAATAATAACATTAAAGGGAAGCTCATCTACTTCATAGGACTTTGCTACAGGACTTTTCCAAAACTTTAAATCGCTTATCTGTATCCAGTTGATGGCAAAACGATCGATGGCCTTTTGCCAGCTTTCTTTATTCTTATCTAAAGAAACACCCAATATTTCAAAGGTATTATTCTTTACATGAGCTGAATAAGTCTCATATAAAGCTTTCAGTTCCGGTTGTTCTTCTACACACGGTGCACACCAGGTAGCCCAAAAATCAATCAATACAAATTTTCCTTTCAATGAGGAAAGTGAAAAAGGAGTTCCATCTGCTTTAGACATAGTAATTTCAGGAACTCTCTTCCCTACTTGTATTTTGTTTTGAGCAAAAATACTTCCTGAAAAGAAGATTAAAAATACTATGGTAAAATAACACTTCATATTAATCATTTGTAGGGTAATCCTTATCCAGCCAATCTGTTTTAATATTTTTCGGAAGGTTCAGAAGTTTTGCATTTTTAAAGCCCATTTCCATTAATAATCCGAATGCGGGACGGATATTTGGACATTTTACAAACGGGCAGCATCCACAATAGATAACGATTTCTCTATCTTTAGGAATATTTTTAAGATAATTTCTTAATTTTTCCAGATTTTCAGGTTCATGGGTAGGTCCTATATCGACGGAACCTTTAATAATAGCTTCCGGCCCCACAGAAAGGATGATCAGGTCTTTTGTTTTATTTTTTACAATACGGGATGCCAATAATGCAGGATCCATCAGTTGGCTGTCTTTCCAAGGGTCGGGCTTTTGTTGTGCCTGGTTGAAAATGGAACAGACAAAACATACCATAATAAGCAAATACTTCATATTTCTCTTTTTCACAAAGATAAAAAAAGTTGAAGGTGTAAGATTTAAGAATGTTGCTTTTATATTTAAATTTTTAACTATACTAAAGCTTTTTAGGAATAATATGAATAACGTTTGAAGCTCCGGGCTCTATGATCAATTGAGTTCCTGCTCCTCTCTCATTCTCGCGACCTTGGATCGCTGAACCTGTTGCCAATGTTAATTTTCCTTTGTAAACAGGATGAGGAGGTCTCAGGGAAATTTCTATTTCCTCCTCTTCCATTTGTACAATAATAAATTCTGCTTCAACCGCCTGCCTTGTTCCGTCTTTTGCTACGGCAAATACCTGATATTGATCAATTTCACTCATTTTATTGATTTTTTAACAAAGATAAAAAAAGCCCAATACTGCTGCACATCAGCATGATCATGTTTTAAAATATAGGATTAATTAAGAGTCCTGAAATAAATAGACTGCTCAAGTACAAATATTTTATACATTTATATAAACTATTGTCGAATCAAAAAACATTTGATACAAATGGAGGAAATATTCCAGACTGATGCCATTATCATAGGAACCGGACTAGCAGGATTAACGGCTGCTATGGAAATAACCAATGCCGGAAAAAAAGTATTGTTATTGGATCAGGAAACCGAGCAAAATATCGGTGGACAGGCATTTTGGTCCTTTGGAGGATTATTTTTGATCAATTCACCCCAACAAAGAAGAATGGGAATTAAAGATTCTTATGAGCTGGCTTTACAGGATTGGAAAGGTACTGCAGGATTTGATCGGCAAGAAGATTACTGGCCTAGAAAATGGGCCGAGGCTTATTTAAAATTTGCTGCAGGCGAAAAATACGAATACATTACCAAGATGGGAATTAAGCTTATGTTTATGGTAGGATGGGCAGAGCGTGGTGACGGATCGGCAATAGGACATGGAAATTCAGTTCCTCGCTTTCATGTGAGCTGGGGAACAGGAACAGGTGTCATAAAACCCTTTGTAGAAAAAGCATATCAAGCCGGGGAAAAAGGACTACTGCAAATGAGATTCAGGCATAGAGTTACTGATTTAATTCTGGAAAACGGTAAAGTAAAGACCGTCAAAGGTGATATCTTAGAAAACGATACTCAGGAAAGAGGCATAGAAACCAATAGAAATATAATCTCACAATTCGAATATTCTGCTTCTCATATTATTATTGCATCAGGAGGTATTGGTGCCAACCACGAACTGGTACGAAAAAACTGGCCTGAAAGGTTAGGAAGCCCTCCGGAAAATATGGTGTGTGGAGTTCCTGCCTATGTGGATGGAAAAATGATTGGAATCGCTGAGAATTCAGGGGCACATATCATCAACCGTGACAGGATGTGGCATTATACTGAAGGAATACAAAATTGGGATCCCATTTGGCCCAATCATGGAATACGGATATTGCCGGGACCCTCTTCCCTTTGGTTTGACGCTAAAGGAAACCGCCTACCCGCCCCTTTTCTTCCGGGATTTGATACATTAGGAACCCTAAAATATATACAGGATACAGGGTATTCTTATTCATGGTTTATCCTGACTCAAAAGATTATTAAGAAAGAGTTTGCTCTTTCCGGCTCAGAACAAAACCCCGATATCACTAATAGAGATTACTCTCTTTTTCTGAAGAGAATTTTCGGGAAAAAAGCACCCGGTCCGGTAGAAGCTTTCAAAGAACACGGAAAAGATTTTATTGTATCGGATAACCTCAAAGACCTGGTGGAAAAAATGAACCTCCTGTCCGGTGATCATCTTTTAAATTATGAAAAAATAAAATTCCAGATTGAAGCCAGAGACAGGGAGCTCGACAACAAGTTTTCAAAAGATACACAGGTAAATTATATCCGGAATACCCGTAATTATCTGGGAGATAAGCTTGGGCGTGTAGCAGCTCCTCATAAAATATTGTCTCCTGAAAACGGACCTCTGATTGCCGTACGACTTAATATATTAACACGAAAGACATTGGGAGGAATAAAAACCAATCTTGACGGACAGGTATTACGGGATGATGAAAGCATTATTGAAGGACTTTATGCTGCCGGAGAGGTAGCAGGATTTGGGGGTGGCGGAATGCATGGGTATCGTGCACTGGAAGGAACATTTCTTGGAGGTTGTATTTTTTCGGGAATGAAAGCAGGGAGATATATTGCCCAACTCAAATAGAAAATCTTAGTATAAACTGAATATGAGTAATTATTTCGACAATAAAATCATCTGGATTACAGGGGCTTCGTCAGGAATTGGTGAAGCTTTAGTAAAAGAACTGACATTAAAAACGAATGCCAAAATCATCCTTTCATCAAGAAAAGAAAAAGAACTCTATCAAGTTGCAGAAAAGGCAGGTCTTACGACCGACCGATATGGCATTATTCCGATGGATTTAGTAAATTATAAAGAAATGCCTGATATTGCTGCCAAAGCAGTAGAAAAGTTTGGAAAAATTGATATCCTTATCAACAATGCCGGATTGTCACAACGCTCTTTAGCTATGGAAACAGATATAGAAGTAGATAAACGGCTAATAGAGGTAGATTTCATTGGTACAGTTGCTCTCACCAAGGCGGTTGTTCCGTATATGATTAAAAATGAGGGTGGGCAAATCGTCGTCGTATCAAGTCTTATGGGAATTTTTGGAGCTCCTATGCGAAGCGGATATGCAGGGGCTAAACATGCCCTACATGGTTTTTTCGATGCTTTACGTGCCGAATTATATCAGAAGAAAATCTCAGTAACAATAATCTGTCCGGGGTTTATACAGACCAATATCTCTATTAATGCTGTTGTTGGAAATGGGTCTACACAGGGAACTATGGATGAGGCCACTCAAAAAGGGATGCCTGTAGACGTTTTTGCAAGGAAAATGTTAAAAGCGATTGAAAAGCGGAAAAATCAAAAGGCCATCGGTGGTAAAGAAGTGATGGCTGTTTACTTAAAAAGATTCTTTCCAGGATTGCTTGCCAAAGTGGTACGTAGAGCGAAGGTAGTTTAGCTTTTTCAAGCAAAATTCTTTAAGTCCGGAATCTTAACCTTTGATTCCTTTGTATAATGACAATCTATGACATAATAAAATCGCTATCCGGTATGGATAGCGATTTACATTACAATTCATAAGAAGGTAACTCTTGAGGAGTTAAAAATTCTTTACAAGCCCTATCCCTACTGCTTTGTTTTGATAAAAAGGCATCACCATGGTAGAGGATAGTGAATTTTTGCTTTTATTTTTTCCACGGAGTAAATGATCAATTTTGGGAAATAGCCAATACGCTAATTCTGTGGAAAGAATTCCGAAACCTGTCCCTGCAATGACATCTCCTACCCAGTGCTTATCATTTAAAATCCTATATACCCCTGTAAAAATGGCAAAAGGATATCCCGAAAGACTGAGCCAAAAGTTGCTATCCTTATACTCCCGGAACATAAACTGGGCATTAGAAAAAGCGATTGCAGCATGTCCCGACGGAAAGGACAGTGTATTTGAGCGATCCGGTCTCTCTTCTTTGACCAAGTATTTTAAAGGAGTAACAAATGCCGTAACAATCAACTGTGAAGAAGCATAAATAATTGTCCTGTCTCTAAAATTATGTTTTCCTTTTACACCTGCCATATTGAGCCCATACACCATGAGTCCCGGCACAAATTGGGTATAATTATCAAGGGTTGTACGGGGAGGCTGATGCTCATCAACTTCTATTTTGGTGTCACGGTTAAGCTCTCTCAAACCTCTTATTGATAAGCCCGCTACTCCATATCCAATAAATGCTGCAGGGATAATCAGACTTTTATAATTGAGTTTACTTTTTTGAACAACAGGAGTTGATATACTATCCTGTTGAGGCTGTTGAGCTACAATAGTATCATTGCTGTTCTGTGCATTCATTTTCCCGAAAGCCGAAATCAAAACAAATAAATAAATCCGTGTTTTTTGAATGTTTTTTTTCATCCTATGCTATGTTTATAATGATTCAATTTTGCATTAAAACTTGTAACTATATCCTAATCTTACGACCTGAGTTTCATAATAATCATTGCTGGTGTAGGCGAATCCCATTCCCTGAATTCTTTTCTTCATCACCATGGTATTGAGTAAATCAGAAGCATTTAGAAACAATTCCCCTTTCCCTTTCTGAATGGCCTTCTTCACCCCTACATCCATAGAAAATCTTGAACTGATTCTTCCTTGAGGAATAATATCCGGAGCCAGATATACCAAGGTACACTGGGCATCTAATCCTTTGGCAAAATGAAAGATATTATTCATCTTGATATTTCCTGAAATAGCAGATTGTTGATCTGCTGAAAAAGTATTAGGCTGAGGATAAAGATTTACTACCGAAAAAGAATTGATCTGGTTTCTGTACATATTTCCATTGATATTGAAAGAATAAACCCCGGAAACCTTTTGGTTCCATATGGCCTCTAATCCTGTATTATAGCTTTTTCCCGCATTCTGAAATATTGCATAAATCAATGTGCTGTCTGGTACAGTGCTTGAAATTCTTGTAATCGTCCCGTTGGCAAAACGATGATAGAGTGCAGAATATAAGTATCCGTTATCCCAATTATATTTGTATCCCACTTCAATAGAATTGGTAAACTGAGGTCGTAATGCGGGATTTCCAACCTTTATAATTTCCGCATCGTCATATTTCGGAAAAATTCTGATGTCAACTTCATTAGGACGATCTACCCTTCTGTTGTAGAAAATGGAAAGCTTATTGTGATCATTGAGTTTATAGGCCAGTCTGAAATTTGGAAACGGCTGGGTATAATTATATCCGTCACTTTTATAGGTTGGATGATTAGGATTGACATCGTATTGAATTCTTACATATTCAAGTCTCAGTCCAAGCTCAGCTTCCCATTTTTCATTTTCGAAGATGTAATTTCCATAGACAGCCGGAATAAATTCCTTATAATCTGCTTTTCCACCCGCAGCAGCATCCAGAACCGAATTTGTACCGGGCATAAAATTCATATTGGTAGGAATGCTTCTGTTTCTTATTTTAATTCCGGTTTCAATTCTACCGTATTTCAAAGGTTTTACATAATCTATATTCAAATCATAAACCTGCTCATCAGATAAAAGTTTGAAAGAATCAGTTCCGGCAGAAGCCGGCAGATAGTTATCATAGAAATATTTTTCATCCTCTCTGTGAAATGTATAATTGAATCCCACATTCAATACATGACCTGCTTCTTTGAATTTATGCTGATAGGAAGCTGTTCCCATTATCGTCGTTTTTAATTCATCTTCCAAAAACTGCCAAAGGCGAAGACGTTGGGATAAATCGCCGTTAAAAAATGGCTGATCTCCACGATCAATAATTTTTTCACTTCCATACATTCCTGAAATCGTTAATGAATTTTGTGCATCAATATTCCAGTCTATTCCTGCTTTAGTAGTAAAAAAATTGGTATTTCTATTTCTTTTCAGCTGCGAATTGATCACAGTTCCATCATCATAGGTACGGGTGACAAACTCATTTTTATTAAGGGTCTCAGTATATAAGTTATCGGCCTGTAGAAAGACATTCACTTTATTCTTTCTGTAATTAAGTGATAATGAAGGATTAATCTTGGGTGTCTGGGTATATTGAGGTCTGATGGTCGGTAAATTCTCTTTTCTTATCCAAAGAGAACCTAACCCGGCTGTAAATCCAACTTTTCCATTCCATCCGTTTTGCTTATTCTTTTTCATGATGATATTGATGATTCCGGCATTTCCGTTAGCATCATATTTTGAGGATGGGTTGTTGATGATTTCAATCTTATCAATGGAAGAAGCCGGGATATTATCAAGGCCTGTCTGGCTGCCAAAACCTGTAAGAGCTGTTTGCTTACCGTCAATCAAAACAGTTACTTTATCATTTCCTCTCAGTTGTACTTTACCATCCTGTACAGTAATGCCGGGAAGGTTTTGCATACTTTGCAATACAGATCCTCCACTTTGGCTGATATTATCTGCTACAGAATATGTTTTTTTATCAAGACGACTGTCTATTTCATTTTTTTTGGACGCAGTAATGGTAATTTCTTCAATCTTGTTTTCTTTTGTATTCTTCGAGATAAGTTCAATAATAGGGATTTCCAGAAACTCAGAAAGACTTCCTATAAAAACAGGCTGAATCTGCGTATCATATCCGGTCATAGAGGTTTCCAGAAGATAATGATCAGGTTTTATACCCGTCATGGAAAACCTTCCCTCTTCATCGGTAATCGTTCCTGCTACAAAGGTGCTGTCTTTTTCCTTTTTTAAAATAATATTAGCATAAGGCAATGCCGTTTTGCTTTTGTCCATGATCCTTCCGGAGGCAGTCACAGAAGCCGTTTGAGCAACAGCAATAGTAGAAATAATACAGGTTGGAAAAAGGAGCAGTTTCTTTCGATTCATCATAAATTCTAATTTTTAATACTATTTTCTTATTGGTTTAAAAAAGGATTGATAAAATTTTATCAAGCTTTGAATTTTGTAAGCACATTGTCTTTGTAACAATAGAATTCGTGGGTTGTCTTTTTTCCCAAAGCATATACTTTTTCTATCTTGACATCATCATAATGTTCCATGAACTGATGGTACTTTTCTTTGAGACTTCCCGATAACTCATCAGGATGTACGGTCTTTTCAATTTCTAATCCTTTATTTGCTTTGTACTCAAGGACTACACGGGTATCTTTCCATGACACGGCATAGACTTTTTTCGTTGTTGTGGATGAATGATTGATCACGATCTGATCCTCCCGGATAATTTTTCCCGAAGTACCTGTTAATAAAGTGATTCCTGATACTACCATTGCCCCATATCCAATTTTTTTGAACAGATTTTCACTCAAATGTGGAAGAATATATCGTACAGTATATGAAGAGATAATGGCCGCCACGGCAATCGTAATTCCCAGCCATAATGCTGTATTGGAGTATAATCCCAGTGAAATATAAATAATCAGCTTAATCAGGTGAAGAAATACTTCATTGGCTGCACGGGTAGCAACAATCTCCTCTTTCTTAAGTCCGAATTTTAAATAAAACCGATTGAAGAGAAGACCTACAGCCCCTGTAATTCCTGAAATAAATCCGGCGGAAAACCCTATCAATGCTAATACGGACTTTGGATAAGCTTTTTCTATTTCTTCCTTTTTATTTTTAGAAACAAAAAGTTGAGGCAGATTGGCAATCAAAAAGAAACCCACTATAAGTTGCAGATAATTGGGATTTACATATTTAATCAAATAGGCACCTAAAAGTACTGCCGGAATAGAAAAAGGTACAAACCATAGAAATATCTTCCAATTGATGTGTTTTTTAAATACAGCAATCCGGGAAGCTGAACTTGTGAAGGTTCCTATCGTCAGAGAGAAAGGGACTAAGGAGGTAGGCAGTAAGAGGTTCAGAATAGGAATCAAAATAAGACTTGCACCACCACCGCAAATAGCGCTGATCCAGAATGCAAGGATTGTTCCTGCGAATAAAAGGACAATTTTTAAAATCATTTCTAATTACAATTGATACTTCAGTATATTTTCAATACAAAAGTGCAATCTGATTTAGAAGAAATTTTGAATTGTCCGGAATTGACTATTTTTTAACTATAATTTAACGGAAAAGAAATGCTGATTATTTTCAAATTTATAGCTTACGTTCCAATGATGGAATTTACAGATTTCCTGAATAATAGACAGACCTAGCCCACTTCCGTTATAATCTTTCGACAGCTTTGAAAACCTTTTGAATAATAAATCTGTGTTCAGCTTTTCCGTTCCTGAATTTGAAATTTCAAAAACAGAATCTGTTAATTTTATACCAATGAAACCATTAGGCAAAGTATGACGAATGGCATTAATAATTAAATTATTGATCATAATTTCAATCAGAATACTATTTCCGTTTACATTGACATCAGAAGCAATGTTTTCCTGTACACAGATATTTTTTTGCTCGAAATGTTCCTCAAGAATATCAATACTTTGATGAAGTACATGGTCAAATGATATATTTTCGGAATTATCAAATTGATTATTATCTATTTTAGCCAGTAATAAAAGATTCTTATTGATCCTGGAACTTCTGGTAAGAGCTCTGTTCATATCCTCAACAATCTGATATTGTTTTTCTGTCAGATCCTGATCTTGCAACAGGAGATCCAGCTTGTTTTTAATAATAGCAAGCGGAGTCTGAAGCTCATGGGAAGCGTTTTCAGTAAATTCCTTTTGGGTATTGTAAACAGAAACATTATGCTCTATCAGTTTATAAATCGACTGGTTGAGTTCCTCAAATTCTGTAGTATCAGAAGCCGGAAGTTCAATCTTAGTCTGGCTATTGAGTTGAAAGGTTTTCAGTCGATCCAATGTATTTCGAAAAGGTTTCCAGATGGATGCGGAAAGCCTTCTGTTCAGATATAGAAGTCCAACCACGATCATCACAAAGAAAAAAACAGTGATCATCGCAATGACAGCTATTGTTTCGTGCGATTCTTCAATATTGGTCTGAATGGTAAAAAGATAAGGTTGATTATGGATGTAAACTATTTTCTCCAGACATCGATACCGTTCTTTTTTATGTTCAGATATAAAGGGCAGGTGTCTTTCATTCGTATAAACACTATCTCTCTTGATACGATTTGCAGAAATTTTTTCAATATTGGTTTCAGGCTGAATATGATTCCATAAGGTCAGACTTTTTACCAATTGTTCATCAGAAAGCTTTAACTGATTAAACTCATACGCCGTTTTCTCAACAATTATTTGGTTATGCTCATCCAATTCACTTTTCCAGATGGTATCCACCACAAGGTAATAAACAGGAATACTTATCGTCAAAACAATAAGTACATAAATAAGAAAAGGCTTTGTGGTTTTGCTTAATAGAGGTTTCAAAATAATGATGAATTGCTAATTAATAATGGAGTTCGGTGTTTAAGATTGATATCCTGTTTACCATTTAAGTTTCCCACTTATATCCTGTTCCATACACTGTTTTAAGATAATGCCCACATCCTGCATCATACAGCTTCTTCTTAAGGTTTTTTACATGGGCATACACAAAGTCATGATTGTCCAGCATATCTGCGAAATCACCCGAAAGATGTTCTGCCAATGTACTTTTAGAAATCACTTTATTTTTATTTCCGATAAAATAAATGAGAAGGTCAAATTCTTTTTTAGTCAATGAGATTGTTTCCTCATTAACCGCTACTGTTTTGGCCAGAAGATCAATCTGAAGCTCGTTTTGTGTAACGACATTGGAGCTGCTGAATTGCTTTCTACGAATAATAGAATATACTCTTGCCATAAGTTCGGAAAGGTGAAACGGTTTGGTAAGATAGTCATCTGCACCCAGCTGTAATCCGGCAATTTTATCATCCAACGCATTTTTGGCAGAAATGATGATAACACCATCTTGCTTGTTCTTTTTCTTTAATTCTTCTAAAATTTTAAGGCCATTTCCGTCAGGAAGCATAATATCCAATAAAATACAGTCATAGTGAAATGCTTCTATTTTATCCATAGCTTCACTAAATGTAGACGCAGCTTCACATAAATAACTTTCCTCAGAAAGATATTCGGAAATACTTTTAGCCAGTTCTGCTTCGTCTTCAACGATTAGAATTTTCATGAGGTAAAACTATAATTAAATTTTGAAGAAATTCTGAATTATAATATATGATGTTAATAATAAAATTACAAAAAAATAATAATACGTTATTAGGGATGGATTGTAACTTTTCTTGTAATATACTAGGAAATATAATGAATATTTATAGATGAAGTCTCTTTATTATTTACGTTCTGGAAAATATTTTTAAGCTCAAAATAGTCTTAATCTTTGCTGATATTTAAAGGGTAAGAACATTTATATGCAGTTTTAAAAAGACCAGCTTGGGATTTTTTGTAAGATATTTCATAAATTTACAGAGCTATATCAATTGGGGCATAGCACTAAAATGTTTCTACGGTGAAAATTCACAACAAAAAAAAATACCTCAGTTTCCTTAAATTTAAAAGAGATTTCCAGAAATACGGATTAGAAAAAGCGCGCAGTTATGAGCTTATTTTACATTGGCTGAATAACAGGTTAAGCAGAAATCAGTTTCTTGTTCTTTCCGGAATTCTTGTAGGCTGTACCGCAGGACTTGCCGGAGTCATCCTGAAAACGCTGGTACACAATATCCATTATTTTATTACCAATAAAGTTCATTTTGAATATCAGATATTATTCTATATTGTTTTCCCTTTTCTGGGGATTGTTCTGACAACAATGATTGTTCTGACTTTATTTAAAGGCCAGGATCGAAAAGGAATTGGTGCCATTCTCTACGAAATTGCTCAAAACTCAAGTATTGTAGCCTCTGTAAAAATGTACTCTCAGGTGATACAGAGTGCAATTACCGTGGGATTGGGAGGCTCTGCCGGATTAGAAAGTCCCATAGCAGTTACGGGAGCTGCCATTGGCTCAAATTATGCCCAGACGTATAGGCTGAGTTATAAAGAACGTACCCTTTTGCTTGCAGCAGGTGCTACTGCCGGAATTGCTTCAGCATTCAACGCTCCTATCGCGGGGATTATGTTTGCCTTTGAAATTCTATTGACCGGAGTGGTTTTTACCGACTTTATTCCTCTGGTAGTGGCAGCCGTTTGCGGAAGTCTTTTGTCAAGGATTTTATTACAGGAAGACGTTCTTTTCAGGTTTTATACAAGAGAAGCTTTTAATTATAAAAATGTTCCTTATTATCTTATTCTCGGAATTGTAACCGGATTATATGCCCGCTATTTTGTCGTTATTTCTCAAAAGATAGAGCATTTTATCAAAGGATTGCAACTTTCAAGAATGCGTAAAGCCATGTTCGGAGGTGCTGTCCTTTCATTTCTTTGTGTACTTTTTCCGCCTTTGTTTGGAGAAGGATATGATACCATAAAAGCATTTACCAATGGCAATACCTATTCAATTATTGAAAATAGTTTCTTCAGATATTTTGAGATCGGAGACTGGACAATTATTGTATTCTTAGTATTGGTTCTGCTCTTAAAAGCATTTGCTACTTCTTTTACTATTTTCAGCGGAGGAAACGGGGGGAACTTTGCCCCTTCCCTTTTTGCGGGAGGAACATTGGGATATCTGTTTTCTTTGGTTTGTCAGCATATAGGATTTACAGACGTTCCTGTAACCAACCTTGTGCTGGTAGGAATGGCAGGCGCTATGAGCGGTGTATTGTATGCTCCTTTAACTGCCATATTCCTGATTGCAGAATCCAGTTTTGGATATGATCTGTTTATTCCTCTAATGATTGCTTCTATTATATCTTATCTGATTGCCAAATGGTTCTCTCCTATTTCTCCTGAACTTAAATCATTAGCAGATGAAGGGAAAATATTCACCAACAAACATGACAAAAACCTTCTTTTCGCTTTGAGAACTGAGGATTTTATTGATCAATATTCACAAATAATCAATGAAAGCGCTTCCATTACAGAGCTATTTGAGTTGGTGAAAAGTGGAAATAAAAACATCTACGCCATAGTGGATGATAACAAAAAGTTGAAAGGAATCCTCACGTTAGATGATATCAGACCTTATCTCTTTAATAAAGAAATCGACTCCTCACAGACAGTAGCTCAAATCATGAAAACTCCACCGGCTATTCTCCACAGAGAGAACAAGCCTTTAGACATCCTTCAAACATTTGATGATACAGGAGTATGGAACCTTCCGGTGGTAAGTGCCGGTAATGATTTCATCGGATTTATTTCAAAATCATCCATTCTGATGAGCTATAGACAATTGCTAAAGGAATATTCTGAATAACGAATCCTTCCATTTTTGGAACAATAATTATCCTCCTCTGTGAGGTGTACACCAAAGATTAATCAGCGTAACCCATCATAAAAAATCTCTGTTCAGTGTTGACCAGAGATTTTTATTTTACTCAATAATGAAATGATAGGTAATTTAATACTGACTTGCCTTATTCAGTTGATCAATATCTTGCTGATCTAAAACTAGTTTTGGAGCATTGAATAGTGTTTCAAGCTGTGATGCGCTGGTAGCACTTACAATGGGTGCTGTGATCAACGGATTGGCTAATAGCCATGCCAAAGCCACCGTACTTTGCTGTGTCTGATGCTTTTCGCTTATCTGGTCCAAAACGTTTAAGACTTCTAGTCCTTTAGTATTGAGATATTTTCTTACCCCTTCTCCTCTTGCGCTTTTTGCAAAATCTGCTTCATCACGATATTTACCGGTTAAAAATCCTGCTGCCAAAGACCAATAGGGAAATACACTCAGGTTAAATTGCTCTACCAAAGGAGCATAATTTTTTTCAAACCCTTCTCTTTCCATCAGATTATAATGAGGCTGTAAGGCCACATATTTTGGCAGATTATTCTTTTCAGCAGCTTCAAATGATGCTTTCAGACGCTCCGGAGAAAGATTGGATGCCGCAATATAACGTACTTTTCCAGCTTTAATAATCTCATCATATGCTGCAAGTGTTTCCTCAACAGGAGTAACATGATCATCAAAATGGGTATAATAAATATCGATGTGATCGGTTTGAAGCCTTTGTAATGACTCGTCCACTGATTGTAAAATATGCTTTTTACTAATGTCAAAGCCATGTTCTTTGGTTTCTGAACCTACTTTAGTGGCAAGAACAATGTCTTTGCGATTAGAACGGCTTTTCATCCATTTCCCGATAATCTCCTCAGACTGTCCCCCTCTTCCATTGACCCACCATGAATAGGTATCTGCAGTGTCTATAAAATTAAATCCAGCTCCTGTAAAGCGATCTAATATATCAAAGGATTGTTGTTCGTCAAGTGTCCATCCAAAAACATTCCCACCAAAATTGATAGGTGCAACTTCTAAATCAGTGTTTTTGATCTTTCTTTTTTCCATAAAAATAATTTTTATTAAGTGTCCTCTAAGGTAAGGAATATTCATCCCGATATGGAATTAAAAATAGCCATACAACCGATAGTTATTATAAATGGAAAACTTATCTTAGTTTATTTTTCATTGTCAAATATCATTGTTAAATCCTGTTCTAAATCCTCTTCCTCTCCTACATATGACTTTACAATCTTTCCTTCTCTATCGATTAAAAATTTTGTAGAATACCTGATAATCCCATACATACCGGAAATATCCTGATTTTTTTCTTTATTACTCAGAATTTGTATCCAAGGAACTCCATCCTTTTCTACAGCTTTTTCCAGCTTTTTAACGCCTTCTTCATAGGCAGCATTTTCATTACCAATGCCTATAATTTCTAAGCCTTTAGATTGATAAGCATTATAGAGTTTTATCATTGTTGGATGCTCTTTTCTACAGGGAATACACCAACTTCCCCAAAATTCTAAAACGATATATTTGCCTTTCTGATCAGATAAATTAAAATGCTCATTATTAATGGTTAGCGCACTGAATATAGGAGCATACGCCCCCTTCTGAGTTGATTCTGATGCATCCAGTTTGTTTTGTATTTTTTTTCCAAATGGCGTATTTTTATATTTTGATGTAAGGATTTGATATAAATTCTTAAGCTCTTTCTCATCGATGCTATTGTTTTGAGAACTTAATATCAGTAAATTATATAAACTTGAGAAAAGGGCAGGATTCTTTTTTATATAATTAATTCGAAGTGTTTTAATTTTTTCATATTCATCACTATGCTCTTTTTTGTCGCTTTGTAATAGCTTAATTCTTTTTTCGAGCTCTCTATAACGATCATTGTCAATACCTCCTTCTATTTGTGCGAGATTTAGATGGTTGCTATCTGCAACAATTTCAATATTTTTATCTGCTTCAACAAAAAATTCAATTTCCCTTAACTCTAAGGGATTCTCTGTAGGAATTTGTATGTAAGCATAAGAAACATCCTGGTTTATTGTCCCCTCAAAAATATAAGTTTCATTTACAGTTGACGTGGGAGTAATTTCCTTTCTCCCTGAATTGTCATAGATATATAAAACAGGCTGCGCTTTTTTAATGTTCTTAATGCTAGCTTTAATATGAAAATTGTTGGCTTTATAAAATAGGACACCAAATAAGAAAAGTGAAAATAATATAATTTTTTTACCATTTTGATTTTGAAATAATTTCATCTTTTAAGTTTTAAGTCTTTGTTTAGATTTGATTGATAGATCTGTTCATTGGATTTTGTTGGCTCTTTATACATAGAAGTAGCTTATAGCCCCTCTTATCAGCTATAATTTTTTTGGGGTTACCTATTTATTGAGAACTGGAAGGGAAATAGTAACTCTAGCACCAGCATTTCATGGCATAAAATTACGACGCCATTATCACGGAGGGAATCTGTGATTATATTGTCTTCAATAATATATTATATCTCTATTGAGGAAATGAGTGCATATTCCTACTTGTACAAATTGGGGCATTAATAATTTCATTTTTCATCTTTTTATTCAAATTTATATATTATGATCTAATAAAGTATAAATTTAGAATAAGAATTCATGAAGTAAAACATTGTAATACTGTGTTTTAAATTATTTATTTACTATATAATTTGGCAATTGAAAAATTATATAAATAACAAGAAGTACTTTTAACACTTTTACAATAAATAATTAGATTTTTAATTAATATTATATTTTTTATATGTTAAGGCAAAATCTTAATCTATTAATAACATTCATTTTATTGATCTCATGTTGTACCCTTATTATAATAAACCTGCCTTCAAAAGTTTGAAGGCAGGTTCCGAATCTATACAATTAAAAAATAATTACTTTTCAAATTGAGGAATCTCAATAGCTGTAAGTTCCCCTTTATATCCCTGCAGTTGAAGGACGATAGTTTCATATCCATTTTTAAAGAAGGACGAGCCTTTAAACAGATGACCATAATATTCGATCCCTTCAAATAGGTTCTTTTTGAAGGTATTCCACTTTTTCGTTTGAGATTGGGTAATGACAGCGGATGAATCAGAAATTTCTTTTTTCAGATAGTCAATATACATTTTCAATTCATTGATGAACATATGAGGACGTTGATCATCCGAAAGAACGTTAGTGCTTCCGTAAATATGCTGTACCATATTGGAAAGAGATACTTCTTTATCAAAAAAGGCAATATTAGGTCCCGGACAGATAACTACCCCCTGCTTTTCTCCTCTGATCTTAATATTCTGTTCTATATAGGCAGCATTAACAAGTCCTACACACAAACATGCTTTGTCTGTGATTTCGGCTTTCTTCTTATCAAACTCTTCAGCAGTTACCATTTCCTGTTGAGCATAGAGTTCTTTCAGTTTTATATCCTGATATTTTTTAGAAGCCGTGCAAGTTCCTTCCATAGAGAACTCTTTGCTTAATGCGAGAAGTTTCTTCGGACAAGAACTTCCGTATTTTCCTTTGTCTTCTTTTTCATATTTTAATCTTTCATTGGAAGTCCCCTTCACCGTATTGAAAGGAACTCCCAGTGGCGAAATATTACTGAGATAAAGATCTTCTTTTTTTGATTTTAAAAGCAATTCTCTCGTTTCTGGATCAACAGAAGTCGCTTCGGGAACTAATAAAAATGGTGAGCCCCATCCAACACTGTCTACATGATAATGACTAATCAGAAATTGATGCTCTTCTGCTGTTCCTACCCCTCCCTGTACGGTTATTTTCATTTCCGGAGGTCCGGAAATAACAGGCTTCTCTTTCTGTTCCAAAGCATTCATCATCAATCGATATGCGGATTGTATCAATTCATGCTTTTTCTGTTTAAATTCCTCCATGATCGGCCCCAAAAGCATTCCTTCTGTAGCAAATGCATGCCCCCCACAGTTGAGTCCTGATTCTATCCTGTATTCTGAAACCCATAGTCCCTTTTTAGCCAGAAAATTCCCCTGGATCATTGCAGAACGGAAATCACTTACTTTGAGAATAATCTTCTTCTTAATCACCCCGTTCTGATCCGGAAAGAAATCTTCAAATTCTTCCATATAGCTATACAAACGAGGGTTCATGCCTGCAGAAAGAACCATCGAAGAGGCCAATTTACTGTTGGCAAAACCACGCAATGACGCATGCGCATCATTATACATCACAGGAAGCTGCTCTTTTTTGTAATAATTATCTTTGTCAACTTTAGTCATAATATTGACATCGATACTTCCGGGCATTAGATTAGATTCAATAAAACTTTTGATATGGCTGCTCCAGTTATTTTTTTGGCTAATAAAAGATTGAAGACTATTCTTTACGTCAGACGTATTGGGAAGCATAGCTATAAAGTCTCTTAAAGCCTCTTTATTCCTGCTGACTTCTTGCTTGAATGATTCGAATTTTTCATTCACGATATCATCCACCATATCAAGATAGGCAGTAATTCTCTTCGCTCTGTAGTCCTCTGTTCTGGTAGAAATTTCCAGATAATCCAGATTAAACTTTTGGTTATAAAAGTTTTTCATTTTTTCTAAAATTTCATCGTCAATGATAGAAATTACAGAAGATATTCCATATTGGGCAACGCGGATCGGACTATCTATGGTATAAGCCAGTCCCATTACCGGAATATGGAAATTGTGTAACGGTTTAGTTGTCATTATGTTTCAATAAAGTTTATTTATTAATGCAACTAAAAATTCCTAAAACTAATTCACTGCCTAAAAATATCAATTTAAAATTAATTATGTTACGAATAGCATATGTAATATTGAAAATATGTTGAATATCATATTAAGTGAGGTGATAATTTGCCTGGTTGCAGTAAAAGGTATAAATTGAGGTGATATATGGCACTGAAAATTTCAGTATTTATACTCAAAATTAAAGTATTATTCAAAAAACATTTGTCTACTCACTATTTTTAACAAATCATTTTTATTATGGAAACACAAAATCTTAAGGGAATTAGCTGGTCAGCGAGAAAAGTTGATCATATTTATATTCTGAGTATTAAAAATTACTCGAGCATAGTGGAGACATTAACCGATTTCATTCAAAATCAGAATTTATTAGCCGGAGAAGTTACCGGAATAGGCGCCGTGAGTGAAGCTACCTTACGATTTTTTAATCCTGAAACAAAAAAATACGTAGATAAAACTTTCAAAGAACAAATGGAAGTAACTAATATTTCAGGAAATGTTTCTGAAATTGAAGGAAAGATCAGTCTGCACCTGCATATTACATTAGGAAGAGAAAATTATACTGCTTTGGCAGGACATCTTCTGGATGCAAAAATTCGGGGTGCAGGTGAATTTATTTTTTATCCTCTAAACACGAGAGTGACAAAAATAAAGAATGAAGATATCGGGATAAATCTTTATGATTTTGAAAAATAGAGGTTCTGTTGGACCGAAAGTATTATTTTTGAAAAAAATATTTATTGAATGTTCGATGTACTGCTTGCCCATATTCAAAATAAAGTAGATATGACTGATAATCAAAAGCTTCAGGTTCAGTCATTCTTTACCCTGAAAAAACTTCGTAAAAAGCAATATCTGCTACAGGAAGGAGATATATGCAAATGTTTATCTTTCGTAAGCAAAGGACTGTTGAAATCTTATTTTCTGGATGAAAAAGGGATTGAGCATATCAATATGTTTGCCTTTGAAGGCTGGTGGATTTCTGATTTCAACAGCTTTGTATACCAGGAAAAATCAGTTTTAAATATTGATGCGATAGAGGAAACCGAAGTTCTGATGATCACTTTGGAAGACTATGAAAAAATACTGTTGGAAATACCGGTTATGGATCGCTATTTCAGAATTCTATACCAAAACAGCCTTGTAACAAAAGATCATAGACTCATTGTTTCAAACAGTTACACCGCTGAAGAGAAATATTTGCAACTGACACAAAAAAATCCTGAAATGATCAAAAGAGTACCCCATAACCTTATTGCATCCTACCTAGGATTAGCTCCGGAAACCGTAAGCAGAATCCGTAAAAAAAATTCGCTTAAAAATACTTGATCCAGGTCAACTCAAACCCATGATGCAGGTCAAGAATATCCTTGATAATGCTCCATAATTTTGTGAAAAATTTTACAATACTTATGGAAAATACAACAAAAATTGCATTGGTCGTGGGGGCTACAGGGATTACAGGAAGTAATCTGGCCGAGGAACTGATTAAACAAGGTTGGACTACGTATGGATTATCCAGAAATCCAAGCCCCAGCCTTGCAGGCCTTCATCCCATAAAGGCAGATTTGCTTGATAAACAGAGTCTAATTGATTCATTGGAAGAAGTCTCACCTACTCATGTCTACTTTACCACCTGGATGCGGAATGATACTGAAGAAGAAAACATCCGCATCAACAGTACGATCGTAAGAAATTTACTCGATGTCTTATCACCAAAAAAATCAATTAAACATGTTGCTTTAGTCACAGGATTAAAACATTATTTAGGACCCTTTGAAGCCTATGCCCAACAGGGAATTCTCCCTGAAACACCTGTCAGAGAAGAACATCCGAGGCTTCCTCTTCCCAATTTTTATTATGCTCAGGAAGATGAAATATACAAAGCTTCAGAAAGAGACGGTTTTACATGGAGCATCCACAGACCCCACACCGTTGTAGGATATGCGGTAGGAAATTTAATGAATATAGCTGCTACTTTAGCAGTCTATGCCAGCATCTGCAAAGAAACCGGAAGAAAATTTATCTGGCCGGGATCTGATGCACAATGGAACGGTATTTCTGATATAACTGACGCTAAAATTCTCGCGGAACAATTGATATGGGCTTCTGAAACAGAAGCGGCAAAAAACACAGCTTTCAATATCACCAATGGAGATGTTTTCCGCTGGAAATGGCTTTGGGAAAGACTGGCGGATTGGTTTAATATAGAAGCAGAAGGTTTTAATGGCATCATTAAACCACTGGAAAAAGAAATGGAAAATGATCACCAAATCTGGAAAACCATAGCCGAGAAATATAACCTTAAAGAAAAAGATTTGAACCGTCTATCTTCCGCATGGCATACCGACCTGGATCTGGGAAGACCTCTTGAAGTGATGTGTGATATGTCTTCCAGTAGAAAATTAGGGTTTACCGCCTACAAAAGTACAGAAGACTCTTTTATTGAGGTATTTGAGAGATTAAGAAAAGAAAATATTATCCCCTAAATTATTGAGAAGCTTTAATAGCCACTAATTCACGGATAAAATAATTCGTGAATTAGTGGCTATATAATATAAATTGCAAAATCAAACCTTATAACAAAAATGGTGTTTTTACCTTCCAATATATCATACTTTTGAAGTCGTAATTCCATATTTTTGTTTAAATGAAAAATAAAAATGGGATAGATTTTCAAACCCCAGATCAAGATAGATATCGGAAGGCTTTTTATCCTTATTTTTAATTAAATAGTACGCCTCTTTTAACCTCCTCTCTTTCAGCCATTGCTTAGGACTCTTATTGAATATTTTATTAAAATCCCGCTTAAAACCAGACAAGCTACGCCCTGTAAGTCTGGCAAAGGCTTCTATGGATACATTAAACATAAAATTTTTATTCATAAATTCCTTGAGATCAATTTTATGAGGCTCTGAAAAATCGAACAACAAATTTTTAATCTCGGGGGTACTTTGAAGAAGGAGCTCTATGGCTTCTTTCACCTTTAAAGCGGCTAACCTTGGAGGCACCTCTTTCGTCTTATCAACATAAGGGATAAGTGACATAAAATAAGCTTTAAGAAAATCATCCGGTTCAAAAAATAACCTTTGATTATTCGGAAAAAGCTGATCCGCTGTAATCTTATTTTCTGCAGAATAATGCCTGAGCGTCTCATCATCCAAACTAATGGAAAGAAACTGATATTTTTCATTCTTTGAAGGATGTTTTATGGTCCTGATCAGTTGATTTTTCCTAACCAAAATAACAGTATTTTCTTTAATGATCGTTTTACCGGAATCATGAAATGCATGCGTTTCTCCGGACAGCTGAAACCCTAAAAAATGATCAGGAATAAATTCTTCATGTCCTTTGAAAGATTCAAAAGCACAGGAATATACCAATTTATCAAATATGATCTCAGAAGTTTTCTCCATAGTACAAATATCTGAAATTTAAGCAATAACAAAAGCTCCAGCCATTGCAATTTCTTTATCCTGCTCCGGAGTTCCTCCGGAAGACCCGATGGCTCCAATAATCCTACCTTCAGAATCTTTAATAATCACTCCACCCCCAATCGTTAAAAGACCTTCATTTGAATTCAGCATACCATATCCATGAATATCTGCACCTGAAATAATACGGCCCATTATATCACTATCAACCCCAAACATTATGGCCGTTCTCGCTTTTTTTATCGCAAATTCTATCAGTCCGTATACACTATCCAATCTTGCGAAAGCCAGAAGATGGCCTCCCGTATCGACAACAGCAATACTCACCGGAATATTCAGTGTCTTTGCCTTTTCTTCCGCTGCTATCAAAGCTTTTTGAGCTAAATTATAACTTATTTCCATCCTATTAACTTTTTGCTGTCCAGGCTTCTGCCTGAAGCTGTTTTACAAAATCTTCCGTCTCCTTTGGGTGTACATTTCTGAAATTGCTGTTTTCATCCAAAGCTACATTCACAATAACTTCTGCCATCGACTGCGGATCAAGTTGATGGGCAAGTGATTCAGCAGCTCCATCAAATGCTGATTCCGGGGTAAAATTAACTTTCGGATCATACCAGCGGAATATAGAATCTACTCCCCTGTCATTGAATCCGGTTCCAAATACCCCCGGATTACAAGTGGCAATTTTGATATTAAATGGAGCAAGCTCTGTTTTTAAACCCTCTGCAATGGCTTCCATCGCATGTTTTGATGCGCAATAAGCAGCAACATAAGGCACTGTCCATAAACCTCCCATAGAAGTGGTAAAGACAATCTTACCCGGTTTTCTCTGTTCAATAAATTTTTTAACAAATCCCTGTGCTAGCTCAAGTCCGGCAAATACATTGACATTGAACATGGAGCGGATTAATGATAAAGGCTGCTCAGCGATCGGCCCTCCTTCCATAATTCCGGCATTGCTTATTAAAATATCAATATCATATTTCTTTACGATATACGCAATATCATTAGTATCAGCTACATCCAGCTTATCAACCGTAAGGTCAATTCCCTGCTCTTTGGCTTCCCGAATTAAATCACTCATTTGAGGATAGATCTGTGTAGTTGCGATCACTTGATGTCCTTTTTTGGCAAGATCAAAAGCGGCAATTTTTCCGAATCCACTTGCTGCCCCTGTAATTAAAATTGTTTTACTCATTGTTTTTGTTTTTAATGATATACAAATTTCCAAGATTCAAGAGCTGGAATTATTGCCACAAAGTCCAAAGTTTTATTGCTGAAAAGTTCAGATTTTTAAAAGGTAATAGGTTAGGATACTTTTCAATTGAGAATAATTGACTAACAATCGAATCTTTATCGTAGGCTGAAAGTTGATGGTCAATAGAATTAACAAAGAAATCGACATAGTATAATACGTACCACATAATCCCAATTTTATGGTAAAAATTAAAATAAAACAAACAGTTTACCGTAATTTGGTTAAGTTTTTGAAGCTTATTCTTTAAACCAATCACACCATTGAAATTAATCACATTTACAAAAAAAGGAATTTACTGCCCCCTGGGAAAATTTTATATAGATCCCTGGAGACCCGTTGATTTAGCCGTTATCACTCATGGGCATGCAGATCATGCGCGGTGGGGAATGAAAAAATACCTTTGTCATCACTTTACAAAGCCTATCCTTCATCAGAGAATTGGGCAGGATATTGAATGTCAAAGCCTGGAATATGGTGAAAAAATCAATATCAACGGCGTACAGCTTTCATTACATCCTGCAGGTCATATTATTGGCTCTGCACAGATAAGACTCGAGTATAAAGGATATGTTACCGTTATTTCAGGAGATTATAAAGTTCAAAACGATGGGTTGAGTACCCCTTTTGAATTGATAAAATGCAATGAATTTGTCACTGAAAGTACTTTTGGACTTCCTATTTACAATTGGCTGGAGGTTCCGGATCTAAATAATAAGCTTCAAAACTGGGTGCTAAAGAACAAAGAAAACGAGAAAACATCAGTCTTTATCGGCTATTCTTTAGGGAAGGCCCAGCGAATTATGAAGGCTATAGAAGGATTAGGGGAAATATATGTTCATTATTCCATTGGAAAATTGAATGAAGCCTTTGAAGCAGCAGGTATTGATCTTCCGGACTATACCATTGGTGATTTCAGAGAACGTCCGAAAGAAATGGCACATGAAATTGTCATTGTCCCTCCTGCTTTATTAGACAGCAATATCATTAAAAAAATTCCTGATCCTGCCACAGCAATATGCTCCGGTTGGATGCAGGTACGTGGTGCCCGAAGATGGCGAAGTGCAGACGCAGGATTCGCCATGAGTGATCATGCCGATTGGAAAGGATTATTACAAACCGTAAAAGCTACAGAGGCCGAGATTGTTCATGTCACTCATGGTCAAACTGAAATTTTTTCCAAATATCTCAATGAAATCGGAATACACGCAGATGTTGTAGAAACTTTATTTGGGGAAGATGAAGATGAAAAAGAAACCCGTGAAAATCCTGAGCCATGAGACATTTTGCAGATTTAATCAATGCGTTGGAAACCACCAATAAGACCAATGCGAAAATTGAAGCGATTATCGATTATCTGGAACGTACTCCTGATGAAGATAAAGTATGGTTTATTGCTTTGTTTACAGGGAAAAGACCTAAAAGAAATATCAATACCAATTATATGAAAGAATGGGCACTGGAAATCACGGCCTTACCCTTATGGCTATTTCAGGAAAGCTACTCTTCTGTAGGGGACCTTGGAGAAACCCTTTCATTAATCCTTCCTCCTCCACAGGAAAAGATCGAGCGTACTCTGTCACAATGGATGAATGATATTGTCCATTTAAAAAATAATACAGAAGCAGAGAAGAAAGAGTTTGTACTGGCTTCCTGGAATGGATTGGATTATACAGAACGACTGATTTTCAATAAATTAATTGGCGGAAGTTTCCGTATAGGAGTGTCTGATAAAACCTTAATTAATGCGCTGACAAAATTTTCCGGTCAGGAATCAAGTGCTTTAATGCACAGTCTTATGGGGAAATGGCTGCCTGATCAAACTTCTTTTCAGGAATTAATTGCTGCCGAAAATGTAAACACGGATAACTCAAAACCTTATCCTTTCTGTCTTGCATATCCTTTAGAAAAAGAACTTAATGATCTGGGAAATCCGGAAGATTGGATTGCAGAATATAAGTGGGACGGTATTCGCGGACAAATTATCCGGAGAAATGATGAAGTCTTTATTTGGTCAAGAGGAGAAGAGCTCGTCACAGAACAGTTTCCTGAAATTGAAGATACGGTAAAAGGCATGAAAGGAAACTTTGTGTTAGATGGAGAAATACTTGCAGTAAAAGATAGTAAAGTTTTAAATTTTAATGAGTTACAAAAAAGATTAAACAGGAAAACTTTAACCAAGAAAATGCTTTCGGAAATTCCTATACAGGTATTTGCTTATGATCTTTTGGAACTTGAAAATAATGATTTGAGGGAGAAATCCATTTCAGGAAGAAGAGCTCTGCTTGAAGAATTGTTATTGAATGAGGCTCCTGAAAACATTCAACTTTCAAAGAATATAGATTTTGAAAAATGGGAAGAATTGAATACCATCCGTGAAAATTCGAGAACTGTAAATAGTGAAGGACTTATGCTGAAACAAAAAAGCTCCCCCTATCATTCCGGCAGGAAAAAAGGCGACTGGTGGAAATGGAAAATTAATCCGCTTACCATTGATGCGGTCTTGATCTATGCCCAAAAAGGAAGTGGCAGAAGGAGTGCCTACTATACCGACTATACTTTTGCCGTGAAAAATGGTGATACTCTGGTAACCATTGCTAAAGCATATTCCGGGTTGACAGACAAAGAGATTATGGAGGTGAGCAAATTTGTAAATAAAAATGCCCTTGAGAAATTTGGCCCGGTCCGAACGGTAAAAGCTGAGCTGGTTTTTGAAATTGCTTTTGAGGGAATCGGCTTTAGCAATCGACATAAAAGCGGAGTTGCCCTCCGTTTTCCCAGAATTGTAAGATGGCGGAAAGATAAAACGGTAGATGAGATTGATCATCTTGAAGATATTAAAAAATTAATACAATAAATTTGGCGACTTTTGAACTTAGCAATGGATATAAGATCATTCATCAATGGATGAGCGATAAAGGAATGTCTCCTTTTAAATTCCAGCTGGATACCTGGCAGAAGTTTGAAAATGGATACAGCGGAATGGTCGTAGCTCCCACAGGTTTTGGCAAAACATTTTCTGTTTTTCTGGCCATGATTTCCCATTTTCTCAATCATCCTGAAACCTATAAAAAAGGACTGAAAATGATCTGGATCACACCACTCCGATCTTTATCCAAAGACATTGCCAAAGCGATGCAGGAAGCCATGGATGAAATTGGACTGGACTGGACAGTTGGGGTAAGAAACGGAGATACTGACCCCAAAGTGAGGCAGCAACAGATTAAAAAAATGCCGGAAATTCTTGTAGTAACCCCCGAAAGCCTTCATCTGCTTTTAGCACAAAAAAACAACGAATCCTTTTTCCGGGATATGAAATGTACAGTTGTTGATGAATGGCATGAGCTATTAGGTTCAAAACGTGGGGTAATGGTAGAACTGGGAATATCACAACTCAGAAAGTATGTTCCAAAAATGAAAATCTGGGGGATTACCGCGACTATTGGTAACCTTGATGAAGCCATGGATGTTCTTATTCCTTACGATATTAAAAAGACAAAAATTACCGCTAAAGAGCATAAAAAAATAGATATCATCCCTGTTTTCCCCAATGAAATTGAGATATTGCCGTGGGCAGGACATTTGGGAAATAAGCTGGCAGATAAAGTGGTTCCGATTATTCTGGATTCAAAATCAACTATTGTTTTTACCAATACAAGGAGCCAGAGTGAAATGTGGTATCAGCTGCTCTTGAATGCATATCCTGATTTTGCTGGACAAATTGCTATTCATCATAGTTCTATTGATGCCCATCTAAGGATCTGGATTGAAGAAAACCTGAGTTCGGGCAAATTAAAAGCGGTTGTTTCTACATCATCTCTGGATTTAGGAATTGACTTTAAGCCTGTAGACACCGTCATTCAAATTGGTTCTGCCAAAGGGGTTGCCAGATTCTTACAACGAGCTGGGCGCAGCGGGCACTCCCCTTTTGAGACCTCTAAAATTTATTGTGTTCCTACTCACTCTTTAGAACTCATCGAGGTTTCTGCCTTGAAAGAAGCTGTAAAACAAAAGGTTATTGAGCCGAGAGAGCCTCAGGTTCTCTGTTTTGATGTATTGGTTCAGTTTCTGATGACGCTGGCTGTTGGTGATGGTTTTTATCCCGAAGAAACCTATGAAAGAATCAAGAAAATATATGCTTTTCAGGAAATCATGGATGAAGAATGGAAAGGTATTCTTGAATTTTTAACCATCGGTGGAAGTGTTTTAAAAAACTATGAAGAATTCCATAAGGTTGTTATTATGGAAGACGGGCTTTATAAGGTAACTTCAAGAAAAATTGCCATGCTTCACCGCATGAATATGGGAGTTATTGTAAGTGATGCCATGTTAAAAGTAAAATTCATTTCCGGAGGGTATATCGGAATGATTGAAGAATATTTTATTTCAAAACTAAAAAAAGAAGAAAGATTTATTTTGGCCGGACGGACTTTAGAAGTAGCTATGATCAAGGATATGACGGTGTATGTGAGAGCAGCCAAAGGAAAAGCCCTTGTACCAAGCTATCTGGGGGGAAGACTTCCTCTTAGTTCTAATCTTGGTCATTTTTTAAGAGAAAAACTTTCCCATGCGCTCAATCCTAAAGCTTCAGAAAAAGAATTGAAATTTTTGCACCCTTTACTGATCAATCAGGAAGAAAATTCTCATATTCCTAGAGAAAATGAATTTTTGGTTGAAATGATCAAAAACCGCGAAGGTTATCATCTATTCATGTATCCTTTTGAAGGTAGGCTGGTACATGAGGTGATGGCAGCGCTGATTGCTTATCGTATTTCAAAATTTGCCCCAATTTCCTTCTCAATGGCCATGAATGATTATGGCTTTGAATTATTCAGTGATAAAGAAATTCCTCTCAATGAGGACAATTTACATCAGATCTTAACCAGAGATAACCTCATGAATGATGTCATTACAAGTATCAATTCCGCAGAAATAGCAAGACGAAAATTCCGGGATATTGCTGTGATTTCAGGAATGGTTATTCAAAATTATGCCGGTCAACAGCGTTCCAATAAATCTTTACAAAGCTCAGCCGGACTTATTTTTAAAGTATTGGAAGACTATGATTCTAACCACTTTCTGATTAAACAGGCTTATACGGAGGTTTTCAATATACAACTTCAGGAGCAGCGGCTTGTAGAGGCATTTAAAAGGATTGAAAAATCTGAAATTATTTTAAAACATTCACACAATTTTACTCCGTTAAGCTTCCCCATAAAAGTAGATAGCCTAAGACAAACATTGTCTAGTGAAAAACTGGATGCCCGAATACAGCGCATGCTCAAACAGATAAAAAAATAAAATAAATTCAGATATTTTTATTTAAAAGAAATCTATATTTCTTATTTCATTTTCTGCAACCCGGAAAAATAAAAAGGTAAAAATCATTTTTTACTTCAAATTCATCATTTTATCAATTGATCCCACATATTTAAAAACGTTGTAAATCAACATTATAAACAATCACAGGATTACGTTAACTGTTAATTTTCGTATCCATCTATTTAAATCCTATATAAAAATTAATTTAAAAAATTTTGCCAAATTAATTTGTTAGATTAATCTAACTTATTATTTTTGTTAATCTAACTTTTACAAAAAAATAATATTTCTATGGAGTATGTAATAGAATTACTGGAAAAAAACAGAAAGTTTTTAGAACGAAATATCCGTCAGACGAACCTGATGAAAACAGACACCAATACTGCCATTCTGGAACTCAATAAAGTTGGTGAGCTAAGAAAAGCGATTAAAATTTTAAAATTAAAAAATAGAAAACAATGACAATTACACAAACATTACCGGAGCTTCCCTATAGCAAAAATGCTTTGCAACCCATTATTACAGAGGAAACCTTTGATTATCATTATGAAAAGCATCATGCAGCATATGTCAATAATCTTGTTTCATTGGTAAAAGATACCCCATTAGAAGGTGCTTCTGTTGAAACCATCATACAGAAAGGCTTTGAAGAAAACAATCAGGGATTGTTCAATAATGCAGCCCAACACTGGAACCACAGCTTCTTTTGGAACTGTATGTCTCCGGATGGAGGAAAAGCACCACAGGGAAAAATTGCAGAACTTCTGGATAGAGATTTTGGCAGTTTTGAGAATTTTAAAGAACAATTCTCTACAACGGCCGTTAAACTTTTCGGATGTGGATGGGCCTGGCTTGCACAAAATGAAAAAGGATTACTCGAAATTATTCCTTTGAAAGATGCACATACTCCCCTTACTTCCAATAAGACACCTATTCTGACTCTTGATGTATGGGAACATGCTTATTATATTGACTATCGCAATGCCCGCCCCAAGTTTGTAGAAGGTTTTTGGGAAATTGTAAACTGGAATTTTGCTAACGAAAATTTGAAATAATTATGAGTGATAGCTGCATGAACCATATTGAAAATCATTGGAAAGCACTTACCAGTTCAACCAATGATTATTTTAACAAAGGAAACTTTGAAAAAGCCCTCTCCGGTTATAAAGATGCTTTTTACAGAGCCGAAGTCCTCAATAGTCGCATTACTGACTGTATCCGTTTGAAGATTCCTTTTGTTCAGGTATATATCATCTCTTGTAACAATCTGGCCAATACGTATGAGGAACTCGGAAAACATGAAGAAGCAGAAAATATGTTTAAACGGGTGGTATATTATCTCTTGCATCTCGCTGGAAATACTACTCTAAATATTGAAGATATACAACCGGAACTTAAAAGGGCTGCGGTTACTTATATTCATTTTACAGAAAAAACAAATAAGACTAAAGCAAAAAAAGAAAAGCTATTCACCTTATTGAAAGAAAAGCTTTTGGAGAAGAAAAATATTACAATAAATTAAAAATAATGTGCAATTCTATAAAGAAGATAATGAGTTTACAAGAAACCTCCATGACACAAAAACACTTATTAAGTCTTGGCGATCCTCTACCTGGCTTTCATAAAAAAGCGGTAATATCATCCGATAAACAAATGGAAATCACAATGATTAAACATACTTACGCCGCAGAAAAGGGAAAATGGTTAGTTCTATTTTGGTGGCCTAAAGACTTTACCTTTGTCTGTCCCACAGAAATTATTGAATTCAGTAAATATACAGACCAATTCTCTCAACGTAATACACTGGTTATCGGCGCATCTACAGACTCTGAATATGTGCACCTTGCATGGCGTGAAAACCATCCGGGATTGGCTGATCTCTCCTTCCCAATGCTTGCTGATACTTCAAAATCCCTAGCTGAAGAAATGGGCGTATTAGATCATGAAGAAAAAGTGGCCAATCGAGCTACCTTTATTATAGATCCTAAAGGCTGTATCCAATGGCTGAGCCTATACCCTATGAATGTTGGAAGAAATGTGAAGGAAGTTCTTCGTGTTTTGGATGCCCTACAGACGGAAGAGCTTACCGCATGTGGGTGGACTCCGGAAGAACAAACGCTAACGGCTAAATTAAAAGAAGAAAATGCTGGATAATTACCTGAAAATAAAACCTATACTTTACAAAAAAACATCTGAAATAGAAGACGCTACGGCAAATATTACAATGATTACTCAAAATGAGCAAACTAAAGAATGTGAATTTCCCAATGCATTAAAAAAATCTATTCATCAAGCATTTTTAACTAATAAAGCAGAAGTTTTTACCATAGCAGAAGACCAATATCATTTTATTGCGATTATTCCTGAGCAAGAAATTGAAGAGATCAGAAATGCAGGAGCCTTAGTCTACAAAGCTCTTTCGAAGAAGATGATTTCCTCTGCAATTATAAAAGGGCTACACCCGCTGTCAGAAGAAAAAAGATTAGCCTTTCTGGAAGGCATGCTTTTAAGCAGTTATTGTTTTACTAAGCATAAAACAAAAGCTCATCATCATCAGATTTCTGTCTACATCAGTATTAATGATATTCCACAGGAAAAATGGAACGACTTGATTTGCCTTGTAAACGGGGTAAGTATTACTAAAAATCTAGTGAATGAACCTCTTAATTATATGGATGCTTTAACATTTGCAGAAACAGCGAAAACCCTTGCAAAAAAATTTGGATTTGAAGCCGAAGCATTCCATAAAAAGAAAATAGAAGATCTTAAAATGGGAGGATTACTCGCGGTCAACAGAGGCTCCGAAACCCCACCAACATTCAATATATTCAGACATCAACCTGAGCATACAATCAATAAGAACCCGATTGTATTGATAGGAAAAGGAGTTATGTTTGATACGGGAGGCTATTCTTTGAAAGTAGGTGGATCAATGTCCAGTATGAAAGATGATATGGCCGGAGGAGCTTCTGTATTGGGTATTATATGTGCCATAGCGGCGATTAAACTTCCTTATTACGTAATAGGTTTAGTTCCTGCTACAGACAATAAAATTGCACCTGATGCATTAGTGGTAGACGATATTATCACGATGATGGACGGTACAACCGTTGAAATACAGAATACAGATGCAGAAGGACGTCTGGTACTGGCTGATGCCCTTACCTATGCTAAAAGCTTTAATCCTGAATTAGTTATTGATATTGCTACCCTTACAGGAGCATCGGCAGCGATCACAGGTTCCCTGGGAATTGCAATGGCAGGAAATACCCTCTCTGCTATGGACAAACTACAGCAATCAGGTGATTATGTATATGAGCGCTTGTTTCAGCTTCCTTTTTGGAAAGAATATAAAGACATGCTCCAATCGGACATCGCCGACTTAAAAAATGTGGGCGGTCCGATTGGAGGTGCCAGTACAGCTGCCAAGTTTCTTGAACATTTTACAGATTATCCATGGATACATCTTGATATTGCCGGAGCGGCATTTCTGAAAGCAGAAAAAGGCTACCAACAAGTGGGCGCTACCGCAATCTCAGTTCGTTTATTATATCATTTTATCAAAAATAAATGCTTTTATGATTGAACCTATACTACAGGAAAATAAAGACAGATTTGTCATATTTCCTATAAAACATCATGACATATGGGAGTTTTATAAGAAAGCTGAAGCTAGCTTCTGGACTGCAGAAGAGGTAGATCTTTCTCCGGATATCAATGACTGGGTGAATAAACTAAATAATGATGAGCGTTATTTTATATCCCATATTCTAGCCTTCTTTGCAGCCAGTGACGGTATTGTTAATGAAAATCTTTCCATCAATTTTATACAGGAAGTGCAATATCCGGAGGCCCGATGTTTTTATGGCTTTCAAATTATGATTGAAAACATTCATTCAGAAATGTATTCCCTGTTGATTGATACCTACATCAAAAATGCTGAAGAGAAGGATCATTTACTCAGAGCTATTGAAACCATCTCATGTGTTCAAAAAAAAGCAGGATGGGCTTTACGATGGATAGAAAGCGAAAGCTATGCGGAACGTCTGATTGCATTTGCCGCCGTCGAAGGGATCTTCTTTTCCGGAAGCTTTTGCTCTATTTTTTGGTTAAAAAAAAGAGGCCTTATGCCCGGACTTGCCTTCTCCAATGAATTAATTAGCCGGGATGAAGGCCTGCATTCTGATTTTGCCTGTCTGCTGTACACTCAACATCTTAACAATAAGTTACCAGAAGAAGTCGTAAAGGAAATTATTGCAGATGCCGTCAGTATAGAAAAAGAATTTGTAACAGATGCTCTTCCTGTGAGGCTTATTGGAATGAACGCAGATCTGATGTGTCAGTACATTGAATTTGTGGCAGATCGGTTATTGCTTGCTTTGGGGTATTCCAAAATATGGAATACCGCTAATCCCTTCGACTTTATGGAATTAATTTCTTTGCAGGGAAAAACCAATTTCTTTGAACGGCGCGTTGGAGAATATCAAAAAACCGGCGTAGCACAGCCATCCAAAGAAAACAACAGATTTTCGCTGGATGAAGATTTTTAAAAAATAATATCAATATTTCATCATTCTAATCATGCATATAATAAAAAGAAACGGAAAGAAAGAAGCGGTACATTTTGATAAAATTACGGCACGTATTCATAAACTCATCTATGGATTGGCTGTAACAGAAAATGACGTTATAGAAATCACCAAAAAAGTCATTCAAGGAATTTATGATCAGGTCACCACAACTGAACTGGATAACCTGGCAGCAGAAACAGCGGCTGCTTATACAACCGTTCATCCTGATTTTGCAGTATTGGCTGCCAGAATTGCTGTAAGTAACTTACATAAAAATACTTTGAAATCCTTTTCTAAAACAGCCAAACTCCTGCATGATTATATTGATCCGGTTACGGGTGAGCATGCCCCCCTTTTATCGCGGGAGGTATTTGATATCATTCTTAAACATGCTGATGAAATTGACAGCAGTATTATATATGACAGGGATTATAGTTTTGACTATTTTGGATTCAAGACCCTCGAGCGGTCTTATTTGATCCGTACTAACGGAAAAACCACAGAACGCCCTCAACATCTTTTCATGAGGGTGGCTCTGGGTATTCATAGAGAGGATATACAGGCAGCTATACAAACCTATAATTTAATGAGTGAAAAATGGTTTATCCATGCCACTCCTACTCTTTTTAACGCCGGAACTCCAAAACCGCAAATGTCTTCATGTTTTTTACTAAGTATGACTGAAGATAGTATCAGTGGCATATTTGATACCCTGAAACGGTGTGCACTTATATCTCAGTCTGCAGGAGGAATCGGATTAAGTATTCATAATATAAGATCTACCGGAAGCTATATTAAAGGGACGGGAGGAATCTCCAATGGTATTTTACCCATGCTTAGGGTCTACAATGATACTGCCCGGTATGTGGATCAGGGCGGCGGTAAACGTAAGGGGGCTATTGCCATTTATCTGGAGCCTTGGCATGCGGATATTTTCGACTTTCTGGATATACGTAAAAATCACGGTAAAGAAGAAATGCGGGCAAGGGATCTTTTTCCTGCCTTGTGGATTCCGGATTTATTTATGCAGCGTGTTGAAGAAAATGAAGTTTGGTCGTTATTTGACCCTAATGAAGCTTCAGAATTATTTGAAGCCTATGGGGATCATTTTAAAACAATATATCTACAGTACGAGCAGGAAGGTAAATTCCAAAAACAAATAAAAGCCCGTGAACTGTGGAATGCGATTCTGGAAGCACAAATTGAAACAGGAACTCCTTTTATGTGTTATAAAGATGCAGCCAATGAGAAGTCCAATCAGAAAAATTTAGGAACCATCAGAAGCTCCAATCTTTGTACTGAGATCATGGAATATAACAACGCTGAAGAAGTGGCGGTTTGTAATCTTGCATCCCTTGCTCTGCCCAGATATGTAAATGAAGACGGGTTCGACTTTGAAAAACTTTTTGAAGTGACTCAGATTGTCACCAAAAACCTTAACAAAGTGATTGATACCAATTACTATCCCATTCCTGAAACAAAAGCATCCAATTTAAAACATCGTCCTATCGGAATAGGGGTTCAGGGCTTGGCAGACGTTTTCCTACAATTAAGATTGCCTTTTGAAAGTGAAGAAGCCAGACTTCTTAACAGAGATATTTTTGAAACTGTTTATTTCGCTGCCATGGAAGCTTCTATGGAATTGGCAAAAGAATACGGAGCCTATGAAAGCTTTAAAGGATCTCCTCTATCAGAGGGAAATTTTCAGTTTGATCTATGGAATGTAGTTCCTTCTGATCGTTGGAATTGGGAAACATTACGTCAGCAGGTGATGGAAAACGGTGTTCGAAACTCTCTTTTGGCAGCCCCTATGCCAACGGCATCTACCTCCCAGATTCTAGGAAATAATGAATGTTTTGAACCCTATACCAGTAATGTCTATACCAGAAGGGTATTATCCGGAGAGTTTGTCGTGGTCAATAAATTTTTATTAAAAGATCTTATCGACTTGGGCCTTTGGGATAATACCATGAAGAATAAGCTTATTGCAGAAAACGGATCCGTACAGAATATTCAAGAAATTCCGGATACCCTCAAAGAGCTCTATAAAACGGTTTGGGAAATCCGACAAAAAACGATCATTGATATGGCCGCAGACCGAGGAGCATTCATCTGCCAGTCTCAATCTCTTAATTTATTCATGGCTCAGCCAAATATGGCTAAGCTTACTTCGATGCATTTTCATGCCTGGAAGAGTGGTTTAAAGACAGGAATGTACTATCTTCGTACTAAAGCTGCTGCAGATGCCATCAAATTTACAGTAGAAAAAACAGAAAATGTGAAGCAGAATTATGAAGATATTTCCTGCTCTCTGGATAATCCTGAAGAATGCATTTCCTGTGGAAGCTAAACACCAATAAATAGATTATGACAAAATTATTTCTCGTCCGTCACGGACAGTCACTCTGGAACCTTGAAAACAGATTTACCGGCTGGCAAGATATTGACTTAACGGATCTCGGAAGAGAGGAAGCTAGACATGCAGGGATTTCTTTACGAGGAGAAAAAATAGATATTGCTTTTACCTCTATTCTCATAAGAGCACAACATACCCTTGATATTATTCTAAAAGAAATTGGAGAACCCAATATTCCGATTATTCGGGATCAAGCATTAAACGAACGTTCTTACGGAGATCTGGAAGGATTAAATAAAGCTGAAACAGCTCTAAAATATGGGGATGAACAAGTTCACATCTGGAGAAGATCATTTGATGTGGTCCCTCCCGGTGGCGAAAGTCTTAAAGACACCTACAACCGTGTAATACCTTATTATGAAAAGGAGATTATCCCTTTATTGAAAAAAGGAGAAAATGTATTGATCGTTGCCCACGGAAACAGCCTTCGTGCTTTGATTATGTATCTGGAACATTTATCCCCGGCAGAAATATTGGAAAGAGAGATTGCCACCGGTGTCCCTTTGACTTATATTTTCGATGAACAATTTCATGTAAGTAAAAAAGAAAATTGATTGTACAGACCTATCCCTATTTTTAACTTTCAATTCAGTATTTGTGTTTATAGCTACCAGAAATATTTCCATTGAGCATGAAACGTTCATTTTAACCAACCAGCGTGCCGCATTTTGGGAGAAAGAAAAGGCATTAATCCTTTCTGATCTTCATATCGGAAAGACTGCCCATTTCCGTAAGAATGGAATTGCCGTAACGAATCATATCATGAAAAGTGATTTAGAGCGCTTGTCTGCTCTGATTGAAGTCTTCCAGCCCGACAAATTTATTGTGGTTGGAGATCTCCTGCATGCAGGAGATAATTCTGATGTCGATGAATTCTGTAAATGGAGGAATCAATATCCTGATTTACATTTCTATCTTATTGAAGGGAATCACGATCGTATTTCAGAAGCTTTAGAAAAGAAACTCTGTCTGGATTTTAAAGAAACATTGCTTACAATCGATAATATTACTTTCATTCATGATTTTAATAAAGCAGGATCAGGGTTTCAGATTACCGGACATATCCACCCCGGTATTATTCTCAGCTCACCTGTGAAAAACCTTAGGCTTCCTTGTTTTGTTCAGACTGAAAATCAGCTATTACTGCCCGCATTCAGTGAATTTACAGGACTAGATATAAAGAATATTCCTAAAGATGGAAGATATTTTGTGTTTACAGACTCTGAAATTCATGAGATCTGATTATTATATTAAAAAAACTGCCTCATATCATCTGAGGCAGTTTCTTTGTATCTTAAAAATTTACAGATAACTATCAGCCTTTTTCATTCAACCATACTACCTTCTGCTCAGAAAAATGCTCCTTCCCAATAATTTCTCTATATAATTCAGGTCTTCGGGCTTTGATATATCGGTATCCACCGGCCTGAGTCAGTTTTTCAGAGGTAATAACCATAGATTCAAAACTATCATCAAATGACCGGCATTCTGCTATAATATCTCCAAAAGGATCAATAATCATAGAACAGCCATTTTTAAGTTGATCATCATCCATTCCAATAGGATTGGAAAAAACAAGATACGCTGCGTTATCATAAGCTCTAGAAGGAAGCCATTTCATCAGCCAGTCTCTACCTTTCATTCCATCAAATTCTAAGCGTAAAGAAGTGGGATCTGCTTCTCTGTTCTCCCAGAGCTTAGGATCAACAAAACCGGCTCCCGGTCTGGTAGAAGGTGTACACATGGTAACATGCGGCATAAAAATAATATCGGCACCCAAAAGTTTTGTGGCTCTTACATTTTCAACAATATTATTATCATAGCAGATAAGAATTCCACATTTCCATCCTAGAATCTCAAACACACAATATTCGTTACCCGGTGTTAAATGCGGATTAATAAACGGATGCAGTTTCCTGTATTTGGCTTTCAGCCCGGTTTTATCTACACAAACATAGGCTTTGAAAAGATTGTTATCTTTATCTTTTTCAAAAAGCCCTGCCAATATGACGATGTCATGCTGACTGGCAATTTGCTGAAGTTTTTGGATGCTTTCTCCATCCGGAATAAGCTCTGCAATATCCAGAAGTTGTTCTTTTGAAAGTTTTCGGGCAAAAGTATATCCTGTAATGGAGCATTCGTGAAAAGCTATTACCTGAGAGCCTTGTGCTGCAGCCTGTCCTGCAAGTTTTTCTATGACAGAGAGATTATAGTCTTTATCTCCACTTTTATTTTCAAATTGTGCTGTTGAAATTTTAATATTCATTGTTTTTTTCAGCAAAACTAGATCATAGCCATACTGAAAAATTGTATAAATCCGACATTTCGAATTTATAACTCAATGAAATTGACCGCCAATTTATTTTCTGTTTTCAGATATTGCTTTGGAGTGAGTCCCACACTATTCTTAAATTCACGGATCAAATGAGACTGATCAGAATAGCCTGCCTGATAAGAAAGTCCGGTCATATTTTCAATTCCAGCTCCTTTGTTGATAAGGCTTAAAAAATAATGAAGTCGGATAATATTGCTGTACTTCTTAGGTGAAACACCCATATAATCCTCAAATTTCCTTTCCAGATGTCTTTCCGAATACCCCGTGAATCTTTCTAATTCTTTAGAGGATACCGATCCTTTTGCCCTAAGAATATATTGTTGAACTGCTGTTATAAACCCATAATCTGAATTTATTTCCTGATTCACAAATTCAGTAAAAAACAGATTAAGACTTTTAATGATGGATAATGGGTCTGTTTTATTGAAAAGTTTTTCCTGAAAAGGCTCTAGTTTATATTTTAATACATCTTCTACCGAAATAATCTGATTTCGAACCTCTTTAGCTGAAGTTTTCAGAAGTAGATTTAAAAAATAAGGCTGGAATACGACCGCCACTAAAGAAAATTTACCTTTTGAATAGAAATCTTTGTATGTGTTTAAAGCCCCATAAAAAAATGAAAGAGGCATACATTCATCTGAAATATTGGAATACAGATTCATATCACCGGACAAGATAAGTCCGGTACTCCCATCAGTAAATAACCTTACACTCTTAATATCCTCATAAGAATTTTCTAAAAAGATATAATGCCTGATGAAAAGAGCCAAATGTTGAGGTGGCGAAATCTGCATAGTCAAATGTACATAAAAATTTTATGTATTCCCGATCTTTGAGAGAAAACACAGTCTGTAAAGAATCAAAAAAAGAAGCCTGTTTAAAACATCACAAAATCAAACACTTACCTATTTATGGTTTATTTTATATCATAGACAACTTTATAAATGTTACTTTTTTGAACATAATTTGTATTTTTGTTGATATTTTTTGTAACATCATTGATTTTTCAGACTACATCAAATTCCGGAAAATACTGATTGATAAATAGATTTACTAATGGAACAGCTCAGCTTATTCAATTCTGAAGATTATTACCGGTTTCCGAAAGAACTATTGGAATATACAGAACAGTTTTTAACAGAAAAAGAAGCCTCAGAACTTATTGAGGTTTTGATGGAAAAAGTTCCGTGGAAGCACCGTACTCAGAAAATGTATGATAAATTGGTGGTAACGCCCCGACTGACAGCATGGTATGGGGATGAGTATAAAACGTATCAATTAGGAGATAATACATTTGTTGCCAATCAATGGTTACCGGAATTGCTGGATATAAAACATCGCATTGAAAAGGCTACCGGTTATAAGTTTAATTCGGTATTATTGAATTTATACCGGGATAAAAATGATTCTGTAGCATGGCACCGGGACAAAGAAAGCGAATTAGGAAACCGTCCTGTTATTGCCTCTGTAAGCCTTGGACAAGTTCGGAATTTCGACTTTAGGAGTGTAGATGATCATTCCAATAAATATAGTCTTCCTCTTCCGCATGGCTCATTGCTCATTATGAAAGGTGATCTTCAGATGAACTGGGAACACCGGATTGCTAAATCTACCCTGCCTATGAAACCCAGAATTAATATGACTTTTCGACTGGTCAGATAAAAAAATCCGCTGTTAGTTACCTTCACAAAATTTTGTTTCAGTCAATAACAGCGGATACATTTACAAATTATTATGAGATTTTTATTTTTACTCCTACGGAAATATTAATTCCGGCCATTGGGCTTAGAAATTTTAATTGGGAATTTTGAAGCCTGGCTTCTGTGTTTAAAAGATTATTTCCTAAAATATAGTATTCTATGCTCCCCATTTTTAAACTATTATCTTCATAAGAAATCCGGGCATTGAGAAGCGAAAATGCAGGCATTGGTAACTCAGGATTAATATTTTTACCTAAGTATTTCTGCTTTAAATAATGATCCAATCCAACGTTGACACTAAAATTTTGGATTGTTCCTGCTACACTAAATCCAAAACGACTGGTAGGCATATTAGGCATATAATCACCGTCACTCCATTTTCTGATCGTACTGTCGGCAGTACTTATATTTCTTACCAGATCATAATAAGAACCTATTTCCCATTTTCCCCACTTCTGAAGATCCATTTTATAAGCAGCTTCAGCCTCAAGTCCATTAATTTCCGTATCATCAGAACGCCACTCTTTTACCAGAAAAACCTCCCGTGAAAGTCCTGTATGTGCCAGATAAATGTAGTTTTTATAAGCGGTATGGTAAACATTGGCAGAGAGTCGGATATTTTTTAAATTCAATCCGGCACCTACTTCAACAGTCTTTGCCGTTTCTTTATCTAATCTGTCATCCCCATTTTCTTCTGTCAGTATGGCAAAATGGTTATTTCCTGCGTATAATTCATTCACTTCCGGAGCTCTTTCTGAATGGTTGTATTGTACTTTCAGATAAGCTTTTTTATAGATATTCCACTGAGCGGCTGCATGAAACTGATTAAGCCTAAAATCTCTTCCTGAAAGATTTCCTCCTGAAAGACCACGGCTTCTTTTGTATTTGTCATCTGCTTCAGCTCTGCGCTGCACATGATCATTCCTATATCCTAAATCAAACTCAAGGAAATTAAAGTCCAGGTGTTGCATGGTGAAAATTCCGATTTCACGGCTGATATTATTGGGAAGATATCTCTGGCTTCCCTGGCCTTCCATATCTCTGTATTGTACTTCAACCCCTGTGGTTCCGGTCAAAAATTTTAATTTTTGCTGTGCAATTTCCAAACGCCCATTATGCTGTTGCACATTAAACTGATTGGCCCGATATCGGTCAAGAAGCTCCATATTTTTTGAAAATACTCCCATATAGTTCAGCTTTACGCTGGCAATTGGAAAATTATTAAATCTGTAAGCGGATTCAAACATCGCTTTATGAGAAAGGCTTTTAATATTGATCGGCAAATAATCTACTTTCTTTTGAGGTTTCCCATGGGAGTGCGTAGGAATTTTAGGGAGTGCATAGCCGGGAACTCCAAAATAAGAATAAGAATTTTGATACGCTCCTCCTACATAGAATGATTTTCCGATATAGCTTGTTCCTATATAGAATGAATTGCTTTCGGAATGACTGTTTGGGATAACACCGTCTTTCGTTTCAACATCATCTTTAATACTGCTGACCTCACTCCTATAACGGTCTTTATTAGGATCCTGACCTGGAACATATTTGTCATTTTTAGGGTTAGGATAATTTTTACCGTCTGCAGGATTATAATAAGTAGGGCTAAAAGTATAAAGGTCATCCTGTGAAAGTTCATAATCTATCATATGATCAATCGCAAACTGGCTGATATAAGGGAATAAGCTGATATTAAGAACATTTCTGGAGTTTACATCCAGCTGACAAAGTGACTGTAAGATACTATTGAACCCAACAAGGTTTGGATCATAACATCTGCTGTCTTTGGATTTTCCCGGGATACGTACGATTTCCTGTTTGTGATTGCTTGCACCAACATTTAAAACCCAGTTTTTGGCAACAGTCCCTTTAGCAGAAAATGCCTGTCTTTGACCACTGTTGCTTCCTCCTTCAAGAAGACCTGTGACGGTAAATTTCTTTGACGGCAGCTGGCGGGTAATATAGTTTGTTTCAACATCAACAGCTCCTCCGATGGCCTTACCTCCATATAAAACAGATGCAGAGTTCTTATAAATATTGATACTCTGCACATTATCCATCTCTATATCCATATTGAAATCCGGACTGATCCCTGAAAGGTCATTAACAGCAGTTCCGTTTTCCAGAACTCTTACCCTGTTACCACTTAAACTTCGGATAACCGGGGCTCCCGCATTAGGACCATATCCTGAGTTTTGTATGCCCGGAATTTTACTCAGTGTTTCTCCCAGGGTATTGGATTGTATAAAATCCAGCGTTTTCCTTGGTATATTCGTTACTTCCCGACTTAGCTTTCCCTGCAGTTCTACAGATTCTATGTCTTGGACACTTTTTTTAGTTTCCCTTTTCTGGGCTTTCAAAGCAGAAGGAATCGAAATAAGGCTCCCTCCTATCAAAAAAATAACAGCTTTCTTCATGTGCATATGCTTAAATAATCCGGCAAAGCTAGATAATTTTATTTTTTAACGCAACAATGTTGCGTTAAAATAATTACATATACCCTGTCTTTTTGCTAAAATGCAGCATCGCTATTATAGGAAATTAAAAATCTGATTACAGAAACCCACAGATATTCCGATAATCAGATCTAAGCAAAAAAAAACCGCTCTTTTCAGAGCGGTAGTAAGTTTTTTGGTTACTTATTTGCAAGTGTTTGAACCACAGCTAACAACTGTAATTTTTACTACGTGACCTACTGCACACTGTACTTGGCAAAGTCCATTTTCTAGAACGCCAACAACACCTGTTACAGTACCACCTACAACACCTCCAATACCTCCAACGATTCCACCAACAGCGCCTACAACGCCACCGATTAATTGTCCGATTGGATCAAGTAGTCCTTCTCCTGAAATTGATTTCAATTGGTCTCTGTCTAATTTTTTTAAGTTTTTCATAACTATAATTTTATATGATTAATACATCACGAATATATGAATAAAAAAAACACAATGCTAATTTTTTTTGAATAAATTAATGTATTGTTTATATAATTTAATATTTCATTAATATAAAGGTTCTTTAATGAAAATATCATTTTATTTTATATCTGATTGATTTACTAAATGTTAAAAAACATATGTCAAATTTGAAAATTTAGAGTTATTAATTTTAAAACAAATCCTATTTATACATATATATTCCTTAAAATAAATAAAATGTCATTTTAAGAGAAAATTCGTTCAATACCCGGCTATTTTTTAGAATGAAATCTTAACAAAATAGGCTATGAAAAAATAAATTTGTCCATTTTCGGTATAAAACCTTCTCTGAACATGAATATTTAGGAAGCAAATTTTGTATTTTTGCTGACATATTTTAATTAATGTCAATTTTTTCAAATAATATACGCTTCTTAAGAGCTAAGAGAAAGCTCTCTCAACAAAATGTAGCTGATGAACTGCTGATCTCACGGGTACGATATTCGAAATACGAAAACGGAATTTCTGAACCTCCTATTGAGCTACTGATAAAAATATCAAAATGCTTTCATGTGAGCATTGATCTGCTCTTGTCTGTAGATATTGAAAAATATCCGATCGATGAGATGATGAAGCTTCCTGATAACAGAATAGTTCTTCCCGTAGCGGTGGATGATTTAGGAAATGATACCATTGAAATTATTCCTCAGAAAGCCTCCATGGGATATCTTGAAGGGTATAGCGACGTAGATTATATTGAAAGTCTTCAACGAATTGCCCTTCCCTTTTTAACAAATGGGAAATACAGAGCGTTTCCGGCAGATGGAGATTCTATGCCTCCTTTTAGAAGCGGCTCTTATATTGTAGGAAAATATGTAGAGGGGATCAGTGATCTGAAACCCGGGAAAACCTATGTTTTTGTAACGTTAAATGATGGGATCACCTATAAGCGTTTTAAAGAAACGAAAAAAGATGCCATTTGTGTAAGTGCTGACAACTCTTTCTATGAACCTTATGACATTCCTTTTGAAGAAGTTGTGGAGATATGGCAATATGCATCAGGAATTTTCCCTGAAGATTTTGAACCCGGTGATTATGAAAGTTACAATTTCAAGGAAATGTTCCGTGAGTTAAGACAAGATATCAAAGATCTGGATCGTAAAGTTTCCGGTCGCCGTCGTAAATCATAAGAGCACGCATATTATATTTATATAGTTTTTTAAAAAAAATAATAAAACCCTTTTCCAACATTCAGGAAAAGGGTTTTTTAGAATCTCTTCTATTATATTGACTTTAAAAACTAAACAATAAATAAAGAAGCAATCGTTTGAGCATCGCTTCCACTTAAGATTTCATCATAAGCAGCAGATCCGGCCGCTGCTCCAAATAAGGTTGCAGTATTAAATCCTGCCTGGTTGGTGTTATCTTCTCCAGCATACACAGGATTTGTTGCAGAAGGCATATTTCCACCGTTAGCCAGTTCTATCCAACCTTTATTACCTCTCATCCTTCTTACCTGAGAAGCATGTCTGGCTTCTACGGAATGAATTTGCAAAGCCGCCTGTAACACTACTTTATTAGACATTACATTTCCTGCCTGTCCTTTATAGGCTCTTACCCCTGTATCTTCAAAAGCCTGGGATAAAATAAGAAACTGATTATAATCGGTAAACGGAGAAAAGTTTCCATTTGCAGTGAAATCAAAAGTAGGTTTTGCTCCCGGTGTTGTTCCCAAAGAGGTTAACGTACTTTTTAAAAAGCTCACATGAGCAGATTCGTGTTTTGAAATCTGCATGAAAACCGTTCTGTCAGAATTGGGAATCAAGCCTGGGGTAGAAAGCCCGATGCTATAATACTCATTTTCAAGATATTCAAGAACTAATGCAAGTTGTAATGCGTCTGTTAAAGTACTCTTTAAGAAACTCCCTGTCGCTTGCGGACTCTTTGTTTCTGCTTTTGCCGGAGTAGCCATCATTACGCCTAATCCAAGCGGAACTGAGGCAACAGCTGCTTTTTTACCAAATGCAGAAATATTAGTGATCGTATTTAATCTGGAAGCTTCCGTTGTAAAGAATTTATCATCGGAAAGCTTATCTAGTAATTTAAGAATATTCATAATATAAGATTTAAGGGTGAATGATTAATTGATACCTCTTTCTTTCCAGGTAAAAGATGTTTTTATAAATCCTCCTGCAGCCATTACAACATCTTTAGGTTCTTTAGCTACATCCAGTCCGTTAGCGTCTATAACATCATCTCCTGAGAAGTCGGCAGATCCCGGATTGATCAAGTTTCTTATTGCTGAAGCATGTCTGGCTTCTACAGAAACTATTTTACCGGCAATGACAAGGTAATCAGGATTTGAAATATACTTTCCGGCACCATTATAAGCCGCAACCCCTGTATCTTCTAACGCTTTTGAAGTCGCTAATACAGAATTTCTGTCATTAAAATTGACATTGGGATATTGAAATTCAAGTTTGGGAAGAACATTTTGGGTAACCCCGCTAATGGCAGCCTTGAAAAAATCTCGATGAATAAGCTCATGATGGTAAAGATCCGTAAAAATTTCTTTTTCAATACTGGAAATTCCAGAGTAGAAATTATTCACAACCTTAGTATAGAAGTCGGCTTCCAGTTGTTCAAGTGCATAGGCATAATTTAAAACTCCCACATCCCCGGTTCCAAGGTCAAAAATTTTACCGTTATCCGGAAATTGGAAATCATCATCATCACTACATCCTATCATGGTAAGGCCGGCAATAGCCAATCCTACTCCGCTTAATTTTAAAAAGTTTCTTCTGTTTGTATCAAGAGTTGCCCCTTGATTAGAAACGTGAATTGTTTTTTTCATAATGTTATTGTTTAAGGCGTTTAAATAAAAAAATAGAAAGAAAAAAAACAGCATAGTTGTCTATGCTGTTTCAAAACTATGGCATTAAAACCGTATCTATCACATGAATCACACCGTTAGACTGATTGACATCAGCAATGGTAACTTTCGCACTGTTTCCTTTTGCATCTTTTATATAAAGATCTTTACCTTTTGTCCAGAATGTAAGGTCTTCACCTTCTACTGTTTTCATCATGCTTTTTCCTTTTCCTGCTGCTACAGCTGCCCATATATCTTTAGCGCTATATTTGCCGGATAGAACATGATAAGTCAATATTTTTGTAAGCATCGCCTTATTCTCAGGCTTAACCAGATTTTCTACGGTTCCTTTTGGAAGCTTTGCAAATGCGGCATCTGTAGGGGCTAAAACAGTAAACGGACCAGGCCCTTCTAAAGTTTCTACCAGACCCGCAGCTTTTACTGCCGCCACAAGAGTTTTGTGATCTTTAGAATTTACTGCGTTTTGAATAATGTTCTTAGAAGGGTACATAGCAGCCCCTCCTACCATTACTGTTTTTTCTTTCATCGTTTGTGCAGTTACCTTTCCACTGAAAGCAAATGATAAAGCTACCATTGCTAAAACTGTAATTTTTGATGTTGTGTTCATTGCGTTGATTTTTTTAATTAATTATAGTTAATTGTGCTTTTAATCTCATTTACGAGGTTGGTTTTTATTTAGATTTAAAAAATTAAATTATATTCATAAACTACTGTTAATCAATATATTATTTTTTAAAAAAATTAAATAAAAGATATTTTCAATAGATAAGTGATGGCTATTTTGAATTATTCTTGCAGAATTTTAATTATAAAAGCGGTAAAATTTATTTTTTTTCATAGATCACGATAAAACATTGATTTAAATAAAAGATTATTTAAATATCATTTATAATGTATAATTTCACTACATTTGGATTGAAAAACAAGAACTATTAAAACAAACTATTCAGAAGAGGAACTTATCGTTTTGCTTAAAGAAAAAAACGAAACCGGTTTTCATCATTTGTATGACCACTATTCTGGTGCATTATATGGTGTGATCCTCCGAATCGTTCAATCCAAAGAATATACAGAAGAAGTTATTCAGGATGTTTTTGTTAAAATCTGGAATTCAATTCATCAATACGATGCTACCAAAGGGCGATTTTATACCTGGATGATTAATATTGCCCGCAATACAGCAATAGATTATTTAAAATCTAAAGGTTTTCAAAACCAACTTAAAAACCAATCGCTCCCGGATTTCGTATATAATACTACAGAACTTTCAATTTCTAATAATTCATCCGATTATATCGGGTTTAATAACGTGCTTGAAGGACTGGAGGTTGATAAACAAGAGCTTATCAATCTGGCATATTATCAGGGATATACCCAAAACGAGATATCCGAGAAACTGAAGATACCGCTGGGAACGGTAAAAACGAAAATGCGAAGTGCATTGATGAAATTAAAAGATTTGCTTAAAGATTACCAATAAATTGAACACTAAGGAATACATATCATCCGGAATTATAGAATCTTATATTCTAGGTCATGCTTCTCCCGAGGAAGCAGGGATTTTGGAGTGTGTGATGAAGAATAATGCTGAAGTAAAAGCAGCTTTTGAAGAAGCACAAATAACTTTAGAACATCTTGCTACAGCACAGACTGTAACACCACCAAATGATTTAAAATCTAAGATTTGGAATAGAATTCAACAAGAACAGATTGTTGAAAAAGTAACGCCTGTTGTATCTACTGATATTCCTCCTGCAAAACCACAGGAAGAAATTAAAATTCAGGGAAATAACAATTGGAAAATTTTTGCTATCGCTGCTTCGGTACTGTTTTTAGCAAGTATTGCAGGAAACCTTTTCTGGATGAACAGCCAGACTGAAACCAAAGAAGAAATAGCGAAAATCACGACCGAAAAGCAATCTCAGGATCTGGCCATGCAAAAAATGAATCAGAAAATGGAAATGTTTTCCAATCCTGATATGCAGATGGTGATGTTGAAAGGAGTAGAGAAACACACCGATTCTAAAGCCATGGTTTTCTGGGATAAAAAGACAAAAGAAGTCTACTTAAATGCTGAAAGTCTGCCGAAAGCTCCTGAAGGAATGCAATATCAACTTTGGGCTATCGCAGATGGAAAACCTGTGAGTGCAGGAATGTATACTGAAGATAAAGACAGTAAAATTGCCCTTGCCAATATCCCTAAAGCACAGGCTTTTGCCATTACGCTTGAAAAACAGGGAGGAAGCCAAGTTCCTACAATGGAAAATATGTATGTAATGGGCGGCGTTTAACCGCTTACAACCATAAAAATTACCCGGAGTTTCTTCCGGGTAATCAAATATCAAATTGTAAAGAATGGAAAATAGAAGTTATTTTCCATAATATTTTTCACCAAGCTTTATTTTTTCTCTTCCATGTTCCGTTCTCCATTTATTGGTATCTCTTAACGAATAGGCACATCCGCAATATTCCTGCATATAGAATTCCTCTTGTTTACTGATTTCAAGCATACGGCTTGAGCCCCCATTTTTTCGCCAGTTATAGGTCCAGTATGAAATTCCTTCATAATGTCCGGCAGCTCTGATTCCGCAATCGTTGATCTGTTCCATATTTTTCCATCTCGAAATTCCCAGAGAACTGGATATCACATCAAAACCATTTTCATAAGCGTATAAAGCAGTACGTTCAAATCTCATATCAAAACACATCATACAGCGAATTCCTCTTTCCGGCTCCCACTCCATTCCTTTTGCTCTGGCAAACCAGTCATCAACGTCATAATCAGCATCTACAAAAGGTATATTATGTTTTTCGGCAAACCGGATATTTTCTTCCTTCCTTAAATCATATTCCTTTTTCGGATGAATATTAGGATTATGGAAAAAGATCGTAAAATCTATACCCGAAGCAATAATGGCTTCCATAACTTCCCCTGAACACGGCGCACAGCAAGAATGAAGCAACAACCTTTGCCCCCCTTCCGGTAATACTAATTTTTCTCTTTTAAAATTCATGTTCAATATATTATTCTCCTTTAAAATGAGGTTCTCTTTTTTCTATAAATGCTACAATACCTTCGTTATGATCTGCTGTTGTAAATAATTCTCCAAATAAAGCAGATTCCTGTTTCAGACCTTCTGTTACATGAAGTTCAAATCCTGTATTCAGGGACTGTTTTGCTTTTGCAACGGCTATGGGACCTCGCGAAGCTATCGTTTGGGCGAGTTTTTGAGCTTCATTTAACAGCTCCTCCGGAGCAACAACTCGGTTTACAAAACCAAACTCCCTGCATTTTTCTGCCGAATAAAATTCACCCGAAAAGACCATTTCTCTTGCTTTATATAATCCGATAGCTCTTGGCAGACGTTGGGTACCTCCAAAGCATGGCAAGAGTCCTAGACTTACTTCAGGTAATCCAAATCGAGCCTTTTCACCGGCTAAAATAATATCACATGATAAAGCCAATTCACAGCCACCTCCTAATGCGAAACCATTTACAGCAGCAATGACAGCGAATGGCAATTCTTCAATAGCATTAAAAGCTTTTTGAGCTGTTATTGAAAAATCTTCAGCCTGTTGTGGACTCATTTCCTGCATCGCCTTAATATCTGCACCGGCTACAAAGGCTTTTTCTCCGGAACCTGTGATAATTAATACACGAATATCTTTGTCAGCTTTAATTTGTTCTGCAAATAATTGTAGTTCTTTTAAAACCTGCTCATTTAGAGCATTCAATGCCTGTGGTCGGTTAATGGTTAAAAGACCAATGTGATTATTTTTTTGATATACTAATGTTTCAAAATCCATTGTGTTGAGTTATAATTTAAAATAATGTAGAATATGGATATTCCTAGCTTTCCGCTTTATTCAGGAACTGAATGATACTTGAAAAATCTATTTTTCCGTTTCCTGATTCACTCCACATTCTGTACAGATTTAATGCTGTATTTCCTAAGGGGGTGGACGTCTTACTTTCTAAGCCTGCCTCTGCCGCCAATCCTAAGTCTTTGGTCATCAGATCTACCGCAAAGCCACCTGCATATTCTCTTGAAGCCGGGGCATTTTCCATCACTCCGGGATAAGGGTTGTATACTTCTAAAGACCAGTTTTTACCGGAACTTTTCTGCATAATTTCACTTAACACCTTTGGATCCAAACCATGCCTTATTCCAAGATTAATAGCTTCAGAAGTACCGATCATGTGAATAGCCAACAACATATTATTGCAGATCTTCGCAACCTGACCCGCCCCTGATTTTCCGGCATAAAAGATATTCTGTCCCATACATTTCAGAATAGGACGTGCTTTTTCATAATCTTCCTGTCTGCCTCCGACAATAAAGGTTAGGGTTCCTGCCTGTGCACCCCCTGTTCCCCCTGAGACGGGTGCATCTATCATTTTACAGCCTTTGGATATAGCCAGTTCAGCAACCGATCTGGCAGTCACTGCATCAATCGTACTGCTGTCAATAATTAAAGTTCCGGGCTTCAGTTGACTGATGAATTCTTCTGAATATAAATCCGCAACATGCTTACCTGACGGCAGCATGGATATTACAATATCAGCTTCTTTAACAGCTTCAGGAGCTGAAGCTGCAGCCTGGCCTCCTGCAGAAACCAATGCTTTTAAGGCCACATCTGAAAGATCAAAGCCTATCACGCTATGTCCCTTTTTTACAAGGTTGGCAGCCATCGGGCCACCCATATTTCCTAATCCTATGAATGCTATATTTGACATAATTATTTAGTTGAAAGTTAAAAATTGGAATTAGAGTTGAAAATGGAAAGTTGAAAGTTGATTTTTTTTAATATCTTGAGTTGGGAAAAGAAAGAGATCAGAGTTATTTTATTTTTAATATGTATTAAAATTTTGACAATGGTTAGTTCAATAGTAGACGGCAAAGCATATACTTTTGCTTTGAAAATAGTTTCCTTATATAAAGGGTTAACAACTGATAAAAAAGAATTTATTTTATCAAAACAATTACTTCGTAGTGGTACTGCTGTAGGAGCACTAATTCGTGAATCTGAACATGCAGAAAGTAAAAAAGATTTTTTACACAAAATGAGTATTGCTCTCAAAGAAGCTAATGAAACCAAATATTGGTTAGAACTTTTGAGAGACAGTGAGTATATTACCTTTTCCGATTTTGAGGTCATTTTTCCTTTAATTGATGAGCTGATTAGAATTATTGTGTCTATTGTTAAGACGACTAAAAAGAACTTAGGAGTCTAAAGTTTTCCACTTTCAATTTTCAATTTTCCACTTTTTGTTATCAATTTAAAATAAGAGTCTATCCATTCCTCCGTAATATCCTCCAATATTGCGGGAGACCACTTTGGAGACTGGTCTTTGTCTATCAATAAAGCTCTGACTCCTTCCGCAAAATCAGAATGAAGACAACACTGGCATGACAGATTCAATTCTGATTGAAATATTTCTTCTAAACTTAAGTTTTTGCCTTGTTCCAGTTGTCTGAAGATGATATGTGCTGAACTTGGAGAACCGGCTTCAAAACTTTTTAACCCATTATTAATCCATTCATCTTTATGGGGATGATTGACTAAAATGTCTTTAAATTGGTCTACAGAACCCACTCCTTCGAATTGGCGTATAAATGACTGATGAACTTCTGCCTGTGATTCAGGAATAATTACATTCCCTGAAGTTGTACTGAGAATATCCGTCACAATCTTGTAAGCATTTCCATTCCAATCTGTTTTGTCTAAAGCATTTAAAATATTTTGTTTTGAAGATGATTCTGTATAATAATCTGCCAGACCTAAAAAGATGCAGTCCGCACCATCCAATCTGGCTCCGGTTAACCCCAGATAAAGACCATAAGCGGAAGACATTTTATTCAGAAACCAGGTCCCTCCTACATCAGGGTAAAGCCCGATGGTAATTTCCGGCATTGCAAGTTTGCTCTTTTCTGTAACAATACGATGGGAAGCTCCTACCATAAGACCGATTCCGCCACCCATTACAATACCGTGCCCCCAAACGATAATGGGTTTGGGATAGGTATGAATGTCAAGATCTAACTGATATTCTTTCGAAAAGAAATCAAAACAATCTTTGGGAATTTTAGTTTTATCAATAGTTCTTTGCTCCATTATTGCTTCGTAGAGCTTTCGAACATCTCCTCCGGCACAGAATGCCTTTTCCCCTGCTCCCTGAAGGAAAATACAGGTAACGGCATCATAAGTTTTCCAATCTGTCAGGATTTGCTGTAATTCTTCAATCATGGGTAATGAAAGAGAATTAAGTGTTTTTTCAGAGTTCAGTGTAATAAACCCTACCCTGTTTTTTATCTCGGTTAATAATAGATTCATTTTTTTAATTGAGAGTTGAAAGTGGAAAATTATTGAGCTATAAACAGCTATTCTTGCTTGTCATTTTTTCATTTTCCACTGCTAAATTATCTGATTTGTAAAGTTGCTCCTTCTTCCAGAATTTTTCTGGAAATGACCAGTTTCATAATTTCATTTGTTCCTTCCACCACCTGATGTACTCTTGCATCCCGCATCAGTCTTTCAACCGGAAAATCCTGAGTACATCCATACCCTCCTAATATTTGTAAGGCTTCATTACAAATATTAAAAGACATGTCTGTAGACAATCTTTTGGCCATAGCACAATAGGTAGTGGCATTCGGATCCTGAGAATCCAGTTTAAATGCTGCCAGATGCACCATTTGGCGGGCTGCAACAAGCTCTGTAGCCATATCTGCCATTTTAAACTGAAGGGACTGAAACTGGGATAATGATTTTCCAAATTGCTGTCTTTCATGCATATATTTCTGTGCCTGATTGATTGCTCCTTGCGCTGCCCCTACGGAACATGTTCCGATATTGATTCGCCCACCGTCCAATCCTTTGAGAGCAATTTTGAAACCTTCTCCCGCTTCCCCCAACATAAAGCTTTCATCCACTTCCACATGATCAAGAAATACAAAACGGGTAGGTTGTGTGTTCCATCCCAGTTTTTTTTCCTTTTCACCAAAGCTGATTCCTTTTGTATGAGCAGGAACAATAAAGGCGGTGATCCCTTTGGCTCCCTGATCTCCTGTACGGGCCATAACAATAAGAATATCACTCTCTCCCGCTCCTGAAATGAATGCTTTTGTGCCATTGATGATGTACTTATTCCCATTTTTAATTGCTGTTGTCTTTAGCCCGGCAGCGTCAGAGCCGGAGCCCGGTTCGGTGAGACAGTAGGAACCTAATAATCTTCCGGAAGCCAGTTCCGGGCAAAGCTGTTGTCTGATAGGATCTTTTCCAAATTCATCAATCATCCAGGAAACCATATTATGAATCGTGATATAGGCTGTAGTAGACGGACAGGCAGCCGCTAATTCTTCAAATATAATGGCAGCATCTAACCGGGATAACCCTAAACCTCCGGTCTCTTCTCTGGTATAAACCCCACAGAATCCTAATTCTCCGGCTTTTGCAATAGCCTCTCTTGGAAATATTTTTTTCGCATCCCATTCAGAAGCATACGGGTAAAGCTCTTTCTCCGCAAATCTTCTGGCAGCATCCTGAAATGCCCGTTGGTCTTCATTTAGATTAAATTCCATTTTGATGTATTTGAAAATTATAATAATAAGATAAAAGCCGAAAATTGAACGTTATTCATAAAAAATTCAATTTCCAACGTTCCATTTTCCATTATTTAAGACTGATGGTCATATTCACGTTACCTCCCGGTACGTCTTCTTCAAACCAACGGGCAGTAATCGTTTTGGTTTCCGTGTAAAAGCGAACTCCCTGCTTTCCATAAGAATGCAGATCTCCAAAAAATGATTTTCGCCATCCTGTAAAAGAGAAGAAAGGAAGAGGAACAGGAATCGGAAGGTTTACCCCGATTTGTCCTACTTCAATTTCATGTTGAAACTTCCTGGCAGCCGCTCCTGAATTGGTAAATATAGATGTGCCATTTCCGTAAGGATTGTCATTGATGATCTTAATAGCCTCGTCCAGTGTTTCTGCTTTTAAAAGAAGTAATGCAGGTCCAAAAATCTCTTCCTTATAAATATCCATTTCAACCGAAACATTATTAAATAAAGTAGGTCCTACAAAATATCCGTTCTCATATCCTTCAACATGGCAATCAGTACCATCTAAAGCAACTTCAGCGCCTTGATCGTAAGCACTTTTAATCAGTCTTATCACTTTTTCTTTAGATTGCTTATTGATTAAAGGACCGTATGCTGCAGATTCATCCGACCAGACACCCGGTTTTATAGTACTTAGCGCCGTTTTAATATCATTGACCCAGTGTTGTGCTTCTCCAACCAGAACGGCAACACTGATAGCCATACACCGTTGACCGCCGGCACCACAGGAAGCTCCCACCAAATTATTAATCACCTGCGCTTTATTGGCGTCAGGCATAACAACCATATGATTTTTGGCACCTCCAAAAGCCTGGACTCTTTTCAAATTGGCTGTTCCCGTACGGTAAACATGCTCTGCTACGGGAACAGAACCCACAAATGAAATAGCTTTGATTTCAGGATGATTAAGGATATGGTTCACCTGATCTTTAGAACCGTGAACAATATTCAGTACTCCTTTTGGAAATCCAGCCTGTAAAAACAGCTCCGCCATTTTCATTGAAGTCATAGGGGTTTGTTCTGATGGCTTTAAGATAAAGCTGTTACCACAGGCAATGGCCATTGGAAACATCCATAATGGAATCATAGCCGGAAAATTGAAAGGAGTAATACCGGCACAAACTCCAAGTGGTTGAATATAACTATAGGTATCCACTCCTCTAGCTACATTTTCTACTGTTTCTCCCATCATCAGGGTTGGAATATTACAGGCATGTTCTACCACTTCGATCCCTCTCCAAACGTCTCCCATCGCATCGGCAAAGGTCTTTCCGTTTTCTTTGGATAAAATTTCAGCAATTTCTTTTTGGTTTTCTTTTAACAATTGCTGGTATTTAAGAAAAAACCTTGCTCTTTCAGGGGTTGCAATTTCTTTCCATATTTTAAAAGCTTCCTGAGCGGATTCGATCGCTTCATCAATTTCTGATAAGAGCGTTAAAGGAACCTCTGCTAAAATTTCTTGTGAAGCCGGGTTTTCTACAGGAAGGTGATCTTCGGTTTTACTTTCCCTGAAGTCCCCGTTAATTAATATTTTTACTTTTTGTGACATAGTTTTTTTGAATTGAAAGTGGAGAGTTGAAAACTGAAAATGTTCTTATGAATCACTTTCAACTTTCAATTTTCAACTCTCCATTATGATTTAAATGACCAGGAGATCTACAAATTCATTGACATCAAGATCAATCAATCTGTCGTATTCCAATGAATTTTCCAATACGATTCTTTGTTGTTTTTCAGGGAAAATACGTGCAAGATTGATTTTGTACTTTTTAATCAGTTCCGGAATCCCTTCTTCTCGTCTTCGTTTATGCCCTATAGGATATTCTACAACGATTTCGTCCAGAATGGTTCCATCATTGAGTTCTACCGTTAAAGCATTAGCAATGGAGCGTTTTTCAGGATCGTGATAATCTGTGGTAAACTGTATATTTTCTACACATTCAATTTTATCACGCAGGATATCAATTCTTGGGTCTGAAGCAATATTATCTTCATAATCTGCTGCCGTAAGCCTTCCGTGAATCATAGGTACCGCTACCATGTATTGGATACAGTGATCACGGTCTGCAGGGTTGTTTAACGGTCCTTTTTTATCGATAATACGGATGGCAGCTTCATGCGTACGTATGGTAATTTTTTTAATATCATCTGTTGTTTTTCCAAGGTCTTTTAAGCGGGAATGTAATGTCATAGCAGCTTCTACAGCTGTTTGAGAATGGAACTCAGCCGGGAAAGAGATTTTAAACAATACATTTTCCATAACGTAAGAACCATAATCTCTCTGGAATTTAAATTCATTTCCTTTGAAGGAAACATCATAGAATCCCCAAGTTTTAGCGGTTAAAACGGAAGGATATCCCATTTCTCCGGTCTTAGCGATTAATGCCAGGCGTACCGCTCTTGAAGTCGCATCACCGGCGGCCCATGATTTACGGGACCCTGTATTGGGAGCATGTCGGTAAGTTCTTAACGACTGTCCGTCAACAAAAGCTAATGATATGGCATTGATCAGTTCATCTCGGGTTAAACCAATTAATTTTCCGACTACGGCTGTAGAGGCAAGTTTCACCAATAATACATGGTCTAAACCTACTTTATTGAATGAATTTTCTAACGCCATCACTCCCTGAATCTCATGAGCCATGATCATCGCTTCTAGCACCTGTTTCATTTTTAAAGGAGCTTTTCCTTCGGCAATATGCGTTCTTGATAACCAGTCTGCTGTAGCTAAAATTCCTCCCAGGTTATCAGAAGGGTGCCCCCATTCGGCCGCCAGCCAGGTATCATTAAAATCTAACCAACGGACGATCGCCCCGATATTGAATGCGGCTTGTACCGGATCGAGCTGAAACTGAGTCCCGGGTACTTTTGCACCATGAGGAACGATGGTTCCTTTCACGACAGGACCCAAAAGTTTGGTGCAGGCAGGATAAGTCAATGCTTCCAAACCACACCCAAGGGTATCTAAAAGGCAATAATGAGCCGTTTTCCAGGCTAAATCATTTTTAATTTCATACTGTAATACATAATCCGCAATATCTGTTAATACTTTATCTGCTTGCGGTCTTTCATTTGAAATGTGTGAACTCATTGTATAGTTTTAATTTAAGGAAAATGAAAAGGTTAAAGTTGAAAAATCAGGGATTCTTTTCATTTTCAATTTTCAATTATTTTCTGTTGTTAATCGGTACAAATTCTTTATTCTCAGGTCCTGTATAATTGGCACTGGGGCGAATTATTTTCCCGTCCTGTCTTTGTTCAATAATATGGGCGCTCCAGCCTGTTACTCTTGAAATGACGAATAATGGAGTAAACATAAGAGTGGGTACTCCCATTAAATGATAAGATACTGCGGAGAACCAATCAAGATTCGGGAACATTTTCTTTTCGTTCCACATGATGGTTTCCAGCCTCTCTGCGACATCAAAAAGTAACATGTCTCCGGCTTCTTCCGAAAGTTCTTTTGCTACTTTTTTAATGACCACATTTCTTGGATCTGATATGGTATAAACCGGATGTCCAAAACCTATAATGACTTCTTTATTGGCAATTCGCTGGCGAATATCCTGCTCGGCTTCATCCGGAGAATTGTAACGGCTTTGAATTTCAAATGCCACTTCATTGGCCCCGCCATGTTTAGGCCCTCTCAAAGCACCGATAGCACCTGTGATGGCAGAATAGATATCAGAACCTGTTCCTGCAATCACTCTGCTTGTAAACGTAGAGGCGTTGAATTCATGTTCTGCATAGAGATTTAATGAAATCTGCATTGCTTTTGTCCATGATTCGGAAGGCTTTTTTCCGTGGAGTAAGTGAAGGAAATGTCCTCCGATGGTATCATCATCTGTTTCCACATCAATCTCTTTACCGTTATGGGTATAATGATACCAATACAGTAACCCGGAGCTGAAAGAAGCCAATAATTTATCTGCAATATCTCTGGCTCCGGCAATATTATGGTCATCTTTTTCCGGCTGGATACTGCCGATCGCCGATACCATAGAACGCATTACATCCATAGGGTGTGCCGCGGCAGGAATACTTTTCAGAATATTTCTTACAGAGTGAGGCAACCCTCTTAAAGATTTCAACTTAGCCTTATAATTTTTCAATTGTGCTTCCGTAGGTAAATGGCCATATATTAAAAGATATGCCACTTCTTCAAATTGCGTTTTTTCTGCAAGATCCAATATATCATATCCTCTGTAGTGCAGGTCATTTCCGCTTTTCCCAACGCTGCAAAGAGCTGTATTCCCTGCGGCGACTCCTGAAAGAGCTACGCTTTTTTTAGGCTTAAATGTAGGTTCATTACTTGTTGACATCATTATTCTTTTTAAAAAGGTTATCTAATTTTTGTTCATAATCATGGTATCCGATACTTTCATAGAGTTCTTCTCTGGTTTGCATCGTGTGTAATACATTGGCCTGAGTACCGTCTTTACGGATGTGCTCAAAGACATTTTGGGCCGCTTTGTTGGCTGCCCGGAACGCGGATAATGGATAAAGAATTAAACCTACCCCGGCATTTCTAAGTTCATCTACTGTATACATCTTTATCATTCCAAACTCTGTAATATTAGCTAATACAGGAATTCCTGTTGCATCTACAAATTTTTGGTAAAAGCTTAAATCAGGAACTGCTTCTGCAAAAATGAAATCGGCTCCGGCATCTTTATAGGCAATGGCTCTTTCTATTGTTTTCTCTAAACCTTCACCGGCAAAAGCATCTGTTCGGGCACCGATGACAAAATTCTCATCTGTTCGGGCATCTACAGCCGCTTTTAATCTGTCAGACATCTCTTCTTTGCTTACGATTTCTTTTCCGGGACGGTGACCGCAGCGTTTTGCACCAACCTGATCTTCAATATGCAAGGCTGCTGCGCCGGCTTTAACAAGAGATTTGACTGTTCTGGCTACATTAAATGCTGAAGGTCCAAACCCTGTATCCACATCAACCATTAAGGGCAAATCACAAACATTGGTAATTCGATGAATATCTGTCAATACATCATCAAGGGTTGTTATCCCGAGATCAGGGATTCCCAAAGAACCGGCAGCAACTCCCCCTCCTGACAGATAAATGGCATTAAAGCCTGCCTGCTGAGCTAATAATGCATGGTTAGCATTAATAGCTCCTACAATCTGGAGAGGACTTTCTTTTTGCATGGCCTCCCGAAACCGTAAACCGGGAGACTCTAAGCGTTCATTTTTAGTCATTTTAATATTTATAGTTTAGTTAAATAGATATACAATACTGCATGTGAACTACAACAACCTGCCTTTGATTTTAAACATTACAATCAGTTAAAAGACTCTGTACAAAGCAGTTTCCTATCTCTACCTGTGGATTTAAAATCGGGATTATGACAATTGTGTATAGGCATATTCTCAGCTTTTTAATGGTTAAACCATATCAAGTTCCTGATTAGCTTCACAATACTTTAGGGGAAATAAAAATTAAGGAAAGGGAAAATATGTATATAGTTTAACAGCAGATATATTGTACCGTTTATTTATCTCAAAAATGAGCAAATACAAGCATTTATCACTGTTATCCATATCATATCATACCTGACTATAAGCTTCATACCGCGAAAGCATCGTCAATTCGAAAGAGGCAGGTCTCCTGACTTGTAACAGTTTTTATCATCCTTCCCATTTACCGGGGTAAACAGTGGATATTATTTGATAAAAACCTTTGTATGTTACTTACAGTTGCGCGACAGTTCGTGATTTGCACACGATTCCCTTTTAATACACAGCTAAGTGTAACCATTTTCGGTTGATAAAGAAGGTGTTAAGAACTCCTTGGTGGTAAATATAGACATTTTATTGGAACAGCCGCATCAGGATTTATTTTTTATCATGAAAAAGCTTTAAACCATTGAGAATATGGAGGATATTTTGCATTTATCTTTTTGTTTCAAGTGTGAATTATGGTGAAATTCAGTAATATTTATATTTTTTTTAACACTCAAAATTATGTCATGAATAAAAAATCCGGCACAATAGCTTTGATATTACATCGATTTCAATATTAAATATTCATCAATTTTAAAAGCATTTTACAACCTATTGAGAAATGTATCATTAACAAACCGGTCTCAGATCAAAAAAACGACACTTCATCACCCGGAATATACACTTGGATCACAAAAAATAAATATTTCCTAAGCAAATTAAGTTGTTTTGCATTGAAAAAACCACTGAAATGTCGAAAGAAAAACCCTATCTTAAAAGTAAACCGGAATTGATTTTGCTTGGTCTTGGTACCTTATGTCTGATAGGGGTTCCTATCTTATCTCTTTTAGATTTCCCTAATAAAGCGGCAACGATTCTCGTTATATTGATCAGTGGTGAAGTTTTATTTCTGATTACTATAGCCTTATCCGGAAAAGGATATATAGGAAAAATGAAAGTATTTCTATTGCAGTTTCTTCCTCTCAAAAACAAAAAAAGGCAGGAATAACTTTTTAATCAATTATTCCTGCCTCGGTAAAAATATTTTATAAAGAAGAGATGTATACTTCTATTTTTGTACCGTCATAATTAAAGGTTCCATCTTCGTTTACTTTGCCAAGAACCCAGCTTAGATCTACGGGGCTATTCCAACCAGATCCTAGTTTAAATCCGTTTACAGAACGTATTTCATCCATATTTCCTGTCGTAATTGCTGAATGGAAAAAGGTTCTGTCTATAAGTCTGTAGAATCCGATGGCTTTTCCTTTGGGAATAATAGAATATCCATCCCACTTTTCTCCTGCGGGATAATTAAATTTATTCAACCACGCCTGCCCTGCTGATTCTACAAGTTCATTAGGACTTATACTGGCTCCTCTCATGTACAGGGTATAGGCTACCACATCATGACAAACTCCTGTATTATATTTTAAAACATTCTCTAATCCTGCAAGAAGCGCATTGGCAACAGAGGTTCTATCCGGTAAGTCGAGCTGAGCTTTCTTAGCTCCTTCTGGTGTTATGAATGACATATTAATAAATTTTGGTTTTGTAAAGATAGCTATTTTAAATTAAGGTGATACTGAGCTTACTGCCTGAGTATCCAATTAATTTCCTTTCGAAATGACAGGTATGGACTTTCAATTAAAATGTTTACTTTAGAATAAAAAAACAGATGATAAAAAAACTGTTAAAAGTTATTCTATTTATATTCTTTCTGGGAAATATCACCTCATGTATCAATCGTTATGAGCAAAAGAGTAAAGAAGAATCTTTACTGAAGCTGATTGATAAAAGACTTAAACTCGCACCTTTAGTTGCGAAAAGCAAATGGAATACGAAGGCTGCGATTGATGATCCTGTGCGCGAAAAAATTATTTTAGACAGTGTGAAGGTAAAAGCCCAAAAGATGGGACTCAACGAGAATTTGGCGGTTCATTTTTTTCAGGCACAATTTGAAGCCGGGAAGATCGTACAAAGACAATTACACCATCAATGGAAATCTCAGAATCAGGCTCCTTTCAGTCCTGCTCCTAACCTTGCTACCGATGTTCGTCCTGTATTAGACAGCCTTACTCCTCTTTTGTTGATGGAACTGAAAAAAAATGAAAAGACTACTTTGGATGCACAGTCAATAAAGAGATTGAGAAAAGAAGCCAGAAAAATAATAAGTCCGGAATTTACAAATGATGTGGTGGAAACAGCGATAAAACCTCTGGAAATCTATGGAACTTCACAATAAACACAATTAAAAAAACTCCAGCTATGCTGATAAAAAATACATTAAGGATTAAATCAATACAATATTTAACCGGATTTGTCGTATTTGTAAGACTTTTCTCGGCATGTTTTTCAAACAAAGGCTTTCATTCAGAAAAAATCGCATATCTCGGCCCTCCCGGATCTTTTACTCATCTGGCAGCCGGGAAAAAGTTTCCTCCCCAAGCACTGGTTTTTCAAAACAGCATCGAGGACTGTTTTGTTTCTGTACATTCAGGAAGTGTAGAAAAAGCAATTGTTCCGTTAAAAAATTCAATTGGTGGTATCGTTATCCCAACTGAAAAGGCATTGAAAGAGTTTTCTGACATTCAGATAGAAGATTCATTGGAACTGCCTATATCTCAAAACTTAATGGTTGTTCCGGGAACAGCTCACATTAAAAAAATTTATTCTCATCCACAGGCTTTAAGGCAATCCCGTCACTTCATTGACAGTCTTTATCCCGGAGTTCCCAGAATAGAATATTCCTCTACTTCTGCAGCGGCTAAATGGGTGTCAGAACATTCTGAAGAAGGAGGAGCTGCAATAGCCAATACGGAAGCTGCAACATTGTACAAACTGAAAATTATTTACACTGATATTCAGGATGATAAAAACAACAAAACGAAGTTTGTCATTATTTCGAAAAAACAAAAATAGCTACCATAATACCATAGAAACCGGATTGATGATCATTAATCATGAAACAAATTCCATTCTTCCTTTTTCTTGGAATCTGGCCTTTTTAATTAAGTGGTCTTTCTATAGTTTAAAATAGCAAGACCATTTAGCACAATCGCAAACCCTATTAAATAAAAGAATTCATTTTTTACCTCTGAAAAATAGCTTCCTTTTAAAACAATTAATCTTACTACTTTAATGAAGTGAGTTACAGGAGTAAAATTGGAAAATTTCCTTGCCCAATCGGGCATACTTTCGGTATTGGTGAAAAAGCCACTCATCAGCATAAAAATCATCATAAAGAAATAAGCGATGAACATAGCCTGTAATTGAGTATCGGCAAAGGTGGAAATCAGCAATCCCAGCCCTAATAAAGCGATAAGATAAACTGCGGCAAAGATATAAAGAGTCAGCAGACTTCCTTCAGGAAAGATCCCATATATTAAATACATGACAATTAATCCTATTGTAAAAACAATCATTCCCACAATCCAGAAAGGTATTAGCTTGCCTAAAATAAACTGCCATTTTTTAATAGGGGTCACATTAATTTGCTCAATAGTTCCTATTTCTTTTTCTTTTACAATATTGAGAGCAGTAATAAAACCTCCTATCAGGGTTAATAATAATACCAGAATTCCTGGAACCATATAGTATTTATATTCTGCTCTGGGGTTATACCAGTTAGAAGTTTCGATATTTATTTTTGCGGGTGAAACCTTCATCACAGCGTTAGGAGACTTAATATTAACATCCAGACCTGAGTTGAAGTCTGCAATGACAGACAAAAGATAGCTAGCTCCTACAGACGACTTTGTCCCGTTGATTGCATCTACGGAAAGATTGATTTTTTGGTTTCCTTCACGAACAAGATTGCGTTCAAAGCCGTATGGAATTTCCAAGATAAGATCTGCATTACCTTCTTCAATCATTTTTAACCCTTCTTTATAAGAATTCGGGCTACCCGCCAGTTTAAAATACCCTGAAGAAATAATCTTATGCATCAGTTTCTGAGAGTAGCTGCTATGATCATAATCGATATAGGCAACATTGATGTTTTTCACTTCGAAATTGGCCGCTAATGGCATGATGATTAACTGAACGGTAGGCATCACAAACATCATCGCCAGAATAATTTTATCTCTGAAAATCTGACGGAATTCTTTTTTAAGGATAAAGATCATTATTTTCATGACAGCCTGATTTTAAATTTCTTTAAAGCGAGAATCAACAGTCCAACAGACATTCCCAATAACACAAGAGTTTCTTTCCAAACATAGCTAAAATCGAGGCCTTTTAACATGACAGCCTTTACAATATCATAATAATATCTTGAAGGAAGAATTCTTGAGATTACCCGGAATATCCACGGCATATTTTCTATCGGAAACATAAAGCCGGTTAACAGCAAGGTGGGAAGCATCATTCCCATCATCGATATCAGCATAGCAGTTTGCTGTGAATTGGTAAGGTTAGAAATAAGTAAACCCAATGAAAGGCACGTAATGATAAACAGGATGCTTTCTGCAAACAGTAAAATAAGGCTTCCCCGAATTTCTACATCAAGCAGGTATACCGAAAGCAACAGAATGATGATAAAGTTTATAAGGGATAGAACCAAATAAGGAATGGCTTTCGCGATCAGAACCATAACGGGTTTGAAAGGTGAAACTAATAATATTTCCATCGTTCCCATTTCTTTTTCCCGAACAACAGCTACAGAAGTTAAAGCAGTGCTCACAATCATGAAGATTAAGGCAATCACTCCCGGAATAAAGTTCAATGAACCGTTTTGTTCTTCATTAAAAAGCTGCCTTAATTCAGGGGTAATCCGATAATCCGGTTTTATATCGGGATTGAGTTGTTGTTGATAATCTGTAATGATTGCTGTAAGATAATTGGTAAGTATTGTAGCGGTATTAGGGTCTGAAGCGTCGGCGATGACTTGAACATTTGCGCCACTGTTATGATAAAGATCGGAACCGAAGTGAGACGGAAATATTACAGCACATTTAATATTTCCTTTCCTGAATTCTTTTTCAATATCTGAATAATTCAGTATCGGTTTTTTCATTTCAAAATAAGAACTTGCTCCTATTTTTGCTATAATCTGCTCTGACTGTATATCATGGGCATTGTCTAAAACTGCTATCCCAATATTTTTAACCTCACTACTTAAAGCATAGCCAAAGAGAATAATCTGTACAATGGGCAAGCCAAAAAGGATCAGCAGTGTTCTGCGATCTCTGAATACATGATAAAATTCTTTCCTGATGAATACTAATAACTGCTTCATTTTTTATTCATTTTTGCTAGTCTCCGGATCTTTTTGCTCCTCTTGCCAACTGATAAAATACTTCATCCATAGAATGTGTATTGAATTGTTTTTTAAGATTGGAAGGGCTATCCATCGCTTCTACCCTTCCATCTACCATTACTGATATACGGTTACAATATTCTGCTTCATCCATATAATGAGTAGTTACAAAAACAGTGATTCCATCTGCTGCAGCCTGATAAATCATATCCCAAAACTGCCGCCTTGTAACAGGATCTACGCCCCCGGTGGGCTCATCCAGGAATACAATTTTTGGTCTGTGAAAAACAGCAACAGAAAAGGCAAGTTTTTGTTTCCAGCCCAGCGGTAGGGATCCTACGAGTTTTTTAGCTTCATTTTCTAAATTGAGGGTAGAAACCAGTTCTGCACTTCTTTTCTTAATTTCAGCCCTGGAAACACCATATACCCCGGCATAAAATTCAATATTTTCCAGGATGGTAAGATTGTCATATAAAGAAAATTTCTGGCTCATATAGCCAATATTTTTTTTAATTTGTTCCTGCTGTTTATATACATTAAATCCCGCTACGGAAGCGCTTCCTGACGTAGGGTAAGACAATCCGCAAAGAATCCTCATTGCCGTTGTTTTTCCTGCTCCATTAGCTCCCAGAAAACCAAATATCTCACCCTGGTCAACATCGAAGCTAATATTGTCAACCGCTTTAAAATCGCCAAATTGTTTGGTAAGATCTCTACAGATAATCGCTTTATTTTCCATAGGGTATTTTTTATACTTTCTGCTCTCGCATCAACCGGATAAAACTGTCTTCAATGGTTGGTGTTATCTTTATTACTTCCAGCTCTTCCGGGTGATATTGAGAAGCAAGCGCTTTTACAGCTTGTTCATCTCCTCCCTCGGCTTTCAATGTAAGATGGAGATATTCTCCAAAAGCATAGCAACTTTCAACGGCGTCGTCTGTGCGAAGCTCTTCCAATAACTTATAAATGTTACTGCTTTTAGCACCAAAAAGTAGTTTAGGGAAGCTTTTAACAATAGCCTCGGGTTGATCTACAGACATTATCTTTCCATTCTGAATGAGTGCAATACGGTCACATAGTTTTGCTTCATCCATATACGGTGTAGACACTACAATTGTAATATTCTCTTCTTTGAGCTTGCGTAGCATATCCCAAAATTCTTTCCTGGAAACGACATCTACCCCGGTTGTCGGTTCATCAAGAAACAATACCTCCGGTTTATGAATTAAGGCACAACATAGCGCCAGTTTTTGCTTCATCCCTCCCGAAAGTTTACCTGCTCTACGGTTGCTAAAAGGTTTGATTTGTTCATAAATATCTTTGATTAAATCATAATTCTCATCAATAGAAGTCTCAAAAATTGCAGCAAAAAAGTTGAGATTTTCAGCTACGGTAAGATCCTGATATAATGAGAACTTCCCGGGCATATATCCCACTTTATTCCTTATAATCTGATAGTCTTTTATAACATCATGCCCTTCTACACTGGCTGTTCCGCTGTCCGCTAATAAAAGGGTTGTGAGAATTCTGAATAATGAAGTTTTACCAGCTCCGTCCGGACCTATAAGCCCAAACAGTTCTCCTTTATTTACTTCAAAAGAAACATCATCAACAGCTTTTACTCCATTGTATGTCTTGACTATATTTTTTACGGTAACTGAAAACATATTCTTGATTGATTATTAAAAAATTGTACGTTGAAAATTTTAATTTATTTTCTGAAACGTAGATTAATGTTAATCTTTACTTTTTTATTAAAATAGGACTTCACCATACATTCCTAATTTTATATAACCATCATTTTTGACTTTTATCTTGACAGCATAGACCAGATTTGCTCTTTCATCTTTGGTTTGGATCGTTTTAGGAGAAAATTCAGACTTATCTGAAATCCAGGTGATTATTCCTGGATATTCTCTATATCCCTTATCTCCCTGATCTATCTTTACTTTTACCTTTTGGTTCAGTTTAACCTGCGACAGCTGGGTCCCTGTTATGTAAGCCCTGAGATCCAGAGTACTGATATCTGCAATTTTATACAAGGGTTTCCCTACGACCTGCATTTCGCCTTTCAAAGCATAATTGACAAGAACCGTCCCACTAATAGGATTAATAATCTTTCCTTTATCAATTTGTTCCTGAAATTGTGCAACAGTTTTTTCCAGCGGAGCTTTCTCACTTAAAATACTTCGGTTTTGAGTATTATTATTAGAGTTATTGACAGAAAGCTGCTGACGGGTAACCGCAATTTGTCTTTTGAGCTGTATAATGGAAGCATCAATGTCATCCAATTGCTTACGGGTAGCGGCATCTGCCTTTACAAGATTGACTGTTCGCGCACGCTCATGAATCTGCTGGTCCAGCTGTGCCTCTTGTACAGCCAATTGTTTTTTTACCAGAAGGTCCTGTTCGTTAATATTACTTGTTTTCTGGTGTAAGGCCTGTATGCTTGCCTCTGCCTGTTGTTTTTGAAGTTCTGCAGTTTTCACATCGATCTGACCAACAGCAGCTCCGGCCTTCAGTTGATTTCCTTCCTGAACGGAATACGAAGTTAGTTCACCGTTTTGTTGGGAAGAAACAATAACTTCATCAGCCTCAAAATTTCCTGATGCATCAAAATTATCTTTTTGTTGACAAGCATTTAATAATACGAAAGCACTTAATATGATGGTAATTTTTTTCATTGGATTCACTGATTATTAATTTCCGGATATGAATTTCTGATTGTATTTTGCCTGAAGCAACTGAATCTGGTGAAGAATCATGGTCTGAGCCGCAAGATGCTCCGTATTAAGCTTCTGGATGTATTCGTGAGTAGTAATCACCCCATTCATCAATTGAGCTTCTGCTGATTTTGTGACAGACTTGCGCAAACTGATGACGGCTTCGTCCTGTTTTAGTAGTTTATTATATTTGTTTACTTCTTCTTCCTGCTGGATCATATCCATTTTGGTGTTGAGTAAGAATGTTTCCTTATCTGTATCAATAGCTTTTTTGTTGAGTTCAAATATTTCTTTTTTGTTAGAAGAAGTATATAAACTTTCCAATGACCAACTGAATCTTAATCCGGTGATAAACCATGGCCCAAATTTATTTTCAATGATATTAAGAGTAGGTCTTCCGTACGCCCCTTGAAAAAAAGCACTTACTTTAGGAAAAAGATCAGATTTCAACTGCTCTTGCTGTAAACTATAAATAGATTTTTGAAGTTCAAAAGTCTTCAGCTCCGGTCTTTTGATATCCTGATATAAAAGTTCATCATCCGGCCATTCTAATTCTGAGGATGCAGGAAGATCTTTTCCAATGAAAGCAGCAAGCATTTTCAGATAAGCGGTTCGATTAGAAAGATACTCAGTACTTGCCATTTCCGTATTCACAACTTCTGCTTTTAGCTCATCTACACTGCTTCGGTAGGCCGTTCCAAATTGCAAAGCTGCTTCGGCTTTTTGAACCTGCGTCTGAAGGCTGGATTTTTTTATTTCATTTTGTTTCAGCTGGGCTTCCATCAATAAAACAGAAAAGAACATGGTATTAACTCTTTGTCTGAGGGTGTACAGATTCGTTTCAATATTTTGAGCCTGCAATTCTGTATTGGCTTTTGTCAATTGTTTTTGATTATGAATACCCCCTCCATCATAAAGAATCTGATCCACTTCTCCCTGAATTTTATATTGATCTTTACTGAGTGATGGAAGTGATGTACTGATGGGAAGAGATCCCAGTGCATCAGAAAAATTGATGGTCTGAGATTGATATGAAGCTTGTCCTGAAAAAGAGATTTGGGGAAGGTATCCTCTATTGGCATTTTCTATAGTATAATCAGCTGCTTTTCCGATGATGCCCAACTTTTTGACTGCAGGATAATTTCCTTTGGCCAGACGATAGCATTCCTCTAAACTTAATGTTGAAGACTGAGCTTTCAGAGAGGTTGCAAGCGCTACACTCAAAAGAAAAAAAGGAAGTAAGTGTATATGAACGTTTTTACACATAGGAACTGATAATTTTAAGTTAAAAATCAATTGAGTTTAAGAATCATTTATTTTAAATTTCAGTTTTAATCATTTGATGAACCAATGGTCAAAAAATTAACCCACTATCATCATTGCTTTTATCCATTGGGGGATAAGTTTTTTACGTTCCAGTATCAGGTTTTCAAATTCTTTGTCATTCACCTGGTTGCTTCCCAATAAAATAGGTTTAGCAATAAAAGGAAATAAAATAAGCCCCAAAATATTAATTAAAAAGTGCAATGGATCAGGCTCTTTAATTATTCCACTTTTTACGGCTTCTCGATGTTGTCTAAAGAATTCAGAAGTTTTTACCACTTCCTTTAAAGGAATTCTTTGAAGCAGCAGATTAGGATTGGTACGAATCTCACTAATGATAAAAGTTGGAATTTCAGGTTCTTTAATGATCAGGTCTATATATCTTCCCACAACCTCTTCCACTTTTTCTTCGAGACTAGTCTTTTTGCTATTGAGTACAATCATTAAGTTTTTAAAGAAATCTGACATAGTTTCTATCATAATAATTTCGAAAAGCTTGGTTTTGCTTCTGAAATAATAGTTAAGCAATGCCAGGTTTATTCCTGCCTCTTCTGCAATATCTCTTGTTCGTGTTGCTGCAAATCCTTTTTTGTAAAATACAATACGGGCAGCATTTTTTATTTTTTCTTCCGTACTGGTATCTATTTTTTCCATTCCCTCTTTCATTTTTATTTTTTTCTATTACAAATATAAAAACAAAATCATTCGGTTAAACAAATATTTTAATCAAATGATTAAATCAATTAAAAAAAATAGAAAACAGATACTATACATCATTAAAATCAAATAAAAATATTCTCATTATCAAACATTTAACACATGCGCATTGATTGATACGATGTTTTGTTAAATAGAAAGACAGAAGAGAACCTTCTGCCTTTTTGTATATCATTGAAGTGATTTCAATTGATTTATTTTACGACACCTATTCTTGCTTTTACAGGGATATTGTAAGTGTTCAGACAAGGAGTCTGCCCATGAAAATCAAAATCAATATTGACTCCCGGTCTAAAGATCAGACAATGGGTGGATCCACCAAAATGGAAAGTACCAATCGGATCTCCTTTTTTAACATGCTGCCCTTCTTTAACCGTAATTTCACAACTGGAAACTTCTGCCATACCTACTGCTACAAAGCACATCAATCCGATTTTATCGTTATCGGACCGAATGAAGATCAATGCACGGGCTGCTAATTCAGTAATATACCCTTGAGAATCATTAGGCCCTGAAGGATCATAGCCTTCGATAGGAGCTTCAGCATAATAGGTTCCGGGAACATTCTGTACAGCTACGATGGTTCCATCAACAGGACTATTCCATCGATGATAGGTTTTCGCACATAAAAATGCCTGATAGACGGTACTGTTATCTCCAAAATTGTCTGCCAATCCATGATGGTTCATGATATCCAATAAAGAATATGGCTGGCCTTTCATCCAGAATTTATCTTTCATTTTAGCATTGGTGACAAAGTTATAGGGTGCGGATTCGCAAGCATTAACAATCACTGAAGGATCCTTATCTTCCGGCTTTACTTCTCGAACTCCCGGATTGAATTCTCGGGTGAAAAAATCATCCCAGCTCTTGAAACCAAAATGAGGTAATTCGGGTTGACATTGATAATTATAAATGAAATTTTTCCGTGCATCTTCAGGGTTATTTCCCTGTCCTCTCAACGGATCCATTGCAGCAATGGCCTCTAATGCAGGGGGTGAAAACCATCCTACAGGATTGGTATAATCAGGTTGTGGCTGAATAACCGGGCCTTCTACTAAAACATATTGTGAAGCGGGAGATTCCAGAAATGTTTTCCATTCTGCTAAAATAGCGCTTAATTTTCGGTTAACTTCAGGGTGAAGAAATGTTAAATATCCCCCCTCTGTACCCATCGCCCAATCGACAATAGCATTGATGGGGAAACCTACCAATCCTATATTATCTTCAATAGTACTATAACATGGGGCCTCCAGTAAAACCTGATTGATAATCTGGAGCATTGTTTCAAAGTTTTTTACCGGCTCATTATAGCCTTGTGGAATTTCGTCATACATACTTGTAAAGCTCATGTATAAAGTGGGATCATTGTATATAGCCTCTCTGAGAGCATTAACAGCTGGACTTAACGGAAGGCTGCTATTCTTTACCTGATTCACTTTTTTCTCTAGCCAGTTATTGAGAAAATTTCTGTCGGAGGGAAGCCACTTCCCTACTCTGTACTTTACATGGTTCATGATATGAGTATTTAAAGGTTATTTTATACTCTAAAGTTACCTATGTTTATCAAGAAATGCAATAGTATTTCTACTTAAAGTGACATACGTAGAAGTACTGAAACTTTAATGGTGAATAAAGTCTATCAACAAAACAAGGCGAAAATAATTCGCCTTGTAACCAAAAAATAACATGATATGAAAAACATGAATGTGTGTCTTTATTATATAGATGATGCTTTTAGCATTACCTCATGCAGATCAGTATTTTTAATAAAAGGTTGTAAAAGTTCACTTCCAGGCCCAAAGGCTGCTACTTCAACATAATCACCCGAATGATCCATACTGATCCATCCTACGGAATTGTGCTTTTTCTGGATTTCAGAATAAAGTTTGAATGGTAATTTTTTATAGTTATAAAGCCCTTCTTCCTTTTCAAGTCCGTTGTAGAAACTTAAGAGTTGTTTGGCTTCATCGTCATTTAAAGTAAGTTTATTCCCTTCATAGATCCAGTCTTTAACATCTTTCATCGAGTAATCTTTATGTATTTTGTTGAGGAGATATTCGTTGGTGTATTTGTAATTGGAAATACTATTGAAATTTTTAGTGGCCTCACTTCCATAAATCGTTCCCGGATTAGCATTCCCGTGATCTGTAGTAATAATAACCAATGTATTTCCATCTTTTTCAGCAAAATCCATCGCTACTTTTACCGCTTCATCAAAAGCAAGCTGATCATGGATAAGAGCAGAGACATCATTGGCATGGGCAGACCAATCTACTTTTCCGCCTTCTATCTGAAGAACAAAACCATTCTGGTGATCTTTCATTTGATGAATGGCTGTTTTGGCCATTTCTGCCAGCGTTGGTGTATTTTTAAATTCAGAAAGATAGGTCCTGTCTATACTGTATGGTAAAGCCCCTGTACTAAAAACGCCTAGTGTTTTCCCTTGTTTTATAGTGTTTAAATCATTTTTATTTTTAAGGATTTGATACCCTTTTTTTCTGTACACAGAATACATATCTTTTTTATCTTCTCTTTTTGTGGGATCAAAAAATTCATCTCCCCCACCCATGAGAACATCAATTTCAAGATCAGCATACATCTCTGCAATTTCCGGTTCAGCATTTCTTTGGGCAGAGTTAACACAAAAGCCGGCCGGTGTGGCATGCGTAATGGTTACGGTGGTGACACAGCCGGTTTTTTTTCCTGCTTTTTTAAACTTTTGCCATATCGGAGTATGTTTTTCTCCATTAGGGCCCATATTCAGTACACCATTTTTCACTCGTATCCCGCCACCAAAAGCAGAGCTGGCAGCTGCAGAATCAGTTACAATCGAACTTGCAGAAGCAGTATCCATCAAAGCGCGTGAAACCTTCTTTTCATGATAAAGGTTCATCCAGTTACTCCCTTTTCCAAGAATATTCCTGGAATACAGGTCTGCCATTGAAAGGGTCCCAAGACTCATTCCGTCACTGACCATGAAGATGATATTTTTTGCTCCTACAATCCCATTATGATTGATTTTATTTTTAGAGCTCAAAAGCTCAAAAGGAGACACAGTAAGCATACCGGAAAGCAATGCCGAACCTTTCAGAAATTTTCTTCTATCCATTTTTAAAAAAATATGACTGCAAGTTATTGTATCTATTCATCTATCGAAACAATGTTGCATTAATAAATGGTTAATTTTAAATCTGTTTTGGAAACGGATCCTGAAAAAATTGTTCCCTACTAAGAAATTTTTTCTCCTGATCGTTGATGAGACATTTTTGCAAGTACTTCAGCATCCGTTCTTTATCCAATTCTTGCCCTATAAAAACAAGCTCGTTTATTCTGTCTCCCCAGTCTTTATCCCATCTGCTTTCTATAAAATCTTGATTTTCTATAAATGATGGATATTGCACTCTATGGCTCATGGGCATGCTTCCCCACCAAACTCCGGCCTTTTCCAAACGAAATGATCCTCCAGCCTGAGAGAAATTAAGAGCATCATTAGGCCTTGAAGCCAACCAAAATAAGCCTTTTGCTCTGAGTATTCCTTCCGGATAGTTCTCATTAAGAAATTTCCAAAGCCTCATTGGATGAAATGGCCTTTTATCTCTGAATACCAGAGAACTTATTCCATATTCTTCGGTTTCCGGAATATGATGCTCATTTTGAAGTTCTTTTTGCCATCCTGCAGATGACTGAGCCTTATCAAAATCAAAAAGTTTTGTATTGACAATTTCATGTAAATCAATCTGGCTAAATTCTGATTGAAGAATTTTTGCATCAGGGTTTAGTTTTCGCAAGGCTGCTTTTAAAAACCCTAATGTTTCGGGATCGATGAGATCTGTTTTATTTAGAATAATGACATTGGCAAACTCAATTTGATCAGTAAGCAGGTTTACAATAGTCCTGTAATCACCGTCCATATCAGTAAGATCCCGATCAGCCAATAATTCATCGGAACCAAAATCTTTTATAAAATTGAAACAATCTACGACTGTCACCATGGTATCTACATAGCTAAAACGAGAAAGATCAATTCCGCTCTCTTCATCAATATAGGTAAAGGTTTGAGCCACCGGAATAGGTTCACTGATTCCGGTACTTTCAATTAACAGATAATCAAAACGTTCTTCTTTAGCAAGACGCTCTACTTCTACCATAAGATCTTCCCTTAAAGTACAGCAAATACATCCGTTACTCATTTCTACCAGTTTTTCTTCCGTTCGGGAAAGAGTATTCTGATTTTCCACCATGCGGGCGTCAATATTAATTTCACTCATATCATTCACAATGACAGCTACTTTCAAACCTTCTTTATTATGAAGAATATGGTTAAGTAAAGTAGTCTTTCCGGCTCCGAGAAAACCACTCAATACAGTGACAGGAAGTTTTTTACTCATTATAACTAATTAGTGTTTATGATTTTTAAAATTGATAATATGTCCTAAAATCAATCCTGCTGCTCCTATGTATATCAGAGGAATGTGAATTTCAAATAACAGATCTACAAATACCGAAATAGAAATCAATAGAATGGAAAAACAGAAAATGAATTTTAACCAGATATTGGTCATATGTTTGGTTAGTCTATATACGACCGCAGCCCCTATAGCCAAAAAAGCCAGGTCTATATAAGGATTATGTGAGATCCCCAAGGGAATAATCAACAATAACGGAAAAATAATACAGTGGATAAGACATAAAACAGCAGCTGATATTCCGATTGCGTCCAATATTTTTGATTTCATAAAGTAATGGAATTTAGATTTGTTATCGTAACTTCGTTGCAAAAATAGAGAATAATTTTTAAATAACGCAACTTTGTTGCATTAAAAAATGAAACAAGTAAGAAATACACACGCCAAAACTGAAATTTTGAACCTTATCAATGGGTCTGAAGTAGCACTCACCCATTCAGATATTCAGAAGCAACTGGGAGATTTATGCAATAGAGTTACCATTTACAGAGTCCTTGAAAGGCTTGAAAATGAAGGTGAAATTCACAAAATCGTCAATGTAGATGGAGTGGTAAATTTTGCAAAATGCAGTGGTAAATGCAGCCACGAAAAACATTTCCATAATCATGTTCATTTCAACTGCAAAGAATGTCACTCTGTAACTTGTATTGAAAATGCAATCCCAGAAATCAGTTTGCCTGAACATTTTATTGCCCAGGAATATAATTTTATCATCAGTGGAATTTGTCCGAAATGTACGATGAAGGCATAAATGACTTCCATATACCTATTTTAATTTCCTCTGTATACAGAAGGTGTCATACCGGTATGTCTTTTGAAAAACCGGCAAAATAGGGATGATTCAGCAAAATTTAATACATCAGTAATTTCCATTACTGAGAGATTAGTTGTTTTCAATAGAGATTTGGCCTGTGCTATGACCGCTTCATTTATCCAAATCAGGATAGATTTTCCGGTTTGTTTGCGTATTGTTGTAGTCAGGTATTTACTGGTTAGGTGCATTTTCTGCGCATAAAAGAAAACACTTCTTTCTTCTTTATGATAATGGTATAATAAATCAAAAAAAACAGCTGTTAGTTCCGTTGCTCTTGTATGCTTTTGACCTTGTTCATCGTGAGCATTATATACATCTTTTATTTCTGCGAAAAGGGCTAACAGCAGGAATTGAAGTATATCTGCTCTACTCCTGCTTTCTTCTCTGTAATAATGCCTAGAAATACTTGTATGATGTTGTCTAAAAATTTCAAAAGCTTCATCATCTAATCCGATACATGGTATTTGTCTTATTTCCTGAAAAAACATGTAGTTATTTGAAGGAGCATCTCCGGAAATAAAATCCGGATCGAAAAAAATAGTGTCTATATGCAGGTTTTCTGATACCTCTATCGGTTCCATCATAGAACCGGGAAGCACAACCATCAGAGTACCGGGTTCCAATAGTCTTTTCTGAAAATTTATTTTCAGTTCTGCACTTCCTTTTATGCAGATTGCACAAATAAAACCATTGACGGTATGCGGATAATCTGTTAATCCCTTCCGTACAGTATCTTCTGCTCTGTTTACTACAATTCCTTCTACATTCTGCAACCCTATTTTCTCAGATACATAAGGGATACCGTAACATTCAACATCTCTCAATCCTTCCATAACGACATTAAATTTTAAGTAAAGAAGAAATTTATTTTCCGATAAAACAAACCTATTGCACATTTATTCTTCTTGAGGGATAACATACTCCGATCAATGATCTACTTACTTTGCATCAGCTTTAATAATTAATAAAGATTGAGTTATGAAAACAAAAATGGAAATACCATTGCCTCTATCATTGAAAGAGCGTGATCGTCGCTGGGATATTGCACGCACCATCATGAGAAGAAATGAACTGGACACTCTTATTATTTACGGAGACAGAGAATCTGCGGCACCTGCCCCGTTTTGTATTGATCATTATTTTACCAATGACAGACTTGGGTCTGTTGTGATATTTCACAAAGAAGAAAAACCAATTATTGTCACTTTTGCTTCTATGATGGTAGCAGATCATATGCAGGCATCCCTTCGCGGAGATCAGCAATGGATTAAACCTGAACAAATCTATGTTGGTAAAACCGGATCCAATATTGGAAAAATTCTTAAAGAAAAAGGGCTTTCAAATACACCTAAGATTGGAATCATCGGTTTGGAACCTTACCCACCCTTCTATTTTGACGGCGCGCTCCCCCATCATACATGGCAAGGAATTATGGAAGCCTTTCCAAAAGCTGAAATAAAACCCGTTTATATAGACTTTTTCAAACTGACGGCTCCAAAAAGCGATGAAGAACTGGCTTTAATCAGGTATGCGGCCCACATTGGTGAAGCAATGAGTGAAGCAATGCGAATCACTGTTAAACCCGGAGTAAGTGAAGCTGAAATAGCAGCAGCCATTACCTCGACCTGCATTTCAATGGGAGGATTTACGGCTGAAATATTAATGGGTTCGGGACCTGAATATATCGGATGGGGGCCGCCGGCGTGGCAATATCGGTCACAACCTCCCCGAATCATCAAAGAAGGAGACATTGTATTGTCTGAGATCTTTGCACTGTATGGTATGTATGAAACTCAGCATCAGGCGGCAGTGGCCGTTGGAAATATACATCCAAATATTGAACGTGCAGCTCTTGTCGCCCGTGCGTGTTATGAAGCAGGTGTTGATGTTTTGAAATCAGGGAAAACTTTTGGAGAAGTTGTTGATGCCATGGAAAGACCACTTTTAAAATCTGGCGGATGGCATGTACACCCTTTGATACACAGCCTAAACCCTTATGGTCCAATTGGATTTGGAACAGCTCCAGGGATAGAAATAGTACCACAAGCTGTCCGATACGGAAATGTAGGAAGGCTCCCCAACCCCGGCAGAGATTTAGTATTACAGGAAGGAATGTGCTTCGCCTTTGAGCCTAATTGTGCTTTTGGGAATCATCTCGCTAATATTGGAGGAACTGTAATTGTTGGTAGAGATGGAGGGATTGAACTTAATACAAATTCCACCCATCTGATGAGAGCTGAATATTAATAAAGATCATATGAGGAAAAAAATCTAAAAAAATAATCCTTCCGATGGGAAGGATTATTTCTATATAATTTGAATGCTTAAACTTCTGAAAGGTTCAAGTTCGGTATCATTTGAATCCAGATCTGTGATCAGGCTTCCAATCTTATTGATATCACAGACTTTAAAAGCCTCTGTACGTCGCAGCTTATTTTGATTGGCTAAGGCAATTATTTTTTTTGAAGATTGTACCATGGCCTTTTTCGTTTCTCCATCCGGAACTGAGGTTGCTGAGATGCCAAAGTCAACATCAACAGCACAGGTTCCCATTATAAAAAGATCAGCGATATACTGAGATACATCATGGCAAGTAGCAGCACCGGTGGTCACAGCCAGATCGTGATGAAAAATGCCACCCAACATGATCAGTTCAGTATTTTTAAACTTACTAAGGATGGGCGGTAGTGAATGATTATTGGTAATAATCCTCAGTTTTATATCCAAAGGCATATAGCTGGCAACTGCACATACAGTTGTTCCTCCATCCATAAAAACCGTCATTCCATCTTTAAGAAAGGGCAGTGTTTTTAATGCTATTATATCCTTCTCCTTGGTAAGAAATGATTGTCGGTCCTGAAAAGAAAGCGGGTCTTTTTCTCTGAGGATTGCTCCCCCCCGGACTTTTGATAATAACCCGTTTTTGTGCAACAGATCAACATCTCTCCGAATAGTATCTTCAGACACCTGAAGCAACAAGGCTAATTCTTCAAATTTAACCTTATTTTTCTTTTTTAATTGTTTAAGAATAGTCTCAAAACGCTCTTCTTTTAGCATAATCGTTTATGATTTCCTGAGTTTATAAATGACCGCGACTGCAATAAACAGCAAAGCTATGGTTTCAAAAGCTATTGTCAAAGAAAAATGATGAGCAATAAAGCCTAATAAGGCAGGACCTACCAACTGACCGGCATATCCCATCGTAGTAATCACCGGGATGGTAACCGTAGGCGATAACCCCGGGATTTTTCCTCCTTCACTGAAAAAAACAGGGACTATATTCGCAGCTCCTATTCCAAGAAGAATGAAGCCTGTAAGGGATAATGATAGCCATGGACTAAAGGTTACAATGAATATCCCCAGAGAAGCTAAAATACTTCCTCCTATTACCACTGTTTTACCACTTAACTTACTCACGATAGCATCTCCTGTTAATCTCATGACAGCCATCGCAACGGAAAAAGAGGCATAGCCTATTCCTGAAAATTCTGAGCCAATATTCTTGTTATCTCTTAAAAAAATAGCGCTCCAATCCAGCATTGCTCCTTCTGAGAGAAATACAATAAAACACATTAATCCTAAAAGGAGTACGCTTGCATTGAACCATTGAAAACGACTGCTAACGGCTTTAGCTTCATCTACATGAGAAAATTTCATGATTATTTCTTTTTCATCCGCATAATTAAACAGATTTCTGTATTGAATGATTAACAATAAGATAAGCAAAACTGATATTGTAATGGCTGCATAAATAGGATTAAGTCCCATTTTAATCAGAAATCCCAACCCTAAAGAGCCAAATAACCCTCCTACACTGAATAACCCGTGTAATGAGGACATAATGGGTTTACCATAACTGTTTTGAACCTGAACTCCATGAGAATTCATAGCTACATCTATACTCCCTATACTGCATCCAAATGCAAACAGAACCAGTCCCATAAGGTATATATCAGAGATTATCAATAAGCAAGGTAATAATAGAGCTGCTGATAATACACTCGTTAAAATAATTTTTCGGGTCCCCACCTTACTAATTAAGATTCCGGATAATGGCATCATTACTAAAGCTCCGAGCCCCAATAATAGTAATAATAGCCCCAGATCAGCCTCGTTAAGGCCTAATCTGTCTTTTGCCAAAGGAACCATAGGAGCCCAACTTGCGATTCCTAAACCACAAATAAGAAATATAAATTGGGTTGCTCTTTTGGCTTTGACAATTCTTGTGTTAATCATATTCTGTATATTTTATTTTGCAATATTATGCAAATTTGCATAATATCGCAAAATAAAATATAAATTAATTATTCTTATGGCTATTAAAGTTGATCATTATGCGATCTGGTGCAACGATTTAGAACGCATGAAAAAGTTTTACCTTCATTACTTTAGAATGGAAAGTAATGAAAAGTATGTCAATCCTATAAAAAAATATGAATCTTATTTTCTGAATTTTAAGGATGATTCTTCAGTAAGGATAGAATTGATGAAACGACCTGATATTGTCGAAAATAAAAATATCAGAGGATTTCTTATGGGATACGCGCATATCGCTTTTTCCGTGGGCAGTAAAGAATCGGTTGATCTTTTAACTGAAAAACTACGCCAGGACGGATATAAAATTGTTAGTGAAACCAGGGTTACAGGGGATGGATATTATGAAAGCGTAATAGAGGATCCTGAAGGAAACTGGATAGAGGTTACCATATAAAAATCGTAGAAATCATTTCGCGGATATTGGAGAAAATTTTCAAGTTTTATAACTGTTGTCCAACAAAAGAACCACTATTCATGTAATAAAAAACAGTAGTCAGATGTTTTTTAAAAAGTTATTAAAATAATATTTTTAATTTGGTAGCAAATAACAGATAAAAAACAGATGAAAAATAAAATTATATTACTCATCATAATGTTGTATTCAATTGCCATTTTTGGCCAAAATACTAAACCATGTGATGAGTACAGACAAGCCCGTGAAATCATTAAAGATCTTGATTCTATTGTCAATCCCAATGGAATTCAGGAGAGGTATAAAGCTGATATTGGTGGTGTAAAGCAATGGGTGTATGTTCGTGGGCAAAATAAAGAAAATCCCATTATTTTATTTGTACATGGAGGCCCTGCCTCTCCTATCTCTCCTGTTATGTGGATGTTTCAAAGACCTGTTGAAGAATATTTTACAGTAGTAAATTACGATCAGAGAGCTTCTGGAAAAACATACAATACTAATGATACTTTGAAATTGAAAAACACAATCAATATCAATCAATATGTAGATGATGCCATCCATTTAGCTGAATTGATTAAAGAAAAATATAAAAAGAAAAAAGTAATCCTTATAGGACATAGCTGGGGAACAATAATTTCTATGAAAGCAGCATTGAAAAGACCGGATTTATTTTATGCTTATGTAGGAATAGGACAAATTATTAATACAAAAGATAATGAGCGCTTAAGTGTTGATTTTGCAATAAAAGAAGCTACCATGCTAAAAAATAAGGTCGCCTTGCAAGAACTTGCTTCTATATCACCCTATCCGGGAAACACCGCTATTACAAGGCAACGGATTATTATTGCCAGAAAATGGCCTCAATATTATGGTGGTTTAACAGCTTACAGGAATAATTCGCGATTTTTTTTCCAGGCACCTTTATTATCCCCTGAATATTCTTATAATGATGCAGAAGCCATTGGTAAGGGGAGTTTGTTTACGTTGGCCAAAGTACTTCCTGAGTTCCTTGATGTTAATTTTAAGAATATAAAAAGATTTCCTATTCCTGTTTTTATGTTTATGGGTAGGCATGATTACACTACTCCTTCAGAACCTACAGCCGAATGGTTACAAAATGTAAATGCTCCGTTTAAAAAAGGAATATGGTTTGAAAATTCTGCCCACCTGATTCCAATTGAGGAACCGGGAAAACTGCTGGTAACTTTGATCAATGATGTGGGGCCTGTCTGCAAATAGCAGGAAATTTTTATTTTTCCTGAACTTCCAGCTGGAAAAGTTCCATTGTGGCATTATGATAATGAGCCGGTCTTCCTTCGGTATCACTCATTATTTTTGAGCCAAGGTGAGAAAATCCACATTTCACATAGTAATCGGTAAGCCTTTGATTTCCGGCTGTTGTGTCCATTCTCACAAAAAGCTTATTATTTTCTTTGGCAAAGTTTCTTGCCCACGCTGCAATCTGTTCAACAAATTTCTGCCCTCTGAAATTAGGGTTGGTAGCAATCCTGTGGATATAGATGGCGGGATCCGAATTTCGATTTTCCCAAACCTGCTTGTCTTCGAAGGTAATACTCCAGACACAGGCAATGGAATCCTCCACCATAATTTTCCAGTGTCTGTTTTCCTTAATTTCTGTTTCGATCATATTTCGATCGAATTCCGGCCACTGTACACCGGATACTTTCTTCTTAAAATCAGAAGCTATTTTATAGACTTCAAAAATTCCTTCAATGTCTTGTAAAGAGGTATTCACTATCATTTTTCCGTTCTTACCCCCAAAAATACAGAAAAATGAGTGGACTGCCTTCGGGTATCGTTATTCAGAATGGGTATAAATACCGTCTGATTCATACAATTCCGTTGGGAAAAGTAAATAAAAATACTATTTTTATCGCCCGATTAAGAAAAGACTAATTATGCCGACTGACGCTTCTCATAAGCTGATCCCGATGACCACCTTCGTCATTGAATATTATTCAAATGAAGGATATGCCGATCTTCAAATTTTAAATTTGATGAATAATTACGCCAATTTTCTAAAGAAACCTCTCACATTAGGGATGTTTGTCCCCGTAGATCCACAAGGAAATGTATTAAAAGAACCAAAAAATTATGCTTCATGGAAATCACTTGAACATAATGACGGGGAAAGAACAGATATTACAGGATTTGAAGACTATGCAGAATATCAAAATGCTGAGTTGCATTGCATGTTTGAAGGCTTCAGAGTAGATTATAATGGGTATTCAAAAGTAAGAATTGTCGCTTCATATGATACTTCGATTGAATTGTCTTTTAATAAAAACGATCTGCTACCTTCAGGATTCGATGATGTAGAATCACTTATTGTATTTAATGATATCTTTTTGACGGTACATGCTTTAAAAGCGATTGGGATAAAGAATAGAAAATAACCCATCGATCTGCTTCATCTCAACTTTTGTAATAATTTTATATATTTTTTCTTGTATAATACTTTTGTCTTGAAACAAAAGTATTCAAAAGTTCAAGACTGGAATCATCCACTAAAAATTTATATCTACTCCTAAAATTCCCAAACTCGCATGGATCAAGCCGTTCTGCTTCGATTCAAAATTGCAGCCATGCTTCAGACAGTGGGAATTTTTTAACGGACTACCTATAAATTTTCTGAACGCTCCTGATTCCCAGGTCGCTTAAAAGGTTTACTAATTAATATTTTACGTTTCATCAATTCATTTCCATGACCTCTTTTTAAGTGACTTTTTTAAATTTATTCGATAAAATACACTGATTGTCATTGGTTTACTACATAAACCTTCGTATTAATTGTATATATTTCTTCTTGTATAATACTTTTGTCTTGAAACAAAAGTATTCAAAAGTTCAAGACTGGAATCATCCACTAAAAATTTATATCTACTCCTAAAATTCCCAAACTCGCATGGATCAAGCCGTTCTGCTTCGATTCAAAATTGCAGCCATGCTTCAGACAGTGGGAATTTTTTAACGGACTACCTATAAATTTTCTGAACGCTCCTGATTCCTAGGTCGCTTAAAAGGTTTACTAATGAATATTTTTCGTTTCATTAATTTATTTCAAATCATTCTCAGGTGTTTCTGTGCTACTCTCTTTAGTTTTTATTTTTCTAAAATGGACTGCTGAGGATTTGTTAATCAAAGTCTCAGAGATTATGTTACAACTTCCGTTGATTGAGATACTTTCTTATCTAAATTATATCCGAAATTTGTATCAACAAAAAAAGGATCTTGAAAAATTACCTTTTGATAATCAGTTTAATAAATAACTTGTAACATAAAAATAATGCAAACAATATTAGGAGCTAATGGACAGATCGGCCAGGAACTGGCGAGAGAGTTGAAGCGAAACTATACGTCAGATATCAGAATTGTCAGTAGAAAAGCAGTGAAAGTAAATGATACCGATACTCTATTTTCCGCGGATCTTACGGATAGGAATCAAGCAATAGAAGCAGTAAAAGGAAGTGAAATTGCTTATTTTACATTAGGCCTTCCTATGGATACAGATGTATGGGAGGACCAATTTTTGTTAATTCTGAAAAATGTGGTTGAAGCCTGCAAAATCAATGGGACAAAGCTGGTATTCTTTGATAATACTTATATGTATCCTCAGAACAATCATGTTTTGACCGAGCATACGAAATTTGCTCCTGTAGGAAGAAAAGGAATTGTAAGAAAGAAAATGACAGATATGCTTCTAAAGGAAATGGAAAAAGAAACCATAGAAGCTGTGATCTGCAGAGCTCCTGAGTTCTACGGACCAGGGAAAACCCAAAGTATAACCAATAGTCTTATTTTTAATGCCATTAAAGAAGGCAAAAAATTAAAAGTCCCCTTAAGAGATGATAAATTAAGAAGTCTGATCTGGACACCTGATGCCAGCAAAGCAACTGCTTTAATTGGAAATACTCCTGATGCTTTTGGCCAAACCTGGCATCTCCCGGTGGATGATCACAAATTAACTTATAAAGAGTTCATTGCTCTTGCTTCTGAGATATATGGAAAAAAATTCAAGTATTCTATTATTCCCAAACTCGCTTTTAGGATGGGAGCGCTATTCAACAAAAATGCAAAAGAATTACTGGAGCTGCTTCCAAGGTATGAATACGATAATCTGTTCAATGACTCTAAATTTAAAAAAAGATTTCCGGGTTTTAAGATAACGACTTACAGACAAGGAATTGAGCAGATCAAAAAAGAACAACAAAAGATAAAATAACTTTTTTCTCATCAATGCTTAGGACACAGATTATTTTGACCTAAAAAAACATTTGCGTTTCAAAAGCTATACCTAAAACACGGTACTTTTCACTTAATTTATCAATACCTTTAAAGTATAAAAATAACAATTTAATGAAAGCTCCTGAAAAGATATCTTCCCTTTCTACACTTCATCTTTATCTAAAATTGAAAAAACCTGCCCATCCGTTGATCAGTGTTTTCGATTTTACTGAGGTCTCTGCAGATCCTAAGAACCTCCGAAATGCAGTAACTACAGACTTTTATGTTGTTGCCATTAAAAACGATTGTGCAGGAAAATTTAAATATGGTCAACAGTATTATGATTTTCACGATGGGATCATGTATTTTATTGCTCCCCATCAAGTGGTACAGTTTGATGATATTTTACTTTCTGAAGTCAAAGGGAGTGTATTGTTTGTTCATCCTGATTTTTTGCAGGGATACCCTATAGCCACTGTGATAAAGGAATATGGTTATTTCTCATATGCTGCTCACGAGGCTTTGCATCTTTCTGAAAGAGAGGAAAAATCTATTACAGATATTATGGATAATATTCGTAAGGAAACAGAAATTAATATGGATGCTTTTACCCAGGATTTGTTGGTATCTAATATTGATTTACTGCTAAAATACTGTGATCGTTTTTATAACCGCCAATTTCTGACCAGAAAAAAAATGAATCATGATCTGCTGATCCAACTCGAAAGTTTACTGGATGATTATTTCAGAAATGAAAGATTAGCCATCGATGGCATTCCTAGTGTACAGTTTATTGCTTCAGAAATGAATCTCAGTCCTAATTATCTGAGTGACATGCTTAAAGTTCATACAGGGCAGACTACCCAGCAGCATATTCAGAACAGGCTGATCGAAAAAGCTAAGGAGCTGCTGTCCACCACAATGATGACCGTATCGGAAATTGCTTATCATTTAGGTTTTGAACATCCTCAGTCTTTTCATCGCTTATTTAAAAACCGTACCGCTCTTTCTCCATTGGAATTCAGGCAAAGATTTAATTAAAAAATGATATCAAACAAATAATTATAGCTTCTCATTTTATATTATTTATTTTTTACTTGAAGGAACAGTCACTTCCGAAAGTCTGTTGTTTTTATACTTAAAACTGACAGGAGTAATTTCTCCCTCCTGAAAATGGAATCCGGGTTCTACCACTCCATGTACTACTCCATCTTTTATCCTTTTAAAAAAGGTTTGCGTTTCTGCAAGATCTGCTCCTCTGTTAAAAGAATATTGATAAGTAAGATGTCCATCCTTATTGATAAAGATAGCATAATGGGCATCCCAATTATTACCTCCGTCACGACCTTCAATTGAAAACGGCATGATCGCATCATCTAATCGATCTCCATTCAAATCTCCAATTAAAATAGGACGTTCTGAATCAAAAACAGACCCGGAAAGCTCATCTTTTATATTGAAATCCAAATCTTTACCAAATTGTTCAGTTTTCGTTGCGTTTTTAAAAGCAAGCAATACTGCTGTAGTATCAATGACTTTTACTTTTGTCATTTTTGCAAGGCTGTCAGAGTCTTTTGTAATACTTCTGCTCCTGTTAAGTGTATCTTGAGGTTTAGCTTCTGAAATTGGTTTCTTTTCCGGTTTGCAACCTATAACAGCTGTAATAGAAAGCAAAGAAAGATATATTTTATGAAAGTACATACTCTATAGATTATATGAATTAATGAGAGGTTATTGAAGATAATGTAATTTATTGTGAAACGATTTTTACAACTTCATTTAATGTTTTTTTCTTTTATCAACTTCTTCCTCTAATCCTTCTTGGAAATCTATTAAAGCTCTCGTTGTGCCGGATTTTACACTTCCATTTTTTGCTCCATCTTCCCATGTTTTAAAAGCCTTTTCTTTTAATCCTAATGTATAGTAATAACTTCCTAATACCGTATATCCTTCAGGTTCTCCAAGATCAATAATTTTCTTGGATAAAGCAATTAACTCAGGATGAGGTTTTATTTTTTTTGAAGGAATCTTTGCAGGATCACTGAGAAGACCGGGAGTATATTGCATCATTTTTAACCCGAAAAGATTCATACATGCTTTTGCTAGTCCTTTATTACATAGTTCTTCATTAACTCCTGAGGTTTTCCCTGACAATAATGCTTCAAAATCAAAATCTGATCCGGAAGAGCTTTTGGTTTTATCATAGTATTCTGATAAAAGTTGAGCTTTCTTTTTGGCAGCTACCGGATTATGTCTGTTATTAACTTCTGAGCTGTCTCTTTTAGGAACCCAAACTCCTTTCTCTACCCAATTTGAAATTCCGGATAATTTTCCTTTTTTAATTTTGAAAATAAAGATGCTTTTATCAGGATAGATGATCAGGCTGTCATTCCTGGTAAAGTAATCTCCATAATCCATATCGGATATCAGGACTTTTCCATTTCCGTCAAAATTAAAACTATGATAAAGACTGTTATCATTATTGGCTTTATAATACCCCTGTAAAGAATTATCTGCTTCCTGTGCTGATAAAATATAACCGGATAAGGACAATATGGCTAAAAATAATTTCTTTTTCATCATTTATTACTTCTTTTTATTATCGAATTATTTTTTACAAAACTATTGAATACAAAGGAAATTCTACTAGTCAATTTCAGCTATTTTCAGCGATATCCGGGAAACCAACCATAAATATTTTACTATATTTGTGTTAGTGGAAAGACGGATTACCCTTCAACAAATTGATTTATTGCATTATATAAAAGTAGGAATCCTATTTTTAATGTTATTTCATGTGTTCATCCAAAAAGTAAATTACAGCAGTTTTACCACAACGATTTTAAACACTCTTCATCATTTTCAAACAAATCCGCATCATCAATGCAACAAGGCTTACCTTGAAGAAAGCAATAAAACTCCAATAAAATGCAATAGCAATTATTGTTCTAATCTTTCTCTATTTTTTACCACCTCTTTTTCTTCTTTTGAATTTGAAAAATTTATGGGTAAAGAAACCGATACCCGGTTCTTCTTGTATGATGATCCATCTTATTATTCTTTTTTTAATTCTATCTGGATTCCTCCTGAAATGTAAGGTCTTATATAGATCTTAAATAAAACAATTTTTCCAAACAGTACAATTTTACATGATCGCTTAGATTCATGCTATTCTCACATGGCTATGGTTATGTAATCAAAAAAGAATTTAAAAATGAAAAAAATAATATCAAACCTTGAAAAAAACGGTAACAATATTTTTATAATATGCAGAATATTAATTGGCCTATTCTTCTTTATTGCAGGATTTAATAAACTGTTTCACCCCATTTTTCAGGGATATATGTTGAATACCATTACTAATATAGGTTTTCCTTTCCCACAGTTTACCGCCAATTTCACCGCTTTTTGTGAATGCATATTCGGGTTATTCTTACTGTTGGGGCTTTGGACGCGAATAAGTTCAGTATTTCTAATCGTTATTATATTAGTTGCTTTATTCACCCATGATCTGAGTTCAATTCCTAAGGAACTTTCTCCTATTCAAGCAGAAACGGGAATCTATGAAATGGATCCTTTTACATGGCTAAGCTATTTCCTTTATCTCCCCCAAACATTATATCTGATGTTTTTGACCTTATTTTTGTTTCAGGGATGTACAGGATTTGGGATTGATACTTTCAGGAAGAAAAACTCCTGATCAACTGACCGATAATTATTAAAAAAGCTCTCTAATTTGAGAGCTTTTGTGTTCTATGAAATGTGTTAGTGGATTAATGACTTTACAATCGTGATAAGGCTCATGGCAATCACTACGATTCCTACGACTACGAACATCTTTTTAGTAGGCAGTCTGGAAGTAAGCATGGCTGAGAATGGTGCTGTAAAAACACCTCCTAAGAGAAGCCCTAAAACAATATTCCAATGATGGATTCCAATGGTAAAGATAAAGGTAATGGCACTTGTGATGGTGAGCAGAAATTTAGCTACCGTAGAACTTCCTACGACATACCGGGGAATTCTCCCTTCTTTAATTAATGTTCCGGTCACTAAAGGCCCCCAACCTCCACCGGCAAAAGAATCTATGAAACCTCCTACAAGGCCTAATAGTCTGAGATTGGTTCTTCGTTTAGGCCTTCCCTGGTTTGTTTTCTTACTCTTAAAGGCATTTCTTAAGATATTTATTCCCAGATATAAGGTATAACAAGCAATGATAGGTTTCACAATGTGGGCGTAATGTTCCCCATAATGAGATAAGGTTAATGCGCCGATAATGGAACCTACAATGGCCAAAGGGAATAATACCCACACCATTTTTTTATTAACATTGCCCAGTTTATAATGGCTGAAACTTCCTGCAGCAGTGGTAAAAGATTCTGCAGAGTGAATACTTGCGCTGACAACAGGCGGAGGGACGTTCAATAATAGTAATATTGTGGTACAAATAACTCCATACCCCATTCCCATGGACCCGGCAACAATTTCTGCCATAAATCCTGCAAACAGCATCCAGTAAAAAATATGTCCGTCTTTATTCAGGAAATATTGAATATCATTGGAGAGATTAAATTGGTACACGACCAGTCCGAATATTCCGAATAAAAGCAATACACCTATGATGGCCAGGTAGATGTTGGCCTTCCGCTGAGCGATTTTGGTAATATTAATGAGCTTTTCAATTTCCATATTGGATTTCTCAGGAGAATGGGCTTCACCGGAAAGATACCGGGTGGTTATCTTATTAAGTTCTTGAACTTTATAATTAAAATCACCCTTTAGCTGATTGCGTATATTCTGCATATTATCCAAGACCAGATCCATTTCATCGGGGATCGTTTCTGTAAAAGTTTCCCTTAATCTTTTCGCTATGGTTGGGGATTTCCCATTAGTAGAAATAGCAATTTTAAGATGTCCTTTTTTCACAATAGACCCCAAATAAAAATCACACAATTCGGGTTTATCAGCAACATTAACCAATACATCCTTCTCATGAGCATGATGACGGATTTGTGCTGCTAAATCAATATTATTTACGGCAATAATAGCAAGGTCTACATGATTGAAATCATCATTATGATAAGCCCTTTCATACAAAGTTATATTAGAGTATTGATCTTGTAAAGCTCTCACTTCCGGAATGATTTCTTTTGCCACCAGTTTTATGGAGGTTTCAGGTGAATTTCCGAGTACTGATTCTAATTTTTCAAGGGAAACCTTGCCCCCTCCAATAATGAGTAATGACAGGGTTTCCAGTTTTAAAAATATAGGATATAGGGAATTACTCATCTTAATTATAGTTTTAGATCATACGTAAAAGCGAGATAATACAGCCCTCCAATTTCAGGACCCGCCGCATATTGGAAATATCTGCGGTTCAGAAGATTGGTGGCTCCAATTTTTACATTCGCATGAATTTCTGGAAGTTTCCAGGTAGCCTGAGCATCGATGGTATAATAAGCAGGAATTCTTCCTGAAGCTAAGGGACTTTCCCACATAAAACTGTTTTGCCACCTTGCAACAACCGTAAAGCCGATATTCTTGATAATCTCCCGGTTTCCAACACTTACATTCACCATCCATTTTGGAGTATTAAAAGCCGTAATAAACAGATCTGAATTATTGTTGGAGGCCAGGTCATTGTAGGATACGTTTGTATTGACATTGTAATTTCCTGTGATATTATATCGGATACCTAAAGATGTTCCGTAGCTTTTGTATGTACTGTTGCTATTGGTATATACTCTGTAACGATCTTGTTTACTTCGGTCAAGCATCGCAAGAACAGCTGTATTGCTTCCTACCTGAGCGTTTTTGGGAACGGCTACTTCTACCTGCCCAAGAAATCCTTCATAGATGTTATAATAGAAATCCCAGTCAAGAACCAGTTTGTTATTGAAGAAAACAGATTTATATCCTACTTCAAACGAGTTGATTTTTTCCGGTTGCAGTTTCTGAAGATTGGCGACAACCAGGAGTTGTTTATTATCCTGGGCAGCCTGACTCTGGCTTTTACCTCCATCTACATCGGCATTCACTGCAGAAGTAAATCTGTCAATAGAAGCAAGTGTATATGAATTCTCCAGATATCCTAATCCATCATTCACTTTTGAGAGTCCTCCGACTCTTCTTACGTTTCCGTTATTGACGAAAGAAAGCGCTTCAAATAACGACGGAAAACGATATCCGTTTTGAAAGGAAGCTCTGAAGTTATGCTGGTTGACAGGTGAATATACAATGCTTATTCTCGGATTTAGCTTGGCGTCAAATTCCGGATTTCTGTCAATACGCAACGCTGCATTAAGCTTTAATTTATCATCAAAAAAAGTCTTTGTAATCTGTGCAAAAACTCCATACTTCTGATAAATAACATCTTTTCCGAAGGTACCATTTGCTAAGGGAATATTCCTTTCGTTTACCGGCCTGTTAAAATCAACAAAATTATTTCCATCCGGAGTTATGCTGTACAAACGATAATCTATACCGGCAAGAAGATTAAATATTTTCACAAATCTGCTGAAATCATAGGTTAGCTCACCTTGATAAAATCTGGATTTTTGTTCGAGCTTAGCACCACCCGTAGCGGGAGCGCCTGCTACCCCACCATTGGCAGAATCCCAGTTATTAATTCCGATAATCGTATTTTTTAATTGATCAAAGGCTGAAGTTCCGGGTACTGCTCTGTTTTTGTCTGCCTCCCGACGGGCAAGGATAAAAGCATCATTGAGATTGGTTCCTGCATTGATACTGTTCTGTAAAGCGGTCTGAAAGGCATTCTTCCAGTTGTTATTGGAAAGATTGGTCAGGTCCAGATTATCTGCCAAAGGTTTTAAATTGTAGGAATCCCCAGTGTTTTCAATTGATACATAGGCCCTGAAAGTAAGCTCTTTTCCTGTCAATTCTACTTTATGATTCTGAACAGTGGCATTTTGGAGACGGATTTTATTTCCTCTTTGAAAAGTTCCGTCCAGTAATCCATAACGGTATACGTAAGAAGCTCTCCATTGATCCCCAAAACGATAGTATAATCCGGCATCAAATTTTATATTCTTTACTTCCGGACTAACGAGGTCCTTCTCAAGATACCCTGTTCTGGAAACATTAAATGTAGTAGGTTTTCCATTATAATCGACCTTTACAGCTACTCTGTTGTTTCTTTCATCTCCATATTTATTCCATAGATCTTCAGCCGGATTATTGGCTAAAGAGAAGTTAGGATTGGCGGTGATGAGTGAACCGGGATTTTGGTCTGTCAGATTATTTGAAATCCAGTCTACTCCGGAAAAATAAGATGCATTGACCTTCACAGCCAGATTTTTATTGATAACTTTTGCGAATCGCAACGCACTTTCTCCTAAAGAAGATATTTTATGATTAAAATTATCTACATGATTGACTCCGCCACGGAAATAGACACTTAATCCTTCAGAAGTAAAAGGATCTTTGGTTTGAAGGCTTGCCAATCCGTTAATTGCATTCATTCCGTATAAGGCAGAAGCTGCCCCGGGAGTTACTTCCATAGACTGGATATCCAGTTCGGTAGGTCCAATAGCATTTCCCAGAGGTACTCCTAATGTTGCAGATTGTACATCAACTCCATCTACCAACTGCATAAATCTGAAATTGTTAGGTGAGTTAAACCCTCTGGAATTAGGAATCTTCAACGTAAGACTGGAAGTCAGCAACTGTAGTCCTTTTACGTTTTCTAATGTTTCATAAAAGGTGGCAGCCGGGCTCTCTCTAATTGTTTTAATATCAATCTTTTCAATGGCTATCGGTGATCGTAATATTTTTTCAGGAACTCTTGACGCTGAAATAACAACAGCATCAATAATGGTATTCTGAGGATTAAGCCCGACCGTTATTTTATTGGAAGAAGAAATAACTTCTACTGTTTGGCTTGAGAAACCTTCTTTATTGATCACCAGCCGAAATGGGATGGTAACTCTGGTCCGGATCTTAAAATTACCCAGTTGATCTGTGAATGCTGTATCTTCTGTATTTTCGATGCGTACTTTTACAGAATCAAGACCTTTTCTTGTTCCTGTATTTTTGATACTTCCGCTTAATTCTATAAGCTGCTGCTGTGCTTCGGCCAGATTAAAAAATAAAAATGTAAATGCAATAATACCTGCTTTTGGGAGAAAATTTCCTTGTTTTTTGTTTTTCATTGTTCTTCATTATTTAGGTGGAGAATGAAGCTGTTTGAAATGGAAGCAGACCTTTTTAACTTAAATCAAGGTTTTTGTAACTTTTGAGGTTTACATACAATCCAAACAGCATTGATATCGTCAGTATTGAAAATCAACAACACATACACATTCGTCTACCTAAAAGAAGAGTTTTAGTTATTTTGTTTTTTCTCAGATCATGATGAAAATTAGCCATATAATCAATTTAAGGTTTGCAGGTAACGATAGGAGAAATCACCAAATGTTTCTTCTTTATGCCTTTTCTGTACATAGATTCCAAAAAGTTCATCCAGCGTAGTAAGAATCTCTTCTTCTCCGATATTTTCTTTAAATTTTGTATTAAGACGCATTCCCAGCCTGTCGCCACCAATATGAAGGTTATATTTTCCATAGGCGGTACCGACAAATCCGATTTCAGCGTTAGGAGACCTTCCACAGCCATTAGGACATCCGGTCATACGAATCGTGATATCTTCTTCTAAAAGGCCATATTTTTCAAGAACAGGCTCTATTTTCGTAACCAAAGATGGCAGATACCGTTGTGCTTCCGCTAAAGCTAGTGAACAGGTATTTAAGGCGACACAGGCCACAGAGTTTTTACGCAACGCACTTGCCTTTTCTGTAGAATCTGAAATTCCATATTCTTGCAGTAAACGCTCTATATTTCCCTTATCTTCTTCATTAATATCAGCAATAATCAGGTTTTGGTTACAGGTAAATCTGAAATTTACGGGGGCCGTTTGAGCAATTTTTAATAATCCGGATTTTAAAGGATACCCTTCAATATCAAGGACTCTTCCATGTTCCACGAATACGGTATAAAACCATTTTCCTTCATGGTTTTGAGTCCAGCCATAACGGTCTTTTCTTTGTTCAAACTTAAAGTCTCTGGCAGGTTCAAAACTGAATCCGGTTCTTTTTTCTACTTCAGTTCTGTACTGATCGATCCCCAATTTATCAATCGTATATTTTAATCTTGAAAGCTTTCTGTCGCTTCTATTCCCGAAATCACGCTGCACAGTAATGATTTCATAGACTGCTTTCAATGCTTTTTCTTCAGAATCTACAAATCCCAAAACGGAAGCTAGCCTTGCATACGTAGCTTCGTTTCCATGGGTAGCCCCTAAACCTCCTCCTGCAGCAATATTATATCCTACGATCTCATTATTTTCAATGATGGCAATCAAGGCAATATCATTAATAAATACATCTACATCATTATTGGGCGGAACTGCAATTCCAATTTTCAGCTTTCTTGGAAGATATCTGTCCTGATATAAAGGATCTTCTTCTGTTTTCCGATCTACAAGCAACTCATCATCAATCCAGATATCATAATAGGATTTGGTTTTGGGAAGACACATTTCACTTATCTTACCTGCCAGCTCATAAGATTGCTGATGCAATGGCGATTCTGATGGGTTGGCAGTACAGGTAACATTTCGGTTAACATCTCCACAAGCCGCAATAGAATCAAGCTGATTCATATTGAAGTTCTGAATAGTAGGTCTTAAATGAGATTTTAAAATACCATGCAGCTGAAGCGTCTGTCGGGTTGTTACTTTGATGGTCCCTGTAGAATGATCATTGGCAATATCATTGACTCCAATCCATTGATCTGAAGTTAAAAATCCACCGGGCAGTCTTAGTCTTATCATGTAGGAATACAGCCATTCCAGTTTTTTGGAAACACGTTCTTCCCTTCTGTCTCTGTCATCCTGCTGGTACATGCCATGGAACTTGATTAAGGTTTGATCGTCTTCTCTAATAGCTCCTGTAAAATCATCGGCGAGACTTTCCTTTAAAGTCCCTCTGAGTCCGTTGCTTTGGGTTTTAATTCTTTCTACAGGTGAAAGATTATCTTTATGGTTCATAATGGTTTTCTTTTTAGGGTACAGTACTTTTTAATAAACATCTTTTGCATATCGGCCATTGAGCTCCATTTCTTCAAGATAATGAATAGCCTCTTCCTGACTTCGTTTTCCATGATGTTGAATAATATGTAAAAGGGTATTTTCTACATCACGACTCATTGGATCTTTAGTTCCACATACATAGACTGAAGCTCCGTTTTCAAGCCAATAAAAGACTTCCTGTGCTTTTTGTTCCAGTTTGTGCTGAACATATACTTTTTCAGCAGTATCTCTTGAAAAGGCAAGATCTAAATGGGTGAGCCCCCCTGTTTTAAGGAAATCCTGAATTTCAGACTGGTAAATAAAGTCTGATACAAAGTTTCTGTCTCCAAAGAATAGCCAGTTCTTCCCTTCTGCTCCTACAGCATCACGTTCCCAAAGGAATGATCGGAAAGGAGCGATTCCTGTTCCCGGCCCAATCATGATCATATCTTTATCTGGTTCCGGTAACCGGAAGTGTCCGGCCTCTTGAATATAGAACTCAACTTCTCCGCCTTCAGTGAAGTCACTGAGATATCCGCTACATAGGCCATTATGTTTCTGGTGGTCTATAAAGAATTCCGATCTGGCAACCGTAATATGAATCTCATTCTCACCATGAGCTTCCGGAGAAGATGAGATGGAATACAGACGAGGCGCCTGAGCAGTTAGTACCTGAATCACTTCTTCAAATTCTTCTGCATTCTTCACGGGATAAATTCTTAGCAGATCAAGAAGACTTAAGCGGACTTCAGGAATAGAATGCCCTGTAATTTTAGCATATTGAGCGACTACGGTTTTCAATAAATAGCTAATATTAAGATGCTTGTGTAATAGCTCTTCTACAGTATCCGTAATTTTTGTGGTTTGTATTCGTTTTTTTGGATCAATTCCTGTTACTCCAATAATTTCATCCACTATAGATTTTGAATTGAAAGGAATAATTCCCAATGCTGCACCTGGTTGATAATGTAAAGTATCTTCTGCTTCTATTTCAATATGATAGGTTTCTTTTTCAGAGGTGATATCATTCAGATTAATAATGGCTGATATTTTTCCCTGATATTTTTTTCTTCCTGCTGAGACTTTCTGGGCAGGTATATTTTTAACACTGCTGACAGCATTTTTATTGACTGCCTCAAAAACATGTTCAATCCAGTTTTGGGCGTCTTGTTCGTAGTCAATATCACATTTTTTTAATGGAATGATACGCTGTGCTCCCAGGACTTCAAATCTGGTATCTACATCCTCTCCTGTTTTACAGAATAAAGGATAACTACTGTCTCCCAGCGCCAGAACTCCGAATTTTAGAGAACTGAGATCAATTTCATTCTCATAAATATAATCATAGAACTTCTTAGCCAATACCGGAGGATCTCCTTCTCCCTGTGTACTTATTACGACAAAGAAAAATTCTTCTTTAGAAAGATCTTTAGGTTTGTATTGGGAAAGGTCCGCTAACTTAACCTGAATTCCCTTCTTTTTAATGATTCCCGCAAGTGTTGTTGCCAGTTTTTTACTGTTTCCTGTTTCGGTACCATAGGCCAATGTGATTTTCTTAACGGAAGTTTGTTCCGAAAAAATTCCTTCTAAAGGTGGCTGTACAGCAGTAAGAGGAGCTCCTGCCAACCCTGCAAGGTAACCGCTTGCCCAGATGGATTCATCTCTGGAAAAGTCACTTGAGATTTGTTTAAGAATATTTAATTTAGTTTCAGACAGCATATTCAAAGAAATTTTGAGTTTTTGGTACTAAGCTTCCGTTTTCTACCGATTTAAAGTAAAGACCTTCCTGTTCTGCATTTTCTAACCAGGAAAACTCCTCATGAAGGTTCACCACTTTTCCTATAACCACCAACGATGGTGAGGCAAAGGATTTATTACCCAGTGTTTTGCTGAAATCTTCGAAGGAGGCTGTATACACTTTTTGATAAGGAGTGGTAGCCTGCTCTATCACAGCAATTTTTTTCTCGTTGGAAACATTCAATCTGTTGAATTTCTCTACAAGATCGGTCAGGTTGCCTTTAGACATATAGAACACAAGGGTGTCCTGCGTTGTTGCCAGTTCTTTCCAATATTCTTCAGTAAGAATTTCAGATTTATAATATGTCAGAAAGCGCACGGAGGTTGAATATCCTCTGGCTGTTAAAGGCATTCCTGCAAACGCTGCTGCTCCGAGAGCAGCTGTAATTCCAGGGATAATCTCGTAAGGAATATGATTTTCTTTTAAAGCCTGCAACTCATCCAGGATATTGGAAAATATGGAGACATCTCCTCCTTTAAGCCTTACAATTGTCTTATTCTGACGGGCATACTCCACCATTAAAGTATTAATATGAGATTGAGGAGTAGAAGCATTTTTACTACACTCTTTTCCTACATAGACTATTTCTGTATTTTTACTGACATACATTTCAAGAATCTCGGGACTTACAAGACGGTCACATAGAATAATGTCTGCTTTTCTAATGGCTTTTACTGCTTTTACGGTAATCAGTTCGGGGTTGCCGGGCCCTGCACCGATAAGGTAAACCTTTGGTGATTTTATACTTGTTTTCATTGAAGTTGAGCTTAATTAAGGATTTAGAAAAGTCCTTCTACCGACAGATACCTTTCACCGGTATCGTAATTAATGGTAAGAATTTTTGCGTTAGATGGTATTTCCGGTAAATGTTTTGCGATGGCAGCTAAAGCGGCTCCCGTAGAAACTCCTACGAAAAGACCTTCCTTTTTGGCAGCATTAAGAGCATATTCATACGCTTCATCTTTACCTACTGTAATCACTCCGTCTAAAAGGGTAATGTCTAGTATGGAAGGTACAAATCCGGCTCCCAGCCCTTGTAATGGGTGTGGTGCAGGGCTTCCTCCACTTAATACGGGAGATAATTCCGGTTCCACAGCTATTACTTTAACGTTGGGAAACTTTTCCTTTACTACTTTTGCAATTCCCGTAATATGTCCACCGGTTCCTACACCGGTAATGATATAGTCAAGACCATCCGGAAAGTCATTTAGAATTTCCTGTGCAGTAGTTTCAGTATGTACCTTTACGTTGGCAGGATTATCAAACTGTCTCGGAATCCATGAATTGGGAGTTTCTTCAGCCAGCTCATTGGCTTTTTCAATAGCTCCTTTCATTCCTTTTTCCCTTGGAGTCAATACAAACTCTGCTCCATAAGCTTCCATAATTTTGCGGCGTTCAATACTCATGCTTTCCGGCATTACCAGAATAAGCTTGTATCCTTTTACAGCAGCTACCAATGCAAGACCTATTCCCGTATTTCCACTTGTAGGCTCAATAATGGTGCTGTCTTTATTTAGTAATCCTTTGGCTTCTGCATCTTCAATCATCGCTAAACCGATTCTATCTTTTATGCTTCCACCAGGGTTGTTTTTCTCTAACTTAATCCAGATTTCATGATCTGAATTGAACAATTTATTGATTTTTACGACCGGCGTATTCCCTATCGTTTCAAGTGCATTTTGAAATTTCATATCAATATAATTTTTATTTTTTTGTTTTTTATATCACAAAGGTTAATGACTCCGGTAAGGAACTATTATCCTTTATCTTTATTTCACTTTTATGATAAACCAGAGAATTGGCAGGAACATCCTGTGTGATCCAGACATTTCCTCCTATAATACTTTCTCTGCCTATCGTAGTATTTCCCCCTAAAATAGTAGCTCCCGAATAGATAATGACATCATCTTCAATGCTGGGATGTCTTTTCTGGTGAGCTTTTTCTTTGGAAACATTTAAGGCTCCGAGGGTTACTCCCTGATAGATTTTAACATTATTCCCAATAATAGTGGTTTCTCCAATAACAATTCCGGTTCCGTGATCTATAAAAAAGGACTTTCCAATAACAGCTCCCGGATGAATATCAATTCCTGTCTTGCTGTGAGCATATTCTGAAATGACACGCGGCAGAATTTTTACTTTCCGGTTCCATAGCTGGTGTGAAATACGATATACATAGGTGGCAAAAAAGCCGGGATATGCAAGGTATACTTCTTCCAGAGAGTCTGCTGCAGGATCAAATTCCAAAATAGATTGTGCATCCAGAACCAACTGATCATACAATTCCGGTAAATCATCAAAAAACTGCTGTGTATCAGTCTCTGCAAGATTCGGATCTTCTGTTACCACATCAATCAACTCGAAAAGTGTTTGATAAAGTGCTTCAAAGTTCCTTTTCAACTGATCTTCAGTATGATTTTTTTGAGGAAGGAAAAGTACTTCATACAAATCCTTCACAAATTTTTTAGTTTTTATTTTATCAAAGAATCCATGAGTATTATTTTGTTTACTATGATGAATTCTCTGAATTAAATTATTGGAAATTGCCATTGTTTCTATTGAATTATACAGGCTGCAACAGTTGAATTAGAAGTTTCATCTACCAAAATTGCAGATCCTGTTGTTTTATTATTGATAAAACTATCATAGACCAAAGGTTGTGCCGTTCGAAGCGTAACTTTCACAATTTCATTGAGTTTAACATCTCCTTCAGCCTGTTCTCTGTCGAGGGTATTGACATTAATCTTGTAATCTACTTCTTTGACAATAGCTTTTACCAATTTGCTATTCTGCTGCAACACATATTTATTTCCCGGTTGCAGAGGCTTTTGATCCAGCCAGCACAGAAGAACTTCCAAGTCTTTTTCAACGATCGGAAGTTGCTCCTCCGTCGCAAAAAAATCTCCCCTGCTGATATCCAGATCATGAGTGGTATGAATAACGGCAGGCTGTCCTTCAAATGCTTCATCTTTTTCGGCCCCATTGATTTCTATTTTGGATATTTCAGTCGTTAAACCTGCCGGAAGAATATGGATTTTATCTCCTTTTTTAAACTGCCCACTTAATATTTTCCCTGCGTATCCTCTATAATCATGCAACTCTTCTGTCTGGGGGCGGATTACATACTGAACCTGGAAACGGCTTCCGGTATTCAATGCTTCATTTATGGTTACTTCTTCAAGATATTCTAAAAGTGAATTTCCTTCATACCATTCTGTTGCAGGAGATTTTGAAACAATATTATCTCCCTTCAGCGCAGAAATGGGAAAGTAGGTGACATCACTCAATCCCAAATTATCTGCAATTTTAGAATAATCTGCCTTTATCGTTTCAAAAACATCTTCTGAATAGTCTACCATATCCATTTTATTAATGGCTACGGCTACTTTTTTCAGTTTTAATAATGATGCGATGATAGAATGCCTCCTTGTCTGCTCAATCACTCCTTTACGAGCATCAATAAGAATGACCATTAAGTCAGAATTAGAGGCTCCGGTGATCATATTTCGGGTGTATTGAACATGTCCCGGAGCATCGGCAATAATAAATTTCCTTTTGGATGTTGAGAAATACCGGTAAGCAACATCAATCGTTATTCCCTGCTCTCTCTCTGCCCGCAGTCCGTCTGTGAGAAGTGCGAGATCTACCCCGTCTTCATTTTTGTTTTTAGAATGTTTCTCAAGAACTTCCAGTTGATCCTGTAAAATACTTTTGCTATCGTAAAGCAGTCTTCCGATGAGGGTACTTTTTCCATCATCTACGCTTCCTGCTGTTATAAATCTTAATATATCCATCCGATTTTAATTATATATAATGAGTAATAGGTAATGAATAATGCTGTAAATAATAGATTGTTAATTTTAAATTACTTGTTATTCATTACTGATTTAAAAATAGCCTCCTTTTTTACGGTCTTCCATTGCCGCTTCTGTTACCCTGTCATCGATACGGGTTTCTCCGCGTTCAGAAATTCTGGTGGCAACAATCTCTTCAATAACTGCATCAATTGTTTCTGCATGAGATTCTACAGCGGCGGTACAGGTCATATCTCCAACGGTTCTGTAGCGTATTTTCTTAGTAGTAACAATATCCTCGGCTTCTAAAAATACATGTTCAGAATTAGCAAGCCATTGTCCGTTAAGATCCACCACCTCTCTTTCATGAGAAAAATAAATCGATGGTAATGCAATTTTTTCTCGGCGGATATAATTCCAGATATCGAGTTCTGTCCAGTTACTGATCGGAAATACTCTTACATTTTCACCTTTATGGATTTTCCCATTGAAAATGCTCCATAATTCAGGGCGTTGAAGTTTAGGATCCCACTGTCCGAATTCATCACGAACCGAGAAAATTCTTTCCTTAGCACGGGCTTTTTCTTCATCTCTTCTGGCCCCCCCAATGCAGGCATCAAATTCAAATTCTTCTATTGTATCCAATAAGGTATAGGTCTGAAGCCAGTTTCTGCTGGGAAATTTACCCTTAGCTTCTGTCAGCTTCTTACTTTTTATGGTATCTTCTACCTTTCTTGCCACTAGCTCCACATCCAACTGATTAACCAGTTGATCACGAAATTCCAATACTTCGGGAAAGTTATGGCCGGTATCAACATGGACAAATTTGAAAGGAATGCTGCCGTGAAAGAATGCTTTTCTAGCCAGATGAGCCAGCACAATACTGTCTTTTCCTCCACTGAATAATAAGGCAGGACGCTCAAACTGACCGGCAACTTCTCTTAATATATAAATAGATTCAGACTCCAGCTGATCTAAATAGTTTAATTGATGTATTGACATTTTTTTCTTTTTTTATTGATGAATATGCAAACCGCATTCTTTTTTATTGGCATCTTCCCACCACCAACGGCCGGCTCTGAAATCTTCCCCTTCTTTGATTGCTCTGGTACAAGGTTCACATCCTATACTTACAAATCCTTTTTTATGTAAATGATTATAAGGTAAATGATGTTCTTTCACATAATCCGTTACCTGTTCTGATGTCCAATGAAGAATAGGATGAAATTTAATGATCTTATTATCTGCATCCCATTCCAGCTGCGGCATATTTTGTCTGTTGGGAGAATGTTCTGATCTAAGTCCTGTAATCCATATCCGGTAACCTTCCAGTGCCTTTTTTAAAGGATGTACTTTGCGAATCGTGCAACATGCTTTCCTCTGCTCTACAGACTGATAAAAGGAATCAGGTCCGTTGTCTGATATAAATTTTTTCAATTCTTCCGTATCCGGATAATACGCTTTAATATTTTTTTTGAAAAAAGCTCTTGTGTTCGTCCAGGTTTCATAAGTCTGTTCAAAAAGTCTTCCCGTATCCAATGTGAAGATTTCAACATCAAGATCTTTTATCAGATGGGTAATCACCTGATCTTCATAACTGAAACTGGTAGAGAAAATAACCTTACCCGGAAACCTTTCTGCTAATACCTGTAATCCATTATTCTGGAAAAAGCTTTCAGAAGCCTCTTCCTGTAGTTTATCAAATTCATTTTTCAGATTGCTTTCCATATCCAATTGAAATTAAGTATTGCAAATATATACAAAATTCTATAACTCCTATCAAAATAGTAGAATTTAAATAAAAAAAATTATTCTCCTTTTAAAAACGAGGTTAGAGTGGCCTCCATCATGCTTTTCCTGGTTTTTTCACGTACAATGATTAATTCATTTCTAAGGTAACATTCTGCTTCATCTACGCAATCGTCACATTTTTCATAGAAATTTAGGGATACACAAGGAGTCAACGCAATAGGTCCGTCAAAAATGCGGTATATATCCGCCAATGATACCTCATCAGGGGATTTTAACAGGTAATATCCTCCTACTTTACCCTGTTTACTGTTAACAAGTTTAGTTCTTTTCAGTTCAAGAAGGATTTGCTCCAGAAACTTTTTGGGAATATTCTCATCCTGTGCAATGATAGAAGTAGACAGATAGCCTTGATTGTAATTTCTTGCTAATCTGACCATTGCTTTTAGTGCATATTTGCAACGTTTGGACATCATAATCTACGCAAGTTATAACAATTTATTTGATAAATGAAATGTTTTCGGGCTAATGCTGAAATTCTGGTATAACCACAAAAGTCACAACAGTTTTTTTAATACTTAAGTTATGATAAGTGACAAACTAGATGCATAGTAGAACACATAAGCGTAAAAAATCAAAGATTTTTATGTAGATCTGCTAAATCCGCTAAATCTGCGAGCCGGAAATTATACATAAACATAAGTGAAAATTTGTGTAGATCCGTGGCTAAAAACTATTACAATACAAAATAAGCCAACTCCCTTTCCTCTCTTATCAGATTCTCAATTCTCTTAAAACCTGATTTTGCAAGCACCTTTTGTGATCCGATATTATCCAGATCAGTTACAGCAATAATATCTTTTTGATGGTTTAAGGAAAGGCAATGTCCAACAAGTGCTTTGCATACTTCAGTTCCAAGGCCTTTACCCCAATAATCTTTGGCTAAAGTATATCCTATTTCTATTTGTTCCGGGTTATCAAGAAACACTCTGGCCAAGCACATTCCTACAAAGTCATCATTGTGTATATTGAATATTCCCCATCTGCTGAACGGTCCCTCTTTATAGTCTGATAATGCCTTTCCGAACATTTCTTTATATTCTTCAGGTGTTTTATAAGGCAGATATCGGGTAACATTTTCGTCTTCAAACAAATTGAAGAACAAGTTAAATTCCTGAGGGATAAACTCCCGTATGATGATGGTATCGTTTTTATAGTACATAAGAATAATCTGCGTTTGAAATTGATGAATAAAATTACGTAAATAAACTCACAATTGCCGGTAAAACCTAACAATATTCGTCATAAAGCAAAGATGGGCTTAAAAAATTAAGCCCATCTTTTATTCAACAAGTGAATAACTAATATATCAATACTAAATTATTTCATTAAATGCTTCTGTTTAAAAAGCTTTAAACCAGTTTGTAACCGCTTTGAAGTAGTCATCAGGAGGCTGGTGGCCAAGAAGGGTTCCATTTCCAAAATACTGCCCACCTTCAATATGGTATCGATATAGCGTTTTGGTCCTATTTTTTAATGAATTTTTGGGAAGATTTCCCTAAAGAAGTTTCAATATCAATTAAATAAGTTCCACTCAGGAAATTTTTAACATCAACCTTATCACCAATAACTTTAACATTCATTTTTCTTCCAAACATGTCGTAAACAGAAATTGATTTAATTTTCCCTTTTGTTTTAATATTCAATACATCAGAAACTGGATTTGGATAGATGGATGCTTCTGAGTTTGTTGTATCCATGTCTGAAGTGGATAATGATGATAATGCACAAGGTGTTGTAATACTGCCATTTGGTTGTGTATTATATCCAAACTCAGTTACAGAATAACCTGAACCATTGGCCCCCACAGTCAGTTTGAAATAGCCGTTAATATTGTAACCTTCGAATTGGTTTCTAAAACCAACATAAGCGGTTTTGCCAGACCAGTTAGTGTATGTAGGGGTGTACACGTCAAGTTGTCCGGGAGTACCAATTGGGTAACCTATATTATTTGCATTACTTATAGTGGTGCAAGCCGGAATTAAACTAATATTTCTTGTCCCTACCCCACATACTAATCCTTTCCAATAGGTTTCCAATTTTAATTGATTTGCGCCATAGTACCAAGCACCATACCCTGCATCATCACTAAGCTCCGGGTTAATAATAAAATATTTCCAAGTTGCCCCGGAGTTGGTTGTTACTGTTGTTGCTGTTGGGTTGGCATAACTTTCCAGAGGAGTTCCTGTAACTATTTTATAGGGATCTTTGTAAGAAAAAGTTAATGCCAAAGCTTTAGTTGATCCTAATGAAGTTACACCTCCTGTTATAGCAGGATTTAGGAATGTAATTGATGAATTCAGGACATGACTTTTAGAATGACTGGTTGCAGCACCATTTATGGTAAGTGTAGCAGTAGTAGGGCTTGTAACTACTATAGCTGCTGTTAGTCCTGGTGGTAATGAAGAAGTGAAATGTGTTCCTCCCGTAAGAGTTGTTCCATTGGGTACGGCAAATGTTGCTCCGTTGAGTGTAATCGTTGATTTAGGGGCAGATGCTACTGTTCCATCTAATGACACGGCTCCATTATTGTTTAAGTTCTCTGTAAATGTACTGTTGCTAAGGGTTAATTTAGGTGGAGTATTGGCAACTCCGGTTGCGGCTAGGTTGGCAGGCTGCCATAAATTTATTCTCGAAGGATGGTTTAATGCGGCTAACATTCTGTCAACTTGTCCATTGGTAAACATTTTATAACAACCGGCAGAACCATTGTATCCCATATAGTTTTCAACGTTTACTTTTTGTCCAAGACAATTGTTTCCGGTTGTACATCCTAATCCGGAAGAATTATTTTCTACAGGGGTGTCAGCAACTCCATCACCATCATTAGCCGGGTTTGCCGTTGAACATGGAATATTAAACGTGTGTTGAAGATTTAACCAATGCCCAAATTCGTGAGTAAATGTATCAGAAAACTCGTTTGAAGCCACTGTTCCTGAAGAATTAAATATATAGCGTCCATTATAAACAACTCTGGCTGTATTTACTGAAGTCATGTATGAATCCGGATACCAGGCTACTCCCGATTGATATAAATCTTTATCAGAATATAGATCATTTTGTATATACACATTCATATACTTTGCATTATCCCATGCATCTGCGCCAATTTCTGCATCATATCCACCTCCATTGCCATATCCACCTTTGAAAGGATGAAAAATCACTCCGCTTGTTGCTTTTCCAGTTGGATCAATTTTAGCTAATCGAAATTCAACACTTAATGCTGCTCTGATAGATTGGAAGTCAGGATCTACAGTATTTGAATCAGTGTTAATTCCATTGAAATTTAAATTGATTTGTTCCAGTAAGTCAACTACTTTTTGGTAATTTACTTTTACATTACTTTGAGATTCTCCATACACGTGAAAAACCACAGGGATGATGTAGGTCGGATTGTTGATCCTATTATTTAATGAATTTTTGTTTGATCCCCTTTTTTTTATGAAATCTTTGGTGTATTTCTCAAAATTCACATATTCAGCCTTAGATTCAGGGTGCAGTTCAAAATGTTTTTTCATCATTTCATCTGCTTTACACTCATGAGGTCTATTTTCTTGAGCAAAACCTATTATTGGAAATAGGAACGTAAGTAATAATGATTTAATTTTCATGATTTTTTGGATTTGTGTGTTAATAAATTATTTGAATAACTAAATTGTTTTGGGCTTAATCAACCTATTTAATTGGATCTAGAATGATTTTAACTTGTCTGTAAATTTTGAGAGTCAATACCTCCCATGCTTTTGTCTACAACTTTGTCATCCTTAATAATAAAGCTCTGTGGGATAGTGCTTATTTCATGATTGCTAATTTTCCGGAAACCCTTTCTTTACAAAAGTTTAAACAGGTTCAAATAATAATTTGGTGTGTTATGTGATGTTTTTTTTAACTAAATCTTTCTGGATTAAAAATTCTGATATCAACAGTGGGTTTCTCTTCATTGGCGATTTCAGACACTGTTTTTCCAAAAATGGGACCGAGGCTTAGGCCCATCATTCCGCCGCCGCCTGCAATAATTAAGTTTTTTAGTTGTGAAGACTGTCCCAGATAAGGAAGACCATCCGGTGCACAGGGTCTGTATCCAAACCATATTTCAGACTCTTTAGGCAATTTTACCTGAAAATCAGGCATATATTTCGGAATAGAGTTTACAATCCCTTCTACTCTTTTCATATTCACCTTATCATGATGGGAAGCCAGTTCCATAGTTCCTCCAAAACGGATCTGCCCGTTCATAGGGGTTACTGCTACTCTTGCTTCCAGTAATAATGCGGCATGTTCTAATGTATTTGCAGGGTTTTCAGGGGTATGCATAAAAGAATAACCTTTTCCGGGCATCAGTTGAATTTTGATTCCTGCTTTTTGAGCCAGTCCGGGTAAAAATGAGCCTCCGGTCATGATGAAACGATCCGCTGAAAACTTTTTACTATTGGCGATTACTGCTTTAATAGTGTTTCCAGTGATTTCATAGGCTGTTACTTTATGTTGTGTATGAAAAACGACTCCATTATTTTTAAGATAAGAGATCATTTGCTTCATCAACTTTATCGGATTCATATGGCCATCACATTGGTAATTGACTCCTCCTATAACATCCAGTTGGGTATTGGGTTCCAGCTCCTGAATTCCTTTTTTATCCAGAATATCAACCGGCAATCCTAAACTGATGGCTTTATGGGCTAGCTCTGTTTCTTCTTCGGCAACTTTTTCGGTTTTATAAACCATCAGAATTCCATTTTGATTCAATTCAAAATCAAATTCTTCTTGTTGGGCAATTTCATGATAAAGACTACTGCTTGCCAGATTGAGATCTCTGATCGCTGCTGCTGAATAATCTACGTGTTTCTGAGTAGAATGTTTCAGAAATTTAAGACCCCAGGACAACAATTGGGTACTGAGCGAAGGTTTCACATAGAACGGACTTTTACTGTCAAACATCCATCGGATACCTTGTGCAACAACTCCGGGAGCTGCTAATGGGGTGAAATGACTGGGTACAATCATTCCTGCATTGCCGTAAGAACAATTATTGCTAAGGTCATTCTGCTCAAGAATTTCTACCTGCCAGCCTTTCTGCAAAAGATAATAGGCTGAACTTAGCCCTGCGATGCCTGCACCTATAATGAGTGCTCTTCCTTTATTTTGTGTCATAAATTTATTACAGAATTTACATTACCTGAAATCCCTGCCAATAAGGATCTTCATCATCAATAATAATCTGGTTGTAGCCGGTAATTCTCGCCCAGCCTTCTACTGAAGGAACAATTGCAGGCTTTCCATCAATGGTAGTCGTTCCTTCAATTCTTCCGATAAATTGGGAACCTATATAACTTTCATGGATAAACTCTTCCCCTTCTTTTAGCTTACCTTTTGCATACCATTGAGCCATTCTTGCTGAAGTCCCTGTTCCACAAGGAGAGCGGTCTAAGGCATTTTCACCTACTAATACGGCATTTCTACCGCTGGCTTTAGGGTCTGTAGGGTTACCTGTCCATTGAATATGGCTTAATCCGGAAATATGCTCATTTTCAGGATGGATAAACTTGTATTTTTCATTGAGCAATCTTCTGATGATTTTTCCATAGTGAATAAGCTGACTTGCCGTGAAATCGGAGATGTCTCTAAAATTCTCCTGAGGATCAATGATGGCATAAAAGTTTCCACCATAGGCCACATCAGCCTTTATGACTCCAAGATCCGGACATTCTACTTCCAGGTTTTCAGCATACAAAAAGGATTTTACATTCGTTAGTTTTACCGATTTCACTTTCTTCCCTTTCTGTATATAATCTATGAGAATAAGTCCTGCAGGAGTTTCCAATCGTAGTTTCCCCGGAATTTTAGGAATAACCAATCCTTCTTCTATAGCAATGGTCACGGTTCCAATGGTGCCGTGTCCGCACATCGGAAGGCAGCCACTGGTTTCAATATATACAACCCCGATGTCATTTTCTTCATCAATAGGTGGGTAAAGAATACTTCCGCTCATCATATCATGGCCGCGGGGTTCAAACATTAATCCTTTTCGGATCCAGTCATATTCTTTCATGAAGTGCAGTCTGCGCTCCATCATGGAATTTCCTTTCAAAATAGGTCCTCCACCTGCAACAAGACGTACAGGGCAGCCACAAGTATGCGAGTCTATGCAAAAAAATGTTCTGTTCATACGGTTTCTGGTTTTAATGATCCTGAATTCGCTTGTCCATCTACCATTCTACTGATCTGCAATGGGTTTTCATCCTTCAGTTCTTCCGGTAGGAATTCATCCGGCCAGTTCTGAAAAGAAATGGGACGAACAAATCGTTTTACAGCATCAGGTCCTACGGAAGTAAAGCGGGAATCTGTGGTAGATGGAAATGGTCCTCCGTGCTGCATAGCATACACCACTTCCACTCCGGTTGGCATTCCGTTGAATAAGAGTCTTCCACATTTATCTTTCAAAAGATGAATCAGTTCAGCGTTTTCACGGACATCATCCGAAGTAGCAGCAACAGTAATGGTTAACTGTCCTTTTAGGTATTGAGCGATCTGTATCAGTTCTTCCTTACTTTCACAAGTAACAATAACTCCAAAAGGTCCGAAGACTTCTTCACTCAACACAGGATTATTGAGAAAGCTTTGTACATTGGTTTTTATAATCGTAGCATTTCCTTTCCCTTCTTCTGCTTCCGTTGTAGCAATGACTTCAATACCCGGTTGGCTTATTGCATTGGATTTATGCTTTTCAAAACTTCCATATATGCCATTGTGAAGCATATTGGCAGGTATAATTTCCTGAATTTCATTTTTTAATACAGAAATAAAACGATCCAGAGATGGTCCTTTAACAGCAATAAATACACCTGGATTAGTACAGAACTGCCCTACTCCTAATGTTAATGAACTTATATATTCTTTCGCTAAAACTTCTGCTTTATTTTCCATCAAGTGTTGAAGGGCAAATACAGGATTGATGCTTCCCATTTCTGCAAATACAGGAATAGGTGTTTCTCGACAATTGGCAATATCAAACAAAGCTTTTCCTCCACTGTATGAACCTGTAAATGCTACAGCCTGAATGTCTTTGTGCTGTGTTAAATAAGCGCCAATTTCATAGGATGTTCCTGTTATATGGCTAAAGATCCCTTCAGGCCATCCGAATTCCTTTATGGCATTGGTGATAGCATTGCCCATCATTTGAGAGGTCTGGGGATGAGCCGGATGTGCTTTTACTATAACCGGACAGCCTGCACCTATGGCACTTGCCGTATCTCCACCTGCTGTGGAAAAAGCAAAAGGAAAATTACTGGCTCCAAAAACTACAACAGGTCCTAATCCTATATTGTATTTTCTGAGATCTACTTTCTGTTTTTCAGGTTGAGCAAGATCAATTCTTGGCTCAACGTATATTCCTGAAGCTACCGCTTTTGCATAATTTCTCCATTGTCCTACGGTTCTGGCTTTTTCACCGGTAAGTCTTGCCAGAGGTAATGAAGTTTCAGTATGAGCAGTGCTCAGAAGTTCTTCTCCTAACGCTTCAATCTGATCAGCAATAGCATTCATCAATGTGGACCGTTCTTTTACGGTGGTATTCTTCAGGAATTGATAGGCTTCGGAAGCCTTTTTAATATTGAACTCAATATTTTCTTTTGAGGTTTCTTCAATCATGGCTTTTTGTTTTGATGTTAGCCTAAAGTCGGGCGATTTATTCTCCCTTCTTCAATGATTCTGTGCACTTTTTCAGCTTCCTCTCCTTGAAGTTCAAGACGTGGAGCTCTTACATACGGATTGCTGATGCCTTCGGCGGTAGCCGCAAGCTTAATATATTGGATTAGCTTTGGATGAATATCTAACTCCAATAATGGCATAAACCATCTGTAAATGGCTACTGCTTTATCATATTCACCTGTTTTGGCATAATTATACATAGCCATGGTTTCATTAGGAAAAGCATCTACTAACCCTGCTACCAATCCATCGGCACCCAGCATTAATGTTTCAAGGCAAATGGTATCTACTCCACCCAAAATTTTGATTCTTTTTCCAAAACGGTTAATCATTCTGGTTACATTGGCCAGATCTCTGGTGGATTCTTTAACCGCCTGAATGGTTGGATATTCAATAAGCTCATCAAACATTTCTAAGGTTATATAAATTCCGTAATCAACAGGGTTGTTATAGATAAGGATAGGAAGGTCTGTGGCTGTGGCAACGGCTTTGAAGTATTCTATCACTTCACGGCTATCGGCTTTATAACGCATTGGGGGAAGCAGCATTAACCCATCAGCTCCCAGTTCTTTTGCTTTTTGAGCAAAGTTGATGGCATTTTTGGTTGTATTTTCAGAAAGGTTAAGGATAACAGGAATTCTGTTTTGTGTCATCTTTTTAGCGTATTGAAGAAGTTCAAACTTTTCTTCAGTTTCCAACGCGCTGGCTTCTCCTAATGTTCCGGCAAGGATAATTCCATGAACTCCGGCTTTAATCTGGGCTTCTGTATTAACAGCAAACATTTCAAAATCAATCTTTCCTTCCTTGGTAAAAGGAGTTAATACAGCAGGATAAATCCCTTCCCAGTTTAGTTTTGTACTCATATCAAATAATATTTATTCAAAACTAAGTGAATTTTAAAACGATAAATGTTAATATTTTAATAGATTCTAACCGTATTTTAACATGTAGTTATTCGTGGTCAAAAGTAGCTTCTTTATAATGCTTCAGGTATTCTTTGGGAGCGTATTTCATAATGGATTTAAAAACCCGGTTAAAATTGGTAAGGCTGGTGAAACCGCTGTTAAAGGCAACGGAAGAAATGCTGTACATGCTGCTGGAGGTTAATAATCTACAGGCTCTTTGTACCCTCAACTCATTAAGATACTGAATATAAGTAATCCTGGTACGCTTTTTAAAGGATCTGCAGAATGCCTGAGGGGTCATACAGGCTTCTTTAGCAATGGTATCAAGGGTAAGTTTCTGCTGGGTAAAATTTTTCTTAATGTAATTTTGGGCATCTATAATTCTCTGATCATTATCTGAAATATGATTAGGCAGATTTTTTTCTGAAGATAAAGGAATATGAAGATGCCTGTTTTGCATCAGGTGGTTGAGAATCTTTATAAAACCTATGATTTGTTCTATTCCTTGTGTCTTTTGTAGTGCTGCCATGCTTTCTCCCACACTTGATTTTAATTTAGAGGCGACCTGAAACCCTACTTTTGAATGTTCAATAAAGTTTTTAAGTTCTTCAAATTCCGGTAAGTCAAAAAAAGCGGATATTTTTTTATCAGGATCAAAGAAAATGGAAATAGCATGAACTTTTTGCTTTTCATTTTCTGCAAAATCTCCTTTGAACACATGTGACTGATTGGCTCCCAGATAGAAAATATCTCCGGGCTCAAAGCTAAAAAGGTTCTGTTCTATGGCGAGAGTACCATGCCCTTTAAGGATCCACATAATCTGTGTCTCCGTATGCCGATGGAAATAAGGATAAAAGTTGGGCATTATATCTTCCTGAATACGGATACTTTTATTAGTATCCGCAGGAACTGAGAACTGAAGACTTTTCATACAATCAATACTTTATGCGGTGAATGGGTAGAGAGGTTAAAATATTGCCGAATTTAAGTAAAATATGAACATTAATGATCATATTAAAATCCAATCTTTACATTTCCATAATTTTAATGAATAAAGGTATTCAAATAGTACAAAATCGTAACTTTAAACTTTTAAAATAAAAACTATTCATAAATATATGTTTTCAGCACGAACTTATCAAGACAGAAGAGCTGTATTGCAAAGCAATGTGGCGGGTGGAATTCTATTGTTTTTAGGAAATATAGAAAATCCTGTAAATTTTGAGCATAACCCTTATTATTTCCGCCAGGACAGTACGTTCCTGTATTATTTTGGAATCCAGGAGCCAAAGATTGCTGCTATTATTGATATTGATGAAAATAAGACAATTGTTTTCGGAGATGAACTAAGTATTGATGATATTGTATGGATGGGAAGGCAGGAAACTTTGAAGGAAAAGAGCCTGAAGTCCGGTGTGCAGGAGACTCTACCTTATGCAGAATTGTCACAATATCTTCTGAAGGCACAAACCTCCGGTAGAAAGATCCATTATCTTCCCCCTTATCAGTCTTCCAATAAAATATTACTGACAGACCTTTTAGGGATTAAAATTTCCGAACTACAACCCTCTGTGGAAATGATTAAGGCTATTGTAAAGCAACGTTCTGTAAAAGAGGCACAGGAAATCGTACAGATAGAAGAAGCAGTGAACGTATCCAATGAAATGCATCTTTTGGCCATGCAAATAGCTAAACCCGGGGTTAAGGAATATGAAATTGCCAATGCCATCCAATATCTTGCTGCTTCCCAAGAATGCCAGATGTCTTATCCTCCCATTGTGACCATAAATGGGGGCATCCTTCATAATCATTACCGTCTTAATACGCTGAAAGAAGGAGATTTGTTCCTTAATGATTCCGGAGCTGAAACAGCAATGGGATATGCCGGTGACTTAACAAGAACCTTCCCTGTAAGCAAAACCTTTAGCACCCAACAAAAGGAGATATACGAAATTGTTCTGAATTCATTTAATAATGCGCAGCATCTTTTAAAACCCGGTGTTAAGTTTAAAGATATTTACCTGAAAGCATCTCAGTACCTGGTAGAAGGACTTGTTGATTTGGGATTAATGAAAGGAAATCCTGAAGAAGCTGTGAAAAATAATGCACATACCCTGTTTTTCCAATGTGGATTGGGGCATATGATGGGATTGGATGTGCATGATATGGAGGATCTTGGTGAGCAGTATATTGGCTATACTGAAGAAGAACCAAAAGACACCCAAACATTTGGTCTTAAATCTTTACGCTTAGGAAAAGCACTAGAATCCGGGTATGTAGTGACGGTAGAACCCGGTATTTATATGATTCCTGAGTTGATTGATATCTGGCAGGCTGAAAATAAAAATGCTGATTTTATTAATTATGATAAGGTAAATGAATACCGAAATTTTGGTGGAGTTCGTGTAGAAGATGATTTCCTGATTACCCATGATGGCTACAGACTTCTTGGAGACGGATTGATTACTACCATTGAAGAAATCGAAAATTACAGAGCAGAATATCTAGATTAATTGAGATACCCTATGAAGAATATAAAAAAACTAACTGTCATTGCACTATATTTCCTATGTCTGTCTCCTTTAGCTGCACAAAAGACACAATGGACTCCTGATGGCAATGCATATTACTCATTTACTGAAAATGGTGTCGGAATCGTCGATGTCCTGAATTCCGGGAAAGACCAGACTTTTTTAAATACCAATGAATTAATTCCTTCCGGAAGCTCTACTCCTTTGCAGGTACAGAGCTTTGAGGTTTCTCCGGATGGAAAAAGTTTATTAGTCTTTGCCAATACCTATAAAGTATGGCGTGATCATACCAGAGGTGATTATTGGATTTTTGACAAAAGTACCAAAAAACTCACTCAACTTGGGAAAGGTTTACCAACCGGATCATTAATGTTTGCCAAGTTCTCTCCGGATGGAAAAAAGGTAGCCTATGTATCTAAGCATAACATTTATATTGAAGATCTGTCCAACAACCAATACAACAAAATAACAAGCGACGGGACAGACAAAATGATTAACGGAACTTTTGACTGGGCTTATGAAGAGGAATTTGGAACTCAGGATGGTTTCAGATGGTCTCCTGACGGAAGTAAAATTGCATACTGGAAGCTTGATGCTAACGGGACTAAAAATTTCCTGATGATTAACAATACCGATAGTTTATATTCATTCACAGTTCCTGTAGAATATCCGAAAGTCGGTGAAAACCCATCAGGATGCAGTATCTGGTTTTATGATCTTGCCTCAAAATCTACAAAGAAAGCAGATATAGCAGGTGATGAAGTACAACATTATATTCCGAGAATGGAATGGGTATTGGATTCTAAATCGGTGATTCTTCAGCAATTAAACAGAAAGCAGAATCAAAGTAAAATTATCCTGGCAGATGCCAATTCAGGAGCAGGTAAAACAATCTATACGGAAACTGACGCTGCATGGATTGATATCAAATCACGATGGAATGACAATGATCCTAGTGGCTGGGATTGGATTGATAATGGTAAAGAATTTTTGTGGCTTTCTGAAAAAGACGGCTGGAGACATATTTATAAAATAGATCTGAACGGAAAAGAAACATTAATCACTAAAGATAATTTTGATGTAATAAAACCGGAGTTTTTTGATGTTCCCAATAAACTGATCTACTTTTTAGCCTCCCCTAAAAATGCCACCCAAGAATATTTGTATAAAGTGAGTATGAAAGGAGGAAGCGCTCAAAGGCTAACTCCTGAAACATATACAGGTACTAACCAGTATACTATTTCTCCTAACGGTAAGATTGCACTCTTTAACAATACCAGTGTTAATGCACGATCCATGGGAGCTGTAGTATCATTGCCGGATCACAAAGAGCTTGTTGCAGCAAAAAGATCAGCAAAGGCAGATCCTGCAAAATCTAAAGCAGAATTTTTCCAGATTACTACACAAGATGGCGTTACCATGGATGGATGGGTAGTAAAACCTAAAAATTTTGACCCTAATAAAAAATACCCTATTGTTTTCACTGTATATGGGGAACCGGGTTCACAGACGGTAACTGATAATTTCTATACGGGCAGGAACGGTTTATATATTGGAGATATGGCTCAGGATGGTTATCTGTACGTTTCTCTTGAGAACCGTGGTACCCCGGCTCCCAAAGGGCGTGAGTGGAGAAAATCGGTGTATCGTAAAATAGGACAGCTCAATATCCGTGACCAGGCCATGGGTGCTAAAGCTTTATTTGCAAAATGGCCTTATATTGATACTTCAAGAGTTGCCGTATGGGGCTGGAGCGGTGGAGGCTCTTCTACCCTCAACCTTTTGGGGCAATATCCTTATATTTACCAGACGGGAATTGCCATTGCTCCGGTAGCGAACCAATTATTCTATGATAATATCTATCAGGAGCGTTATATGGGACTTCCACAGGAAAACAGAGAAGATTTTGTCAATGGGTCCCCTCTGGCTTATGCTAAAAACCTGAAAGGAAACCTGTTATTGGTTCACGGAACAGGCGATGATAATGTACACTATCAAAATACAGAAGTATACATCAATGAACTGGTAAAATACAACAAACAGTTCCAACTGATGTCTTATCCTAACCGAACTCACTCAATTAATGAAGGGGAAGGGACATCACTGCATCTGGCCACCATGTTCACCAAATATTTAAAAGAACATTGTCCTCCGGGAGCAAAATAATATAAAAAGAACCAGATAAAATTGATATCTGGTTCTTTTCTTTTAAATAGAAGTAATGAATATGATTTTGATAGTTGCATCGTTATAAAGTATAAGCTAATCCTGCATTTACGATTCCTTTATATCCAAAGCCAAGTTCAGCATTTACACCAAGTCTGCCCCCTAATCTAATACCTAATCCAGTGAGCTGGAAATTAAAATGTGACATATTTTGCGAAGGGTTACTGCTTTTTTCCATTGTTAACCCTAGTCCCAGCCCGGAATACATCCGAAATTTAGGTTTTGAAATATAGTTGTAATCGCTTTTTACGGCAACAGTATAATTGTGTGACTTTTCTGACGATTCATCAAGATATTCTCTTGTCATCTGCTGATATACGAGGTCTGCTCCCACCACCCATCTATCTTTTACTGCATAATTATATTCAATAATAAAAGCACCTGAATTTTTTTTCTCATAAGGACCATAACCCAAGGTAAAGATAGTATTGAACGTATTTATAAAATCCGTGGATGTTCCAAGGCCATAAGATATTTTAATCTCTGAACTTCCTTTAGTTTGGGATTTAAACAGGCTGCTGCCAATCAATAAAGATAATAAGCAAAAAGCTTTACATACATTAACAAAATAAAATTTCTCTTTCATTTTGCAAAATTACAACCATTAATGCAACAAAGTGACCATAATACGTTAGAATACAATTAGAACTCACTTAAAATATGATTAAAAGCGTTTTCCAAACTAAGTTTCTAAAACATCAAATCTTTATAATGGTTAAATTTAAATAATGTTATCATTTATTTTGGTTTTCCATTTCTAGGAACAGTGTTACAAACTTTGTATCTTTACCTCATGGAAAATCAAGAAGAAATTGAGAAACAAATACTGGAGATTGTAAGAACTCAGTATGAAAAAGATGGCGGAAGTAACGGCGTTAATTTCGGTGCTTTTGATCACATTCTCAATATGTCGATTGAAGAAAGAAATGAAGTTTTATTACGAATGGCCAAGGAAAAGAAAATATTCATTTTTAACAGCTTAAATATGAGGCGTATTATTCTACCCAAATAAAAGACGGGAGTTATTTTATATCACATAGATATAAGAGCAGTCCATTTGATTACTATCAGGAAAGTATATGTTACCTACGTTTAATCAAATTTTGACAACAAACATACCTAAATAAAAAATCCCCGGATTTCTCCAGGGAATAAGTGTCAAAACCTATATTCTTATATAGTGGTGTAAAATGATGTTCACTTATAAAACAGCAATGCATGTGCCAAATTAATCACTGTTTAATGAAATCTAACTTTTTGTGGTACCTTTTCTCAAATAGTCTTAGAATTGAAATACATCTCTCCTGTTTTTGAGAAAAATTACATCATTATATTTATTATTATTAATTTTAGTTTGTTAAATTCTAAAATCGCAGATTTGAAACTACCACTCTCCTATTATTCTAATCAAGATGTTCTCTTTCTGGCGCAGGATCTTTTGGGAAAAACCCTTTTTACGGATATAAATGGGGAAATAACGGCGGGAATTATTGTAGAAACAGAGGCCTATTTTGGGACATTGGATAAAGCCTCTCATGCCTATGGAGGGAGACGTACAGATCGAACAGAAACGTTATACAGCCACGGAGGCATTTCATATGTGTATTTATGTTACGGAATTCATCATCTATTTAATGTAGTCACTTCTGTAGAAGATGAGCCTCATGCCATTTTGATCCGGGCTGTGGAGCCATTGATTGGTAAAGAAATTATGGAATACAGAAGAAATATGCCTGCTTCTAAAGGGGCTATTACAGCGGGGCCCGGCTCTCTGTCTAAAGCATTGGGAATCGATAAATCATTTAACAAAAAAGACCTTACGGGAAATGAAATCTGGCTTGAGGATCATGGTATTGTCTATACCTCTGAACAAATAATAGCAGGTCCGCGTATCGGGGTTGCTTATGCACAGGAAGATGCCCTTCTTCCCTGGCGATTTTTTGTAAAAGGCAACAAATACGTTAGCAAGCCCAATAAAGAATAAATCCGGGAATATTTAGCAATTACTTCTGAATAGCCAGATAAAATTCACCATATGATGCTACGAGGTCATCGAGAGAGAATCCACGGTTTAGACCGCTGGTATTAGGCAAGATCCAAACTTTTGCCCCACAAAAATCTTCAGATTGCAATCCCCAAAGAATTTCTTTCTTTTTGGAAAATGCTTTATAAGCTGCCTTACCAAGGAAAGCGACATACTTAGGCTTAAATTCAATTATTTTAGCTTTAAAAATTTCAAGAGAATTATCAAACTCTTCTTTCGAAAGCTCATCAGCACGGGAAGTAGCCCTTGCAACAGCCGTAGTCAAACCATATCCGAAATCAAGAATTGAAGTATCATTTACGGCTTCTATTTCATAAGGTGTAAAGCCTGACTGATGGAGAACTCTCCAGAACCGATTACTCCTTCCTGAAAAATGATGACCGTCATCTGATGATTTTAATCCCGGATTTATTCCGCAAAAAATAACATCAAGCCCCTTTGCAATGATATCTGTTAACATGGTAGAAATTGATTATTTAAATGCCCAATTTAGTCATATTTTAATTCAAATTAGTCTTAAAATTAATTCGGATACAAATTACACTTCATTGAACGTTTCATACGTTTCATCCTGTAATTTATCAGGATCGTGATGTTAAATACACTGATTGTAAAGAAGTCATATTAATTTTACAAAGGAAAATACAAATAAGGAAAATTATTGGGTATACAGCGCATACCGGATATCCTGTTAAATTTAAAAATATGAACTGGATTGCACTTATTATCGCAGGGATTTTTGAAATCGGTTGGCCCTTGGGACTAAAATTGTCCCAACAACCGGAAAGTAATAAATGGACATGGATTCTCTTTTCAGTTGGATGTATGACCGTTAGCGGTGCCTTTCTTTGGTATGCACAAAAAAGTATTCCTATCGGGACAGCCTATGCAGTATGGACAGGGATTGGAGCGGTGGGAACTTTATTGGTGGGAGTCTTCTTTTTTCAGGATTCAGCCAATATTTTCAGATTATTGTCTGCCTTACTGATCGTTGTTGGTATTGTTGGGCTCAAATTATTTTAATGGAAAAGTATATTCAAAAAATTGGCTTAAGATCATTGATCATTAAGCCAAACATTATTCAACATAAGAATAATAAACCTACCACATTATATTTATTTTTTAAACCGTATTTTAAATTTACTTTCTGAATCAAAATTGCAGAAAGAAATCTTAATCCGGAAAAAGCAGCTACCCATGTAATATTTTCGTCTACAAACCTCTCAAAAAGAATACAAATGAAAAAAGGAAAGGTTGCATTTATCTTTTTACAGTAAATAAAACCTTTCCTTTAAATTTATTATTTCTCTATACAGGAACTATCAGTCTGCCTTATTTTTCAGCATCATCAGAAGGCTGTACGCTCCTTTTTGAACAATTTTCTTATCTTTTAAAAAATCTGCTTTTATAACTTCTGTAAAATGATCATCTGAAATTCTGGTTGTCACAGGAATCATCTTATATTTTGATTTTCCCAGATCTTCAAAGACATAATTTTTGTTTTCAAAAGAAACGACTGCTTCGTTTGGAAGTCCCTGGGTATAACGACTGTTGATATCGACTTCTGCATTGATATACATTCCTTTTACAAATTCAGTATTAACAGAAGAAAACTTCGCTACCGCTGTTGCTGAACCTCCCGTTTCAATACTCGGGACAATGCTTACAATTTTTGCATTGGATTTTACATCAGGCTTCCGGTTGTTATAGACTAGAATCTCTTGCCCAACCTTTACATCATTTACATCATTTTCGAAAACTTTTAATTCCAGAAGCAATCCTGCCGGATTGATTAATTCAAACAAAGTATCCGCCGGGTTAACATACTGACCGTTATTAACCAGAATTTTACTTACAAATCCCGTGAAAGGAGCATAAATATTGATTTTACTTCGAATATTTCCGGTATTAAGTCCTTTTACATTGACTCCAATGATTCGCAGTTTTTCTTCAAGACCTTTTAATGTAGCATTGAGGACAGAATAATCTGCCTGTGCCGTTTGCATAGTTTTGTCACTGCTTGCTTTACTAGTGTTCAAATCCTTCTGGCGGTTGAAATTAAGCCTTGCTGCTTCCAACTGAGCTTTGGTTACCAAATAATCCTGCTGCAACTGAATAAATTGTGGATCTTCTACCACTGCCAATACTTGTCCTTTGGTAAAATGACTTCCATTGATCACGTTAATGGATTTAATATGCCCTCCCATAATGCTTGAAACTGAACTGATATGAGAAGGAGCAATCTCGGCCTTCCCGTTCAGACGTACCAGCTTTTCCATATTCCTGTTCTGAACGGATGTAGTTGTTATCCCAACAGACTGTATTTGTTTTTCTGTGAGATGAACTGTATTCTCATTATTTTTAGTAAACTTAGTATTTTCATACACTGTTTTCTCCTGTTCTTTTTTTCCTGAACAAGAAGTTAAGGCAACTGCCAAAGCAAGGCTGTATATTGATATTATTTTGAAGTGCATTCCGCTGTTATTTTGAAATTAAGAAATTAAGTTCTGCTCCGATCTGGTTAAGTTTTTCCATTTGATCGATATAGTCTGCTTTTGTTTTTACAGCCTGGTTGACCAATATTACCCAATTCAAATAATCGATTTCCCCAACTTCCATTTGTTTTTGTGCGGTTTTTAAAATCGTTTCAGACTTGGGAAGCTGTTTTTGTTCATAATTTTCAATGATTCTCTGTTGGTTCATATAACTGACTAATTGTTGCCCCAATCTGTTTTTAAGCTCAATTTCTTTTCTTTGGTACTGATTTTCAGAAATCGCTATCTTCACCTGTGCTGCCTTTGCTAAAGCTCTCTGCCCTTTTGTAAATAATGGAATTCCGACCCCAACTTGTACTGAGTTAAAACGATTGTTATTAATATTTTTCATACTTTGGTTGGTGTATCCTACAAGAAGCTCAGGAAGTAATCTGCTTTTTTCAAGTTGTACTTCTGCCTCACCCATTTTTATTTGCTGTTGCAGATATTGAAGTTCAGGATGTTGCTTTACTCTATCATCTGAAATTTGAAGCCCAATATTCATGATCGGTTTATCTGCTACCGGCTCATATATTTTTTCGGATTGAAGAAGAAGCTGTAGCTGAAGTTTTGCTATATTCAAATCGTTCTCAAGTGTATTGAGCTGTACGTTCATCTGCTCTTTCTGAATCTCAGCAGTGGATTCTTCTAAAACGTTAGCTTCTCCTTTTTTGAGTCTCAAGGCAGCCTTCTCCGAAAAGTTGTAATACAGCCGACTGATGTACTCCAATACTTTTTTCTTTTCCTGAAGTACTAAAATTCTATAAAAGACATCGGTCACTTCTTTAGTGAGTTGTGTCTTAGTCAAATTTTGGTTGATAACACTGGCGGTCCATTCAGCATCCAGCATTTGCTTTCTTTTTGAATATACTGTAGGAAAGCTGAACTTTTGTGAGATCCCGAATGAGTTATCTGTTTCCTGCCCCTGAATCTGTCCAAATCCACCTGTAACTTCAAGTTGAGGAATATCCAAATAGCCGGCTTTTAGTTTCTCCCGGTATTCTGAAATTAATTTTGAGTTTCTAAGTGTTCCGTTTTGCTGAAGGGCTTTTTCCAAAGCATCATCATAGGTAATGTTTTCCTGAGCCTGAAAACTTCCGAAAGAGATCAGCAACAAGAAAACAGAGAGTTTTTTATAGTTTACTTTTTTAGAGAATTTCATTTTATCTTTATTAATATGTTCAAAAAGGACGTACAGAATCGGAAGGACAAATAATGTTAAGAGTGTGGCAAGCATTAAACCTCCGATAACGACAGTAGCCAAAGGTCTTTGTACTTCAGCTCCTGCTCCACTACTTAGCGCCATAGGCAAGAATCCTAAAGAAGCTACAAAAGCAGTCATTAAGACAGGTCGAAGCCTTATTCTTGTTCCCATTAAAACAATTCTACTTGTATTGGTTATTCCATTATCTTTCAACCTGTTAAATTCTGATATCAAAACAATTCCATTCAATACAGCCACACCGAATAAAGCGATAAATCCTACTCCGGCACTGATACTGAACGGCATTCCTCTTAAGGCCAGAAAATACACTCCGCCTATTGCTGATAAAGGGATGGCAGTATAGATCAGTAAGCTGTGTTTTACAGAGCCAAAAGCAAAGAACAGCAACAGGAAAATCATCACTAATGAAATAGGCACAGCTACTCCCAGTCTGGATTTTGCTTCATTTAAGTTTTCAAAAGCACCCCCGTAAGAGATAGTATACCCCGGTGAAAGCTTTACATTTTTATTAGCCTTCTGTTGAAGTTCTTCCACAATACTTTGAACATCTCTTCCTCTTACATTAAAGCCCACGACAATCCTTCTTTTAGTATCTTCCCTTTGAATCTGATTCGGGCTATTTTTAAGCCCTACTTCAGCCAGTTGTGATAACGGAATCTGTTCTCCTGAAGCAGTAGGAACCAATAGATTCTGAATACTTGTAATATCCTTTTTATGTTCATTATCCATACGGACAACAACATCAAATTTTTTCTCACCTTCATATAAAGCTCCGGACGTCTGCCCTGCAAAAGCCATATTGATTACCCTGTTAATCTCCGCAATAGAGATATTGTAACGGGAAAGTTCTGCACGGTTATAATCAATCACAACCTGCGGAGCGCCTACAACAGGCTCCAGGTAAAGATCCTGAGCACCTTTCACAGTACTGATAACCCCTCCCAGTTTCTTGGCATAGGCAGCAAGGCTGTCAAGATCTTCCCCATAAATTTTACAGACAACATCCTGTCTGGCCCCGGTCATCAATTCATTGAAACGCATTTGTACCGGAAACTGAAACCCTGTCGTAAGTCCAGGAATAACTTTCAATGCCTGACTCATCTTTTGTGACAGTTCCGGGAAAGACCCCGCGGATGTCCATTCTTTTTTAGGTTTCAGAACAATGATCATATCTCCGGCATCCATTGGCATGGGCTCAGTAGGAATTTCGGCACTTCCGATTTTAGTTACTACTTTTTCGATTTCAGGGAATTCTTTTAGCAGGATATTGGCAGCCTGAGTGGTTACTTTTTTCGTTTCATTGATGTTACTTCCTTGTAGAATCCGCATTTCAACAGCAAAGTCTCCTTCTTCTAAAGAGGGAATAAATTCTCCCCCCATTCTGGAAAGGATAAAAACCGACCCCACAAAAAGAGCCAGTACACTTAGAATGATTGACTTTTTATACTTGAGAGCCTTTATCAGAAATTTTTGGTGACCTGTTTCAACTTTGGCCATTATTCGATCTGAAATATTGTCTTTTAGTTTTTTCTTTCTGCTTAATACCAGGGAGCTCATCATCGGAATATAGGTCAATGACAATAGAAAAGCACCTATCAGAGCAAAAGCAACAGTCTGTGCCATTGGCTTAAACATCTTTCCTTCAATTCCCTGAAGCGTAAAGATCGGAAGATATACAATCAGGATAATGATCTGTCCGAAAACAGCACTGTTAACCATTTTGGTAGCTGATCCGGAAACCTGCTCATCCATTTCTTTTTGGGTCAGCATATTGTCTTTTCCGAAATGTTTTTTATGGGCTAACTGATGCAGAACCGCTTCTACAATGATAACCGCTCCGTCTACAATAAGTCCAAAATCGAGAGCTCCAAGACTCATCAGATTCCCTCCAACTCCAAAAATATTCATCATGATAATGGCAAAAAGCATAGCCAGAGGAATTACAGAAGCAACCAATAATCCTGCTCTGAAATTTCCTAAGAATAATACCAGAATGAATACAACAATCAGCGCTCCTTCCATCAAATTGGTTTTTACGGTACTGATGGTATTGTTAACCATCTTGGCACGGTCAAGGAAAGGCTCAATCACAACCCCTTCAGGTAAAGATTCCTGGATCTTCTCTAACCTCTGCTTTATGTTGGCGATCACCTCGTTCGCATTCTCTCCTTTAAGCATTAATACAATAGCACCTGATACTTCTCCTGTATCATTATAAGTCATCGCTCCGTATCTTGTGGCAAATCCAATTTTAACGGATGCTACATCTTTAATGTGTACAGGGATTCCTTCTTTGGTATTGGCAACCTGAATGTTTCCGATATCTTCAGTACTTCCTAACAGCCCCTCACTTCTGATAAAAAGAACGGTTTCTTTCTTTTCGATATACGCTCCTCCGGTGTTTTGATTATTTTTTTCCAAGGCCGCAAAAACATCATTGATATTGAGATTAAAAGCCTGAAGTTGATTAGGATTAATAGCTATTTCGTATTGTTTCAGTTTTCCTCCGAAACTACTTACATCAGCCACTCCTTTAGTTCCCAACAATTGCCTTCTCACGACCCAGTCCTGGATGGTTCTGAGTTCTGTTTCGTCATAGATATTTTCGTAGCCTTTTTTGGCTCTCACAACATACTGGAAAATTTCTCCCAATCCTGTAGAAATTGGGCCAAGTTCAGGTTTACCAATGCCAGCAGGAATATTGTCCTGAACAGGCTGTAACCTCTCCTGAACCTGTTGACGTGCCCAATACACATCGGTATTGTCATCAAAAACTACAGTAACCAGAGAAAGTCCAAAACGTGAAAAACTTCGAAGTTCAGTAATTCCACTGATGCTGCTGGTGGCCTGTTCAATAGGAAATGTCACAAGACGCTCTATATCAGCAGCTCCATATGAAGGTGCTGTGGTAATGATCTGAACCTGATTATTCGTAATATCGGGTTGTGCATCAATGGGAAGTTTAGTGGTTTCGTATACTCCTAAAAGAATCAAACCAATAGTAAACAAGGCAATGATGAGTTTATTCTTTACAGAAAACTCAATAATTTTATTTAACATGAAAAAATTATTAATGGTAACCCTAAAATGTTTTATAAGACACTAAAATTTTAAAATACAGCAGCCTGTAAATTCCTAGCCTTACAGCATAAGAATTACCCGCAAGCTTTTGAAGCTTACTCAAATTTTTAGTATATAAAACATCAAGGGTTAATTGATATGTAATAAGAATTGACTGCCTTAAACAAAAGCTTAAAGCATTAATTTTCAATCGAAATCAATTAAGAAAGCCGTGGAGGCTGAAAAATACGGGAAAGGTAAAGGTTTGAGAAGTCTTTTTCCTGATAGATACTATTTTTCTGAGAAATAGTAATTTCTTTAGGTTTTTTTATTTCGAAATTAAGTTCAGGAAGCTGCGCATGTACTGTCAATACAATAGGTGGATTGATGAATGGAAGCTTTTGATCTAAATCCCAATCAGAATCTTTTTTGTGATTATCATAATGTTCCATCACAAATTCTGATAAGTTTCCATGATATTCTATATAATGTTCTACAAACATAGGCACTTTGAGTACTTCCCCCGCATTGGTGGTAGCCAGCACATACATCATCGAGCATAATATGGAGAACCATTTTAACATTAATGCAAATATAAGGCTTAATTTTTTTTCTAAAAAGGCCTAGCTACATTAATTTTCTTTTAATTTTTTACTTCAAAAATGCAGGATATCATTTGTTCATCAAGAATTTTTAAGAAAAGTTTCATCGCGGGACTGATCCACTTATTGGAATGATGAGCCGTAATCATTGTAATAACAGGCTGAAATCCTTTAATATTAATTTCTTGAATGTCTCCTTTTTTCAATTCTTCTTCCACTACAAAATGCGGCAGACAAGCGATTCCCAGATTATTTATAATACTTTTTTTGATTGCTTCAATACTCCAGAGTTCAATATTTTGTCCGGTTCTGATATCTTTTTTCTTGAGATAATTTTCAAAATACTGTTGATAGACTCCATTAGGATCATTGTTAATAACGGAACATAATTTGGTCTGATTTTTACGATCAAAGTTCTTTTCCTGTTCCGGAAATATTGTTGAAGCCATTACACCCACGGTAAAAGACTTTAATTCATTGACTTTAATCTGATCATCATACCCATTTACCTGATAATGAATTCCCAGATCAATATCATTTCGAATAATCTCTTTTTGCACTTCATAACAGTTTCTAACCTTTAACCGGAGCATTACGTCCGGAGCTGTTTCGATGAATTTTTTAAGGACAGGTTGCAAAATATAGGTCAGCAAACTATCAGAAACTGAAATCGTAAGACTTCCTTCCACTTTCCTGTCTGTGGAATTCAATTGCCGGATCTGTTCTATTTCTTCTTCTATTTTCTTGATATGAGGAACCAGTTTCAGAGATTGTTCTGTAGGAAGCATTCTTCTGCCTATTTTTTCAAATAAGGGAAACTTGATTTCATTTTCAAGCTGTTGAATCTGATAGCTGATAGCAGATAAGGAATAGTTAAGCTCGTTAGCTGCATCCTGAAAATTTCCTTTTTCTACTATGGTTTTAAAACTTCTGAGCTGATGAATATCCATACTTTAAATTTTTCGAAGTAAAAGTATAAATAATTCCGATTTTTTTGAATATTTAATCTCATTAAGTTTGTCAAAAAAAATTATGTGGTTTTCATTTTTCATTTACACTGTCTTAACAGCACTTCTTCCAGGCCCTAATAATATTCTGGCGCTTAACAGTACCATGAAGTCAGGATATAAAAAAAGCAAGGCATTGCTCATGGGAATTTATGCAGGATTCACAATAGTAATGTTATTGGCTGCTGTTTTTACAGGGCTTGTTCTTAGTTCTTATGGTTCACTTCTCAGCTATCTAAAGTATGTAGGAGCCGCTTACCTCATCTATTTGGCATGGTCAGTCGCATCCGGCAGCCCTACACCAATTGATCTTCAGCAGGGAGAAAACGTATCCAGGGTTACTGAAGATTTTTGGAAAGGGTTTCTTTTGCAGCTGGTGAATGTTAAAATCATTATCTACGGGATAACAGCTTTCAGCAGCTTTATTTTTCCTCAATTTAATGAGCTTTGGATCATTATTTCTTTTGCTCTTTTGCTTTCTTTTATTGGAAATTCTGCTACCTGGATTTGGGCGGTGGCCGGACAAAGACTTCATAAGTTTTTAAATCAACATTATAGACTTGTGAATACCATTATGGGAATTCTGCTTTTGTATTGTGCCGTCAGCTTATTTTTATAATGATAGAAATTGATTGATGAATGAACGGTAAATGTCACAAGGTTTTCTAATCCATCTTTTCAATGAGTCAGAAAGCCTTATGACCAATATCATGGCTTATCTTCCGAATAATAAACATTAAAAAGGTGCCATCAAAAATGGCACCCCCAGGTAAAAATATTTAAAAAATGTTAATAATTAAAGATTGGGATTAGCCATTATCTCTTTTAAAGGAATAGGGAGATTATAGGCTTTATCGGAGGGTTTTAAAGTTGGTTCATCAGAAGGAGAGAACAAGTCTTCAGAATTTCTTGTTATCTCCCATTGCAGTCTTTTAAGATCATAATAACGATGTCCTTCATAAGACAGCTCTAAAGAACGTTCTTTCATAATTTCTGACAGAGAAACAAGAGTGATAGGCAGGCTGCCCTCATTTCTTTTAGCCCGAAGGGTATTGATATCCTGAAGACCTTCCTGACTTTTCCCCATAAATAAATAAGCTTCAGCCCTGATCAGATACATCTCACTCACCCTGAATATTTTCACATCATTAATCCTGTCACTGTAATCATTTCCGGGATATTTGTTAATAATGCTATCCCCTTCTTCTTCTCCGAAGTTTTGAAGCCTTACATCAGTTCCCTCATACATAGACATCAATTTATGAGAGGGCCTGAAATACATTCTGCCTGTAGAATAATTCTGCCAGAGTGTATTAGGACGAAGATCATTATCATTGGTTCGTTTCAGCTGAAAAATAACTTCGGTATTATTGCTGTCTTTCCATATTTTATCATAACGCTGTGCATCTTCCAACGGGTAAATCTGAATAAGAGCCGTCGCTTTTTCAGCTGCCAGAGGATAATTTTTTTGATACAGAGCCACCCGCGCTTCAAGAGCCAACACTGCATTGTTCTGCAATCTGAAATTTACCTGGTGCTGGATGCCGCCGGCAGCGTTCAGGTCATTCCATATATTTTGGTAAAACGTGGTCAGGGAAATTCTGCCTGGCTTTTTATTGATATCGGTATCGGTAATATAAGGAATAGTGAGTCCGCTAGGCTCTGCATCTGATGACCCAAAGTTTCTGTGAAGATCAAAATGCAGCAAAGCTCTCAATCCGTGCAGTTCTGCTGTCAATGAGCGTAATTTTTCTCTCTGCTCTTCGGTATGAACAGGAACTTTCACGACATTTTCCAGCAAAAGGTTGATACTATAGATCGTAGCATAATTATCCTTCCACGCTTTATAAAGTATATCATCTTCTGAACTGTAGACCCATCTCTGTAGAAGGTTTCCAAAACCGTTTACCCCATTATTCTGGCTATCCAGTCTACATTCATCTGACATAGCAGATCCTATCAGCAGGTTGTATTCCGGGTGATAGGTGCTATAACATCCCAATACACCTCTCTCAAATTGAACAACCGATGAAAATATCTTTTCTTCCGACACAGCATCTGAAGGGTCCAGTTCCAGTAGATTATTACAACTGTTGATAGTTATACAGAAGCAAATTCCTGCAAGTATTCTTACTATATTTCTATTCATGATTTATTTTTTAAAATGTAACATTAAAGCCAATGGTAAATGTTCTTGGTAATGGATACTCATACTGGTACCAATTGTTGTCATCTTCGGGATCCTGCCCTTTCCATTTTGTCCATGTAAATAAATTCTGACCCTGTGCGAAAATATTGACTTCTTTAATGAATTTATCAAGCCCTCCGATCTCTTTCAATCTATAATTAATACTAATATTCCGTAATTTGATATAATCTGCCGATTGCAATTCCCTGTCCGTCATATAGCGTGGATATTGCGCACCCGGATTATCGGAAATATCTCCCGGTTTCTGCCACATATTCAGCATACTGGTTGACTGGTTATAAATCCTGTAGTTCGGATCTGCAGATGTTCTGTACAATTCAGCAGTATTTAGGCGATACATCCCCTTGATAAAAGTAAATAATGCACTCACTCTAAAATTCTTATAGGTAAATGAAGTTGTGAGGCCTCCTTTTACCGGGGGATCAAATGAACCCTTGACCATTACAGCATTATCAGGGTTGTAATCTTTGGTGATGTTTCCTTCTTTATCATAATACATTGGGGCTCCGGTTGCCGAATCTACTCCTGCCCATCTCACCATATAAAAGTGGCCCAATGCAGAACCTACTCTGTGAATAGAGTAATCATCTGTAACAATTTCTGTTTCGCTGCCTAAACTAAGAATACGGTTTTGGTTGTATGAAAAATTGAGGCCCAGATTCCACGTGAAATCTTTAGTTTTAATAACATCTCCTGTAAAATAAACCTCAACCCCTCTGTTTCTTATTTCCCCTAAATTATCTGCAATAGAATCAAATCCCGAAGTCAGAGACAATTTTCTGTTGATAAACAAATCGCTGGTAACGCGGTTATAAACATCTACTCCCCCTGTTAACCGGTTATTCCACAGCCCAAATTCAACACCTATATCTGTAATTTTATTCTTTTCCCAATTATAGTTTGGATTTCCGGGGCTTCCCGGAACAAATGCCGTTAAACCATTGTATTGTTTTGGTCCGTAAAGCATTCTGTATCCAAAATCACTGGCAAATCCTCCTGCATTCCCTGTTAATCCATAACTGGCCCGCAATCTTGCAAAACTTAAAACTTCCCAGTTTTTCAGGAAATTTTCTTCTTTAAGATTCCAGCTTCCTCCAAAAGCATAAAAATGCTGATATCTGTTATTTTCAGGTACTCTGGAGGAGCCATCTCTCCTGAAACTTGCCGAAAGGGTAAATCTGTTACCGTATGAATATCTAAGCATTCCTAATTGGGACAACAATGTGTTTTCTGTGGCTCCACCGGTTATTTTTGGAATAAAATTATTTTCAGGAGTTCCCGGAGTTATTCCTCCCGGCGTATCATATAAACCGTCTATGAGCCCATATCCTGTAAATCCGTCAAAGGTCTTCCTGTACTTGTTAAATTCTGCAAGGGCAATGGCTTCTACCTCATGAACTCCCCACTTTTTCTTATAATTTAATCCCAAATTGGCCATATATGAGGTTCTTTGAGTATTTACCCTTTCAAAAAGCCCCTGCTCACCTGGATCAACCAATTTTCCAAAATAGGTATCCGGTTTGATGATATGCGTATTCTTCATTTGTTGATGATTCATTCCCAAGGTACTGGTTATCTTAAGTTCTTTGGTAAGCTCATAAGCCAGATTAGAAGATAAAAAGCCGGTCAATGCATTTTCTTTACGGCTTACATCCTGGTACATAGATAAAGCATTAGACCCAAACCGATTGACTCCCGGCTGTAGGTTGCCTTCTGCATCATAAGGCTTTTCATAGGGCAACGCAAAATATAATGAGGCAATAGGATTGGTTTCACTCACATCAAAGTCAGATTCTGACATTCGTGACTGGCTGTTGATAAGGTTTATGTTGACTGAGCTGCTGAAGCGTCCTGATTTATGATTGATTCCTGTTGTAAAATTGAATCGTTCTAATCCGGAATTAGGCAATACTCCCTCCTGTTTGTAGTAAGATAAGGATGAATAGTGATTGGTTTTGGCATTTCCTCCCCCCATTCCCAAATAATGAGAATTGGTAATGGCATTTCTCAATAAAAGCTTTTTCCAGTTGGTATTGGTTGATCGTAACTCTGAAAGTTTTTGATCACCGTATATGTAATCGTCTTCTGTTTTGGCTACTTGCTGTCCGTTTACCGTCTTGTATGGATTTTTACGTGAATATTGCCATCCCGGATAACCGGGATCCTGCAACATTTCTTCAAATTCAAGCCTTTGAGAGCTGTTCATCATGTCCCATTTTTTGTTATTTACCGATGAAATACCAAACTGGTTTTGGTAGAAAAAACTGAGCTTGCCTTTTTCGTTATCTCTTCCTTTTTTAGAGGTCAGAAGAATTACTCCATTGGCCCCACGGGAACCATACTGTGCGGTAGATGCAGCATCTTTAAGAATGACAATATCGTCAAAATCCAATGGATTAAGGGCAGAAAAAGTTTCCGGGCTGATGGGAATTCCGTCCAGTATATACAATGGATTGGTTTTATCGTCCTGTATAGATCCTATTCCCCGAATCGTTACTCTTCCAATGGCTCCCGGCTGCCCGGAAGGAGAAGCAACATGCAACCCGGGAACCTGCCCCTGCAAGGCCTGATCCAGTGAAGCTACAGGAGTTTTACTGATCACATCTTTTTTTACGGTGGATACGGCTCCTGTTGTTTTTACTTTTGACTGTTTAGTATATCCGGTCAATACAACTTCTTCCAGATTTCCAACTTTAGGAATCAACTCTATAACAGAAGGAAATTGTCCCGGAGTCAGCGTAATATTCTGAGAAAAATATCCATCGGATGTCACGATATATTTGACTCCTTTTCCAGAAGATGGAATATTTAAGGTTCCGTTTTGATCGGTATTAAGTACTAGTCCACCGGCTTCATCCTGTACTTTTGCATTTACAAGAGGCTGTAGCGTTTTCTGATCCCTTATCACAATATTATGCTCCAGTTCCTGAGCCTGTATTGTAAAGGTCATCCCCAGAAAAAGAGCGGCAGTGTAAATAAGTTGTTTTTTTTCTAACATATGATTAACTCTATTAATTTGTTGCTGTAGTTTTAAGTACAGAACAAAAGTAGAGCAGCGATATTAGGAGGTTTTTAAATCCGAATTAAAGAAAGATTAGAAAGCCGTTAGTTTTTTCTAATGCTTTTCGGGTCAGATTACTATGGATTACTCGTTGTATGAGAATGAACCATAAAAGCTTATAAACAATTATTATTTCGGGAGAATGACTTCCAGCTTGCAGCCTCTTTTTCCCGTCCAATTGAGTCATTTTATTCCAGGTGATCTTATATTATAGGAATTTCGACCGTCACAGTAGTCCCCTCATTGATTTTGGATATAAATTTTAATTGACCACGGTGAAGTTTTATAATTTTAGCACAAAGTGAAAGTCCTAATCCAAACCCTTTAATTCCATAGGCATTGGCAGATCTGTAAAAGGGCATCGTAATTTTATCGAGCTCTTGTGCATGAATGCCAATCCCATAATCTGTTACGGAAAAGCTTACAAAAGTATCCTCAATAGAAATGAATATTAAGATTTCTTTCCCTGAAAACTTGTGCGCATTGGAAATGATATTAGCCAGAACCAGTTCCAATAAGTTGCTGTTAGCATTAATACAGGTTTCCTGGAAATATTCCGGATTCTGAATATCAATATTAAACTGCAGATCAGGAATTGTTTTGCTGCTGTAATCAGTAACATTCCATACAAAAGTCTCTAAAGAAACAGATTCTAAAGGATAATTACGATAATCAAGCTGATCAAACATCAGAAGATCACTAATGATGTTATTCATATGAAGGGAATCTCTGAGTACCCCTTTTAAAATGTCCTGATAATCTTCCGAAGTTCTTGTCTTGCCCAAGGCAATTTCTGTATTGCCAATCAGGGAAGTAATCGGTGTCTTTAATTCGTGGGAAGCATAAGAAACAAAAGCCTGTTGAGAATCAAAGGATTCCTGAAGCCTTTCCAGCAGATTATTTATACTTTGAGTGAGAATTCCGATTTCATCCTTTTTACGTTTTATAGGAATTCGGGTATTTAGGCTTCTTGCCTGGATTGTATTCATATACCGATTGAGCCTGTCAATCGGACGGAGACTGACCCCAGCAAACCAATGCCCCAGCAATATAGTCATCAAAATAGCTATTAAGAAACAGTAGATCATTGTTTCCCGAAGCTCTTTAAGTGATTTTTCACCTAATTTATTTTGTGCTTCGGCCATGACAATATAATCTCCTGAATTATCTACATAATAGATTCCTACTACATATGTATCTCCTTGTTGGTAAGAAATGATTTTATTTTTTACAACTTTCTGCAATGTTTTTCTATCCCAGGTTGTAGAAGAATCTTTAATAAAAACGGGCTGGAAATTAAGATTATAGATTCTTATTATTTCCTTGGGTAAAGTACGAGGAAGTTTTTTCAGCACCTGATCAAATTCAAGCTTGGTAAAATTATCCTGTGCAAGATAATTATGCCCTACCGTATATGCCCGGTCTTCCAGCTGTTTCGAAAAATTATTTCTCCAATCCTTTTTTACAATCAGGTATATAGAGGTCAATACAAAAATAAGTAATACAGCAAAAAGGATTGTAAAGACGAGTGATAATCTGCTTTTTAATTTCATGATTATTCATCTTTCAGAATATACCCCATTCCAATGACTGTGTGAATTAATGGTTTGGGAAATCCTTTATCAATCTTGGTTCGCAAATAATTAATATAAACATCAATGAGATTCGTTCCTCTGTTGAAACCAATTCCCCATACAGCTTCCGCAATCTTAACCCTGCTGATTACTTTATTTTTGTTGATCAGGAGGTATTCCAGAAGTGTATATTCTTTTAAGGTTAGAAAAATCTCTTTTCCCGCTCTTCGTACGATCTTTTTATAAGAATCCATAGAAAGGTCTTCAGCCGTATAAATAGATGAGGGGATACTATTCTGACTTCTTCTCCCCAATGCATTGATACGGGCAAGAAGCTCACCAAAGTGAAAAGGTTTTGTTAAATAGTCATCTACTCCATTCTCAAATCCTGTCAGTTTATCTTTAATGGTTGATAATGCGCTTAGCATCAATACAGGAATTTCAGGTTTGAATTTTTTTATCTCTGTACAAACCTCAAAACCATTCATTTGCGGTAATATCACATCGAGTAAGATAATATCAAACTCATGTTCTAAAGCCAATCTCAGCCCCATTCTTCCTTCGTAAGCTAAGGTAACGTGATAATGATTTTCTTCAAGTCCTTTTTTAATAAAACTTGATACTCCAAATTCGTCTTCAATAAGTAAAATATTCAACATATTAATTATATCATCAATGTTCATCAAAAGTAAATGATTTCCCGCCAACTCCCATCAACATTAGAAAATTTTAATGCAGCATTAGAAAACGATTAGAGAATCCGGAAAGCAATCTCTCCTTTTTACGGAGTTTTAATTCCGTATCAGGGACTTTGCTTACCCTATACGGTCTGTAATTTTGCTGAATAGAATAATTTAAATTCAAATTTCATGGTCCGGATAAAGGCGAACGCAAATCTGAGACACAAATACTGACAACAAATGGAACAACAAAGACAACTTATTTTAAAGGGAAAGATGCATAAGGTCATGTGGCAAATGTCATGGCCGGCAGTGATTGCGATGGTACTTTATGGCTTAAATAATTTTCTTGATGGAATTTTCGTAGGACATCTGATCAGCAATACCGCTTTGGCTGCAGTAGGGGTCGCCTATCCCTTAGCCCAGTTTGCTCAGGGATTCGGCACATTAATCGGTACAGGAATTGGCTCTGCGGTCAGTATCTGGATTGGCGCAAATGATAAAGACAAGTTGAACAGAGCCATGGGAACAGTTAATTTTCTTACTTTATTATTTTCAGTTTTGATCACTATTCCATGTTATATATTCGCCAAAGAACTGGTATATATGATGGGTGGGCGAGGTGAAATTTTAACGTTAGGAGCAGAATATTTCAGGGCGACAATTCTGGGAAGTTTCTTTTGGATCCATGGTCTGGCACTTAATATGTTGATCCGTGCAGAAGGGCGTATGAAAACTGCTGCCTGGATGATTGCTGTAGGCCTTATTGTAGATGTTGCGTTAAAACCGTTGTTTATAGATACTTTCGGCTGGGGAGTGAGTGGCGCTGCCTGGGCAACTAATATTTCTATGATTATTTATATGGTATTGGGAATTTGGTATTATGCATCTGGGAAAGCATCTTTCAAAACACATTTTTGGTCATTGAAAAGGGATAAAGCAATTATTAAAGAGGGACTCTCACTGGGAATGCCGGGCTTCATTATGATGATCATGATCGTCATACAGAATATTGTAGTATTTAATGTGATTGCAAAATATGGGAAAGATACAGATGTTACTTTTTTTACGGCAGTTAATCGGTTTTATATTCTATTAAATACTCCTCTATGGGGATTGATGAGAGCCTTACAACCTGTTTCGGGTATGAATTTCGGAGCAGAGAAATATGAAAGGAGTATGAGGGCTTACCGTCTTTTTTCTTTTACAGGACTCGTTATCCTGATCCCATTTTGGTTTTTTGTAATGTATTTCCCTTCCGAAGTATTATCTGTGATGATCCCGAATGTACTATTTAGCCCTGATCAACTTACCGATTTCAGGATTTATATGAGTGTTTTACCGGCATTACCTTTTATTTTTATGGCAATGGTTTGGTTTCCGTCCGTAGAAAATGCTAAGCCTGCTACCATAATCAGCATCTTGAGACAGGTTGTACTTTATATTCCGGCACTTCTTTTTATTCCGATGATCTATGGAATTCACAGTATTTATATAATAAGTGCTGTTATAGAGTGGATGGTCTTTATCGGCGTTATATACACTGTACGATCGAATTTCAGAATCTTAAAAAAAATCGAAATCAATTAGAGGATAATTATTTTTACTTAAAATAAATAATATTTAAAAAAAATACACATATAGTGTTTTGCATAATATAATTTTTGCTTATATTTGTGAATCGAAATAATTTTTTTTCATCATTTGTGTTTTTTTAAGGTCTCCATCCTAGGAGGCCTTTTTAATTTATATGACATCATAATTGATTATTTACTACCGATATGGAAAAACGAAAAAAGTGTGAAATATATTCATGTGATTTTCTTTGAAAGACCTTTTAATAGGGATACTGAACAAAAATCCATAATTAATAAGTCCCTTTTCAATATAAAAATCATCGAATATTTCTGATAAAATCTGTAGGCCTGAATTGCATAACCGACTGAAAACTTCTGGTATAAGCCTGCACACTCTTATATCCTACTTTATAAGCTGTTTCTGAAATGGTAAGATCGTTTGAACTCAAAAACTCCAGGCTTTTAATGATTCGAAGCATTTGTTGATATTTACTCAAAGTCAGCCCTGTTTCTTTTTTAAAAATACGTTCCAGCGTTCTTGAGGATAAAAGAGCCCTATCAGTCAGATCTTCCATTGTAATTTCAGTATGGTAATAATCGTGAAGATATTCAATGACTTTAGTTAAGCGCTTATCTTTTGGAAGACAAATATGAAGCTTCAGAGACTGCTCTACAAAATGAGGCAATTCATTGAAAAGAGCCTGTAAAAAAAGGGTTTCGTGATGGTCCTTTGTCATTAGTTTAGACCATTTTTCAGCATATTTTATCATTTCCTTTAAAACAGGCGGGACAGAAAAGACATTCACATGATGATAAAAAGAATCTTCCTGATCAACCTCTGCAAACATGATCATCAGTTTTATCTTTTCAGAATGTGAATTGGTTTTATGAATAGCGTTGGGAGGAATCCATACCGCATGATTCTGGGGAAGAAGATAAATTCTTTCTTCAATCGTGATATATTGAAAACCACTTTCTACATAGACTAATTGCCCTTTTTGATGTTGATGAAGAACATCATCATGAATCCAGTTTTCTTCAAACCATACAAAATAAGGTTTCATCAATTCATCTATTTCTATGCTATCGCCCATGTCGTTTCAGGTTAAAACTTTGGCAAAATTAAACAAAATTACTATATTAATTTTGTACAAAAGTTTTTATCATGATGAAGAATGAAGTCAAAAGAAATGCTTCGTATGTTTTATTAATCATTAACGTTTTGGTTGTTATTTTAATTTCCAGCAATCTCCGCTCACCTATTGTAGCCGTTTCACCTGTTCTGGGCGATGTAAGGGATGCATTAAAACTGGATAATTTTCAGGTCAGTCTGCTTACTTCCATCCCACTCTTTATGTTTGCGGTGTGTTCTGTTCTGGTTAGTAGATTCTCCAATACGTTGGGAATCAGCAAACTCTTGATGTACTCCTTGATTATTCTAAGTTTTGGGTTATTTCTCCGAATTTCAGGTTCTCTTTGGTTACTCTTTTTAGGTTCTGTATTTATTGGCCTGGGAATATGCATAGGAAATGTAGTAACACCAGGATATGTTAAAAATAATTTCCCCAAACAGATAGGTCTGATGACGGGTATTTTTGCTGTTTCCATGAATCTTACAGCAGCTTTAGCTTCAGGGTTTAGTGTAAAAATCGGAGAATGGACAGGTTTTGGGTGGCGCGGTTCTTTGGGAATCTGGCTCGTGATTGCTGCGTTAGGGTTTCTGGTATTAATTCTGGAATTTATCTTTAACAAAAAAAATCCTGACCAGCCTAAACCAGCTTTAAGCACTTCGGATTTCAATATGTTCAAATCCTCGCAAGCCTGGAATATTAGTATTTTCATGGGTCTTCAATCATTATTCTATTACTGTATGGTAGCATGGCTGCCGTCATTCCTTGCCGACTATAATATGCAGGGAGAAAGCTCAGGATGGGTGTTATTCGTTATTCAGATTACCATGATTCCCGTAACTTTCTTCTGCCCGATTATTGCCAGCAAAATGAAAGACCAGAGAATTATGATTCTTTTTATCTGTACTTTGATGTTTGGAAGCACCCTGATGTTTGTATTTATGAAATCTCAATGGATTTACGTCAATGCTGTTATTATAGGACTTGCCAATGGGTTATCTTTCAGTTTATCCATTCTGTTTTTCTCCACAAGAACCAAAAGCAGTATCAATGCCGTAAAAATATCTGGAATGGCTCAGTCTGTCGGTTATCTGATTGCGGCATTTGGTCCTCCCGTATTTGGGAAACTACACGACTGGGATATTTCATGGGACACCTCATTTTATTTTCTGAGCGCTTCCGTACTGGCCATGTTGTATTTTGGTCTTAAAGCGGCGAGACATAAATATGTAGAAGATTAATTTCAATTAGTTTTAATAAAAAAAATGAGGCTTTTTCCTGGTAGAATGCCTCTTTTTTTTTGAAATTGATGTAAAGCTCCTGCCTACAACTTACTTATAGGTAAACACCATTATATAACGTTCCTATCTCCTATTTATTTAAAAGTTCTATCTCTTTACCATCTTTCAGTATAAAGCATTGGCTTTCCAATCCATTTTCTTTTATGTTTCCTTGAATAAATTTACGATCCTCTTTACAGTGGCTTACCGCTTCCAGATGAGTAACCCATACTTTTGCATCAGGAGCATGTTGACAGGCTTTTATAATATCTTCACTCGTCATAATAATAGGATCTCCTACAGAAAATGTCGCTGCTCCTCCTGCTACAACGATGTGTTCAGGTTGATGTTTTCTAATTTCCTGAGCAACATCATCATACCAGATACTATCTCCTACAATATAAACGGACCGGTTGTCTTTTTTAAAAACAAATCCGTTGACTATCCCCATTTTTTCTTCAATATCTCCGGTACCATGTTTCCCTTTTGTGATTGAAATCTCAATATTCTCCCAGTAAATATGATCATGAATAGGAATAATATTTTGAAATCCCTGTTCTGCAATTTGCCCTGAAATATTTTCGGAACAAATAATAGGGATCTTTTTATCAATCAGTTCTATTGCATCAGCATCCCAATGATCAGGATGTAAATGGGTAACAGCAACAGCATCTACTGTCTGCAGTTTTTTTATTAATTCATCTTTACTGAAAGGCAGATCCACCAAAGGATTCAACAAATCATTGTCTGTCATTGGGAATTTCCCTAATGAACCTTTGCCTCCAAGCATCGGATCAATAAGTATAGAACATCCATCAATATTTAACAGCAAGGTCGCATTTCGCCACAATTGTAATTTCATTTTGCTTAAGTTTGTAGTACAAAACTATTGGTTAACTGAATAAAAGTAATCGAAGGTTACCAAAAGGTTATCCATTTAGAGTCAACTAACCTATGAATTTTGAAGAATTTAAAAATTGTGGTCTCAGAAAGAGCCTGAGTATTCTTTCAGGCAAATGGAAACCATTGATTCTACATAATCTTTTTGAAGAAGATCGTGTACGTTTTGTAGAATTGTGGAGAAAGATGCCAAAAGTATCAAAAAAGGTATTGGCAGAACAGCTTAAACAACTGGAGGAAGATCATATTATCCAACGGATTGAAGTATACAATTTCCCTCCTGAAGTTTATTATAAGCTCACAGAGAAAGGACAGAAGCTGGGCCCGATCCTTTCTGAACTTCATTTGTGGGGAAGTGAACTGAGCTCTTAGTGTGTTTTTTAGGCCTTTATCTTTTGCTGTTACAACAGCTGTTTTTTATTAATAATACTTAAATTTCTAAATCTAGAAGATTTAAACAATACTCTTCACTCTATTTTAATCTGTAAATTGATCCAATACTTCCAGAATATTCCGGTATACAAAATCCAGTTCTTCAGAAGTGATACAATACGGAGGCAACAGATAAAGTACGTTTCCAAGGGGTCTCATAATGATTCCGCGCTGTAGAAACTCATTATAAAGCTGCTTTCCTATTTCATTAAAATAAGAAGTGCTGTGCCCGGTTTTAAAATCAAAAGCGAGGATCGTTCCAACCTGACGAACATTTTCTACCTGAGCATGAGGTTTCAGAACCTTTATAAACTCCGAATGCTGATGAGTGATACGCTTGATATTCAGTTGAGTTTCCTTTTGAAGCAATAGCTCCATACTAGCCAAAGCAGCGGTACAGGCTAACGGATTAGCCGTAAAGGAATGACCATGAAATAAGGTTTTGTGCCGATCTTCAGAAAGAAATACATTGTAAATTTCATTAGAGCTGGTTGTTATTCCCATAGGCATTGTACCTCCGGTTAAACCTTTGGAAAAGCACATAATATCAGGCTGTTCTGTAAGATGATTCGCTGCAAAAAGCTCACCTGTTCTTCCAAAACCTGTAAAAACCTCATCCTGAATCATTAAAAGACCATGTTTTCTGCAACACTTCATTAAACAATTTAAATCTTCAGCTTTGTAAGTCAGCATACCTGCAGCTCCCTGTACTAAAGGCTCATAAATAAAACAAGCGGCTTCATCTGCAAGATCTTTAATCTGTGATTCTAAACGTTCCAGGTTTTCGGCATTGGGCGTATCAATAAAAACTACTTCAAAGAGCATGCTTTCAAAAGGCTTTGTCCAAAAGCTTTTTCCGCTTACAGACATCGCTCCGAAAGTATCTCCGTGATATGCATTCTTAAAGGCTACAATTTTAGTTTTTTTCTTCCCTTGGTTATGGGCAAACTGGATACACATTTTCAGGGCTACTTCTACTGCTGTTGAACCATTATCAGAGTAAAATACTTTTTTCTGGTTTGAAGGCAGCAGCTCTAATAGATTTTCGGAAAGCTGTATAGCAGGCTCATGGGTAAAACCCGCAAAAATAACCTGTTCCAATGTATTTAATTGCTCAAAAACTCGTTGTGCAATATAAGGATGCGAGTGCCCATGTAAAGTTACCCACCACGAAGAAACCACATCCATATATTTATTACCATCATTGTCATAGAGATAAATACCCTTCCCTTTCACAATAGGTATGGCATCATCGGCAGTCTTCATTTGAGTGTATGGGTGCCAGTTAACAGCTTTATCTCTTTGCTGAAGACTGACAGGTATTGTTGTATTATTCATAGGTAGTAAAATATATTATCAGCTATTAGCAGCATGTTTCTTTTTTCATCATAGGCTTCAATCCAAGAGTTTGCAACATCTGCATATCTTCTGAGACCCCCGGATTTGGAGTTACCAGTAAAGTTTCTCTTTCCCCTGTGAAAATAGAATTCGCCCCCGCCATAAAGCACCAAGCCTGCTCCGTTTCTGACATTTCTATACGTCCTGCACTTAATCTAACCATCGAAGAAGGCAAAACAATTCTCGCGGTAGCAATCATTCGTACCATTTCCCAGGCATCTACTTTTTCATTGTTTTCCAAAGGAGTACCTTCTACTCTTGCCAGGGCATTGATAGGAACTGATTCCGGATGTTTTGGCATAGTCGCTAAGGTTAAAAGCATTGAAATTCTATCTCTGTGTGTTTCTCCTAAACCAATAATTCCTCCGGAGCATACCGTAATCCCTGCTTTTCTTACATTGTTGATCGTATTAATCCTGTTATCAAATGTTCTTGTCGAAATAATCTCTTCATAATATTGCTCAGAAGTGTCCAGATTATGGTTGTAGGCATACAGACCTGCTTCCTGAAGTCTGATTGCCTGTTCTTCAGTAAGCATTCCTAAGGTACAGCAAACTTCCAATCCAAGTTCATTAACTCCTTTTACCATATCGATTACTCTGTCAAAATCGCGGTTGTTACGAACTTCACGCCATGCCGCTGCCATACAAAAGCGAGATGAACCGCTATCTTTAGCTTTTTGTGCATGAGCGATTACCGTTTCAGTTGGTAATAAAGCCTGTACCTTGATGTTGGTATGGTAACGAGCTGCCTGTCCACAGTATGAACAGTCTTCCGGGCAACCCCCAGTTTTAATTGATAATAAAGTGGAAATCTGTACTTCAGAAGGATCATGCCATTCTCTATGCACGGTAGCCGCCTTATAAATCAGCTCCATCAATGGCAAATGATAAATTTCCTCAATCTCCCCTTTAGTCCAGTCGTTTCTCAATGTTATTTTCTTATCCATTATCATAATTTTGTTATTTTTAATTGCTTTGCAGCAGTTTTTATTTGCGCTTTGCCGGAACCTTCCATTTCCGGGATTCTAATAATTTTTGTTTCTTCTTCAATGAAACTGCAGATCACTCTTTCTGTATCTTCAGGAAATTTCCCATTTAATATCAAATAGTCAAGCTTTATATTTCTTTGCTGTAAAGCCATAATCGACAACAGACTGTGATTGATACATCCTAAATAATTTCGAACCACCAGTGCTGCCGGCAGATTTAATGTTTCTACCAGGTCAATCATAAACCTACTGTCTGAAAGAGGAACCATGAGCCCTCCCGCCCCTTCCACAATCAGTGGATTTTTAGTATCCGGTAACCGAAAGTCATCAAGATTGATTTGCACCTGTTCTTCTCGTGCTGACTGATGGGGTGATGCAGCCAGCTGCAAACGGTACGTCTCGGGATGACATATCGTATCATCTGTCCATTCTTCAATTTTATGGCTGTCTGTATAATGAAGATCTCCGGATTGTACAGGCTTCCAATAATCGGCCTTAAAATATTGAACCAAAACAGCCGAACAGACTGTTTTTCCTATTTCTGTTCCGATCCCCGTAATGAATAATTTCATATTTGATGTGTATTAGATGAGAGTATGATAAGAGAGTACATGATTATTCTCTTTCATTTTTAAATAAATTTTCTAACAATCTCTGTTAGTCTTAAAATGTCATCCTCTGTATTAAAACTATGAAGACATATCCGAAGTCTTTCTGTTCCTTTCTTTACAGTAGGACTGTATACAGCATAGGTTATAAAGCCTTCCTCTGACAATCTGTTTTGTATCATTTTTAATTTCCGGTTATCCGGTATTATAATGGCTTGAATAGGACTTATTTCTGAGGATGGAGATCTCAATCCCTGACTTCTGAAAATTCTAATATTTTCGTGAAGTCTTTCCGAAAGTTCCTGATGTTTTTCCAAAAATTCATATCCGGTTTGTATACTCATCCATTGAAAATCCTGTGCGGAAGTTGTATAGATGAATGGGGAAGCAAAATTGATGAGATAGGATTTGATGAGATCACTACAAAGGATGGATGCTCCATGCGAGCCCAATGCTTTTCCATAGGTAATGACTGCTGCTAAAACCTGATTTTGCAATTGATATTTTTCGATCAATCCATATCCAAAAACGCCGAAAGCATGTGCTTCATCTACCAGTAAATCTGCATTGTACTTTTTGACGAGATCAGCAATTTCCCGAATGGGCGCAAAATCGCCTTCCATAGAGTATAAACTTTCTATAGCCACGTAACAGTGCCCCTCCTGTCTTCTCAAAATCCTTTCAAGATCTTCCGGATTATTATGCCTGAATTTCAGTTTTTTCGCATTTGACATTTTGCAGGCATCATGTACGGAACGATGGATCTGTTCGTCTACAATAACGGTATCATGGCGACTAGGAAGTGTTGAAAACAAAGCCATATTGGCATTGTATCCTGATGGAAAAAGCAACGCAGCAGGAAAACGATGTCTTTCAGCAATATCACTTTCGATATCGGTAATAATCTTAGTATTTCCACTGATTAACCTGGAACCGGTACTTCCTGAAAGTAATTTCGGATCAGTATTAATTTTATGCAGCAATATATTTCTCAATTCCTGATTGCCTGCCAGTCCCAGATAATCATTGGAGTAGAAATCACCCCCCTCAGAAAGAGGCTTTAAACTTCTTAATATACCTTCTTCCTTCCTTTTCTCAAGTACTTCCTGAAAACGATATGTACTGTCAGACATAATCGAGTTGTACTACTTCTTCTGCAATAGCATTAATCCATTGGTCATGCAATCCTTTTTCGATAGTCAAAATATGATCAGCATGCGTTTTCCAGTCCGGAGAGAATTCATTAAGCTGGTTAATCATTTCTTCAAGATGTCCTTCCTCTTCAAGAATAATAGATTTTACCATAATCTTTGAGGATTCTTTCGTAAGACGATCCTGATATACTGGGTATAATTCATCAGCGCGAACTTCAATAGCATAAGTTACAAAAAGGTAGGCTGCGTATTTTATATCTTCTTTATTAAGCTTAAATGCTTCCTGGAGATACCTGCACGCTTTGATATCCAATGCATGAAGATACTGTCGTGTTGCCACAGGAGCAAGAAGTTCTTCATTTTCATAAGTCTTGCACAAATTCGGATCTATTTTTCCTATTTGCTTTTTCAGATAATAGGCATGTCGATGTTCTTCCGCGGCGTGTTTCAACTGAATCTCGGTAACCAATATAGGATGCTCACATTTTGAGATCTTTCTTGCACCGGCATTTTCCATAAAAGAAAGCGTATTCAGCCATTTGGCATGGGTACCTCCATTCTGTACAATTCTTTCGAGCAGATGATGAAATTCCATAGATTTTTATTTTGATGTCAAAAGTAGTATATTGCCGGATGGTTACATGGTGCCAGTTTTTATATTATGGATAGTCCGGTTAAAATTCCTTATGAAAGTTTTATTAAAATAGATAGAAATTCAGAGACTTCTATCTATTTACAAATTGCCAATCAATTGGTCAATGCTATCCAAAGAGGAGTTTTACCCTTTGGAACCAAACTTCCGGGAACCCGAACATTCAGTGAAATGCTGGATATTCATCGAAATACGGCAGTTTCGGTATATGATGAGCTCTCCGCTCAAGGGTGGACGGAAAGCTTTCCCAATAAAGGAACTTTCGTGATAGGAAAAGACCGGGAAAAACCTGTAAAAGTGCATGATTTTGAAGAAAATAATCTTCAAACATATCCTAAACTGACCGGTTTTTCTTTTAAAAGCTCCAATATTTTAGATAATCCTTTTGAGCATTCAAATTGTGAATATGTCTTTAATGACGGAGTTCCCGATATCAGATTAACACAGATTGGCCAGCATTCAAGGTTTTATAGTTCTATTCTTAAACGGAAATCCAACCAAAAAGCACTAGGACATTATAATCATGATGGAAGTGAATTTTTTAAAGAACACCTCTCCAGATATCTCAATTTATCCCGTGGATTGCCCATTTCTAAAAATAATCTTCTGATCACCCGAAGTACGGAAATGAGTATTTATATTGTTTCCGAAATCCTTCTTTCTGTAGGGGATGTCGTCCTTGTGGGAGCATTAAGCTATTTTTCTGTGAATATGATCTTTATGAAAGCAGGAGTTCAGATAGTTTCTATTCCCATCGATGAGGATGGAATTATTGTGGAAAGTGTGCGGGAAGCCTGTAAAAAACAAAAGATCAGGATGCTTTATCTCACCCCGCATCACCACTATCCTACTACGGTCGCCTTAAGCGCACAAAGAAGATTGGAATTGTTAGAGCTTGCCCATGAGTATGGCTTTATCATTCTAGAAGATGATTATGATTATGAATTTCATTATGATAAAAGTCCGATTCTTCCTTTAGCAAGTGCAGATACCCATGGAATGGTTATTTATATAGGATCTTTTGGAAAGTCGCTGGCACCGGGATTTCGTACAGGGTTCATTGTCGCTCCGGAAAATCTGATGGTAGAAATGAGAAAATACCTCGGAATTATAGATCGGCAAGGAGATATCCTGATGGAGAGAGCTTTGGGAGAAATGATTGAGGATGGAGAAATTAACCGTTACCTAAAAAAATCATTAAAAATATACCAGGAAAGGCGGGATTATCTGACAACTTTGCTCCAGGAGCACCTTGAAGGCCTCATTACTTTTCAAAAACCATCCGGTGGACTGGCCATTTGGATGGAATGGAATATTCCGATCAACCTTATGCAGCTAAGCCGCAACAGTGCAAAAGATAACCTGTTTATTCCAAAAACGCTTTTATATCAGAATAAAAATCTTACGGCAATGAGATTGGGCTTCGGAGATCTGAATTTTGATGAAATGGATAGGAGTATTGAAGTTTTTTCTAAAAATGTCAGAAGATTAGTGGAATAGCTTGTAGGCCACGGATACACTAATTTATTTGTATGCATATTCTTATCCAAGAAAAGCAGACCTATTACCAAGATAAGGGCACGTTAATTATAATTATTTTGTTCGAATACGCAAAGACACAAAGGTTAGAAATACTAG
>CAUQIC010000006.1:0-265569 GCA_963518055.1 uncultured Chryseobacterium sp.
CCGCCCTGTCACGGCGGAGGTCGCGGGTTCGAGTCCCGTCCGGATCGCAAAAAGTCTTCTAGAAATAGGAGACTTTTTTTTGTTTTTAATCATTACCTGATGTTTTGGGTCTAACTGTAAAAGTTAGGTCAGTCACAATAGAAAAAAGTATTCTGCCTTTTATTCTATGGGATACATTCTATCTTTTTTATAAAAGACAAACGGTAAGGTTTAATAAATTCCTAATTTTTATACTTTTTTAAATTATTGTTTTTCATATGAACAAATTCTAGGTATTTTTATAACTATTTCTACAAAATATTATCAATTCGTTTTTTTTATTTCTATTATATTTACAAATATTGCTTAACCGTTAAATGCAAATGTTCCACTAAAGGAATTTGAGAGATTTTGTAGATCTATATTTTAACTGAATTTCGCTAAACGAATTATTACCATCAGCCTGTGAGAAAGCCACAGTTGAATTGTAAAGCTCGTCATATCATTTTCTTTTTTTAACAATCATACAAATAGGTTTACGGAAACATACAGATAAAAAGATCATTGCGTATGCTCTGATCCCTGGTGTTATGCTGATCCGGTGTGGCTCTTGATTATATAAAAATAGGTCCTGCCAGTATGGACTCTTAATAATAAAAGGCTAATAACAAAAATTAAAATTAACATGAAAAAGATTAAATTTTTTTTGTTGGGTATTGCTATTACAGGCTTGATTTCCTGTAAAAACTCAACCAAGACTTACAAAGACATTACGGAAGCTACCGGGAACGGAGTGATTTATTTTGGGGGTGACATCCTTACGATGGCGGGAGGTACTCCAAACTACGCTGAAGCAATATGGATTAAAGATGGAAAAATTGCTTATATAGGCAGTTTAGAAGAAGCAAAGAAAAATGGGAAGGGTGCAGAATTGGCAAATCTTGAAGGAAAAACTTTATTGCCCAGCTTTATTGATGCTCATAGCCACTATATTAATTCATTGTCTGTGGCCAACCAGGCCAATGTTTCTCCTTCTCCTATTGGCCCGGGTAAGGACGTACCAAGTATTGTTGAAACAATAAAGAAATTTCAGGCTGATAAAAAAATTCCAACAGGTAACGATGTTATCATCCAGGCATACGGTTATGATGATACAATGATGCCCAATGGCAGACTCCTTAACAGAGATGATCTTGATGCTGCTTTTCCGGACAATCCTGTTATTGTAGGGCATATTTCAATGCATGGTGCTGTTTTAAATTCTATGGCCCTTAAAAAGTTTAATATTACTAGCGATACCCCAACCCCTCCGGGAGGAGTTATTGTGCGTAAACCGGGTACCAATGAGCCTTATGGCTTAATTATGGAAACAGCATATCTTCCCATTTTTGATAATCTTCCTAAACCAACTCCTCAGCAGGAAGTTGAATGGTCAAAGGCCGGTCAGATGATGTATGCAGAATCGGGTATTACAACAGCGCACGATGGAGCTACTAAAATAAGTGATCTTGATGTGATGGAAAGAGTCACCAAAGCAGGTGTCAATATGATCGATATTATCGCATTCCCATTTATTACAGATCTGGATACCATTTTATCGAAATATCCCCAAAAAGATTGGCTTAAGTATAATAACCGTTTTAAAATCGGAGGGGTAAAGGTTACAATAGATGGTTCACCACAAGGGAAAACGGCATGTTTTACCACTCCTTATCTGACAGGAGGACCAAGCGGTGAAACAAATTGGAAAGGGGAATTGACTTTTCCCGAGGCAGATATCATAAATATGGTTAAAAGGGTCTATGGTATGGGTGTTCCCTTAAATCTGCATGCCAATGGAGACGGAGCCATTGATGTTTTTTTGAAAGCACATAAGGAAGCTGCCAAAGATGATCTTACCAAGGACAGACATGTTACGATGATACATTCCCAGTTTGTAAGAAAAGACCAGCTGAAGCAATACCCCCAATATAAAATTCTTCCATCATTTTATACGTTGCATACGTATTATTTTGCAGATGCCCATATCAGAAACAGGGGGGAAGCGCAGGCTGATTATATGAGTCCTATGAAAGATGCCATAAATTTGGGATTGAAACCAACTAATCATACCGATTTCGTTGTCTTACCCTTAGATCAAATGATGGTATTATGGTCTTCTGTGAACAGGATATCCCGTGATCATGTAAATATTGGCCCGGACCAGCGTGTAACTCCTTATCAGGGACTTCAAGCTATAACAATCAATCCGGCTATTCAATATATGGAGCAGAATTCTAAAGGAACATTGGAAAAAAATAAACTTGCGGATCTCGTTATATTAGACAAAAATCCGGTAAAAGAAAAGCCAATGGATATTAAAAACATCAAGGTGCTTCAAACTATTAAAGAAGGGAAGGTTATCTACTGTAAAGATTGCAAGAATAAATAGGAAGTATCTCACGATATATTTAATAAAACCGGTTCTGCCCTTAGAACCGGTTTTTAAATTGTACTGATATCTCTTTCATCAGTTTCAATATTAATAATGTTGATAACAGAACCTGTACGGGAAACTTTTAAACCCGTTAAACCATATCCGTAGACAGCTCCTGTATCTATATTGATGGAGTTGGAATTTTTATTGAAAAGAGGCTCTTTGCTCTTAAGAGGAGTATGTCCATGGATTTGTAGCTTCCCAATATTTTTCAATTCTTTTCTGGTCCATAAAACACTGTCGTCGCTGTCTTCAAAATAAGGATCCTCCGTTTCTGTGATGCCGGCATGGGTTACTATGAGATAATCACTTTCATACTTTAAAGGAAGCGATTTGAACCAATCCCGGATTTTTTTATAATCTACATTATTTTTATTAAAGTCTTCCAATGTTTTTTCTCCGCATTGTCGTAGCCAGTTTGGGTTTCCTCCTTTATCATAATGTTCAATAAACTCATATTCATGATTTCCCTTTAGTATAATACAGTGAGCATGTGATTGCTGAAGTTTCATGCACGTTTCAAGAACTTTTGAGCTGTAATTGCCACGATCGATCAAATCTCCTACGAATAATAAATACTCTTCTTTTGGATTCCAGTGTTTTATTATTTTTTCAAGGGTATAAAAACACCCATGCACATCACCTATTATAAAGAAGTTCATTGAATTGATTATTTAGGGTTGCAAAATTAAATAATTATAATTTTTATCCTAAAGACATTCAAATAATTTATTAGCTTACTTAGTTTGTATAATAGTTAAAAAAAAGTTTAAAATTGGTGATCAATTTAAAAAAAATTACTGCCCGTAAGACAGTAATAGACAAAGATCAGTAACTGGGTTAGCTGATAATTCTTTTGCAGAAATTATTAATAACTGCTGTTTAAAAGCTGAGCTTTTGAGCTGCCTTAATTCGATCATTGTTTTTTTTATATACTCAGTCTTAATAATTCTCATTATTTGAGTTATTTACGATAAAAACTTTATGGGCAAATTGAGCTTTGCCCTGATCGAATCATTCGTAGCAGCTTCTTGATATCATGGTTATTGATTGCATTTTTAAGAGGTACAATCATGCAAATGTTTTTACAAAAGTATATTTCTTCATGTTGAAAAATACTACACTTTTGTGTAGATTTGTGAAACTGAAATTAAAACTACTCTTTTGTGTAGTGTCATTATTTATAGGGAATATGAAACAAATTGACAGGTTTTTTAACGATAAAAATGAAGTAAGCAGAGATGCTGCAATTGATTATACTCAATCCGAAGATTATCTGGAGGCTATCAAGGCACTGGCCAGAACTACTTATCAAAGTCTGTATGTTATCAATTATCAAACCCGGGGTTTTGAATATGTTTCAGAAAATCCACTTTTTCTATGTGGAAAAACATCAGAAGAAGTGAAAGAATTGGGGTACGCTTTCTATTTTCAGAATGTAAAGCCGGAAGATGTAGAGATGTTGATTCAAATTAATAAAGCAGGATTTGAATTCTATGAAGCTATTCCTATCAATGAAAGGAAGCTATATTCCATTTCATACGATTTTTGCCTTATCAGTAAGGAAAAAAATATGGTTCTGGTCAATCACAAACTAACCCCTATGTTTCTTACGGATGAAGGGCAGGTATGGAAGGCTCTGTGCATCGTTTCACTCTCCAATAGCAGTTCTTCAGGAAATGTTGTGGTGAGTAAAGAGGGGGCGGATGAAATCTGGAAATATGATTTTATTAACAATCTATGGGAGAAAAGTGAAAAAATTAAACTTACATCGAGAGAATATGACATACTGCGTTTATATGCCAGTGGATTAACAATTAATGAAATTTCCGAAAAACTTTTTATTACTGCAGATACTGTGAAATTTCACAGGAAAAAGCTTTTTGAAAAGATAGGGGTTAATAATATTGCAGAAGCTCTTGGTTACGCTAAGGCCAATAAACTATTGTAAAAAAGTTTTATTTATGGCGTTTTTTAAGAGCGCTTCTTTATTTTTTCATAGGAAAGAGGCGGTAAAACATTTATTGTTCCAACCATTTCTTGAATTCTGAAACTCTGTTTTTACTGATAAGTATTATTTCATTGCTTTCAGGTTTTACTACAAGTTTTAATTGATTTTTACCATACACAAGAATATTATTAATGGCTTTTACATTAATAATAAATTGGCGATTTGCTCTGTAAAACATTTGCGGATCTAAAGTTTTGATCAATTCATCAAGACTGGAATTGACAGAATATTGACTTTCTGAACAGGTTTTTATATAAACAATGTTGTTTTCAAGAAAGAAGTAGGCAATTTCTGAAGTTTCTAAAGAGATCAGTTCATCTTTATGATAGGTAATGATTCTTCTCTTTAAATTATCAGTAGATTCTTCATTTAAAGAAATATTGTTGTTTTCACTGTATTTTTTATGGATTACATGTAACTGTGTATTGATGGTTGCTAAAGTATTGAGTTCATCATTAAGATTTTTAATCTCATTATTTTTCTGATCTTCATATTTTTTATAGAGCATTCGAATAACAAAGAAACTTATTCCAAGAATTGATAGAGTGGCAATTAAAAAAACAATTAAAAAAGTTAAATATAAATCAGAAATTTGCTTCTCTATTACCTCAATATTTGCATGTGAAGCTACCATCCAATTGCTGCCCTCTACAGGGTAAAAACTCACAATTTCAGAGGAACGGTTTGATGTTTTATTAAAATGGTGTATTCCCGTACTGGCTTTTCCTGAATTTAATATTTCCAGAAAATCAAATTCTTTATTATTTACAATAAATTCTGAACTGTTGATCTCAACTTTTCGCCCAACTAAAGCTGGATTGGGGTGACAAAGCTCTATACCATTTTGATTATACATACAAATAAATCCACTTTGTGTATCGGTATTTACAATGCTGCTTTGAAGATTCTGAATAACAGTTTCTTTTGAAAGACCTTGCTTAAGCTGTAATTCTAACAATTTCCCAATTTCCCTGGCTTCTCTTTTCCCTGCCTCAAAAGTACTATTGAAAACATCTTTTTTAGAAGAAGAATATAAATAACGGAAAGAAAAAAAACTGATAAGCAAAATCACAATGCTTATTGCGGAAAAAGTGAGGGTGTAAAGATTAATCTTTTTCATTAATGAGGAGAGAATTTCAAATTCATTTCAAAATTACGGATTTATTCGCAAGAAAATATTCGCTTTTAAGGGGTAAATATTCCCTTTTACTGTTTGTTGAATGAGCTAAAGTGTTGGTTTGATATACCTTTGACTTCAGTATTTAAATAAACTAAAAATGATTCTCTCATGAAAAATAAGAATAAACTGATCTTAGTTTTGCTTGCCGGATTTGTAGGGTTACAGTTTTTTAGACCTGAAAAAATTGATCACGGAACAAAAGCACAAAACCTAACCAACGTTCCAAAGGAAGTTAATGCCATTTTGAGAAGCTCATGTTTTGATTGTCATTCCTCAGAATCTAATTTAAGATGGTATGATAAAATTACTCCTGCGAATTTTTTGGTTACCTCGCATATTAAAGAAGCTCGGGAAGTATTGGATTTCTCAAAATGGGATACTTGGCCAAAAGCACAACAGACCTCAACAATTTACTATGCAATCAACAAAGTTGTATCCGGTGAAATGCCACTTCCAAGTTATACAGCTGTTCATTCATCCGCAAAATTAAATCAGAAGCAGATTGAAACGTTGAAAAGCTATGCTTTATCACTAGCACCTCGTACAGTTTCGGGCGATTCACAAATAAAAAATGCGGAGAAGCAATATAATTCTTGGTTAAACGGGGAATTGAAAAAAACTCATGTAAAAGATGCTCCGAATGGACAGCATTATTTTCCGGATTATAGAAACTGGAAAGCTATCAGTACAACAGATCGGTTTGATAACGGAACAATGCGGATAATTTTTGGGAATGATATTGCAGTAAAAGCAATTCAGGACCATAAAATAAATCCCTGGCCGGATGGAACTGTCTTTGCAAAAACTGTTTGGAAAAAACAGGTGCAAAAAGACGGAAGTATTTCTTCAGGTGAATTTTTAGCAGTAGAATTTATGGTGAAAGATGCTGGGAAATATTCAGAAACAAAAGGCTGGGGTTGGGCAAGATGGAAAGGCGTTGATTTAAAACCCTATGGAGAAGGTACTCCCAATTTTGAGCAGGAATGCATTGAATGTCATAAACCTGTGGCCAATCGTGATTATGTTTTTACACCACCGCTATATTTAATTTCTCAACTTAAAAAAATTCAGACAAAATGAAAAATTATAGTTTATATTTAATTCCAGTTTTTATACTGTTCATTTCCTGTCAGAAGAATTCTGAAGATATTCTTAATAAACAAGCATCTATTAAACAAAGTGACGAACTGAAAGAAAATCCACTTTTAATGAATCCTATCACATCTTCTATTCAGCCGAAAATGAAAAGAATGTCGACTTTGTATGGAAATGATATTGCATTCAATTACGCAAAGGCAAATTTTAATTCTAATTACCCTAAAAATGCTGTTTTATATGAGGTGACCTGGGCTCAGAAACCTGATGAATTATGGTTTGGAGCCAATATTCCAAAGGATATTATTTCTGTTGAGAAAATTAGTTTCCATGATAAAGGATTTATAAGATATGAAATGTTCCAGGGAAAGACATTGAAGAGAGTGAAAACCGATGATAAGAATGAGGTTCTAAGGCGAGATGCAATACGCTCTCAAGCTATAGCAGTCTCTCCATGATTTTTTACTCCCGTATTTTCACGGTATTTCTATCAATGATAGTTCGTATTCCATCTTTAGGTCTGATATTTGTATTGAGTAGAAAAACTGAAATACCAATATATTTATAATGAACATATTTGTGAAAAAATCATTCCTATACGCTTGCTTATGTGCAGTATTTCTTATTTCCTGTAAGAAAGAAATAGAAAAAATAAGTGATACAATTAAAGATACAACTTCTACATCCGAAGTAACGGAAGTAGAGAAGGACTCTATAAAAAAAGATTCTGTACCTGTAGTAAAGAAAGAATCTGTGCCACCCGTTATGCAGGAGAATGGTTTTTATAATGCATTTGTCATTCCTAAAGATAAAAAAGTGAGGGATTCTGCGTATGCCGAGTTCAGCAAAAAATACAGTGTTGAAGAACGTACAGCGATCCTTGCTTTAAACAGATTGGATTCTAAAAGTAAATGGAATGCCGATACATTGGTAGTTCCTGCTAAAATAGATACGACTCTGATGGCCTATTCACCATTTCCCATGCAATTGGATGTGCTGAGTGGGGTGAAAAAATTTGTTATATTCTCATATCCTATTCAGGCGTATGGGGTATATTCAAACGGAAGTCTGGTAAAATGGGGCCCGACGAGTATGGGGAAAAAAGCTGCTCAGACTACAAGAGGACTTACTTTTGCCAACTGGAAAAAGAAATTGTCAATCTCTACAGTAAGCAGTGAGTGGAAACTTCCTTATAACTTCAATATTCACAATATTGGCGGAATCGGATGGCACGAGTATACACTTCCAGGGTATCCTGCTTCCCATTCTTGTTTGAGACTATTGAGAAAAGATGCGCAATGGCTATACTCGTATGCAGATACATGGATTTTGAATCCGGGAGGGGCCACTACAAAAGCAAGAGGTACTGCTGTAATGGTATTCGGAGATTATAACTGGGGTGGAAGAAAACCTTGGAAAAAGCTGCTAAACGATCCGAATGCAAACAATATCTCAGTTGAAGAATTGACCAAATTATTAGAACCGGATGTTCCTAAAATGCTAAAAGAGCAATCTAACAGAGAAAAAGTAGTGGACTCTATAAAGACCGCGAGGGCAATGGCTCCGGCAGTTCAGAATGAAAAAAGCGAAGATTCTTTGTCTAAATAATTTTCTTTTCAAATTGCAAAGTAGATTCCTCAGCAAACGTTCTCAACTTAAGCATTTCATCTTTTCCTTTGTGCTGGCCGAATCTCGCAGCAGCATAAGTAAGAAAGATAAAAAATAACATAATAAAAGAAGCGCTCAGTGCCCAAGGGTATTCGGCGCTTTTTATTTGCTTTTCTACGTAGTACATCGTGAAAAAAACCATCCAAAGGATTGAAAAAGAAAAATAGAGAAACATAAAGAAAGTCCAGACTGCAGAGCTGGGTCCGAATACTCCTCGTATTACGGTATGCTCATCTTCAATTTCCACCCGTAACGAAAGGCGCGGCTTCCAGTAACTATCATATTTTGTTTCTACATAGATGGTTGCAACTTCTTTATTGATATTCCCGGAAAATTCGTTTTTATGTTCAGTAAGATATTTTTTAAGATTTTCAGCATACTCTTCTTTGGTAAGATGAGTAAACATCTTAAATCTCGGTCGCGTTCTTATTCTGTCTAAGGTTGTTTCTTCAGTTTTCATATCTATTCTTGATAAGGAATTGGATCTTCCAGAGTAAATTGAAAAGTAAGTGTTTCTTCTTTTCTCTGAATGACCATAGTTATATTTCGTCCTTCATACGATCTCATAAGTTCCATAATTTTTTCCATGGTCATATCTGAAGTTTTATCTCCATTGATACTGATTATCTTGTCATCTTTTTGTAAACCTACTTTATCTGCAGGAGAATCTTTTCTTACACCGGCAATAGAAAAAATGGGTTTTAAAGAAAACTTATATTGAAAGGAGTCTCTATATACTGTATCCATTGAATTAGCAGACGGGTGGGTTTCCATATTTATTTTGTCTTGTGCCCATTCCAGACCATCCTGCTTGAAATCCAGCCCGCTCATATTAAAATGAAAAGGGTCATTAAAGTTCCTGTTCTTTTTCAAATATAGCTTTTTGTTCGGATAATCAAAAATAACAGTAAATCGACGCATGATTTCTCCTCCTATAGAGCCCTTTCTGTTTTCCACAAAATTTACATGTTGAATAGAAAATTCATCGGGCATAGCGGTGAGCGGTTTTTCAAATTTAAAATCTCCGAGATAAAAATTATGAATTCTGCTCCTTTTACCATAGATATCACCATTGAACCCACGTCCTAGGAAATCTTCAATATTAGGTCTATTGTAAACGAAATTTTTAATGAGAGCAGGGAAGAGCCATATGGCATCACTATTACCAAGGTCAATCAATAATTTTGAATCTTTCTTTTCGTTAGCCATTTCTACATCGGCCTGGATATAGGGTTTATTTTTTTCTATCGTTATAGGAAACTCTTCGAACCTTTTAATTTTTTTCTTTATAAGATCCGTGTTATCATACACGGTTATTTTTTTTGCAGTGTAATCTATGAAAATAGGATGATCTTTAAAAAAATGATAACCGATAACCCCGTTTACCGGAATTCCTATGTGGGACGAAATATTGAAATCTTCATCTAAAATCAAATAAAGAGACATAGAAGTGTTGATAATAGCATCCCCTATAAGCCCTACATTGCGGTCAGATTTTAACCCGTCAATACTTACATTTCCTCCAAGGCCGGAAAATTTTACTTTTTCAACATTTCCCAGTTTGAGTTCTTTATTGTCAAGACTAAAAAGTATCGTCTCAGCAACCCCGGTATCCAAAAGAAAAGTGAGTTCAGCCCCATTGATCGTGATGGGAATAAAAATAAGATTATTGATGAATTTAAAAGGAATAACAGCTTTTTTTGTATTAATCAGGTTAAAAGAATTTTGAGCATTGGTAAAAATGCCAGAGAATAATCCAAGTAAAAGAATCATTAGTTTCATTTACTGAATTTAGTGAAATTATCTTTATTGTAATAAAAAAACATTCCAAATACAGGAATGTTTATATAAACCACAATGAATTGGTGTATTCTGTTGTGTTTGTGTTAAATATTGATGGGTTTATTTTGAGAAAAACTCCATCAAATCCATATAATTTTTCTGATTGACTCCATGCCCACTCATGTATTCTCTAAAAGTGAAATAACAGCTCAGGTCGTAAAGTAAATCAGCTGCCTTTCTTCCCCATTCCATAGGAATAACAGCGTCGTCTGTACCATGGGAAACAAAAAATCGCAGTTTTTCCAATTTCTTTTTATCCTTTACAATATTGTCAAGAATTTTCTCTTCAGGATACGCACTAAGACAGGCTACATAATTGAATAAGTCAGGATACTTTAAAGCTAAAGCATAGCACAATATTCCGCCCTGGCTGAAACCACATAAATGAGCTCTGCTCTCTGTAAGACCATAATGGTTGGTGATCTTTAGGATGTTTTCCAATACCGCGTTTAAAGATGCTGTTGCCTGTGGAACATCAATGAAGTTATCAGGATCATTGAAATTGATATCATACCATGAATATCCATCAAATTCTGTATTTCGGGGAGCTCTGAAGCTTATAATAATCCATTCGCTGGGAAGAGTCTCCCTAAAGCTGAAAAGATCCTGTTCATTGCTGCCGTAACCATGGAGCATAAAAAGAATAGGGGTGCTGGGAGTAATATGTTCTGGTTCTCTTACTATATAATCTAAATTCATACAACAAATATACTTAATAAATTATTTTGTAAATCTTAACTTTTATTATTCATATAGGCAACTTGGAAGATCATATGTTTTATATGCAATAATTAATTATTTAGGCTGTATTATTGGGTTTTACAGTTTTATTTTGCTTTTTGATGATTTGATATTATTTGTAAATCTTTATTGGAAATTTTTCATAAAAGTTATTTTTATATTAATAAAAAACTTATATTTGAAACATTAAAAAATCTATTTGGAGAAATGAAGCAATTTTACAATTCAAAAAGTTTACTTAGACTTTCTTTTTTATTCGTTCTATTATTTTCTGTAATTACCGTTGTCAATTCCTGTAAAAAAGACGATGATGATGGGTTTAAAGACCATTTGGTTCAATTTGAAGTAAAAACAAGTGCCGGAAGTGAGATTATCAGTATTACAACACAAGTGGGTACTGCTCAGACTCCAATGTTTAACACAACAACAACCCCTCTAAAATCGCCTTGGTCAAGTGGAGAATTCTTTGTAAACTCCAGTCAGGCACAATTAGGTCTTGCTGCTAATGCTAAAATGCCAGATCCAGATTCAGAATTAATTATCAATCTTTATATTGATGGAGAAGTTGTCCGAACGGTAAAGAAAAAAGGGAAAGGAGTATTAGATGCTTCTATTGTTTACAGTTTCCTTGAGCCTTAAATTTTAAATTTATATAAATCAAAAACCGCTTTTACAGCGGTTTTTTTATTTTTCAATCATATGGTGTTGTATAGCGATGTTAATCAATTCTGTAGAATTTTTTGCTTGGAATTTCTGCAGTAAATTTTTGCGGTGTGTATCTACCGTAAGCGGGCTTAAAAAAAGTTCTTCCGCAATCATATTACTTGTTTTTCCCTGAGCTACCATCTTCAGGATTTGTTTTTCCCTTTTGGTCAATCGGGGGATAAGCAAATCGTTTTGTGAAGGGCTGCTTATAATTTGTTTGGTTTCAGTGCAAAAGACAATATCTCCTGAGAGTGCACCTTCAATACATATGACCAATTCATGGAGAGAGGTATTTTTAAGAAGGTAACCACTTGCCCCATTTTGGATAGATTGCATGATAATACTTCTTTCAGAGCGGTTACTAAACATAATGACAGAAGTATCCGGTGATATCTTTTTGATTTGTCGGCAAATTTCTGTCCCGTTAGCATCAGGTAAGGCAATATCCAAAAGAATAATATCCACTTTTTGGAACTGGATAAACTTGATGACCTCCAAACCCGATGTAAAGCTTTCTACAACACTGAAAACCAGATGGCTGTTTAACATCATCTTTAATCCCTCAATCACAATAGGATGATCATCTACAATAACGATGTTTACTTTTTTATTCTCCATCTATGTTGAGTTCTATATTAATTGTTGTCCCTTCATTATCTGAATGGATCTCCATTTTTCCTTTCAGGTAATTTACTCTGTTTTTAAGATTGCGTAGCCCCATGCTTTTGGTTGTTTTTTCTATCTCTTTATCAAACCCTTTTCCATTATCTTCAACAGTGATCAGAAAGCGCTCACCAGACTGAGAACACTGTAAGAAAATGCTGTCAGCTTCGGCATGTTTTATTGCATTAGCTAGTAATTCCTGTACAATCCTGTAAATATTAAGCTGAATGCTAAGGGAAAGGTTTCTTTCAATATTTAGAGGTTGAAAGATAATTTCCATATCTTTTCGTGTATAAAATTTGCATAGATCGTGCAATGCTGTTTCCAATCCAAAATTAAGAAGTGATTCAGGCATCAGATTCCTCGCCACATGTCTGAGTTCTGTTATAGAGCTGTCCAGTTGACTCAAAATTTTATGGAATCCATGATCCGATTTGAGATCCAAATGATTCGCAGACCATGTAGAAAAATTAATTTTAACTCCCGCAAGCATACCACCCAGCCCGTCATGAAGATCTTTGGCAATGCGCTCCCTTTCTCTTTCTTCTCCATCAAGGATAGCTTTTGTGAGGGATAGCTTTTCCTTTTGTTGAATATCGTTGATCTTTTGTTCGCTTATCTTTTTATTTTTTTTGAAAATAACAAACAGGAAGATTAAAAGGCTTAAAGCCAATAATAAGATGAGACTAATTCCCCATAAATAAGAATTTTTCTTGCTTACCTCTAAGTCTTTTTGGTCTTTTTCGGAATTTAAAATGGCTATTTTCTTTTCTTTTTCAGCCGCATTAAATTTTGATTCAATTTTGTTGATTTCCACTTTCACACTCTCGATACTCAAACTGTCACTAAGTTTAGAATATTTTTGTTCCCATGCTAAAGCTTCTTTGTCATTTCCCATTTCTTCGCTGACCGAAGAAAGCTGCTTATAGATTGTCTTTCTGTTATTAAGATCAAGAGCAAGGGATTTTTCTGCTAAAATATCAATTAAAACATTTTTAGCTTCATTCAATCTTTTTAATTTCCTTAAGAGGTCATATTTGTTGAAATAGAACATTTGTGCCAACAAATTCTGATTGAATTTTTTGGTATAAAAAATCCCTTTTTCAATAACAGGTAATGCTTCTGAATTCTTTTGTTTAGTAATAAAATAAAGTGTTTTTGCATAATAGTAGAAAGCATTTACTGAAGATTCCGGATAAGGATGGATCATTTTTTCAGCTTTGTCTAAGTACTCTTGGGCTTTATCTCCTTTCGCCTGATAGCAAAAATTATTAGCTAAATTTATGTAGGTGAAAAATAATTCCGGAGATTGTAGATATCTTTTTTCAAGTATTTGCAAAGCTTTGATATTATAGTCCTCAGCCTTTTTAAACTCGGCATTATAGGTAAGGATAACTGCAAGCTGAGTATACAAAAGGGCAAGGTTTTTACTATTCCCATACTTTTTAGCCAATGGAATACTCTTTTCCAGAATAATCTTAACTAAAAAGGGATAACCTTCCTTATCTTTTTGGGCTACTCCATAGCTATACCAAGCTGCTGCCTGAAGGAGATCAGACTCTTTATTTTTAAATTTTGATAATGCTGTAATCGCTTTTTGGTAGGAAATAGCAGCCCTTCCTTTGTTTCTATCCAAATTATATTGCGCTTCATAGAAATCATATTTAGCCGAAAGAAAAGCATCATTTTTGATTAATTTTTTTCCACTTTCCAGATATTTTTTACTGATAAGAGAATCAATATTCCTGTAATAATTTGACAAAAGAAAAATTGCATTTGCATGTGTAATGGTAGTTTCACTACTTCTTAGAATGTTTTGTAAACTGTCTAAATAAGGCTTTTCATTAAGAGGAATCAGTTGCTGTGATTGTACACCAAAGGATAATAATAGGCTTAACAGGATCAGTAATCTCTTCATCAGGTATCAGTTCTGTAGAATATATTTTTTATAAACGGTCAATTTACTTAAAAATTTCAGCATAAAAAATACCGGTATTTAGGTAGAAAAAATTACACAATTTTCAGGATTGATAATGTTTACTGACTCCAATAGCTTTGCAGATACAGAATCACTAATCATAGAATATTAAATAAAGTAACTAAAATTTAAACAAAAAGATTATGAAAAAAACAGGAATAAGTCAACTGTTGAAGGGGGGATTTGTTGTATTGCTGGCAACAATGTTAATGGGATTTGTAGCCTCTTGTAGTAAAGATGATGATGACAACAATGTAAATGGTGCAAAGAATAGCCATAAGGTAGTTTTTAAAGCTATAGCTTCCTCGGGAAGTAATATTAGTGTAGCCGTTTATGGAATTGATGGTAATCCTACAACAGCATCAAGCCTTAGCGGGGCAAACTGGTCTAGCCCTGAAGTTACATCAGAAGCTGGTGCTTATAGTGCCAATGTTGCTGTAAATGCAATAGGACCAGATGCTTCTTCTACTTTGAAAGTGCAAATCTGGGTAGATGGAGAATTAAAAAAAGAAGGAACTTCCAGCGGGAAGATTTTATCAGCTTCCGCAAGCTATGTATTTTAACAAGCTATGTAATAAAAAAACTAATACTTTCAATATAAAAAACGGGCGCCGAGATGAATCTCGGCGCCTGTTTTTTATATGCTATTAGAATTAAATAACCTTTACAATGAAATAACTTTTCTTACCCTTTTGAAGCAATAGGAATTTGCCGTCAATAAGGTCTGTTTCATTAGCCGTAAAAGTATCATTAATCTTTTGTTTATTAACGGAAATAGAATTTCCTTTGATTTCTCTCTGTGCTTCACTCTTAGATTTTAAGAATCCTGATTTTTCAGAAAGAAGATCAATAATATTTATCCCTAAAACATCAGTCTTTGCGACTTCTTTTTGTGGAACACCATCAAATACCTCAAGGAAGATTTCCTCATCAAGGCTTACTAGATCTTCTGCTGTAGAACGTCCGAATAGAATTTCAGAAGCTTTAAGGGCTTTTTCATACTCTTCTTTTCCGTGTACCCAAACCGTTACCTCTTCAGCCAGTTTCTTTTGAAGTTTTCTTTCATGGGGAGCCGTTTTGTGCTCTTCAATTAAAGCTTCAATCTCTTCTTTACCTAAGAATGTATAGAATTTGATGAATCTTTCAGCATCGTCATCCGTTGCGTTTAGCCAGAACTGATAGAATTTGTACGGGGAGGTTTTCTTTTTATCCAACCAATAGTTTTCTCCACTTTCAGACTTCCCAAACTTAGAGCCATCAGCTTTTGTAATCAGAGGAACTGTTAGGGCGAATGCTTCTCCCTGAGCTTTTCTACGGATTAATTCTGTCCCTGTAGTGATATTTCCCCATTGGTCAGAACCTCCCATCTGAAGTTTTACATTGTTATTCTGATATAAATGAAGGAAATCATAGCCCTGGATCAACTGATAAGTAAACTCTGTAAAACTCATTCCGTCTGCACCGCTTTCTCCTGAGAATCTTTTCTTAACAGAATCTTTAGCCATCATGTAGTTAACGGTGATGTTCTTTCCAACATTTTTAGCAAAATCAAGGAATGAAATGTTTTTCATCCAGTCGTAGTTGTTTACTAATTCGGCTTTATTAGGCCCATCTCCCGCAAAGTCAAGGAATCTGGAAAGCTGATTTTTTAAACAGTCAACATAATGTAAAAGTGTTTCTTCATCCAAAAGATTTCTTTCAGCCGATTTTCCGGATGGATCCCCAATCATTCCCGTAGCTCCGCCAACCAATGCAATTGGTTTATGACCATGTTGCTGGAAGTGTGCTAAAATTTTTATCTGAATAAGACTTCCGATATGTAAAGAATCGGCAGTTGGATCAAAACCAATATATGCAGTAGTTACCTCTTTATTCAGTTGTTCATCGGTTCCGGGCATCATATCGGCAAAAAGACCACGCCATTTTAGTTCTTCTATAAAGGAATTCATTGATTTTTTTCTTTAAAATTTTACCGTGCAAAGATAAGGAATTCGGTTGGAAGATTGAAGATCCTCATAAGATCTGATAAAATGCATTAAAAAGATTTTAGCTCCAGCTAAAATATTGAAATACTTCCGTCCTGTCTTTATTCATAAAAATTAGGAGGCGATCTTCCCCGAGTTCAGAATAATTATATCCGGTAATTTCTCCTGCAAAGTCCAATGTGTTAATAGAAATTCCTAATGTGGATAATAGCTCTTCCAAATATTCTAAAACATATTCATTATCATACTGCCCACCTAAAGTTTCATATATTTCTCTTTCATGGTTGCTATCACCATTATAATAACTACCTCCCTGAATAAATTTACCTGTTTCCAAATACTTATCTCTTGTCACCCAATAGTTAATAACTCCTTTTATATAGTGAGCATAGCTGAAGCTTATTTTTTTTCTTTCTTCATATCCTTCTTTAGCAAACCCGGAGGGAATCATCAATTTATCTTTATGCTCTTTGTAGATAAGCTCTGCTTCTTTGTACCATTGGGTTGCCTTCTCAGAATCCGGAATTTGTTTCAGGTCTCCTTCAAATTTATATTGATTTCCAATCATTTTAAATCTGATGAAATTGTATCCAAAATGATCATCCGAAACCTCTGCCTCAGGATCACCATTTCCGTACACTGTAATAAAATGTACTTTTCCATTACCTTTGTGTATTGAATTAAGATCAACGGTTAAAAGAGGGAAGAATATAGCTTTGTAATTATCTGGGGGATTCAGGAAAACCTCTTCTATAGAGGGGAATAACGTAAAATTCGACATGGTTTAATATTCTTGAAAGCTTAAAATTAAACATATTATATTACATCGTTTGGCTTTTTGCTGCCAAATATACCTATAGCTTTTAAAAATGAAATTTGGCAATCAATAAATTAGCCTTTTGTGATTTTGACCAAATTAAATTATATTTGTTATTAATGAACAACGAACAGCTATTCCTGCTCATCCAGAAGGCCAAAGACAAAGATCAGAAGGCCCAGACTAAACTCATTAATGTTTTTTGGGTGGATGTTTTCTCATTTGTCATGAAGAAAGTAAGAGATGAGAATGATGCAGACGAAATTACAGTCAATGTTTTTTCGAAAGTATTGTCAAAACTCGATATGTTTGACCCTCATTTTCAATTTAAAACCTGGATTCTGACGATTGCTCAAAATACAGTGATTGACTTTTGGAGGAAAAAAAATCGTGAAAACGAAGACGCTGTCGAAAATCTTGATGAGGTAAAAAATCAATATGCCAAATCTCCCGAAGAACTTATGATCTCTGCTGAAGAACAGAAAAAGATTATTAAGACTATAGAGTCACTGGATGCAAACTATCAGGACATTATCAAGCTGAGATTTTTTGAAGAAAAAAGCATCAAAGAAATTGCAGAAGAGCTGGGAATCTCTGTGGCCAACACTAAAGTGAGAGTTATGCGTGCCAAGAAAGTCTTAGCTGAACTGCTGAAGAATAATGAGTTTGACGATAACTAGCGGGTAAATTAATAATCTCTTTTAGAAATAAACGGTTTCTTTTGTTTTTGGAAGGATGATTTCTCTTTGTTTTTCCTGATTTCTGTTTTGTAGATTAATTTTTAACCCTTTTTCAATATAAATTTCTTTTAGAGATTTACCATATTCAGCCGTATTTTCTACCTCTTTCTTATAGTTCAATTGTCCTGTAGAAAGATTAAAATCAGTCTCTTTCCAATAATCTCCGGGTCTTCCTGCAGTGGTAGATGTACCAATGAGTTCAAAATGCCCATTCTGAAACCTATACTTATCCGTAACATCCCATTTCCAACTACTTCCTCCGGCTTGAATAATGATTAAAATACCCTTTTCAATTTGAGTATTCTGGTAAGGATCTCCCATCATGCCCCCTGAATTACTGGACATAACTGCATTTCTCGACTTTTCAAGAAGAGTCCATTTTCCATTATTTTTTTTTAAAATCTGAATTTCACGAATATTTCCATATTCTCCTTCATCTTTTGTGTTGTAAATAATTACTTTTTCAGGAATTTTATCACCATCCAGATCTCCATCTACTGTTTCAATAACCGTAGAACCTGAGGGAGCAAATTCTTTCTGAGCATAGCACAATGTACCGGTTACAAAGTATAAAAGGGCAAATATCTTTTTCATGCAGGAAATTTAATGAGTTAAATTTACAACGATATTTTGAATTATCACTTTCATCAATTTCTCTGGTTGATGGTTTCCATTAAAAAATCCTTAACTTTGAACTTCAATTTTAGAAATGGAAAATTTAGTTCAAGACACTACCGTTCAAAAACCAAAGTGGATTCGTGTAAAACTTCCTACCGGAAAGAACTACAGGGAATTGAGAAGCTTGGTTGATAAATATAAATTAAACACCATTTGCCAAAGCGGAAGCTGCCCGAATATGGGGGAGTGCTGGGGTGAAGGTACGGCAACGTTCATGATTTTAGGGAATATCTGTACACGAAGCTGTGGATTCTGTGGAGTAAAAACAGGAAAACCGCTGGATGTAAATTGGGATGAACCTGAAAAAGTGGCCCGTTCAATTAAATTAATGAAGATTAAGCACGCGGTTCTTACTTCTGTAGATCGTGATGATTTAAAAGATATGGGATCTATTCTTTGGGGAGAAACTGTAAATGCAGTACGAAGAATTTCTCCGGGAACAACTATGGAAACTTTGATTCCGGACTTCCAGGGACTTACAAAACATCTTGACCGATTGGTAGAGGTTGCTCCTGAAGTCATCTCACATAATATGGAAACCGTAAAACGTTTGACAAGAGAGGTAAGAATTCAGGCCAAATATGAAAGAAGCCTTGAAGTATTAAGATACTTAAAAGAAGCAGGTCAAAGAAGAACTAAAACCGGAGTAATGCTTGGTTTAGGGGAAACCAGAGATGAAGTTTTTCAGACTATTGAAGATATCAGAAATGCCAATGTAGATGTTATTACCCTTGGGCAATACCTGCAACCGACAAAGAAACATCTTCCCGTAAAAAAATTCATTACACCGGAAGAATTTGACGAGTTTGGAGACTTTGCGAGAAGCTTAGGTTTCCGACACGTTGAAAGCTCACCTCTGGTAAGAAGTTCTTATCACGCAGAAAAACATATTCATTAAAATACAGACCGTTCAGCAATGAACGGTTTTTTTATAAAGTCTGGTAATGGAAATATGATAGATTGAGTCTTCTGACTTAGGACGGAGAAATATAAATTTAAGTAGCAATGGAGCAGGCTTTATACAAAATTTAAAAGTCCTTATGGCGGGATGATTCGCGGGTAATAACGCCGATTCTGCCGTTAATTTCAATGCTTCTGAAATGTCTTTTCTTAAACTCCGAAGGCGTTTCTTCAGTATGTTGTTTGAATAGTTTATTAAAATAGGACAAACTTTCAAAACCCACCTGAAAGCAAACCTCGGTCACAGAATAATCTTTCAGCAAAAGTACTTTTGCCTGATTAATTCTATAGTTATTTACAAAATCTGTAAATGTCATATTGGTCTGCTTTTTAAAATAACGGCAGAAAGCCGGAGTGCTGAGACTGACAATGGTAGCAATCTCATTGACATTAGGCTTTTTGTCATGGTTTTCGTGAATATAGTCATAAATGGTTCCCATCCTGATTTTATCATTCAAAAACCATTTAATTCTTGTGTCTTCTTTGTTAAGCTCTTTAACTTCGGTTGAATCAGAAAGGATCTGGAGAATTTCAATGAGGCCCATCAATGATTCAAAAGAGCTTTTACTTTCCATAAGTTGAAGCTTTTCAACAACAATTTTTTTTGTTTCTCCGGAAAATGACAAAGCTAAATAAGATCTCTCCAAAAGAGCTTTAATATTTTCAAACTCCGGGACAGGCAAAATGATATCCTGAAGAAAATTTTCACGCATCTGTAATACCAACTGGTTGCATTCGGTCTGAATACCATAATCAAAATTGAGATGGGGAACGTTGGAACCTATCAATAAAAGCTCACTGTCTGTAAAGCCGGAAATGTTTTTTCCAACATGTCGGATTCCATTCGTAGCTTCTACGTATACCAGTTCTATTTCCGGGTGATAATGCCAGAAAAAACAGTTTTTAAAAGAGGGTGAAAACAGCTTGAATGATTTCCCATCTTCAAACTCTATAATCTCTTTCTGGATTTTCATTTGGTTCTCATTTGATTGTTTGTGAATTCAAAATTAAACAAAAAGGTCAATGTGGAGCAAATTTTTATCATTTTAAAAGAAGCGAAATTCAATCTTTCTTTCGAATTTTGCACTTTCAAATAAATATTTAGCAAAAGAATATACCAATGAAGATTGATAAAAGAATAATACCACTGGCAATTGGTGGTTTAGGAATAGGAACTACGGAGTTTACTGTCATGGGGTTGCTGCCGGATATTGCAAAAACATTGGAAATAACGATTCCGCAAGCAGGGCATTTGATTTCTGCTTATGCAATGGGAGTTGTTATCGGAGCTCCACTTCTGATCGGATATTCAGTAAAGTATCCACCCAAAAAGGTATTGATCGCTTTTATGATCCTATTTACTTTATTTAACGGACTTTCTGCTATTGCTCCCAATTATGGAACAATGCTGATCATCAGATTCATGTCCGGACTTCCTCACGGAGCTTTCTTTGGAGTAGGTACTGTAGTGGCCGCTAAAATGGCAGGGAAAGGAAAGGAAGCCTTTTATATATCGATGATGTTTACAGGACTCACAGTAGCTAATCTGGTTATGGTTCCTTTGGTAACGTATATTGGACACGTTTTCCATTGGAGACTCTATTTTGCGATTGTGGCCTTGATTGGTATTTTTGCCTTATTATTTTTAAAAATGTGGCTTCCGGCAACTGAAGCCAATCAAAACACCCATTTTCTGGAAGAATTGAAATTCCTGAAAAAGAAACAGTCATGGCTGGTACTGGCGATTACAGCGATTGGGTTTGGAGGTCTTTTTACTTGGCTGAGTTATATTACCCCTTTAATGACAGGTATTTCCGGAGTTGAAAGTAGCCGAATGGCATATGTAATGGTTCTTGCCGGAGCAGGAATGGTAGTAGGTAATCTTGTAGGAGGTATTGTTTCGGATAAGCTGGGACCTGAGAAAACCTGTGCACTTCTGATCTTTTTAATGATGATTTCTCTGGTAGGAGTGTTCTTACTTTCCGAGCATCAGAATATTGCTTTCATATTAACCTTTATGTGTGGGGCTTTGTCAATGTCGATTGCTGCACCCATTAATATTATGATGATGAAGGCGGCACCGAGAAGTGAAATGATGGCAGCAGCTTTTATGCAGGCTGGATTTAATATTGCTAATGCGATGGGGGCTTTTTTTGGTGGAATTCCTTTGGAATATGGATTGCCATTCAACTACCCGTCGTTAGTAGGAGTAGGAATGACCTTTATTGGATTTGTGATCAGCGTAAGATATATGTATTTATATGGCTCAGGAGCTCCCAAAGATGAAGGAGCTTCGGAATGTGTTTCATGTGATAAATAAAAGAATGTGCTTTTAACCAAACAAAGGTTACGAACTGACAGAATACAAAAGCAGCTGATTCAATTTGAATCAGCTGCTTTTCTTTTGTATGAAAATAGTTTTACACTTCTACCTCATCGCCATTTTTGCACCAGTAGAGTGCATTGTATAAGTTTTCTTTTGGGAAAGATTTAAACTCTCCCGGCATTACAACACTGAAAATCTCTGTGAAATTCTGTACACCTTTCTTGTCTGTAACAATAGCAGTACGATTCCATTTGGTAAGATTGGTTAATTCTAACAGAGCATCTTCAAGCCATGCTCCCATGGTAAAATTATCCAGATCGGTATCCAAATACAATAAGTAATTCAGCTCACCAAATTGATCTACTTTCTCTTTTACCCGTGGAATTACTAATTTTTCAAAATCTTCTTTCGTCACTTCCCCTGTTGCATTAAATGCTGCAACATTCTCCGGAGCTTCTGGAATAATTGTTATCATAGTAAGTATTTTATGGTGGTTTAGTCTTAGGTGGCAACAATAATTACACCAATAAACAAAAATGTGGTAGTTAAAATATTCATAAATATTAGTATTTTTAGTTTAAAATATTACTATGGATTTGAAATCAAATGAACCTTTCTGGCTTCTGAAAAACGGACTGATCGCTTCCTATCCGTCTCTTAAGTCCAATGAAGAATGTGATGTTTTAATTGTTGGAGGAGGAATTACCGGAAGTCTTATTGCCCATCAGATGATAAAGGATGGGTTTAAAACGATTCTTATTGATAAACGGGAACTTTGCAATGGAAGTACCTCTGCTACCACTTCAATGTTACAATATGAAATCGATATCCCTTTGTATGAGCTGATAGAAATGATTGGAGAAAAAGGTGCGGTTCAAAGTTATAAAGCGTGTTCTGATTCTATTGATATCCTTGAAGAAATTACAAATTTTATTAAGTCAGAAGCAGGATTCAAACGGAAAAAATCACTCTATTTTGCTTCGAAAAAGAAAGATGTAGAGTGGCTTCAAAAAGAATATACGGCAAGAAAGAAGGCCGGATTTGAAGTAGAATGGCTCAGTGAAAAACAAATTTTAAAACAATTTGGATTTGAAAATACATACGGTGGAATTGTCTCAAAGCAAGGCGCCAGTATAGATGCATTTCAATTTGCCCATGAGTTGTTTCTTCATAATACAAGGAAAGGGCTAAAGATTTTTGATAAAACAGATATGATTAAAGTTGAGCATCATAAAGGTTTTAATGTTGCCACCACCGATAATGGATTTCAGATCAGAGCTAAAAAAATAATCTATTGCATTGGCTATGAAAGTAAAAATCTCATCAAAGAAAATTTTGTGGATTTAAAAAGTACATATGCGGTGGTCTCTGAAATTGACAAAAATAAATTTAAAAATATCAGCAGTACACTCGTCTGGAATACAGATGACCCTTATCTTTATATGCGGACAACAGATGATGGAAGACTTTTGGTAGGCGGAGGTGATGAGGATTTTTATGACGCCAAAAAGCGGGATGCGTTATTGGATAAGAAAGAAAAAGAAATCATTAAATCACTAAAAAAAATAAAACCCGATTATCATTTTTATACTGATTTTGTATGGGCGGGAACTTTCGGTGAGACTAAAGATGGACTGCCTTACATCGGAGAGCATGAAAAATTTAAAAACTCTTATTTTGTTCTTGGGTTTGGAGGAAACGGCATTACCTTCTCAGTAACGGGGATGGAGATGACAGCGATGTTTATGAAAAATAAAAAACACCCATTGTCACGGTATTTTAAATTTGGACGGTAATGGAGACCAGAAATTGTTCCGTAAATTCAAACATTTGTTACCCCTGCAGAGGAGAGAAGTGCTTACATGTCAAATTATATTGGGAATTTTATGAATTATTATGATAAAAAGTTGGCTATGAGAACCGTAGCCAACTTTATAAACTATCTATTGTAATACCGGATTTGCATTTCCTTCGGATATTTCACTTCATAGGAGAAATTAATTTTATCCGATCCTCCTGAGCCCATGGTTTTATTCCATAAGATGCTTCCTGTTTTTTCATCAAAAATTCCTCCTCCTGTTTCTATCGCTTTTACCTGGATTTTAGAGTTTTCACTGATAGGAAGTTGGTCAAGAACTTCCAATTCAATACTTTCTTTCGTATTGTTTCTTATGCTGATTTGATAGGATTCAGTCTCCCACTTATTAGAATTCATTGCTTTCTGAGCCGTCTTATCTTCCAATTTGATTCTCTTCACCGTAATTCTGTCGTCTACACCCAGAGAGATAGGGAACTCATCTTTTACATAATTGCTGGCAATACTTGTTTTTCCAATATAATTATCCTCAAAATAAATATTGGCTTCCCCGTTGATAAGATTGAGATTTTGCCAGTTTTTTACAAAAGCCATTAGATAAACATGATTGTTAAGCTTAGGAACCGTGTGGTATTTGTAGCTTGCTTCAATTTGTTTTTTATCAAGAACAACATACTGTTCTTTTTCCTGGCTCAGAATCGTTTGGTTGTAGTTCAATTCATACATCACGTTCATCTGATTATCAGAAGCAGTAGCCACAGGAATCTGACTTGGTTTTATAGCAATATCTTCCCTCATTTGATAAGCGTTTACAGCAGCAGCTTCTTTCTTAAGTTTATATCCGGCAGCTATTTCTACCTGTGGGTTGTAAGCTGTATATTCAGCAACATAAAGTGGTGACATAATAGGTCTGTCCTGGTTATACGAGGGTCTGTAAGTCGATACGAAAAGTTTGACATTCTTCCAATCTTGTCCTGTTTTTTGGTAAATTTTTCCTTTATATACCATTTCAAGAGGTTTTTTCACAGATTGTGCCCGCAGATCATAAGAAGGAACCCAACCGGCATCAGAAACAATATAACTTACACCAAGATTCAGGTTCGTGTCATTTTCCGCAAGAATTTCAAGTAAAAGCTCTTTTCTGTTGGTATTTTTATGCGTTTCTTCTTCGGCAGACTGATGGGTCAGTTTTGCAATACTCTCATCCATGATACTTTTTTGCTCATTCAGTGAAAATATCTGGTTGTCTATTTCAAGCATTCTTTTTCTGTAAAATTCTGTAAGCTTGATCAGTTGGTCCTGGGGAGTGGATTTATCATGGGTAGATATTTTTAAATTATCATTGATGATATTTTGCTCCCCGGTGAGGTTCTTAATCTGAATATTCAAAAGACTGACTTGTCTCTGAAGCTTTTTTCTTTCATCTTCCAGTTTCTTTTCACCATCAGATAACTCATCTGTTTTCAAAAAATTGTTTATTGGAGTGATAGCCATCAATGTGGTATTTTTCTCAAGATTGATTTTGTATGTGTTTTCATCCAGATTGTTAGGTAAGTTTATGATCCTTACTGTATTCCTTCCTTTTTGAAGACTTACATTCGTACTGCCAAAAACCTTAGCGCCCTGAAGGAATATAGTGGCTTGTTTTACCTCAATTTCCTTTTTAATTTCCTGTGCTTTTATAAAAAGAACCGAAAATGTGATAAGTAGTATAAAATAGCGTTTCATCGTTTATTATTTTAAATTATAAAGTAAAATTATCTCTATTTAATGCTGTAAATGGGGAAACTGGGTGAATCATCAATTTGACTTGGTGAGCTGAATTATATATCAAAAAAAACAGCCCCAAAATGGGACTGTTGTTTTAAATTCTTTTATTTTAAAGAATTTCGTATCTCGTTTTTATACTGTATTTCAACTTGATATTTTCGATATTATCAAAAGAATAATCTACCGGAGCATCTGCCATTTCAAGCTGTACATTACTCATTCTTCCTTTGTAAGCGGCAGGCATTACAAAATCACTGGTGTAGTCTTCTATTTCTACAATTTCAATTGCATTTCCGGTTTTTTTACCCATGCTTTCTAATAGATAATCTGCTTTTTCTTTGGCCGCTTTTAAAGCATTGATTTTTACCGTTTTTCTGAAGTCCGCAATTTTGGTGCTCTTTACCTCGGAGATATTCAGGCTGCTTACCCATTTTTGGTTCAGATCTTCAAAAATCTTACTGATATTTGATTTTGCACCGGCTTTAAATTGGTAATTCTTGGTAAACTTTGCTGTTTTAGAATAGATATTCTGGTACATCGATTTAAACTTAATATCTTCGTTCTTTACCCCTGCATTTTTTAAAGTTTCAAACAATTTCTTTTCATTCTCTGCCAGATCATTTTTGTTGTCAGCCTTTATACCAATACTGAAAATAATTTCATCAGGCTCTACCTCCATTTCGGCAACGCCTGTTACTTCAATTCCATTTTTCTTTACTTCCTGTGCGTTTACAAAACTCCCTAAAGTTAAGATTCCGATTAATAAAAAATATTTCAATTTCATAATTTCTATGTTTTTAAATGTTAAATTCTGGAGTAAAATTACTTAGATCTGAAACCAAAAATCATCAGACTTGGTGAATGGGAGTTTTCACTTGGTGAATCGTTGGTTTCATTAAAAAAATGATCATTCAACCTATTAAAGACTAAGTATACATGATAAAAGACATATAACGAGAGAATGCTATAGAATAAAGTTCTAGTCATTTTTATAGTAGAAAACAATAAGTGATAGAAGACCAGGGAGTTTTCCTGTCTGAACTTGGTGAAATAAGACTTTCACTTGGTAAAGAATATAAGACTATAGATAAAGTTTTACTTACTTTGCAGTAAAGATCTGAAATTCGTGAAATTAGTTTTTAAAATAATATTTGTATCCCTATTTGTCAGTACTGTAATTGTGCAGGCACAGGATACTACGCGGGTTACTCAGGCTCTCAAATCTGCCGCAAAATTGAAAAAAGCAGTAGATAAAAATGATAATAAAGGGGTAGCTGAAGCTTATGTAGGGATGGCTAATGATTATTATAATCAGGGAAATTATGCCAAAAGCGAAGAATATTTAATCAAAGCTAAAAATCTTTATCAGAATCTTAGTGATAAAAAAAATCTTGAAATAGTTACCCGAAGATTAGCCCAATCTCAGGAAAAACAGAATAAAATTGTGCCGGCTATCAGCAATTACAGTATGGCAGCAGAAATGGCTTATGGCATAAAAAGCAAAGCTGTTAATTCGAATGATGTTGCAAGGCTTTCTTCTCCTGCTCCCGAAGTGAGGGCAGAAGCTATTCAGAATAATATCAACTTAAGCAAAAAGGAAAACGAACAGGCTGATGTTGCAATAGGCTACAGTCAATTGGCAGATATCAATATTCAGCAGAAAGATGTTTCTAAGGCGGAAGAAAATCTTAATGCGGCCTATACCATTTCTAAAAAAGAAGCTCCTCAACAAGCCTTGGAAATTAATCAAAAGTTAGCCAATTTGTATGTTAAAAACAAAAACTTTGAGAAAGCCATTGAAGCCAAAAAGAAAGTGCTGAAGGAGGATTTTGTAAAGGATAACTCACAGGAAAAAGTCAATCAGATTCAAGAGTTGGCAGACATCTATATCAAGAAAAATGATCCCGAGGAAGCTGTCAATTTATTGAAAAATGCTTACGGAATTGCCTTGAACAAAGGACATACAATGGAAGCTCAAAAGAGTGTCAGAAAACTGGATAGTTTATATGCTATCTCCGGAAATACCGATGCTTCCGTTCACTTATATAGAGATTTTCTTGGAAAACTGCCGGACCTTGTTTCTAAAGACAGAAGTCTGGTGGATAACAAAATTCTGGAAGATACCGAGCAAAGAATTTCACAGCTTGAAAAAGAAAAGGAATTAAAAGATGAACTCATTCGTAAGAAAAATGTGTTTAATTATGGCTTGATAGGAGCTTTGATTATTCTTACAGGCCTTGTTGTGCTTATTTTCAGAACATTGAAGAAAGTTCAGATTAAAAATAAAAAAATCGCACTTCAATCACTTCGAAGAGAGATGAATCCTCATTTTATCTTCAATAGTCTTAATAGCGTTAATCATTTCATTGCAACAAATAATGAACTTGAAGCCAACCAATATCTTACAAGATTCTCTAGGCTGATGCGTGGAGTTATGGAGAACTCTACCGAAGATTTTATTCCTTTTCAACAGGAACTGGATCTTCTTCAAAACTATCTTGCCCTGGAAAAAACACGTTTTGCCAACAAATTCGATTACGAAGTTGAGGTAGATGAAAATCTTAGTATGCAAAGTCTGCAAGTTCCCGGGATGTTGATTCAGCCTTTCCTGGAAAATGCCATCTGGCACGGGCTACGTTATAGAGCAGAAAAAGGCTGGCTACAACTAAAGTTCGAAAAAGAAGGCTCTTTCCTGAAGGTTGCTATTGAAGATAATGGAATAGGCATTGAGGAAAGTAAGAAACAGAAAACTGAACATCAAAAGGCCAGAGAGGGAAGAGGGATGAAAAATACTCTTGAAAGAATTCAGCTGTTGAATGATTTATATAAAAAAGATATCACCTGTTCTGTTAAGGATAAAGAGAATAATAGCGGAGTGCTAGTTATTATCAAAATGAATCTGAAATAATTCTAAAGATTAGTAAGAAAAAATATCTATAACAGTAGGTGACTTTCACGATGTCATTTTAACCTTTGTAACCATTTTTTGGAAATTATTGTCTTATATCTAAAAGATAACCAAAAATGAATATTTACAATAAAACAGCCCGGTTCGCAGGATTTTTTTACCTCATTGTTATATTAACAGGGTTTTTCAGTCTCATGTATGTTCCATCTCGATTGATGGTGTGGGACAATCCGGCTCTTACATTTCATAATATTTCGGATTCAAAGCAATTATTTCGCTTAAGTATTGCAAGCAGTATACTTTGTTATAACGCTTTTACCTTGCTTCCTTTGATTTTGTATAAACTATTGAAAAGTACTAATGAAACCTATGCCTGTATAATGGTTGTTCTTGCTCTTATAAGTGTACCCATTTCTTTTATGAATTTACAAAACAAGCTTTCCGTACTTACTATGGTGGAAGGTGCAAAATATTTAAAAGTATTTGATATAAAGCAGGTGCAAGCACAAGTAATGCTCCTGTTCGGTCAGTATAACAAAGGAATTCTGATCACTCAGATTTTTTGGGGATTGTGGCTTTATCCTTTTGGCTGTTTAGTTTACAGATCAGGATTTTTACCACGATTTCTAGGAATCTTTCTAATGTTAGGATGTTGGGGGTATATCATTAATGTATTGGGTACAATTTTAATTCCTCATTTTTCCGGCTATACCATATCAGATTATATCACACTACCTGCTTCAATAGGTGAGATAGGAATATGCCTTTGGTTATTGATTGCAGGAGTAGGAAGTAAAAAAGAGAATCATATTCATCAAAATTAATAAACCATGAAAAGCTCTATAAAATTTGAAGACAGCACAGTTAACGTAAAGATTATATTAGCTGGACTCTGGACTGCAGTCACGCTATGCTATTTGTATGGTGACTATTTTGAATTATATACCCCAGGCAAAACACAAGGTTTGTTAGATGGAGATACTTTATTAGATTCTCCTTTAAAACTGCTGACAGCTTCTCTCATTCTTGCAATTCCTCCAGTGATGATATTTCTATGTTTGATTCTAAAACCAACATTAAACAGGATTTTGAATATTATTTTTGGAATATTTTTTACTGTTATTATGTTGATGATTGGAATTTCTTCTTTTTCGGACTGGTATTTGTTTTATTCATTTTTTGCTGCCTTGGAATGTATCATCACTTTGTTGATTGTCAGGTATGCATGGAAATGGAAAAGAATAGACTAAAACTTACACCTGTTAAGATATTCAGGTAGAATTGTATGGTAAAATAGTATTAATTTGCACCTGCAATCCGTCAAATAACAACCGACTCCAATGAAAATAAAAGCCGTCATTGTAGATGATGAAATTATCGCAAGAGAAGTACTGAGAGCTTATCTCACCAAATACTGCCCGCAGATTGAACTTCTGGGTGAAGCAGAAAATAGCAAAGAAGCTATTCTTTTGATTGCTGAAAAGCAACCACAATTAGTCTTTCTAGATGTTGAAATGCCTTTTGGAAATGCTTTTGATGTGTTGGAAGCTACCAAAGAGTCTTCCTATGAAACCATCTTCATTACTGCTTTTTCACAATACTCCTTACAGGCTTTAAACAAATCTGCAAGCTATTATATTTTAAAACCAATAGATATCCAGGAGCTTATTCTGGCGGTGAACAAAGTTGCAGAAAGCCTTGAGAAGAAAGAAGAATTGAACCGTAATAAAATTCTTCTGGAAAATTTAAAACTGAAGCCTGAAAAACAACAGCTTATTCTTCCTACTTTACAAGGGTTTGATGTAGTGAAAACCGAAGATATACTCCGCCTTCAGGCTGATGGTAATTTTACTCAGGTATACCTTACTGATGGCTCTAAAAAGATGGTATGCCGTTTCTTAAAACATTTTGATGATCTGCTGGAAAATCCTTTTGTAAGGGTTCACCGGTCGCATATTATCAATACAGCATTTGTTAAATCATACCATAAAAGCGGAACTGTAATGCTTTTTGACGATACCGAAATCGAGGTTTCCGGTACTTTTAAGGAGCATTTTCTGAAAGTATTTTCTTAGAACTTTTTATTTTTTAACAGATTAAAGGCATTATTTTTGAAGTTTTCATTGCAACCCCACAAATATTTTTGCTATGAAAGTGATTCACAAAATTGTACTTCCCATTTCATTGGGAGCATTAGGGCTTATCATTTTTAATTCATATTCGGTTGGAATTCCGAGAAGAGCTGTGGCTGTAAAGAATTTTGATGTTAAAAAATATCTTGGAAGATGGTATGAAATTGCCCGTTTTGATTACCGATTCGAAAAAAATATGGATAATGTCACTGCCGAATATTCAGAAAACCCGGATGGAAGCGTTCGTGTTCTTAATAAAGGCTATGACTACATAAAAAAAGTATGGAATGAATCAATCGGAGAGGCGAAGTTCGTCAAAGATACAACCGAAGCCCGGCTTAAAGTATCTTTTTTTAAACCGATTTGGGCTGGCTATAATGTCATCGATATTGATGAAGACTATCAATATGCCCTTGTTGCCGGAAGCAGTCTTAAATATCTGTGGATTCTATCCAGAACGACAACCATCCCTGAAAGTATCAGGCAGCGATTTCTAGAAAAAGCAAAAAAAATCGGATATAAAACAGAAGATTTGATTTGGATAAGACATAATCAGTAAATCAGTAAAGGAAAAACAGCAGAATTGCCGATAAATACAATTATTTTCTGCTGTTTCACCTGTACATTTTTTTGCTTTTAGCTTCCGATATATTCTTTCCACTCCTCAAAACGATGATCAATAACCTGTTTCATCAGGTCATAGTTCTCATAAGTATCCTCAATATGATAGAATGTTTCGTATTGATAATCATTTTCTTCCGCTTTAGCATCGAAAATATTAACATAATCGTCGGCGAATGAGCTGTATCTATTTCCGAAGTCGGTATCATCAGCATAATAATCCTTCGCAAAACTATTTCCCAGATCATTCAGATCATATTCTGAAAATTTCCCGTCACATGCCTCTATTACAAATTCAGCGCCTGTAATTTCTCTTCTTTTTACCTTTTCAATTTCCTCTGCACAATCTTCTTTCAGTTCGTCAGAAATCAGACCATTATTAATACACCAGTTCAGGAACATTCCTGTATGGGTAGCCCCGTTTTTCTGAGGAAGTCCTTCCGGAAAATCACCGCCATAATGCCATGAAGCATCATCATATTTAGACATAATATTGAATTATAGTTTTAAACAATTTTTGTCAAAAATAGAAAAAATCAATTTATATTGCCGATCACAGAGAAATTCCCGTCATTTGCGGAAGAATTTTTTCGAAAACAAAACATGGAAAAAGCAGTTCTGATTACTATTGGGGACGAAATCCTTTCAGGAAATACAGTAGATACCAATTCTAATTTCATCGCTACCGAATTCAAAAATATCGGGATAAAAGTTGTACAGATTTTCACAATTTCAGACGAAATTGAAACCATCAAAAATACATTACAGGAAGCTTTTAAATTAGGAGATCTTGTCATTACCACAGGAGGTTTGGGGCCCACGAGGGATGATAAAACAAAGAAGGCGCTAGCTGAGTTTTTTGATGATGAGATCGCTTTGGATGAGGCAACTTTTAACCATCTTAAAGGCTATATGGAAAGAAGAGGGCGTGCAGATATTTTGGAGAGAAATAAAGAACAGGCTTTTGTTCCTACAAAATCTGTTGTTTTCCAAAACCATTTCGGAACAGCCCCATGCATGATGATGGAGCAGAAAGGAAAACTATCCTTTAGTTTACCCGGCGTTCCTTATGAAGTAAAACCATTAATCAAAGACCAGATTGTCCCTTATTTACAGGAAAAATATAATCTTCATTATATCCATACCAGAATTGTTTCTGTCGTAGGAATTCCTGAAAGTATTTTGGCTGATACCATTGAAGACTGGGAACTTGCTCTTCCGGATAACATGGCCCTGTCTTATCTGCCGGTAGGTACCCGGGTAAAATTAAGAATCACGGCATCCGGAGAAAATGAAGAACTATTAAAAGAACAAACAGAGAATGAAATTCAGAAATTGCTTCCTTTGATAGAAAAGAATGTCATTGCTGTATCAGAAGATAAAATTGAAAATATTTTGGCAGAAATGCTTACTGAAAGGAATTTGACCATTTCTACGGCAGAAAGCTGTACCGGCGGAGAGATCGCTAAAATGATTACCTCTGTTTCAGGAAGTTCAAAATACTTTCTTGGTGGAATAGTGCCTTATGCTACAGAGAAAAAAATTAAAATTCTAAATGTCTCCAAAGAGACCTTAGATCAGTTTACCGTGGTAAGTGAGCAGGTAGCTCAGGAAATGGCAAAAGGTTGTCAACAATTATTTGATACCCATATTTCACTTTCTACAACAGGAGTTGCCGGTCCCGGAAAAGGAGAAGATGGAAAAGAAGTGGGAACTGTTTTTTACACCATCAGGTTACATGATAACGAAGTAACCTCAAAATTATATATGCCTCATCTGGAAAGAGTCGATTTCATGGACTTTGTTTCTCAGAAGGTTATTCAGGATCTTGTGGGGCTCCTTATCAATACTTAAACCAGTGTTTTTTCTTTTTAATTTTTTTTTAATTAATTTTAATACAGTTTTTCACACTTTTTGAAAACCATTCAATAAAATTTTAAATTAGTGGAAGATTCCAAACAGATTTTTCAGACCAACAGCAAGAAACGTTGGAAAAGTGTACAATGGGGAAGCCGATTCTTTATTTTTATCGGGGCATTGCTACTTCTTGCTTTAGGGCTGATGATGACACTGGACAGAAGTCCTAAAATTCCTTTTAAGGAAGACTATAAGGCCGTAATTACTGCCAATAAATATTATCTTCAGGAGAATAAAATCTCTAAAGAATATAAAGGCTTTCGTAGCTTTATTTCTGAAAAAACGATGCACACCAGCCTTTCCAAAATAGAAAAAGCAAGAGCAGAAAGATTAAAAAATCAAAACCGAAACTGGGCACAATTTCCCGGAGGAATCCGTTCTGCTTTTTATGTAGCGTGGGACCCTCAATCATTAATGTCTTTAAAAAGAAATGTAAGACACATTAATCTTGTGTTTCCGGAGTGGTTTTTTATTGATCCTAAAACAGGAGATCTGAAAACCAATGTAGACCCTGAAGGGTACAAAGTGATTAAAAGAACGGGAGTGGCGGCTATGCCGATGTTGAGTAATAACTCTGATAGAGAATTCCGTTCTGAAGGATTGGTAAAAGTCCTTAATGATCCACAAAGAAGAACAAACCTTATTCAGAAAATAACCCAACAATGTAAAAAATATCATTTCAAAGGAATCAATATTGACTTTGAGGATATGAATCTGGATTCTGATGTGAACCTGATCGCTTTTATGAAAGAGCTTTCTGAAACTTTCAAGCAGAATCAATTGTTGGTTACGATGGATATCATGACGGATAATGATGATTATAATATCCCGAGATTAGACCCTTATGTAGATTATTTTGTGTTAATGGCTTATGATGAATATTCTGCAGGAAGTGATGCGGGTCCTGTTTCTTCTCAAAAATGGATAGAAGCTCAGACAGGTAAAATCGTAAAACAGACTTCTCCACATAAGATTATTCTTGGCCTGGGAGCTTATGGGTATGACTGGAGTTCCAATAAGGACGACAATACCTCCGTTACCTATATGCAAGCGATCACAAAAGCCAGTGCAAGTAAGGCGGCTATTGATTTTAATGACAATACGTTTAACTTAAATTATTCCTACACAGACTCTAAAAATAATACCCATACCGTATTTTTTAATGATGCAGCGTCTATTTTCAATACGATGCGTTTTTCATCAGAATATCCGTTGGCAGGCACGGCGCTCTGGAGATTGGGAAGTGAAGACAGCAGAGTCTGGAATTTTTATGATAAAGATCTTACATTTACCGGTCTTTCAAAACTGAATTTGAAAACACTGGAAAATGTTAAAGGGCAGACAATGGTCGATTACATTGGAGATGGTGAAGTATTAGATGTATTGAATACTCCTCATGACGGGAAAATTGCTCTTGAAATTGATCCTAAAGAGAAAATTATCACTGATGAAAATTACATCACTTATCCAAGTTCTTATGAGGTAAAAAAATATGGCAGTGCTCCTCAGAAGGAATTAGTACTGACCTTTGATGATGGACCTGATGATACTTACACTCCTCAGGTACTGGATATATTATCTAAATATCATGTTCCTGCCGCTTTCTTTCTTGTAGGTTTAAATGCTGAAAAAAATCTTCCGCTGGTAAAAAGAATTTACCGTGAAGGGCATGAAATAGGAAATCATACTTTTACACACGAAAATGTAGCGAAAGTAAGTCCTCAAAGAGCTTTGCTTGAATTAAAACTCACCCGCTTATTAATAGAATGTATAACAGGACACAGTACTATTCTTTTCAGAGCCCCTTATAATGCAGACTCTGAACCTACAACTTCAGAAGAAATTATTCCGGTAGCATTGGCCAGACAACAAAATTATCTGGACATCGGAGAAAATATTGATCCTGAAGACTGGCAGCCCGGCATAAAAGCGGATGAAATCGTAAAACGTGTACTGGCAGGAATAAAACAACAGCGTGGGAATATCATTTTGCTTCACGATGCGGGAGGAGATACGAGAGAAGAAACGATAAAGGCTTTAAAAATATTAATTCCAACGCTTCAGAAGCAAGGCTATCACTTTACTAATCTTACGAATCTGTTGCACAAAAGCAGAAGTGAGCTGATGCCGGAAGTTCCTAAAACGAGATCTTATTACGTGATGCAGCTTAATTTGGTGTTGGCAACCGCAATTTATGGGATAAGTCATTTTTTGGTTGCATTGTTTACCATCTTCATCGTATTAGGATTGATAAGACTATTATTGATGGCTTACTGGGCATTTAAAGAAAGAAAAAAAGAGAAAAAGCTCGAAGTATTTCCGATCCTGGAATCTTATCCTAAAGTTTCCATTATTGTACCGGCCTATAACGAAGAAGTCAATATTGTATCTTCTCTGAATAACTTATTGAAACAAACCTATCCTAACTTTAACATCATTATGGTGGATGACGGGAGTAAGGATTCAACTTATGAGAAAGCAAAAGGAGCATTTCCAAACCATCCGAAACTGGAAATTTTCACAAAAGCAAACGGGGGGAAAGCTACCGCTTTAAACTTTGGGATCTCACAAACCGATGCAGAATATGTAGTGTGTATAGATGCTGATACTAAACTGGAGCAGGATGCTGTAAAATATCTGATCGCAAGATTTTTAAATGCAAATCCCGAAGAAAAAATTGCAGCTGTAGCAGGAAATGTAAAAGTAGGAAACAAGGTCAACTGGCTTACAAAATGGCAGGCCATAGAATATACCACAAGTCAAAATTTCGATAGACTTGCCTATGCGTATATCAATGCTATCACAGTAATTCCAGGTGCTATAGGAGCCTTTAGAAAATCTGTAATCACTGAAGTAGGAGGGTATTCTTCTGATACATTGGCAGAAGATTGTGATATCACTGTCAAAATTCTGAGAGAAGGATATACCGTTGCCAATGAAAATAATGCGATAGCAGTAACTGAAGCCCCGGAAACAGTGAAACAGTTCCTGAAACAACGTTTCCGATGGACATACGGAATTATGCAGATGTTCTGGAAACAGAAGCAAACTTTCCTTAACCCCAAATATAAAGGATTGGGACTTTGGGCCATGCCAAATATTCTGTTATTCCAATATATCATACCCTTTTTCTCGCCATTGGCAGATATAATTATGGTATTGGGGATTTTATCCGGAAACGGAGGCAAAATATTTACTTATTATCTACTTTTCCTTGTTGTGGATGCTTCTTTAGCATTGGTGGCATTCATCATGCAACGAGAAAAACTGGCTAATTTGCTGTATATTATTCCACAGAGATTTGGGTACAGATGGCTGATGTATATTGTATTGTTTAAAAGTTTAAGAAAGGCATTGAAAGGCGAAATGCAGTCCTGGGGATTTCTAAAAAGAACAGGAAATGTAAAAGAGATAACAACTTCTTAATATTTGTTTAAATTTGTTTTTACAAAAAAGTAACAAATAGTAAATTAATAATACATATTGTATAAATTGTTATCATAATGAAAAAAATAACGCTTTCTTTGTTTTTAATAGCAGGAATCTGCTCTCAAAACACTATGAGTGCACAAGCTAAAACTGCAAAAGTAGCAGTGAGTAATACAGATAAAGGTTTAGACCTTAGTTTGATGGACACTTCCGTACGTCCACAGGATGATTTTTATAACTATGTAAGTGGAACTTGGATGAAAACTGCCAAAATTCCATCTGACAAGCCGACTTGGGGAAGTTTCAACAAATTAGGAGAAGATACGGATAACAATTCCATGACGATACTGAACTCTCTTTTGAAAGATAAATTTGCTGACGGAAGCGAAGGTAAAAAGATCCAGGATTTGTATGCTACCTATATGAACATGCAGAAGAGAAATGCTGATGGAATAAAGCCTATTCAGGAAAACCTGAATAAAATTGATGCGATCAAAAATATGGCTGATCTTCAGACTTATTTGGCTTCTGTAACGAAAGAAGGAGAAAATAATTTCTACGGATGGGGGGTATATGCGGATTTAAAAGATTCTAACATGAATGCCGTTTACTTAGGTGAAGCTTCTCTTGGATTAGGAAGAGATTATTATCAGAAAGTAAATGATAAAAATACTGAAGCCATTGCTGAATATCAGAAATATGTAGCATCTATGCTTACTGAGCTAGGCTATAAGAATGCTGATGCAGCTGCAAAAGGTATTGTTGATTATGAAAAAAGCATTGCAAAGACCTACCTGACAAACGAACAAAGTCGTGACAATACGTTACAATATAACCCTCAGACAATGGCTGAACTTTCAGCTTTGGTAAAAGGAGTTGATCTTCCTGCCTATCTTAAGAAAGTAGGAGTAGATACCAATAAAATAATCATCGGGGAACTAGGCTACTATAAAAACTTTGATAAATTAGTAAATGCTCAAAATTTACCTATTATCAAAGATTATCTGAAATTTCACCTGATCAACGGAAGCGCTTCTTATTTAAGTGAAAAACTAGGAGATATGAAATTTGCTTTCTTCGGTAAATATTTAAGAGGGCAGCAGGAGCAAAGAGCATTAAACAAGAGAGGCTTTGAGGTGATCAACAGAAATCTTGGTGAAGCTTTCGGAAAATTATATGTTGAAAAATATTTCCCGGCTGAAGCTAAAGCTCAGATGGTAGAATTGATCGATTATTTAAAGAAAAGTTTTGCCGTTCACATCAATAACTTAGCTTGGATGTCTTCTACAACGAAGGAGAAAGCAATGCAGAAATTGAATAAGTTTACGGTAAAAGTGGCATATCCTGACAAGTGGAAAGATTATTCGAAATTACAAATCACCCCTGAAACTAAAGGAGGAACACTATATCAGAATCTTCAGAACGTTGCTGAATGGCAGTATAATAAAGATCTGGCGAAGGTAGGAAAGCCGGTTGATAAGACAGAATGGGGAATGACTCCACAAACTGTAAACGCTTATTACAACCCGGTATATAACGAAATCGTATTCCCTGCAGCAATTCTTCAACCTCCATTCTTCAACCCTAATGCTGATGCAGCAGTGAACTTTGGAGGAATCGGAGCGGTGATCGGCCACGAAATGAGCCACGGATTTGATGACTCAGGGGCGCAGTTTGATGCTGCAGGTAACCTGGTAGACTGGTGGACTCCTGAAGATAAAGCAAACTTCGAAAAAGCAACGAAAGCTCTTGCTTCGCAATATGATAAATATGAGCCTGTAAAAGGAACTTTTGTAAACGGTACTTTCACAAACGGTGAAAATATTGCTGACCTAGGAGGAGTAAATATCGCTTTTGATGCTCTTCAAATGTATCTTAAAGATAAAGGGAACCCAGGTAAAATCAGTGGATTCACTCAGGATCAGAGATTCTTTTTAAGCTGGGCAACCGTTTGGAGAACATTATCAAGTGAGAAATATATGATCAACCAGGTGAAAACTGACCCGCATTCTCCGGGTTATTTCAGAAGCTTTGGTCCGCTAATTAACGTTGATGCTTTCTACAAAGCCTTCGATGTAAAAAAAGGAGACAAATTATATAAAGCTCCGGAGGACAGAATTAAAATCTGGTAATAAAAATAAAAACCGTTCAGAAATGAACGGTTTTGTTCTTTTATGGGGTAGAATTTACTGCTTGATGAAAATACAAACAAGAGCATCATCATCAATTTAATTTTTAGATTGTTAATAATAAATCCCGAACCTCATATTTATTAACTCTTTATTCAATATTTTCAACTTCCAATTTTCAACTTTCCATTATTCTTCAATTATCATTAAAGTTTGTATATTTGATACGTTTGTGTAAAATCAAAAATAACTTTAATGAAAAAGCTAAATATCGGAATACTTGCCCTTTCGGGTATCGTATTTCTCAATTCTTGTGGTGCAACAAAGACTGCAGGGACAGAGACAAAAACTGAGGCTGCAACTGCTGTAGCGCCGGTAAAAGAAGAAATGAAAGAAGAAGGGATCAATTTATCTTATATGGATAAGAGCGTGCGCCCACAAGATGACTTTTTTAGCTACGTGAACGGAAACTGGGTGAAGACCACTCAAATTCCATCCGATAAAGCAAATTGGGGGTCTTTCAATGCATTGAGAGAAAATGTGGATGATGCTTCGCTTGATATATTAAATAAAATTTTGACTGAAACATATCAGTCCGGTTCCGAAGGGCAGAAGATCCAGAATCTATATGCTTCTTTTATGGATACAGATAAAAGAAATGCAGAAGGCCTGGCTCCAATTAAAGGAGATCTCGCGAAGATTGATGGGATCAAAACCCTTAATGACCTGCAAAAATATCTTTTAGACGCAACAAAACTTGGAGATAACTCTTTCTATGGATGGAGAGTAGGAGCTGATATGAAGAACTCCAAAATGAATGCAGTTTACCTTGGAGGTCCTGATCTTGGTTTAGGAAGAGACTATTATCAGAAAGTTAATGAAGCGAATACTAAAACTTTGGCAGAATACCAATCTTATGTAGGAAAACTATTTGGTGTTTTAGGATATAAAAATTCAACACAGGCAGCGCAGAATGTTGTAGATTTTGAAAAACAGCTGGCCAACTATCTATTGACTCTTGAGCAAAATAGAGATGCTAATTTGAGATACAATCCTAAAAACGTATCAGAATTAGCGGGGCTTGTTAAAAATGTTGACCTTGCCAAATACTTGAAAGAAGCAGGAGTAAATACAGACAGAGTGATCATTGGAGAATTGAAATATTACCAGAATATGGATCAGTTTGTTACTCAGAAAAACCTTCCTTTATTAAAAGATTACTTAAAGTATCATTTGATTAATGGCAATGCAAGTAATCTGGATGACAGTTTAGAGCAGATCAGATTTGATTTTTATGCAAAATATCTACAAGGTCAGAAAGAGCAGCGTCCGATGAACAAAAGAGGTTTAACCCTTGTTAACGGAGTCCTTGGAGAAGCTTTTGGAAAACTATATGTTGAAAAATATTTTACTCCGGAGGCAAAACAACAGATGCAGACTTATATTGATTACCTTTTAAAATCATTTAAGACGCATATCGCAAACATAGACTGGATGTCTCCTGAAACAAAAGTGAAAGCTCAGGAAAAGTTATCCAAGTTTACGGTGAAAATTGCTTACCCTGATAAATGGAAAGATTATACTCAATTAAAAGTGGAATCTCCAAAACAAGGGGCTACATTATATTCTAATTTGCAAAATGTTGCCGCTTGGCAATATCAGAGAAGTCTGGATAAAGTAGGAAAACCGGTTGATAGAACAGAATGGGGGATGTCTCCACAGACTGTGAACGCATATTACAGTGGATCCAATAACGAAATTGTATTCCCTGCAGCAATTCTTCAACCTCCTTTCTATAACCCTGCAGCTGATGCGGCGGTAAACTTCGGAGGGATTGGTGCTGTTATCGGTCACGAGATTTCTCACGGTTTTGATGATAGCGGTTCCCGTTTTGACGGAGATGGAAACCTTAATAACTGGTGGTCAGAGGCAGATCGTAAAAACTTTGATGCCAAAGTAGGACAGCTGGCTGCTCAATACAGTGGTTATGAACCTGTGAAAGGCAGTTTCGTTAATGGTAAATTTACAAGCGGTGAAAATATTGGTGACCTTGGTGGAGTAGCGGTGGCATATGATGCTCTTCAAATGTACCTTAAAGATAAAGGTAATCCCGGAAAGATCAGCGGTTTCACGCAAGATCAGAGATTCTTTATGAGCTGGGCAACGGTTTGGAGAACTAAAGCTACAGATCAATATATGATTAATCAGGTAAAAACAGACCCGCATTCACCGGGAATGTATAGAGCATTTGGTCCATTGGTAAATCAGGATTCATTTATCAAAGCATTTGATATCAAACCCGGAGATAAAATGTATAAAGCGCCTCAGGACAGAATAAAAATTTGGTAATCTCTACCAAAAATTGTTAGAAAAGAAAGAATCCGTCTCAGATTAATTTGAGATGGATTTTCTTTTAATAGGCCTTTTTATAATTTCGGAGCACAAAATTTATTCCGGTTTCTATAATATCTCCCATGCTTTTACAATATTTGAAATTTACATCATAAGTGAGTTTTTGTAAAGCAGTTTTTAGTTCTGTAACATTGGCTTCCGGTGCAATATTATCTTTTTTCATAATAGAAATAAGTTCATCAAATCTGTTTTTACTGCTGGTTACTCTTTTTACAATTTGTGAACGTACTTCCTTACGATACTGTTCTATCGAACTGGGTTTCAGTTTTTCTAATACCATGTTTACCATTTGGCTATTTTCCTTAAAATACTGTGGAAGGTAAACTTTCAGATTTCCCTCATAAGTCTGCTGATCAAAATCAATGGGGCGAATTCTGTAAATAACCTGATCGAAATCGTGTATTGGAATAACAACATAATTATAAGACCGCATATCACCAAGAAGTCCAATGAGGCAACGTTCATTAAATTTTACAAATTCCTTAGAAATCTGAGCTTTTTCCAGCTCGGTACAGTTGTGCATATGTTTCTGAATAAAAACATCTCCGGGAATTCCCAGAATATGCTCTTCTATTAAAGTATTTTTATAAATCAGAAAGTTAATCCGGTTGGGAGAAAGCAGGTCTTCAAGCTCAAGTCCATAAATACGGGAAGCATCTGCCTGTTTAATATAAAAATTAGTATAGTTGTCATTCAGGATATTTCTCACCCGAATTCGGAAAGGTTTAGAGTTTCCGAAGGTACAAAAGTCGATTGTATCCACCTTCAGATAAGGTAAAGTAGCGGTATCTCCGTCAGAATGAAGAAGGGTGTAGATTTTATTTAAATTAGCCTCTATTTCCTTAAACTCATATTCAGAATACAATACCCCAAGCCACAACGTATCCTTACCCTCTTTATCCAGAATATTTACACTGTCACTAAACCTTAGGAGATCCTCATACAAAAACTGAATCTTGGTCGTTCTGTTATACTTTTCCAAATATTGCTGTAACTCTTCTGAAACTGGAAATATGGGTTTTCTAAACGCTATTTTTACATCTTTCATCGTTCGTTTACTTTGTTTAAATATAAAGAATATTTTTTCTTAATATCAGATCAATTCTTATTTTAACATTCATTTGATGCATTGGTATAAGAAGAAACTGCACAAAGGTTTTATTTTATTTTTTATGACTGATTTTGTTTTATTTTTCATAGCTTAGTGATATCATAAGTAAGTGATTGTATGGCGAATAATTGTAAATAAATTTAAATAATTCAAGAAAAATCTTGACAAAATTTTGTATGTTACAGTTTTTTTTTAAATTTAAACATTGGATTGGTAATTTATTTGATTCGTCTGTAAATTACTCAAAGACAGATCCAAATAATAACAAGAAATCTCAAAATAATAATAATATGGCAATGTTTAATTATGGTGTTGGCGGCAACGAGGTAAAAGTAGACGCTAATGAAGCTATTCAGGAAATACAGGAAAATAAATCACTGATAGTCAGCCAGCTTACAACAGAAGAATCTTATACTCCTGAAATTGTAACAGGATTAAAAACTGTAGAAGATGTTTTCAAACATTTCCAACCTTCCGTTGCAGTACAACATGAAACAGAAGACGGAAGTGTGGTAGAAGAAGAATTCCGTTTTCAAAATCTAGGCGACTTTACTCCTAAGAGTCTTACTCAGAAATCAGACTACCTTCAGCAACTGAGCATGGAACAGGAACAGTACAACAAAATTGTACGTCAGCTGAAAACCAATAAAATTCTACGCAATATGTTGGAGAACGATCAAACCAGATCGGCATTCATAGAAGTATTGAAAGAAGTGGCACAAGAACTTGAAAAATAATTAAAGACTTAAATCAAATCATGGATAGCAAATTACAGGCACAAGAAAGCCAGCAGCAGGGGCAGCAGCAAACAGGGCAGCCGAAAGGTAACCCGCTTGCAGAGCTCAATAAAATGGGAGGATTTGGCTTTGTTGAATCCGTTGTAGACGGTATTGCCAATATGAACCCAACAAGAAAGGCAAGAAAAGAAATCTTCCTGAATGACAGCAATAAAGCAGACGAAAGAAAAGAACTTCTTCAGAAGATCAATCTTTGGGTAAGCCTTTTAGAAGGTAATGAATCTGCAGATAAAATGGCTGATACGTGCAAGACTAAAGCACAGCAAGCCGATCAGAATCTAAAAACAAACTTAAAAAATACACTGGATGCCGTTCGTACGTTAGAAACCAACTACAGAACTGTAGCTCAATTCTACAAAAATACAGAATTGGATAAAGTGGATAACGTAAGCATTGTAAATGCAAGCCTTGATCAGGTTTCAGATCTTGATAATCCTTTATTTATAGATGCAATCTCTGAGGAGTTTAAGAACTATTACGACCGTTTAGATCTTAGAGATAATTACTCAATTCTGGCCATACCAGGATACTTGGGATCTAATAAAGTGATCGAAAAATGGGCGAAAATCTGTAACGAAAATAAAGTAATGATGGTTACAGACTTCGCGAATCTGGATAAACCGGATGATGTTGTAGACTTATTTCATTCTGCAAATCTTACCGGAGGTGAGCTTCACAGAAGTAATGTAATTATGACGTGTAACTGGCTGGTAGGTCGTGGAAAAGCAGAAGAAGTAGGAGAAGAAGAAAATGTAGAACTTCCACCTTCCACTTCATTAGCCGGAAAAATTCACAAAACACTGATGTCTCAGGTAGCAGCAGGTAAAAAACATGGGAACATCAACGAAGTAGACGCTGTGAAATTCGAATTGAAGAAAAGTGAAATTTCTCAGTTAGAAAAAATGGGACTGGTTCCGATGGTCAACGAATACGGAAAAATTATGGCTTTCTCTGCGAAAACATTGTTTACCGGAGACAATATCGGACTTCAGACATATTCAGTAGTTCGTGTATTCGATTATGTAACGAAAGTATTGCTTGACTTCCTGAACAGAAGAGCTTTTGAAAACTGGAATGCTAAGAACGAAGACGATTTGAGAAGACAGATTGTGACATTCTTAGACAATATCAAAGGTCCGGACAAATTAATTGAGAAATTCAAAATTGTTCGTTTCGAACAGGATAGAGTGAATAAAGACAGAGTATGGCTTGACATCCGTATGACTCCTTATTTCCCAACAAAAAGTTTCGTTATTAAATTGGACGGGCACAAGGGGGATGATGGTAACGAATGGGATGCAGAATACACTCAGGAATAAAAAAACTTATTTTTAATAACAAAAACCGATGCAATTTTTACATCGGTTTTTTTCTACCAACACCTATGAATATTAATATGAATAAAAAACTTTTCATTGGTATACCTGTTGTATTGATGGCCTTTTTGATTAGTTGTGAAAAAAAATACCAAAGTCCTGCCCATTATGAAGAAGATCTTTTTGCAGATGAACGTCAGGAAGGAAAAGCCTATATCATGAATGAAGAAGAATGTTTTGAAGGCAGTGAGCTCGTGATTGCAGGTTCGGGAGTAAAGCTTATTGACAGTTCGAAAGGACGTGGAAGAGGCTTTTTTATCTATAAAGTCAACTCCGGAAAAATGTTAAAAACAGTCAGAGATTCCACTGTAGAATTTCCCATGCAGTTTTTGTCTCTTCAAAGATTAAAATTGAAGGGGCATGGTAATGATTCAATATATGTTTACCTTAAACAACTTCAGGGCTTTCGTTTTATAGCTAAAGATAAAAACCTTAGATATCAGTGGTTAAAATCAGCTCCTGTTTATTCCCTAAAGAAAAAATAAAATAAACTTATCTTTGTAGGATCAAATAATATCATAAGTGTAGAGATGCTGATCTCTTCAATGATTTAAACAGATTAAGGTTTTTGGAAAAAAATAGAGATGCCTCAGATTTTCTTCACGTAGGAAACAGGCTTTTGGAGTGGTATAAGAACAATGCAAGGGATCTGCCTTTCAGACAGACAAAAGATCCTTATAAAATCTGGATTTGTGAAATCGTATTTCAACAAACCAGAATCAATCAGGGGTTAAATCATTACAATAATTTTATCAAAAGATTTCCGGATGTAAAAACTTTGGCAGAAGCTGAAGAAAATGAAGTTTTGCTATACTGGAAAGGACTCGGATATTATTCCAGAGCCATAAATATTCATACCGCTGCTCAACAGATTATGAATGACTATCAGGGTGTTTTTCCTTCACAATATGAAGAAATTCTGAAACTGAAAGGAGTCGGGAAATATACCGCTGCAGCAGTATCAAGTATTTGCTTCGGCGGAAAAATGCCTGCAGTAGATGGTAATTTTTATCGTGTTCTGAGCCGTCTTTTTGCTGATGATTTTGATATTTCAAACTCAAGAGCTTTTGCTTACTTTTCAGAATTGGCAAGATTAGTGATGCCGGAAAATGTTGGTGATTTTAACCAGGCCATGATGGATATTGGGTCTGAAATATGTAAACCCAAAAATCCTCTCTGTGGAGAATGCCCGATTGACGATGATTGTTTGGCTTTTTCTATGCAAAAAATATCAGAATATCCGGTCAAAACAAAAAAAGTAAAAGCCGAAGATCTTGCTTTAACCTATTATTTTGTTCACAGAAACGGAAATTTTTTGATACGTCAGAGAAAAGATGACTTTATCTGGAAGAAATTATTCGAATTTCCGGATTTTATTCCGGTTGAAATGGAGCCTTTCATTACCGGTTCGAAAACGATTACTCATAAACTGACTCACAAGAACTTAAGTATTGAAATATTTAATGTTAATTTGTCTTCAGAAGAGATTTGGGATCATTTTATTCATGAAAATCAGTACCTGATTACTGATACAGAGGGGTCTCATGAAAAATCTTTCCCCAAGCCTTTGGAAAATTACATTCAAAAGGCTCTGAAAGACTGAAATTTGTCTTCTTAAATCTGAAATCTAATTTGTACTTTTGCAAAATGATAAAAAAGGTCATTTTTATTTTTGTATCGTTGCTTTTAATTTCTTGTGGAAAAGACTCTGTTCCGAAACCTTATGGTGAACTGCGTCTGGAATACCCGGCACCGAAATATCAAAAGTTTGAAAACAACTGCGCCTATACTTTCGAATACTCAGATTTTGCTACCATTACGGATGCCAAAAAGCCGTGCTGGTATTATCTGAATTACCCTAAAATGAAAGCCAAAGTTTTCGTTACATATTATCCGATACAAAATGACTTTGCCGAACATATTAAAGAAGCAGAAAAAATGGTCTATGAACATACCATTAAAGCCAGCTCTATAGATACAAAATCCTTTGAATACCCTGAGAAAAAAGTGTACGGGAATTTTTATGAGCTGAAAGGACAAAGTGCTTCTAATCTTCAGTTTTACATTACAGACAGTACGAAACATTTCGTAACTGCTTATTTATACTTTAATACGAGACCGAAACCGGACTCTCTGGCTCCTGCAGTAAACTATATCAAAAATGATATGAAACACCTGCTGGATTCTTTTGAATGGAAAAAATAATTTACTTTTAATATACATTGAAAAATATATGAAACTTTTAGTTGTAGGAAGTGTTGCATTTGATGCAATTGAAACACCATTTGGTAAAACGGATAAAATTTTAGGCGGAGCAGCCACTTATATTGGGATTACTTCATCTATTTTAGGCGTTAAATCCGGTATCGTTTCTGTAGTAGGAGGAGACTTTCCACAGGAACATCTTGATATGTTCACAAACAGAGAAGTAAATATCGAGGGAATTGAAATTGTAAAAGAAGGAAAAACGTTCTTCTGGTCAGGAAGATATCATAACGATTTGAATACCAGAGATACTTTGGCTACTGAAGTTAACGTACTGGAAAACTTTGATCCGAAAATTCCGGATTCAATGCAGGATGCCGAAATTTTATTACTTGGAAACCTACACCCTGGAGTTCAATTGTCTGTATTAGAAAAAATGAACAACCGTCCTAAGCTTGTTATCCTTGATACCATGAATTTCTGGATGGATTCTGCGTGGGATATTTTGATGGATATGATTGCTAAAACAGACGTTATCACAATCAATGACGAAGAAGCTAGACAACTTTCCGGAGAATATTCTTTGGTAAAAGCTGCTAAAAAGATCCATACCATGGGTCCTGAATATGTAATCATTAAAAAAGGAGAACACGGAGCTTTACTTTTCCACGATAATAAAGTATTTGCGATCCCGGCACTTCCATTGGAAGATGTTTTTGATCCAACGGGTGCTGGAGATACTTTTGCAGGAGGTTTTGCTGCTTATCTTGCTAAAAAAGGTAAGATTGACTTTGATACCATGAAGTCTGCATTGATCGTAGGATCTGCAATGGCATCGTTTACCGTAGAGAAATTCGGAACGGAAAGAATTGAAGAAGTAAATGAAGCAGATATGTTCGACAGATTGAGACAATTTAAAGAATTGACAACATTTGATGTTGAACTGCAGTAAATAAGTCTTTTTAAGAAATATTTATAATAAAAAATTGAGTAAAATTCGTTAAGAATTCTAAATTTGCAACTTGTTTAAAATAGTAAAATGACAAATAGACTAAAAATCACTTTTCTCCTTGGGATTTTCATAATGATATTCTCTTCAAATATGATGAATGCCCAACTAAAATCAGGAGATTTAGTGGATGGTATTGCTGCTGTTATCGGAAATGAAATTGTTTTGGAATCTGATGTAACGGAACAGATGAATTATGGAAAACAGCAAGGAGCTTCTAACGCAGACAAGTGTGAGTTCCTGGAAAACCTGATCAGCAATAAACTTCTTGTATACGAAGCTAAAAAAGATACACTGATTGAAAACCGTTCTGCTTCTATTAAAGAGCAGGCGAATCAAAAATACCGTCAGTTGCTTTCTCAATTTCCGGATGAAAAGACATTGCTAGCCGCTTATAAGTTCAGAAATGCCTATGAAATGAAGAACGCCATCGAGAAAATCGATACGGATCAGTATTACGGACAGGCAAAATACCAAAGGGTAACAGATAAAGCTGACGTAACCCCTAATGAGGTGACTGACTTTTATAATATGTATAAAACGCAGTTGCCACAGGTAAAAGATGAGGTTACACTAGCACAGATTATGATGTATCCTAAATTAACAGAAGCTCATAAGCAGGATCTTATCAAACGATTAAAAAAAATCAAACAGGATATCGCTGGAGGCGAAAGTTTCGAAAGCCAGGCCAGAATTTATTCTGAAGATGAAGGATCTGCATCCAACGGAGGATTATATAAAAACATTAATAAAGGGCAGATGGTGAAGCCATTTGAGGCTGCCGCTCTAAACCTTCAGGATAATGAAATTTCAGAACCTATTGAATCTGAATTCGGATATCATATTATTCAGTTAATAAAGAGATCAGGTAAAGTCTATGATGCAAGACATATTCTACTGAAGGCTACTCCTACAGAAGAGGAAATGAAAACTGCAAAAGCAAAATTAGATAGTATTAAAGGTCTGATTGTGGATGGTAAAATAACATTCAAAGATGCAGCATTCAAATTTTCTGAAGATAAAAGAACCAAGTTTAATGCGGGAGTTATACCGGGAGCAGATGGTTCTGATAAAATCGAAAGAGAAAGTATTCCTGGAACTATCAGTTATGAATTAGCCGGATTAAATAAAGGAGACATTACAACAGCTTTTGAAGATGAAGACAACAGAAGAAAGGTTGTAAAGATTATAAAAGTAGATGATGTTATTCCTGCACACCAGATTACTATGGAAACGGATTTCAGTAGAATCAAGCAAATGGCTCTCAATAAAAAGAAAAATGAAATGGTTGAAAAGTTTGTTAATTCCAAATTACCAACAACTTTTATTTCTATTGACGGACGTTACGATAATTGTAATTTCAAAGCCAACTGGAAGAAAGAATCAATCAAAAAATAAACTCAAAACCTTCAGAATTTCTGAAGGTTTTTTTATTTATCAACACTTGTATGTGGTACCTTTATGAAAATTAAAAGAATGGATGACGCTTTTTATCTCGAAAAATTTCATTCGGCAATAGATCCGGATTCCCAGGAGAAAATTGATCACGAGGGTTTAAAAGTATCCATAGATATTGTTTTGGAATCTGTGGCACTTAAACTTTATAAACCACACTGGTCTGGTGATCAACAATCCCCATTACATGCAAAAGGGAGGATTTTTTTTTCAGTATGGATAAATGATAAGACGCTGAAGGAGGATAAGATATATTATAATATTCATGCTCTGAAGCTGCGAGAGTTGAAAGACTATAAAATATCAAGCAGGAATTTTGCACAGGATTTTAGAAATGAATTTTATAAATACCACAAAGATTGGCCTAATGTAAGTGTAGAATACGGACCACTGACTTTAATGCAGGGATGGATAGATCTGAAAAAGAATAGCATCTCAAAAGATATAAAGGAGTTGGTCCATAGCTTTTTAAGGATAAATTCTATTGTAGATCGTACCTTAGAACAATATCAAAAATAATAATATTTGGTTTTTCCACTGATTTTTGATCAAGAGAAAGGTTTGTTAATAGTTGTTTTTAGTATTTTTACACATGAGCAATTTTATAGATTTCAATTCGGCAAAAAAACTTCATGATATGAAAGCCAGCCAAAATAGAATTACAGAGCTTTTTAATATAAGATATCCAATTATTCAGGCAGGAATGATCTGGCACTCAGGATGGAGGCTGGCATCAGCCGTTTCTAATTGTGGCGGCCTTGGATTAATAGGAGCAGGAAGTATGTATCCTGATATCCTTAGAGAAAATATTCAGAAATGTAAACAGGCCACAGATAAGCCTTTTGGGGTAAATGTTCCTATGTTGTACCCTAATATTGAAGAAATCATTCAGATTATACTGGAAGAAGGAGTTGATATTGTTTTTACTTCTGCCGGAAATCCTAAGACTTATACAGAAACCTTACAAAAAGAAGGGGTGAAGGTTGCTCATGTCGTTTCTTCTACGAAATTTGCTGTAAAATGCGAGGACGCAGGAGTAGACGCTATTGTGGCTGAAGGTTTTGAGGCAGGAGGACACAATGGAAGAGATGAAACCACTACATTCTGTCTTATTCCTAATGTGAAAAAACATATCTCCAAACCATTAATTGCAGCGGGAGGTATAGCTTTAGGCTCTCAAATGAAAGCAGCGATGATATTAGGAGCTGATGGTGTACAGATTGGTTCTCGCTTTGCTGCAACCACTGAAGCCAGTGCCCATGACAACTGGAAGAAAAAAATTACAGAACTGCAGGAGGGAGATACTCACCTTACCTTAAAAGAACTGGCTCCTGTAAGGATGGTTAAAAATAAATTTTTTAATGAACTGGAACAAATCTACCAGACCGGAAAAGATAAAGATGCTTTGGCCGCTATTTTAGGCAGAGCAAGGGCAAAACGTGGAATGTTTGAAGGAGACATGGAAGACGGGGAGTTGGAAATAGGGCAGGTGTCTGCTTTTATTGATGATATTCTTCCGGTAGAAGAAGTTTTTAATCACCTTTTAAAAGAATTTGAAGAAACAAAAATGCCTGTTTTTTAAAAGATATTTATAATTTGAATCAATGAAAGAAAGAATAGTCAATGTAAAAGGTAAAGAATTATATATAGAGTACAACAATTCATTTGAAAATAGACCTACCATTATTTTTCTCCATGACTCTCTGGGTTCAGTAACACTTTGGAGAGATTTACCGGCTAAACTGTCAGAAGCAACAGAATGTAACGTTCTTATCTATGATCGTTTGGGATATGGTAAATCGAATCCTATGCTTACCCATGAAAGATCCGTCAATTATATGGAATTGGAGGCAGACCTCTTGAATGATCTGTTATCTGAACTTCATATTAAGAAAGCTGTTTTATTCGGTCATAGTGACGGGGGAACAATTGCTTTGATTACCGCTGCGAAATATCCTGAACTCGTAGAAGCTGTAGTTTGTGAAGCCGCACATATTTTTGTAGAAGAAGTAACTCTGAAAGGGATTTATGATGCATGGGATGCGTATAAAACAACAAACCTTGCAGAACGGCTACAAAAATATCATGGTGATAAAGTGGAAATACTGTTTAAAGCCTGGACAGAAACCTGGACAAGGGATGATTTCCGAAATTGGAATATTGAATACCTTTTAAAAGATATTGTGTGCCCATTGCTGTTTATCCAGGGAGAAGCTGATGAATATGGGACGTTAGATCAAGTTGAAAAAACAGTAAGCCAGGTAAGTGGGAGTGCTGAAAAATATATTATTCCCGGAATTGGGCATACCCCTCATAAAGAATCTCCTGAACGGGTACTTACTGCTGTAACAAACTTTATTGGGAAATTATAAGAATAAAGGGGACTATTTTTTATTTTTAATACACCCAAAAATAAATATTTATGAAAAATTTAAAATTAAAAAACGAGCTGAGTTTAAAAGGAAAAAAATTAACGGCTGAACAGTTGAAAACGGTTCTTGGCGGGATCTCAGCATTTGATTGTGCCCATACATTTGACTATGCCTATGTAAGCAATTACATGAGCCAGCTTAGAGCAGAAGGGCATTCTGCTGTAGAGGCAATTAGTATACTTCGGGAAAAGCTTGTGGGCTGTGGAATTCAACCATAAAAAATTAAAATACTGCTTTTTTATCCAATGAGATGAATATTTTTTCGGTTAAAATTCTTATGTATAAATAATAGACCATCTGAAAAGACGGTCTTTTTTCTTAATATAAAAGGGAGCATATTGGAAAAATATAGTTCCTACTTATAGTCTGATTTCAGTAGAAATGTTTTCCCTTGCTTGTATTTCGTATTTCTCTTTAAAATATTTTGTTTTGAAGATACTTTCAAGTTCCAGAAAATGACGGAGGACCTTCTTTCTTCCCGGATTATACAGAATATTTGGATAGATAGAATACTCTTTTCTTATCTTTTTTGTATACTCTGAATAGGTTTCAAAATCTTTTCCCAGAATAGAAAGATCTGCGTCCAAAAGATAATTGGTATCCTCGTTTTTTGAGTGTTGATGAGTTTTCGTAGCAATAATATGGTCAGAAATAAGAATAATTTCATCATTATCTAAGCCTAATTCAGCAAGTCTGATTTTTGCAAACTCAGCACTTTTCTCCTCATTAGATTTGGAGGTTGCCTCATAGATAATATCATGATAAAACACAGCAAAAGAAACCACAGCAAAGTTTGAAATTTTGTCCTTTACAACTTCCAGTTCCTGAAACATGTTTTCAAGGTGGTAGAGATTGTGATAGTATCTGCCTTTTTCAGTGTATTTTATCTCAATTTCCGTCCATAAATGACCGATTAAACTTTTGTCTGCAGTAAATGATAAGCAGAGTCGCTCAAATTGATTTTTCAGATTCATGGTACTTAGGGATATAAAAAAAGGAACTTTTAAAAAGTTCCTCTGTTTGCTTCAAGAGCAGCCTTAAGCTCAGCCCAGCCGCCGCCGTTATAACCGTCTTTTAATCCTTGAGAAGTTAGATATTCTAATGCTTTTCCACTTCTGTTTCCACTTCTGCAGAAAATAATAACAGGTTTTTCGATAGATAAAATTTCATCTTGTCTATCTTCTACTTCACCCAGAGGAATATTCTTAGCACCTTCTATATTACCGTCCATTTCAAGCTCCATTGGCTCGCGAACGTCGATCAATTCATAATTTCCGGATTGTATTACTTCTATTAAAGACATAGTTGTTGGGTTTAAACATTAAATTATAAACGAAATTACGTATTTTTTTATAAAAATGCGGTGCCGGATATTTGTTATTTAAAATAGAGTATATCCTAAAATTAAAGATACGGCCTTATAATCAGAATCTATACTTACATAATTGCGGAGAAGAGTTCTGGATGTACCAATTCTGACTTCTGCACTGAATTTATCGTTGTATTTATATCCGGCTCCGAAGACAACATTATTTCCTGAGGTAACTTCAAGTTCTGTTCGGTCGAATTTTATAGAAGAATTCATGCTAAAATCTAATACATACGCTGCATTTAAAAATATTTTTGAACGGTCATTCAAAAAGAAATAATGCCTTATTCCAAGAGGAAGTTCTATAGACTTATAATCTGTCTTAGCGGTATAGGTGTATTCGAAATAGCTTCCTTTGTTTTCAGTAATATCCTTACTGCCTTTATAGTATTGGTAGGTAGGTTCCGCCAAAAGAGCCCATTTGTTTTTATTGAAAGGAAGAACGTATTCCAGTTCCAGACCGATTCTGAAAGAAGTGTTTTTTCCAAAATCAGTATTCACACTTTGGTAGTTATAATGATGAGTAGTTTCAAAAGATGAAAAATTAACGCCCGGTCTGATAGTAAGATGGAAGAGATTTTTCTTTATCTCACTTTTTGTATGATTTACAATTGGATCCCCGGAACACTCATTATACTGGGTGAATATTTTTGTAAGATCTTTTGTGTTGTAATTGATGTTTTGCAGTTGTTTATCATTAATCCCACATTTCAGGTGTTCAATAATCTGCTTTTTATAATCTTCATTATACCCTACACTTCCTTCATTTACATAATAAGCTTTATAAATAAGCTGCTCCGGTTCAGAATTTTCTGAGGTGTAGAAATATCTTCTGATATTTCCGTCTTCATAGTAGAGAAGATCTGCTTTTCCCTCGATAATATATTTAAGAAATATTGTTTCCTCTTTAAAATCCGGGGCCTTGTTCTCTGACATTGAATTGAGATTTACAGAAGAACGATCAACCATTACTTTGGATCTGATATACCTTTGATCTCCGTCAATACTGAATTCACGAACATTATTAATATTTTCTCTCTGAACTTTTGAAGAATGATCAGATTTGTATTCAAATTCTATAGGATTATTTTTCCAGTCTAAATTCTTGATTAAAACCTCCTTTTTGGTACCGGAATTATCTATAAAGTAACCTTTTTCAAATTTAATTTGTGCATAGTATGTACTTACAGCAAGAAGACCTGCTAAAAGACTTATTTTTCTCATAGTTCTTGGCTAGTTTTTTTACAATTATTTTAAGAGTGACAAATTTATAAAATAATCTTAATTTTGCAGTGTGAAATTATGAATGAAGGCGCTGAAAAATATTCCCAACTGATAAAATCCAAGGCAAAAAGTTTTGGATTCCAGAGTTGTGGCATTTCTAAAGCTGATTTTCTGGAGGAAGATGCAAAACCTCTTGAAAAATGGCTTAAAAATAACTTTAATGGCGAAATGAAGTATATGGAAAATCATTTTGATAAAAGACTTGACCCAAGACTTTTGGTGGAAGGCTCTAAATCTGTGATTTCCCTTTCATATAATTACTTTCCCGAGGAAAAACTCTCAATCCTTGAGAACTTTAAGATTTCAAAATATGCCTATGCTGAGGACTACCATGAGGTGATCAAAGAAATTCTCCGAGAGATGGTCGCAGAGCTTCAGGATGAAATAGGGGAGTTCGAATTCAGAGTTTTTGTAGATTCTGCACCTGTTATGGAAAGAAGCTGGGCCAGAAAATCAGGAATTGGATGGGTCGGAAAAAATGCTAACCTTATTACCAAACAAAATGGTTCTTTTTATTTTCTTGCCGAAATTATTTGTGATTTGGAGTTGATTCCTGATCATGCTACAACCGACCATTGCGGAACCTGCAGAAAATGTATCGATGCATGTCCTACAGATGCTATTGTATCAGAAAAGATTATTGACGGAAGCCGCTGTATTTCCTATGCAACCATAGAGCTCAAAAATGATATTCCGGATTATTTTAAAGATAAAATGGAAGACTGGATGTTTGGCTGCGACATCTGCCAGGATGTATGCCCATGGAATCGCTTCTCAGCACCCCATAAGCAAAGCAGATTCACTCCCAATGAAGCATTGAAAAACTTTAAAAAAGGAGAATGGAAAGAACTGACCCAAGAAATTTTCTCAGAAATCTTTAGAAAATCCCCTGTGAAAAGAACAAAATTTGCAGGCCTGAAGAGAAATATAGAGTTTTTACAGAAGTCTTCAGATTAAATTTTGACTCAATTTTTGGTGACAATCCCTCCTTTGGAATTTTTATGAGTTCCAAACTAGAGCTGATAATCGACCATTCCTTAAGTTTTTAGTCTTAAAGAGGTTAAGATTTAGTTGAATAAGTTTCTTAAAAAGCCTTTCCTAAAAAGAAAAATTGACTTTCAGGAGATTAAATCTCACCGAAAATCAACGTTTTTTTTGTATTCTTTTTGGAGCAGTTTTTACTCTTACTTTAAATCTTTTTTGGGACTTGGTATTTTTACGCATATTTGTGAATATTTCGTAACTAAATATAGCGTTTTTTTCGATTAAAACAAATACTTTTACTAAAAATTAAAGATTAAATTTTATTAAAAAACATGACTGTGAAAAGCGTACTGATCTATACCTTAAAAGTGTTGGGAATTATCCTCGGAATTGTCATTATTTATGTAATCCTCGGGTTGCTGATTCCATTTATCCCGATTTCAGCTAAAGATGACGGTGAAAAAAAGGAAATTCCAATTTATATCTATACCAATGGGGTACATACCGATATTGTAATGCCTGTAAGAAATGAATTGCAGGACTGGAGTCTGAAAATCCCTTTTACAGATACTAAATCTAAGAGAACAGATTATAACTATATAGGAATAGGTTGGGGAGATAAAGGATTTTATCTTGATACTCCAACCTGGGCAGACCTAAAATTTTCTACAGCCATAAAAGCAGCTTTTTGGTTGAGCGATTCAGCAATGCACTGTACCTATTATACAACAATGAAAGAAGGTGAAGATTGTAAAATGATCATGATCAGCAAAATTCAATATAAAAAATTAGTGCAATTTGTAGAAAAGAAATTTGATAGAGATCAAAACGGAAAATTTATGCTGATCCCTACCAATGCGGTATACGGAGACAATGATGCATTTTATGATGCAAAGGGAACCTATAGCTTTCTTTATACCTGTAACACCTGGACAAATGAAGGGTTGAAAGCTGCAGGACAAAAAGCCGCACTTTGGACTCCTTCTGATTTTGGAATCTTTCAACATTATAAATAACAATGCATAAGATTGGTCTGATTTTTCTTTTAGGTCTATTGCTATCTTGTGAAAAAGAGAAAAAAGCAAGCCCTATTATCGCGGAAAACTCTATTGCAAAACTAGAAAAGAAACCTGATGTTAATTTTTCTAAAATCAAAATAAAGGCAGAAGAGGCGCTGCAATTTTGTACGGCAAAGAATTTTAATACCGACTTTTGTATCCTTATTGATATGAGCCTTCATTCCGGAATTAAAAGGTTTTTTATCTGGGATTTTAAAAATAATTCCGTTTCAGAAAAATATTTGGTAGGCCATGGTTGCGGTTTAAACTCCTGGAGTAAAGATCACTCTAAAGACCAGCCCGAATTCAGTAATGAAGATGGAAGTCATCTTTCATCTCTCGGAAAATATAAATTACAGGGAAGAGGGTATAGTGATTGGGGGATTAACGTAAAATATCTGATGCATGGTCTGGAAGAAACCAATAGCAATGCTTTAAAAAGATTTATTGTCTTTCACTCCTGGAATTTGATGAGTGATGAAGAAACTTTTCCCAAAGGTTCTCCGGAAGGATGGGGCTGTCCCACCATTTCAAATAATGCTATGAAGAAAATTGATCCGATGATTCAGAATTCAAAGAAACCTGTTTTGATGTGGATCTATAATTAAAAAAGAAGTACAATGAAACACAGTCTTTTTCGTGAACAACAACTCAACTGCGATATAGAAACTGCCTGGAAATTCTTTTCCTCGGCCAATAATCTTTCAGAAATTACCCCGAAAGACATGGGCTTTATTGTCCTGACAGAAATGACTGATGATGAGATTTATGAAGGCATGCTTATCGATTATTACGTTTCTCCTTTATTGGGAATTAAAATGAAATGGCAGACAGAAATTACCCATGTGGATTTTCAGAAAAGTTTCATTGATTTTCAAAAAAAGGGTCCCTACAAATTGTGGAACCATCATCATGAATTTATTCCTAATGGCCATGGGGTACTGATGAGAGATACGATAGATTATGAGCTTCCTATGGGATTTCTTGGAGAAATTGCACATACGCTTTTTGTTAAAAATAAACTGGAGTATATTTTTGATTATCGGTTCAGAGTACTCAGTAAATTGTTTTAAAAGTCCATCAGATTTTCCTTATTTTTAGATTAAATAAATTCAGAAATACCATGAACAAAATCGTAACCGCATTTTTATTGTTCAGTTTATCCTGTTTCGGTCAACAAAATCAGGACATAGAAAAGCCTATCCGTAACTTGTTCCTTGGGATGAAAAATGCAGACCCTGTATTGATACAATCTGCATTTACAGAAACGGCAATTCTTCAAACCATTACGAAAGATGGAACAGTGAAGAACGAGAACATACAGGATTTTATAAACTCTGTATCCCAATTTTCAAAAGGAGATCTGGAAGAGAAAATTACAATAGAAGCTATTCACACAGATGGAAATTTAGCCAGTGTGTTTACTCCCTATTCTTTTTACCTTAAAGATAAATTTTCCCACTGCGGGGCCAACAGCTTTCAATTGTTAAAGCAGAATAACGACTGGAAAATACAATATGTTATTGATACCAGGAGAAAGGATAATTGCAGAGAGATTAAGTAGTATTTAATAATTAAAAAACAAGAATGAACATCCATCATATTGCAATTATTTGCTCAGATTATGAAGCGTCAAAAAATTTCTATACCGAGGTGTTGGGATTGAATATTGTTCGTGAAGTATATCGCGAAGAAAGACAGTCTTATAAACTTGATCTGGCCATCGGAGATCATTATGTAATTGAACTATTTTCTTTTCCTGATCCACCCAAAAGACCCTCCCGCCCGGAAGCCTGTGGATTAAGACATCTTGCCTTTTCAGTTGAGAATGTAAATGAAAAAAGAAATGAACTGATCGGGAAAGGTTTAGATTGTGAAGAGATCAGAATAGATGAATTCACGGGAAAAGAATTTTTCTTTACCCAGGATCCGGACCAGCTGCCGTTGGAGTTTTATGAAATGTGAAAATTAGTGCGCGTAGCCCGCAAAGAAGCTTACCGCCATAATGGTTAAAACAATAGAAGAAATGACTACATAGACGTAGTCTTTTTCTTTTAAATAGCCTATTAAAGCAAAGACAATTCTCATTAAAGGGGTAAAAATCAACAGAAGAATTCCCAATTGGATAATTGCCGAACCTTCTCCTTTACAAAGTGAATCCCAAAAATGTCCCCATACTTTTTCGGAAGAGGTACCCACATTCAGGCTGCTGTATTTTTTAGGCATCTCAAAACCTTCAATAAATAGCTTAACAAAACCAACTAATGATGTTGCAACCGAGAGAATAACTCCTAATCTGAGAAGATTCCCTACCGAACGGTTCAGATCAACGTCTGTAAAATTCTTTTTCATTATCTGAAGCTTTTGTTGATACCGTTATACATCATGTAAATAGAAAGAATGGTAATGACAATCGCAAAAAATACTTTCAACTTTTTGGTCTTGGATACCATTAGTGTTTTCGACCCGATAAAACTTCCTATTACCACACCAATTAACACAGGTGCAACAATAACAGGAATGATTTCACCTCTCTGGAAGTAGATCAATGCACTGGCTACTGCCGTTACTCCAATCATAAAGTTACTGGTTGTAGTAGAAACTTTAAAAGGAAGTTTCATCATATTATCCATTGCCAATACTTTCAAGGCGCCTGAACCAATTCCTAAAAGTCCGGACATCGCACCGGCAAACATCATCATTAAAAATCCGGGAACTGTATTTCTTGCAGAATAGCTTTTCAAAACTCCTTTATCAGGGAAAGTTCCGAATAATTTTAATTTCTCTTCAAGACTCCCTTTTATCAGAGGTTCCTGATGGTCGGGTTTTCCCTTAAGGTTCAAAATGACTGTCAACAGAAGGATACTTGCAAAAATAATCCCAATTGTATTAGGGTCAAGCATTCCTGAGACTAATGCTCCGATAATTGCCCCTGCTGTAGTGGCAATTTCAAGAAACATACCGATTCTCATATTGGTAAAGCCTTCTTTAACAAAAGCAACTGCGGCACCGGAAGAGGTTCCGATGACAGAAATTAGTGAGGCCCCAATAGCATAATGCATTGGAACTCCGAAACCCAGTGTTAATAAAGGAATGATAATAACTCCTCCTCCCAAACCTGTAAGTGAACCCAAAAGGCCGGCGGAAATTGCGCCAAGGAAGAGTATGATGATTTCTGACATACTACAAATAATGTTACAAATATAAAATTATTGTAGTAGTCTGCCAAACATTTGAAAAAGATAAATTTAACGTATTTTTGCATGCATGAAAAATGAAATGAAATTATTTTATGTCATCCTTGGAGCAACTCCTAAAGGAAGAAACATTGAGCAGCATGACGTATTTTTCGGAATTGCTGAAAGTCTTAAAGATCTTGTTCCGGATATGAAGGATTTCTGGAAAGACGCTGAAGGTAAGATCCATGTAGACTGCCATCAGGAGGTGAAATTTGCAGATGGTTATGAAGTAAAGATTGTTGAAAAAGGAGAAAAATCATCGGAAGAACAACTGTACTTCCTTAATTTAGGAGGGTACAAGCCCGGATTTTTTGAAGAGTTTCATGAACAGCATCTGATGGTTGGCCAGTCGATGGGCGAGATTGTGAAGAGAGCAAAGGCAACCGATTTTTATCAAACTATGGGTTTTGAAGGTGCAGTAAGTCATATTGATGACAAACATGGAGTAGATATCGATGATATTTTTAATGTCAGTGATATCCTTCCTGAAAATATGAAAGAAAAATATTCTATTGTCCTTACAAAAACTGAGGTGCAAAATCAGGAAAATCCGATGGGATTGGGATATTTAAAAATTGATAAAATTCAATAAGTAAGAAAGAATCTAATAAAAATAAAAAATGAAAATAGGAATTCTGGGAGGCGGACAGCTTGGAAGAATGTTAATACAAAGTGCGTTAAAGTATGATGATGAGTTTTATACTCTGGATCCCGCTTCTGATGCACCGTGTCATAATATCTCATACTTTACACAAGGAAATTTCAATGACTACGACACTGTTCTGAACTTTGGAAAGGACAAAGATGTGGTGACCATTGAAATAGAACATGTAAATGCTGATGCTTTGGCAGAACTTGAAAAGCAGGGAATACGAGTTGTTCCAAATGCTAATATTATTAAAACTATTCAGCAGAAGATCCTTCAGAAAGAATTTTATAAAGCACACGATATCCCAAGCCCTGAATTTCAGGTGGTATGGAACAGTGACGAAAAAATCATGATGCCGCTGCCGTTTGTTCAGAAAATGAATACCGGAGGATACGACGGAAAAGGTGTACAGGTCATCAGAACAGAAGAAGATTATCAACATCTATGGAAAGAAGCATCAGTAATTGAAAGTCTGGTAGACATTGATAAAGAACTTTCTGTAATTGTAGCAAGAAATGAAAAAGGAGAAACAAATACTTTCCCGGTAACGGAAATGGTTGCAGATCCAAAACTGAATCTGCTTGATTTCAATGTATGCCCGGTTCTTTTAACCGAAGATGTTCAGCAGCAAATTGAGTGGATTACAGAGAAGTTTTTAAATACTATAAACTCTCCGGGTCTTTTTGCCATCGAGCTATTCCTTGATAAAGAAGGAAAAGTCTGGGTCAATGAAACAGCACCAAGACTGCATAATTCCGGACACCAGAGCCAGGAAGGAAATACCAACTCGCAGTTTGAGCAAATGTACCGTGTCGTAAAGAATTTACCTTTAGCTGATACGGATGCCATCACTTACAGCGGAATGCTCAATCTGGTTGGAGCAGAAGGATATGAAGGAAAAGTAGTCTATGAAGGAATGGAAGAAGTACTGAAGTTGCCTGAAACCTATATTCACTTATATGGAAAAACTGAAACCAAACCGGGAAGAAAAATGGGTCACATCAATGTTCTTGCTGATTCCAGAGAAGAGCTCATGGAAAAGCTTGTACAAGTGAAAGCTATGATAAGAGTTATTTCAGAATAATTAATTTAAAATAAAAAAGGGAGCTGTTTCATTGAAAACAGCTCCCTTTTTTGATAACAATCAATTCAAGAGGATTGGGCTTTAGCCTGACACCATTGAAGATTTTATTTGAATATCTTCTGAATTACATTTCCAATCTCTACAAAATCTCCATGATTTCCTACAGATCGTATTTCGGGGCTGTTTTTATCATAGTCGGAGAAAGGGAAGATCAAGAGATAATTATTATCATTCAGATGTCTGTTTAATAATTCAGGAATCAATCTCATCCTCGGAATATAGGACTTCATACCGCGTTTAGCCATAAAAATAATTAAGGCTTCATCATTCTTTAGTTCTGCAGCTGTTCTTTCACCATCCTGCCACGTATTCATAATGATAAATTCAGCTTCTATATTGGCTTTTTTAATGATTTTCTGAAGGATTTCCAGAATATTCTCAGGCGCATAGAAAATGACCGTAGCTCCCGAATTTCTGGCGATATTCCAAACTCTCAGAAGAGCATGGAAGAAACCTGCTTCTTTATGGGCATTTTCAGGGAGCATTACAGCATATTTTTTAATGGTAGAAAGGGGTTGTGCAGCATGATACACCAATACGTTGGCATCATCATTCTGAAGATAACCATTGTATAAATTATAAACAAAAGAAGGCGAGAACCCTTTTTCATCTTCTAATCCAATGATAAGATCCGTAATTTTTTGTTCTTTAATAACATTGTTGACTCCGTTGATGACATCATTGTCATATCTTTTAAGAGCCTGTAATTTGACATCTGCTGCCGCTGCAGCATCTACTGCCTGGTGAAGAAGCTTTTCTGCATTTTTTACAGATGACTCATTTTTATCTTCATTGATGACATTCAATGCAAATAAATCTTCCGTATTGGAATGTGCTTTGATCAGAATTCCAAGATTAACCATTCTGTCTACAGTTTCTTCATGATTAATGGCCAGTAGAATATTTTCTTCTTCGTGAGTGTTTCCGGAAACAGTGTCTTCATTGTCTGACTCAGCAATTTTTTGAGCACTTGACATTGAGATAAATGATGAAATAGTACAAGAAATAAGGATCAACAGGATACTTCCGTTAAGGACGTGTTCGTTTAATAATCTCACGGGCTCTCCGGTTTCAGTTTCAGAAAGAATGATGTTATATCCTACCATTACTGAAGCAAGTGTAGCTGCAGCGGATGCGGAACTTAATCCAAAGATCAGCTTTCCTTCCTCTTTGGTAAGTCTGAAGGTCTTTTGAGTCGCTACTGCAGATAAGTATTTTCCACCAATAGAGGCAACAAGCATTATTCCTGCCACTTCAAGGGTCTCCCAGCTTTGAACAAAAACTTTAAAATCAATCAGCATTCCCACACTGATCAGGAAGAAGGGGATAAAGATGGCATTTCCCACAAACTCAACCCTGTTCATAAGAGATGAGGTATGAGGGATAAGCCTATTCAAAGCTAATCCAGCAAAGAATGCCCCGATAATAGCTTCCACACCGGCGAGCTCAGCTAGCATAGCAGCCAGATAAATCATGACCAGTACAAAGATATATTGTGAAATTTTATCATCCACTTTTTTGAAAAACCAACGCCCTATAATAGGAAAGACAATCAGTACAATCAATGCAAAAAGAACAAAAGAAACAGATAATGTAACCCAAAACTCTGTCCCTACATCCCCTTGGGACATCCCTACAATAACGGCAAGTACCAATAAGGCCAGAATATCAGTGATCATGGTACCACCAACGGTAATATTAACAGCCTTATTTTTGGCAATCCCTAATTTACTGACCAGCGGATAAGCAATCAGGGTATGAGAAGAGAAAAGGCTCGCAAATAATATGGAAGTTAACATAGAGAAATGGAGAAGGTAATAGCCGCCCAGATATCCCAAAACAAAAGGAACGGTAAAAGTATAGATACCAAAAGTAAGACTTTTCCATTTGTTCTTTTTAAAGTCGCCCATATCGATTTCCAGCCCTGCGAGGAACATAATATAAAGTAGCCCGGTCGTTCCGGTAACAACAATACTGCTGTCTCTCGACAATACATTAAAGCCGTTCGGGCCAATAATGGCTCCGGCAATAATCAGCCCCAGCAAGTGTGGAACTTTAATCTTATTCAATAGGAGTGGAGCAGCAAGGATGATGACCAGTACCAATAGGAACTTTAATACCGGATCTTCTATAGGAAAACTCAGATTGTGTATACTCAGTAAAATCATAGGTGTTTATTTGGTGGAACGTACTAATTCAACAGAAAATTTGGCGGTACAACCATCAGAAGTAACGGTTCGGGTGCCTTTGATCTTGTTGTCTGAAATGTCATTAAGAAGGACATTCATTTCTACATTTTTTTTAGCCGTAGAATCTGTTTTAAAAGAAAGTCTGATCTCGTTATTTTCAAACTTACCGGTATACAACCTTATCAGATTATTGTTATTGATAATTTTGGTAATGGGTTGAGTAGAGTCATTGTCGAATTCCCAGATATCAGTACGCTGGTCACCTATTGCATAATCACTGCAGTTAGAATCCGTACAGACTACTTTGCCGTTCCAGGGGCCTGAAATTTCTGCAGGCCATTGAGCAATCACTACCGAATCCTTTTTAGCAAAAATACTGTCTCTCATTTTTACGAGTGATTGGTATTCAGATTCTTTCTTTGCAAATGTTTTTTCTTTCTCCAATAATTGTTTTTCTCTATCCGTCAGATTCTTTTCTTTTTCCTTGTAATCGCAGCTTACCAAAAGAAAAGAGGCGGCGAGAAGAATAAAAAATGTGTTTTTTAGCATAGTATGTGGTTGAGTATACAATATAAGAAAAATGAAGTGAATATGAAAATTCGTTTGAAATGTATATAGTTTTAATTATATTTAATAGGTTGAAATATAGTTTTATATAGGTGGTGAATTTTTTCAGTGCTATGCAAATATTAAAATTCAATTGAATGAAAAATTTTCTGTTATGCTTTTTCTTTTTTGGCTATTTGTTTTTGGGACAAAAGACATTTTTTATTCAGGGTCAGTTACCTGTTATTGCCCTCTGGAAGGCAATTCCTGATGGTCCCGGACCGGAAGGTGAAAACAAGATTTCTTCAAAAGGCTCTATAACTAATGTCAGTATTCCTCAATTAATTATCCATCAACCCAAAGTACCGAATGGAATTGCAGTACTGGTCATAAGCGGAGGAGGATATGCCCATATTGAATCAGGTTCAGAAGGTAATCCTGTCGGAGAATGGTTGAAATCTCAGGGAATTACTGCCTTTGAATTGGTATACAGGCTTCCCGGAGAAGGATGGGGCACAACATGGGCTCCTTTTCAGGATGCACAACGGGCTTTGAGAATCATTAGGAAGAGTGCAGAAAAATATAAAATCGATCCCCAAAAAATAGGCGTACTTGGTTTTTCAGCAGGCGGCCATCTTGCAGGATATATTTCCTCTGCATTCGACACTGTATACTATCCGCCTCAGGATGCAATTGATCAGGTTTCTGCCCGACCTGACTTTACAGGGATGATCTATCCCGTAGTATCTATGTTACCTCCCAACAACAATACACATTCTTTTAAATCTTTATTAGGGAAAAATCCGGATATGAAATATCAGATCAAACTTTCTGTTGAAAAGCAGGTAAGAACGAATACTCCGATCACTTTTTTGGCACAATCTCAAGATGATCCTATTTCTCCTGTAGAAAACAGTATTCTTATGTATCAGGCATTAAAAGACAAGAATGTCCCTGCAGAATTACATTTGTTTCAATCAGGCGGTCACGGTTGGGGATTAGGTAAAAAAGGAACCAATACCGGGGAATGGGCAGAGCTCTTTTTAAACTGGCTAAAAGTGAATGGAATTTATAAATAGACCCTGTATCAGAAGGTGTTGATATACTTTTTTATTGTGTGAACAGCTAAAAAGGTTAATCTTTACGATTTATAAAACTTCGGAATACCCTGATTGCTTATTCCACAACCCTTGAAAATGATCCACTGTTTCTAACTTTCAAAATGATAATATTGGTTAAATTAAGTTGAATTATGCTTTAAAAATCGCAAATTTGCAAAAGCAGTTTTTTGAAAGAACTTTTATGGGGACTCGAAGAATTGCCGGATAGAAAATATTGTCATATTTTAGTCAGCAATCAAGTAAAATAATTAATGGTTTTTGTAACAGGTGCTACCGGAATTCTGGGAAGAGTAATTGTACTGGAACTTCTTAAAAGAGGTAAAAATGTACGTGCTTCCAAAAGACCGGGCAGCAATTTAAACGAAGTAAGGCATTCATACAGTTTTTACACAGAAAACCCTGATGATTTTTTTAATAAAATTCAATGGGTAGATGTGAATTTTGATGATCCTGATTCCTTGGAAACGGCTTTAAAAGGCGTAGAAGAGGTCTATCATTGTGCCGCAAAAGTAAGCTTTCATCCCAAAGACGAAAAAGAAATGTACCAGACCAATATCAAAGGTACAGAAAGTTTATTGTTTGCCTGTGAAGGATCAGATGTCAAAAAATTCCTACACGTAAGTTCTGTTGCTGTTTTAGATAATTTTAATGAAAAAGGAGAGCTGGATGAAGACTCTGATTTTAATCCGAAACTGGAACATTCCGCCTACGCGATTTCCAAACATTTATCTGAAATGGAGGCCTGGAGAGCTTCTGCTGAAGGCTTGAATGTTGTGATTATCAATCCGGGAATGATTGTCGGTAGCGGAAACTGGAATCAAAGCAGTGGAGAGCTTTTTTCTACTTTTGAAGACAATAGTTTTACATTTTCAGGAGGTTCTGCCTATGTTGATGTAAGAGATGTGGCAAAAACCGCTATAGAGCTTATGGAAAATAATATTTTTGGAGAACGTTTTATTATTGTCTCCGAAAATAATAAATATGCCGACCTGGCAAAACAAGTCAGAACGAGATTGGGACTTAAAAATGCCAGAATTTTGACGCAATCACAACTTAATATCGGAAGATTAGCCAATATTTTATTCGGTTGGTTGATTCCAAAGCTTAGAATGGTTACAAAATCAAATATAGAGGCTATATCTTCATTCAACACCATTTCAAATCACAAAGTCAAACAAAAACTGGATTATCAGTTTATCCCTGTAAAAGAAAGTATAGACTTTCACCTGAACAATTATATTAACGACAAAAAGTTGAAGAAATGAATCTTGCAGAGGCAATTATCCTTAAAAATGTAGAAAAGCACCCTGTAAAGGCAGCCATTGGTTTTAAAAAGAAAGATGAAGCCTGGAAAGAATTGAGTTGGAAAAAATTCAGTGAAATTATTTTCAAAACAGCGAATGCGTTAAAAAGCTCAGGAATTCAGGAAGGCGATACCGTAGCTATTTATTCTGATAACTCATCTGAATGGATGATTTTTGATATGGCTGCGATGTCAATAGGAGCCATTACAGTTCCTATTTATTCAACCAATAATGCTGAACAGGCAGAATACATCATTAACGATTCAGGATCTAAAGCTGTTTTAGTGGGAAATCAGGCTCAGTATGACGCCTGTATTGAATGTTTACATAAAGAAGAAAATAATCTTGAAGCCATTATAGTTGCTAAAAAAGCAGTGTGGATCAAGAAAGAATTTAATAGTTTTTATCTTGAAGATTTTATTGCAAAAGCTTCTCCAGAATTGAAAATCTGTAAAAAAGAGAATGATGATACTGCAACGCTGATCTATACTTCAGGAACTACCGGTACTCCAAAAGGCGTAATGCTTACCCATGGAAACTTTATCAAAGCTTTCGATTCCCACTTTGAATTTTTTAAATTTAAAAATTTTGAAGAAGAACTGTCATTGGCATTTTTACCATTAAGCCATGTTTTCGAAAGAAGCTGGAGCTTACTTTGCCTATACGGGGGCGCCAGAGTGTATTTCCTTGAAGATCCCAAAAATGTTGCAAAAGCATTAGAAGAGGTGAAACCTACGGCAATGTGTGCTGTACCAAGATTTTTCCAGAAAGTCTATGCCGGTGTATTAGAAAAAGCAGAAGAGGGATCACCACTTAAGAAAAAAATATTTGACTGGGCTTTGAAAACCGGATGGGAAACTTCCGAATTGAGAAGAAACGAAAAGCCAATCCCTTTCGGATTAAAATTAAAAGAATCGGTTGCTGATATGTTGGTCTTCAGTAAGATCAAAGAAAAGATGGGCGGAAGACTATGGTTTTTACCATGCGGAGGTGCTTCGTTATCTCCTGAAGTGACTAGATTCTTTGAGTCCGTAGGAATTCACGTAACAGTAGGATATGGATTGACAGAAACAACAGCTACTTTAACGCTGTTCCCTTTAACGCATTTTGAACATGGAACCAGCGGAAAACCTCTACCCGGTGTGGAGATCCGTATCGGAGAAAGCGACGAGATTCAGGCTAAAGGAAACGGTATAATGAAAGGATATTATAACAGACCTGAAGAAACTCAGAAAGTCTTTACCCAAGATGGATGGTTTAAAACAGGAGATGCAGGAAAGATTGATGACCACGGAAATCTTATCATCACAGACCGGATTAAAGATCTGATGAAAACATCCAACGGAAAATATATTGCCCCCCAACAGATAGAAAATCTTCTGACCAACAATAACTTTATTCAGCAAATTATGCTGGTAGCAGAAGGAAGACAGTTTGTTTCTGCCTTAATCGTTCCGAATTTTGAATTTCTGCATGACTTTGTTAAAGCTAATAATATCCCTTTTACCAATTGGGAAGAAGCCATAAAGAATGACAAAATTGTGAGTTTTTACAAAGAAAAACTGAAAGAACTGCAAAGCCACCTTGCCGACTATGAGAAAGTGAAAAAAATCACTCTGATGCCGGCAGAATTTGATATCAATACCGGGGAGATTACTCCCACATTGAAAGTGAAAAGAAATGTAGTATTGAAAAAATATGCGGATCTTATTGAAAAAATGTATTAACAATAAAATGTAGTCAACTAACAGCCCGCAAAAGGTTAAAAACCGATGGCTATTTTGAGGTACTCAATCTCTATTTCTCAGAGGGAAGTATTCGAAGATTTGGCAGGCGGTTAAAAAGAACAGGTTTTATCACTTAAAGTAAACGATGACAACACAAGAATTTATAGGAAAAGAAAATTTTACAATCCATACACAAACAGTTTCAGAGAGCTGCCCATCTAATATTGCACTGATCAAATATTGGGGGAAATATGCCGATCAGATTCCGGCAAATCCAAGTATCAGTTATACTTTGAATCACTGTAAAACGAATACTTCAATGGAGTTTATTGCAGGTGAGTCTTTTTCTGTGCAGACTTTTCTGGCAGGAAATGAAGAAGTGAAATTTGCTGAAAAAATCGAAAAATATTTCAAAAATATCGAGCCATATCTTCCTTGGATTCTAAAAGGTCAGTATATCATCAGAACGGAAAATACCTTCCCACATAGTTCAGGTATTGCAAGCTCTGCTTCTGGATTTGGGGCAATCGCTAAATGTCTGATGAAACTGGATGAAGTATTTACAGGAAAATCTTCTCAGGAAGAGTCCTTAAAAAAAGCATCATTCTTAGCAAGATTAGGAAGTGGAAGTGCTTGCAGAAGTTTATATAACGGACTTATCGTATGGGGAGAAACCGATGAGGTGGAAGGAAGTTCTGATTTGTTTGCAGTCGCTTACCCTGAGTCTGAAATTCATGAGGTATTTAAGAATTTCAATGACTGGGTCTTATTAATCCATGAAGGACAAAAAAGTGTGTCTTCAACAGTTGGTCATGGCTTAATGAAAACCAATCCTTACGCCGAAAGAAGATTCCAAGAAGCAAGAGAAAACTTTGTTCCGATGAAGCACATTTTAAAAAATGGCGATATGGAAAGTTTTATCAAATTGGTAGAGCATGAAGCCCTAACTCTTCACGCCATGATGATGATGAGTGATCCGGCCTTTATCCTTATGAAAACAGGCACATTGGAAGTGATCAATAAGATCTGGGATTTTAGAAGAGAAACCGGTCTTCCTTTGTTCTTTACACTTGATGCGGGAGCAAATGTTCACCTTTTATTTCCAAGTGATCATTCCGAAGAGAAAATCAAATCGTTTATTGAAACCGAATTGTTACAGCATACCCAGAAAAGTGGAGTGGTAAAGGATGTGATGAGGTTTTAAAATAAAAAATATTCAATCAAAGTGGGCTTAGGCTCACTTTTTTTATTCATAAGATGTAAGTTTTGGTCTAAGAATTTTGATTGACTCTACAATTAAAATCTCCCGTATTTGTTAATTGTTTAAGTTTTTTTAACAGTTAAGGGGCAGGTGTTCCCGGTAAAAATTCTTATTTTTGCATCACTATCGTTTTTACTAAAAAAACAACGTATTCCATTTGACATGGCAGGTCTGAGGTCATTTATCATGTTTTATATTATATTGGTTTTTACCCTTTTCAATTCGAATTGGGCAGAAAAATCATTGAATAATGTCCCCCATGTTCCCCACGTAAACAATATTCATCTTTTAGATGTCTATGAAGAGGCTGATATGAACACGCATGCATTGCCTGCAGCCTCAAAAATTGTAAAACATGGTGCCCGTAAAGATGAAGATGCAGCAGGCGATTTCTCGGCAATCTTAAAACTAAGCCCGAAAATTACCCTTCCTGATATTTCACTTTCGACCATTTGTGGAGTTAAGTCTTTTCTCCATCTCCTCCAATTGTACTAGTTTAAGTTTCTGTAAATCAGTTTATTTTAACGAAATTTTATAACTTAAACATTTTTAGATGTATTTTAAAAACGTAATAATTTGCACTTTTGCAACATTATTCGCTGTGTCATGCAGTAAAACCAAGGAAAAAAACAGCCAGAAAGAAAAGGAAGTCCCTGTACTGGAAATCAAAGAAAAAGATACTTTAGTCAGCAATCAGTTTGTAACAGATATTCAAGCCAAAAAAAATGTAGAAATGCGCTCCAGAATCGGAGGAATCATACAGCATATTTACGTGAATGAGGGACAGTTTGTACATCAGGGGCAGGCTTTATTTAAAATCAATGATGCTGAACTGCAGATGGAATTGTTGAAAGCTAATGCCACATTAAAGCAAACAGAGGCTGATGTTCGTATTGCTGAGGTGGAACTGAAGCAGATTCAGAGCCTCCATGCTAAAAAATTTGTAGCCAATAATGAGCTGGAGATGGTAAAAGCAAAACTCTCATCTGCCAAAGCTAAACATGCCTTTGCTGATGCCGAAAAGAAAACTGTACTTCAAAAGATAAGTTTTACAAGAGTTACGGCCCCTTTTGATGGCGTTATTGATGTTATTCCCCATAAAGACGGAAGTTTGGTGGAAAATGGAACATTACTGACGACATTATCCCAATTGAATGAAGTGTATGCCTATTTTTCAATCCCGGAAAATATGTACTTTGAATTGCTTGCCAATGATAAAATCGGTAACCATCAGAAAATTGAATTGACTTTGCCTAATGGGGTCAATTACCAGTTTAATGGAGCTTTAAAAACAGCAGAAGGAGAAATAGACAGGGCCACGGGATCCATCAGATATAAAGTACTATTTCCTAATCCTGACCGATTAATCAAACATGGTACTTCGGGAAAGCTTATTATTTCAGAACAACAGAATAATGCCATTTTAATTCCCCAAAAATCGACTTTCTCTATTCAGGATAAAACCTATGTTTTTGTGCTGGACAAGCAGAATAAGGTGAAAATGACCAATATTAAGATCGGAACTACTCTGAGGGATTCCTATATGGTAGAAAACGGTCTTAAAAAGGGAGATTTAATCATTTATGAAGGTACCCAGTCTTTAAAAGACGGTGAGGTCATTAAAATTAAAAAGAAGGGATAACCTTTCATAATCTTTAAATCAATTGATAATGGTAGAAATGTTTATAAGACGAAAGGTTCTTTCGTTGGTTATTTCCATATTATTTGTACTGCTGGGAATCATGGCATTATTAAAGATGCCTATTACCCAATTCCCGGATATTGTACCTCCTTCAGTAACGGTAACAGCAAAATATACCGGTGCCAATGCTGAAGTATCAGCTAATGCTGTTGCCCTTCCGCTGGAGCGTGCCATCAACGGAGTTCCGGGGATGACTTATATGTCTACGGTAACTTCCAATGACGGGCTTACCTTGATTCAGGTTTTCTTTGAAGTAGGTACAGATCCCGATGTAGCAGCGGTAAATGTTCAGAACAGGGTAACAACTATTCTTGATGAACTTCCTGAAGAGGTAATCAGAGCGGGGGTGACCACTGAAAAAGAGGTGAACAGTATGCTAATGTACCTTAACATCACAAGTACAGATCCGAGTCAGGATGAGCAGTTTATCTATAACTTTACAGATATCAACGTTCTTCAGGAGTTGAAACGTATTGATGGAGTAGGCCGTGCAGAGATCATGGGGCAAAAAGAATATTCGATGAGAATATGGCTGGATCCACAGAAAATGGCGGCGTATGCTATTTCAGCAGATGAAGTGATTGCCTCATTGCAAAAGCAGAATATTTCTGCAGCACCGGGGAAAGTAGGAGAAACCTCAGGGAAAACTTCCAGCCAGTTACAATACGTCATCAAGTATAAAGGTAAATTCTTTGAGCCTAAACAATATGAAGAAGTTCCCATCCGCTCGGATGTAGACGGAACAATCTTAAAATTGAAGGATATTGCGAAAGTAGAATTCGGAGCAATGAATTACGGAATGGTTTCCAAGACAGACGGAAGACCTTCTGCTTCTATTATGATGAAACAGCGTCCGGGTTCCAATGCCTCAGAAGTTATTGAAAGTGTAAAAGCAAAAATGGAAGAATTAAAAGTCAATTCTTTTCCTCCCGGAATGGAGTACAATATGGCTTATGATGTCTCCAGATTCCTTGACGCTTCCATTAGTGCAGTACTGACAACCCTTATCGAAGCCTTTATTCTGGTAGGAATTGTTGTCTTCATTTTCCTTCAGGACTGGCGTTCAACGTTGATTCCTGTGTTGGCAGTTCCGGTAGCATTGGTGGGAACTTTTGCTTTCATGAATATGCTGGATTTTTCCGTAAACCTGTTGACTTTATTTGCATTGGTTCTTGCTATTGGAATTGTCGTTGATAACGCAATTGTCGTCGTTGAGGCAGTTCACGTTAAGATGGAAGATGGCATGAATGCTATGGATGCAACAATTAGTGCGACAAAAGAAATTGCGGGAGCAGTGGTGGCGATTACCATCGTAATGTCTGCTGTTTTTATTCCTGTAGCATTTCTGGATGGCCCTGTAGGCGTATTTTATCGTCAGTTTTCATTGACTTTAGCCATCAGTATCGTTATTTCCGGTGTGAATGCACTAACTCTTACTCCGGCGCTTTGTGCTATCATTTTAAAACCTCATGATCATAACAAAAAGAAAACAGTCGCAGATAGATTTTTCCAAAGTTTCAACAGAGGGTTTGATAAATTAACAAATAGTTATGTAGGTGTTTTATCAAAATTTGCCACCAGGACTACCGTTACATTTGGATTACTGTTCTTATTTATCGGATTGACTTTTGTGACCAGTAAGTTTTTACCCACAGGATTTATTCCGATGGAAGATCAGGGAATGGTCTATGTGAGTGTAACCACTCCGCAGGGAGCAACCGTTGAAAGAACAGAGAAGGTGTTGGATGAAGTGACTGTAATGGCTAAGAAAATTGAAGGCGTAGAGAACGTTACAACCCTTGCAGGCTATAGCATCGTAACAGAGATTGCCGGTTCTTCTTACGGAATGGCGATGATTAACCTGAAAGACTGGAAACAAAGAAACATCTCTGTAAACGATCTGATTACCAAACTTTCAGAAAAAACAAAAGGTATTGCAGATGCTCAGATTGAAATCTTTGCACCCCCAACAGTTCCCGGATTCGGAAATACCAGCGGCTTTGAATTACGTTTGCTGGACAGAACGGGAGGAACCATCGAGAATACGGATAAAATCACCAAGAATTTTGTTAAAAAACTGAATGAAGCTCCTGAGCTTCAGAATAGTTTTACCAGTTTTGATGCTACTTTCCCACAATATATGATCCATGTAGATTATGACATGGCAGCAAAGAAAGGAGTGTCTGTAGACAATGCGATGTCTACCTTGCAAACGATGCTGGGATCATACTATGCGACCAACTTTATCAGGTTTAGCCAGATGTACAAAGTAATGGTACAGGCAAGCCCTGAACATAGAGATACCCCTGAAAGTATTTTGAATTTATACTTAAAAAATGATAAAGGAGAAATGGTTCCGTTTTCAACATTTATCACCATTGAAAAAGTATATGGCCCTGAAGTTTTGACCCGGTATAATATGTATATGTCTGCCATGATCAACGGTGAGCCGGCAGAAGGATATAGTTCCGGAGATGCTATTGCTGCAGTTGAGCGCGTTGCAAAAGAAGCCCTTCCAAGAGGATTTGATATTGAATGGTCAGGAATGACAAGAGAAGAAATTCTGTCAGGAAATCAAACGGTTTATATTTTCCTGATCTGTCTCTTGTTTGTCTACCTTTTACTGGCTGCACAGTATGAAAGTTTCCTTCTTCCAATGCCCGTGTTATTGAGCCTTCCGACAGGGATTTTTGGTTCTTACATCGCTCTGGTGCTGGCAGGATTGGATAATAATATCTATGCTCAGGTAGCTTTGGTCATGTTGATTGGTCTTTTGGCTAAAAATGCCATTCTGATTGTAGAATTTGCAGTTGCCAGAAATAAACAGGGGTATGATATTATTCCCGCTGCTATTGAAGGAGCAAGACAACGTCTGAGACCCATCCTGATGACTTCTTTTGCATTTGTAGCAGGATTGATTCCATTGTGTATTGCATCGGGTGCGGGGGCAATAGGAAATCGTTCGATTGGTACAGCAGCAGCAGGAGGTATGCTGATCGGAACCATCTTCGGGCTGGTCGTTATTCCGGGACTCTATATATTCTTTGCAAAACTTGAAAATAAAAAGAAAAATGAAACGATTAAACCATAGAAATATAATCTTCGGAATGGCTGCATTAAGCTTAGTTTCATGTGCGGTGCCGAAAGTGCCGGACTTAAAAAAAGCTCAGGAACTTCCGGAAGAACTTATTAAAAAGGAAAAAAATGCAAACTCAGATGACTTTCAGCAGCTTAATCTGAAAGCCTATTTTACAGAACCTCGTTTACTGGAACTTTTTGATAAAGTGGTTCAGGCTAATCCTGATTTCCAGATTGCTCAACAAAGAGTGGAAATTGCAAACAGTTTTCTTCAGAGATCAAAAATGGATCTTTTACCTTCTCTCGAAGTCGGCGCAGAAGTTTCAGGCAACCGATATGGAAAATATACGATGGAAGGTGTAGGAAATTATGATACCAATCTTTCTCCCAATATTACAGAAGAACAGAAAATAAACCGCGATTTTACTCCCAATTACTGGCTGGGAGCGAGAAGCAGTTGGGAGATTGATGCCTGGGGGAAACTGAAAAATAAAAAAATTGCGGCCCAAAAGAAGTTTCTGGCTTCTACAGAAGGATTGAGATTACTGCAGGTAGAACTTTTTACAGATATTGCCAATTTGTATTATCAATTGGTAACCCTGGATAATCGTCTGGCTATTTATCAGAAAAATTACAAGCTTCAGCAAAGGGCTTTTGAAATTGTGTTGGCACAACGTGAAGTAGGAAAAGCAACAGAGCTTGCCGTACAGCAATTTAAAGCTCAAAATAACAACTGGCTTGCCGAAATTGAACATATTAAAGTGGAAATTGTTACCGTTGAACAGGCTATTACAACACTCACTGGCAGTTATGGTGGAGAGGTAAAACGAGGAAATATACTGATGCCTACCAATATGGATATTTTAAATAAAAACATAAATGTAGAAGCTGTTATTCACTCGCGTCCGGATGTGGCAGCCAATTATTATGTGTTGGAAGCTTCGCAAGCGGATGCTAAGGCTGCAAGAGCCGCTTTTTATCCTAAAATAGATCTTGGGGCAGGCTTTGGTTTGAACTCATTTTCTGTTGAAACATTGTTTAAGCCAAGTTCTTTAGCAGGACAATTATTAGGAGGTTTGATGGTTCCTGTTTTTAATAAAGGACAATTGAAATATGAATTTAAAGTGGCCAGCAGAGAGCAGGAAATTGCTTTTCTCAACTATCAAAAAAGTATAACAACTGCCTTTAATGAACTCCAATCTATTCTGAAACAGACCAAGATTTATGAAAGGGTTTTACAATTGAAATCTGAGGAAGTGCAATTTCTGGATCGGGGGGTGGAAGTATCTAATGATCTTTATTTGACGGGATATGCCAATTATTTTGAGTTGATTAATTCACAAAAAAGTAAACTGACAGCCGAGCTTGATCTGCTTCAGTTTCAACACCAGAATACCAGAAATAATGTTCTTTTGTTTAAAGCATTGGGTGGAAAGCTGGAGTAAAAACAAGGAAATTAATTTGCCGGCTTCAGTAGCCGGCTCATTTTTATTTTTTACAATGTACAAAGAAAGCCACCTGAGAAGGTGGCTTTTATATTATATAGATGATTAATTGATCTATTTAACTATCTGAATATTAACTGCAGAAAATCCTTTTGGAGATTTCTCTTTTTCAAAAGAAACTTTGTTCCCCTTTTTTACAAGTTCTGTACAGTTGTTGTTGTGGAAAAAGATATTTTCTTTGGTATTGTCTTCAGTGATAAAACCATATCCTTTTTCACTGTGAAAAGTAATGATCCCTGTTTTTCTTGGATCCTCTTCAATAATAGGAGCAGCACCCAATTGAATTTCTTCAAGGTTTACTTCCTGTCTTTCCTCAGGTGGAGTCGATGTTAATCTTCCGAATTCATCTACGTACATGAATACGTCCTCCATATCCTTTCCTTTGTTGTTGTTCGTTTTACGTTCTTCGCGTCTTAACGCTTTTTCTTTTTGCTTTTGAATTTTTTTCTTGAAATTTTCCTTTTTAGAAAAAGAATCTGCCATAAATTATTTTTAGTATTTAGTTTCTATAAATTATATAAGTTCAATCCGGTCTGTTGCAGACCTTAAAGCCCGTCGATGTTTCCTGTTCTTGGGTTTTCCCAATCATCCAGAGCTTTAAAATTCCGACAAGTATTGTTCTTAATAGAAGAATAAAAGCTAAAAATATGGCTGCTCAAAAAGCGAGGACCGAATGAATGATTCGGATCGTTACAGAAAAACAAAGTATTGACTTGGTTAATTAATGTACAAATATACAACAATAAAATGAATAATACAGTTTTAAATGATTGATTATCAGAAAAGGTTTTAAGTAAGGATTTTATAAAATCTTCGTTGATGATTGAAAACCCTCTTTAAAAAGGAAATATATAAAAAAAATCCTCAGCTATCTGAGGATTATAAAAAAATATATTCTTGTATGAATGTGGTGTACGATACGCGTGGAAAGTATCAAATGCTGTGCCTAAAATTTACGGTTATTAGAGGTTTCTAATTTAATTTTTTGCTTGTATCAAAGCATTCTAACGTATCTGTCTGGTAAATAATGTTATAATGATAAAAGAAAATTTTTATAAAACTTTGATTTTATTTTAAAAAAATTAATTGCCTGGAGGAATATTTTAAATAATTTCCGAAAAATTCACCATACTGTGGCGAATTATATTGTTCATCTTTGCTTTATTAACATTTAAAAAATAGAAAAATGTCAACACAAAATGTAAAAGGAAAAGTTGTTTTAATTGCAGGAGGAGGGAAAAACCTGGGAGGATTGTTAAGCAAGGATTTTGCGGCTAAAGGGGCAAAATTAGCGATTCATTACAATAGCGAAAGCTCTAAAACCGAAAGTGAAAAAACACTTGCAGAAGTTCATGCATTAGGTGCTGAAGCGTTCTTGTTTCAAGGAGATCTTACTAAAGTAGAAAATCTGACGAAGTTTTTTGATGAGACAATTTCCCGCTTTGGGGGAATTGATATTGCCATCAACACCGTAGGGATGGTATTAAAAAAGCCATTCACAGATACTACAGAGGCCGAGTACGATACCATGTTCAATGTGAATTCAAAATCTGCCTATTTCTTCTTGCAGGAAGCCGGTAAAAAATTGAATGATAACGGAAGGATCTGTACTATTGTAACCTCCTTACTGGCAGCATATACCGGATTATATTCTACCTATGCAGGAGCAAAGGCTCCCGTAGAACACTTTACAAGAGCAGCTTCAAAAGAATTTGGATCAAGAGGAATTTCTGTAACAGCTGTTGCTCCGGGCCCGATGGATACTCCTTTTTTCTATGGTCAGGAATCAGATGATGCTGTTGCCTATCATAAATCAGCGGCTGCATTGGGAGGGCTGACTGATATTAAAAACATTGCACCCCTGGTAGAATTTTTAGTTACTGACGGATGGTGGATTACCGGGCAGACTATTTTTGCGAACGGAGGATATACAACAAGATAATTAACGTAATATCAATTAAAAAAGAAACTCACTGAAAGTAATTTTCAGTGAGTTTTATATTAAATTGGAGCGAAGAAAACTATGAAGTTTTTATCTTTCCCTTTTCCAGTATACTTTTAATGATAAAGAACAGTCCCAGAATAATAAAAGGAATACTTAGAAGTTGTCCCATATTTAAGCTCATTCCATGTTCAAATTCTACCTGATCTACTTTGATAAATTCAATCAGAATACGCATTACGAAAATCAGAAGAATGCTGATTCCAAAATAAAAACCTTTTCCGATTTGGACAATATTTTTCTTATACATGAAGTACACAATAGAAAATATAACCAAATAAGAGATGGCTTCATAAAGTTGCGCAGGATGTCTCGGCAAATCATCTACCTGTCTGAAGATAAAAGCCCACGGTACATTCGTCGGAGTTCCTATTATTTCTGAATTCATCAAATTGGCTAGCCTGATAAAGGTCCCTCCCAACGGCAGCACAATAGCTATTGCGTCCAGGATTGTCATAAACGGAATCGAATATTTTCTGGCATATAACAGCAACATAATAATCAGACCTATACCCCCGCCATGACTTGCTAAGCCGGCAAAGCCTGTGAAATGATAAGCTCCGTCGAGTCCTTTTTGAATAGGTAAAAATATCTCTATAGGATGTTGAGAATAATAATCGAAGTCATAAAAAAGGCAATGTCCCAATCTGGCACCCACTAAAATTCCTATAAGAGCATAGGAAAATAAAGCTTCGTGTGCCTGAGCACTTAATTTCTCTTTTTGATAAACACTTTTTAAAATATTAAAACATAAAACAAGACCTGTAAGGAATAATAGACCGTAGTATTTTAAAGGAATTCCTAAAATATTGGCAATTTCAGGATTGACATCCCAGTTGATGTATAATAAATTCATTGGGCAAAGATAAGAAAATAGGATTTTCTGAACAGAATGGTCCGGCTTATAGAGTTTGTTGTTTGATTTTTAATGTATTATAACTATTTTTTTAATTCACAATGGTGTATTCACAGTAAAACCTTGATACCTGAAATGTAAATTCAGCTAAGTAGAAGCCCTGTAAACCAATTCTGCATCCATCAGAATAGATTGGCTTGGTGCTGCACTGTTTTTGATTTTTTCTAATGCCAGTTTTGCTGCTTCTTCTCCCATTTTTTCCAAAGGGTGCTGCACGCTGGTGAGCTGAGGATATACCATAGTTGACAATTCTGTCCCGGAAAAGCTGGCTATAGCTACTTCATCAGGAATTCTTACTTTCTGTTCAAGAAGAAAATTCATCGCACCCATGGCTAAGGTATCACTAAATGCAAAAATACTGTCGAACTCTATATTCTTATTCAATAGCTGTTTAACTGCTTTTTTCCCATGTTCGAAAGTCATTCCATCCGTCTGAATAATTAGATTTTCGTCAAAAATATTGTGTTTCATGAGAATGCGTTTATAGCCATTCACCCTTTCTACAGCATTTCGGATCGTGGAGGGCCCCATAATATGGACAATTCTTTTCCTTCCTGTCTTAATTAAATATTCCATCATCAATGAAGCTTTAATAGCATCATCAATAATTACTTTCGATACATCCAAAGACTGGTGGGGAATTCTGTCAAAGAATATTAAAGGAGTTCCTTTATCCATAATATTTTGATAAATATCATTATTGTGGGTTTCATGACAGAGATTAATAATAATGGCGTCTACATTAAATTCTTCCAGAAGCTGAAGATTTTTCCTTTCTATAAGAGGATCTTCATCAGACTGAGTGATGATAATACGATACCCCAGCGGATAAAGGATATTCTGAATTCCTTTCAAAACACTGGAGGAAAAAGGAGTAATCATTTCCGGTACTACAAACCCTATTGTCCGCGATTGCCCGGATTGTAAATTCAAAGCGGTGAGGTTGGGTTTATATCCTAATTTTTCCGCAGCATCCAAGATCCTTTTTCTTGTTTCTTCATTCACATTTTTATCATGAAGCAGCGCTCTGGAGATGGTAGAGGTGGATAATGACAAAAATTTGGACAGATCTTTAATCGTAATACGTCTCATCAGCCTTGTTTTTTTGCTAAAAATAATAAAAAAATAGGCAATTGGGAACGTTCCCTGATTTTTGGGAACGTTCCCAATTTGAATTTTGTAAAAAAAACATCAGGTTAACCATTTGTTAATATAGTTTTAACGAATTGGTTAATATGATAATAATTTTATGCTTATGAGTATGATTAATTACAATTATGATCTGTCGGAAATTCACACAGGAATTTTACATATTGGAGTAGGAAACTTTCACAGGGCTCACCAGCAGTTTTATACCAATATACTGCTTAATGATGAGGATCAGAAGGACTGGGGAATTTGTGGAGTATGCCTGCTGCCGTCAGATGAAAAAACGGTAAAAAATTTAAGAGCCCAGAATCTCCAGTATTCTCTTACCGTTTGCGGAAGAAATGGAAAAGATGAGGTTTATAAAATAGGTTCTTTAAAGGAGCTTATCTGGGGAATAGAAAATCCGGAGGCTGTAGTGAAAAAAATTGCAGACAGTTCTGTGAAGATCATCACGTTGACAATTACAGAAGGAGGATATAATCTTGATAAAGAAACCGGAGAATTTATATTGGATGATGAAAAAATACAGCATGATCTGAATAACCCTTCTCATCCTAATACTGTTTTTGGTTTTGTTGCAGAAGGATTACGCCAGAGAAAAAACCAAAATGGCGGCGGAGTTACTATACTTTCATGTGATAATCTTCAGCATAACGGAAATACAGCCAAAAGGGCTTTTATGTCATTCATAGAAGCACAGGATGCCGGGTTGGCAGCGTGGGTAAAAGAAAATGTAACCTTTCCGAACAGCATGGTAGATCGAATTACTCCGGCAACCACTCCGGAAGATGTGGAAAGATTAAATAAGTTGAATGGCACAGATGATCATGCTCCTGTATATTGTGAAGATTTTACACAGTGGGTTATAGAAGATCAATTTATAGCAGGGCGACCGTCATGGGAAAGAGTAGGCGTAGAATTTACGAATGATGTAACCGCATTTGAAAATATGAAACTAAGTTTGCTGAATGCCTCCCATACACTATTATCTTATCCTGCATTCTTAATGGGCTACCGCAAGGTAGATCAGGCGATGGAAGATAAAAATCTTGTGAAATTCATCAGGGATTTTATGGATACAGACATTACGCCTTTTGTTCCTGCTCCGGAAAATACAGATCTGGAAAAATATAAGCAAACATTGATCGAAAGATTTGCCAATCACAGTGTAAGTGACCAGGTAAGCCGTTTATGTTTTGATGGGATTTCAAAATTCCCGGTCTATATCATTCCTAACCTTGATAAAATGATAAAAGGAGCGAAAGACCTTACCAGACTGGCTTTTCTTATTGCTTCCTACAGACATTATCTTAAATATAAAACCGATGATCAGGGCAATACTTTTGAAACAGCTGAACCTTGGATGACCAATAACGATCAGAAGCTTATTGCCAGTGAAAACCCACAGGATTTCCTGGAGTTGTCGGCTTTTAAAGGAGTTCAGTTAAAAGGTTCTGAAGAGTTCATAAAACAGTACAACAGTTTTGTAGAAGATTTAAAAAATTCAGGAACCGCCTCGGTTTTACAATCCATCATAAAATAACTAAGCCATGCAGATAAATCCAGGTATAACCTCTTCAGACAATAAAACAAACAATGCTATACTGCCGTTTGCGATCATTACGTTTATTTACTTTATTGTAGGTTTTCTGACCACGGTGAATGAGCAGCTGCAGGCACCTCTGAAATTTACCTTTCTGAGCCATGCAGGCAGCCTGAAAAATACATTTACTACTTTGATTTCTTTTTTCTTCTTTTTAGGATATCTTCTGAACGGAACCCTGGGAAGCAAATGGGTAAATGCTTTTGGATATAAGAACACGATTTTGCGCGGACTTTTCTTTATGATTTCCGGCCTTTTTATGTATCTGTGCTCATCATGGGTTGGTGATCATTATCCCGATCTGAAATTTAGTATAAAAGATGCCGTTATTCCCGTTGGATTTATCGTTTTTGTTATCGGTTCTTATTTAATGGGAACATCGGCAGCAATCATTCAGGTGGTTGTAAATCCTTATGCCGCTTCATATGAATTGAAAGGGACCCAGCCTGTACAGCGTCTGAATATTCTAACTGCGATCAATTCTATCGGAACTACTTCAGCACCTTTTTTTGTTACGGTAGTCATGTTCAGCGGAATTTCCATTGAAAAGATAGAGATCAGGCAGCTTTTACTCCCGCTTTCTGTATTGATTGTCTGTATCCTTACGGTAATAATCATTACGAAAAAGCTTGACCTTCCTGATCTTGCTCATACAAGAGTGGTGGGAGAAGAAAAACTGGAGAGAAGCATTTGGTCATTCAGGCATTTTGTATTAGGAGTTTTAGCCATCTTTTTTTATGTAGGAACAGAAGTGGCTATTGGCGCTAATATTAATCTGTATGCTTTTGAATTGATGGATTCCGGTTATCCTATCACATTTTTTGGGAAAACAGATATAATAGTCGGGGGCATGGATTTGGGAATTCATGCCTTATTATCCACATTATATTGGGGAGGCTTTCTTGTGGGAAGAGCGGTGTCAAGTTTCTTCAGTAAGATTTCTGCAAGAACTCAATTGATTACAACCACAGTGCTGGCAGCAATACTTGCCCTGGTCTCCATGATCACCCAGAACCTTTGGTTTCTTGTTGCCATCGGGCTTTTGCATTCATCCATGTGGAGCTGTATTTACACCCTTTCCATTAAAGGTTTGAACAAATATACTTCAAAAGCATCTGGTATTTTCATTTCTGCTGTATTTGGCGGTGCAGTATTTACCCTTATCCAGGGAGGTCTGGCCGATATTTTAGGTTCATGGAGATGGACATGGTGGCTTACCGTAATCTGCGAATTACTGATGCTGACCTACGCGTTGTTCGGTTCGCGTATAAGAGAAAAAGACCTTATTCACTAATCATATTTATTCATTCATTTAATGTAATTATCCTGTAGACTATTGCTGGATACAGGATACTTACTGCCTTAAAAAACACTTGAATCATGTTAAAAAACTACTTATTGCTTTTTTCCTTGGTTATAGGAAATTGTGCGGGCGCACAGGAAGTGCATTCAGCATTACAGCTTAGAAACAGTCATTTGTGGCGCGGAATAGAAGTCTCAGCAGGATTCATTTACACTGGAGACCTGCATTTTGATTATAAGAATTTTTATGCAGGATTCTGGGCAGGGGGTAATTTTGATGGCTCCTATAAAGAGTTCAATAACTATGTAGGATACAAAAACAAGCACCTTACATTAGAATTATGGGATATTTATAACTTTTCACCCGGTGCGACTTATAACAATAAGGAATTTTTTAACTATTCAGCGAAAGAAACCGGACGTTTTTGGGATCTAAGATCTTATTATACCATAAGCGATAAATTTCCTCTGGTACTCAGCTGGAATACTGTGGTTTTCGGGAGAGACAGAAACAGTGAGAACACGGGAAATAAATACTCATCATTTGTTTCAGGAGAATATCCTGTATATAAAAAGAATGGTCTTGAAGTAAGAGGAAGAATAGGATATGCTTTTGCATTAGATAATCATGGTGAGAAAAATAATTTCTTTGCTAAAGAATCGGGATTCAATGAAATAAGCCTTATTGTTTCAAAAAGCTTTACTATTGAAGGATATAAAATTCCCATCGGAATTTGGGGTATGTGGAATCCTGTAAACAATAATGCATTTCTTCAGTTTTCTGTACAGGCTTATTCATTCTGAAGCAGAGAAATTCAAAATAATAAACCTTTAAAAAAATCAATACATTTAATTACTTTTATATAATGGAACATAAAAAAAATAAAGCAGTCTGTTTTGGTGAAGTGCTCTGGGATATTTTTCCGGGAGAACAGCGAAGAATGGGAGGAGCTCCTTTTAATGTGGCGTATCACCTTTCCAAAATGGGAGTAGAGGCCAATATGATAAGCAGTGTCGGTGATGATCAGCTGGGTTATGATCTTTTGGATAAAATGAAAAACTGGAATATTCCTGCCAATCATGTTCAGATCAATACTGAATATCCCACCAGTACGGTAATTGCTACAGTAGATGAAAATAATGATGCCCATTATGAAATTGTGGAAGGAGTAGCGTGGGATTTTATTGAAACAACGACAGAAAACCAGGAAATTCTCAAGACAACAAATGCATTTGTATTCGGAACCCTGGCAGCCCGAAATGAGAAATCCAGAAATACATTGTTCCAATTGCTTGAACTGAGCGATTATAATGTTTTTGATATCAACCTCAGAGAACCTTACTATGAGGTAGGAATGATTAAAGATCTACTCCACAAGACACATCTTGCCAAATTCAACAAAGCAGAAATGCGTATGATGCTCGATTTTTTAGGAAAAGAATACACTACTGAAGAAGATGGGATAAAATATCTGCAGGACAAGTTTGACCTTGAAGAAATTATTATTTCCAAAGGAAGCAAAGGGGCTCTTTATGCCTCAGGAGATAATTTTTATCTGTATCCTACCATACCGGTTACCGTGAAAGATACTGTGGGAAGCGGAGATTCATTTCTTGCAGGATTTCTTTCCAAAAGATTAGAAAAAGGAAGTACTGTTCATGAAATCATGACTCAGGCTGTTTCCCTCGGAGCATTCATCACCTCACAGGAAGGAGCATGCCCGGAATATTCATTAGAAGACTTTATCAGATTCAAAAACAAATATCCAGTATCGGCTTTATCCTAAAGAAGTAAAATCTCATATTAATTTAAAATGATTCTTGATGAAACATTTGGTAACTTTATGCTGCTACCAAAACAAAAGTTATGCATCATCAGTTAGAAAAACATTATGTAAACAGAGTAGGCTGGCTTCGGGCGGCTGTATTAGGCGCAAATGACGGATTGTTATCTACTACAAGTATTGTCATTGGTGTTGCTGCTGCTGAACCCGATCGCGATATTATTATCCTTGCCGCTTTAGCCGGAATGATTGCAGGCGCCATGTCTATGGCCGCAGGAGAATATGTCTCCGTAAGTTCGCAGGGAGATACAGAAAAAGCAGATCTGATGAGGGAGAAGCGCGAATTGGAAGAAATGCCTGAAGTTGAACTCCGTGAGCTTGCCAAAATCTATGAAAGAAGAGGATGTAGTAAGGAAACGGCAATGCAGGTGGCTACTGAACTTTCAGCACATAATGCACTGGAAGCCCATGCTAGAGATGAATTGGGAATCAATGAAATCACACAGGCAAAACCGCTACAGGCTGCCATAGCTTCATTTGGATCATTTGCTGTCGGAGCTTTGCTGCCGTTTACCGTATCTCTTTTTGCCCCTATCAAACAAATGATATATTTTCAGTATGGATTCTCTATTATATTTTTAATGTTGTTAGGTGCTATATCAGCCAGAACAGGTGGTTCTCATATCGGAATCGCAATGGTAAGGATCTGTTTCTGGGGAACAGTAGCTATGGGAATTACTGCACTGGTAGGACATCTTTTTGGCGTAAATGTAGCTTAGACTTTTAAACTATGTATAAAAATAAAAGCTATGATGTAAGAAATTTTAGATGGCTGTTAATTTTGATTTCTTTTAATTCAGTAGGGTAAAATATTGATTTACAGCAGGTATTTTACCTAACAAGTGTTAGTCGTAGAAATACTACACTTTCTCATATTTACTTAAAAACATTCTTCTTCCTGAATAATTACATCTAAATTTGGTGATATAACCAATAACAAATCATCAAATATTAACGATTAAAATTTACAATCATGGCAGAAAGAAATTCAAGAGGAATCTTAAAATTCAACAACGGTGAAGGCCAAAAGTTATTAAAACTTAATTACAGTGTAGCAAGGTCTACAGATGTTTCAGGACGTGTAGCATCAGATCCTTCCAATGCATTAATTAAAATTACCGTAGAAGCTACAGAAAAATCTGATATTCTTGAAAGCCTTCTAAACGGTAAATATAAGCCCACAGTAGGAGAAGTAACTTTCAACAAATCTCACGAAGAAGGAACTTTAACAACATTGAAATGGCAAAACGGTTATGTCATCCAGCATGAGGTAGACTTCGATGCGGTAGATGAAAATAGTATGTATATTTCTTTTGTTATCAGTGCAGAACAAATCGATCTTGGAACTTCTTCTTATCATGGAGCATGGCCTTCCGCATAAGAATCTGATCATTTAAAACTTAAATAAGAAAACAGAATAGTTCATCCGGTAATAAGGACGCTATTCTGTTTTTTTGTCTGTGATTACTGCCCTACACTCGAAACAGAATAATATTGTTAATTTGAATTTGTTTTAAGGATAGATTTCGTAAATATTGGTTTTATGTTGTGAAAAATTTATAACTTTATAAAAAGGGCGATTCTTTTTAGAAATTTTCTCAAAAATGAAAACCTTATAAAAACACCTCATCTCATATGAATAAAAATACCTCGAATTCTGAAAAGATTTCGGAGAATCATATTCCCGGAATCAACCGTGTGGCGAAACTGGATATCGTGATTGAAGGGAAAATGATAAAACACTTCAAGCATTTCCGTTTACAGCAAAGTGTAAAAAAACACCATGATTTTGAACTTACCTTAGCTCATGATACATTGGATGGAGTGCAAAACCATGATTTGGAAGAAGCTCAACAGTTCCTGGGAAAACGTTTAACTGTAGTTTTTAAGTATAAAGATGTAGAAGGCAGCCCGGAAAGAACCTTTGTAGGAGTGATCACAAAAGTAGGATTCAGTCAGGAAAATCATAGCCTGGGAAATATCGTACTGAAAGGGCAAAGTCCTACCATTTTACTGGATGCTGCTCCTCATACCCAAAGTTTTGGGGGAGAAAAGCCCGTTAATATGGGGATTATTGCCACTGAGATAATTAAGCAGGGAATTGATAGCAGTAAATTTGACGTCAATGTCAATGCCAAAGCATCTTCCCAGATTCTTTACAGTGCCCAGTATAATGAGACGCATTATAATTATCTCTGCAGAATGGCAGAAGCATACGGTGAACAGTTTTATTATGACGGCGAAATGCTGCATTTTGGAAATATGCCTCCTCAGAACAAAGCTGTAGAACTGATCTACGGAAGTAATGTATCTGATATCAATGTGGAGCTGAAAGCAGTTCATATTAAACCTAGTTTTTATGGATACAACAGCAGTTCCAATGCAAAACTGACTTCAGGGGAAACCCCTATTAAACATGTTGGGAATTTAGCAAAAACAGCCTATCAGAATAATGATGGTATATTCAAAACCCCATCATTACAGGTTGCCCCGATCAAAGCAGCCACAGATATGGATGTGGTTATTTCCCAGACCAGCACAGCGGGAAGTAAGGCCGTAGAAGTATTTACGGTTTCAGGAGGTACTACGATTCCGTTTTTATATCCGGGATGTGTTGCCGATATTAAAATGCGAAAAACAGACACCAATAATACCGCTTATTTTACTAAACTGATGATAACGGATGTTATCCATGAAGTGGATGGATTAGGACGCTATGCCGGAAGATTTGAAGCGATAGCTTCAGATACAGGATTTATTCCTACTCCTGACTTTACAATCCCAATTGCACAGCCACAAATTGCAACTGTTATTTCCAATACAGACCCAATGGGACAGGGAAGAGTCAGTGTAAGGTTTGATTGGCAGCTTCATGATACGACCAATTTTATCCGAATGATGGCTCCTGATGCCGGAGGAACAGATCAGATCACCCAAAACAGAGGCTATGTGGCAGTACCTGAAGTTGGAGATCAGGTAATGATTGGCTTTGTACATAATCATCCGGATCGCCCGTTTGTCATGGGAGGAATGTTTCATGGAAACACTGCCCTTGGAGGAGGAGTGGATAACCATTTAAAGTCAATACAAACCAGAAGTGGGATTAGAATTTTAATGAATGACACAGAAGGAAGCGTCAATATTATCGACCCGAGCGGAAATAATTATTTTATGGATGGGAAAGGTAATATTGTAGTAACCGCTCCTAAAAATATGACGTTTAATGCAGGAGAAAATCTTAATATTAATGTAGGAAAAGATATGAAGACAAGTATTGGAAATGATAATACCACTACTATTGTCAATGATCATAGATTTACCTCAAAAAATTATAAGCAGACTGTTAACGAGAACAAAACCATCAATGTAACTGGAGATTTAAAGGAAACTACTTCCACAACGACTCACAAAGCAAAAAATGGTGATATTTTATTACAAAGCTCAGGGGTTGCCAAAATGTTGGGTAAGATTGACGCTAAAGTGAATAAAGGATAAACGTATGGTGAAGAAGGTTCTGATTGCTTTATTTTCCGCTTTATTTTCTGTCATTCTCATGGGTATTATAACATTAAGTGTTTTGGATCTTACAGGATATGGTCAGGGAGATTGTGGTTGGATAGCGGTATGGCTTTGTGGAGGTTTTTTCCCAATATTGTTTTTTATGCCATTTATAATAGAAGCTATAAGTAAGAAAAAGACACTCAAAGATTTTGTACTGTTTTGTACATATTCAGGTTGTATCAGCTTTATGATTATATCCGTAATTTTATTAATACTGGTTCCCATCATCTGCTCTTAACATAAAACAGACAGACCATGTTTGCAGCTGAAAAATAAATGTAAAGGTTTTAAGAATGAATAAAATGTTAAAATATCTGTTAAGCTTTTTATTTTTTACCCAGATCTCGTGTCAGGAAAAAAAGGACTATAAAAAAACTGAAACTATGACAAAATACGAATGGACTGAGGGAACTTCCGCACCCTTAGGATATCCTATGGAAGTGTATAAAGGAGGCATTGAGTGTGAGGGAGGAGATTGGGTAAACCTGGATATCGGACTTGCTCCCGGAGGAAAAGTCTGGGGAACAATAAATAATGGGATGGGAAATAGCTTTAAAAGTCTTCCTACAAGTCTTGATTTTATCTGGATGTCTTATTTGGAAAATCAATTTTATATGATTGATGAAAAAATAGATACAGACAAAATTAAAAAATATTTTACTCAAGGATATGATATTAAAGCTGCTGACGGCAGTGGGAGTGTAAAACATTTAAATTATAATAAAATTTGTATTGGCATGGCACCGGGAGGAGTCGTTATAGTATGGGTTGCCGGTATGGGAATACAAAAAGAAATAGGAAGGTATCAAGGAAAAAAAATAAGTATTCCTGAGACTGAGATTGCGAAACTGGACAGTCATGAAAATCGTTTTTTCAGAGATGATTATTTAAAAGAAATTCATAGTAATGAAAAAATTATTCCTTTGGAAATACAGAAAGAAAACAAAGGAAAACCAATTCCTATGGGGCTATGGGATACCTATCGAATCCTTTATGGATGGCAGCCTATTTTTGAATTCCCGGAAAAAGGAAAACTTGATCCACTGGGTGATGTAGTTATTACAATGATTAATGGTGAAATAGACAGGTTTGATGCTGCAAAAAATCCTTTGACCGAAAATGAGCTTCGGGCAATACCAAGATCTGTGGCATTTTCTGTTGTTGATGCGAATAATAATAAATATGGTGCCAGTTCCGGATTTAATGAAAAATCAAGTTTAGAAGCATTTGCAAAAGTATTTGGAAGCGATCCGAAATCAACAAAAGCAAAAATTGTCATTAAAATAAATGAAGCATACAGCTTTTTTACTGTCAAGATACAGGGAGAAAACGGGAAAGAAGCTTTTATTAAAACAGAAAATCTGGAAATGTTTAAATCAACAAAATAATCCTCTTCTAATAATATATTGGCCATGGGAAAAACATTTGTATATAATACCGGAAAATCATCTCCTCCTGTGAATGAGATACACCTTGAAATCGGTGTTTTTTTTGATGGAACTCTTAATAATCTTACTAATACCGAGCTAAGATTGAAATATAGAGATGGTAAAAACAGGATAATGAGTACTGATACCAAGGATGAAATATTGACCAAAGAAGCAGCCATTAAAAAAAGTAACGAAGGTCATCAAAAACAATATGAAGAGCTTAGGAATCAAAACCCATCAAAGGATGATGGGCCTTTTGAAAGTTTTCTTAAAGGAAGCTATCGTACGGCAATGGATAAAAAAGGGGTAGATAATAGCTATAGTAATGACTATACCAATGTTGCAAGGATGTATAAATGTTCTAATAGAGATGATTATAGTGTCTATGTTGAAGGGATCGGAACACTTAACGGACAAAGAGATGTTGATGATGGTTTTCAATATGGATCAGGGCAGACGGGAGTAAGAGGGAAAGTAAGAAAAGGATGTCAGATGGTGGCGGAGAAAATTGAAGAATTAAAGCAAAAGCATCCGGGGAAGACTGTCAAACGAATTATAATAGACACCTTTGGATTTAGTCGTGGTGCAGCAGCAGCAAGAAACTTTGCCTATGAAATTAACGGTGATAAAACAAATAGAGAAAAAGATGTTGAAATAAAAAAGACTAAAAAAATTAAGGGTTACAGAGAAAGTGTATCCTACGGAAATGACGGATTGGTGGCTGAATATGAAGACATCTGGATTGATAAAGATAAAACTGAAGTAGATCCTGCCTATTTAGTAGATGGTAAGCTTCCCAGGTTTGGATTTCTTGGATATTATCTTTTAAGCAAGCATGTTGTAAAAAGAGAAGAATTGGAAGATCTTGAGCTGGACCTGCGATTTATAGGGGTATATGATACTGTTTCTTCCTATGAAGAGTTTGGAGATATGGGAACCGTAGAAAGGTTGGGCTACAGGGGATTGGTACATGCTACATTAGGTTCTGCCTGGAATTTTGGGGATGATGTAGAACAACTTCAGCTTGAAAATCCGGGTCCTTATTTTAAGGCGGTTCATTTTACTGCAATGAATGAACATCGTGAGAACTTTTCTTTAACAAGATTTAGAGGGAGTATAGAGAAAGAATTTCCCGGAGTTCATTGTGATATCGGAGGAGCTTATGAAAACGGGACAGAGATCGTAGACGAAATTGAAGTAGCCAATAAACACCCTGGAGTTGGATTTAATTCTTACAGTTCTTGGGATGCCATGAAGAAATTAGAAGAGAGAAGGCAACAGGTTATTGATGGACATTGGTATCATGAGGATGAGATAAAAATTGAAAAAGAAAGTCACTATTTGGTTATTCAGTATCATAAAATAAGAGGAGTCCGTTTTCTGAGAAAAGAATATAGCTATATTCCACTTCATTTTATGGAAGAACATGGAGTAAATTATTATGATCATCAGATTAATCCCAAAACAGAAACTACTTATTCTATTGAGCATGATGAACATTTGCCGGCAGCGAAGAGGCGGCTTCATGAATATGTTTTTGAAAATGGAAAGGTTTGGGAATTTATAAGTGATAAAGATATTAAAAAAGAAAGTGAAAGACTACAGGCGTTAGCTCCCATAGAACAACCTACTCGTGGAGTAGATGAAGAGGGAAAACCGGTGATAAATATTCCTACAGTTAATATATATGGATACAGATGGCAGAGTCTTTTGAGAACCTTAAGGCATGAATACCTTCACTGGTCTGCCAACAGAGACTGGATGGGAATGGATCCCAATAATGATTATCAAAGAAGAATATACCCTTAATAATGGTCAATATACTACAAAATCTTCATCATAAAACATATAGGCTGGAAACGATTGTCAGAGAGCAGCGAAATCCATTTTATTCTACCGAGAAAAGATATGTCAGAGAGGTTGAGGTATATTATGTAGGGAAGATAAAGGAAGAGCATCAATTTCAGGTTTTAGTGGTTGAATTTGATTTTTCTGAGGATGAAGATACAATGGGGAAGTTTTTAAAAAAAATCGGCTATTTGTTTGATGAGATAGAGTGTAGGGTTGATGATGAAGGAAATATAACCGGTGTTGATAATCTGTTTTTCCTTCAGATGAGGTGGGTGAAAATGAGAACAGACTTATCAAAAACTCATAAAGGAGAGGCTGTAGATCATTATTTCAGTCAAATAAGTAATTTGCTTGAGAATGAGGCCAGCCTGATTGAATTTTTGGGAAGTTACAAAATGTTTGGATTGCTTTTTAACGGTTTGTTACAATCCTTTGAAACAAAAAGAAAAAGACAATCTGCCGAAGGATTTACAGAAATAATGACTCCCGTGAAAGAGGAGGATAAGGTCATTTTAAAAATCTCCGCACAAGATCTGGAAAAGACAGAAATTGATGATTTTAAAGGATTGTTTATCTGTAAAGGAGATCAGTATGAAGAAGGTTTTATAGAAATTAAAAACCAAAATTTTCATTTAAAACATTCATTATTATGGATAGGTTAAAGAAGAGTGGAGAAGGAGATGCTCCGGAAACCCAAAATCAAAATTCAGCACAGGATAAGGAACAGATGAAGGCGGCTAATAGCAAAAAGATGGATGATAAACGTGCAGAAAATGAAGAAAAGGATAAAAAAGAAGAAGGGTTGTTGCTGGCGATAGATGGGGCAAAAATAAAATTTAATGCGCATTTGGGAACATTTAAAGTGTTGAATGATGTACCGACTACGCAGGAAAAACTCACAGGAACTATTGTAGAGAAGCAGATTCCGAACTTTATTTTTGATGATGGTTTTCAGATGATTACCCTTACAGAATGGCAGGATTTTGGGACGGCAAAAGTTCAGGAGAATTATGTGCTGTTAAAGAAGTCTACTTTACCGGGCATAGGAAAAATGCCGGGAAATATACCCCCAGAGTCTGGAAAGATTGAATTTGTAACCTCCGGACAGGTAAATGCTCCGGAAAGTATCGATGCGAAAGGGGCTCCGGTTCCGGAAGATAAAGACGATAAAAAATGCTTTTGTAAAAAAGAATTTACAGAAGAGGATATCAAGTCTTTTTATAAGTCTAAGAAACTATTTACTGCAAAAAATTGTCCTTTACCGGATGAAATGAAAACATATAAGGCTTTTACAGATGCTTTAAATAAAGCAATGAAAGATAATAATATCAATACTTGTCTCAGAAAAGCGCATTTCCTTGCGCAGATTGAAACAGAATCTGATAGGCTCAATACAACAATGGAATATGCTTCAGGATGGGACTATGATCACTCTACTCATCAGGAGGGGTATGAAAGTTTTAAACCTTATGTAAATTATAAGAAAGATAAAAAATTAAGTGCTGAACTTCATAAAAAGTTTAATGCCCAGGAAATAAAACAGATGCAAAGAGCTTATAACAGGTATAATGAATGTATAAAACATGGACATAATGTTAAAGGATATGGGCCGAAGTATAAAGGGAAAGGCTTAATACAATTAACATGGAAAGATACTTATGAAAAATATTTTAAGCATATTGGTAAAAAAGACTTCATTGATACCCCGGAAGTTGTAGCCAATGATTTAGCCTATACCTGCGACTCTGCGGCTTGGTTTTGGGATGATAGACAACTCGGAAGCTATGCTGATAAAGACGATCTTATTTTTATTTCTGTTAGAATTAATGGAGGATTAAATGGCTTTGATCATAGAAAAAGTAATGTGAAATCCATCATTAAACTAATGAAAATTGAAGAGGATTGTACAACTAATAAATTGAAATCAATAGGAACCTATACATATGAAACGAGCGGTATTAAAAACCTCAAATGGGGTAAAAACAATAAATCCAAAATTGAAAAACTGGATGATTAGACCATTTATATTTCTGATTTTTTTCATTTCTCAATTTATATACTCTCAGGATATTATGGGCGTCTATTCTTCAGTTGAGCCTAAATGCAAGCTCAATCTAACAATAGCTCAAGATAATCGCTTTACTTTTAGTGTAGGGAAAATAAAGAAAAATAAAGGAATTGTAAAGATCTCACAGGAAAACAAAGTGACATACTTGGATTTTAGTGAAGGAATAAGTGCTATGTATTCTAATGATACTATCTCTATGCAAAATTCCGGCAATTCATTGAATCAATATGTGCATTTCAGAGAATGCGATGAAATGTATGTTCATTTAGCTAAAAAAAAATCTTTTGAAAACTTGTATTCATTATTATCTGATCAAAAAAAACTTTCAGATTTCAAAGTTCCTTCTTCTTTGTCTGATATGGAGAAGATGATGAGTGAAACACCCATACAAAATAATAATATTGATCAATATAATAATCTTGCGTATTATCTGGCTCAAACTAAAAATGGAAATCAACTGGCGATCTATATACTAAATGAAATAATAAAAAAATGCCCCAATAGAACGGTTGCCTACTTAAACCTGGCAGATAGTTATTGGAATACAGGTGAGAAAGAAAAGGCAAAAGTTAATTATCAGAATTATTTTTCTTTAATGAAATCTCAAAAGAAAGACCTTAGTAAAGTTCCAAAGTATGTTGGAGAAAGAATGAAGTAAAGTTACAGTATACAGTTGCTCTATTGGTTTGTTTTTGAGGTGAATGAATAAATGAGTTGTTCCTATAAAAATTGTTGTATAAATTATTTTTTTTATCTGTATTTTTATTTCGGATAAAAAAATATACTTTATGAATAGAAAACTAGTGATTTTTACTGCAGCAATGGCTGTAGTCACAGTCTCGTGTACCCACGACAGAGACGAAGAAGTTCAAAAAACCTCCATAGAATCAGCAAAACTGAGTAATCCTGCTCTGAAGTTCAAAAATTCGGAATTACAAAAAGACAACTTTGAGATAAAACCCGTGGTTCTGGATACAATTAAGGATGTTGAGAGATCTACTGGTTCTCAAGACATGGAAAACCATTTGGAAGATCCTACTATAGATCCTACAAAATCAGATAGACCAAAATAGACAGATAAATAAAAGATAGCAACAATATAATATTAGGTTGTTGTTATCTTTGCGAAATATATCAGAACATAAAATAAAAAACCTTGCAAAGTAATTTGCAAGGTTTTTCTTGTACCCAGGACCGGGATCGAACCGGTACTCCTAAGAACTGGTGTTTGAGACCAGCGCGTCTACCAATTCCGCCACCTGGGCTTGATGTTTACTCCAAACGTTGTTGTTTGTTTCAAATTGGTGTGCAAATATAGTAACTTTTTTCAATGTTCAAAAGCTTTTTGAAGAAAAAAAATTAAAAATTAATTTCCAAACCATCGTAGGCAAGGTGCATACCGGAGGGAAGCTCCTTATCCTCAATATCATGCAGTCCTAAATGATGACTGATGTGAGTTAAAAATAATTTCTTAGGTTTTAGCTCTTCGAAGAGTTTGATGACGTCGGGAAGGATAAAATGAGCAGGATGTGGGTCAAATTTTCTGATGCAGTTTAAAATGAGTACATCCAAATCCCGTAGTTTCTCCTTTTCTGTTTCTGAAATAAAGCCGGCATCGGTAATATAAGCGAGCTTTTTAAACTTATATCCAAACACAGAAATTTTATAATGGATCACCTCAATAGGGGTAATTTGTGTGTTCAAAACTTCAAAAGGCTTATTTTCAATTTCATGAAGCTCAAAAGCTGGTGCTCCGGGATATCTTACATCTGCAAAAGCATAAGGAAAGCGTTTTTTAATTTCATGAGCAACCCTCTGATAACAGTAAAGCGGGACATCTTTACCACTTTTAAATATAAGGGGCCGCATGTCATCTAATCCGATAACATGGTCATTATGTTCATGGGTAATAAGGGCAATATCTACCGTATGCTCATGATTGGTAAGCATTTGCTGCCGAAAGTCAGGACCACAGTCGATCAATATTTTCTTATTTTCATCCGTAGTTACCATGACGGAAGAACGCAAACGTTTGTCTTTGGGATTTTCCGAAGTACATACTTCACATGTGCAGCCTATAACGGGCACACCTTGCGAAGTACCGGTTCCTAAAAATTTCAACTTCATTTTGTTTTGAGGTTGGTTTAATTTTGGTAAATTTACAAAAAATTTCATGTCCTAATGTATCAGAAACTAACTCCCAAACAAAAAGCATTAACAATTAATCTAGATCCTACTATTTATGGTACTTTCGCAGAAATTGGAGCAGGGCAGGAGACTGTTCGTCACTTTTTTAGAGCAGGGGGGGCTTCCGGTACGATTGCCAAGGCAATGTCTGCTTATGACAAAGATTTTAGTGATGCAATCTACGGAAAAGAAGTCAAAAACAGGTATGTCACCCAGAACAGACTTCGTAAAATGCTTCGCTATGAAGTAGCATTAATTGAAGAAAGGATTTCAAGGGATAATAATCCTGATAGAAAATTTTTCTCTTATGCCAATACGGTAACCACCATCAACTTTGATAAAACGGTAAGAGGCCACGGCTGGGTAGGAATCCGTTTCCAGACCAAAGAAAATGAGGACTACAATGAAATTGTTATCCACGTAAAGTTTAAAGAAAACGATGCTACTTTACAGCAGGAAACTTTAGGGAACCTTGGAGTAAATCTTATTTTCGGCGCTTTCAATTACTTTGACAACCCAAGAACATTAGTTGAGTCTTTATATGACGATGTTGCTAAAGACAATCTGGAAATTGACATGATTGACTTCAGCGGACCTGCTTTTGCATATGTTGACAACAGGCTGATGTCACTTCAGTTAGTGAAAAACGGAATGACAGACGCTGTAATCTTCAATTCTCAAGGAAGCAACATGCTTCCTGCAGATGTATTATACAAAAAGAATATTTTTGCGGTGAGAGGGAGTTTCAGGCCTGTAACTAAGGTAAATATCGACATGCTTCAAAATGGCATGGATATGTTTCTGAAAGATGCTACATGCACCCATGAAGAAACAGAAGTCCTTATCGAGATCACAATTTCCAATCTTAGAGCAGATGGTGATATTGATGAAAGAGATTTCCTGGATAGAGTAGATATTTTAGGAAAACTGGGCTATACGGTTATTATTTCAAACTTCTCCGAATACTACAGACTTATTGATTACTTTGCTTCTTATACAACCGGAGATATCGGGGTTGCAATGGGAGTAAATAACCTATTGATGGTATTTGATGAGAAATATTATAAAGACTTGTCTGGAGGGATCCTGGAAGCTTTCGGTAAATTCTTCAGAAACGGAATGAGAGTATATCTGTATCCGTATAAAGATCCTGAAACCCACCAGTTATTAGACTCTTCCAACCTTAAAGTAGAAGAAAACCTTAAAGAATTATATAAATATTTCAAACGTAACAATCGTATTGTAGATATTAACAACTATAATCCGGAGTTTTTGGAAATTTATTCAAGAGAAATTTTGAGAAAAATAGCATGTTGCGTTAAAGGTTGGGAAACTCAGGTTCCGGAAGGCGTTGCAGAAATGATAAAAGAACGTGGAATGTTTGGTTATAAAGAAGAACTTTCCTTAAAACAATTCTCCTAAAAAATAAATATATGTCAGAATTAAAGAAAAGACTTTCCTCGATTCTTGAAAGTCCTAAACATAATACAGAAGAAAAGCTTGAAAAAGTTTGCCACCTGTTGGATCAGGAAATTTCTTATTTCAACTGGACAGGTTTCTATTTCAAAAACGGAGATAAGGACGAATTGATCCTAGGTCCGTATGTAGGAGCTCCTACAGATCATACCATTATCCCTTATGGGAAAGGGATCTGTGGTCAGGTTGCTGTGTCCAATGAAACATTTGTTGTACCTGATGTACATGAAGAGAGCAATTATTTAAGCTGTTCAATTGATACAAAGGCTGAAATTGTAGTTCCGATATTTAAAGACGGAAAAAATATTGGTCAGATTGATATTGATTCCCACACTGTTGATCCTTTTACCAATGAAGATCGCGAACTATTGGAGTGGCTTTGTAATGAAGTTTCCAAGATTTTGTAATAAGATTCAATACAGAAGATAATATTAACTCCGGCTCATATGGCCGGAGTTTTTTATGTTTTAGGGGTTGTTGGTTGTGATGACAAACATGATTAAAGGTTCATCACCTGTATTTTCAATCGAATGATAGCCTATAGAATTGATGGCTGTAATATCTCCTTTTTGAAGTGTTTTTTTACGTACTGACCCTTCTATTCCTGTTCTTTCGCGATATTCTCCGGTTCCGTGTACAACAACATATAATTCTTGTTCATTTCTTTCATTGTGAGTGTGAAATCCGGATTCGTCACCCTTATTTAACAAAACCATATAAGCGGCCAGTCGATTATTGGCTAAATCTTCCTGATTGAACATCTGTATCAGATACACGATTCCATTTCCGCCATACATGTTTTCACGTTTATCTATACATGTCAAAGCTCGTTCTTCCTTTTCAAATGCCATGACATAGAGGTGAATATATTTTGAAACCTCTTGTATCACATGATCAAACTCTGCTCCTTCGGATAATATAACAGTACCAGACATATATTTTTAAATATTAATTAAGAACAATGTACCAAAAAATACATGATAAGACAAGACGTAATTTTTATGAAAGATTTTTTCTATTAAGGGTAAAAAAGCTTCTACTCAATTATTTTTAAATAAAAAAAGAGAATTTTCAAAAACTAAAGTTTAGTTTTCGAATACTCAGCAGTCACTTAAAAATAATGTAAATGTTTAAGAAAAGTGCCTAAGATCATGTGGAGATGGCATGTATCTCTACCAGCAATTCTTTAAAATAATGCTCACATTTTGCAATATGGGTTCCATACCAGGAAAATGCCTCTCCATCCACTATGATAATCTCTTTGTTAGGATAAAAAGCTTTTAGCTCTTCGATATGTTTTTCTTTAAATGGAAAGGGTTCCGAAGAGAGCATAATCACATCGGCTTTCTCTAGATCTTCTGTTGTTATTGCCGGATAACGGGTTTGATTTTTGAAAATATTCTCAAAACCGATTTCGGATAAAATTTTGTGAATAAAAGTATCTGAACCAATAGTCATATATGGTTTGTTCCAGATGAGGTAAGCTGTTTTTACCTTTGTTTTAAGTTTTGCCTGATGAAGAATGTCATAAATCTTTAGATTAAAAAGCTGCGCTTTTTCCTGTTTTCCCAATAGATTTCCAAGATTTTTGAGCAGATAATAATTATCCTCAATAGTCTCTACATTGGTTACTGTAACCTTGAAGTCATTCATTAGGGCTTCTACTTGCTCTTTGATATTCTCTTCTTTGTTGGCTAGAATAAGATCAGGTTGTAAAGCTTTGATTTTTTCAATATCGATATTCTTGGTTCCACCGATTACTGTTACATTTTTTACTTTATCGTGTGGATGAATGCAGAATTTTGTTCTTCCTACTATTTCGTGTCCATGAGGTCCCAGATCAAATAAAGCCTCAGTAATAGAGGGAACAAGAGATACAATTTTCATATTGGCATGTTAGATGATGCCTAAAATTACAAAAGTTTTCCGGTTAAGAAAAGTCCGGCTACGGTAAAATAGATGATCAACCCGGTAACATCCACCAATGTGGCTACAAACGGAGCTGAAGAAGTAGCGGGGTCAAGTTTTAATTTCTTTAAAACAAACGGAATCATAGATCCGGATAATGTACCCCATAATACAATCGCAATAAGCGAAACAGAAACACTTAATCCAACATATGCCCAGTATTGCCCATAGTCAAAAAGTCCTATCTTTTGCCACAACATAATCCTGATAAAACCAATGATTCCTAAAATCGCACCCAGACATAATCCTGAGATAATCTCCTTTTTCATCACGTACCACCAGTCTTTAAGGCTGATTTCCTGAAGCGCCATTGCACGGATAATCAATGTAGCTGCTTGTGAACCTGAATTTCCTCCACTGGAAATGATTAATGGAACAAACAATGCAAGAACAACTGCCTTTTCAATTTCTTTATCGAAATATCCCATGGCAGAAGCGGTCAACATTTCAGAAACAAAAAGAATAATCAACCATGTTGCTCTTTTCTTGATCATTTCTGTCCAGGAAGTTTGGATATAAGGAAGATCTAATGCTTCCAATCCCCCAAATTTCTGAATATCTTCGGTATTCTGTTGTTCAATTTGATCAAGAATGTCATCGATAGTTACGATGCCTACCAAAACGCCGGCTTCTGTAATAATAGGAAGGGCGCCGCGGTCGTATTTCTCAAAATAAGTTACCGCATCTTCTTTTGAAGTCGTCGTAGTAATCGCAACGAAGTGATTATCTGTAATGTCAGAGACTAAGGTATCTTCTTCTTCAAGGAGCAAAGTTCCAATAGCAAGGTCATCAATCAGACGGTTTCTTTCATCTACAACATACAGGTAGTTCATTGTTTCCACTCTTCTTCCTACCTTTTTAATTTGCTGAAGACATCTTTTTACCGTCCATTCCTTACGGATCTGGATGTAATATGGAGTCATCAGACGTGCAATAGAATCCGAATTGTAGCCTAAAAGTTTTAAAGCAATCCTTCTTTCCTGTGGGTTAAGATGATTGATAGAATACTTAATAAGCTCATCCGGGAAGTCCTCAAAAAGGGCGGTCCTGTCATCCGGAGTCATGGCATTCAGAATTTCTGAAACATCATCACTACCAATACTTCTGATGGTATCTTCCTGGAAATCAGGATCAAGATGAGAGAAAACTTCAGCTTTGTACTCTTTCGGAACCTTCAAAAATGCGAGTAGCCTCTCGTCAGCATGAAGTTCGCTGAGGGTTTCGGCAATATCGGCGGGATTGAAGATAAGTTCGTCTCTAGAGTTCAAAACGTAAAATTTTAGGATATGCAAAAATAATTCAAATTTTTAAGACTGACGAACAAACTGGGAAAATTAAGGATTAATTAAAGTCCATCATCTTTTTATAAAACAAAAAACACCCGCCGGAGCGGATGTCAAAAAATTAAATTTTAAAATTTATGCAGGTCTATTTATGTTAAAAAATAGGCTCACATTCTATAATAGGGGAGAGTAGGCAAAAGCCTCCTGTGCAGCATTCTCCTGGGTCGCACTTTGGATCGGTGCCTCTGCATTTCTTAACCTGTAGGCTCCCTTTAATTCCTTTTTGCTCGCTTCGGCTCAACTTTTTGAAATTTGAAGTTTTCATGGTTATTGATTTTGATAATTAAGATAAATTTTGACTTTTACTCTTCATAACATGCATACTCCATACAAGTTCCTTTGCAGCACATTCCGTAAATACATTGTGAATGCTCTGTGCATCTTTTTGGACCTGCTCCTTTAATTTGCTTTGCAGCATCTCTACTGAGTTTCTTTAAATTTTTCATGATCGTTTAATTTTAATGATATATATGTTTTTGTTTATTCTATACATATAAATTCCTTACACATCCCATTGCAGCACCAACCTATTGTACAAGGATCAGTCTCACTACATCTATTAAATCCACCACCTTTAATTTGCTTCGTAGCTTCCCTGCTCAGCTTCTTTAAATTTTTCATATGATTGAGTTTTAATGTCAGACTAAAATAGTAATAATTTTTCAATTATTCATTGTATGGTGAAAATATTTAATTGAAAATCAGTTTATTGTGTTGTTTTTAAGCTTAATGGTATAAAAAAGCATCTGTTTTAACAGATGCTAATGTATTTTATTATCTAGTCTATAGGACACCTTTGTGGACTACAGATTCCATTACAGCACCATCCTATGGTACATGGTCTTGTATCACCGCATCTTGCAATAACTCCTCCATTGATTTGCTTGGCAGCTTCTCTGCTGAGTTTCTTTAAATTTTTCATATGATTTAGATTTTAATGTAGGACTAAAATAGTAAATAATTTCCAATTATTCATTTATTGGTGAAGATATTTAACTTGTTAATGGTTTGTTGTGCAATTATTTAACAATATTTTCTCTGAAAATAGAAAAATTGATATAGATCCAGACATCCACCATAAAGTAGCAAAATTCCACCGGATATTTTTTATAGCGATGTGTTTATACAAAAAAGAATTTAATGGATGGTATCGGGATTATCTATAAAAAGAAGGTAAGCGACGATGAATATCTATCTAATGTGGGAAAGGAGATAGAGATTATAGAGGAATAGGCTTTAATGATGATCAGAGTGATCATGCATAAATTATTTTGAAAAAGTTTGATTCTTATATTTTGAATATTCAAACTAAAGCTCAGTCTCTGCCGGTTTCAGCTTTCTCAGTTTTTTAATGATTTCTTTTATAGCCCCTTCTGTACCTATTTTAACAGAATTTACAGTAGAACCTAACAGACGCATATTTTTTCGATAGGTGTCGTAGTCTGACTCAGTGACAATATTTCCATCAGCTCCAAAAAGCTTCATGCTAACCACTACCTGATTAGAAAAAACATATTTCCCGATTCCTACTTTAAAATAGCGTACTTTAGAGACAATAGCAAAGTCAGCATCATTATTTACACAGTAATCCATAATGGTCTGCTTATCAATACTATCAAAAGGAACCTGAACTTCTGCCCGGAGCATCTTGTTTTTCCTTCCGCTAAAGTTATCAGAAACGGCACCGAAAAAAGCATTATTAGTAGGCTCCTTTATTTCATCAATATCAGGCTCTACCTCAGGATTGAAGTATAAAACTTTTCTTATTTTATCGTCAGCGTTTCTCTGGGCTTTAACCGAAATAAAGCTCACTGATAAGAACGTAACAACTGCTGTAAAAAATATAATTTTTCTCATTTGTAATTCGAATGCAAAATTACTGCCTTTTCCTTGTATTTTGAAAAATTTGTTAAGATATTTTTAACATTTTTTTCTATCAATTTTGATTTATGAAATCAATAATGTTTGAAGAAGTTTGCAGAATCAAAAAATAGTCGTAATTTTGCACCCGTTACATAATAATCATTAAACAATATTGGAATGTACTTAACAACAGACAAAAAGCAGGAAATTTTCGCACAACACGGAAAATCTGCACAAGACACAGGAAGCGCAGAAGGACAAATCGCTCTTTTCACTTTCAGAATTAATCACTTATCTCAGCACTTAAAGGCTAACCGTCATGATTTCAACACAGAGAGATCTCTAGTGAAATTGGTTGGTAAGAGAAAAAGTTTATTAGATTACCTTAAGAAGAAAGATATCGCAAGATATAGAGCTATTATTGCTGCACTAGGTTTAAGAAAATAATCTATAAAGATTTTCAAAATAAAGCAACTTCGAAAGAGGTTGCTTTTTGTTTTATAATAAGGTTGGGTTTACACCTAAAGGTCATAGAAGATCTTTCAACACATTACTCAGCTTTTTTTCCAATCTTTCCTAAATGCGTATTCTGAAAACTGTCCGGATATTTCAGCCCATATCCCAATATACGGTCAAATGCAGAATGCGAAAACAGAATAGCCCCAATCATTTGTAAGTAGGGTAGGGATAAGTAAATTCCTACAAGATATATAATCACAGCTATGCCAAAGTGATGAAAAAGATTGTAACAGAATGCTCCTGCTTTATTATTGATTGTATACCCCAACATAGAAATATCAGGAGCAAGAAACAAAGCTGCAAACCACCACCAGGAATATCCTGTTTGTGAAAAAGCGAGAACTCCAAGGGCTAAAAAGGCTGCATATTCAAGTTGTAACTGGATTTTCATTACGTAAAATGGTTAAAGTGAGTATAAAATAAGTCGGAGTTCTATGAATAAAGTTACATCTTAAAAACGGCAAAGAAACTCGTGTATTAGTAATTTATAAAATAGGGGAAAACACTAAGATGCTAAGGGTTTTAAACGTTTAGGATGTTTTTAAGACGCAAGGATTTTATCTCCGATAGAATTGAATATTGTTGTATGGTGACCACAAATACAATTGCTACTAATGCACGGATAAAATTTGAGGATATATTAAACGAGCAAAATAATAGGCTGTTTCAATTTGAAACAGCCTATTATTTTATTTTTATATGGGTATGATCTAATGTCCTGATTTAGCCTCAGTGGTTTCTACATGCCCCAGATATTTGGTACAGTAAGCTCCAAAGATTAAAATAATCAGATAGCAGAATACTGGAATAATAAATGAATGCTGTACTCCTAACTGATCTGCAAGATACCCCTGGAAAATAGGAACGATGGCACCCCCCAGAATAGCCATTACAACCAATGAAGATCCTTGGCTTGTATATTTTCCTAATCCTGAAATTGCTAAAGTATAGATGTTAGAGAACATAATAGAATTGAAAATTCCGATTCCTAAAACACTGTACATCGCCATTTCTCCATGGTTGACCATCGTGGAAATCAATAGAATAACATTGATGGCTGCAAAAATAGAAAGTGTTCTTGCCGGAGCTGCTTTTCCTACAAAGAAAGCTGCGAAATTCAGTAATATGAATACTAAGAAAAAGCTAATTTGCTCAAAGCTAAGGTTTACAATGCTGAAAATTACCAGGAAAACTAATGCAGCAGTACCTAGCATAAAAATCGCTTTTTTACCCTGACTAATAGAATGATTTAATGAAATAGCTCCTAAGAAACGCCCAATCATTGCACCTCCCCAATATAATGAAAGATAATTTTTACTGATGGTTTCATTGAATTTCATAGTTTCTTCAAGGAAACTGATGATGAAGCTTCCTACTGCTACTTCACCGCCTACATAACAGAACATAGCAAAAACTCCAAACTTTAAGTGGTTGAATTTCAATGCGCCCCAGCCCTGTACGGTTTCTTCAGTTTCTGTTTGAAATGAAGGAAGCTTTACCCTTGAAATTAACAACCCTACCAATAAAAGGATTGCAGCGAAAATTAAATAAGGAATTCTTGTGGCTACTGCGCTAAAAGTTCCGTCCGGTTCAGAAAATAGTTCGAAAATTAGATGTCCCCCTAATACCGGTGCAATGGTGGTTCCGAAAGCATTGAAAGCCTGAGTCATATTCAATCGGCTTGATGCAGAATCTTCTGAGCCCAACAATGAAACGTAAGCATTGGCGGTAATCTGTAAAACTGTAAATCCTAATCCCAGAATGAATAGAGCCCCCAGAAATAAAGGATAATAAGAGAATGTTGCTGCCGGATAAAACAGAATACAGCCTAATGCTGCCAAACCGATTCCGAACAGAATTCCTTTTTTGTATCCTACTTTATTGATAGGGTCTCCTTTGGAAATGGAAATTAGGAAATAAACCAATGATCCGATAAAGTACGCCCCAAAGAAGCAGAACTGTACCAACATGGATTCAAAAAAGGTTAGTTTAAAGAGTTGTTTCAGATAAGGGATCAGAATGTCATTCATACAGGTGATGAATCCCCACATAAAAAACAGCAGGGTGATGGTTATCAACGGAACCGTATAATTCCTGCTTTGAGTTTGTACTTCTTTATTCATAAACATTTATTTATCTGTGTAAGGATGAATATATCCTTATCTTTTTTGCTACAACATAGTATTTCGTGAAGTAAGGCAAATATAGGAATCAACCCCTGTTTTTGCAATTTTTTTACTAGTTTTTATAATGAAATGTATATCTTTTATCATACAAAAATATTATTTCCATTTTTTGAGACAATAATACAAAAACAGCAGGATTTTTTTATACAATATCTTAAAAAAACAGTCTTTTATTTTTATAAAGAACCAATAAGTTATGATTATCAATGTAGATTTTTGAATAATTCATGAAACTGAAAGCCAAATTTTTGTATTTTAAGCCTCTATTTATGCAATTGAAAAAATCTAATATATCATTATTATTAGTACCTTTGCACACGAAATTTAAAGAGTTTAAATATTAATTCATACTCAATACGGAGTATTAAGAAGACAAATTTATGAGTATACCTCAAGCGTTTACAGAGACGATTACTCTTGCTGATGGCAGAGAAATCACTATTGAAACAGGGAAATTAGCAAAGCAGGCTGATGGATCTGTGGTAGTAAAAATGGGTGGAACAATGCTTTTAGCAACTGTTGTAGCCAATAAAGAAGCAAATCCTGGTGTAGATTTTTTACCTTTAACAGTAGATTATAGAGAAAAATTCTATGCAGGTGGAAGAATTCCTGGAAACTTCTTCCGTAGAGAAGCAAGACCTTCTGATCAGGAAATTTTAACAATGAGATTGGTAGACAGAGTATTACGTCCACTTTTCCCTGAAGATTTCCACGCTGAAGTTCAGGTAATGATTTCTTTAATTTCTTATGACGGAAAAACAATTCCTGATGATTTAGCCGGTTTAGCAGCTTCTGCAGCTATTGCAATCACTGACATCCCTTTCAATGGACCAATGTCTGAAGTAAGAGTGGTAAGATTTGACGGGCAACTTTCTATCAATCCAAGTTATGAAGAATTGAAAAATTCTGAATTAGATATTATGGTGGGAGCTACTAAAGATTCCATCGTAATGGTAGAAGGGGAGATGAAAGAAATTTCTGAGCAGGAAATGTTGGAAGCTATTAATTTTGGTCACGCTGAAATTAAAAAGCAAATTGAAGCTCAGGAGAGACTAGCAGAAAGAGTAGGTAAGGCTTTCCCTAAAAGAGAATATTCTCACGAAAACCACGACGAAGAAATTCGTGAAAAAGTTTGGAAAGAAACTTACGATAAAGTATATGAAGTAGCAAGAACTCCTTCCGGTAAAGAAGAGAGAGGAGAAAAATTCAAAGCGGTTCGTGAAGAATTTCTTGCTCAATATGCAGAGGATGCAGAAGAATTAGAAAGAGTAACCCCTTTCGTAAAAGTATATTATCATGATGTAGAGAAAGAAGCAATGCGTCAGATGATCTTGGAAGACAATATCCGTCTTGATGGTCGTGATCCTCAAACGATCCGTCCGATCTGGTCAGAAATTGACTACCTTCCGGGAGCTCACGGTTCTGCAGTGTTTACAAGAGGTGAAACTCAGTCTTTAACAGCTGTAACGTTAGGTTCTGTAAAAGATGCTAACATGGTAGACAGCGTGATCACTCAACACGACGAAAAATTCTTCCTACACTATAACTTCCCGCCATTCTCAACAGGTGAAGCTAGACCTCTAAGAGGAACTTCAAGAAGAGAAGTAGGACATGGTAACCTTGCTCAAAGAGCACTACAGGCTGTTATTCCTGAAGAAAATCCATATACAATCAGAATTGTTTCTGACATCCTTGAATCAAACGGTTCGTCTTCAATGGCAACAGTTTGTGCTGGAACATTAGCACTAATGGATGCCGGGGTACAGATTACAAAACCTGTTTCCGGGATTGCAATGGGATTGATCACTGATGCAAAATCCGGTAAATTTACTGTACTTTCTGATATCTTAGGAGATGAGGATCACCTGGGAGATATGGACTTTAAAGTAACAGGTACTGCAGACGGTATCACTGCTTGTCAGATGGATATCAAAATTCAAGGACTTTCTATGGATATCATGGAAAAAGCTTTGATGCAGGCTAGAGACGGAAGATTACACATCTTAAATAAAATTACTGAAACTATTTCTGAGCCAAGATCTGATGTGAAACCTCACGCTCCGAAAATGGTGGTAATGGAGATCTCTAAAGACTTCATTGGTGCTGTAATCGGGCCTGGTGGAAAAATTATTCAGCAGATGCAAAAAGATACAGATACTGTTATTGCCATCGAAGAAATTGGTGAAATAGGACGTATTGAGATTGCAGGAACAGACAGAGAGAAAATTAACGCTGCTGTTGCTAAGATTAATGAAATTACTTTTGTGCCGGTTGTAGGTGAAGTTTACAATGGTAAAGTAGTAAAAGTAATGGATTTTGGAGCTTTCGTTGCTATTGCAAAAGGAACAGAAGGGCTTCTTCACATTTCTGAAATTGAATGGGCTCGTTTAGACAAAGTTCCTTATGCTGAAGGTGATGAAGTAGAAGTGAAGTTCATGGGTTACGATGATCGTAAGAAAATGAAGCTTTCCCGTAAAGTTCTTTTACCAAGACCTCCAAGACCGGAAAGACCGGAAGGTCAGGGTAGACCAGAGGGTCAAGGTAGACCAGAAGGGCAAAGAAGACAAGACGGGCAAAGAAGACCGGAAGGACAGAAGCCACACACTGAAAAACCAGCTGAAGATCAAACACCTTCTACTGAAGCGTAAGAATCATTCTTAGATATAAAGAAATCCCTCATTTTTGAGGGATTTCTTGTTTTATATAGGTTAATTTTTGTTGGAAAAGCAAACATTTTTTTGGCACGAATACACAAATAAATAACTTAAAAGCCTATGCACCTATGTAGTTTTAAATTTCTTAATAATCACAAGGGCCTATAAGTTGATTTGTAAATAAATAATTCGTGCATCCGTGGCTATTATGAATGAATATTTTAAAACGTCCCATATTCATCTGTAAAATTAGTTTGACTAACCGTAATCAATTTTATCGGGGATAAAATTCTTACATCCTAAAGCCTAGAATCTGTCAAAAATCTTCGTGCCTTAGCATTTTCCGACAGGCTGTCCGTCAATTCCTCAAAATTTAGCTTCCCACTCTCTGCTTAAGATCCTCAGCACCTCCGGTTTTTCTCGGCTGTCCGTTTTTGGAGGATCCGAAATTGTAAGTATAGGAGAGTGTGATTACCCGGGTATCTCTTTTTACTGCGAAATTCTCTAAATAATCATTATAAATGGTTTGTCCTTTTATATTGCTGGTAAAAAATACATCAGTAAAGGAAAGTTTCAAGGTGCTATTATTTTTGAATTTCTTTTGTGCTCCAATATTCAGATACCAGTTGGGGCTCATATTTAAATACGCATAGACTTCTCTTGCTTTGTAATTACCTGTAAGTTCAGCTGTAAAACCATTTCCAAGCTTAAATGAGTTGATACTATTGATATTAAATGTAAAATTACCCTTGTTATTAATTTGTGTACCTGATACATTTCCGGTGTATGAACCATAGTAGAAATTAGCACTGTTGTTCATATCCCACCATGAGGTTACCTTAACCGGAGCAATCAGATACAATCCAAAATAAGACACTGAATTCAGGTTTTCAAAGGTTTGTACGGTAACATTTTGACCGTTCTTTACGGTTGGTTTAAGAATATCTGTAATATTATCAGAGGTTTTGCTATAACTTAACGTAGCAAAATATTTGTTGTTCAGGCTATAGGTTAGCTCATAATTCATGGTCGTTTGGGGGTTCAGATCGGGGTTTCCTGCTCTGGAGGTCGTAGGGTCAAGATAGAGCTCAAAAGGATTTAATTGATTGTAACTGGGTCTTGTAATTCTTCTGCTGAGATTAATTTCAAGATTGCTTTTTTCTGTCAAATCATAAGCAAAAACGGCACTTGGAAACAACTGGGTATAATTTCTTTTATTAATCTGGTTAGTGGCGAGTTGAGTTCCTTTTACGTTGGTGTTTTCTAGTCTTAATCCGGCTGTTACTTTAAATTTATCCCATTTTTTAGAAAGATTCCCATAAATTGCATTGATGTTTTCCTCATAAATAAAATGGTTGGTCTTAGTTACATCCGGAATGGAAGTTCCTGTACTTTCATTGAAGAATTTCTGATCATTATCTGTTTTTACAAAGCTGGTCTTAATCCCGCTTTCCAGTTTCCAATCATTCTTAAAATTTTTGGTAAGATCTGATTTTAAAGAAAAAATAGTAAGTTTTCCGTTCAGATCTCCTCTTTGTATATCAAGATTATCCTGACCACTGGCAATGGTATGCGTTCTGGTATTGAAATTTTGTAGGGAAGAATTTGAATAATTGATGTAGTCAAAATCGGTAGATATTTCAGAACCTAAAGAATCAATTGTATATTTATGATTGACATTCACCGAAACATTATTCCACCGATCATTGGAATTGTTTTGAGTGTTGAAAGTACTTTCAGGGAGATAATTGCTTCCCAGTGTTGTATTGGAATTATTTCCGTCGAGATTAAATTTATTCGAAACAAAACCTACAGAAAATCCGAGGATATTTTTGTCGTTCATATAATAATCCATTCCGGCTTTCGCGATATGGTTGTTGAATCTGAATTTTAAGTAATTGTCCTGTACATACGCTTTTTTGAATACATTGTTTTCATAGAAGTTTCGATCAAGAACAAGTCCGTTATAGGCTTCCCTATAAGCAAAACTGTAATTTCCGAAAATATTAATCTTTTTGGTTCTGTGATTAATACTGAAGCTGTTGTTGTTCTTTACATATTTACCCGTACCTATAGAAGTTGATATACTGCCATTTGTTCCTTTTCTTTGTTCTTTTTTAAGCTTGATATTAATAATCGAAGATCCGGCCGCATCATATTTTGATGAAGGGTTGGTGATGAATTCAATTTTTTCAATGTTAGATGACGGCATTCCCTTCAGATAATTAGCAAGATCGCTGCCGGTCATGGGAGTATTTTTGCCATCAATCTGGATTAAAAGATTTCCTTTTCCGCGGAGACTTATATTATCATTATTGTCAATATTGATTCCCGGTGCTTTTTCAAGTACCTCGAAGGCTGAATTTCCCGTACTGGCAATACTGTTTTCTACATTCATAATCATCTTGCCATCCTGTCTTTCAATCATAGGCCTGGCTTTGGTGATGGTTACCCCTTCAATAGATTTTACAGCAAGATCAATAGAAGGAAGAGTCGTGTTATCAGCTAATGAAATAGTGTCTGAATGGTAAACCTCGGATCCGCTTCTACTGATTTTTAAATGATAAGTTCCACCTTTAAGATCATTGAATACAAACTTTCCATTGGAGTCTGCAATTTCTGTTTTAATCAATTTATTATCAGTGTCCAAAAGGATAATCTCCATTTGGTCTGCTTTGTCTGATTTAATATTTCCTGACAGAGAAAAATTCTGCATAGTCTGGGCTGACAGTAAGCTGGTGAACAGCAGCAACCAGAGAAAAATGAGTGAAAATATTCTGGACATCGTGTTTTATTTTTTAGAGTTGAGACAGTTTTCTGAAATTTTCAGTAAAGCAGAATACATCATTTCCAATTCATCCTTTGAGACTCCTTTTAAAGCAATCTCACGATTGCCCTCAACGATATTTTGAACCTCCCTGATGACTTTTTTTCCGGAATCGGTTACTTCCAGATTCGTCTTTCTGCGGTCATCAGGATGAACATGTCTTGTGATATATTCTGATTTTACCATCAAATCAATAATTCTCGTCACAGAAGCATTGTCCTTGAAAACAAGATCACCAATTTCATTCTGGGTAATTCCCGGGTTTTCCAGAATCGCTTTGATGATCAACCACTGATCGATGGTTATGCTAAAACCATGTGCTTTCAATTGACGCTGTGCATAGTTTCTATAGGCTCTGATTGCTTTATCTATGTTGTAGAATATGATTGAATTTAATTTTTCCATACTTTCAGATTAAATGATTTGTCAATTATTGATTTATCAATTAATTTGTTGAAATAATTTTTATTTTGTTACAACTTCCTGAAAATATTTTTATTAAAATTAAAGATAAAAGTATTCGTATTTAATTTTTCAGTCATCCTTTTATTGGAATGGGAGGCTGATATATTTTACGTAATTTTAACTATTAAAAAATAAGTTATGGCTTATAATATTGAACTGGCAGACAGAGTTCGTGAATGGTTGGCCAATGTCAATGATATTAAAATTGAAGAAAAGAAAATGTTTGGTGGACTGGCATTTCTGGTGAATGACAAAATGTGTATCAATATCAGTCACGACAATTTAATGTGCCGCTATAACCCCGAAAAGGAGGAAGAAGTAGCCGAAAAAATCGGCTTTCTTCCTATGATTATGAGAGGAAAGCAACTCAAAGAATATTGCTACGTAGAACCCAACGGATTTCAGAAACCGGAGGATTTTGAATATTGGATGCAAATCTGCCTTGAGTATAATAAAATTGCAAAAGCATCGAAGAAGAAGTAAGTTTGAGAGTTTGAGAGTGGGCGACTACTGTTGTAATTTCCCACTATTCATTATCCATTAATTTCTTCTGTATAATTGTTCTCTGATCTTAATGAGAGTTTTAGTTGTTTTTTCCAGATTCGGATATTCAGGAAAAAGGGAAGCGGAATGTTGATCATCAATAGATTTGATAAGGGTTTCTGCTTTTTCTATGACAGCCTCATACGACCAGTTTCCGGCTTTAATATCCAATAGTTCATCCCGGTTTTCTACACGGATTTGGAGAGAATGGTTTCTAAAGATTTGTTCACATGACTGCAGCAAGCGGATGGTATGCATCATATTCTTACTGTCGTAGTTTTGCCCATGTCTTTGGTTGACGTTGTAGCGGTCTTCATTGCGTTCTTCTACCCATTTCCAATATTCTCTATAGTCTTTGCAGTAAGTAGAATAAGTGTCCAGGTTACAGAACAGGTAAGCATCCGGTTTTTCATCTTTTGGAACAGAAGATACCGAAACTTGATTCGCTTCTTCATGCTGGATAATTCCTTTATAATCCAAGGTTTGTGAATCATCATAGAATAAAGCAAACATTCCTTTGGTATGGTCAATAGCTATCAATCCACATTTTTCCTGAACTTTCCCATGCTCCGAGATCCATTTTTTCAAAGGAATAGAACCCTGATCAACCAGAATAAAACAAAAATCAAGAATGGATTTTCTCTCCTTATCGATAGGGTTTAAGATCTTTTTATTAAGACCTTTAGCCTTTTTAATCTGTGATATAGCATATCCTGCAAAAGTATCCTTGCAAAGTTTGGAGAGAAAATCTTCGGATTTCAGCAGATCCATCAGTGGGTGTTTGTACAGAATACAATCCTCAGGACTTGCCAGAACTTCCAGAATATTAGGGTTATTCTTTTGCAAGAGTTCTACAAACCTTCCGATTTCATAATAGGTAATATCATTCGTTTCATTGGAAATCTGAGGGATGTAGCTCAATCCAAAGAAATCTTCCTTCGGCAGATAATATACTCCACGGATGTCCGTATCCGAAGTTTCTGTTGCCAACCCAAAAGCCCGACTTCCAGAGATGACTTCAAATAGAATAAGCTTTTTAGTTTTTAAGTCTTGTATTGTCATTATTATATCGGAAACAAAGTGAAATTTGTTTCTCAAGCATTATATATTTTTAATTTAGATGGGAATATCTCTTTATATTCCTTCTGTTGACTGCTCCAATTCACGGGCTGACTGCAGAAATTCTTCTATATCCATTTCCTTAAAGAAAAGCAATCCATGAGTTGCCCGTAGCCGTGGGCTATCATTATCGTAAAAGTAAGGTTTTCCTAAAATCAGCTGGGCGGCCTGGAGCTGTTCTACCCAGGTTTGTATAGAAAGATGGCTAAACTTTCCATTATAACGATAACTAGGGAAAGAGGCATTTACCTGGCTCAGGTAGCTGTTGGTAAAGCTTTCGTCCATAGTGCTCATTGCATTCAGTGAGACGGGGAAAATATGGGTAACATCAGCAGCATTGAACTGATACCATACATTTCTATATCCCCATATTTTGAGTTGAGACAGGTCTTTTTCTTTACTCCATTCTCTTACTGCAGCTGCAATGGCTTGAAGAACTTTATAGTGCGTATCGGGACCGCTTCCTTCAGGGTCGAATGCTAGGCTTATTACCGTTGGATTGATGGTTCTCAGTTCTTCCAGAATAGGATAGACATCTCTTTCTCGGTTAGGCTTTTCAGTAAAAATAGCGCCCGTATAAAAGCCAAGCCGCAAATGAGATACATTTTTTGTTCTTACCCCAAAATGGGCCCATACGAGCTCTTCTTCATATTCGCGGATCATTCCTTTCAATGTTTGAATTTTGGGTTCCGGGTTTTGGCCATCATAGTTGGATTGAATCACGGAGATAATCTCATTGATTCTTTCTTCCAGCTCCTGTTTGTTCTTAATATTCCAAAGTTCAACAATGTTTCTTACCATTCTGTGAGATACTGCCCTTGATCTTTCTTCTGCGTTTTCGGAAGCAATATTGATGAGGTAATGATAGACATCCTTATCCCGTTTATTTTTATATCCAACGTCAAAAAAGTCAGGATAATGAAGCATTTCAACCTCGCCTTTTCGAATAAAAGAAAGGGTATCCTGAAGAATATCCGTTAAAAATTTATTCGTCACTGCTGTAAATCCTGAAGTTAATACAGAATAATGAGAAGTATTGGACTCATTTCGTGACTGATAATGGATATAAGGTAAAAGCCCCAGGGAAATATCATCATGGTGTGGACCTGTATGATAAAAAACCTCTTGGGTAAGCTGTTCTGTTCCTTTTTTTATCTTGTTTTCAATGGAGGTGACTACAGATTGTACCGTATTCTCATGAAGCCCGGGAATGAGTCGGGTATACGGATCAGATTGCAGATCCTCTATGCTAAGGTATTCTGCATATTTATTGAGCTTTTGGGTCAACTGCATAACAGCTTTATCTGTTTTTTCCTGAGACCAGCTTCCTGATTGGTAATAATCATTAATAAAGTCATTCAACATACTTGCTGCTCCCAAGGTAATATAAAATCTGCTGTTTGGCAGTTTGGAAAGAGCAGAGGCAGGGTACAGATTAGAAGGTGGAAGTTCCAATGCATTTTTTATCATGGGCGCTTTAGCTTCTCCTGCTGCAAAAATAATGGCTACTGCATTTTTGTTATACGTAATGGTTTCAAGGCCTATGGTAATCACCAATCGTTCTCGGGAAATTTCAATTCCTCCCAAATCTCCTGCTGCAACGGCTTGTGTTTCAAAATTGGTGGAAGTTAGCCGGGTGGTTGAAAAAGGATCTGATCCTTTGATATTGAACGCAATATGTCCGTCAGGACCTATGCCTCCAAGGAAAAAACCGATTCCTCCAAGATTGCGGATCTTCTGTTCATATTCCGAGCACCAGTTATCGATGAGAAAAATGGATTCTTTCTGTAGCTTTTCTAAAGGTGATTCAGGTTCATAATATCTTAGGTCAAGATTTACCTTATGATCAGGGAAAACTTCTTCAAAGCTTTTACCGTCTGCAAGAGGAATTTCATCACAATTGATCAGGATTGCATTTTCTCTTTTCAGTCCCAAACCTTCAATATAATATTTATTTACATAATGATAGAAACTGTTGGCCTGAGAAGATTTGATAGGATAAAATTCATCAATTTGAACAAAATGAAGTCCAGACAATGAGGGCTTAGTATCTCCTAGATGATGTTTTTTTCTGAGTGCTGCAATCTCCTCTTTTTCCCAATTTTCAAGGATGTGTTTTGTCCAGAAAATAAAGTATTCCGGAGTTTTTCCAGTAGGTAAACTGATAACACCTTTGGGATTTTCAGATACCCATTCCAGAAATCGAAGAGCGGTTAACATTCCTAAATTAGGGAAATTATCAACTGCAATATAAGCGATATTGGTCGTACTGTTTCTTGAAAGATCTGTTACAAATGACTGTTCTACCGGCGTGAAATTTTTGCTTTGCATTTTAATACTTTTTGATAAGGTAGTTTAAAGGTATTGATAAATTGTTGAATTGCAATACCGGTATAACGGGGGTAGAATAAATAATTGTTAAGAAAATAAAATAGAAGCTGGAAAGGAATTTTTATTTTCCAGCTCTATTTTAGTATCTCTCTAAAAACCCTTTCCATTTCTTTTTTGTCTGCTTTTCCTCCGGCCAAAGTCTTTGATTCTTCTTCATTGTAAGCAATAGTTCTCTCCAGAAATCTAAACAATTCCCAATCATTCGGGTGATAATAGGCTTCTCCCTTGGTGGCTTTCAAGGCTACAAGTTTCTCTATTTTTGCTCTGGTTTTATCATCTGCTAAAACAAGAAGGTCACTGAATAACACAGGCGGAACGGTTCCTTTTTCTATGATCCATTTTCCGGTTAAGGCAGTCCTCAGACAATAAAAATAACTTTTTAGTTTCACTTCATCAGCTCTGCAGGTTTCCAGATATTTTTTGCTCATGCTTATATAATGATAAGAAACAGCTATCGGTGAAAAGCAAACATCAGCCAATGGTCTGAAAAGCTCTACAAATCTGGTATTTTTTTTATAAACGATAGGAGAGTAGAACCAGCTCAGTAAAGCGGCATTTGATTTCAATAAAAGATGAAAGGTCTTTCGGAGATCCCATCCGGAACCATCCAGATCATCTTCTGTCATGAATTCTATCGTTTCATCTTTATCCCATGGCGAAAGATACCAGTCTTTTTCATGACGATATATAAAACGTATGTCATAATCGCTGTCCGGTGATGCAAAACCCCAGGCTCTGCTTCCTGATTCAACAGCAAGAAGTACTTCTACTCCTCGTGTTGCTTCTATTTCTTTTATTTTTTCTACTATTTTTGGTGTCATTGTTTCAATTTTATAATGCAAAGGAAAGGGAGTAGTACGCAATGTTATTACGTAGGTTTTTAAAGTTCTAAGTGTAAGATTTAATCTTGTGTACTTTTCAATAGCGAGTCCTGACTTCCTTTTCAGACTGTCATATCTCTCATCTCTTCGTCTATTATCTCTCTATTCCTCCTCAATCCATCATACAAACATTACATAAAATACTCCTTATTTCACTAATATTGCATTTTCTCTATTTAATATAACTACTTTACAACCATGTTGACAACTGAACTACAGCATACAATTGATTTTAAAACAAAACCTTTAGGAGCATTAGGATACCTGGAGCATCTTGCCCACAAAATAGGAATGGTCCAAAAGACGACTTCTCCTCAGCTATTGAATCCTCATATGGTAGTTTTTGCCGCTGATCACGGGATTGCCAGAGCAGGAGTAAGTGCCTATCCTCAGGAAGTGACCTATCAGATGGTAATGAATTTCTTAGGTGGCGGGGCAGCCATTAATGTATTTTGCAGGCAGCACGGAATCAATATTAAAATCGTAGATGCAGGAGTTAATTTTGATTTTCCTGAAGGCTTGGATTTGATGTATCATAAAGTTAGAAAATCCAGTCGTAATATTCTGGAAGAACCGGCTATGACTGCTGAAGAATATCAGCAAGCTTTAGAATATGGAAGATCGGTAGTCGCTGAGATTGCTGAAACAGGCTGTAATATCATCGGCTTTGGTGAGATGGGAATTGGAAATACTTCCGCCTCTTCACTGATGATGAGCAAGCTGTTTGATCTTCCTGTTGTGAGCTGTATTGGACGTGGAACAGGTTTGAATGATGATCAACTGCAGAATAAGATTAATATTTTGTCATGTGCAATAGAAAAATATCCTGATACCAAAACTCCGGACGACGTTGCTCAGACTTTTGGCGGACTGGAAATTGTTCAGATGATCGGTGCAATAGAAGAAGCTTTTCATCAGAATATGCTGATCATGGTAGATGGATTTATTGCTACCGTTGCAGCAGCCACTGTATGGAAAAAGAATTCTGAAATATTGAATAACTGTATATTTTGCCATGTAAGTGATGAGAATGCCCATCTTCAGCTTCTTGAATTATTGGGGCAGAAGGCTTTACTTAATCTTAATTTAAGGCTGGGAGAAGGAACAGGTTGTGCATTGGCTTATCCGCTTATTCAAAGTGCTGTAAATTTCCTGAATGAAATGTCCAGTTTCGAAGAGGCTCATGTTTCAAATAAAGAATAAGTAAATGAAAACCATAAAGAATGAACTGATCTACTTGGCAACGGCACTCATGTTTTTCACAAGAATTCCCGTTCCGTTTCCCATTCCGTATTCTGGTGAGATCATGAATAAATCTCAGAAATATTTTGCCTGGGTCGGCCTTTTGGTAGGGTTGATTAATGCAGGGATTTTATATCTTTCCACTCAGCTTTTTAATCTGGAAATAGGAATTGTTCTGATGATGATTGGCAGTGTTCTTCTGACCGGAGCCTTCCATGAGGATGGTTTTACGGATATGTGCGACAGCTTTGGTGGTGGGTATGGAAAAGAAAAAATTCTTACCATTATGAAAGACAGCAGGGTAGGAGCTTATGGAACCATTGGTGTCATTTTATTGTTTGCTTTAAAATTTTTCAGTATTCAGGCCTTGGGAACCGTTGATCTGATGAAAACTCTGGGTATTGTTATCCTGGCACATACTTCAAGTCGTTTTATTTCAGGAACCATGATTTATACTCATCAGTATGTGACAGATATTGACGTTAGTAAATCAAAACCTTTGGCAAATAAACCATTGGATGGAATGGCTTTATTGATAGGCTTTATCAGTGTTTTACTTTCTTTTGTTCTGATTCCGGATTGGCGATTGGTACTGGCTTTTGCATTGGCTTATATGGGAAAAGTCTGTATGGGCTGGTATTTTAAAAAACATATTGGCGGCTATACCGGAGATTGTTTGGGAGCGGTACAGCAGGTTACAGAAGTTTTGTTTTACTTAGGAGCAATGATCGTATGGAAATTCATCTGATTCGTCATACCGCCGTAGATAATCCGGAAAATCTGTGTTATGGATTTGCTGAAATGCCCTTGCGGAAAGAGTATCTGAAAGATTTCAAAAGCTTGAATCTGGATGAGGATTTTGACTATGTGGTTTCAAGCCCGGCACAGCGTTGTCGTTTTTTAGCAGAATATTTTAAGTTTAATTATTCAACCGACAAGAGGCTTCGGGAAATGAATTTCGGAAACTGGGAACTCAAAAAATGGAGTGAAATTCCGGAAGAGGAAATCAATCCATGGTATAAAGATTTTGTCAATATAAAAGCTTCAGGTGGAGAAAACTTACTTGATATGCAAACCCGGGTGCTTGAATTTTGGAATGAATTGATGCCAAAAAAGGATATCAAAAAAGTTTTGATTATTGCTCATGCAGGAGTTATCCGTCTGATCATCCGGGCAATTTTGCAGTTTCCTCTCGAAAATATATTCAGTATTCAGATTGACTATGGAAGGAAAGTAATTGTAAAAGTTGAAAGGCAATTCGTTTCAATTAAAAGCATTAATACATAGGACCTTTTCTACATGTTTTAAAATAAAAAAACCGCTGCAGTGAGCGGTTTCTATATTATAAAATATTTTAGACTAGAATCTTCTGAAAGGTCTTACCCTAACCATATTATAATCTTTGGTGTAACTCCACATATATCCGTTATATCCTTCTAAAATCTTTACCTGATTACTTCCCGGCACCTCTGTAGAGCTCCAATAATACTTCTGGGATACATTATTTGAGGCAATATTGTACACATTCTTGGCACTTTTAAAGAATGCCATTAGCTCTTCTTCTGATGGGAGGAACCAATCTGTTAGGCCATTAACAGCATAGGTGTCACATAACTTTGCCGCAGAGTTTGCATCAGAACATTGAGAAAGAATTCTGGTTGTATTGGCAGGACCTGATCCCATTGCTGACTGAGTCTGATTGACAATGTCGAAAGGGCATCCCCACTGAACTTTATCAGAACCGTTGGAGGTTAGGTTAGCAGGAGCTGCTTCCAAATATCTCCAGCCATCCGTAATTTCTCCTTTGTCATAGAAAACGTATCCACCTGAAGCACCAATTGCACCGGCAGTTTTAAATGTTTTTTCTGCTGAATAATATACGTTTGCTCCTTCTTTCACATAAGACTTGACATAGTAGGTCGTGTTTGGAAGTAATGCTGTCACTTCTAATTCATAAGATGAATAGTTTCCGGGATTGGTTATCTTCACAGTCTGACCATTAGCAATATCTACTCCTGTACTGGCTCTATAACAGAATCCTTTCTCATCAGGAAAGAAAGATTCAAGATAATTTACAGCGATATTTTCTGTAACTAAAGTGGCAGATGTGGTGTATATATTTTTAGCCATCTTGAACGTAATGTCCATTTTTGCAGGTGTTACAAACGATACATTGTCTCCATAAATAACATCTCCGTTATTAGCTTGAACATAAGCCCTTACATAATACGTTGTTGATTTATCAAAATCTGTACTGTATGTGGCCATAAGAAGATAGTTTCCTGTAGTATTGGTGTACTCCTCAATATATTTGGAATTACCAATGGTAGGATTGGCATTTTTACTCCAGCAAAATCCTCGTTTTGAATATCCAGACCCTACAGAAGTGACTGTTCCTGCAAATTTGAATTGTGCATTAGCAATAATAGGATTGCCTGTTACAACTTTTGGTGATGCATTGACGTTACTGGTTGATCCATTGTCATTATCTCTGTTGCTGTCTGACCCACATGAGGCGAGCGTAAGAACACATAAGAATACAAATAATATTTTCTTCATGAATAAAAGTTTTTAGGTTATTTAGTTTTATAAATTAAGGTCGGCAAATATAAAGAAAAAGATAATCACTTTTATAAATATTTGATATGCTTGTTATTTGGGCTGTTGAGGTAGCCAAATCAAAAGATAAAACGCCATTTAATACAGAGATTGAATGGCGTTTTATTATGTGAAAATTTTGATAAAGCTATCTTTTTCCAGCGTTTCCAAAGAGAAGTCAAAATCAGCTTCCGCCTTTTTTGTAGTTACCCCTGCTCCCAACTCTTTGATAAGCTCATTGAAAGACAGAGGCTCATACCATTGTTGGTAAAGTGCTTCCGTTGCCATAGCAGCCACCTTGGAACTTCCTGAGACATGAGAATGACCGGCTCCAAAATTCAATAGCACAAAACATTGCTTTTCTCCTTTTGGCAGAAGCATTCCAAGGATTGTTTGCCTCTGAACAGACTTACATCTGGCTTCAGCAAAGAGATTGTTAGGATTCATCATATAATCTCTTGAAATAGCATCTCCTTTTGCCACAACAATTTTATATTCACATTCGGCACTTCCGGAGTATACATTATTCATGATGAGTGTTGGGATATTCAATCCTCTGTTGGCATACAGATATTCTACCGCACCTTTAGGCGCAGAAGTCATATCCCCTGAATACATCAGATTCCCATCCCCTTGGTTATAGGATGCATTCCAGCCTGTTTTTCCTGCTATATTTAATCCGGAAAGATCAAGGTCATTAGCTCCCCAAGCATCTTCCCAGTAAATACCTACGGCCAGCTTTTCACCAGAAAACCTTGTTCCTGTCGGAATATTTCCTACAAACATTTTTTCAGAAGAAGGAAGCCCGAATTCTACATTTTCAGGGAAATAAAATTTCTTTCCTGAAAGATCAAATCTTGATTGTAAATAACGGAGGATGAAATCATAATTCATCTCATTTACATCTGTATTCTTGCCCTTTCTTACCCAGGATTTTCCGTTTCTGATTCTGTAGACAAAAGTATCCTGACCGTACATTCTCTGATAACATGCTGACAATGCTTTGAACAATGCAAATGGTGTGGCATGCTCCAGCCAATGCAGATCACTTTCTATCAGTAATGTACTCGTCGCGTCATTCAGTGGGTTTGAAACCAATGGCTGGTGATAAACCTTTGACAGCTTTGAAATTTTATTGATAGTCTTTGACGATCTGTTTTTATAAGCTAAAAACAAAGGTTTAAACCTATTGAAAATTTCAGCAAGCTTTTCCAGTCCAAAGGTTTCAAACAAATCAGAAGGGTCAAACTTACTCAGTTTAATATTTTCAATCAGTTCCTCATTTTTGATTAAAAGCGTTGTCCGGGTTGTCTTATAGATGACATAACGGAAAAACTCAACAGGATTTTCAGGATAAATATCGTATAGATCAGCTATTTTTATAATGGCTTCCTTATTTCTAATGTTTTCTTTTCCTGTAAAATCATATTCCAGTTCAGTATGTAAAATATATAACAAATCATCAATCGTTTCTTCTTTCAAAGCCATTCCCGATTTCAGGAGAGAAAGACATTTTTCCTGCATTTCTTCTACTGTATACGCTTTTATTACTTTAAAGATCAACTTTGTATCAGGGACATTTACTATTTCTTTAGGAATGTATATTTCACTCTTAAAATTACTTCTATAAGTTGAAATATAATGTTGAATCTGTTCAAAAAACAAATCAATTCTCGAAGTATTCTTTATTTTCTCCCAGGATTTATGGAACGTTTTATTTAGATCATTACCATTTAACTTTTCTTTTGAATAATAAGTAATAATCTGTTTTTTCGCCCAAAGTGCATCAGATTCAATCACAAAGCCATCATCGGAGATAAAAGGCTTTTCATCAGATTTTTTAGCCAGTACGGCATTAAATAGGTTAAGTGTTTTCATGATATAAAAATTAAATAAGTGAGGAGTAATTTTTTTAAAGAAAAATGGTATAGGAACTCCTTTTACCTATAATTTTTGAAAAGCGGGGAGTAAAATCCAATATATAGGAACTCCCTTTGCCTGTTTTTTATAACCTAACAGGCTTCAAGCACCTGTTAGGCTGATATATTAAAATTAAATTTTATGCCTTTCTCATCTTCTTTTTTCTTTTCCAAGGGGCATTTTTTCCTACATCTCCGGCCATAATACATCCGTAAGGCATCACTTCATCCAATACTTCACAAAGTCCATATTCTTCCATTTGTGCTCTTACATTGGCTGCACTTTTATAAGCCGTTGGAAGCTCAGAAATATCAATTTCATTGGAATAGAATCTGATATCCAGTCCTGCTGTTTCTTCATTGAAAATCTCTTCAGTGGCCTTATGAGCCAGAGATCTTTTATGCTGGCTTCTGCTAAAGTTTCTTCCTGCTCCGTGTGGCGCAAAACCAAGGTTTCTCTCATTCGTTTTTCCCTGAACAATCAGTACGGGCTCTGCCATATTCAAAGGAATCAGTCTTGGCCCGGTGATATCCGGCATGAACTTATCATCCAATGGAGTCGCTCCTTTAGCATGATAAAACAAGTCCCCATCTTTGAAAACAAAATTATGTTCATTCCAATATCTGTTTTCTTTTTCCATTCCCAGTTTGTTGAGTACAGCATCATGAATAGATGTATGGTTTTCTTTTGTCCATGTTCTTATCAACTGAAGGGCTTCCCAATAGGCTTTTCCTTCTTCAGTATCATAAGGAATCCAGGCATTTTCTCTTAATGTTTCAGGAGAGATTTCCTGTCTGAAACGATTGGCTACTTTCATTCCTTTATCATATAATGCAGCACCGGGAGCTCTGGAACCGTGGTGAGTCACAAGCATAGTGTTTCCTGTATTCTTAGAGATTCCTACAAATAGGAAATGATTTCCGTCTCCCTGTGTTCCCATATGAGAACGCGCAATGCTGATTAGTTTTTCATCATTCAAGTAATCATTTTCTCTGAAAGCATTCATCAATCCCTGAGACATAGGCATCTGCTCTCCTCTTGGTCTTCCTCCGTATCCGAAATGAGTCACGGAATGTGCCGCATCCAGAATATCTTTAGGATTAGCTTTTCCGAAATCTGTAAGCATGACAGAACAACAGATATCAGCACTATGGAAGCCCGGATGAATGGCATTTTTGGCAACCACAACACCTCCTACGGGAATCTGGCCTTCCGGACCGGTAGGACATGCATCAGGCATTATCGCTCCAGTAGTTAATGTAGGCGTCTTCATCAGAACTTTCATCGTCTTAATTACTTTTTCTACGTTATCGTTCTCACTTTCATGCTCAGCTCTGATGTTAATAATAAACTCAGGTGCCGTTTCATGAAGCGGAATAAGGTCAGGCTGTTTAAATTGATCCAGATATTCTTTGATCTGAATTGTATCCAGATTATTTTCGTTGATATAGGTAATGGCATCTTTAAACCATTTAGCCGGTCTATATCCTAATTCGATTAAGTGATTTCCATTAAATTCCATTTGTTTTCTTATTTTGATACTGCAAAGTAATATCCTTATTGCGCAATAGTTTTGCGCAGATTATTTTTTTTAATTATTTTCACAAAAATTTTTAAATAAGATAGGGAGCTTGCTGTAGATATCCTCTTACAGTCCTCCTGCAAAGAAACAATACTCCTACAATTATGGTACTATTAGAACAATTAAAACATTTTCCTGAGACGATTCAATTTAATGAAGTGATCGCCTATATTGATGAACATTATACTTTTATTCCCACTGCTTTTAAAAACGGGAACACGATGAATGAAGCAGGACAGAATAACGGGTCGTGTAAAATTTTTGGTTTTGCAATTTATGAGGGGCTTTCCAAGGAACAAACCCTTCAGCTTTTTGGTGATTTTTACAGAGAAGATGTTTTGAAAAAACCGAATGGAAATGATCATCAGAATATCAGAAACTTTATAGAATTTGGATGGGAAGGAATTACTTTTGAAGGGGATCCTGTAACGAAAAAGTAGTTTTGATGTGAAATAAAGGGTAAAAAAACAAATATCGATCAATGATAATACTTTTTGCCCATTTTAGATCAACTCATACATATTTAATAACCGGTCAACATAGAGTAAAATCTGACTTTTCATTTTTTGCTTTTTACAAAAATTAAACTCATGTCATCCAATAAAAATGCACTGATCCGTTATAAAACATTGGACAAATGCCTCAAAAACAAATACAGAAAATATACGCTGGAAGATCTAATTGATGAATGTTCAGAAGCTTTGTTTGAATTTGAAGGGAAAGAATCTTATGTCAGTAAGCGAACCATTCAACTTGATTTGCAGAATATGCGAAGTGAAAAATTCGGCTATGAAGCTCCTATTGAAGTATATGAAAAGAAATACTATCGTTACAGCGATCCGGAATATAGTATTCACAATATTTCAGTCAATGAAAGTGATCTGAAAGCAATGAATAATGCTGTTCAGATTTTAAAACAGTTCAAAGATTTTTCTATGTTTAAAGAGATGAACGGGGTGATCCAGAAACTGGAAGACTCTATTCATTCAACCAATCAGAAATCAATAATTCATCTGGATAAAAATGAACAATTAAAAGGACTGGAGCATATTGATATTCTTTATGAGAGCATTTCCAATAAAAAGGTTTTAGAAATTTTATATAAAAGCTTTACGGCAAGAGAATCAAACATCTTTACAGTACATCCGCAGTTGTTGAAAGAGTTTAATAATCGTTGGTTTCTTATTTGTCTTTATAAAAAGCAAATGTACAATCTGGCTCTGGACAGGATGGAGGAGATCAAAATAGCAGAAAACCTGCAGTATATTGATAAGAATCTTGATGGTGATGAATATTTTAAAGACATTGTGGGGGTTACGGTCTCAGAATCTATGGGTCCTAGAAATGTTGTTTTTTGGGTGGATACTCACAATATGCCTTATGTAAAAACTAAGCCACTCCACAAAAGTCAGGAGCTAATTAGTGAAACGTCCGAAGGGGCTATGTTTAAAATCTGTGTACAGATCAACTATGAATTGGAAAGGTTATTATTAGGTTTTGGAGACTCTTTGATTGTTCATAAACCGAGAAGATTAAGGCTGAGAATGGAAGAGAAATTTAAAATGGCAAGCCAAAACTACCAGAGCCTGGATCTGCCTGAAGAAAAATAATCACATAAAAAAGAGACTGTGTATTAACAACAGTCTCTTTCAATAAAATTAAATTCTAACTACTTTTACGTTTATGCAGTAATCTGCTTAGGTTCTTTTTCTTTCTTTTCTTCGTTTTTATCTATTTTCTCAGATATCTTTTTAACGATATATTCTATTGCTATAGGGGCTAAAATTGCAATTAATGCTTTAAATATTCTTGATTTCATAGTGATATTTTGTAATTGAGTTATGCAATTTCCAAGCCAAGATAAATAATTAAAGATGAATTATTATTTGTAATTCTCGCAAATTCTGTTGATTTCACGGAAACTCAATCATAATGTATAATCCTTTATAAGTATAAGAAGGTCTGAGGCTTTCAAGCATGAGTATTTTACTTTCTTTTGATTTAAGTTTCGAAACAACTTACACAAAATCGTAGACCCCGTTTTTCCAACCTAATACTTTGGAAGAGTCTGCTTTTAACCAGTTTTTCAAAACAGTTGCGTATACCTTTCTAAAGTCTTCCGTATAAATAAGATCTCCTTCCTTCAGGTTTTGTAAATCAGGAAGAGTATTCAGAATACCTTTTCTTTTAAGATTTCCGCTGATAAAAAACATTTGATTGGCTGTACCATGGTCAGTTCCATTGCTCGCATTCTGAGCTACACGACGTCCGAATTCAGAAAATGTCATCAGCAGGATATTTTTGAACAATCCATTACTTTTCATATCTGAAACAAAGGATTTGACCGCCTCATTAATATCACTGAACAATTTACTTTGCCTGTCACTTTGGTTGACATGGGTGTCAAAACTTCCGACGGAAAGATAATAGACCTGAGTATTGATGTCGGACTTTATCAAGGATGCTACTGTTTTAAAGTCTTTTCCAAGTTGAGAATTAGGATAGGTTTGCTCCGTTTTTTTAGCTTTACTTTTATCAAAAATATAACCCGCGTTATTGATGGTAGACCCTAAAGTCTGATAAAGATAAGAGACTGTTTCATCATCGTGATGATGGTCATACAAAGATTTAAAATATTTTTCCTGGCTGGTTTGGTAGAGTCTTTTAGGGTCTTTAAAAGCAAATGCTTTATTGTTTTCTCCTTTTAAAGCGAGGCTTAGCATGTCGTCTACTTCTAATGCCTGTGTGGGATGCTCACAACGGTAGCATTCCTCATCAAGAAAACGTCCCAACCATCCCGTATCTAAAAATTCATCACTTCTGCTTGCAGATTGCCAGATATCCATGCTTCGGAAATGAGACTTATCAGGATTGGGATATCCAACATTGTTCATCACTGATAACTCTCCACTGTCAAAAAGTTCTTTAAAATAAGAAAGAGAAGGATTAATCCCGGCCTCGTCTGTGAGAGGTAAGGAATTTTGAATAGCAAGGGTTTTTCGCTCTCTGAAGTAAATGTCATTTTTTGAAGGAATGATCGTGTTGAGCCCATCGTTACCTCCTGTGAATTGAAGGACGACCAGAATATTCTGGTTGGGATTCAAAGCTTCATCCAGAGTCATGGCTTTTAAAAAGTTAGGCACCATCAGTGAAGCTGTAGCTAATGAACTTATTTTGAGGAAATCTCTTCTTTTGATTAACATAACATTTAATTTTAGGTTGCGGATAGTAGGCAATGAGATTGGAGGAAATGGAATAGTGGTTTACTAGAGGAGCACTTACCTGTTACCATTCTTACATTAATTGATATTCCGGTGTAGACATGAGATTAATAATCGTCATTTTCATACTTTGATCAGAAAAACTTTTTACTGTATTCATATCAAGGCTTGCAGGGTTCTGAATTAAATAATCTTCACAGTTTTTTTGAGCAAAGATTGTATCAACCCGACCCCAGTCTATGGTAATGTTGGGATTTTTAAAAGATTTATTTAATGCTGTTTCACGAGATTTCATTCCCATATCAATATCATCATCTTCCCGCGGGCTGTATTCCAAAGGTCGCAGCCCTGACCATATTTGTGGAACCTGAAGCCTTAGCATTAAAGTAGAGCTGTCAATCCAGGATTTTCCATTAGGCCATCCCGATACATTAGGTGGGTAGAGCAGCATTTGGCCCAACAATTTCTGATAAACGATGAGGTTTTCAGGATTCTGAATCTGCATGGGAAGGATCCGCATGATTCCTGTCATTAATTCTATAGGAGATTTTATTCTGTTTCCTATGTTTTTCTGATCATAAAACCATGAACTGGAAAATATTTCTGTCAAAAGTTTTTGAATATTATATCCGGAGTTGTAAAAATTCGTGCTTAGTGTACTCACAATATTCTGATCTACGTTTTCATTAACGAAAAATTTATAGATTTTCGTTGTGATGAAAGTAGACGTAGCTTTTTCTTCCAGAATTATATTTAAAACGTCAGCACCTGAGAAATTGCCTGTTTTCCCTAAAAAGGTCTTTGTTCCTTCATCGTGCAAATTTTTCCGTTCTTTAAAATTTCCTTCTTTATCAGAACTCCATCCTGTAAATGCTCTGGCACCCTCTCTCACATCTTTTTCGGTATAATTACCTCTACCCATGGTAAATAGTTCCATGACTTCACGGGCAAAATTTTCATTCGGATGATCCTTTTTATTTTGTTGATTATTCAGGAAGTTTAACATGGCAGGTGACTGGCTGACTTCAAACAGCAAATCTTTAAAGTTTCCCAATGCATTTTTCCTGATGGTATTCAAAAGCTGTCTGTTAAATTTAGGATTAAGAACCCTTGAAGCAAAATGTCCATGCCAGAAGAAAGCCATTTTTTCTCTCATCTGTTCTTTGCTGTTCACCATTTGATTCAGAAAATTCAAATTCAGCTCATTGTTTTGCTCCCTGCTGACTCGCTGCATTTCCTTTTTCTTTTCTGCAGGGGCCGTATTGGTCATATAGTCCATACCAGGATCTATATCCGGAGTATCATAAGTAATCTCTTTAAAGCTGTCTTCTTTAAATAATTCATTCATCAACGTTTTAATGTTTTTATTTTTTAAATCGTCGACTTGATTAATTCCAATCCCAAAACCTGCACGCCAAAGAAGATGTTTATTTTTTAATAGTGAATCAACCATTGTGAGAGAATTTATTTTTTTGATGTAATTGTAAGATAAAGGTTAAAATAATAATGAGTTAAAGATTCTTAATGTTATTTATTTAGAGAACTTTTTAGTCTTGTATCTGTCATTTATTCAAGTTTATTTTTCTGCCATACTTTATAAAATGAAATCGTTATTATATGAATTATTTTAATGATGATTTAAAAAAAATAGAAATTAGAAACCTGTTTTTTGTAAATTTATTACCATAGGAAAGTTGAAAAATGAACCCTATCTATTAAAAAAACACGATATAAAAGCTTTAAAAAACAATTATGGAAAAGTATTATTTGACACCAGAATTCTCTCAAAGAATTCAAGCGATGAAACAGATGCTTGAAACATCAGGTATCAAAGTGAGTTTTGAGACTCCCGAAGATATTCAAATGCTAAGAAAAATGGAAGCAGCAGCAGCTGAAGAACCTATGAAGATGGAGGGAGTAAGTTTTTATGACACGGTTATTCCCGGTCCTATAGGTCCCATTCCTGTCAGAATTTATAAACCGGATCACCAAGCCCCGGAAAGACCTGCTTTTCTACTTTATCATGGAGGAGGAACAGTAATGGGAGGATTGAATACCGAACATCCTAGAGCATTATATCTTTCTAAAGGTTCCGGTGCTGTAGGAATTAGTGTAGATTACCGTCTGGCCCCCGAATATCCCGCTCCAATCGGATTAGAAGATTGTTATGCAGCATTGAAATGGGTGAATGATCACGCTGATGAATTGAATGTTAATCCTAAATACATAGGAATTACAGGAGGTAGTGGAGGAGGAATGCTTACTTTGTCGGTAGCTCAAGTGGCAAGAGATAGAAAAGAAGTTACCCCCTTTATACAGATCCCCCTTTATCCTAATACAGATGATCGGGAACAGGATAAGTTTTTAACCCGGATCCATGGAGAGGATGCTTATGTGATTAACCGTTGGAATATCACTCATGTTATGAAGCATATCTTAGGCGATAATCTAAATAATCCTCCTCAATATGTAATTCCTAATCGTATGGAGGACCTTTCCGGGCTCTGCAGAGCCTGTTTTATTATAAGCCAAAATGATCCAATGCTTGATGAACAGATAGATTATATACAGAAAATTTTAAAAGCGGGTGTGATCACAGAAGTTCATCTGATGCCGGGAATTACTCATGCTTTTGATGGGGTTGGATGGGGAACAGAGATTACAAATGATATTTTAGATATTATTTGTAAAGCTTTCAATAGGGCTATTCAAGAATGTGAGCAGTCAAATTAAACACTTCCTATAATGTAAAGTTGGGGGAGAAATAGAGTTGCTTTAATTTTTTATTGTAATTTATAAATTTTCGAAAGTTTTTAGGTTAAATTAAGTTAAACAGATATTTAATTTTTAACATATTTTAATGTGTTGATATTCATTGTGTTGTGTTTTGTTTGGGTGTTAAAAAAGAGAAAAACGCCCTGCTTGGCACGATTTTTATATCCTATTTGCTTAGTAAAATTTAAAAATTAGAGTTATGAAAATGTTTAAACAAGCAATTTTGCTTGCTGGAATTTTAACAGCAGGTATAGCAAGCGCCCAAAGTTCAAAAATGAATAATATGATCAAAGTAGGTGCGAATGTTGGTTTAGCAGTTCCCGCAGATAACCTTTCAGCTGCCGTTGGTGTAGATGTGGCATATCAAAATCTTATTACTCCAGGATTTGGATTAGGTATTGCAACAGGATATAGTCATTATTTCGGAAAAGAGAACAACGGTTACAAAAACAACGATGTAGGGGTAGTTCCTGTAGCAGCCTTGATTAGAATTTATCCAAAACAAACCGGTTTCTATTTCGGAACAGATTTAGGATATGGATTCTTAGTTGGAGATAAGCAAGTAGCTTCTAATACAAATGTTGAGAGAGCAAGCGGAGGTTTCTACCTTAAGCCGGAAATCGGATACCACAACAGAGACTGGAACTTCTTTGTACAATACCAGAAGGTTTTTGTAGGAACTAAAGGAGATCTTCCGGGTCAGGACTATAATGTGGGGAATATCGGAGTAGGCTTCGGTTACAATATTCCATTAGGAAAGTAGTTAGATTTAATATAAACAATTATTAACCAAACCTTTTCACTTTTGTGAAAAGGTTTTTTTGTTCTCTGCAGGATTTACAAAAACAATTATTATATTTGGTAAAATTTGAGGTTATGATTCTGAATCCAAAATTTCCACTTTATTTACCAGGAGTAGAGAACAGTAATAATGATAATGTTTCTATCATTGGAGCCAGTCTCCGTGAAGATATAACAATCTTAGGCTATTTTGTTTCCAGTAACGGAGGTCTTGAGATCAAAAAACAAAATACATTTGCAACAAAAGAATACGCTTCTTTTGCTGATATTTTAAAGAAGTTTATCCAGGATAATCAACTGGAAAACGTAAAACGTTTGGGAATGGCAGTGCCGGGTCCTGTACTTGACGGGAAAAGCACACCTCCAAGGTTAGGCTGGCATTTAGATATTGAAGCCTATAAAAGAGATTTCGGGTTTGAAAAAGCAGATATGCTGAACGACCTTGAAGCTTCTGCCTACGGTATGGCATTACTTGAAGATAGTGATCTTGATGCGATCTATACAAGTGGTCATCTGGAAAAAGGAAATGTGGCTATTCTTGCACCCGGAAATGGGTTGGGAGAGGCCGGATATTTCTTTGACGGAAAATACCTGAGACCATTTGCCACAGAAGGAGGGCATTCTGAATTTTCACCAAGAACCAATGTCGAAGTTGAGTTTTACCAATTCTTAAACAATATCTATGGGATTGTAAGCTGGGAAAATGTACTCTCTAAATCAGGTTTATTCAATATTTACAGATTTTTAAGAGATGTGAAAAGACATCCGGAGCCTGAATGGTTAGGAGAACGTCTAGCCAGCGGTAATTTTGTTGAAGAACTTTATAAAGCTGCAGTAGAAGATAATGTATTAATCTGTAGAATTACGTTAGATACTTTCCTGGAGTTTCTGGCAAGAGAAGCCAATAACTTAACATTAAAGGTAAAAGCGACCGGTGGTTTACTGATTGCTGGAGATATTCCTCAGATGGTAAGAGAATATATTGATAAAGATAAATTCTATGAGAAATTCAAGATCAGTGATAAAATGGAGGAAATGTTGAAGAACATTCCGATTTATCTGGTCAAACAAAATCATACGGCTTTAAAGGGGATGGCCCTTTACACAGCTTATTATCAAGATTAAAAAATATAAACTCCGAAGCAATTCGGAGTTTTTTTATGGGATGATATTATTCATGAAAATAATTAATTTTCTTGATATACATCAATGATATCTATCAAATAAGATGGCTACCTTTGTGTTGTTAAATAAGTAAACAATTCTATTCAATGAAAAAAATATTTTTACTAGCAGTTTTAGCTGGTGGTTTAGCTTTCGGACAGTCAAAAAAAGTAGTAGCATCTGATATCCACTGGTGGGGATACAAAGTAGCAAAATCTGAGGCAAGTTCTCACGATGGAACGATCAAAGTAAAATCAGGAGACATGGTGATGAAAGGAAACCAATTAGTAGGAGGAAGCTTTGTTTTAGATATGACTTCTATCAATGCAACTGACCTTACAGGGGAATATCAGCAAAAATTAAACGGACACCTTAAGAATGGTGATTTCTTTGAAGTTGAAAAACACCCTACAGCGACTTTCAAGATTACTGGTGTAAAGAAAAACGATGATAAAATCTATAATTCTTTAGTAACAGGAAACCTTACTGTAAAAGGAAAAACAAGTCCGGTTACTTTCCCTGCAAAAATTGCTTACAGCAAAGGAGTGGTAAGTTTGGTATCTAATAAATTTTCTTTCGACAGACAAAAATTTGATGTAGCTTACAAATCTACAATGCAGGATGTTTTTGTGAAAGATGATATTGATATGGTTGTAAAGGTAACTGCTCAATAAATTAATCAAAAAAAGATTATTAAAAGTGTAGAAGTTCTACACTTTTTTTTATTTTTGTTGAATTGTAAATAAAAAAGAATGAAAAGATTACTATTGTTTGCTATGGTGTGCGCAAGTATATCATTTGTTTCTGCTCAAAAGAAATTTGATAAGGTTTCCAAAGTGACTTCATCAGAGATCAGATGGTGGGGATATAAGGTTGTAAAAACGGAAGCTTCATCCCATTCAGGAACAGTAAAGCTGAAAAGTGGAAAATTCAATTTTGACCATACTGTTTTGGTAGACGGAGAATTTGTAATAGATATGAGAAGTATGATGGCGGGAGATGTTTCTGATGAAGATCAGATTAAACTTACTAATGACCTTAAAAGTACCAATTTCTTTGAAGTAAAAAAATTCCCTGTTGCCAAATTCCATTTGACTAAAATTATTCCCTTAGCAAACAGTGAATATAATTCTACAATATATGGAGATCTTACGATTAAAGGAGTGAGAAAAACAATCTCTTTCCCGGCAAATGCTTATGTTACTCAGTTTACAGTAGTTATTGAATCGGCGAAGTTTTCTTTAAACAGAAGAGATTTTAAGGTGTTCTACCAATCTTCATTGAAAGATTATTTTATCAAGAATGAAATGGATATACAGTTCAAAGTTTCTACAGAACAGCTTGATAATGAAAACAGAGTTCCTGTAAAGAAAAAGAAATAAGATTAAATATAATATTGATATAAAAATGAGTGGTTCTTTGGAATTGCTCATTTTTTTATGTTGTATTTATAACTGAAAATTCTTCTATGTATATTTCAATGTAACCTACTGTCATTTCTGTATTTTTTATAAATTAGTCCTATGAAAATTTATATTGTAAGCGGTCTTGGAGCAGACTTTAAGGTTCTTGAAAGGTTAGAGTTTCCTAAACCTTGTGAATTGATCTTTATAGACTGGCTTATTCCCGAAAAAAATGAACCTTTTCACTCCTATGTTAAAAGAATGGCTGAAAAAGTAGATGATTCAGAACCGTTTTATCTGTTAGGGTATTCTTTTGGAGGAATTATCGTACAGGAAATCAATCGTCTGAAACCTGCCGAGAAAGTGGTCATTCTGGGAAGTATAAAATCTGATAAAGAGAAATCCAGATTTATAAAAACCGGAGAGGTTACCAAAATTCCACGGATACTTCCGGTTGGATTGTTTAATGAGAAAGCAGCTAATGTATACGCCGTAGTGCGAAAGCTTTTTGATCCTAAAAACCCGAGACTTCTTCAGTACTTCCGGGTGAAAGATCCTTATTATCTGAAGTGGTCTGTAGAAAAGGTTGCAGAATGGAAATTTGAAGAAAATCCAAATGTGATTCAGATATTAGGTGATAAAGACATCGTTTTTCCCATCCGGTATTCTAAACCTGATTATATTATCAAAGGCGGTACTCATCTTTTCCCCGCTACCAGATACAAAGAAGTTTCTAAAATATTGAAAGACGTATTTGATAAATAAATGGGAATATTATCTTTTGAATAGTTTTTTTTAAGGGGGTGTTTGTTTTAAAATGTGCTTTTTTTAATAATTTATGTTTAAATTTGATAGGGTTAAATATAAATTAATATGAAAGTTGGTTTAAAATGGATCGTTTCATTCTCAGTAATTGCCCTCGTTGCAATCGGTGGATTATTTTGGAATCCGGCTATAAGTGCTGCGAATACCGGAGAATTTCTCAGCGAAGATAAAATTGTAGGATCAGACGTTGCCTGGATTCTGGCAGCAGCAGGCCTGGTATTGCTCATGACTCCCGGGCTTTCTTTTTTTTACGGAGGGATGGTAGGGAGAAAGAACGTGATTTCTACCATGCTTCAGAGTTTTATCGCTTTAGGAGTGATCTCTATTTTATGGGTTGTTGTAGGATTTTCCTTATCTTTTGGGGAGTCACTGGGATTCAATCTGAACGGGAAGCATTATGGAATCATAGGAAATCCATTGAGTTATCCATTTTTTAACGGTGTTGGAAATCTCCCACACAAGATGATGGCCTCTACCATTCCTTTTATACTCTTTGCATTGTTTCAGATGAAATTTGCCGTCATTACTCCAGCTATTATTACGGGGTCTTTTGCGGAAAGAGTTCGTTTTATTTCTTATCTCTTATTTATTGTTCTTTTCTGTATTTTTATTTATACTCCGCTTTGTCATATGGTATGGCATCCTGATGGTCTTCTGAACAAATATTTTGGAGTGAAAGACTTTGCAGGCGGTACAGTGGTACATATGAGTGCCGGCTTTGCCGCTCTTGCGGGAGCTTTAGTTGTGGGGAACAGAAAGAATCCGCATCATGAGCCATCTAATATTCCTTATGTGCTTCTGGGAACGGGAATGTTATGGTTTGGGTGGTTCGGATTTAATGCAGGGTCTGCATTGAGTGCCTCTGCCTCTGCGGCAACAGCTTTTGGAACAACTACGATTGCTTCAGCGTCAGCGATGATGACCTGGATATTTTTTGACAGAATTAATGGGAGAAGTATTTCAGCATTAGGAGCTTGCATCGGAGCTGTGGTAGGACTGGTTGCTATTACTCCGGGGTGTGGATTTGTAAGTATTCAGGAAAGTCTTTTCATAGGGTTCATTACGGCTATTGTTTCCAATTTGATGGTAAACTGGAAGGCCTTAAAAAAAGTGGATGATACTTTAGATGTTTTTGCCTGTCATGGAGTAGGCGGGATTATGGGTATGATTCTAACGGCTATTTTTGCACATGGTGAGGATGCAAGTCTTTTACACGGAGGAGTTGAAGTCTTTCTTCATCATATGGCAGCATTGGTTCTCGTTTCTATTTTTACATTTTTCGGATCTTTACTTTTATATAAGATTACAGATTCTATTATTACCCTCAGAGTGTCTGAAGAGTCGGAAAATGAAGGACTGGATATTTCTCAGCATCAGGAGCGCTTTAATTGATGGATAAAAAATAGAGCCTTCTTGCAAGACTCTATCTGGAAAGTGTTTCCGCTATGAAATGGAATGAATGGCATTGAAAATTTCATTTTTCGAGTTTTCAAAGATTTCACCACCAAATTCTTCGTTGTCCAAAGAGAAAATGGTAGTATCTGTAATTCCCATGATTCCTAAGATATGCTTTAGATAGCTAGTCTGGAAATTGGTATGTCCATTTTTTTCATTTTCATCATATCCTGTATCACCACGGGTGGATAGTATATATGCTTTTTTGTTTTCAAGCAGTCCTACATAATCACCATCAGGAAGTCCGGATCTGAATTTCCAGGTTTCATTAATTCTCATAATTTGATCTACATAGGCTTTTAATCCTCCCGGGATAGACCAATTATACATGGGGGTACCAATAACATACACATCATGTTCTTTGAGCTCTTTTACCAATTCATCACTAAGTTTTAAAGCTTCCTTATTTTCTTCTGTTCTATCTGTTGACTTTTTAAATGCAACGGCAATCCAGCGTTCATCGATGTTGGGAATACTGTCAATTCCGGTTTCTCTGTAAGTGAATACATCTGAAGGGTATTTCTTTTTCCAGTTTTCAACAAAAAGCTGGGTTAGTTTTCTGCTGTAAGATCTTTCGTTTCTCACACTTGCATTGATAATCAGTATTTTCATTTGATATGATTTTATACCCGTAAAATTCCTGATTATTCATGGGGTAAAAATTGATCTAGTTCAAGAGGATTTATTTTTTTTCCTGATTCTGCTGATAAATTCAGCAGATACCCCCAAGTAGGAGGCTATTAAATATTGCGGAACTCTGTGTGCTATATCCGGATAGGTTTCAAGAAAATCATAATATTTCTGTTCTGCTTTATACATTTGGTTAAAGACAATTCTTTTTTCAAGAGTTCCCAGATAACCTTCTAAAATAATCCTGAAGTATTTTTCTAAAGAGGGGATTTTTTCCAGCATTTTTTGAAAAGAGGGCTGGCTGATCTGTAGAAGGCTTGTTTTCTCAACAGCCTGTATATTGTAAATGGATGCTTTTTGCTTGGAAAAACTGGAGATGTCGGTAGCCCACCAGTGGTCAATAGCTAAAAAGAGAATCTCTTCATTTCCATTTTCAGCATTGATACAAAAAGCCTTTAAAACGCCTGAAATAATATAGCTGTCATGCCTGCAGATCTCTCCGTTTCTTAACAGGAATTCTCCTTTTTCCAACGTTCTCTCTGTCCAAAAGCTTTTGCAAAGGGAAATTTCTTCAGGACTAAGTTTGACATGCTGTGTGATACTCTTAATTAATGACTCCATTCAAAATAATTTAAAAAGAACTTAATAATTGATTTGAAAACAGATAAAAGATATTGGCTAATTTACAAAAATAGGGTATGCTTATTTATTTTATTCATCATGACGAGCTGCTAATTGTGAGATCTTACTATGCATATTATAAGATTTATCATGTATCTTTGTTTTCTGAGGAAAATGACGAATCATTTATGGAATCAATATCGGTTTTTGAGATTATTAAAGTAGGAATAGGCCCGTCCAGTTCACATACGATGGGGCCCTGGAATGCAGCTGCTGCATTTATCAGAATTATAAAAAGAGAAAGATCAATCGAAGAAGTTAAAGAGGTTTTTATTGAATTCTTTGGCTCACTTGCCAAAACTGGGATTGGGCACGGTACTGATATTGCAGGAATGCTCGGCTTGAACGGGGAAGATTTTAAGACCATTAATACTTCAAAAATTGATGAGAAGATAGATTATATCAAAAGTACCCAAACCATTAACCTGGGAGGAGAGAAAATTATCCCATTTATCTACGGGTATCATTTGGTTCTGAATATGAAAAAAAGCCTTGATTTTCACCCGAACGGGATGATCTTCAGAGCCGTTTTTGAAGATGGAACAGAGCTTGTACAGGATTTTTATTCCGTAGGAGGAGGTTTCATTGCCAGCCAGGAAAAAAACTCTATTCAAAAGCAATGTGTACGTACATTGTATCCTTGTCATAAAGCTTCAGATATTGCAAAATATTGTGAAAAACTTGGGTTTGATAAGATTTCAGATTTGATTTTAATCAATGAAGAAAGCTGGAGAACTCAGGAAGAAACGAGACAGGAAGCACTCTACATCTGGCAGCAGATCAAAGAATGTATCTATAAAGGCGTCAATAAGGAGGGTATTCTTCCGGGAGGTCTGAATGTTTCCCGAAGAGCTGCGGGAATCAACAGAAAGCTGTTGGGAGATAAAATCTATAAAAATAAAGATGAATGGTTTCAGCAGGTCGTTGATGCCGAAGAAAACTTTACCAATATCAATAAATGGATTGCCTGTTTTGCGCTGGCCGTTAACGAAGAGAATGCAAGCTTCGGAAGAATTATTACAGCTCCTACCAATGGGGCTAGTGGGGTAATTCCGGCTGTATTGATGTATGCACAGGCATTTACACCTTATACAAGTGAAGAAGATATTGTGAGATTCTTATTGGTTGCAGGAGAAATAGGGACTTTATTCAAGAAAAATGCTACCATTTCTGCAGCAATGGGAGGTTGCCAAGCAGAAATCGGAGTGTCATCGGCAATGGCAGCAGCAGGTCTTACTGAAATCTTAGGAGGAAGTGTAGGACAAGTGATGATGGCAGCAGAAATTGCAATGGAACATCACCTTGGATTAACATGTGACCCTATCAAAGGACTTGTACAGATTCCTTGTATTGAAAGAAATACAATGGGAGCCATGAAAGCAATTACAGCGGCTAATATTGCGTTGGAAAGCGATCCTACCAAAGCAAAGGTTACCTTGGATGAGGTTATACAGACTATGTGGGAAACTGCACAGTCGATGAGTGACCGTTTCAAGGAAACATCTGAAGGTGGGCTTGCCATTGCGGTCAATGTACCGGAATGTTAATGAATAAATAATCTTGGGTAAAATATAAAATCCTTAGGCATCATTGCCTAAGGATTTCTTAATAAAATAAAAGTAAAAACCGTTGGGTTCTTAGTATTGTATAGAATCTCCTACCTTAAGATTCCTCTGATTCTGTTAGCATTGGTGATCAATTCTTCAAGGTATTCATAATTTTCTTTTTCCAGAGCAGATTTGAATTTTCTAAGCTGGGTAATATGTTCATTCAATACATCCAGGACATTTTCTTTGTTTTGTTTAAAGATAGGTACCCACATTTCCGGATGAGATTTGGCAAGACGTACTGTGCTGGAGAAACCTGAACTGGCAAGCTGAAAAATAGTCTCTTCTTCTCGTTCTTTTTCCAATACTGTATTGGCAAGTGCATAAGATGTGATATGGGAGATGTGAGAGATGTAAGCCGTATGGATATCGTGGTCCTCTGCATTCATGTAGATTATGTGCATATCCAGAGCATTAACAACTTCTTCAACAATATTCATGGCATCACCTGCAGATTCCTCTTTATTACAGATAACACCTGCTTTTCCTGAAAAACTCTCGGCAATAGCAGATTGAGGCCCATTATTTTCTGTACCCCACATCGGGTGAAAAGCTACAAATCTTGAGCGTTTCGGGTGATTTTTGACAGCACCCACAATTCCGGCTTTGGTAGATCCTGCATCCATCACCGTTTGATGATCAGATATCAGATCCAGTACTCCGGGCAATAATTTTCTGGCAGCATCTACCGGAATAGCGATGATAACCAGATCGGAACTTTTGATTCCTTCTTCCAGGGTGGCTTCTGCATCAATTATCTTCAGGTCTAAAGCATCGTTTATATGTTGTTTGTTGTTATCGATTCCGTAAATAAAGCTGGCAATTCCTTTTTCTCGTAATTTCAATGCCATTGAACCTCCAATGAGTCCAACCCCTATAATACTTATTTTCATTTTTAATTTTTTTAAAATAAAAAAACCTCGTCAAGGACGAGGTTTTAAATTATATTCATAAGAATCCCTATCCCAGATCTGAGTTAAAAATTCTATAATAATATGTTACGTTGTTAAAATTCACAAGGCGAAGTTATAAAATATTTTTGAAACTTGAGAAATTTATTGAAAATTTATGAAGAAAAGCTTGTTGTTGTTTCCGTCAATATTACCTCATTATTTTATATCTCCTGTGATTATTTCATCATCGAATCTAAAAAACTATTTCTATTCCGATCAAATAAATTATAAGTTGATCTTAATTTTAGTATCAATTTAGTAGGCTGTATTCTTGATATTGGCAAGCCGTTCTTCTACCTCCCTGATTTTGTTCAGCCAATAATTGATCCCTTCCTGATTGGTTACAGTTTGCTTAAAAGCATTATGATTAACAGTCCATAATCTGGAGCCGTTTTTTTGATAATCAAGTTCCCGTTCTTTTTTATTTTCGGGTTCAATTCGGTATCTCCAGAATACAAGAGAGTGCATATATTCAGAGCGAATTTTTTCAAGATAAGTAATAATTGCTTTACGGTCTTGGGGAATATATCCCGGTCCGGAACAGCCACAGGAATGAAAAGTAATTCCCACGGTATATAAATCTTTGATATGTGCCCACTGCTTATGATCATTTTTAGGCGGTGATTTAAAATCCAGCCCCATATTAGCCATGAGGTTACCGCATTCGGGGCATTTGGCTTCTACAGAGATGTGTGCCTCTCTATCCACATCTTTCAGGAGACGGCGTTTGAATGTTTTCTGGCAGTGGAAACAGGCATAATGACCTTTGTAAACCATCATGGCATATCGGCACATAGTATAATCTTTTGTTTTTTTGGTTATTCTTATTTTAAACTTTCTTCATCTTCATTCTAACGAATTCCTATCATGCTGCCGGCACTCCGGGAATCATATACAGTCCATATATTACCCCAAGAAAAGTTGAAAGAGTAGTTGGGGGATGGCGTTTCTTTTTTAGGGGAGGAGGTATTCCCAATACTAAAGAAAGAAAACTGTTTTCAAAAAGATGAAGCCATAAATATACCCGTTTTTCTTTACAGATAACGAATAATATTTACAGCTTCGAGTAGAAATAGAAATATCGGTGTGTTATGGATTTGAAATAATTAAAGTGGAAGGAATATCAGATAACCATAAACTCTTTGTATCAATCAGGTTTTTCCAACTTTTACTGCTGATCAGCATAAGGTCTTGTGAGCTAAGGAATTCCTTCTCGATTTTCTTTTCATTATATAACGTGATGTGATTAGGAGCTACCTGTTCAATACTTCTGATCAATTCTTTCACTTCAATATTGTTTCTGATTTGTCCTGCGGCATCTAAGATATAGATTTGAGAGTTGTTATTATTGATCAGTCTTTTCGCATATTCTAGCAGATAAAAATCACTGAGATTAAAAATGGGAACAAACACTTTATCTGCCGCTTTGAAATCTTTTTCTACTAATACTCCCACAGGGATATTGGTTTTATCCAAAATTTGAAGCGTAAAATCATCAAAAGGAGAATTGTTGAAAATATTACCCTTACCTTTTACTGTATTCAGGAGCTTTTCAGGGTTTATAATCTTTGTTGTAAAGCCTAATAATCTTCCTAGTAAACTACCTTCATACATCGATTTTCCAAGCATAATAAGCAAAAGATCATAATGTCCTTTGTTGGTAATACTGGTAAGGTCATTTTCAATATCTGTAGAGGCTTTAAAAAGGGTAGTGACCTCCAGGTTCAGCTCATGGGATGTTTCAATGACATTCTGAAATTGTGAATCTTCATATTCCTCAATATCATAAGCATGCATTTCGTCTACAGGAGCAATATTCATGGCAGTAATACTTTTATTGCCGTTCATTTTATGGGTAAAATTATGCGCCAGTTTTAGCAATGTGCTCCCGGATTCCGGTTTGTCGAATGACAGGAGGACACGGTATTTAGAATCGTTGTCCTGTAAAGGTTCATCTTCCGTTTTTTTAGATTTAAAAATAAAATTAATAAAATCCAGAGCAGGGCCTGTCATGAAAGTAGTAAACAGGGCCATAATCACAAGCATGGCAAATATTTCAGGGCCTAATACTCCAAGGTCATACCCGATGTTCAGGACGATAAGCTCCATTAAACCTCTGGTGTTCATCAATGCTCCAATGGTTAAGCTTTCTTTCCAGTTGATGCCGACGAACTTCGCTGTCAATGCACTACCTGCGAATTTTCCGATAACAGCAGTTAAAATAATTCCTCCTGCTGTCATCCATAGATGGCTGTCGTTCAACAATCCGATTTGAGTTCGTAGCCCGGTAAATACAAAGAATAACGGAAGTAGAAGTACCAATGCTACATCTTCAACTTTATCAATGAATAATGTTCTGAATTTCGCATTTTCGGGCATTATAGCACCTGCCATAAATGCTCCGAATAAAGCGTGAATTCCAATTACCTCAGTGGCATAAGAAGATAAAATCAATGTCAAAAAGAAAATAGCAACCATAGGTTTGTTGATGGTGTTTTTTCCGGCCTGAAGATCCCCAATCCTTTTCAGGAAGGGTCTTACGATTTTGATCATTAAAAATACGTAGGCAATCGCCATCAGAATAACATAGATAGAGCTGGCAAAAGACCCTGCTTTTACAATGGCAATAACTGCCGCAAGAATACACCACGCTGTAATATCATCGGCGGCTGCACAGGTAATCACAATGGTTCCGAGTTTTGTTTTTTGAAGATTCCTTTCCTGTACAATCCTTGCCAATACCGGAAAGGCAGTAATACTCATAGAAATTGCTATAAATAAGGCGAATGATGTAAACTGAATACCATCAGGAGCAAATTCCTGATAGATAAAATAGGATAAACCAATTCCCAGCGCAAAAGGAATAATAATACTGGCATGGCTTATGACTACGGCATCATGTGCCTTTTTTCTTAAAACACTAAGGTCAAGTTCCATTCCTACAATATACATGAAGAGAATAAGACCTATCTGGCTTAAAAACTGTAAGTTTCCTAAAGATTCTTTTGGAAATAAAAAAGCAGAAAATTCAGGAAAATACATCCCTACAAGAGAAGGTCCCAATACGATCCCTGCAATCATTTCTCCGATTACGGTAGGTTGCTTTATTTTCATACAGATCCATCCGAAAAGCCTTGCAGTCAAGATAATAGTAACGATTTGTGCGAGTAATAAAGCCAGTGGATGGTGAAGATTCGTTTTAAAAGATTCCTGAAAATTTTCCCAGGTAGAACCGGTGCTGGTTTTAGTAATAATATTTTCTTTTATTTCAAGCGTCTGTCCTTCTAGAATGAAGAAGTACATCAGGCAGGAAAAGATGGCTATAGTAGTGATATAGAAAATTAAATTTCTGTATTTTCCCCAATTCATGATTCCAATATTTTAATGCAAAGTTGATAAGAATAAACTTAGATTAAAATAGTTTGTTTTTTAAATGTAATGAATACGGTAAAAAATGTAATAAAAATCTGATTGTTGGAATAGACTTTTTAATGTCCTTTTGTCTTAAAGCAAAAGAATGAAAAGGTCAATACTTGGAAAATGGTCATTAAAAGGAAATCTGATTACTTCTGATTATAAATAGCCTTTAGTGTTATTTTGTAAACAACTCGATTAATGAATTTTTGTAAGCATCACCCATCTGAAGCTTAAGAAAATGATCGTCTTCTGCTGGAATAGTAGTGATAATTTCGTTGGTTCCCAGTATTTTAATAGAAGATAATGCAATGATCTCCTTTTTGTTGACCTGTGCAAAGTCTTTAGCAGGAAGCATTTCCAGCAGGTTTTTAAAATTAAGGTTCTTTAAAACGATAGTTGTTCCGTCATTAAGAATAATATCCTTATCACGGCTATCAATTTCGGAGGTTTTAATGTAAGCAATTTGCTCCGTTAAAATAACGGTTTTACCGATATTGCTATTCCATTCGATAAATGTTTTCTTCTGAATGGTATTGATTTGCTCTTTGGCCTTTTCAAAAGCCTGAATTAGGCGCTCTTTTTTGATTGGTTTCCTTACGTAGTCAACAACGTTGAGGTCGAAGGCTTCTGCTGCGTATTCTTTGTAAGCTGTCGTGAAGATTATTTTTTTAGAACCGGAGATTATTTCTGCGACCTGGAGCCCTGTCATTCCAGGCATTTCAATATCCAGGATACAAAGATTGCAGTCCAGATTATTAATTTCATTCAGAAATATTTTAGGATCATTGAATGCCTTTATCACCTCTACATCATCAATCTGTTCACATAAAAGTTTCAAATAACTGATGGCTAGTAATTCATCATCGAGAATAACGCATTTTATCATAGAATTCTCCTAAATTAATTTTTAATTCCGCAGTAAATATACCGTTTTTTGAGCTTTTTTCCAGCTGATAATGAGTGCTGTAGATCATTTTGAGCCTCTGATCTAAAGACTGACTTCCAAAGCCGCTTTTTTCTTTTTCCTATATATTTTTTAAAGAGGCCTTATTGCTTACTTTCATGGTAAAGACTCCATTTTCAAGTTCTAAAGCAATAGAAATAAAAGAATCTTGTGCCAGAAAATCGGTATGTTTGAAGGCATTCTCAATCAGGTCAACAGATAGTAACGGAGCGAAGACTTTTTCCTCATATATGGAGTCAGATTTATTAATCCTTGATTTGATTCTGAAATCAAAAAGAGGATTAATCTTGATCTTATTGATCTCAATGAGGCTTAAAGCAAAGGTAAGTTCTTCTTTTGGGCTTACATATTTGTTATTACTTTCATATAAAATATAATCCAGTACATTGGCCAATTTATCCAGAGACATATACGTCTGATAAGCATGAGACTGAACCGAATTAAGTATATTTTTAAATAAATGTGGATTCAGCTTGGTACCGATGTGTTCCAGGCATACTTCATTCAAGCGTTGTTCAATAACCTTATTTGTGTCAGACAATATGGCATTTCTCTGTTTCAGTTTTTGATACTGGCTGAAAAGATAAATACTAATGGTTAAAAAAAAGAAAATGGCAAAAACTCCGATGAATATCAGATAATCATGAATCATGTAGTAATTGCCTTCCATATTATAGTATGATAGAAACTATTTAAGCTTTTTCAATCCGTTTACAGTGACAATTTCTTCACACTTTTCAAAAATGATCTCATAGCTGGGATTCTTTTCGGGGTAAATAATTGTGTAATCCGGACATGGTTTCTTTTGTGCATGACTTTTGTCAAAATCTACTTTTCCATTGGTAATGATGCTGTCCTTAATGAACTTTTCATCAATCTTGTAGGTAGCCATTGTGGCTTTAGCTTCTTCAGAATATTTAAATTCTTTGGAAAGGGTTTCTGCAATCACACGGCTGTTGGGTAAATACCCGCTGCAACTTGCTCCTTTCTTGTTTAAAATAAAAAATACGAGTAAAAGCCCCGGAACGAAGCCTATTGCATAAAATTTCAGTTTTTTCATTTAGAAAATTAAAAGATTGATATCGTGGTACGTAAGGCCGAAACGGTCACAGATGATCTTTTTAGTATGTCTTCCTTTATACATATATAAACTCTGCTTCATTTCATTTTTGCGGATCAACATATTTTCAAAACCGCCTTCTTCGTCATAATTTAAAATATAGGAAAGGAAGAAATTTGAAATTGCCTTTGTGGTAGTTCTTGGCATTCTGGAGGTAAGGTTCGGAAGTCCACAGTGAATAACGCCGTGTTTGATAACATAAGGATCTTCCATTGTTGTCAGTTCGGATGTTTCAATCACCTTACCGTTATCTATGGTAATATCGATAATGACACTCCCTTTTTTCATTTTCATCACCATATCTTCAGTGACGATAGGAGTCATATTTAATCTTGGAAGAGCTCCTATGACAACGTCTGCACGTCTTAAGCTTTTGCTAAGCTCTTTAGGATCTATAATGGAAGTAGGAACCCGGCTGTCAACGATGGTATGAAGTCTTCTTAATTTAGATAATGAATTGTCGAAAACTTTTACGCTGGCGCCTAGTCCTATAGCCGCTTTGGTTGCAAATTCACCTACAATTCCGGCTCCAAGGATAACCACTTCTGCAGGGCGTACCCCAGTGATCCCACCCAACATTAAACCGTTTGATAAGGCTAATAATTCTGACGCATATAAAATAGAAACAGTTCCTGCTATCTCACCGATTAATCTTACCAATGCCAGTTGTTTGTATTCATCAACGATAAATTCAAAAGCAATGGCATTTATTTTTTTCTCTGCAAGTTTTAAGAAATATTCTTTATCTCTGAGGTTAATCTGTAGCGCAGAAACCAGATAAGTATTAGGTTTCATATAATCAATTTCCTCTTCTGTAGGAGGATTGACCTTCAGGATAAGATCCTGTCCGAAAGCTTCTTTAGGATCATTGGTAATCTTTGCTCCAGATTCAGAATACTGTAAATCTGTAAAAAATGACCCTTCTCCGGCACCTGATTCTACAATAATTTCATGGCCGTGCTCTACCAACACCTGTACGGCGTCCGGAGTAATGCAGGTTCTCCTTTCGTTAAGACAGGTTTCTTTAGGTATTCCAATACTAAATTGTTTTCCTTTTTTTATCACCTCCAATTTTTCCTCTTTCGGCATCAATTCTTCTTCTGTGAAAGGAGTAAAAATGTTTGTACTCATCCTTAAATTAAATTATATCTTACAGATTATTTTTATACTTAATTAATAAGCAAAGATACATAATATTTAATCGAATAAAATTTCTCTGCCTTCTCCGGTGTTCACAATACTCATAGTGTGATAGTTGAATCCGTAAAGTTCATCTTCATAGACCTCCGGCCACTCAATAATACACAAAAAAGAGTTGTCAAGATATTCTTCAATACCTATATCATAAACTTCTTCAATATTTTTCAGACGGTATAAATCGAAATGGTAGACTTTCCCTTTTGGAGTACTGTATTCGTTCACAATAGAATAAGTAGGGGAGTTAACTTCATCTTCACTTCCCAGATTTTTAAGTAAAAATTGAGTGAAAGTGGTTTTTCCTGCTCCAAGATTTCCCTTTAATAAAAGGATATTATGTTTTAGTTCAGGAATAATTGTATCAACAATTTCCTGCCAGTCTTCGATTGTATGGATATTGAACTGCATAAGCTAATTTGTTTTGCAAAAATAATGAAATTTAAAGAGTGAGAAGTTGAGAATAATGTAAAAAGATAATTAAGGTTGAGAGCAAAGAATAAAGAGCAAAGAACAAAGAACAAAGAATAAAGAATAAAGAATAAAGAATAAAGAATAAAGAGTGAAGAGTGAAGGGTGGAGATGTCAGATTGTTGAGGGTAAGGCCGGGTAAAGCGTAGAATTAGTTTTTGAGCTCTTTTCGTTTTCGGTTCCCAAAAACTATCCGGTTCAAAAGCTTCAGAATTCTCCATAAAATACTTAATTTTACAGCATGATTTCTAAGCAGACGATAGATAAAATATTTTCCACAATCAGAGTAGAAGAGATTGTTGGGGAATATGTGCAGTTGAAAAGAGCAGGGTCTAACTTTAAAGGACTCAGTCCTTTCCATGAAGAAAAGTCGCCAAGTTTTGTTGTTTCGCCAAGCAAACAGATTTGGAAAGATTTCTCCACAGGAAAAGGAGGGACTGCCATTTCTTTCCTGATGGAAATTGAGAACTTTACTTATCCGGAAGCTCTTCGTCATGCCGCTAAAAAATACGGAATTGAAATAGAAGAGGATCTGCGTGAAATTTCTGAAGAAGCAAAAAATGCGCAAACGGAAAAAGATCTGTTGTACAAGATCCATGAGGTTGCCAATACTTATTTTCAGGAGATTTTGTGGGATGATCAGGATGGAAGAAGCATAGGATTATCTTATTTTAAGGAGAGAGAACTTAAAGACGATATTATCAAAAAATTCCAGTTGGGATATTCTCCGGAAAAGAAAAACGCTTTTACGGATTATGCACTGGAAAAAGGATACACCAAAGAAATTCTTGAACGATCAGGACTTTCCATTTTCCCTGAAAATACGCCGGGAGGAGTAGACCGTTTTCGTGAGAGGGTTATTTTTCCGATCCATAGTTTTTCGGGTAGGGTCTTAGGTTTTGGAGCCAGAATTCTTAAGAGTAATGTTAAAACAGCGAAATATCTCAACTCGCCGGAAACAGAGATTTATCATAAGTCAAATGTTCTTTACGGATTAAATCAGAGCAAACAGTCTATTTCAAGAAAGAATGCCTGTCTTTTGGTGGAAGGATATATGGATGTGATTTCACTGCATATGTCAGGGATTGAAAATGTTGTGGCAAGCTCAGGAACATCCTTAACTACAGAGCAGATTAAGTTGATCAAAAGACTTACTGAGAATGTGACGATTCTTTTTGATGGAGACAATGCCGGGATTAAAGCAAGTTTCCGAAGCATTGATATGTTGTTGACCGAGGGAATGAATATCCGAGTACTACTTTTCCCGGATGGTGATGATCCGGATTCCTTCGCCAGAAAACATCCGCAGGAGTACGTTGAAAAATACATCGAAAATGAAGCGATGGACTTTATCGATTTTAAGGCAGAAATCCTGTTGCGAGATATCGGGAATGATCCTATTAAGAAAGCAGAAGCAATCCGTGATATTGTAAAGTCGGTTTCTTTCGTACAAAATGCTCTGAAAAGGGAAGTTTATCTTAAAGAAGTTTCCAATAAATTCGGACTCTCAGAACAGAGCCTTTTCAATGAGCTTGATGTTCAGAAGCAGATAACTCAGAACCAGACTCATCATGTTCAGCAGCAACAAAAGGAAAAAGCAGCTCCAAAGATGGAGATTGTTCCTTTGAATGAAGAAAAAGAAGATCCTTTTCTTTTTGAGGTACTTTTTATGGAGAACAAGCTTGTTGAACATATGCTGGCTTTTGGAGATATTGTACTGAAAAGAAGAAATGAACAAAACGAAGATTATCAGATTACAGTCATTGAAGAAATTCTCCATCATTTTGAAGAAGAACAGTATATGTTTTTAGTCAAAGGAAATGAAATTATCATCAATCAGGTAAGAGACGGGATTCAGAAAGATGAGCTGAGAAGTGGAAACTTTTTTGTATCTTTTATGGACGAAGAGATTACAACAAAAGTAGTAGATGCATTGATTCCTCTGGATGACCTTGAAAATTGGGCTTCACGAAATATTTATCCTCCCAATTACGGAGATAAAGTAGCAGATCAGATTAAAGGCGATGTCTTGTTGCACAAGTATAGATATATTGATTACCTGATCAAAGAAACAGCAAAAGAGCTTGATCAGCATAGCAGTACTGATGAAGGAAAATATTATGAACTGATCAAAAAAATTACTTTATTAAAACAGGCTTCGATCAGATTGAGTAACATCATCGAATATTCTCCTATCAAGGGAATTTATGTAGATAGAAAAAGATAGTGTAAAAATAACTTTTTGTATTCTGTGACAAAAAGTCCTATAAAATTTTAGGAATAAATATTGTAATTTAAACTTCGAAAAACATTTGTTTAAATAATACATAATAGAAATATGGACATTAAAAAAGATTTCAGAGATTTCTCTGTAAAACATTTAGGAAACAACGGTTTGGTTACCGATCAGTATATGGGAATGTATGGCCCAACGAATCTTACTCCGTACATCATGGAAGAAAGAAGGTTAAACGTTGCTCAGATGGACGTTTTCTCCCGTCTGATGATGGACAGAATTATCTTTCTGGGAACCGGTATTGATGATCAGGTAGCTAATATCGTTACGGCTCAGCTTTTATTCTTAGAAAGTGCAGATCCGTCAAAAGATATCCAGATTTATATCAACTCTCCTGGTGGTAGTGTATATGCAGGTCTTGGAATTTATGACACCATGCAGATCATTAAGCCGGATGTTGCGACAATCTGTACAGGTATGGCTGCATCAATGGGAGCTGTATTATTGGTTGCCGGAGAAAAAGGAAAACGTTCTGCTCTTAAGCACTCAAGAGTAATGATTCACCAGCCGTCAGGAGGTGCTCAAGGAGTAGCCTCAGATATGGAAATCAACTTGAGAGAAATGTTGAAATTAAAGCAGGAGCTTTATGAAATCATTGGTCATCATTCAGGTCAGACATACGAGTGGGTTGAAAAATCTTCCGACAGAGATTACTGGATGACTTCTGAAGAAGCGAAAGGCTACGGAATGGTAGATGAGGTTCTGCAGAGATCAACTGAGAAAAAATAATTGATTTTAAAATCATATAGAAAACGCATCCCATCCGGATGCGTTTTTTGTTTTGAGCTACTGATACTAAAACAAAATAAATACAGAGTAGAATATGTCAATCGGAGAGGTGAAGATTTTCCTCCGGAAGGATATCAAACCGTAAATTTGATGGGGTAGTTAACAATTATAAAAAATATGATTTAATGAATTGATCGTTAATTGGGGTTACAATGTTTTGTTTTTATATTAAATCTTAATTTTTGTTGTACATGTTGGGGTGTTTTGGTGAATTCAATTGTTAAAATATAATTATCATTAGATTCAAGATCAGTTTACAATCATGTCATACTTTCGCGCCATAAAAGTTAATATGAAAAAACTACTATTATCTGCTTTGGTACTGACGGTTTGGCTATCATGTAGCAAAGATGATGACAACTCAAATAACCAGAATATTAATTACTCAAAACTTCCTCAGGAATTTCCTTTTACCACGTTAGCAACAATAAACGGAGTAGGGGTGATCAATGGAGGATTCGGATCCGGAGCAGCAGCTCATCCCTCAAGAAAAGGAGAGTTCTACGTGATTACAGATAGAGGACCGAATACAGATTATTTAAATGGAAAAAAGTTTTTAACACCCAACTTTACACCGACTATCATGCATTTCAAAATTAATGCTGAAGGTAATATAGAGGTGATTAAATATATTAAGCTTAAAAACCCATCAGGACAGCCTATTACAGGTCTTCCAAACCCTATAGGAATGGGAAGTACGGGAGAAGTTGCCTATGATGCTTCAGGAAATGTTTTAGGAACTGATCAATACGGATTGGATAGCGAAAGTATTGTTGCAGCTCCAGATGGTACCTTCTGGGTTTCTGACGAGTATGGGCCTCACATCGTACATTACAGTGCGGAGGGGATAGAAATGGAAAGAATAAGCCCGATCGGTGTCAATACCGGAACCAGAAAATTGCCTGCCGTTTTGGCTAAAAGACGTGCTAACAGAGGAATGGAAGGACTTTGTCTTACACCTGACGGTAGAACACTGGTAGGTACAATACAGTCGATGATGTATGTTCCCACTAAAGCGGCAGCAAAAAACACAACTTTAACAAGAATTGTAACTTTCGATATTGCTACAGGGCAAACTAAACAATTTTTATATAAGCAGGATGGAGGTGCCTCTGATTCTGTTTGTGATATTACAGCACTAAGCAGTACGGAATTCTTAGTGATTGAAAGAGATGGAAATTTTGGATCACAAGGGGGTATTAAAAAAGTATACAGAATCAACCTTAGTGGAGCTACTGACGTCAACGGAGCCGATCTTACAGCAGTGGACGGAATGAAAGTAAATAATAAAGCATTGGAAGAAAATACCTGGGATGAACTTACCACTGCAGGCATTAAAGCTGTATCTAAGACATTAGCGGTAGATCTTGTTGCAAAACTGGGATATGAACATGATAAATTTGAGGGAATTGTTTATTTAGGAAATAATAAACTGGCTGTTTTCAATGATGATGACTTCGGAGTTGTAGATGACGGAAACGGAAATCCTAAAGCAAAAATTTTACCCAAAACAGGTAAAGTAGACAAAGGAACTATGTATGTAGTCGATATTCAATAATTAGATTTTTTTAAGAAAACGGCGAAATCGAAGATTTCGCCGTTTTTTATTTATCAATACTTAATATATCTAGGCCTCAGAATATATAATTCCTTCTATTGATTTTAGCCTAAATCTATAAAAAATGCTTCTGAAAATTGTTTTCAGAAGCATTTTTATATACGTATATTATTTTTCTCAAGATTAGTTAAATCCCTCGATAATCTTAGAGAAATCTTCAAGCTTTAAAGCAGCTCCTCCGATTAAACCTCCATCGATATCCGGTTGAGAGAAAATTTCTTTAGCATTGTCCGGCTTAACAGAACCCCCATAAAGAATAGAAACTTCGTCAGCTACTTCTTGTCCGTATTTTGCAGCAATAATGCTTCTGATGTGCGCGTGGATTTCCTGAGCCTGTTCAGGGCTTGCCGTTTCTCCTGTTCCGATAGCCCAAACAGGTTCATAAGCAATCACTACTTTTTTGATCTCTTCAGCAGAAAGAGTGAAAAGAGCTACTTCAGTCTGATTTTTTACGACCTCAAAGTGCTGTCCTGCTTTTCTTTGTTCAAGAGTCTCTCCGTTACAATATACTGGAATTAAACCTTTGTCAAGAGCCAGTTTAATTTTTCTGTTACAGTGAGAATCAGTTTCGCCATGATATTGTCTTCTTTCAGAATGTCCGATTAAAGAACCGGTTACATCAATTGATTCCAACATATCTGCAGAAATTTCTCCTGTATAAGCGCCACTTTCATGCTCGCTCATATCCTGAGAAAATACCCCGATTTCATCTTTCTCGAAGATGTCTTTAGCCATCATCAAATACAATGATGGTGGAGCAATCCAAACCTCACAATTGGTAGCATTGTTATTCTTATAGCTTAGTAACTGAATCATCAACTGTTGTGCGTCAATTACATTTTTGTTCATTTTCCAGTTGCCTGCAACTATTTTTCTTCTCATAAGACTTATAATATTGATTTACTTTTTACTTTATTTCTGCTTCTGAAGAGTACCTAGGCAATTCCCCAAAGATTTTTCAAAAGAACATAGAATGTATGTTCTTCTTCAGTTACTTTATGATCTGCTTTGATCAATGATTTTGCAAATTTCGCAAACTTTACACGCTCGGCTTCCGTAGAATCCTCATGGAAACATCGTGCATGAAATTCAAAATGATCTTTCCATTCTTCCGGCTGTAAAAGCGCAAGGGTTTCCAATTCATTATCAAGATTCATTCTGAATGGAAATTCATCAGCCATATATTGCTGTACCAACATTCCTTCTTCAGGAGCAAACTCTCCGTCTACAGAAGATAGGATCATTAATAAGTGATATCCGGCGATTGATTTATTTGATTTTTGCATAAGTTGTTTAAAATTTAATTTTAGTGTCTAAGCTGTTTGATAGAAAGTGTCTCGAGCTTTTTGTCTCAACATCTCCCTATGTTCTATTTTACATAATCCTTTGCAGGCTGTTTGTCAACAATTTTCCCATTTTCAAGGATCAATACAAATGGGTTGCTTCTTGCGATAGTTTTGATAGCTGTCCCGTCCATCATGGTATTTTTGATTGTTTTAAAAGTATTCTGATCCGTTGAAACACCATAGATAAGAGCTCCTTTTTGAGCATTTACTTTAGCTTCCACCTTTTGAAGAAGATCAGCCGGAACCTCTTTTGGATGATAAGAAAAAATCAGAATAGCTTTTGGAGCTTTAATGATTTCTTCAGTAAGTTCCATTCCTGTAGGATCTTCAATTTTAAATTTAACGATCTCAGACTTGTAACCTTCTTTTACGAGAACAGATTCATTTTTTCCTTCTTCGATTTTCCATGGAGAACCTTCTGCCCAATATTTTGTTTCTTTGATATAATCATCCTGATTTACCTTTAAAACTTCTCCGGTTTTCTGATTTTTCAGAGAATAAAAAGTTTTATATTCAGAAGGATTTTTGTTGATTTTTTCTTTTTCACTTTTCAGGTCTGTTCCAATTTTATAATCACGGAAATCGATAACAGGTTCATGCATGATTCCTTGAGCCATAATATAGATCATAACCAGAGCAAAAGCCCCTAATAAATAATATTTAAACTTACCGGTAGACTCTTTTGTAGCCATTCCATACTCCTCTTTTTTACGGAAATCTTTTCTGTACAGTAAAAATAGAAGGATGAGTCCAATAAGAAGGGCAACATCTTTAAAGAAGCTTTGCCAAGGGGTAAATTTGATAGCATCTCCAAAACAGCCACAATCGGTTACTACATTGAAGTAAGCAGAATAGAACGTGAGAAACCCAAAAAAGATGCATAGCGCTATTAATGCTGATAAGGTAAATTTAAGCTTTAATTTAATTAATAACATAAATCCAAGGAAAAGCTCCAGTACAACCACTATAATTGAAAACAGAAGGGCAAATTTTTCAAAAAACGGCATATTGAATACGGCCGGAGAAAAATATTCTTCCATTTTGAAAGAGAAACCTACTAAATCCACAGCTTTCACGAAGCCGGAAAGGATAAAAATGACACCGATAATAAAGCGTAATAAACCTTTGATCATATTAAATAGTTTTGGGTTCGAATTGATTTTCTTTTTCAGAGAACTTAATCAGACAGAAAACAGCATAATTCAGCATATCAAAATAGTTGGCATCAAGGCCTTCTGAAACGATTGTTTTTCCTTGGTTATCTTCAATCTGCTTTGTTCTCAATACTTTTTGATAAATAAGATCTGTAATCGAAGAAATTCTCATATCTCTCCATGCCTCACCATAATCATGGTTCTTTCTCTCCATTAAAGCCTTCGCTTCATTGGCATATTGATCATACAGTCCTAAAATTTCTTCTTTATTTTCATTAAAATCATTGGAAAGACCCTTTTCAAGTTGAATAAGGCCAATGATAGAGTAGTTGACAATGGCAATAAATTCATCTTCCTCACTTTCATCCACCATTTTTTTATCAGTCATTTGCAACGTACGGATTCTGTTGACTTTTATGTAAATCTGATCCGTAATGGAACTCGGTCTTAAAACCCTCCATGCTGCACCATAATCCTGTAACTTTTTACCGAAAAGATCACGGCACTGACTGATAATTTTCTCGAATTGTATTGATGTTTTTAGCATAAATTTTCTTAATCTTTCAAATATACGAATTCGCTTTGAGATTTTAGAATAGGAGAGTCAGAGTGTTGGAGAGTATATAAGTTTGAATAATGATAGTTTGATAAGAGACTTTTAATTTAGAAGTTCTCATGTAGGTCTAATACAACCGTATTCACTAATTTTGCAGTATATAAAATCATTTATCAATATAGAAAGTCTCATGTGTTCAAACTCTCTTCATTTCAAATCCTCCGATTCCCAAATGTACTCAATCAATTGTAACGGAAGGCTGGTAGAACTTGATACTCCAAAAATTATGGGAATCCTCAATCTTACCCCGGATTCTTTTTCCGATGGAGGAAAGTTTAATAATGAAAAATCAGCACTTCAACATGCTGAAAAACTAATAAAAGAAGGAGCTGAAATCATTGATATCGGGCCACAATCTACCCGTCCAAAAGCAGAGTTCCTAAGTAGTGAAGAAGAAATAATGAGAATGGGAAATATTATTTCTCAGCTTAAAAAAGAATTTCCGGAAGCTTTAATTTCCCTGGATACATTTTATGGTGAAACCGTAAGATTTGGTTTTAATGAGGGATTGGATATCATCAACGATATATCTGGTGGACATTACGACCCGGAGATGTTTGATGTGGCAGCAGAAACGAAACTTCCATATATTTTAATGCATGTCAATCCTTCGTATGAAACAATGCATAATAAAATTAAGTTTGAAGATATAACGTTGGAAATCAATCGATATTTTTCACAAAAAACAACCGAACTTTTAGAAAAAGGGGTCAATGATATTATCCTTGATCCGGGTTTTGGATTTGGAAAAACAGTAGAAGATCAGATGAAAATGATTAAGGAAGTTGAGTATTTAGGATTTAGAAAGTTCCCTTTACTGATAGGGATTTCGCGGAAATCATTTATTTATAAACCACTCGGAAAATCGCCATTGGAAGTCAATGAAGAAACGCAAAGACTTCATATGAAAGTATTAGAACAGGGAGCTAAAATTTTAAGAGTTCATGATGTGGCTCAGGCAAAGGAAACCTTGCTGCAATTTTTACAAAAAAAATAAAAAGTGTTAAAAAAACTTGTGAGTAATTAAAAAGTTTATACATTTGCAACATGAATCTTACGAATCAGAAAAATATTATTGTCATTTCTATTATTGCTGTTGTCATTAACAACAGGAAGGAAACGGCATTTTAAAATAGATTTAAATTTAAATTATATATAAACCGTTTCAACAATGAAACGGTTTTTTTGTTTTAATTTTTTATTATATACAGTATGTATCAGTTATTAGCAGTAATTATTATCGTCATTATTATTCCCTTGCGTCTGTGAGAAGGAAAATGTATGACTGTACATATATGAAGCCCTCTCACAGCGTGAGAGGGCTTTTTTTATTCCCTTTTGTTAATTATTAAATCATTATAGCATGTATTACAATGACGACACTGTCATCTATTTCGACGGAAACTTTATGAAAGCCAAAGACGCAGGTACTGATCTTTACGGACAATCACTTCACTACGGGTACTCTGTTTTTGAAGGCATTAAATCCTATAGTACAGATTATGGTACCCGAATTTTTAAAGCAAAAGAGCATTATGAGAGATTAAAAAGATCAGCCGAACTGATGCACATTCCTTTTGATTATTCGGTAGAACAACTTACTGAGCTCACCTATGAGCTTTTAGAGCGTAACGGATTCTCAGACGCGTACATTCGTCCTTTGGTTACCTGCTCTCCGAATATGTCTCTTTCAAAAGGTAAAAAATCTTATTTGTCCCTATTGGCCTGGGAGTGGAGCAATGGTTATCTGGCAGATAAAATGAAAATTATGACCTCAGAATTTCAACGACCAAATCCCAAAGCTTTCAAGGTAGAGGCTAAAGTTGGAGGACATTATGTAAACTCTATTCTGGCTTGTCAGGATGCTAAAGATAAAGGGTATGATGAAGCTCTGGTATTGGATGAAAGCGGAAATGTTGCCGAAAGTTCAGGAGCTAATGTCTTTTATGAGAAAGACGGAGTGTTGTTTACGCCGGCCAAAGGAAGTATTCTTCCGGGGATTACAAGACAAACTGTAATGGAGATCTGTAATGAGCTTAATATTCCTGTACAGGAAACATTTTTTAAACCTGAAGAAATGCATGGTGCTGATGCCGGCTTTTTCTGTGGTACAGCTGCTGAAATTGTTGCCCTTGATTCACTTGATGATGTCCCTTTCACCAAAAAATGGGAAGATACATTCAGTGCAAGAGTACAGCAGGCTTATTTGAAGCAAGTAAGAGTTCTGTCATTGTAAATTTCAAGGATTTAAATATTTGATTATCAATTGAGTAAATCTGATTGTTGAACTGTTGAATATTGTAATTTCATGAAAATTGAAAATCAAAAGATGATTACAAGCTGTAGTTTTGGATCAAAATTAAGTAAATAAAGAAATAAGAAGAATAGCAAATGCAGGATAATATGTTAAATAAATATTCAAAAACATTTACACAAAATAATGAGCAACCCGCTGCAAAAGCAATGTTGTACGGGATAGGTTTTACAGAAGAAGATATGCATAAAGCTCAGGTCGGAATTGCAAGTATGGGATATGACGGAAATACCTGCAATATGCATCTGAATGATCTCGCTAAAATTGTAAAAAGAGGAACCTGGGGATATGGGCTTGCGGGATTGATTTTCAATACCATTGGCGTAAGTGACGGAATGAGCAATGGTACAGATGGGATGCGCTATTCTTTGGTTAGCCGGGATGTGATTGCAGATAGTATTGAAGCAATCTGTGGGGCTCAGTATTACGATGGTCTGATCGCTTTGCCGGGTTGTGATAAAAATATGCCAGGAACCATCATTGCTATGGGAAGACTCAACAGACCATCCATCATGGTATACGGTGGAACAATAGCTCCTGGGTGTTATAAAGGAGAATCTCTGAATATTGTTTCAGCTTTTGAAGCGCTAGGTAAAAAAATTGCCGGAGAGATTACTGATGAAGATTTTGAAGGAGTGGTAAAAAACTCTTGTCCGGGGGCGGGAGCATGTGGAGGAATGTACACCGCCAATACAATGGCTTCAGCCATTGAAGCATTAGGAATGAGCCTACCGTATTCTTCTTCCAATCCTGCTTTAAGCAAAGAAAAAAAAGAAGAATGCCTGGAAGCGGGTAAATATCTGAAAATATTGTTGGAAAGAGATATCAAACCTTCTGATATCATGACGCGCAAAGCTTTTGAAAATGCACTTCGCTTAATTGTGATTCTTGGCGGAAGTACCAACGCTGTTCTTCATTTTATAGCAATGGCTAAAAGTGTCGGAGTTCCTCTGACTCAGGATGATTTTCAAAAAATGAGTGACTGTACCCCTGTGTTGGCAGATCTTAAACCAAGTGGAAAATACCTGATGCAGGATTTACACGAACACGGTGGAACTCCGGCAGTAATGAAGTATCTGTTACAAGAAGGATTACTACATGGTGATTGTCTTACAGTAACCGGCAAAACGATAGCTGAAAACCTGGAAAATGTTCCTGATCTGGATTTTAATCAACAGAAGATCATTAAACCCCTTTCACAACCGGTAAAAGAAACAGGACACTTAAGAATTTTGTATGGCAATCTTGCAGAAAAAGGAAGTGTAGCTAAAATAACAGGAAAAGAGGGCGAAAAATTTTCCGGGAAAGCAAGGGTTTTTGACGGAGAGAAAAATCTTATCAAAGGTATTGAAGATGGAACCGTACAACATGGTGATGTCATTGTAATCCGCCATGAAGGCCCGAAAGGAGCTCCCGGGATGCCTGAAATGCTGAAACCTACCAGTGCTTTAATTGGAGCAGGGCTGGGAAATAGTGTAGCCTTAATTACAGATGGAAGATTCAGTGGAGGAACACATGGTTTTGTCGTAGGTCATATTACTCCGGAAGCATATGAAGGCGGTTTAATTGCCTTTGTGAATGATAATGACCTTATCGAAATTGATGCTGTAAACAATACAATACAATTAAAAGTTTCAGAAGAAGAAATTGCAAGAAGAAAAGAAGGTTGGCAAAAACCTGAGCTTAAAGTCAAAAAAGGACTGTTGTATAAATATGCATTAACCGTATCATCAGCTGCAGAAGGCTGTGTAACAGATGAAATCACTTAAATAAAAGCATAATGACGAATTTAAACTTATCTACAGAAAAAGAGCTTAGCGGCAGCAGGATTATTCTTGAAGCTTTTCTTCATGAAGGAGTAAAAACCATTTTCGGATATCCGGGAGGGGCTATTATTCCTATTTATGATGCTCTTTATGACTATAAGGATGAGCTGAAACATATTTTAGTACGACACGAGCAGGCAGCAGTACATGCAGCACAAGGATTTGCAAGAGTTTCCGGTGAAGTAGGAGTGGCTATTGCAACCAGTGGCCCCGGGGCAACAAACCTGGTGACAGGGCTGGCAGATGCTTTACTGGATAATACTCCTATTGTATGTATTACAGGACAGGTTTTTGATCACCTTTTGGGAACAGATGCTTTTCAGGAAATAGATGTGATGAATATTACGAGCCCTGTAACCAAGTGGAATTATCAGGTCACTGATGCCAATGAACTCCCGGAGGTTTTGGCTAAAGCATTCTATATTGCAAAATCAGGGCGTCCCGGGCCTGTATTGATTGATGTTACTAAAAATGCACAGCTTCAGAAGGTTTCTTATAAAGGATATTCTCCATGTCATTCGTTGAGAAGTTATAAACCTGATCCTGTTCCTGATATAGAAAGTATTGAAAAAGCAGCTGCTTTAATTAATGCAGCCAAAAAGCCTTTCATCATTGCAGGACAAGGTATTCTATTGGGAAAAGCTGAGCAGGAATTTCTGCAATTCGCAGAAAAATCAGGAATTCCGGTGGCATGGACCGTTTTAGGGATGAGTGCTATCCCTACAGATCATCCTCAGGCTGTAGGGATGGTAGGAATGCATGGGAATTATGGAGCAAATATTCTTACCAATGAATGTGATGTACTGATTGCTGTAGGAATGCGCTTTGATGACCGTGTTACAGGAAGGTTAGATCAGTATGCGAAGCAAGCCAAAATTATTCATCTGGATATAGATAAAGCAGAAATCAATAAAAATGTGATGGTGGATGTACCGCTCCTTGGAAATTGTAAACATACACTACCACTTCTTACTGAATTTATCAATAGTAGAGATCATCCGGACTGGCATAAAAAATTCAAAGATTGTCATGAAATAGAGAGTATCAGCCTGATTAATCACGAATTGTATCCGAGTGAAGGTGAGATTACTATGGGAGAAGTAGTAAGGTATTTAAATGAAATGACAGCAGGGGAAGCCGTAATTGTAACGGATGTAGGACAACATCAAATGGCAACTTGTCGCTATTCCAGGTTTAAACATAGCCGAACCAATATTACAAGCGGGGGATTGGGAACGATGGGATTTTGTCTCCCTGCTGCGATAGGAGCTTCATATGCAGAAAAAAATCGCCCCATTATAGCAGTTATGGGTGATGGAGGAGCACAAATGAATATTCAGGAATTGGGAACCATTATGCAGTACCGTCCTGAGGTGAAGATTTTAATTCTTAATAATTGCTATCTGGGAATGGTAAGGCAATGGCAGGAGTTATTTCATGAGGAAAGATATTCCTCAGTAGATATTCAAAGTCCCGATTTTGTACAGGTGGCAAAAGGATATAATATTCCCGGAAGAAGAGTTTCTCAAAGGGAAGATATAGAGAGCGGACTTCAGGAGATGCTCCATCATAAAGGATCTTTTCTGCTTGAAGTGATGACAGGGAAAGAACATAATGTATTTCCAATGATCCCTCAGGGAAAAAGCGTTTCAGAGATTGTATTGAATAATAAATTTTAAAAATAAAAAGATGAAAACAGAAAATAAAGAATATACCATTACGGCATATACAGAAGATTACTTAGGGTTGATCAGCCGGATCAACGCTATATTTTCAAGAAGAAGAATTTCTATGGTGACTTTTCATGTAGGACCTTCAGAAACAGAAGCCGTAAAAAAATTCATCATTGTGATCAGAGAAACTGAGGATTCAGTTCAGAAGATTACCCGACAAATGGAGAAGCAGGTGGACGTACTTGAAGTTCATTACCACAAAAATCCGCATTTCACCGCAATGGAGTATGCTAGCTAATTATATATCAAATAAAAATAATACATAACAATTAAAATCAAAAAAATGGCAAAATTGAATTTTGGAGGAGTTGAAGAAAACGTAGTAACGAGAGAAGAGTTTCCATTAAAAAAGGCGCAGGAAACATTAAAAGATGAGGTAGTTGCCGTAATCGGATATGGAGTACAGGGGCCGGGGCAGGCTTTAAATCAAAAAGATAATGGCATCAATGTAATTGTAGGACAGCGCAAAAACTCCAAATCATGGGATAAAGCAGTGGCAGACGGATTCGTTCCGGGAGAAACCTTATTTGAAATTGAAGAAGCTTTGGAGAAAGGAACTATTATCTGCTATCTTTTGAGTGATGCCGCACAAATTGAATATTGGCCTAAAGTAAAACAACACCTTACTCCTGGGAAAGCTCTTTATTTTTCTCATGGTTTCGGAATAACCTTTAATGAGCGTACGGGAATCGTTCCTCCTTCTGATGTTGATGTTTTTCTGGTGGCTCCTAAAGGTTCAGGAACTTCTTTAAGAAGAATGTTTTTACAAGACAGAGGCCTAAACAGTAGTTTCGCAGTCTATCAGGATGCAACAGGAAAAGCCAGAGAAAGAGTAACGGCATTAGGAATTGCCATTGGAAGCGGATATTTATTTGAAACCGATTTCAAAAAAGAAGTATACAGTGACCTTGCTGGAGAACGCGGAACTTTAATGGGAGCTGTACAAGGAATATTTGCTGCACAATATGATGTGTTAAGGAAGAATGGACACAGTCCTTCAGAAGCTTTTAACGAAACTGTAGAAGAATTGACTCAGTCCCTGATGCCTTTGGTAGCGGAAAACGGGATGGACTGGATGTATGCCAACTGTAGTACAACAGCTCAAAGAGGGGCGTTAGACTGGTGGAAGCGTTTTAGAGATGCTACCTCTCCTTTATTTGAAGAATTATATGAGAATGTTGCGAAAGGAAATGAGGCACAAAGATCTATCGACAGCAACAGCAAACCTGATTACAGAGAAAAACTAGAGGCAGAATTGACAGAGTTGAGAGAAAGTGAAATGTGGAAGGCTGGGAAAACTGTAAGAAGTCTGAGACCGGAGAATAATTAATTCAAAAAATATGATGAAGGAACCCACTGACGTATCCGTTTTGGATCATGTATATGAAGCTGCTGAAAGACTTAAAAATGTAATTGTCAGAACTCCTTTGGCCGTTAATAATAACCTGTCGGCTATTTACAAATCAAAAATACAATTTAAAAGAGAAGACCTTCAAAGAGTAAGATCCTATAAAATAAGAGGAGCTTATAATAAAATGGCGACAATGTCTCCTGAAAATCTTGCCAAAGGTGTGGTTTGCGCCAGTGCAGGAAACCATGCGCAGGGAGTTGCTTTTGCCTGCAATACCATGAAAATAAAAGGAACTATTTTTATGCCGTTACCCACTCCGGGACAAAAACTTGAGCAGGTGAAAATGTTTGGAGGGCACTATATTGATGTTGTATTACACGGAGATACCTTTGATGAGGCTAAAGATGCAGCGGTACGATTTTGTAGTGAGCATGATGGGGTATTTATTCATCCTTTTGATGATCCGGCTATTATTGAAGGGCAGGCTACGGTGGCCATGGAAATTCTGGAGCAATCGGAAGAACCTATTGACTATCTGTTTGTTCCTATAGGTGGGGGCGGATTGGCTGCGGGAATTTGTTCTGTTTTTAAGGAACTGTCCCCGGAAACAAAAATAATTGGGGTAGAACCTGCCGCAGCTGCCAGTATGAAAAAAGCAATGGAAAAGGGGAAACCTGTATTTCTTGAAAAGATAAGTCGTTTTGTAGACGGAGCCGCAGTACAGCAAGTGGGAAATTTCACATTTGAATGCTGTAAAGATGTCTTGCACAGTATGGCTACGGTAGAAGAAGGGCATGTCTGTGAAACGATATTATCATTGTATAACAAAGATGCTATTGTCGTAGAACCTGCGGGAGCACTTTCTGTGGCAGCCCTGGAGCAATACAAAGATGAAATCAAAGGAAAAAATGTAGTATGTATTATCAGCGGAAGCAACAATGATATTACCCGTATGGAAGAGATCAAAGAAAAAGCGCTCTTGTATGCCGGGTTGAAACATTATTTCCTGGTAAGATTTCCTCAACGTCCGGGAGCTTTAAAAACTTTTGTGATGGATGTTCTTGGCCCTGATGATGATATCACTTATTTTGAATACACTCAGAAAAATTCAAAAGAAAAAGGGATTGCTGTGGTAGGTATTGCTTTGAAACGAAATGGAGATTTTCCACCCTTGATCCATAAAATGAAGGAATTTGATTTCTTTGTCAACTATTTGAATAATGATCCGTCCTTAATGAACCTTCTTATTTAGAAGGCTGGCGGCTCTTTTAAAAACATATTTTTTCTATCCGAATACCAGCCGGATTTGCTTACTCTACGAGAGGTTGATTCGGTAGGTTCATGATTCTAAAAACACAATGATGAAAAAAGCTTCACAAATTTTTGTGAAGCTTTTTGTTATTTATCTTTCCAAAGTAAAATTTGAAATAATTTTAGGACGATCAGTCTCATTGGCAACCTTCCAGGATGTTCTGTACATCCATTCGGTCATTTTATAGAGCTTTTTATAATTGATATTTTCAGATTCATCCTGCGGAGTATGGTACTGATCATGCAGCACACTTGTGAAAAATAGAGCTGGAATTCCAATTTTAGCATAAGGAAGATGATCACTTCTGAAATAAAAATACTCAGCATGATTGGGGGAATCCCAATCTTTGAGATACTTGAATTTTGTACTTTCATTATTAGCATCTTCAGCCATTTTGACAAGCTCTTCAGAGTTTTTATGAGGAGCATTTCCTCCCAATAAAGCAGCTTCATTATTATCATTTCTTCCGATCATATCACCGTTCAGAACAGCTACAATTTTCTCTTTTGGAACTACAGGATGGGCTGCATGCCATCTGGAACCCAATAATCCTCTCTCTTCAGCACCGTGGAAAACAAATAAAATACTTCTTTTTCCCGGCTGTTTCTTATAGGCTCTGGCCATTGCTAACATCGCCACACAGGTGCTTGCATTATCATCAGCGCCATTGTATATGGTATCGTTTTTTACAGGATGTCTTATTCCGTCGTGATCCTGATGCCCACTTAATAAAACATATTCGTCTTTAAGAACAGGATCCGTCCCTTCTATTTTTCCAATGATATTTACTGAAGGGTATTTATAAGTTTCAGTAATAAGATTTAAAGAAATTTTCGGGTTATTTTTTACCCAGTTTGCATTTTCTTTTTTGATCCAGAGAACAGGAATGTTAGAGGTTGTTTTTTCTCTTAAACCTTCCACACCATAGCTGCCTCTGGTCATCTGAGGGAGAACTTCCACCCAGCTTTTTTCAGAAATATCATCTGTAATGAAGATTATTGCTTTCGCTCCCAGCTCATAGGCTTTATTGTAATATTTTGTACGGACAAATCCCGGATATCTTCTTACGAAAAGAGTCATGTCCTTATCAATATTTTTATCTGAAGCATTTACCGCAAGTACTTTTCCTTTGATGTTCAGTTTGGAAAGTTCTTCAGGCTCAGTATTACCTGCATAGATAATTTCGGCATCCACAGACGCATTCACAGGTTCTGCAACCAGGAAGTCTTTCCATACTTTCAATGCTGTATCTCCAATTTTTACATTACTTTGAGGAGTAACCTGATGTCTGTACATCTCAAAAAACTGAAAAAAAGTTCCATGGTCACCGGCAGGCTTCATTCCTGCTTCCTTAGCTTTGTCAGCCAACCACATGGAAACCTTCAGTTCATCTAGAGTCCCTGCTTCTCGGCCCCAAAACTGATCTGCCGCAAGCTCATACATATCTTTTCTGAGATCCTGTTCCTTGATGGCAGAGACTAGTGGCTTTTTATAGTTCTGGGCATTTCCAAGACTAAATAGAACCAGTCCTAGGAAAGAGAAAATATATTTTTTATTCATCTGTTTTTTAATTTAAGCTGCCTAATTTTTCAGCAAATTGCTTTGAAAATTCTTTTCGGTCTTCTTCCAGCTTTTCCTGAGTTGAAGGTAAGATGTAATTGAAAAGAATTTTATCCTCATGGTCTAAAAAGATGATTTCCTTTTCATTTTCATCGATCATCTGAGAGAATATTGCCCACATTGACGTGTCTTTCAATTTTAATAATTCGAAAAACTGCTCTGCTTTTATTTCGATTTTCTGCATGCTCTTTTTATATATAGTGTATAGTTATGTAATGAAGATAAGAATTAAAATTCTAAGAATTTAAGCTTAAACTGAATGGCGAAGTTTTGTTTGAAATCCGGAGTTGCATAATACCCGACTCTGTAAAAGAAGCCTAAATTGAAATAGCTGGAAAGGAAGTTATTCCATTCTAATCCGACTTCCTGATACAGATGATCCAGTTTTTTAAATTTAAATTGATGGTATTCGGGGTGTTTCATGTCTCCAATGGTTCCTCGCAGTACAAAATCAAAACTGGAAACATTGTGTCCGAAACTTTTGAAATACCATGGGAGCCTGTGGGTAAAATAGTACGCCACAAATCTGTCGTTATAATATTTTCCACCTTCCAGGGTAGCAAAACCAAGGAACGATGTAAGGTTGAAATTAAAATCTTTACCCGGTGATGCAAGTCCGTTCATGGTGAAGTTTTTCCAGATAGGGGCCTCTCCGAAAACGACTCCTCCATACAATCTGAAACCGGTTGTTCCGATAGGTGTCTTAAAATTATGAAGAAAAAGAGCGTCAAAACGAGAATAATTAAAATTACCCCCCAATGTCTTATAGCTCTGCTCATAATTAAAATATAACTCCGGATATTTCTGATCAATCAGAGATTTCCCCTGAGGAGTCATAATATTGGTTGAATTTGGAGAATATTTTAACGTAAATAAAGTATTGAAGTTTTTAAATGAAGATCCACCGTCTCTGAACTGATAATCAAACTCTGCTTCCTCAATATTTCTTCTTACGGCAAAAGCAAGGGTAAGTCCGTTTGTCACATCATTCAGATAAGATAAAGAGGCTCCTTTGAAATGATAATATTTATCGTTGTTAAGGTTATTCCCAAAATTCATCATTCTCATTTTAAAGTTCCAGAGTCTTCTGTAGAATTCTCCCGAAGCAGTAACATCATCATAAAATTCAAACCTGAAAAATGAATTCTTTTCCAGCGTGGTCTTCATATCGAGCCCCATTCCGTATTTCCATCTTCTGTCTTTTACTCCATAGGCAAAATAATAATCAGGAGAGAAATAAGGATTGAAGTTTTCATTCATCTTAGCTTTTAAACCTAATCTGAATCCTTCATAAGAGTTGAAATTGACAATTTCATCGACGGCAAAATCTACAGAATTAACCCTGATTTGTCCGTTAAGAAGTCCCGAAATAATCTGGGCTTTACTGTCAATTTTATATTTTTTGCCCAGACTGTCAATCGTTTTATAGGTGTTTTTTTCTCTTTCTGTAAGAGGATCTGTTCTGTAATTTTCAAGCGAATGTCCGTCAATACTTTTTATATCGAAAGTATAACCTTTGAAATCTTTTGGGTTTTCTTCGATGGGAGATGTGAAATCAAAATATTTAGAGGTAAGGAAAGCATATGTACCAAAGCTCTTTTTGTCCTTCTTCTCTCCATGGTTCTTATCATCCATCGCCATTTTACCCATCTTAAGCTTTGCCGTTTCATGAGCCAGAAACCATTTGTTATTGTAAAATACCCATGTACTGGTAATGATTCCGTCGTTTTTGTTTTTACTGAAATTTTCAATTTTTTTAACCCCGTACGTTTCAGTATCTACATAAATGGCACCATTATACTTTCTTTTTTTGTCCATTTTTTTGTAATTCACTTCACGGAAGCGGATCACAAAGTTTTTTCTTCCATCAAGTTCTATAGTGTCCGAAAGAAAGAATCTATAAAGTCCCCTGTTTTCCTGCTTGAGCTGTTCAGGAACGACATCTCTGTTACTTTGCTGAAGAGCTATCATTTCATACACAGGTTGCTTCAATCCGGAAATTCTGTTATCCAGAATATTAATCTTTTCCCCGTACTTCTTCGAATATAAAAACTCCTGAGCCCTTTCCCAGAGGAATAATTTGCTTTTCGAAAATATTTTTCTTGCAGTACTGTTGTTCAGTGAATCTTTCTCTCTCTTTTTCTTGAAGAGATTGAGATCATTAAAATACTGCTTAAATTGTGTGAGACTGTCCTGATCAATATCCAATGATATTTTCTCATAAGATTTATAAGAATAAGAACTTAGACTTTTAGGAGAGTTTTGATTGAATAGCCTGTTTACCTTTTTCAGGATTTCCAGTGCCCTTGGATCACTTTTATCTTCAATGACTACCGTTTCAATAGCAGTAGTATTCTTCGATGTTTTTTTGAGCAGAGAAACTTCTATACTGCTGTCTACAGATGCATTTTCCTTTTGATATGAATCCGCTTCAATGTCTATGGTCTTGCATAAAGTTTTAAACTCCAGAATTCCCTGAGCGTTGGTATAGCCAAGAATATTATCATTACAGGAAACTTTAGCATTAGAGATAGGTTTATGGTTGGTGTCATCAACAACTTTAATTTTCGATTGTGAATGACCCAAAAAACAGAATAAAAAAAATAGTAATGCTAAACCTCTTTTCATGTGAAAAAACTATGTCAAAAATAATCATATTTATTGTGCTGGAAAAGTTTTTAACATAGTATAACATTGATTTAATCTAATTTACTAATGGAAAGATCGTCACATAAAATTTGAAGACTATGATAAATGCTTTTAAGAACATAATTTATAGGAGGAGGTTACATTACCAAGTAGAGACTGGAAATTACTGTACTTTTTTATCATTGAAACATGGTGATGCAAAGACAAGTATTCAATGCAGGGCAACTTCCCTCTACTGAAAGAGGGGCAAACTATAGATTTGAAGGGGAGTTAATCATTATCTGTCATCCAAAGCCCTCATAAAATCAATAATATCGTCGATTTCCTGATCTGTAAGCTGTAAAGGAGCATCAGATAGTGTCTGATTTGTTATGGTAAAACCAAGACCTTTTCCCCCTCCTTTGTTGTAAAAATTCATCACTTCTTTTAATGTTTTGTAGCCCCCGTTGTGCATATATGGAGCTGTTTTATTGATGTTTCTGAGTGTTGGAGTTTTAAAAGAGTGTTGTAAAGAAGCTACGGTCTCATGAAACTTTCCTCTTCCGGAATCCTGATCAAAAATCTTATTATCACCATGGGTTGCTACTCCAAGTACTTCCTGTTCTGTTTTTTTGAAGGTAGGAGGAACCGTTCCATTGAATAGAGGAACAAAATGACATATGGCACATTGCGCTTTACCCACAAAAAGATTAAAACCACGTTTTTGATTTTCTGTCATTGCAGATTTATTTCCTCTCATATATTCGTCAAAATCAGAATTAAATGTTGCAAGGGAACGGATATAACTGGCCAATACATTCTGAAGTTGCCAGACTTCTGTTTTCTGAGAATGATAAATCTTTTTAAAGGCAGCCTGATATTCCTTATCCTGATTGATTTTAGCAAGAATCACATGAAGATCTCCATGCATTTCTTCTTTGTTGGAAATTACGTCCGAACTCTGACCTTCCAGATCATCTTTACGCATATCCCAAAACTGCCCGTGCTGAAATCCTGCATAATTAAGTGATGGTGCATTTCTTGAAAGTGCTGTGTTTTCAAGAGACATGGATCTGGCAAGTCCGTCAGTAAAAGCTTTTTCAGGAATATGACAGGTTGCACAGCTTCTGTTGTTATTGTTGGAAAGTATTTTATCATTAAAAAGCTTCTGTCCAAGGGCTGCTTTATCATCTGAAAAAGCAAATTCTTTTCCGGGGGTAAAAGCATTAGGGTTAAAAGCATTTTTAGCAAAAAAAGTAGGTGCGTTTTTATTCAGGGCAGTTGTAACCTCTACATCAGGAATCTGTTCCTGCTTTTTAAAATCAAGCAGTAGAGAAGATATTTTGTTGAGATGATTGGGTATAAAATTAGCATAATCAAAAGTATTTTTGTCTGTATTTCTTTTTAAAACTTCAATGGCTGTATTAATTTCGATACGAATGCTTTTTAATACCTTATCTTTTGATCGTTCTGTAGAAATTTGTTGCAGAGTTTGTAGTACACCTCCAAGTGAATAAGGCATTTCATGTAAAAAAGTACCGGAAACGGGTGTGTCAAAACCTGAAATTCCTAAACTTGAAATTCTGAATATTTCCTGTCTTAAAGCATCAAAAACCTGATTTTTACTGACGGTAATTACTTGAAAATTGGTAGCAATAGCATTCGTCTTATTGATTAACTTTTTCAGAAATCTTGTTACCTCTTCTTTATTCTGTGGATCATAAGGATATAGCATTTCTTCTAAAACCTGTAATCCTTCAGGTTCAATTTCCGTGTGTTCATCCATCTCAATTTCCGGAAGTGCGGCGCCATTGATAAATCTGGCAGAATGGGGGAGGAAATATTCAACAGCCCATTCCATTTTTTTATACGTTTTTCTGAGTTCACCGAACTTTTCCTGAAGAAGCTTTTCATCAGCATTGTTACCGACAAGATAGATCAGTTCATTAATTTGTTTTTCAAATGCAGAATTGTTTTTGAGGATCTCTTTTTTTACAGAGCCTAAATCCTCATACACAGGCTGAGGTTTTTCATTTTTGCAATAAGAAAGAATGAAAAGAGCAATGGCACAATATAAAAACAGAAGTATCGGGTATTTTGAAAGTTTTTTCATAGGTATGAAAAAGTATCAACAGAAGAAATTCTATTGATACTTTGGAGTTTTATGAGTAATTAAAGCTATTTTTCTACGTTTCTGATAATGACAACCTGTCCGCCTTCTTTATTGGTATTTACACCGGAGCCGTCTGGATTTTTAAACTTATCCAATTGCCATGTATGAGAATGAATGTTTACCGTAAATGTATTGGGAACACCTATGATATCCGAGATATCTGTCATTGCTCCAAATTCCCATGAACCAAATTTCTGAAGATCTCCTGATTGATTATAAGCGGTTTGCCATGCAGTATCATTTCTATTATGCTTCATGTTCAACCAAGGTTTATATTGTTTGGTAGCAATATTAAGCTGCCATATATAAGAATCATGAGCCGCTGCTTTGTAATAAGAGTCACCATCTTCCTGAATGTAAACGAAGTTTTCTGTTACACAAAGATTATCAGGATTGATCAGGTTGTGACCGGGGTTAGAATCTCCCTCAGCAACTACCTCTAGTTTCCCTGTCAGCATATTGTTGGCATTTAAAACAAGTTTGTATACTCTTCCCCACATGGTTAATCCCGGTTTTGGAGTGATACCGTCTGAAGATTCTCCAGTTGCTGTAAAGTAGATTTCTCTTCCTTTTCCGGCCCCTTTTCTGTAATCTACGTCTTCAACTCTTGAAAAACGGATTGCATTATTATCAATATTTTTTTGATTGATTTGGGCTCCCGTAAGATTTTTCGCGTTTGGAATTTCAATAAACTCTACGTCGTAACTGTTACCTTTCGTCATATCAGTTTCTGTATAGTTGTTGTTGGTTCTTTTTAAAGAATATAACTTTCCGTTATCTAGGTCACCTTGGCTATTGGCTACATACATAATCAATTGACCGGCAGATTGATGAGAAGAAGAATAAGATTGATCTTCCCCAATAATAATATAGGATTTCCCATTAGATACATCTTTCGGAAGCGGAACTGCATTTTCCATAGAAGCCTTTCCCAGAGCAGGCTTTACTCTGGTTTTATCTGATGCCTGAGATGCTGGAGCTAATGGATTTAAAGCATGAACCATACTCTCTTCTCCAGATTCCCCGGCAGTAAGAAACGCACTGAAACCATGCGTTTCAGGAGTTGCTAAGGTAGCAGAACAAAGTCTCGTTATTCCCCCTGTTCCATTTAAAATATATTCTCCTTTTACAGGTCTGAAAGTCTTATCTAAATAGACTCTGGATACTGATTGCTTAATCTCATGATTGGTGATCATAAGATATCCGTCAGAATTAGGATCTTTCATGATTCCCATTCCATCCGGCTGACCTCCAAAAACGAAGTCAGGTGATCCCGGAAGTACATCTGAACTTGAGATAAGTGTTGTGATGTTTAAGTTTTCAAAACCCTGCATTCCAAAGACGAAAGCTGACTCTTTAGAAAAATTTTCAAGTTTAATTTTGTCATTGACTGGGGTATTGCTATCTCCGTTATCATCATTACAACCCTGAAATACAAGAGTGGCAAACAATAACGCACCAATAGTTTTGTTAATTTTCATAATTACTTTTTTGAATTTCGATTAAGACAAAACTAAAATTCTAGTGTTAACTGGGTTTTAAGAAGACAAAACAAATAGTTTAAGATTGGGCAACGGTTTGTTAACCTAAGGTCAATAATTAGAACGGATATAAATAAAAGAACTGAGTAAAAAGAATTGTTCTTCAAACTATAAAGTGAGAAATTAAAACTTTAAAAGGACGAATTCGCTTATATTTTATTCGTGAATTCATGACAAAAAATAAGCTGCCTCCAAGGAAGCAGCCTATTTAAAGTTTATAATAGATATACTATTTTTAGATATTTAACGCTTTCTGATAAGCATTTTCCAATCCTGCAAGATTTTTACCTCCTGCTGTAGCGAAACCTGGGTTTCCACCACCGCCACCTTGGATTTCTTTTGCCAGATCTTTTACAATCGCTCCGGCCTGATAATCTGCAGCAAGGTCATCAGATACTCCTACAGTGATCATAGGCTTGTCGTCAGCATCGGACAGAATAATGGTTACTGAAGTTGGAATTTCTCTTTTCAGCTGGAATACGATATCTTTTACAGAACCTGCATCCAAAGATGTTTTCTTTACTAAAAGCTGTTTGTTACCTTTCTGCTCGTAAGCATTTTTCCAATCACTGATTTCTCCTTTTGCTTTTTCCTTTTTCAAGGCATCTACTTCAGATTTCAATGAGGTATTTTCTTCCATTAATTTCTCAATAGACCTTACAACATCTTTAGATTTTAACAGCTGAGAAAGTTCAATCATCTGTTTTTCAAGATTGCTGAAATATTCTTCAGATTTATCTCCGGAAATCGCTTCAATTCTTCTGATTCCTGCCGCTGCAGAACCTTCGGAAGTAATTTTAAAATGACCGATTTCGCTGGTGTTTTTCACGTGAGTTCCTCCACAAAGTTCTTTTGAACTTCCAAACTGGATCATTCTTACGCTGTTACCATATTTTTCACCAAATAAAGCCATTGCCCCTTTCTCTAAAGCCTCCTGAATAGGAATGTTTCTGAATTCCTGTAAAGCAATGCTGGCTTTGATTTTTTTGTTTACTTTATCTTCAATTAAAGCCAGATCTTCTTCTGTTATTTTACTGAAATGAGAGAAGTCGAAACGCAAGTAATCAGGTCCTACATAAGATCCTTTCTGCTCTACATGAGTTCCTAAAACCTCTCTTAATACCTCATGCAAAAGGTGAGTTACTGAATGGTTAGCTTGTGAATTCTTTCTTTCAGTTGCATTTACTCTAGCATAGAAAAGAGCTCCTGCATCTTTTGGAAGACCATTGATTAATGAAATAATCAGTCCGTTTTCTTTTTTAGTTTCCAATACTTCGAAGCTGTCAGCAGCATTTTCCAATACTCCTTTATCTCCAATCTGTCCTCCTCCTTCAGGATAAAAAGGAGAGCTGCTCAGTACAACCTGATAGAATTCTCCATCTTTATTTTCTACTTTTCTGTATCTTGTAATATAGGTCTCAGACTCAATTTCGTCATACCCAACAAATACTTCAGGCTTTTCTTCTAAAACAACCCAGTCATATACCTTCTGTGCAGAATCAGACTTAGAACGTTGCTTTTGCTTTTCCATTTCAGCCTTAAACCCTTCCTCATCAATGGTTAATCCTTTTTCCTCAGCAATAATTCTTGTTAAGTCGTCCGGGAATCCATAGGTATCATATAATTCAAAAACCTCTTCGCTTGGTAGTACTTTTGAATTGTCTGCAATGGTTTGTTGAATTAATTTTTCAACTCTTAATAACCCGTTTTCAATCGTTTTCAAGAATGACTCTTCCTCACTTTTAATCACTTCTGAAACCAATTTTCCTTGTTTTTCCATTTCAGGGAAGAAAGGTCCCATTTGTTCCTGCAGTACAGCAACAAGCTTATAAAGGAAAGGTTCTTTCATATCTAAGAATCGGTAAGCATAAGAAATACCTCTTCTTAAAATTCTTCTGATTACATAACCGGCACCTCCGTTAGATGGCAGCTGTCCGTCTGCAATTGCAAAAGAAACCGCTCTGATGTGATCTACTACTACACGGATTGCAATATCTTTTTCGTCCAGTAAGATTCCTGTATATTTTTTACCTGAAAGTTCTTCAACCTTAGAAATCAATGGAGTGAAAACGTCCGTGTCATAGTTGGACGATTTTCCTTGAAGAGCCATACAAAGACGCTCAAAGCCCATTCCTGTATCAACATGCTGAGCAGGAAGTTTTTCTAAAGATCTGTCTGCTTTTCTGTTAAATTCCATGAATACCAGATTCCATACTTCCACTACTTGGGGGTGATCCTGGTTTACTAATGTAATTCCCGGAACTGCAGCTTTTTCTTCAGGGGTTCTCAAGTCAATATGGATTTCTGAACACGGTCCGCATGGCCCGCTTTCTCCCATTTCCCAGAAGTTATCTTTTTTATTTCCGTTAATGATTCTGTCTTCTGAAATGTGAGATTTCCAGAAATCATAAGCATCCTGATCTCTGTCCAGATTTTCAGAAGCATCACCTTCAAAAATAGTAACATATAAATTATCTTTTGGAATTCCGTATACTTCAGTCAGTAATTCCCAGGCAAAAGCAATAGCCTCTTTTTTGAAGTAATCCCCGAAAGACCAGTTCCCCAGCATTTCAAACATAGTGTGATGATAAGTATCTCTCCCTACATCATCCAGGTCGTTATGTTTCCCTGAAACTCTCAGACACTTCTGTGTATCGGCAATTCTAGGGGCAGTAGGCGTTTTATAGCCTAAGAAAAAGTCTTTGAACTGTGTCATTCCTGAGTTGGAAAACATAAGGGTAGGATCGTCTTTCAGCACGATAGGAGCCGAAGGAACAATAAGGTGATCCTTACTTTTAAAATAATCTAAAAATTTTTGACGTATCTCTTGTGATGTCATAGTATTGCTTTTGCTTTTTTTAATATCAAATTTTGATAAGATGCAAATTTACTATTTTTTAGGCGATTTTCTAAAATATTTGATCTTGAGAAGATCTTATGTCCGATGTCAGACATAAGATTTTAATATTCTGAATAGTATTACTGTTCAGGAAAATTTCAATATTCAACGTTTTATGTGAGTTACTTTACCACATAATTGTTGCAATTTCTTATTTAACTTATTACCTTCGTTACGATCTGAATAAGATAAAAAAAACATAGGAAGATGAAAAATGAGATATTGAAAAGCTGGATAGAACAATATTCTTCACCTCTTTTGAAAAAAGCATTGTATATGCTTTCCAACAAAGAAGATGCCCAGGATGTTGTTCAGGAAGTTTTTTTGGCCGCATTTTCAGGATATGATTCTTTTGAAGAGAAAAGTCAGCCTCTGACATGGCTGATGGCCATTCTGAATAGAAAAATTGCTGATTTTTACCGCAAAAAATATAAATCGGAGCCCAACATACGACTGGATCACTTTTTTGATGAAACCGGTTCATGGAAAAATAATGATGTATTGAATGATTGGGATATTAATGAAAGAGAACCTGAACTTTTGGATAATACTGATTTTAATAAAACACTGGAGGAATGTATTGAAGAATTGCCTGCCAGATGGAAAATTTTACTAAAAATGTATTATATAGAAGAAAAAAAAGCACCTGAAGTGAGTCAGGAATTGGATGTTTCAACGACTAACCTATGGAAGATCTTACAAAGAACCCGTATGCAGCTTAGGGAATGTCTTGAATTTAATTGGTTCTCCGAGAAGATAAATGATTTGAAATGATAAGAAAAATCCTACATATGCTATTCTTACCGTGTAATGAAGCTACTTTATTGATGGAAAAGCGAAATGCTCAGGCCATTTCTCCTAAAGAGAATTGGAAATTAAGCATGCATTTGATGATCTGTAAATGGTGTAAGATGTATAATAAAAAACTGGCACTTCTCGATCGTGTCTTTAAAAAGAATTTTTTTCAAAAAGAAACTGAAATAAATGAGTCTGAAATTCAGGATTTTAAAAATAAAATAATTGAAAAGCTAGATATTTAAGAAAAATTTGTCAGGATTTTGAAAATGCTCCGACTATACTTTTGAAAAACAACAAAAGTATTCATTCAAAATCTTTAAAAATATGATCGGAACACAAAACACTTCAAGTAAAACGTATCAATTAGGATATTATGTTTCACTTTTTGGAGCTGCACTTATCTTAGGTTGGATTGGTATCTTCAAATTTACCCCTACTGAGGCAGCCAGTATAAAGCCTCTGGTTGAAAACCACTTTTTAACTTTTTTCGTATATAAGTTTATGAGCGTTCAGGCAGTGTCAAATCTTATCGGAACGATAGAAATTATCATTGCTCTACTTCTCATATTTAGTGCGAAATTTGATGTATTGAAAAAATATGCAGGAATAGGAATGGTAGTGACATTTCTGGTGACATTGAGCTACCTTTTTACCACTCCGGGAATGTGGAAAATAGTGGATGGAGTTCCGGTTACAGATTTTTTTATTGTAAAAGATCTTATGCTTTTAGGATTTGGGCTCATGCTCTTTCAAAATAATAGTAATGGAAAAGAAGAATAAAATGAAAAATATATTAATTATACTTGGAATCATTCTGGGTATAGCAGCTTTTGCTGCAGGATCGGGGCTTTTCAAAAATAAAAAGCCCATAGTAATGACGAAAGAAAATAAGGAAATTATGGATAATAAAAATGTCAGAGAAGTTTATTTCGCAGGGGGATGTTTTTGGGGTACAGAACATTTCTTCCAACAAATCCGTGGTGTAGTAGGTACAGAAGTAGGATATGCTAACGGAAATACTAAAAACCCTACTTATGAAGAAGTAGTAAGCCATACTACAGGTTTTGCTGAAACGGTAAAAGTAAAATATGATCCTGAACAAGTAGATTTGAAACTGCTGATTGATTTGTATTTTAAAACAATTGATCCAACGAGTAAAGACCAACAGGGAAATGATAGAGGTAATCAATATAGAACAGGGATTTATTACACGGATAAAATGGATGAAGCCGTTGTGAAAAATGAAGTTGATAAATTGGCTAAAAATTATAAAAAACCGGTAGTGGTAGAGACTGTCCCTTTGAAAAACTTCTACAAAGCAGAAGATTATCATCAGGATTATTTAGATAAAAATCCGGGAGGGTATTGTCATATTGAACCGGGACTTTTTGAAATGGCTAAAAAAGCCAATCCACTTCCAAAAGCAACAACGTATCAAAAGCAGGATAAAAAAGCTTTAAAACAAAAGTTAACTGCCGAACAATACAATGTAACTCAGGAAAACGGTACAGAGAAACCTTTCCAGAACGAATATTGGAATGAAACCCGTGAAGGAATTTATGTAGACATCACAACTGGTGAGCCTTTATTTATATCCACGGATAAATTTGAATCAGGATGCGGATGGCCAAGTTTTTCCAAACCAATCACAAAAAATTTGATTGATGAAAAACTGGATCGTACCCATGGAATGGATAGAGTAGAGGTGAGAAGTAAAACCGGAGATGCTCACTTGGGACACGTTTTTACAGACGGTCCTCAGGATAAAGGAGGACTTCGTTACTGTATCAACAGTGCATCCCTGAAGTTTATTCCAAAAGCTGAAATGGAGACCAAAGGATACGGAAAATATCTTCCGTTGTTAGATAAAAAGTAATGTGAAAGAAAGGCTGCCATCAGGCAGCCTTTTTATTTTGAATTAATAATGGAGTTGAAATCGTTCTTTGATGCTGAACATGGAAATATTCAGAAATATGAGAAATCCAAAAATAATGGAGGAGGTTTGTTTGGAAGCGGTAGTAAATAAATTAAAGATTTTTCCATAGTGGGTAGATTCAAAAATATCCATAGCTTCGGCAGGTCCCACATATATTGTATCTTTACAAAGTAAACATTCATATTCAAGAGGTTGAACATTGGGGTTAATATAGCTGTAAACAGCAAAAATATGTCCTGTTTTCTCAAGGTCAACCGCATACTGTTCTTGTTTTGCTATATGCAAATCATTCAAAACAGAGACAAAATCACCATACGTATTATTTTTTCCTAAAATAAACTCAATACCAGACTCTTTCTCATTTCTTTTCTGAAGGTTTTCTAGTTCGGAAACATATAATTTTGAATTCTGTTTGGCTGTACCGGAGGCTATTTTTACTTTTTTGTAATTCCAGTTTCTTATAGCTTCAAAACTTGCAAAAGTATTTTTAATTCCTTCTCTTTCTTTAGCAGGAAGCCCTATATCTATTACAGAAACGGTGATTTCTTCAAACTTTTGATTTCCATAATAACAGAATAAAATTGGTATCAGCATAGCACTGATCAATCCAGGTACGTAGTGTATTTTTTTCATGGTTAGTTTTTGAGAATACCGAATGAAAATTTTAAGCCAAAAAAAAGTGATCCGAATACGAATCACTTTAAAAATAATTTAAATATTTTAATTCTTTAATTTGTAAATATTGCCATCTACCAGTCCCTTTTTCTCAAAATCCAATACGATCCAAATATAAAAATTGCACACCACACTAAACATGCAATAAGACTTTCTGTAGGGTAATGGAATTCATATTTTACGCCCATCATTTTAGCCATATTTAATCTCATCATCGGATTAGGAATAAGATTAGACATACTTTCCAATGGCAAAAGATGAGTGATGAAAAAGTCATTCTGAAGAACATCATTTCTTTGTGGGCCCTGCATTCCTTTTACTTTTGAATAGACTTCAAGGGCTGTTAAAATTCCCTCGCCAATCCAGAAAACAAAAAGAGCAAGAAATACAAATACAGATTTTCTCAGTAAAATGGAAAGGAACATTAAGAAACAGAAGAACGTAAATAATTTTACCAAGTAGTTTCCAATGAAGAAAATCTCTGCAAAAATCTTTGTGGATTCCGTTGTATTCGAATATTTATATCCCAGAAATAAAGTAATTCCGAGTACAATTGCTGTTGAAACAATGGTAAAGATACTTATCGTCAAAAGTTTTGAAGTAATGAATTCCTTTCTGCTCAATCCATCAATCGTATTCTGCTTAAACATTCGGTTGCTAAATTCCTGTGAAATGGAGAAAACAATGATCAGTCCCAGAAAAATTTTCAATAAAGCAACAATCCATGTGGTGAAGTTCCAGATTTCAGGGAAATTATAAATGCCCTGTTCCTTTAAGTTAATTGTTCCTCCAAAAACATCAAAGTCTACCAATCCAATGAAAAGCAACGCAATAAGAATGGCAAAATAAAGTATCGTGAAAATCTTAAACGGCTTGTAGTTCAGATTTTTGTAGTATTCCAGTTTTAATAATTTTATCATGACTAATTGGTGTTTTTTACAAGTTCAAGGAATTGGGATTCAAGAGATAATTTTTTCTTGGTCAAGTGGGAAAGATAGATTCCTTTCTCTGCCAGTTTCTGATTTATTGCCGAAGCTGAAATAGACGCATCATCACGGATCTGAGCTTTGATAAGATTGCCTTCCTGATTGATGGAAGAGAACCATTGAAGCTCATTCAGGGCATTTAAAAGCAGTGTGTTATTATCTGCTTTCAGTTCAAAGTATCCATTGTTGGAAGTCATTTCATCCACTCTTCCACAGTAAATGGAATTTCCTTCTTTCAACACAATTACATGACTGCAGATTTTTTCAATTTCATCCAAAAGATGGCTTGCAATGATAATGGTGATTCCCTGCTTGGCAATATCGCTGATGATTTCTCTGATCTGAATGATTCCTTCAGGATCCAGTCCATTGGTAGGTTCATCCAAGATCATTACTTCAGGGTTGTTCAGCATGGCTGACGCGATGGCAAGGCGCTGTTTCATTCCCAAAGAAAAGGTTTTGAAAGTATCTTTTCTCCTTTCATATAAATTGACGGTCTTCAGAACTTCGTCAATCCTTGAATAAGGAGTTTTTTTTATTTCTGCAACAATCTTAAGATTGGTTTCTGCACTTAAATAAGAATAAAAGTTAGGCTGTTCAATAATAGCTCCAATCTTTTTTAACATTTCCGGATGAGTTCCTTTTTTTCCAAACCAAAACCAGTCTCCGCTGGTGGGATTGATCGTTGAAAGCAGCATTCCGAAAGTTGTGGATTTCCCACTGCCATTCGGACCCAAAAGCCCATAAACATTTCCTTTTTCGACATCAAAAGAAATATTGTTGACTACAACTCTTTTGAATTTTTTTGTCAAATTTTTTACTGATAAAATCTTTTCCATGTAATTTGTTTTACATAGTAGTAGTCTATGTAAATTAGATAATGTTACAGAATTATCATAAATCAATGTCAGTTTATTGGTAAATACATTAAATTTGATAGAATTAATTAAGACTTATGAAGCTAATTGAACTGGCAGAAGAACTGAGTGTCTCTGCAGAAGCCATCAAACAGTTTATACAGGATTTCGATCTTGAATTGGTAGACTGTATCAGTACAAATTTCGAAGTAAAAGAAGATTTTGAAAAATTTGCCCGGGAAAACATAGATTTTTTAAGGCTATATGAAAAAGATCTTGATAAAAATAAAACAGTAGAACAAATTGCAGAAGTCATCAATCAACCTAAAGAAAAGATTGAAAAAGCAATAAAGGATAACAATCCCAATATTTTTGACAACGGTTTTTTCAAGTCTTCTATCTCAAGTTACGGGATTGATAATAAGCTGGGAGGAAACTATCAGTTTGTCTATGACTATTTCGGACATAAAACAAGTCTTCAGCAAAGAGATTTTATAGGCTACAGAGATTTGTTTTTCTATACATCTGCCGCTTTGGAGCCATTTCTAAACCCACAGCAAATAAAGGATTGGGGCATCAATAAGCCGGCAGGAATTATCCTGTATGGTCCTCCCGGAAGCGGGAAAATATTTTGGGGAAAGAAAATTGCCGAAATTATCGGGTATCAATTTAAAGAAGTTAAGAAGCATTATCTTGGAGTTTCTTTCGTTGATGGAAATGAAACCAATTTTAATGACTTTTTACTGAATATGATGAATGAAAATAGAGTATTGCTCTTTCTCGATGATTTTGATGATATTATGATGCAGAGGAAGGCAGATACCGATGTTGCCTCCTGCAACCTGGAGGCTCAGGAACTCATTCTTCATTATATTGCGAAATTTGAAAAAGAAGGCGTGTTGATGGTGGGCTCTGCCAATTCTGTTTCAGATATTGATGAAGAGATTCTAGCCCCGGGAAGATTTGATGTATTGATTCCTATATTTCCCCCTAATGCCGGGGAGCGCTCTGAAATTATTTTATACTCTATGACAAGAGGTCTTGAAGAGGATTCTCTATTGTATAAAATACTTAAAAACAACAAAGCCGATAAACTTCCTTTCTGGCACGAAATTTCTTCAAAAATGAAAGCTTTCAGCAATACCATGTTGATTGATTTTACCCAAAGTCTGAAAAAGCGGATCAAAAATCTTTATCAAAGAACAAAGAATGAAAAGCTTAGAATAGATCAGAAGCTTTTAAATGGAGCTTTGAGAGATGCTGCAGGAAAGCTTACCGAAGAATATCTTGATCAGGTAGCCAGATTTTTAGCCGATGTGATTATCAACAATTTTGATGAATTTCAGTTTAGAATTCAGGCTTTGAAGAACGAACTGGAAACCTATAAAGTCGTAGAAGAACCCAGAAGGGCTATTGGTTTTCATCACGATGATGAAGAAAAAGAAACAGGAAAGTAGATATGTTTTGGATAGAAGAGCTTGAATGCGGTCGCTTACGCCCGGAAAGCAGTAGTCTGACATCTGAAATCTGATACCTAGCATCTAAGACCAAACATGAACAGCATTTGGGAACTTGAAACTTTTTATAGAAAAAGAGATCTTATCATTATAGGGGCGGGATTCACCGGGCTCTGGACAGCTATATCTGTTAAAGAGAAGTATCCTGAAAAATCTGTGTTGGTAATAGAAAGGAATCATATTCCCTTAGGAGCTTCAACGAGAAATGCCGGTTTTGCCTGTTTCGGAAGCCTTACAGAGGTAATTGCAGATTCTCAAAAAATGGGCTGGGATAAAACTCTGGAACTTGTTAAGATGAGATTTGAAGGACTTCAGAAAATCAGACAATTTTTTACAACCGATGAAATAGATTTTGAACTTAGCGGTGGCTATGAAATTTTAAATGATGATACTCCTTTACAATTTATCAATTCTGTTAATCAAAAGCTGAAATCTATTACAGGGTTAGAACAAACATATACTCTTAAACAGAATAAAATAAAAGAATTCGGACTGGGAAAGTCACAATTCTTGATCGAAAATATTTGTGAAGGAAGTCTGCATTCAGGAAAACTGATGCAAAAGCTTCTTGAAAAATGTCATGAACTGAAAGTCGAGTTCTTATTAGGAGCAGAAGTCGAAAATATTGAGGAGGCTCTCAATGACATAGAAATCTATCTTTCAACAAATATCTCCGTACATGCTGATCAATTAATTTATTGTACCAATGCTTTTAGCTCTAAATTTTTAGAAAATGAAGAAATAATCCCCGCCCGCGGTCAGATTCTCTTGACAGAACCTATTGAAGATTTAAAACTCAAAGGAACGTTTCATTACGATGAAGGATTTTACTATTTCCGAAATCTAGGGAATAGAATTCTGCTAGGTGGTGGTAGAAATCAGGATTTCGAGACGGAAGAAACAACAGCATTTGAAACCACGGAATTTTTGCAGAATCATTTAGAAAATTTCTTAAAAGAAGTTATTCTGCCTGATCAGGAAGTTAAAATTGACTTTCGATGGTCAGGAATAATGGCAATGGGTACAGAAAAAACACCCATTGTGAAAAAAATATCACAAAGACAATTCTGTGCAGTACGACTTTCCGGAATGGGAGTGGCTTTGGCACCAAAGATTGGAGAAATAATGGCTGAGATGATAGAGTGGGTAGACAGATAGATAATAGATGGAGAGATAATAGACGCAAGAAGTGAAAAATGAAGTCTTATATGTTGACTTTCAATCTTAACACTCGTAAACTCTCTAGCTCTCAAACTCTCTCACTCAACCCCTTTCCACTCCAAAAGAATTCCTTATTTTTGCAAAAAGAATAATTCGTGATCAACAACGACCAGATAAAAGATGTTCAATCCAGAATTGAAGATTTACACAGATACCTTCAGATTGATAAAAAGAAGATAGAGATTGCCAATGACGATGAAAAAACTGCGGCTCCTGAGTTTTGGGATAATCCTAAAACAGCAGAAGTATTTTTAAAGCAGCTTCGTTCCAAAAAAAAATGGGTAGAGGAGTATGACGAAATCAATACACAGTTTGAAGATCTTCAGGTTTTGGCTGATTTTGCGAAAGAAGACCCGGATTCTGAAAAAGAATTAGATGAAACCTTTCCGCAATTGGTTGAAAAAATTGAAGACCTGGAGTTCAAAAATATGCTTTCTAACGAGGGAGATGAGCTATCTGCTGTTCTTCAGATCACGGCCGGTGCAGGAGGTACCGAAAGTTGTGACTGGGCATCGATGCTGATGAGAATGTATACGATGTGGGCAGATAAGCAAGGCTATAAAATCCGTGAACTTAACTTTCAGGAGGGTGATGTAGCCGGAGTAAAAACCGTTACTTTAGAGATTGAAGGTGAATATGCTTTCGGGTACCTAAAAGGGGAAAATGGAGTACACAGACTGGTGAGAATTTCACCTTTCGACAGTAATGCAAAACGTCATACCAGCTTCGTTTCAGTCTATGTTTACCCATTGGTAGACGATACAATTGAAATCAATATCAATCCTGCCGATATTAGCTTTGAAACGATGAGATCTTCCGGAGCAGGGGGGCAGAACGTAAATAAAGTGGAAACAGCAGTTCGTCTTCGTCACGCACCTACAGGAATTATCATTGAAAACTCCGAATCCCGTTCTCAACTTCAGAACAAAGAAAAAGCAATGCAACTCCTTCGTTCAAGACTTTATGAAATGGAGCTTGAAGAACGTATGAGAGCCAGAAACGAAATTGAAGCTAATAAAATGAAAATTGAGTGGGGGAGTCAGATCAGAAATTATGTGATGCACCCTTATAAATTGGTGAAAGATGTACGCTCAGGGCATGAGACCTCGGATGTAGATGCAGTGATGAACGGAAATATTACTCCTTTCCTGAAAGCATTCCTGATGGCTGATGGTACAGCCGTTTCTGATGATGATATGGACCTATAGAATATCATGTTTGAATTTTAGTTAAAATCTTATAATTAATTTTTGTTTCAGGTTTTTTAGACTTATTTTTGTTGTACATCGATATATATGGAAGATTTCAATAGCTGGAAGGATTTATTAAACCCGGAATTTTATATTAAAATGGGAGGGTTTTGGCTTATTTTATTCATTGTTTTTGCTGAAACTGGTCTTTTTGTAGGATTTTTCCTTCCTGGGGACTCATTATTGTTCGTTTCAGGGATTTATGCCGTTGAAATCATCAAAGAGACATTCGGCTCCACAGGGAGCGATTTCTTGGATACAACACTATTAGCTTCCGGTGTAGCATTCGCTGCTATTATTGGAAATGAGGTTGGGTATTATTTCGGAAGAAAAGCAGGTCCCGCTTTGTATAAAAGACCGGATTCAATGCTTTTTAAGAAAAAATATTTGTATCAGGCTCATGATTTTTTTGAAAAACACGGAGCTCTGGCAATTATTATGGCAAGATTTTTACCGGTAGTAAGAACTTTTACTCCGATTGTTGCAGGGATTGTAAAAATGGATAAAAAAGAGTTTTTGAGAGACAATGTTATCGGAGCGGTTCTATGGTCTTTTATTTTGATTTTTGCAGGTCATTACCTGGATAAACTATTTATGGAACAGTTTGGAATCAATTTGAAAGAAAAGCTGGAGTACATTATCATTGTTATTGTACTTATTACAACACTTCCGGTACTTTTTAAATTCGTTTTTGGAAAAAAGAATGACTTATCTAAATACGAAAACAACGATTTTGAATAAAGAATAAAATTAAATATAACAAATAGCCTGCTTCTTAGCAGGTTATTTTTTTATCCATTCCAGAATATTAGGATAAATAATACTATCTCTTTTTCTTTTACTGAACAGCCTCGGAACATGCCCTGTATTTTTCATAAAAACAAGCTTGTGTGGGACATTCATTCTAGTAAGTGCAGAATCCATAGCTAATCCTTGATGTTGATTGACTAAAAAGTCCTGATTTCCCTGGAACAATAGAGTAGGAACCTGAGTAATATTGGCTATAGGACTTGCTTCTTTAAAATTTTCGGAAATATTCTTCCTGTCAAATCGGGTTCCCACCACTTTCTGAATTGTCGGTGAGGTATACTTGGAATAAAAAGAATTTAAATATTCAGAACTATAAAAATCTGTAGGGCCGCTTAAAGAAATGATTTTCTTAATCTGGTCAGGATGCTGATAGCCGTATAACAAAGCGAGATGTCCACCGGCACTTTCTCCGAGAAGAATATAATTATTAGGCTGAAGTTCAGCTTTGTCTGTTAAAGAATTAAATCTTTCTATCACTAAACCAATATCTTCAAGCTGTTGTTTATAGGTTATATTTTGCTTTTTTGATACCAATCTGTAGTTCATATTAATACTTGGGATATTATTTTTAAAAAGCATTTTTTGAACCTGAATCATGTGCTCTTTTTTACCCAAAGTCCAGGCGCCTCCATGTACAATAAGAAGAACAGGAGAATTTTTAGGATAATCTTTAGGCAGAAAAATATCCATTTTCTGTCTTTTATGTTCTCCGTATTTTAAATTATAGATTTTCTGCTGGCCTCCGGGACCTACCCAAACTCTGAATTTTGTATTACAGGATTGTAAGAGAAAACTGATGCATCCTACAACAAAAAAATGATACTTGATAACCAGTCTTTTCATCCATCAAATGTAAGAAAAATATAGTGACTTAGATACCATGATAAACATTACCCGTTCCGCTTTTATTTTTAAATTATCCCAATCAATAGCGATAAAAACAGTAAGTGAGCCTTTATTGAAAATCATTATGTTATTTTGCCCATGATTCAATAGATTATAAGTTGTCGGCATATCGATGCAGAGAGTTGCTGTATCGGGGTAAATGTTTGGAGATTGCTTTTAAAGTTAATGATAGTGCTTCTCTGTATTCTCCTGCTGAAGAAAGGGAAAGAGCTAAAAAAGAATCAACTGCATCATTCAGCTCATCCGAGTAATTAGCTTTTTCTTCTCGTAAAATATCGATGCTTTCTTCTATTTTTCCATTATTCCTCAATGTACTTGCTAGCTGAATCCTTGCTCTTCTTCTTCGTAAACCGGATAATCCCAGATGTAATGCTTCTCTGTATAAAGGCTCGGCTTCCTCTTCATGTCCGGTTGAGTCTAAGGCACATGCTACTTCAAAATCAGCAATAGCGGGAAAATCCGGAATTAGGGCGACATGATCTTTAATTTGCTGGATGAATTCACCATTAGCTATTGTTCCAAGCTTTTGCCAGATACTCTGTAATTGGGTTTCCCAGTTTTTATCCATTCTGTCGGTTTTAAACAAATATATAAAATATTGAAGGTGAAGGAGTATTTTACATTCTTAAAATTATTGTCCTGTTATGAATTAAAAAATGAAATTAAATATTTATTTTTGCTGAACTTAACAAAGATTAAAAAAAGATTAAAATATGGCATCAGGCTTTTTTGCTATTTTAGACGATATTGCTGCATTGATGGATGATGTAGCAGTTACCAGTAAAATTGCTACGCAGAAAACAGCGGGTATTTTAGGTGATGATTTGGCTGTGAATGCAGAAAAAGCCACAGGATTTGTTTCTTCCAGAGAACTTCCGGTTTTATGGGCAATTACGAAAGGATCATTTATCAATAAGCTGATCATTCTTCCCATTGCTTTTCTACTCAACTGGTTGTATAAGCCGGCTATTGAAATCATTCTTATTCTAGGAGGTTTATATCTAGCATTCGAAGGGGTAGAAAAAATTATTGAATTTCTATTTCACCGTTCCAAAAAGGGGCATGAAGTAATTGAAGAAAGTAAAGAAGAAGAAAGCTCAGAGAATTCTGAGAAAACTAAAATAAATTCTGCAATCAGAACCGACTTTATTCTTTCTATTGAAATTGTTATTATTGCTTTAGGGACTGTAATTCAGCAGGAACACCCACTGCTCACACAGATTCTTACCGTAACTTTTGTTTCATTTATAGCTACCGTAGGAGTGTATGGTATTGTTGCACTCATTGTAAGAATGGATGATGCCGGATTTAGTTTAATCAGAAAAAGTCATGATAAAGGCTTCTTTTCAAAGCTAGGACATTTATTAGTGAAAGCATTACCTGTAATCATTAAATTGTTAGGAATTGTAGGAACAATTGCTCTTATTTTGGTTTCAGGAGGGATTTTCTCGCATAATATCCATTTTTTGCATGACCTACTTCCTACCTGGCCATCGGTGCTTAAAGAGTTTACCTTCGGAATTGTAGGAGGATTGGCTGCTGTAGCTGTTTTCACTATAGGAAAAGCGATATATTCTCTGGCAGCAAAAAAATAAAATAGAATTGAATGATATAAATATAGAATCCTGCTTCATTTGAAGCAGGATTTTTTGATTTAATGTTTTAAGTTTGATTGAATTAATTCAGTTACTGTGGCCGTTTTTGTTCCAAACATCTCTTTTGCCCAAGCTTCAGGTTTTTTTAATCGCTCCAATATTAAAAAAAGAACAAGTCCTTCATCTTGTGACCACCACTTTTTATTTCGTCTGACTCCTTCAATAGCTCTGTTTTTATCGACTTTAGCCCCCCTGGAATCTATAAGCCATAAGTACATAGAGTATTGCCCAAGGCCTTCCATCGTAAGAAATAGATCATCAATTTCAGCTAAATTTTGATATTGATTTTTAAAGTAATCTTTATGCCTCTGATTCATCAAATTCAGCCCTTTTGATGCTTCTTTTGTATTGAGCTCTTTATCTGAAATACTATGATAGAGGCTGCTGACTTCAGCGTTATAATGGTCAACATAAGGAGCATTTTTACTGAAAATATTTTGAATAATATCATCGGTAAAATCGACTCCGAAATTATTTTGTTTTTCAAACTGAGTAACCTTTGCTCCAAAGCTCTGCATTTGTTGCGAGTGAGAGAATTCATGAATAAAAACACCAGTTATTAAATTATCCAACCCAAGTTCTTTACTTTGTATGCCGGCTTTTTTCCAAAAGCTAGGTAAGGGCATGACGAAAAAAGATCGATGCTTATTATCCGGGATTTCTGAGGCAAAAGATAAAATGCCTACAGGTACTTTCGATTTATCCGGCAAAGTAAGAGTGTCGCTGTGTAATGCTTTTTTCCAGTGTAATTTTAAATTCAAAAGATTAGATCCTTTTACTGTTTTGCCATTATTTACAGAAATTGAAGACGTAGAGTATACGTACTTTTCATCAAAGAATACAAATTCTACGGGTTGAAGTGTATCAATTTTATAAATATCCTTGTAAACCAATGTCCATGCAGAAAACCAACGATTTGTTGCCTGATTAAATTCCAGATCTGCAGTTTGTTGCCCCAATATCCTTAATTGGAAAATAAAGAATATGATTAAAAAGTATATTTTTTTCATTTTTAATCCTTTTTGTTTAAACTAATATACAAAAAGGAGCATAAAAAAAGAGACCCTAAGGTCTCTTGTATTAATTGAATAAATCTTTTACTTTATCAAAAAAAGTTTTTTCCTTTCCGGAAGGTTCTGCAACCATTTCTCCGCTGGACATTTGCTTTTCGAAGAAGTCTTTCTGTTCCTTAGTAAGCTTTTGTGGAGTCCATACATTGATGTGAATAAACATATCCCCTTTTCCATAGCTGTCAATACTTGGAAGTCCTTTTCCGGCTAGTCGTAAAATCTTTCCGGATTGTGTACCCGGGTCAACAGTAATTTTCACCTTTCCACCTACGGTAGGAATTTCTCTTTTGGTTCCTAAAGCAGCTTCTGCAAATGAAACATATAATTCCTGGTGAAGATTGTCCCCTTCTCTTTTAATCGTTTGATCAATTTCCTCCTCAATAATCACCAATAAATCTCCGGCAATTCCTCCAAAAGGAGCATCATTTCCTTTTCCTCTTACATTAAGCTGTATTCCGTCTCTTGCGCCGGCAGGGATGTTGATGGTAATTTCCTCCTCATCTTTTATCAAACCTTGTGCATTCGCACCGGCAGGGATTTTATCTGCAACTTTCCCGATACCCTGACAAGTTGAACAGGTCGTTTGAGTCTGCATTTGACCAAACATCGTGTTCATTACTTTAAGCTGAACACCGGAACCGTTACACGTAGGACAAGTTTTTGAAGTGGCACCTTCTGCCATCTTCATTTTTTTTACTTTAATGGTTTTGTGAGTTCCGTTTACCATTTCCTCAAGATTCAGCTTGATTCTGATTCTTAAATTAGAACCTTTCACTTGCTGACGTCCTCCGCCACCAAAGCCTCCGCCTCCGAAGCCACCACCGAAAATATCTCCAAACTGGCTGAAAATATCCTCCATATTCATTCCGCCTCCGAAGCCTCCGCCTCCGAAACCTCCGTTTCCACCTACTCCGGCATGACCGAACTGGTCGTATCTGGCACGTTTCTGATCATCGCTTAGTACCTCATAGGCCTCAGCAGCTTCTTTAAACTTTTCTTCAGCCTCTTTATCACCTGGGTTTTTATCCGGGTGATATTTGATGGCCATTTTACGGTATGATTTCTTTATTTCGTCGGCTGATGCAGATTTACTGATCTCAAGAACCTCGTAATAATCTCTTTTTGACATGACAATTTTATAATTGATTACTGATAAATGATAAAAGATATTTTAAAATTAATAAGTGAGATGTTTATCAATTATCACTCACCATTTATCATTTATGAATTTTAGTTTCCTGTTACTACTTTTGCAAAACGAATCACTTTATCACTTAAAGTATAGCCCGTTTCAATAACATCTACAATTTTTCCTTTTAAATCTTCTGATGGAGCAGGGATTTGTGTGATCGCCTCGTGGAAATCTACGTTAAAGCTGTCTCCAGCTTTTACTTCCATTGCTTTTAGCCCTTTTTCGGTAAGTCTGTTTTTGAATTTCTGATAGATTAATTCTACTCCCTGTAGGTCAGCCGGATTGCCATTTTTAGCGATTTCTTTCAATGCTCTTTCAAAATCATCTAAAATACCCAACATAGAAACCATCATGTCCTGATTAGCATATTGGAAGAATTCCATCTTCTCTTTAGACGTTCTCTTTTTATAATTTTCGAACTCAGCATACAATCTGATGTAACGGTCTTTTTCTTCTGCCAAAAGTTCCTCAGCAGAAGGAGTAGCTGTCACATTGTCCTGAGACGTTGCCTCGTTCTGAACATTGTTTTCTTCCTGATTATTGATGCTTTCTTCGTTAATATCCTGGTTTTCCATAATTCAATATTTATTTATTGAAATGTTTGACAAAAGGTCTGCCAAATGAAGAAATCAGGACATTAAGGCAGAAAATGGAAATCCAAAATGAGAAATTGAAAATTGAAAATTCTAGAATAGATGTTAACTTTCAGTATTTTTTTACTGTTCTCCGGTAAACGTCTGGTACAGCAGATATAGGTTTAAAATAATAATAATAAAAGAAATAATCCAGACACAGACTTTTAAGAATGGTTTGTTGACAAATTCTCCCATTTTGGCTTTATCATTGGTAAACATGACCAAAGGAACCACTGCAAAACTAAGCTGCATAGACAAGATTACCTGACTTAAAACCAATAGTTCTGTTGTTCCCTTTTCTCCGTAAAGTATAGCTACGATTAATGCCGGAACAACCGCGATAAGCCTGGTAATTAATCTTCTTAACCAAGGTTTTAATCTGATGTTTAGAAATCCTTCCATTACAATTTGTCCTGCAAGAGTACCTGTAAGTGTTGAGTTTTGTCCTGAAGCTAGTAAAGCAATAGCAAAGGCAATACTTGCCATAGAAGCTCCTAAAATAGGGGTAAGCATTTTGTAAGCATCATGAATATCCGCTACATGCTCGTTTCCTGTCGTGTGGAATGTGGCTGCTGCAAGAATCAATATGGCTCCATTGATAAAGAATGCCAGCATTAAGGATACTGTACTGTCTAATGTGGCAAACTTGATAGCCTCTTTTTTTCCCTCTCTGTCACGGGTATAATCACGGGTTTGAATAATACTGCTGTGAAGATATAGGTTATGAGGCATGACTGTAGCTCCCAGAATTCCAATGGCAATATAAAGCATTGCAGGGTTCTGAATGATTTCTTTTTGAGGAACCAGTCCTCCTAATATTTCATTAAAAGCAGGTTTTGAGATAACGATTTCATAGGCAAAACAGGCGAGAATAATAAAAATAAGCCCTCCTACAATACTTTCGATCCATCGGAAGCCTTTTGCCTGAAGTAAGAGGATAACTAAAACATCCACGGTTGTTATGACAATACCCCAGGTCAGAGGGATATGAAATAATAAATTAAGGGCAATTGCAGATCCTATAACTTCTGCAAGGTCACAGGCGGCAATGGCAATTTCACATAATATCCAAAGAATAAAGTTGGTCGTAGGACTAAAATGATCTCTACAGGCTTGTGCTAAATCTCTTTCTGTGGCAACACCTAGTTTTACAGACAAATGCTGAAGAACCATAGCAAAAATATTAGAAATAAGAATCACGGAAAGCAGGGTATACCCAAATTGGGCCCCTCCGGCAATATCGGTGGCCCAGTTTCCGGGATCCATATATCCCACAGCAATCATTAAACCAGGACCTGTAAAGGCTAGGTATTTCCTCCAAAAAGATCCATTTTTAGGAACTTTTATAGAGGAATAAACTTCTGATAATGAATGCTCTGTTTTATCTCTTCGCCAAGCGCTTTTTAAATTGAAATTCATAAATGTTAGAAATGACTAACAAATTTAATTAAATAAATGTAAACACAAAAATCAAAGCAAGAAAAAATCCCGGAAATCACTTTCCGGGATTCTATTTGTAATAAGTCTAAAGATTATTTAGCAAATCTTATAGACATTTTTCTGTCAGCAGCTCTTTCTGCATCTGAAGCTTTTGCATCAACTTTGGCAAATTTACTTCCGTAACCTTCAGCTCCGATTACTTGTGCTCCAACTCCTGCTTTTGCTAAAGCAGCTTTGATGAAGTTAGCTCTTTCCTGAGATAATTTTACATTAGAAGCCTCATTTCCTGTCTTATCAGTATAACCACCAATTTTGACTTTAGCATCAGGGAAAGCTTTAAGAATAGCTACCAGGTTGTCCAATTGTCCTTGAGAACCTGCCTCTAATTCGGTAGATTTTCCAATCTTGAAATTAACATGGTCGAAATCGTACCATTTATCTTTCAATGCTGAATCATCAGCTGCATTCTTATATCCATCAGATTTCAGGAAAGCAATCATCTGATCTTCCATTCCACCTTTGTAACCTTTTAACATTACCCCATTCAAGTCAATGTTTTCATCAGTTTTAGCTGCAGGTGTAGCGGAAGTTGTTGCAGGTGGAGTCATAGTAGCAGAAGAATCTACAGATGATCCGGCTGTTCCTGTAGAATCAGTGGTTGTTGTAGTTGTTGTAGTCTGCTTTTTCTCGCATTGCTTCCATAGGAAATATCCGGCTGCAATTAACAATAAAAGCGGAAGTAACCATTTCCAGATTGACCCTCCGCCTTGATTGTTATTATTGTTATTATTAAATTGTTCTCTTACTTCTCTAGCTCCTTCTGAAACATTTTCTCTTGCAGTGGCAACACCTTCAGCAATGTTGTCTTTAGCTGTTGAAGCTACTGAAGAAACTGTTTCTTTAGCTTGTCCAAACCAATTCTCTGCTCCTAATCCAAAAGAAGCTAAAGAAAGACCTGCGGGCAATAAAGAAGAGATAATGCCTTTTTGGTCATTCAGTAAGCTGGAAATACCTGAAGCACCCAAATTATTGTCTGCTGCGTATTTTCCAACAGTGCCTACTGTCGCCCCGGTAACCAGGTTTAACAAAGAACCCGCAGAAGTATTGCTGATTCCTGAAAAACTGGCAATGGAATTTACTAATCCTCCTACCTTATCTCCAAAAAGGGAAGATAACAAGTTGGTAATAATAGGACTGCTAGATGATCCACCTAATAAATTTCCTAAAATTCCACTTGAAGAGGCTTTTGTAATAGCATCCACTACGCCAGGGTTGTCTGCGTTATTGGCTAATCCACCTACTACAGCAGGTAATAAGCCACCAATTGCTTTAGAGATTCCTGATTCGCTTTCTCCAAACTGTGAAGCAGCTTGTGAAACCAAAGCGGGACCTAATTGTCCTTTAATTAAATCAATGACATTTAAAGACATAATAAATTTTTTTAGATTAATGTTGTGATAAATTTAAACAAAAATCTGTCCAAATGTCATTTTTTTTTGAATATTTCTTTAAAAATTAACGAAGTTTTTTAAAATCGTTAAAATTATTAATACGCTTTTGCGAATAATACACGTCTCTTAGATGATTTTCCAGAAATCAAAGAAATTCCTTCTTCAATGTCATCGTCTAAAGGAATACATCTTATGGTAGCCTTTGTTTCCTCTTTGATCTGCTCTTCTTCTTCAGCAGTTCCATCCCAATGGGCATAGATAAAACCTCCTTTTTCTTCTAAAACGTTCTTGAATTCTTCATACGTGTCAACTTTTGTAATGTTGTCTTTTCTGAAATTGATCGCTTTATTGTACATATCTTGCTGGATTGTTTTCAATAATTCTTCAATATAAGAATCTAAGCCCTCTATAGAACGAACTTCTTTGGTAAGATTATCTCTTCTTGCAATTTCTACAGAATTGTTTTCAAGATCTCTAGGTCCCATTGCTATTCTTACAGGAACACCTTTTAATTCATACTCTGCAAATTTCCAACCCGGTTTGTTTTGTGTGTCGTTGTCGAATTTTACAGAAATACCTTTAGCTCTCAGTTTAGCCTGAATCTCTAAAGCAACCTCACTGATTTGTGCTAATTGTTCTTCTCCTTTAAAGATAGGAACTATTACGACCTGAATAGGAGCCAATGTTGGAGGTAATACCAATCCGAAATCATCTGAATGCGTCATAATCAAGGCACCCATGAGACGGGTAGAGGTTCCCCATGATGTTGCCCATGCATATTCAATTTTTCCTTCTTTGTTCGTGAATTTTACGTCAAATGCTTTAGGGAAATTCTGTCCTAAAAAGTGAGAGGTTCCTGCCTGGAGAGCTTTTCCATCCTGCATTAATGCTTCAATACAATAGGTTTCATCAGCTCCTGCAAATCTTTCAGACGGTGTTTTCAGTCCTTGTACTACAGGCATTGCCATGAAGTTTTCAGCAAACTCAGCATACACTTTGTTCATTTTTTCTGCCTCTTCTACCGCTTCTACTTTTGTAGCGTGAGCAGTGTGGCCTTCCTGCCATAAGAATTCAGATGTTCTAAGAAATAGACGGGTTCTCATTTCCCAACGTACAACGTTTGCCCACTGATTGATCAGGATAGGTAAATCTCTGTAAGACTGGATCCAGTTTTTATAGGTATTCCAGATAATTGCTTCAGAAGTAGGACGTACAATCAGTTCTTCTTCCAGTTTTGCATCCGGATCTACAATAAGTTTAGATGGGTTATTAGGATCTGTTTTTAATCTGTAATGGGTTACTACAGCACATTCTTTTGCAAAGCCTTCTGCATTTTTTTCCTCAGCCTCAAATAAGCTCTTGGGCACAAAAAGTGGGAAGTATGCGTTCACGTGACCTGTTTCTTTGAATTTTTTATCCATTTCATCACGCATTTTTTCCCAGATTGCATAGCCATATGGTTTGATCACCATAGACCCACGCACTCCTGAATTTTCAGCTAAATCAGCTTTTACAACCAGCTCATTATACCATTTGCTGTAATCTTCGCTTCTTGAGGTTAATTTTGCCATTATCTTTTAAAATTTTTTTAACTTTTGTACAATATTGTTATCTAAAAATAAAAATCTATTTTTGATAGATTTTTTTACCAGTGTTTTGGTACATTTTTGGTACAGATTGCAAATATAATTTAAATTAAAAATTTTTACGTTATCATGAAAAGAAATATACATAAAAATTTGCTTGGCGTGTTAAGATCTAAAGGGATTTTAGCAATCTCAGGCGGATTATTGCTTATGTCTTGTGGTGCTCAGATGGGAGGGTATAGCGAGACAGATGGGGTATATTATGACCCCAATAAGGATACGCTACCGGAAGGAGTAATCATTAATGGTGGCGGAAACAGAGTAGGCGAATATTACGACTACTATCAGGATTCTAACATAATCCAAAACGCACAGATCAATTCCAGAGAACAACAAAATAAATACAATGAATGGGGAGGCACTGATTTGAGCTGGGGCAGTAATGCAACAGATTCTGATTGGGGCTTATATGCAGGATCTCAAACCAACTATTATGATAATTCATGGGGTTGGGGTTCTCCTTGGGGCTGGTACGGAGGTTACAGTCCATACTGGGGCATGAACCGTGGCTGGGGCTGGGGTATGAATATGTCTTGGGGCTGGGGCGGATCCTTCGGCTGGGGCTGGGGTGGCTCTTTCGGATGGGGAAGTCCTTGGGGATACTCTCCTTACTGGGGCGGATATTATGATCCATTTTGGGGTGGCTATTATGGTAACCCATATTGGGGGCACGGAGGCTACTGGGGATATAATTCCTATAATAGACCGTATCATATGAGAAGTGGCTCTACAGGAGGTTTTGTTGGAAATCCGGGTATAGGCAGTGCGGTGTATAGAACTAATACAGCCAATACCGGTTCAGGATTCAGAAACGGAAATAATAACAGCGGTGGCTTCAGAGATGGGAGCTCCGGAGGTTTCAGACAAGGACAAGGCAATTCCGGAGGGTTTAGACAAGGGAATTCTGGAGGCTTTAGAAACGGAAGTAATAACAATGGTGGCTTCAGGGACGGTAATTCCGGTGGTTTCAGACAAGGAAACTCTGGAGGATTCCGTAACTCAGTTCCACAGTCAAGACCTGATTATAACTATCAACAGCCAAGAAATAACGGAGGATTCAGATCTATGGATTCCGGTGGCTTCAGATCAGGAAGTGGCTTTAATTCCGGCGGCGGTGGCGGCGGTGGTTTTAGAGGCGGCTCCGGTGGTGGAGGCGGCGGTTTCAGATCCGGTGGCAGTGGTGGTTTCAGATAGTATTCAATTTAAAATAAACTATTAAAAAATAATGTTAAAAAAATCTTTAGTATTCATGAGTATTTCTGCAGCATTTTTTGCGCAGGCTCAGGATATTTCTGTGCTAAGAAATACTGTAGATGTGTACTCGAGCTCTCCAATGGTAGGATCGGCTAAGTTTAATGCGATGGCAGGTTCAAATGGAGCGTTAGGAGGTGATGCGAATTCGTTACTTACCAACCCTGCAGGGCTAGGGGTAGCTATTTCAGGGGAGGTTTCAGGGACGTTGTCTATTTTAGGGAATAAAAACAGTAGTTCATTAGGAGGTTCTACCGTTGATTATAGTAAAACCAAGGGAGATTTGGGAAATGCAGGAGGAGTGATTGCTTTTCCGTTGATGACAGAAACGAAATGGAAGTTTATTAATATCGGGATCAATTTCTCAAACCAATCTTTGGATAATGTGATACAAAGTCCGGGAAGTGCTAACCTGACGGCTGGTTTGCCGGATGGACAAGCTTCATTAGCAGGTCATGTATACTCAAGATACGGAAACTTATCAAAAATGAGTTTTGGGGTTGGTGCAAACTATAACCATAATTTGTATATCGGTGCCGGGTTTAATTTCTTCAATGCTTCTATTGACCAAGGTGATCAATTGGCATTCAGAATGCAAAACAATAATGCACTTGATTTTTTTGATAAGCAGGATTCACCTTATTATGAGAGATCTTCAGGTTTTTCTGCCTCATTGGGGGTTATTGGTAAGTTAAGTCCTAATTTTAGGTTAGGAGCATCTCTTGAAACTCCTACATTCTGGAGTATAGACCGTGATTTCAGTTTTTATAATCATCCTACTTATGGAAATGGTACCGCAACTGAAAATAGGAAGTTTACTTCACCACTTAAAGCAACAGTGAGTGCTGCATTTGTGGCGAATAAAAACTTCTCACTGAACGTAGATTATACATTAGGACTTACGAAACCTGATTATAAAGTATATGGAAATCCGGAAAGAGAGTTGAATAACTTCTTTAAGGATAATTACAAAAATATGTCCGAGGTTAGAGTAGGAGCAGAATACAGGGTACAACAATTCAGGTTGAGAGGTGGATATTCTTATTTATCCAATCCTTTTGATGCGATTGGTATTACAAGGTTTGATGATGCAGGTAGCGTAGGAGATCAATCATATAATAACCTTATGCTAAGCGACAGAAATCTTATCTCATTTGGTATTGGATATGATTTCAAATCGTTCTACATTGATGCTTCTTACCAGAATATAACATCTAAGTACAATAATCCTTTTATGCGAGGAGTTACCGGAAGTGATTTCGATTCTGCGTATTATTCACTTAATTCAAAGTCTATCTATCAGAATGATGCATATGCAGTAAGTGATGTAAAGAACAGTAGAAATAATTTCTTCCTTACTGTAGGATGGAAATTCTAATATCTAATAATAGATTGTAAGAATATTATATTATAAACTAAAATCTCCGGAATTAACCGGAGATTTTGTTTTAGGTATAAATTGTTAATCCGGATTTTGAATCAGATTAGGTTGTATCTGTATCTGTTGTTCCGGGATATATTCTATAATTCTATTGTGTGTGTAGGGTACTGTGTAAAAAGGATTATTTCCATTTAAATGAGTTCCGGGATAGTTTCTGTTCAGATTTAATCTATTTCTGAAGATATCATATTTGCGCTGAGCTTCAAAAGCCATTTCAAGCCTTCTTTCATCCAGAACCAAATCTAAAGCAGTCTGCCCTGCCGGAACAGAGGAGTATGTCGGAATTCCGGCTCTTGTTCGGATAGTATTGACATCAGCTAATGCAGAGGTTATGACTCCTTTTTTTGCAAAAGCTTCGGCTCTGTTCAGATACATCTCAGCTAATCTTAAAACAACCGGTGACCATAATTGTGGAATTCCTTCCTGTAATGAACATTTTAAAATATAAAATTTAGGGTATCCATTTCTCTTATCTATGTCATTATCCAAGTTAATGTAGATTTTCGTATTGTTAGAATTAATAAAATAATAACTTGTCTTATTGGGCAAAGTTTCAGAGTATACCTGATAGTTTACATTATTCATTGTGAAATAAGTGTTCCCTCCTTGCTGAAAGGTTTTTTGAAAACTATAATTATAGGTGATTCCTCCTGAGACATTGGTTCCCTGCTGTACCCAGTATGCCATGGGAGTTAATGGGGCTGTATATTTAGGAGAAATAAATTTTAGCCTTGCATCCTGAGGATTTTTATTGATAAGATCTAAATAAGAAGAAGAGGCATACATTTCCCCCCAGCCCACATTTTGAATATTGGCATACATAGACCCAATAGTATACCAACCATCACTATAGTCACCGTCTCTATTGTATTTAAACGCGAAAACGGTTTCCTTGTTGGTTTCCGGTGTTTTAGTGGCATAAGAAGGCAGATCAGACGTAGAGAGTAGCATATACTTTCCGGAATTAATCACCTTATCAGCATATTCTATGGTTTTGTCATTGTTTTCCATATAAAGATATACCCGGGAAAGGAGTGCCTGAGCAGCTTCTTTAGAGGCGTAAATATTATCTTTACCGATCGTCATGAGCTGTTCTGCTTTTTGTAAGTCTTTGATGATCTGCTCGTATATTTGACCGACAGTTGCTCTTGCCGGTATATCGTTTACATCATCTGATGTTTTCAATGGTACTCCCAAATTATTTACTCCTTGATTGTAAGGTTTTCCAAATACATTGACCAGAGAAAAATAGACATAAGCTCTCAGAAAATAATTTTCCCCAATCAATTGATCTGTCGTTGCATCTTTTCCTTCAGAAACTTTTGAAATCACTCTGTTACATCCGATAATTGCTTTATATCCCGCATTCCATATCACATTTGAACGGGTATTATTTTTAATACTTCTGTAATTGTAATAGTAGAAAAACTGATCAGTAGTTGTTCCGCTGATGTCAATATTATCTCCTCCATATTCACCAATTCTGTAAAGATTATTAAAAAAGCCACCTCCGGATGCATCTCCTTTTAAAAGAGCATAATTTCCAAGAGTAATAGTTTGTAATCCGGCCGGATCTGCCAATATCACATCTGATTCTTTAGAGTCATAAGGAGACCGGTCTATATTGCAAGCAGTTAAGCTTAATAGTAAAAGGAGTGGTATGAATGTTTTTTTCATAATTTGTAAATTTTAAAATGAGAAATTAAAGCCTAAAGAAAATCTTCTTGGGATAGGATAAATGGCTCCTGCATTTCCTGAATAAGGATTACCGTTTTGTTTATCGGCGTCAGATGGACCAACTTCCGGATCCACTCCAGAGAACTTAGTGATGGTAAATAAATTCTCTCCCATGATATAAATGCTTGCAGATCTGATGTTAATTTTTTCCGTTAAGGATTGAGGAAAATTGTAACCCAGTCTCAATGATCTCATCTTTACATAGCTTGCATCTTCAAGATAACGAGAAGAAGGTTTGTTTGTTAAAGTATTGTTGTTAAAAATCGCCACAGGATGTGTTGCAATATCTCCCGGTTTCTCCCATCTGTTCCAGTCGCTTTTTAATACCATTTGATTGTAATAGGGATATGCGCCGTCAGAATCAAATAATTCTCTGTATGAATTATAAATTTGGCCGCCCTGTGAGAAGTAGATATTAGCATTAAGATAGAAGTTGTCTATGCTGAGATTTGTACTAAAAGATCCATAATAATCGGGTGTTGTGGTACCTACGATTTGTAAGGTTGCCTGATTGTAATTGGTGGTAATACTTCTGCTTCCGTCAGGGTTGATAACCTCCCATTGTGCAGCTCCGTTGTCAGAGTTTACTCCTATCCATTTTCTTAAATAGAAAGAAGTGACGTCATAGCCGGCTATAGCCACCTGATTATTGGATAGTAGCTGGATACTGTTATTTCTGGTTGATAAAACTCTGTTTTTGTAAGTACTTATATTAAATCCGATATCCCAGTTAATTTTTTTGGATTTGAGAATAGCATAGTTAAAGTTGAATTCCCATCCTTCATTCTTTACATCTCCTACATTCAAATATTGTCTGTCAACACCCGTTAGCGAAGGAAGGGTAACCAATACCAGTAAGTTTTTGGTCTTGTTGTTAAAATAATCAACATTTACATTTAATCTGTTATTAAATGCTCTGATATCTGTACCTATATTGTTTTGATATATAGATTCCCAGGTTAGGTCCTTATTGCCTAATTGATTCCAGGTTGCTCCTATCTGCCCATTATATGTCTGGGTTAAGGCGTATAAATCCTGCCATCCGTAATTCGGGCTTGGAGTATTTCCAACAAGTCCTCTGCTGGCTCTTAACTTCCATTCGTCAATTTGCTTTACCCGGAAAAACTTTTCCTTTTGAATGTTCCATCCCAAACTGTAGGAATAAAATAATCCATTTCTCTTACTGGTACCAAAAGCTGAGGAAGATTCACTTCTTAAAGATCCCTGAACAAAATATTTTTTATCATACACGTATTCGGCATTGAACAGGAATGCATTGAAAGCTCTGTCAAATTTTCTTCCTGATGGTTTTTGACCTGTTATGGCTCCGTTATCAAAAATATCTGTTCCCGGAATTATGGCATATACCCCTGCTTTTGATAATTTATAAATTCTGTCATTATATTCGTATGCCGCTAAAGCATTGACGTTATGTACCCCAAAGTCTTTGTCAAACCTTAACATCTGATTAAAGAATTTACTGATGTCCTTGATATAAGATTCCACCAGCTCTCCTTTATTGCTATCTCCTGATACAGATTTTGGATCTGTGTAAGACATATCATCATAATTTTTATACGTCACATTATTGGTGGTAACAAATTTCAGATAATCTGTAAATTTAATTTCTGCATCAAAATTCCCGATAAGATCTAATTGATTACTCTTGCTGTAATTCCATTGCTGATCATATAAATAATTCGCATAATCTCTTCCATACCATTTCCCGTTATAGGTATTAGGGTTTATTAGATTTCCTTCAGGATCTCTTGGATTGTCCCAGGGCATGTTGAGGTACATCTGGTAAAGTGAACCTTGTGTGTCTTTTCTTGTGGTATATGCTAAGCTAAGTTTGGGTTTGATAATTAACCAAGGTTTTACGGTTTGTTCATGATTAATCCTGAAAGATAATCTGTTGTAATCATAGTCTTTAATCGTTCCGCTTTCATCATAAAAATTTCCTGAGATATAGGTTTTTGAATTTTGAGATCCCCCTCTGAAATCTATGGTGTAATTCTGTACGGCTCCTGTTTGTGTACCGTTTTTTAACCAGTTATATCCCGGTTTTCTTAATTCTTCAGGGATAGCCGGTGCATTTTTTAAGGAAGTAAAGTAGTCATAAAGCTGGGTGCCATCCATCAGTTTGAAGCGCCCATTGTTAAATGTATTAAAAGAATTATTGACTGAAACATTCAATGAGCTTTTACCTGAGGTTCCTGACTTTGTAAAAACCTGTACAATTCCGTTAGCTCCGCGTGAACCATATAGAGCAGTTGAGGTAGCATCTTTTAAAATATTTATACTTTCTATTTGATTGGGATCAAGGTTTGGAGTGCCGTTCATCATGACACCGTCTACTACCCATAAAGCCTGGCTGGGACCATTAATCGTTGAAGTTCCCCTGATTTTTACTGTTGCTGGAGATCCGGGGCTGCCTCCCCCTTGTAAGACCTGGGCCCCCGCCGCTTTTCCTTGTAAAAGGCTTGATACATCGGAAGTGTTGGAATCTTTTAATTTTTTGTCAGAAATAATGGAAACAGCCGCCGTAAGGCTGGATTTTTTTTGTGTTTTATACCCTATTACAACAATATCTTCGATTTGTTGTTCTTTAAGACTGTCTTTTTTTTGTGTGTGTTGTGAATGTAGTAAGTCTGGCAATACCAGAATAGAAACTCCTATTAACTTAATGAAGTTGGTTTGTTTTTTCATATATACTTTGTTGGTTTAGCTAATATATGAAAAAACGTCTTTTGTTGTGTTTTGTTTGTTAAATAGTGTTAATTGATTGTTTTTGTTTTAATTAAATCTTTGTTGTTTATAGAGTTGTAGGTTTTTGTAGGTTCAAAATTTATTGATTTCGTATTAATAAATATATTGATCCTCTTTTTCAATAAATTAAATAAAAAAAATAACCTTTACATGGAAAGGTTATTTTTTTATAGTGTAAAATAATATGCTTTATTGTTGGGGAGTAGGGTGAGAATGGAAGATATGCATTAATAATGCTAAAGATACTCCCAAAACAACTAATCCAATTTTGGTCCAGTCAATATTGTGATTTTTATTGCTTTCAAAAATAATAACAGATGATATATGAAGAAATATCCCTCCAACGATAGCCAGAAAATAAGGCTGAAGATTTGGATTGAAATAATTTCCTAAAAGCATTCCCATAGGGGAGGCCAAGGCAAACAGCGCTACAATCAGTAAGGAAGGATAAGAAGAACTTTTTGCATCTTTCTTTCCATTAAATAAAAATGCTCCCAGAATGAAAGAAATAGGCAGATTGTGAAATACAATTCCTAAAAGATAAGGCGATATTTCATGTTTTTCATTAGGTAAAGGGATTCCTTCAATAAAGGCATGAACAAATAGTCCTATCATTAAAGCAACAGGAAGGATATTGTGTTCATTATGATGATGAAAGTGCCCGTGCTCAAAGCCTTTGGTTAATGCTTCCAGAATCATCTGTAAAAGAACACCGGCAATAACGAAAACACCCAAATTGCTGCTTCCTCCAGAGGTATACACTTGAGGAAAAACTTCATTAAGGCAGATCGTGATTAAAAAACCGGCACTTAAAACCAACAGGTTTTTCGCCAGCTTTTCTTTTTTACCAAAATGTTTTCCAAGAAAAACTCCTGTAATGACACTTAAAATCAGTAAAAGTACTGCTACCATTATTTTTTCTTAAATAAATTGATACAACGCGAGGAGCTTTCTTTATTAAATTCATTCAGCTGGTAATCTCCCCAGATTTTTATTCTTTCAAAGCCACATTCTGAAGCATAGGCATTGATTGCTTCTAAGGTATGAAGTTTAACTTTTTCAAAGAAATGAAAAGGTTTTCCATCTGCTTCAAATCTGATATCTTTAATAATATGTCTTCCTTCAATTTTTTTCAAAATTTTGAAATCGATGTTACCACGGGTAATGACGGTCTCAGGAACCATGTTTTTTCTTACATATTCTTCGTTCAGATAATCCAGAACAAAATATCCTCCCGGTTTTAATGCATTATAAACCGACTGGAATACTTTTTTATCATCGTTTTCATTATCGAAATATCCAAAACTTGTAAATAAATTGAAAACAGCATCCATAGGATCTGCATCAATGGGATTTCTCATATCATGAACCTGAAAAATCAACGTTTGATTTTCATATTGTTTATCAGAGTCAATGCTTTGTCTTGAAAGGTCAAGCCCTAATACGTCATAACCTAATTTATTGAGAAAAACAGAGTGTCTTCCCTTTCCACAGGCAAGATCAATGATTTTGGACTGAGGCGGAAGCTGAAGATCCGCGGTGAGCTTTTTAATGAAGTTTTCAGCTTCAGTATAGTCTCTGTTACTATACAATAAATGATAATAAGGGGTATCAAACCAAGATTCAAACCATTCCATAATGCAAAAATAACTAAATTTGTGCGGTTAAAAGCAAAGTATTTTACAACATTAGAAGATTGAAAAATTCAATTGAATAATAGATTGGAGGGCTAATCTTTTAATTTTTAAATATTTAAACCTTTTAATTCTTAGTTATGGATATAGAAAATTTAGAAATACAGATAAAAACATTCTTCGGACTGGAACAGATTCTGGCGGAAGAAATCAAGAAATTGGGGGGAAGAAAGGTTGAAATCAAAAACAGAGCAGTAAATTGTGAAGGTGATCTTGGCTTTCTTTATAAAATCAATTATTCGGCGAGAACGGCATTGAAAATTCTTGTTCCGATTCACGAGTTTAAAGCTTTTAATCAGCATCAGTTTTATGACAGACTTTTTAAATTTGAATGGGAAAATTTCATGGATGTTGATCAGTCTTTTTCTATTGATGCAACCGTAAACTCAGAAACATTCAAGCATTCTCAGTTTGTGACATTGAAAATGAAAGATGCTATCGTGGATTATTTCCAGGAAAAATTCAAAAGACGTCCGAATGTAGAGACTAGAAACCCGGATATCAAATTTCACCTTCATATTGACAGAGAATTGGTGATGATTTCTTTAGATTCTTCAGGTGATCCTCTATTTAAAAGAGGATATAGAAAAGAACAAGGAGAAGCGCCGATCAATGAAGTTCTTGCGAGTGGGATGCTTCAGCTTGCAGGTTGGGATGGAAAAGGAAATTTCCTTGATCCAATGTGTGGATCAGGTACATTGCTGATTGAAGCGGCTATGATTGCTATGGATCTTCCTGCTCAGATTTTCAGAAAGCGATTCGGATTCCAGAACTGGAAGAATTATGATTCAGATTTGTTTTCAAAAATTAAAGAATTCAGAGTTAATAGAATCAGACAGTTTGACGGTAAAATTGTAGGATATGATATTGATGCAAGAATGCTGAATGCTGCCAGAATGAATGTGGAAGCAGCGGAAATGGAAGATGTTATTGAGATTAAAAAGCAAAATTTCTTTGAATCTAAAAAAGAGCTTTTCCCTTTATTAATGGTGTTTAACCCTCCATATGATGAGAGAATCTCTATCAATGATGATGATTTCTACAAAAAGATAGGAGATACTTTCAAAACGAACTATCCAAACACACTTGCATGGCTGATTTCTTCTGACTTGGAAGCCGTGAAAAAGATTGGATTACGACCTTCAAGAAAAATCAAACTTTTCAATGGAAAGCTGGAGACCAGATTTTTACAATATGAAATGTATGAAGGGACGAAAAAAGTACATAAATTAGAAGATAAATCTTAAGTATTACAAGGTATGTCCTGGAATATTTTTGAAATACTTGAAACGGCAGCAGATGTGTTTTCTGCTGCTCCAACCAGCCAGATAAAAGATTCTGAAGCCAGGGTCCGAAAGAAAGATAAGAAAAGGGATAAATATTTTAGAAAGAAGGTTAATGCAGGGATTGTTCTTGCAACGATAGTCCTTTTTATTATTGTTTTTAAAGATCCCCTTCCTGCAAAAGATTATGTACAAACATTAATTGTGACTTCATTGATAGGAATTTCGATTTCATCTTTATTGTTTTTTATTCTGAATCTAATGCAGCTTTATTATTTCAAAAGTATTTTCAAATTGCTTTTTTTCAGTTGTTCTGTAATTGCTTTTTGTATTGCTTTTGTCCTGTGTGTTTATTATAAATCAGGAGTATTCATTTAAATAATGTAAAATTTATTCTCCGAGTAAATAATTTTGAAAAAATTTCAATTTGAAACCTAGTATTTCCATCATTGTCGCTATTTACAACCGAAAAGATGAACTTTTTGAGTTACTGACCTCTCTTACCCAACAGACGGATAAAGACTATGAAATCATTATTGTAGATGATGGTTCTCTGATCGATCTGAAGCCTACCATAAAGAATTTTGAAGGGAGTCTGGATATTAAATATTTCAGAAAGGATAATTCAGGCCCCGGATTGACAAGAAATTATGGGGCTGCAAGAGCTGCAAATGAGTGGTTGGTATTTGTAGACAGTGATGTGATTGTAGAGAAGGATTATATTGAGAATATTAAAAATGATATTCTGACCATTCCTTGTGATGCATTTGGTGGTGCTGATAAAGCTCACAAAGGCTTTAATCTTATGCAAAAGGCTATTTCTTATTCTATGACCTCAGTTTTTACAACAGGCGGAATCAGAGGAAGTAAGAAATCTGTTTCAAAGTTTCAACCCAGAAGCTTTAATATGGGAGTAAAAAAATCAGTCTTTGAAAAAGTTGGAGGTTTTTCTGAAATGCGGATAGGAGAGGATCCGGATTTATCAATGACTCTTTGGGAGAATGGATTTACCACCGCTTTTTTTGATAATATTGCTGTATATCATAAACGTAGGGTAGATTTTGGAAAGTTTTCAAAGCAGGTCTATCAGTTTGGCTGTGCGAGACCTATTCTTAATCAAAGGCATCCGAATTATGTGAAAATATCTTTTGCATTCCCTACATTATTTATGCTGGGCTATATCATGGGCTTTATCGAATATTTTGTATTGGGAAGAGGTATTATTCTAACTTTCTACGGATTATATACATTTTTGGTTTTGTTCCATGCCTTATTGCTGACAAGGAATATCAGTATTGCCGGAATGGCCGTTATTTCAACTTACATTCAAATGTTTTCGTATGGCTATGGCTTTTTAAAATCATGGATATTACTGAATGTTTTACGAATGAAACCTGAAGAAGCTTTTCCTCATCATTACTATAAAAAATAAATAAAATATTGATAGATGTTGGCTAAAGCCCGGTGAACTGTATGGACTACAAACCGTTTCTATTGAATTTAATTTTAAAATAAAAAGGCTGTTCATTTTTGAAACAGCCTTTGTTGTACAATAAAATTTAAGGTATAGAAATGTTTTCATAAGTGAGAACGCCTGTTTTTAGCATGCATTCTTTCATTTTTTGATAAGTTCTCTTGATATCATGATCTAAACCGATAGAGAACCTGATCAATCCGTCAGAAATGCCTATAGAAGCTCGCTCTTCTTCCGGGATTTCTGAAGAAGTAGATCTTCCTGAACATGAGAACAGGGTTTTATAGAAACCTAAACTTACAGCCAGATAACCAAGGTTTTCATGTTGCATCATTTCCATCAGTTCGTTGGCCTTTTCTGTAGTTCCTGCATCTAAAGTCAATAAGCCTCCATATCCATATTCTTCATGAAGCATACTTTTCATAAGTTCATGATTTTTGTGAGAAGGTAGGCCTGGATAAGATACTTTTAATCCGTCTTTTTCAAACTTCTCTGCAAGGTACATCGCATTATGACTATGTTGTTTTATTCTTATATGAAGGGTTCTTAGATTTTTTAGAATACTTGAAGATCTTAAACTGTCCATTGTAGGACCAAGAAGCATACAAGCGCCTGAATTTACATTTTTAGTATCATCGATAAATGCCTGTGTACCGCAATACACTCCTCCCACGGTGTCACTGCTTCCGTTGATGAATTTTGTTAAACTGTGAATAACAACATCAGCTCCAAATAATGTCGGAGAAATGGATAGTGGTGAAAAAGTATTGTCGACAATCAGTTTTAGATTGTATTTTTTACAAATCTCGGAAAGCTTTCTAAGGTCTGCTACCTCAAGAAGCGGATTGCTTACGCTTTCACAGTAAATAACTTTTGTATTTGGTGTTATAGCATTTTCTATAATTTCAAAATTATTGATGTCAACAAAAGTTGTTGCTACATTAAACTGGGGTAAGAAATTTTTAAGAAAAGCATACGTTCCTCCATAAATGGTTCTGCTTGATATAATATGGTCACCACTTTTGCATACCTGCATTAAAACAGAAGTGATCGCTCCCATTCCGGAAGCTGTGACATTGGCAGATTCTGTGTTTTCCATCTTGGCAAGTGCCTGCGCAAGATAAAGATTCATCGGTGATGAATGTCTGGAATACAAATAGCATCCTTCAGCATTTCCTTCAAAGGTATCAAACATGGTTTTAGCTGAAAGGAACGTGTAGGTAGAGCTGTCTGAGATCGAAGGGTTTACTCCTCCGAATTCTCCGAAATACTGTAGATCCTGGATTTCATTGGCGGCATTAAAATTTTCCATATAAGTATGTTTTTATTTATTCTCCCAATTTGCATCATTTTCCTAATTATTACAATATAAATTTAAATATATAGAATATAAAACTGTAAATTTTTGTTTATTTAGAAAATATATTTGCTATATTCGATAATATTAATTTTTTACCAAAAAATTATCTATGGAACTTGATGAAACTGACAGGAAACTGCTTCTTTTTTTGCAGGAAGATTGTAAGCAAACCACCAAAGAGCTTTCCGGAAAGCTGGGATTGTCTGTGACGGCAGTTTACGAGCGTGTGAAAAAGTTGGAAAATTCAGGCGTTATTTCCAAATATGTAGCCTTACTTGATAAAAATAAAATTGACCGCAGTTTTATTGTTTTATGCCATATCAAATTAGCCCAACATAAAAAAGAGTTTGTCCTGCAGTTTGAAAAAGAGGTGATGAATCTTCTGGAAGTTACAGAATGTTATCACGTGAGTGGAGATTATGATTATATCCTTAAAATAGGAGTCAAAAATATGGAGGATTATCGTAATTTCATGCTAAGTAAGCTCACTACACTACAGCATATTGCAAGTACACACAGTTCTTTTATCATTTCTGAGGTGAAAAATACAACCGCCATTGTGGTGTAATTTATATACAAAAAAACTTCTCAGAATCTAAGTCTTGAGAAGTTTGAATATTGTCTTTATAATGCGCTGCTAAACCAGCACGCCGTTTTTGGATGAAATCGGCTCAGGAAGTTCTGTTTCGCCGCCCATTTGAAGCAAGTCAATCTCGATGGTTCTGCAGATAGATAACATAGGAACGTCAAACATCAATCCTGCAAAAGGGTTTTCGGAATAATCTCCTACCAGTTCCATGATGATATAAATCCAGCCAATGATAATACAGAAAGGGATGGAGGTCCAAATCCCCCAGTCTCCTAACTTTGCAAATTCGTTAACTAATCCCAGAGGAAGTAGCATAATAAAAAGAATATTGAAGACAAATGCCGTACTGGCAAATTGTCTTGGAGAAGGGAATTTTTTAATCCTTTCTGCCTGTCCCTGGAAACCATAAAACTCATTCAGGCTATTTTGAAGTTGTGTCTGATTGAAATCTGTGATAGCATGCATGTTTTTTAATTCATTGATATCTTTTGCCTGCTGGGAAACCAGGTAAGTGGCAAAATTCTTATAATGATTTTTAAGGTCATATTCTTCTTCCGAAAGATATTTATGCAGGAAAATAGGAGCTCTTCCATAGTCAGGGAAGCCTGCTTTGATCAATCTGTTTCGTCTCAGATTAATGTTTCCGAATTTATTTTGATTACTGATATGCTCCCATTCTGTAGGGACTAAAAGTTGTTCACGGAATGTATATAACCAAGCGATATGGCGATTGACAATTCTTTTCTTCCGATCTTCCAGGTCAAAAGTGCCAATTTCCTCATTTTTTGTATCAAAAGCATAAACCATTGAAGCGAATGAGCGGCTTGAGTTTACAATTCCACCCCATATTTTTCGGGCTTCCCAAAGTCTGTCGTAAGCCTGGTTATTTTTAAAACCTACCAAAAAAGCTTCAGCAGTACCAATTAACGCAACGGGAACCCATGGAATAGTCATCCAGTGCCAGTTGAAGAAGTAAAAAAAAACTGCAATCAGGGTACACCAGATAGAGATCAGGATAAGAGGTACACCGGCTAAATTAAGAACCTGTTTATAATTGACGTATTTGGTTGTGATCATAAAAATGAATGTGTTTTGCGTGTACAGACAAAATAAATACCAAACTGTATTCAAATTTGTTTTGTAATGTCTGTTGAGTGTTGGTTATTTGGGTTTAATTATCTGTGATTTAGATTTATAATCTTAAATAAAAGTAGTGAAAAAAGCATAAAAAAACCTCTAAAAATTTTTAGAGGTTTCTATTTTTATATAAAATTTAATATTTGAGCATTTCTTCGATCTTTTTAGAGAGCTTTTCTGCATTGGGAAGCATTTCTTTTTCCAATACAAGATTAATAGGCACTGCAGGTACATCCAGCGATCCCATTGTTTCTACCGGGGCATCCAGATATCTAAAACAGTTTTTTGAAATACGGTGTGCAAAAGCTTCTGCAAAAGAATTATTAAGCTGCTCTTCGGTAAGAACAATACATTTTCCATGAGCTTTTACTCTTTCAAAAACAAGTTCTTCATCTAATGGAATTAAAGTTCTCAGATCAATCACTTCAACTCTTCCATTGAATTGCTTTACAGCCTCTTTTGCCCAATATAATCCCATTCCATAGGTTACTACCAGGACGGTTCTTCCTTTTTCTGTTTCATTTTTATCCGCTTCAATTATTACCTTACCTTTTCCAAATGGAAGAACGTAGTCTTCAGCAGGTTCTATTGTTTTAGCATCTTCAGTTCCTGGAACTTTGCTCCAGTATAGCCCTTTGTGCTCAAGCATGATAACTGGGTTTGGATCATAATAAGCTGCTTTTAATAAGCCTTTGAAATCTGCAGCGTTACTTGGGTATGCTATTTTAATCCCTTTAATGTTAGCCAGAATACTCTCAACACTTCCACTATGGTATGGGCCGCCGCCGCCATACGCTCCGATAGGTACACGGATAATATTACTGACCGGGAACTTTCCGCCACTTAAATAACTGGATTTTGAAATTTCTGTGATCAATTGATTGATCCCCGGATAAATATAGTCGGCAAACTGAACTTCCACGATAGGCTTTAATCCTACAGCGCTCATTCCTGCTGTAGAACCAATAATATAGGCTTCCTGAATAGCTGTATTGAAAACTCTTTTGCTTCCAAACTTTTTTCCTAGAGTTACCGTTTCACGGAATACCCCTCCGATTCTTTCTCCAACATCTTGTCCGTAAAGAAGAGCTTCAGGGTGTTTCCACATCAATTCCTGGATAGCATGGATGGCAGCGTCCACCATAACGATCTTCTCACCGTTCACAGGTTCGCGTGTTCCGGTTTCTTCAGTAATTGGAGTAGGAGCAAAGATATGTTGCATCACGGTCTCAGGCTTGGGGTCTTCTGCGTTTTTCGCTTTTTCAAAAGCTTCTTCGGCTTCAAGACGTGCTTTTTTTGTAATTTGTTTTAGCAGATCTTCGTCAACTCCTGATTCCAGCAATTGCTTTCTTAATATCTCTCCCGGGTCTTTTGCTCTGTGTTTGGTTAAATCTTCTTCATCCCTATAGAATTCTCTTCTTACGCCGGAAGTGTGGTGGCCAATAAGTACTGTTTTAGCACAGACAACTAAGGGCTTTCTTTCGGATCTTACGAAATCTACGGCCTTTTTCATCGCTTCAAAGCTTTCTACAAAATCGGTTCCGTCTACTCTCATTCTGCTTAATCCGTTAAATCCGGCTACGAAATCATAAGCATCACAGGTTCTGGCTTCTTCTTTCGTTACAGAAATTCCCCATTCATTATCCTGAACAAGGAAAATAATAGGAAGCTGATGGAGAGCTGCAAATTGTAAAGCTTCACTTACTTCACCTTCTGTTACAGAATTATCTCCAAGGCTGCAGATGACAACCGGGTTATTTTCGAAATTTTGAAGATTGAAGTCCTGAATATATTTTATTCCTTGAGCAACACCGGTTGTTGGGATCGTTTGCATCCCTGTAGCGGAGCTCTGATGGATGATTTTGGGTTTGTTTTCGTCTCTGCTTGAAGGGTGAGAATAATAAGATCTACCTCCGGAAAAAGGATCTTCAGCTTTAGCCAATAATTGAAGCATGAGTTGGTATGGCTCAAAACCAATTCCTAAAAGGATGCTCTCATCTCTATAGTAAGGGGAAACCCAATCTTCTTTTTTTAACTGATAAGCGGTGGCGAGCTGGATCGCTTCGTGACCTCTTGATGTACTATGAACATATTTGCAGATATTTCTATTTTCTTCGTAAATGTCCGCCATTGCTTTGGCGAGCATCATATGATTGTATGCTTTAAGTAAAATATCTTGAGAAACTTTTTCGTGAAGTGTATTTTCCATAGAAAGCAAATATACATAAAAAAACAAAACACTAACAACTGTTAGTGTTTTGTAGGAAAATCATTTATTGGAGGGCTATTCTTTAATTACTTTTTTAGAAATAGTCTCTTTGTCTGTTTTTATTTCAATGATGTAAATTCCTTTTGTATAAGTTGATAAATCAACCGATTCTTTATCACTGTTGATGGTTCCATTCTGTAGTTTTTTACCTGATAAATCATAAATTGTGAAGGTAGAATTTTTAGGCGCTTTCAGAATGTTTGTTACGTCTTTTGTAACGGAAGGGGCAACAGCAAGATTGCTTAAAACTCCCGCTTTAGACTCTTTGGTTCCCAAAGCATTATTGACATTATGCCCCGTTACAATGATTGAATAATTTTGTGGGGCTGCTGTTCCATTGTCATTCACTAAGGTTCCTTTGTTGCTTATTTCAATTTTATAGCTTTTTCCAGCTGTTGGAGTATTGATAACTATCTGTTCAACATTGTCTACAGTATTATCACCGTTTGTGGCAGGAGTCATTGGATTGTTGGCATTAAGCTTCCAGGGCAGGTAAGTGGTATTCGTTTCCGTATCTGTAATTCTTAGATCCAGATCGTTAATTAATCTGGAAGTTCTGTCATTATATCCTGCTAAATCAGTAGCTGGCAGATTGGTGAATGCCGGATCAATCCATGAAATGGTTACTTTCAATGGTTCTGTTCCTAAAGCGGTAACGGTTTTGGTGTTAGGGGTACCACTATTTAAAGTTTCGTTGTTGAAAATGACATTGTTGTTCGATTTTCCTACCAGAAGTTCTGCTCCTTTTTTTGCATCTATCAATCCCCATCCATACCATGGATCTGGTCCTACATTTCCTGCTTCGAGGGCAGAATGAATCATTAAGGTCTTCGCGGATGCAGCATTGAGTTCTGTATTCTCGAAAAGCTGCTTGTTGATTTGATTCCATAAACCAATAATTCCTGTAACAATAGGGGCGGAATAGGAGGTTCCGCTTCCGTATTCATAAGTAGGTTGGTTGTTGGGCTTTACACTTGCAGAGACAACATTGGTTCCTGTGGCAGTAATATCTGGCTTAATCCCTCCATCATCTCGAGGTCCGGCACTGCTGTAAGACGAGTGAACGACATCGGTAGCGGCTGCATATCTTCCCTCATTCGTTGTAATAACATCGTTGGCTCCCACTATAATGATGTTCTTGGCTAAAGAACCTGCACCAATACAGTCATAGCCATTAGAACAGTTTTGTGGCGGAAGGCTGTCTGTATTCTCAAAAAGTTTCCAAAAAGGATTACTTGAACTCGACGGTAAGGCCGGATTAAAACCGGGATTAGGATAAAGCTTATAATCATTAGCTGCCGGATGGTCTCCAAAAGAATTTCCGGCAGATTTTACGATGATATAAGTAGGATTGCTATAGACAATCTTGTCATATTCACGATCACTTTCTTGGTAAGTTCCTTCTAAAGAGGTTGCTGTAGCAGGACTTGTGAAAGTTCCCCGCCAGTACCAGGCTCCATTCCTGGGGTTTTGCCACCAGCCCTGAGGAATTCCATAGGAGTGATTGGATATTCGAGGTTGTGATAATAAGATTTTCTGATAAACAGTACTTTGGGTAGTGTTTCCTGGAAGGGTAGTGTCATTGTATGAATAAGAATCCATTGTAGAGTTTTGAGCTACACCCTGAAGGTTGAGGTTTGTAAATTGGGCGACAACTACACCGGTATTGGTAGTCCATGACCCTGTAAAATTGTAATTCTTGGCTCCTATAAAACCAGCAACGGCTGTAGAATGGAAATGATAATTTACGGAATCTGCATTTTCTTTATTTGAGATCCTGTTAGCGAGGTTGTTGAATAGCTGATGGGTTTCAAGTACCCTTCCGCCATCAAAAATGGTATATTTGATGTTTTCCCCATTGAATGACCCTTGTAAACCGGTAACAGTCCCGTTTTGAAGGTAATCTGCGTTAGAATTCTTAGGCTGCCTGGAATCTTGTGAGGAGTAATAAAGTGGTATTCCGCTTGGCGTAAAACCGGCTAAGCTGCTTTTTTGTTCTTTAAGATCCAATAAAACCTTTTCTAATGGGTTGTTACTTTTTTCGCTGGGAGTTCTTCCAATGCGAGCATCAAACTTTTTACTGTTTTCTACCCTTTGTTTTTCAAACTCCTGCATTAAATCTTGATTGTTTTTTTGCGCATTTGATAGTAAATTCACCAAAATACCGACCGAAATAATAATTTTTCTCATAATTTTTGGATATTTATTGTTGATTGTAGTATTTTCAAATGTATAAATTATTTGCACACTTACCTGTATTAATGCAACTTAATTGCGTTTTAATGTATTTTGTTAAATATATTTTACCTTTTAATTGATTTTATTTTAAAATATGATAAGTATGTAGTTTTTTTTTATGATGTTTTGGAAGCGTATAATCGAAATTATTGTCAAATAATCCCTGAATTTTTAAATCTATCGACTTATTTATGTAATTATCTGGTACTCTTATGTACTCGTACAATTGATTTTATGTATTCTCTGCTTTTCGATTTCTTTTAAAGCTTCCGGATCTCTTTTTTGTCCATATTGTTTGGCTATGTAAGTATCAAACTTTTTGCTGTTTTCAATTCCTGACTTTTATAAGATTTCGAGAAGAAGGTAATTGGGTTAGGTAATAAAAAAAGATACTGGCCCATGCCAGTATCTCAAATCAATTTATGTATTGTATCGGTTATTCCTTAATTACTTTTTTAGAAATAACTTCTTTGGTTGTTTTTACTTCAATGATGTAAATTCCTTTTGTATAAGCGGATAAATCAACAGTTTCTTTGTCATTATTGATAGTACCACTTTGTAATTTCTTACCTGAAACATCATAAACATTGAAAGTAGATTTGCTAGGAGCTTTTAATATATTAGTAACATCTTTTGTAATTGTAGGAGAAATAGCAAGACTGCTAGTAGGGTTTACTAAATCTTTAGTTCCTAAAACTTCATTGTAACCGGTTACTATAATAGAATAGTTTTGAGGAGCCGGTGCGCCTGCATCATTAACTAGAGTTCCTTTGTTGCCAATTTGAATTTTATACGTTCTTCCGGAAACAGGAGTATTGATCACAACCTGTTCAACGTTGTCAACAGTATTATCGGCTTTTGTAGCCGGCGTCATTGGGCTGTCTGCATTTAATTTCCAAGGATAATAAATTGTATTATCAGTTGTATCAATGATTCTTAAATCAATATCGTTGATTAATTTTGATGTTCTGTTATTAAATACATCATCTACATATTGATAATTAGGAGTATACTTAGGGTCAAGCCAGCTGATGGTAACTTTTAATGGTTCTGATCCTGAAGCTCTAACCATTCTAGTGTTCATTGTACCGCTTGTTAATGTTTCATTATTGAAAATTACACTTCCGTTTGCTTTACCAACTAATAATTCAGCTCCTTTTTTTGCATCAATAAATCCCCATCCGAATTGAGGGTCCGGTCCAATATTTCCGGCTTCAGCAGCGGAATGAATGGTGAGTACTTTTGCAGAGGAAGCATTCAATAATGCATTATCAAATAATTGTTTGTTAATCTGAGTCCAAAGTCCAATAATTCCTGTTACAACAGGGGCAGAGAAAGAAGTTCCGCTTCCCATAGCCCATGAGATACTACCTGCAGCAGATGTTGCAGCATAAAGAACATTTGTTCCTACAGTTGAAATATCAGGTTTTATTCCTCCATCATCTCTCGGTCCTGCACTGCTATAGCTGGAATGGATTACGTCAGATGCAGCTGTATATCTTCCTCCATTGGTGGAGATGATATCAGTAGCTCCTACAACAATAATGTTTTTTGCCAATGATCCTGTTCCAATACAATCATATCCCAGGGAGCAGTTGTTGGGTGGAAGAGTGTCTGTAGCGCCAAATAAAACATTTCCTGCTGTGCCTCGGTAGTATTTAGGAGCAGTTGATGTAGTGCCAGTAGGGCCCATGTTGAAATAATTTCCTGCAGATTTTACGATAATATAGGAAGGATTGTTGTAAGCAATCAAATCATAATTGTAATCATTTGAATTATAAGTTCCTTGATAATCATAAAATGAATCACCTGCTTTATAGCCGTTGTATAAGTAAGAAGTTAAATTTCCGGCCGTATCATAATTTTCTGTCCAACCTGAATTGACACCATAGGAGTGATTGGATATGTTGGGTTGGGCAATAAGAATTTTATCAAAGACGGTACTAGCTGCTGTTGCTCCCGGTAAAGTAGTTGTACTGAACATGTAGCTGTCCATTGTGGAATTGATAGCAACTCCTCTTGTGTTGCCAACAGGAACAGGAGGGGTCCCGGAACTTAAGTTAGCTCCTATGCCTCCAATAAAACTTCCAACTCCTGTAGAGTGATCTGAATAGGATTGTGTTGCCGCTTCTTTGTTTGTAACTCTTCCGGTTGCATTACCAAATACTGTATGAGCTTCGTAAATTCTGCCTCCATCAAAAATTGTAAATTTAATGCCTTCTCCATTAAAAGATCCGGCTAAACCATTGATGTTTCCAGCAGTGTTTAGTAAGTCAGAATTGGCGTTAGATAATTGTTTTGTGTCATCTTGCTGCCAGAAATAAGGGATTCCAAAATTAAAGCCTGCTAGATTGGCTCTTTGTTCTTCAATTTCCTTCAGCGTTTTAGAGTCTCTGCTTGCTCCGTAGCGTTTCGCGATGTACGCGTCAAACTTTGCGCTGTTCTCTTTGTTTTGTTTCTCAAACTCTCTTTTTAATCCTTCATTGTTTTGCGCACTTAGCAAAGTAATAGCTAAAGTGCTTAGCAAAAGTAAATGTTTCTTCATAATGGTTGATAAAATGTTAAAAATTGTATTTTGCCAAATGTATGATGAAATATTTAAAAATCAATGATTTTTAGTAAATAATTCTACTTTTTTTATATTAAAATTTATAACATGCGGATATTAGAGTTATTTTGGTTATTTTGTTTTAGTATTTTCACTTTGTCATTGTGTAATTTAATTGATGCTTTCTATTCATGGATTAAAATATTTATTAGAAAAAATGAAGTAACTTTACATTCTCTTTTTTAAAAAAGTTAGAAAATTATATGTATTTAATTTTTGACACAGAAACAACCGGTTTACCAAAAAATTTCAACGCTCCGCTTTCAGATTCGGATAACTGGCCAAGAATGGTTCAGATTGCATGGCAAATACATGATGACGACGGAAATTTGGTTGAAAACCAGGATTATATTATAAAACCTGAAGGGTATGATATTCCCTTTAACGCTGCCCGAATTCACGGGATAACGACAAAGATTGCCAATGAAGAAGGGCGTGATCTTCAAGGAGTTTTGGAAGAATTTTCCAAAGTTTTGGAAAGAGTAAGAGTTGTATCGGGGCATAATGTTGAGTTTGATTACAATATTGTAGGTGCTGAATTTTATAGAAAAAATTTAAAGGATAATCTTCAGGAAAAGCCCAAAGCTGATACCATGATTTTGGGAACCGACTTCTGTCAGTTAGGAGGCGGACGAGGCGGACGATTCAAGCCACCGAAACTTGAGGAGCTTTACGAGAAGCTTTACGGAAGTAAATTTGACGAAGCCCACAATGCTGCAGCTGACGTAAATGCTACAGCCAGAGCTTTCTTTGAGATGGTTAGGATTGGTATTGTTCCTGCTGATGTACTGAAAATATCAGAAGATCAGTTAAGTTATTTCAGAAGCCTCTACCCGGATCCGATAAAGCCTTTTAATATTGTTATCAGAAGGCAGGTTGCCGATTTTCATAATAAAAAGAAGCAACAGGACTTCGGAAGTATTGATGAAATTGATATAGGTAAATATTTCAATTTTGACAATCATAGTGTTTTCTCAACATTAACGGCTACTTCCAGTATTAATGATTTAATTAAAAAGGCTTCTGATGATAACTTTCCGGCTGTCGGAATGGTAGATTTGGGAAATATGATGGGGGCTTTCAAGTTTGTTTCAGCAGTAGAAGGAGCTAATGGAGACCGAGCAAAAAAGCATAAAGAATATGTAGCAAAGAAACAGGAAGCTGAGGAAAACGGAACAGACTTTAATGAAGAGGAGCCGGTTTCAGAGCCATTGATACCTGTTGTAGGTTGTGAATTTTATATATCAGACCGTTATGAGCAGAAGCAATTTACCAAAGATGATCCGGATAGAAGGACACAAGTTGTGCTTTTGGCAAAAGATTTTAACGGATATAAAAATCTGGCAAAACTTTCAAGTATCGGATTCTTAAAAGGTTTCTATTTTGGAGTACCAAGGGTAAGCCGCGAACTGATTGCTCAGTATAAGGAAGGGATAATTGCTCTGACTTCCGGAATTCACGGTGATATTCCCAATGCGATTTTAAATACTGGTGAGCAGAAAGGGGAAGAGCTTTTCAAATGGTGGAATGATACTTTTGGAGAAGACTTTTATGTTCAGCTTCAAAATCATAAATTGCCGGAAGAAGAACACTTAAATGAGGTTCTTTTGTATCTTGCTGATAAATATAACGTTAAAATTTTAGCACAAAACGAAACTTTTTATTCGAATAAAGATGATGCTAATATTCAGGATATTGTAAGCTGTATAAAAGATGGTGAAAAATTAACAACACCTGTAGGGAAAGGATTTGGTAAAAGGAGAGGACTTGGAACGGGTGAATATTATATTAAAAGTTCTGATGAGATAAAAGAAGCTTTTCTTGCTTATCCCGATGCTTTTGAAGCTTATGAAGAGTTTTTGGCAAAATTTAAGCCGTATACTCTAAAAAGGGATGTTCTCTTGCCAAAATTCGATATTCCGGAACGATTTATTCATGCGGAAGACGATGTTGATGGGGGTAAAAGAGGGGAGATGGCTTATCTTACCTACCTTACCTATGAAGGAGCTAAAAAAAGATATGTTGATACAGGAATTACAGATGAAATTAAGGAGCGTCTTGATTTCGAATTGGAGGTAATTGCCAATACCGGATATCCCGGATATTTCCTTATTGTGCAGGATTTCTGTAATGAAGCTCGTAATATGGGGGTTTGGGTTGGTCCCGGAAGGGGTTCTGCTGCAGGATCTGCCGTTGCCTATTGTATTGGAATTACGAATGTGGACCCTATTAAGTATGACCTCCTTTTTGAGAGATTCCTGAATCCCGAAAGGATTTCGATGCCGGATATTGACATTGATTTTGATGATGAAGGAAGAGATAGGGTGATCAAATGGGTAATTGAAAAATATGGACAAAGTCAGGTAGCTCAGATTATTACCTATTCAGTTCTTGGTGGTAAATCTGCCATTAAAGATGCTGGAAGGGTTTTGGATGTTCCGATTCCTGATACGAATAATATAGCCAAGCTGATCCCCTCAACACCGGGGATGAATATTGCGAAAGCATTGGCGAAATATGATAAATTAAAGCCGGAAGAACAAATGCTTGTCGATGAGATGAGGTATGTTCTGAATAGTCCTGATGATTCACGTCACGGAGTGCTTGCGAGTGCAAAAAAGATGGAGGGGTGTATCAGGAATACCGGTATACATGCTTGTGGGGTTATTATTACCCCGGAAGATGTGAGTAATCTGGTTCCGGTGACTATTGCGGCAAAAGATGCTGATATTCTAGTGTCGCAGTTTGATAACTCGGTAGCGGAGAGCGCCGGGCTTCTTAAGATGGACTTCCTGGGTCTTAGGACTTTAACGATCATTAAAGATGCTTTGAAACTAGTTAAAGCAAGATACAACGTAGATATTGATCCGGATCTTATTCCATTGGATGATACCAAAACCTATCAATTGTTTAAAGAAGGTAAAACCGTTGGGATCTTCCAGTATGAAAGCCCCGGGATGCAAAAATACATGCGTGAACTTAAGCCAACAGTTTTTGCTGACCTTATCGCTATGAACGCCTTGTATCGTCCGGGTCCGATTAAGTATATTCCAAACTTTATCAACAGAAAGCATGGAATTGAAGAAATCGTTTATGACTTACCGGAAACAGAGGAGTATTTACAGGAAACCTACGGGATTACTGTTTATCAGGAGCAGGTGATGCTTTTGTCTCAGAAATTAGCCAACTTTACGAAGGGTGAAGCTGATACCCTGAGAAAGGCGATGGGTAAGAAACAGATTGATGTTCTTAACAAGATGTATCCTAAATTTATTGAAGGGGGAAGAAAAAATAATCTAAACGAAGAAAGATTAGAGAAAATATGGAATGACTGGAAAGCCTTCGCTGAATATGCCTTCAATAAGTCTCACTCTACATGTTATGCCTTTATTGCCTATCAGACGGCTTTTTTAAAAGCTAATTACCCTGCAGAATATATGGCGAGTGTAATGAGTAATAACATTAACAATACCGATTCAATTACGATGTTCATGGAAGATTGTAAAAGTATGGGGGTTGATGTTCTTGGACCGGATGTTAATGAATCTCAATATAAGTTCTCAGTAAACGAAAAAGGACAAATCCGTTTTGGTTTGGGAGCAATTAAAGGAATTGGAGAAGGACCGAGTGAGGCGATTACAAGAGAAAGGGAAAATGGAAGGTTTAAAAATATTTATGAATTTTTTGAAAGAATAATGCCTTCCCAGATGAACAAAAGAGTTGCGGAGAGTTTAGTTTTGGCAGGTGCTTTTGATGAATTGGATTCTTTCCATAGAGGGCAGTACTTTGATATCGATATGGCTGGAAGAACCAACCTTGAAAGATTGATAAGATACGGACAAAGTTTTCAGGAAAGTAAAAATGAGATGGAGCATTCTCTTTTTGCTGATTTTGCAGAAGAAGTTCAGATTGAGCAGCCAAAACTGCTGCCTTGTCCTGAATGGCCGAATATGCATAAGCTTAATAAAGAGAAAGAAATCATCGGTTTCTATCTTTCTGCCCATCCGTTGGATGAATTTAAATACCATTTCCAATTTATGCAGGGGCAGTTGTCAAAGAAAGCTGTTTTGGAAAAAGAAGGAGAAGAAAAAACGACTACAGATGAGGCTCCTGTGTTAGAACAGGATTCACAGGATGAGGCAGTGGATCTTATTGAAATTGTTTCTGATGAATTAACAATAGGAGAAGAAGAGGTAGTAGAAGAAGTTACTAAAAAAGCTGAACCGAAAGGAAATTTCATGTTTTTGAATCTCGATGAGGTGGATGCTTATAAAGAACAGGCTTTTGCCAATAAGCAGGAGGAATTATTTGAAGAAAAGAAGAAAGACTGGAAAACAATTCAAAAAGAGAGAGAAAATGGCGGTGGTGGAAAAGAATACACCGTAGCCGGTTTGATAACTGAATATAGAGTCCAGGATGGTTTCAGAAGCGGTGAAAAAGTTGCTTTTGTTACTTTGGAAGATTATTCCGGGTCTTACTCTTTCAGGCTTGGGGACAGAGACTATATGCGATTGAAGGAAAAGCTTGAGGTGCAAAGGTTTGTTATTTTTAAAATAAAATTTGCTCAGGTGAAAGACGGAAGGGTTTTCGTAAACGTAAATGATGTCATTGAACTTCAGGAGGCTTTTGAAAGGTTTGCCAAGAGTATTTCTTTGGTGATGGATGTGATGGATGTAAGGCCTGAAGACCTGGATTTTTTCAGAACGGTTCTTGACCGGAATAAAGGAAATCAAAAGTTAAAATTCTTCATTAAAAATATCGAGGATGATTCTCATATTGAGGTTCAATCGATGAAACATTCTGTGGATCTGAATGGAGATTTGATTAAAGAAATTCAATTACTTAATAAGTATGAATTTTATCTGAATTAATGAAAATAGACATATAAATATCTGATAAAGTGGCTTATTGCCACTTTTTTTTATGATGTTTTTTGCCGGTTAAATAATTTTTTTTTTATGTTAAATTGAATGCGTGTTGTTTTTCTTGAGGTTCTTTACTCTGATTTAAATAATTGAATTTCAGTTTTTTATAATTATTCAATAATTCGTGGAAAAAAAGTTAAAATTAAATAATTGTTTAATTTTTGTTAAAAATAATTGTTTTTTATTGTGTTATTGTTGTTTATTTTAGTTTATTTATGATTTTAAGTTGATTATTTGTTTACATTTACTCCCTAATTTTTATTTTACTCTGTATGAAAAAACTTCTACTATCGTGTATGATGTTGCTGGGAATAGGAGCATCTGCACAAATTATAGTCAATGAAGGGTTTGAAGGCTCAAGCTTGCCTTCAGGTTGGGCGGGTACCACCGCCGCAGGTGCAACTCTTTCCCCTGGTGGATATGGCTCAAGCGCCGGAACTGCCTGTGTGGGTTCTAAAGCTGTGTATAAGAATCTCTATGATTTGGTTCCCAGCTGGAATATGGTGTATACATCTACCGCCTCCAATGCAACCGCCCTTACTTATTCTTTTAAATACCTTGCTAAAGGGTATAGTACAACAACAATAATTGACGGAACAGTTGCTGCTGATTATTCTATAGATAATGGCGTTACCTGGACAGATCTTCTTGCCCCTGTGGTGATTAATAGTCCTGCCGGTACCCCTATACCTTGTGCTACTGTTTCAGGTTCAATCCCGGCTGGAGTAATTCCGGTTGGAGCGAGTTTTAAGTTTAGGTTGAAAAGTACAGCTGTTGGTACAGCTGATTTTTATATGGGATTTGATGATGTTCAACTTTCTCAGACCATCACCAACCCACCGGCATGTACTACTATTTCAAGTCCAGCTAATGCGGCAACAGGTATCTCCGTTACTCCTTCAATTAGTTGGGCAGCGGGTACTGGTGGTACCAATAGCTATGATTTGTATTTGGGTACGACACCTGGAGGAACTAATATCATCAATGGGTTGAATGTAGGAAATGTTACAACTTATTCTATTCCGTCTGCTAGCCCATTGAGTTATTCAACGCAATATTATGTAAAAGTAGTTCCCAGGAATATTATCGGTCCTGCAACAAGTTGTAATGAGCTGACTTTTACAACAACTACAGTTCCTTGTCCGACAATTTCGGCACCGGCTTCGGCAGCTATTAATGTTTCTGTAACTCCTACAATTAGCTGGTCAGCAGTAGCTGCTGCTACAGGTTATAAGCTGAGGGTAGGAACTACTGCGGGAGGTTCTGATGTGATGAATGATTATGATATGGGTAATGTGACAAGTTTTACTCTGCCTACGGCTCTTAATAACAGTACTGTTTATTATTATACTGTAAAATCTTATACGGCAACAAGTCTTTCGGCATCTTGTACAGAAAGAAGTTTTGCCACTGTTTGTTCACCTACAACGGCGCCTTACTCACAAAACTTTGATACTACAGCAACAGGATCATCTACCAATACGAATGCTCCAACTTGTTGGTCTTATGTAGAAACATCAGGGAGTGCAGGCTATGGATACGTATCTTCTACATCTCCTGCTTCTGCTCCAAACTGTTACCTTTTGTCTAATAGTACAGATACTACAGGGAATATTATGTTGGTTTCTCCGCAAACAACTAATCTAACGGATGGAACGAGAAGGGTGAGATTCATGGCAAAAGCAGGAGCAGCAACAGGGTATACTGTACAAGTAGGAACTCTTACTGATCCTTCTAATCCTGCATCTTTTACAGCCATTGGAAATAATATTGCGATTACGAATGCCTGGGCTCCGTATACGGTTAATATTCCTACGGGTACAGATCAGTACTTAGTTATTAAACATGGTTTAGGAGGTTCTTCCAGATCGGTTTATATTGATGATGTTTTTGTGGAAAGTATTCCTTCTTGTCTTGAAACTACAGGAGTAGTGGTAGGAGCAATTACTTCAACTTCGGTGGGTATTTCATGGACGGCACCGGCTACACCTCCTGCCGGCGGATATGATATCTATTATAGTACTTCAAATGTGCCTCCTATTTCATCAACCACTCCAAGTATGACAGGAGTTACAGGTACATCCACAGTTATTCCGGGATTAACTGCCAATACAACTTATTATATATGGGTAAGATCAAGATGTAGTGCCTCTGGACAAAGTGTATGGACAACAGCTGTATCTGCATATACAGGTCACTGTATTCCTACAGGAGGTAGCAGCAGTACTTCATATTATTTGAATAATGTTACGACGACGACATTAGGATATACTAATTTGGGATATACAGCTTCGACTTACTCCGCATATTTGAATAATACAGCTACATCGTTCTCAGGAACTCCGGGTGGAAATATTGATTATTCACTGAAAGCTGCCGGTGGAAGTACCTATTATTATTACATCTGGGTAGACTGGAATAATGATCTTGATTTTGATGATGCAGGTGAAACAATGCTTGCAACAACAAGTTATTCTGCAACTTCAGCAGGGTCATTTGCAATTCCTGCAGGGCAGGCAATGGGGAATTACAGAGCAAGATTTGGAGTGTCTTATACTGGTAGCGTTACGGCATGTGGCCCAGCACCATATGGAAACTATATTGATTATACCTTGAATGTTGTTGCACCACCAACATGTATTGCCCCAACGGCAGTTACAATTTCAAGTATAGGAACGGGTTCTGCAACCGTATCATGGACGGCTTCCACAACACCTCCTGCCAATGGTTATGATATTTATTATAGTACTACAAATACGGCTCCTACGGCATCTACTGTACCTAATATTTCAGGAGTTACAGGAATTACTCAGGTTATAAACTCTCTTAGCTCTGCTACATTGTATTATGTTTGGGTAAGATCTCATTGCAGCAGTAATGATATTAGTTCTTGGTCTAGTGTAGCAAGCTTTATGACAGCTTGTGCCGCCGTACAGACTCTGAATGAAAATTTTGATTCTACAGCTGCGGATGCGCTTCCTCCATGTTGGAGTAGTATAGGTTCTAACGTTGCTTACGCAAAAGTAACAGCAGCAACTATTTCAACTGCTCCTAATGCTTTATATCTTTATACAAGTGGGACAAGCACAGGTTTGGTAGCCACTCCGGAGCTTGCAAACTTAGATTCTAATAATTATTCAATTAGTTTCAAAGGAAGAGCCAACTTTACAGTGGGTGGAGTTGTTCAAATCGGATATTTAACGGATCCTGCAAATACTTCTAGTTTTGTAGTGCTAGGAACATATACAACAACAAGTCTTACAAATGTTGATAGTTATTCTTTAAATATTACAGGGGTTCCTTTAGGGGTTAATAAACTTGTGCTTAAGCATACCGGATCGCCGTCAAACAGTGTGTTGATTGATGACTTTACTTATCAGCTTGGTAACTTGTCAACTTCAGAAGTTGGGAAAACCCGAAATGAAATTAAAGTGTATCCTAATCCATTCTCAGATACTCTGAATATTTCTGATGTTTCTAAAGTAAAATCTGTCCTGATTACTGATGCTGCAGGAAGGGTAGTGAAAACAATCGAAAATCCTTCTTCAGTACTTCAATTGGGAGATTTAAAACAAGGAATGTATTTGGTGATATTGGATATGAAAGACGGATCAAAACAAACCGTAAAGACAATTAAAAAATAAATTTTTTTAAAAAAAATTAAGGCTTCTTTCAAGTAAGGAAGCCTTTTTTATGCGGTAAAGTTTAAAAATACTTGACCTGACAAGAATATGATTTTAATGATGATTAAATTTATTTTGGTTTTATGTTTTGTTGATTGAATATTGGTTTTTGGTATACATAATTTGTTTTTTTAATGATTTTATTGTTTAATTTATGTAGATTTGAGTGAACAATAATATATTATATGAAAAAGATTTTACTCGCTAACTTTTTAGTAGCCGGGTTTTTTTCCCTTGCACAAACTTATTGCACCCCTGCATTTTCAGATGGATGTAGTGGAGGAGATGAAATAGATTCCTTTATCATTTCTTCGGCAGGATTTACTCATCAGAATACCGGATGTTCTTCAGGATCATACGGGGATTATACCTCAATGACTATTAACCTGAATGCAGGTCTAAATTATGATTTTTCTGTTACCCATGGGTATAGTGATCAAAATGTACGCATTTGGATAGATTTTAATAATGATGGAACTTTTGATGATACGGCTCCTGAACTTGTTGCTACAGCAAGCAGTGATATTGTAGGAGGTGAAGACGTTACGTTAGGAACGATCACCATCCCTGCAACTGTTACACCGGGTAGCTATAGAATGAGAATCGGTGACCAGTTTTCTGACCAACCTATTCCTTGTAATGTATCCGGATATGGAGAAGCCCATGATTATACGGTAATTATTGGAGCAGCTCCAAGTTGTCTTGCTCCAAGTGGCTTAACGGTATCTTCCGTTACAGCAAATTCCGCCCAAATTTCATGGACTGCTTCTACATCTACTCCCGGTAATGGATATGAATACTATTATTCTACATCCAATACGGCTCCTTCTGCTACAACTGTTGCTTTAGGAACCAGCAGTGCTCTGAGTGCCAATTTATCGTCTCTCACGCCGGCTAGTGTTTATTACGTATGGGTACGTTCGGTATGCAGTACGACTGATAAAAGTGCATGGTCTCAACAGGCAACATTCACTACAGCTTGCAGTACTATGAATGTTCCTTATGTACAAAGTTTTGAAAATGCAGTAATTCCTGGCTTACCACTTTGTACTGAGGTTATTAATGAGGGCTCAGGAAATGAATGGGAGACTTATAATTATAACGATAATGGATTTACTGGTAAAACACTTCGTTATTCATACAGTTTTTCAGACGCCGCAAATACATGGTTTTTTACCCCGGGTATAAACCTTACTGCAGGAGTAAGCTATAGAATAAAATATAAATATGCAAATTCATCGGGAACAACCGTTTATGCTGAGAAATTAAAAGTATCATATGGTGCTTCAGCAACAAGCGCGGGAATGACGAATTTATTGGCAGATCATCCGGATGTTGTTGTGAGTACAGCTACAAATAATTTTGTAGATTTTACTCCTACTGCAACAGGGGTTTACTATTTTGGGTTTAATGCTTATTCTGATGCTAATATGAATCAGCTATATGTTGATGATATTAAAATAGATGTTACTCCTACTTGTATTGAGCCTGCTGTACTAACGGTTTCAAATATAACACAGAGTGGTGCTACAGTTTCCTGGGCAGCTCCTAGTCCGGCTCCGGCAAGCGGATATGAAATCTATTACAGTACAACCAATACTGCACCAACGGTTACAAGTACTCCTAATTTTTCAGGGATTACAGCAACTACTTATAATATCCCTTCTTTAGCTCCTTCTACTACATATTATGTATGGGTAAGATCTGTTTGTAGTACATCCGATAAAAGTGCCTGGAGTGATCCTACTACATTGACTACTTTATGCTCAAGTGTAAATCTTCCTTATATTGCAAACTTTGATAATGTTACAGTTCCGGATCTTCCCGGATGTACTGCAAATGTCAATCTAGGCTCCGGAAGTAATTGGGAGACGGATTTTGAACCTACTGATATTCAGGGATTCTCAGGTAATGTATTGAAATATGGGTATGATTTTTCTAATCCGGGAGATGCCTGGTTCTTTACTCAGGGATTAAATTTAACAGCAGGAGTACAGTATACGATTGGATATAAGTATGGAAATAATTCTACCACTTATGTTGAAAAGCTAAAGGTGGCTTTTGGAACGTCGGCAGATGCTTCAGCAATGGTTAATTCAGTAGCTGATTATCCTTCAATTGATGACAATACTGCACATGATGAGTCTTTAACGTTCACAGTTCCAACAACAGGGGTATATTATTTTGGCTTTAATGCATATTCAGATGCTGATCAATTTAATCTGTACCTTGATGATATTAATATTAGTAATGCTAATCTGGCCGTGTCAGAAATTACTCAAAAGAAAAATGAAATCAAGGTATATCCGAATCCGTTTACAGATGTACTGAATATTTCTGATAGTAAAAATGTAAAAAATGCTTCTGTAACGGATGCTTCAGGAAGATTAGTGAAAACCATTGAAAATCCTTCTTCTACTCTTCACCTCAATGACTTGAGACAAGGTGTGTATCTTGTAACCTTAGAGATGAAAGATGGTTCAAAACAAACCGTTAAAGTAATTAGGAAATAATTTCGATTTACAGAATATTAGGAAGACGGGTCAAATGATCCGTCTTTTTTATGAAAAATAAAAGATGAGCAAAATACTCTGCTCATCTTTTTATTTTTTCTATAATCCACATATAATTCTTTACTCGTGGTCTATGATTATTGGTTAGGTACTGGTTGTACTTTTCCTGTATTCATCCACTCAAAGACTGTGGGGAAGAACATGGCAAGAATAAAGTAAATAATAATCATAAGTACAATGAGGGCGAAGAGAATGACAACGAGACTATTAGGTTTGTTTTTTTTTGTTGGTTCCATGATTTTGTGGTATTTGGTGAATAAATTAAACTAATATTAGGTATTAAGCTAATTTCTTGCCACACTGTTTGCAATACCTTGCGTCATCATCAATGTCCTCATTACCGCATTGCTCACAAATCTTTTCCAAATTCTGTCTTTTGTTTCTCATCTCTGCGGTTACAATACCGGTAGGAACGGCAATAATAGAATAACCTGCCAGCATCAGAATAACCGCAAAAAACTTTCCTAATGGCGTAATAGGAGATACGTCTCCATATCCGACGGTAGTCACCGTTACGACTGCCCAGTAAATAGATTGCGGAATGGTTTCAAACCCCTGTCTGCCTCCTTCTACCATAAACATCAAAGAACCTACAATGACAGAAAAGATAATTAAAAACAGAAGAAAGATATATATTTTTCTGGAGCTGTTTTTTAAAGCCCGAACGATGAGGTAACCATCATTCATGAAATCCAGCAAATTAAAAATCCTGAAAATTCTAAGCATTCTCAGCATTCTGAAAATGAGAAAATATTTTGTTATAGGAAAGAAAAAGCTCAGATAAAAAGGAACTAGAGCAAGAAAATCTATGATTCCAAAAAAACTGAAAATATAATTCTTTTTATTTTTTACCACAGCAACCCGCATAGAATACTCAACCGTAAAAAAAATGGAGATCACCCACTCAAGAATGATAAAGGTATAATGATACCTCCTGTCAAGTTGTGGGACACTTTCCATCATGATGATGGCAGTACTTATAAGGATTAAAGATAATAATATGATATCGAAGAGCTGTCCGAGTTTGGTATCGGATCGATATATAATCCGGTAAAGGTATCTTTTCCAAAGTTTATCTTCAGGAATAAGATTGTGCTCTCTTTCCATTTTGAATGTTTTTTTAAATTAACAAATTATCGTTATTTTCGTAGCAAACATACAGAATAAAATGACAATAAGAAAAGTAATTTCAGAAATAGATAAGCTCATTCCTTTGCAGCAGGCAGAAGATTTTGATAACGTAGGATTGCTGTGTGGAGTTCCTGATCGTAATGTATCCGGAATTTTAGTTTGTCACGATGCTCTGGAAAACGTAGTAGATGAGGCAATTGAGAGAAATTGTAACCTGATTGTATGTTTTCATCCTATTATTTTCTCAGGATTAAAATCTTTGACCGGAAAAAATTATGTAGAAAGAGCGGTTCTTAAAGCAATTGAAAATAAAATAGCTATTTACGCTATTCATACAGCTTTTGATAATGATTTCTTTGGGGTGAACCATGGAATATGCAGTCAGTTGGGGCTAAAGAATATGAAAATTCTTCAACCCAAAGAAAATAATCTTAAACAGCTTACGGTTTTTGTACCCAAAGAATATTCAGAAAAAGTAAGAGAAGCCCTGTTGTCTGCTGGCGCTGGAAATATAGGGTTCTATGATGAATGCAGTTTTACCGTCAATGGAAATGGTACATTTAGGCCTATAGAAGGGGCGAATCCTTTCTCGGGGCAGCAAAATATCCGTGAAAATGCTAATGAAGATATGATTTCGGTAATTTTCGAAAGCTATAAACAAGGCCAAATCATCAGTGCGATGAAAGCTGCACATCCTTACGAAGAAGTAGCCCATCAGGTCTATAGTCTCGATAACAAAAATCAGCACTCAGGATTAGGAATGTATGGTGATTTTGAAGAAGAAATGGATGAGAAGGATTTCCTGAAATTTGTAAAAGAAAAATTCAATCTTGAAGTAATTAAACATTCATCTTTTAATAACAAAAAAATTAAAAGAGTAGGGGTCTTAGGAGGGTCCGGAGCCAGTGGGATCAGATCAGCCGTAGCCAAGAAATGTGATGCTTACCTGACCGGAGATATTAAATATCACGATTATTTTTTAGCAGACTCTAAAATGTTGATCTGTGATATAGGCCATTATGAATCAGAACAATTTGTCACTCAACAATTATTTGAAATTTTATCACAAAAATTTAGTACATTTGCAATTTCAAAATCTATTGAAAAAACAAACCCAGTAAATTATTTCATTTAAATATGGCAAAAACCAACGATATTTCAGTTGAAGAAAAATTAAGAGCTTTATACGATTTGCAGATCATTGATTCAAGATTGGATGAAATCCGAAATACCAGAGGAGAGTTGCCAATTGAAGTTGAAGATCTTGAAATTGAGATTGAAGGTCTTGAAAAAAGAGCTGAAAAATTTCATGCAGATATTAAAGATCAGGACGATCAGATTAAAACAAAGCATGAAGTTATTAACCATGCTAAAACTTTAATTGAGAAATACAAATCTCAGCAGGATAATGTAAGAAACAATAAAGAGTTTGAAGCATTAGGAAAAGAAATGGAATTCCAGGATCTGGAAATTCAGCTTGCTGAAAAGAGAATTAAAGAATTCGGAGCTAAAATTGCTCACAAAAACGAAACTTTAAGCGAACTAAACGGAAAGATCAACGATTTGAAAAGCCATTTGAAATTCAAAAAAGAAGAATTGGATGGGTTGATCTCTGAAACTCAAAAAGAAGAAGAATATCTGTTAGAGCAATCTAAGGAATATGCCGGTAAAATCGATGAGAGACTATTAGCTTCTTACAACAGAATCAGAACAAACTCTATCAATGGTTTAGCAGTAGTAGGATTAGAAAGAGGAGCTCCAAAAGGATCTTTCTTCACAATTCCTCCTCAAAAACAAATGGAAATTGCTCAGAGAAAGAAAATCATTATTGATGAGCACTCAGGAAAAATCCTTGTTGACGATGAGTTGGTAATGGAAGAAAACGAAAGAATGAAATCTGTAATTAAATTCTAATTATTGATTTAAACAATACGAAAGCTGTTTCAGAAATGAGACAGCTTTTTTTGTTTTGCTGAAATAAGGATTGTTTAAAAGCAAAAAAATAATAGGAACGGGCTTTAGCCTGTTTAATTAAACATGAAAAGTTCATGGGCCTCAGTCAAAACTTAATAATTAGTACAGGATGGGAAAATCCACAAAAAAACCGCTTCAATTTTGAAGCGGTCGTATTTTTTATTTATTCCTGATGCTCATACATTTTATTGTACAGATTCATGAATTTTTCTTTTACAGCCTTTCTTTTAAGTTTCAGAGTAGGAGTAAGCAATCCGCTCTCAATACTCCATACCTCAGGTGTAAGTTCAATTTTTTTAATTTTTTCCCAGTTTCCAAGATGTTCATTGATTCCGTCAATCTCTTTTTCAATTCTCTGTTTCAATTCTGGACTTTTTGCAATCTCTTCAGGAGTAGAACCTATATTAAGGTTATTTCTCATAGCCCAGCTTTTAGCAAAATCAAAATCAGGTTGTACTAATGCGCATGGCATTTTCTCGCCATCACCAACCACCATAATCTGCTCAATGAACTTTGAAGCTTTTGCTAAATTCTCAATCGTTTGTGGAGCAATATACTTTCCACCGGATGTTTTGAACATCTCTTTTTTACGGTCGGTAATTTGTAAAAAGCCATCACTGTCGATGTGTCCGATGTCTCCGGTTTTAAAGAATCCATCCTCTGTGAATGCTTCCTTAGTCATTTCTTCATTTTGGAAATATCCTTTAAAAACAGATGGTCCCTTAACGGTAATCTCACCGTCTTCCTGAATTTTAACCTTTAAATTATCTAATGGCACCCCTACAGTTCCCACTTTCATCTTTTCAAAACTGTTCACTGAAATTACCGGTGAAGTTTCTGTTAATCCATATCCTTCTAAAACAGGAATTCCTGCGTTCTGGAAAATTAAATTAAGTCTGGTAGAAAGCGCAGCAGAACCGGAAACCAATGTAATAATTTCGCCTCCAAGACCTTCTCTCCATTTTGAAAATACCAATTTATCAGCAATAATTTCCTGAATTCCCGATGGTTTTGAAATTTCCTTCTTTTTTGAGATTAAATTTAAAGCCCAAAAGAATATTTTTGATTTTAATCCTCCGGCTGAAGAACCTGTATTATAAATTTTATCATATACTTTCTCCACTAATCTTGGGACAACAGTCATATAATGGGGCTTCACTTCTTTTACGTTTTCACCCATTTTATCAATGCTTTCCGCAAAATAAATCGAAAATCCGTTGTATTGATAAAGATAAAAAAGCATCCTTTCAAAGATATGACAAATCGGAAGGAAGCTTAAAGCTCTGCTATCCTTATAATCTAAGCTCTTTTTCTTAGGAATTCGCGGGATAGAACCCAATACATTAGAAACAATATTGCTGTGTGTCAGCATAACCCCTTTCGGTCTGCCTGTAGTCCCGGAAGTATAAATAATGGTTGCAAGATCTTCTGTGTTGATTGCATTCGAAAGGTCATCTACCTCAATTTGTGTAGATTCATCTTTACCCAAATCAAGAATTTCTCTCCAGTTGGCGGCACCACTTATAGTATCGAAAGTAAAAATACCCTGTAGAGTAGGGATATTGTGTTTTACTTTCATCACTTTATTTAAAAGCTCCTTATCCGATACAAAACAGTACTGAATCTCAGCATTATTGAAGATAAATTCATAATCCTCAGCAGAAATACTTGGATAAACAGGAACAGAAACCACCCCAATCTGGGAGAGCCCAAAATCCATAATCGCCCATTCTGTACGGGAATTGGTAGTGATCAAAGCGATCTTATCACCCGGCTTTATCCCTAGCTTTAGTAATCCTCTGGATATCTTATTACCTTCATTAATAAACTCCTGAGTAGAAGTTTTTTTCCATTCACCATGATATTTGGTTACAAACATGTCCGTTTTAGGATATTTTTCTAAAGCGTAGTGCGGAATATCGAATAATCTTTTGATCGTCATGATTTTTTAAGTAATTTATAAAGAATTCTAAATATAAGCATTTTTTTTAATTGCAAAAACTAGAATTCAATAATTGGACGTAAGTTGAATGCGTGTCATAATACTTTCTATCAAAAACGGTGCCTGAGGCCCAAAAGAAGCATATTAGGTAAATACATTATTGATCAGAAAATTATTTATAAAATGTTGTTTTTTCTATTCTTCTATTAAAATTTTTATGCATTTTTAACATCTCATAACCGGAAATGACAACTCCCTCCACTTTCCTTTCTGTCAGCGATTTCCCTTATTTTAATTTATTTTTCATATTTGCTTAAAAAGTGTAAATTTACGGCTATCTAATTATTTTTTTTATGGACTTTAATTTATCAGAAGAACAGCTGATGATTCAGCAGGCAGCAAGAGATTTTGCACAAAATGAACTATTACCGGGAGTAATCGAAAGAGACCGTGACCAGAAATTCCCTGCAGAACAGGTGAAGAAAATGGGTGAAATGGGACTTCTTGGGATGATGGTTGATCCAAAATACGGAGGAGCAGGGATGGACAGCGTTTCTTACGTGCTGGCAATGGAGGAGATTGCGAAAGTAGATGCTTCTGCAGCTGTTGTAATGTCTGTAAACAATTCATTAGTTTGCGCAGGTCTTGAGAAATTTGCTTCAGAAGAACAAAAACTAAAGTATCTTACCCCACTGGCTAGCGGAAAGGTAATCGGAGCATTTGCTTTATCTGAACCTGAAGCCGGTTCTGATGCTACATCTCAGAAAACAACCGCTGAAGATAAAGGAGACTATTACCTGTTAAACGGGATCAAAAACTGGATTACAAATGGTGGAACCGCTTCTTACTATATTGTTATCGCACAAACAGATCCTGAGAAAAAACATAAAGGAATCAACGCTTTCATCGTAGAAAGAGGTTGGGAAGGTTTTGAAGTAGGAGTTAAAGAAGATAAACTAGGGATCAGAGGAAGTGATACACACTCTTTGATCTTTAATAATGTAAAAGTTCCGAAAGAAAACAGAATCGGTGCTGACGGATTTGGTTTCAATTTTGCTATGGCTGTATTGAATGGAGGTAGAATCGGTATTGCTTCTCAGGCGTTAGGAATTGCTTCCGGAGCTTACGAATTGGCATTGAAATATGCTAAAACAAGAAAAGCTTTCAAAACTGAAATCATTAATCACCAGGCTATTGCATTCAAATTGGCTGATATGGCAACGCAGATTACTGCCGCAAGAATGTTATGTTTCAAAGCTGCATGCGAAAAAGATGCAGGAAAAGATATTTCTGAAAGCGGAGCAATGGCAAAATTATATGCTTCTCAGGTAGCAATGGATACAACCATTGAAGCTGTACAGATTCACGGTGGATACGGATATGTAAAAGAATATCACGTAGAAAGATTAATGAGAGATGCAAAGATCACTCAGATCTACGAAGGAACTTCAGAAATCCAAAAAATTGTGATCTCAAGAAGTATCGCAAAATAAAAATTGATTAAAACACACATTACTATGAAAAAATCTTTGTGGATCACTCTCGGTGTCGTACTGCTATTATTAGGAGTATTTGCATGGTATAAGTTCTTCTTCGTTTTTGGGGAAGGAGTAAAGTCAGGTTACCTGAACTATGCTATTAAAAAAGGGTATATCTTTAAAACCTATGAAGGAAAACTGATTCAGGAAGGGTTTGGTAAAGGAAAAGCAGGAGGAATTACAAGCTATGAGTTTGAATTTTCTGTAGATGACCCTGAAGTTTTTAAACAATTGGAAACCAATAGTGGTAAAACCTTTGACCTTCATTACAAAGAATATAATGGCGCTCTTCCGTGGAGAGGAAACACAAAATTTGTCGTAGATAAAGTTGTGAATATGAAATAACAGAAAAGGCTTCCGAATTGGAGGCCTTTTTCTTTTGGAGCTTAATCCCGCTATCCACTCATACTCCTCGCGCCAAGGCTTTAGCTTTCGCGGGCTGCGGGGTAACCGTTACTATCGGGGCTAAGGAATTGAAAATGGAGAGTTGAGAATTGAAAGTGGAAAGTTGAGAATTAAGATAGCATTATATCAAATATTGTTAAATATTGATTATCCATTCACCTATCAACATCAATAGGAGAGGGCTTTACCCCGCTCAAATAAATAAATTATACTCCTACGGCTTTAGCCAAAACTTACATTACTAACCTCCAAACATCCAAACCCTCTCATTTCAAATGCAGTGAAACAATCTCATCTCAAAAACAGATCTGTGAAAAATCGATTTAATACGGGAGTAAAAAATAACCACCTTCCATCCAAAAACAAAAAATCCATCACAAGGATAGATTTTTGAAATTCTAGTGAGAATCCTGATTAGGAATATTATTGTTTTTCTTCTTTTTGTAAAAATAATAACCAATACCGCCAATAATGAATAGGGGCCATAAAGGAAGGATAAATAGAAATATTGACGTAATAACATCCCAACCCGAAGAAATGGCAGCCAATGACTTTCCACCGAAAGTTTTAGGTTCTTTTTCGATATCTGTTTTATCAGTAAGATTTACCGAAATACTGCATATCGTATTTTCTGTATATTGAGATCCTGAAACCTGAACATTCTTACTCTCAATATCTCCAATGCTATCATTGAGTGCATTCATCAGATCATCAAAATTCTGAATAGGAACTTTAATTTCCATTGTATATATTTTCTGATCCTCTCTTCTACGGTCTGCGGATTCAATATACGTGAGGTCATCACTTTTAATATAGCCTTTGTTCTTAATAGCTTCTTCTTTAATGATTTCCTTTACGGTTTCTGCGTTATCTGCCTTAATAGAAACTTGCCCGGATTTTGTCATTCTGTCTTTCGGTACATTCAGTTCATAACTGTCATTTTTTGGCTTCTCTCTGTAAATGACCTTAGTTTCCCTGATAACCTTAGGGGTTGGCACATTGACTATAATTTTCTCTGCTTTTCTAACGGTAGAGTCCTTTTTTTCTACTTTTGATTCCAGTTTGGTAGAAGCAATCTTATCAGAAAGAGAGTCAACGATCTTTGAAGTATTTTCTATTTTCTGTTGAATGTCGTTTTTTTGTATTTTCAAAATCCTTTATTTTAATACTGGCAGAATCAAGAACTTTGTCTGCTGTTTTATCAATATTGTCAATAGCATGTGTAGCCACAGATGCGGCACTGTCTGCAGCTTGTACTGCTTCCTCCATTTTGGATTGTGAAATACTACCCTTTTTACACATAATAAATGTGCTTGATACAGCAACTAGTAATATGAACTTTTTCATAACATTAATTTTTTGATGAAGTAAAATTAGTCAGGGAAGTTCTTGAGTACTTGTAAATAAACTGTATTATACTCGTAAAATTTTAATTGCTGGATTTTCAGTGTTTTGTATTTGATTTACAAAAGATTTACAAAAATGTTTTTTATCCCAAACTTTCAAATGAGGAAGCTTATTATTTAATTTCTAGCCGGGATAAATACCAAAGTTGAAGACATTCACATTCTCTTTCTCTGGTAGATTAGTAAAGATTAAAAAAAATGACGGGGTGATTTAAGATGGTTAACAAAAAAATCCGCAGAAATTTCTACGGATTTATATGTTTAGCAAGTTTGCTTTTTTCTTATTGATCTCTGAATTCACTAATAAAATGCAATTTCACATTCGGGAATTTTTCCTGCGTCATATGAATAGTGAATGATGAATCTGCCAGGAATACAAGCTGGTTGTATTTATCTCGGGCAAGGAATCTTTGTTTTAATCTTGCAAATTCTTTAAACTCTTCTGATTTTTCATCCGCTTCCACCCAGCAAGCCTTGTGCATTGAAAGAGGTTCATAAGTACATTTTGCACCATATTCATGCTCCAGACGGTATTGAATAACCTCATACTGAAGGGCACCCACTGTTCCGATGATTTTTCTGCCGTTCATTTCCAGTGTAAATAGCTGTGCAACCCCTTCGTCCATCAACTGATCAATACCTTTAGCCAATTGCTTAGCTTTTAAAGGATCATTATTATTGATATAACGGAAGTGTTCCGGAGAGAAGCTTGGAACTCCTTTGAAGCTTAGCTTTTCACCACCGGTCAATGTATCACCGATTCTGAAACTTCCTGTATCATGAAGACCTACAATATCACCAGGGAAACTTTCTTCCACTACTTCCTTTTTATCAGCAAAGAAAGCATTGGGAGATGAAAATTTCATTTTTTTACCTTCTCTTACCAGTAAGTAGTTTTCATTTCTCTTAAATGTCCCTGAAACAATCTTTACGAAGGCCAATCTGTCTCTGTGCTTGGGGTCCATATTCGCGTGAATTTTGAAGACAAACCCCGTGAAAGTGCTTTCTTCAGGATTTACCATACGAATATCACTCTCTTTAGGTTGTGGCATTGGTGCAATGTCGATGAAAGCATTCAATAATTCACGAACTCCAAAATTATTTAAAGCCGAACCGAAGAAAACCGGCTGCAAGTCTCCTTTCATATAATCTTCACGATTAAATTCAGGATAAACAGATTGAATAAGGTCAAGCTCCTCTCTTAATGTATTGGCAGCTTTTTCACCGATAACTTCATCAATGGAAGAGTCATTAATATCATCAAACTTAATAGAATCTCCAACTTTTTGTTTTTTCTCTTCTAAGAATAACTGGATATTGTTTTCCCAGATATTATAAATTCCCTGGAAATCACTTCCCATACCAATCGGCAAAGAAAGAGGACAAACAGTTAATCCTAATTTTTGTTCTACTTCATCCAGCAAATCAAAAGCATCTTTACCTTCACGGTCAAGTTTATTGATGAAAACAAGCATTGGAATGTTTCTCATTCTACAAACCTGAACTAACTTTTCAGTTTGTTCCTCAACCCCTTTTGCTACGTCGATAACAACGATTACAGAATCTACAGCTGTTAATGTTCTGTAGGTGTCTTCAGCAAAGTCCTTGTGACCGGGAGTATCAAGGATATTAATTTTATGATCTCTATATTCAAAAGCCAATACGGAAGTCGCTACGGAGATCCCTCTCTGTCTTTCGATTTCCATAAAGTCGGAGGTAGCTCCTTTTTTTATTTTGTTGGATTTTACCGCACCCGCTTCCTGGATTGCACCTCCGAAAAGAAGAAGCTTCTCTGTAAGAGTTGTTTTTCCGGCATCCGGGTGGGAAATGATCCCGAAGGTCTTTCTTTTTTGTATTTCTTTGAGTAAGTCTGACATATCGTATTTTGAAGTTGCAAAAATCGTGATTTTTTACGAGGTTTTCAAATTTAAATTCATACAATATTGATCGAAGGTAATGAGAAATCAGTTAAAGCGAGGATTATCTTCAATCAGAAATTTAAAACAATAACGAAAGAGTATACATTAATCCAAGGATAATAAGGATAAAAAGAGACACCATAATATATTCAAATGTTCCAAAGTGTTGTGCCGTTGGTGGAAAGTCCGGAGTAAGTCTGTATTGTTCAATAGTCTGTCTACTTATCGTCAGATCAGGACGGAAACATTGGATTCCTCTTAAAAACTGGCGGTACATTTCAAATTGATTACTCAGGATAACATATTCAAAGTTGAAATCTATACTTGTCAATATAATTTGACCTGTTTTATTTTTAATATAAATTTTCAAATAGGATTTAGCATATTTCCCTGTCTTAGTATACATATAAGCATCACATGATAAATGCTCAGAATGTTGGAGTTCACTATATAAAATGCAATTCATTACACGGTCTTCTATGTTGTAAAAAGTAACTCCCTTTTCATCAATAACAGCTTTCCTGATTTTTTCTTTTTTTCGATAAGTGAAAGACATGAGTAGAGCTATACTACAGAATAGCAATAGGAGTTGGGCAAAAATAAGAATCAGAAAAGTACTGAGTTCATATTTTATATAGCTTTTGAAATGGCTATATATGTTTTCGGAAATTACTCCCATTACGATCACAATAATGATGATGACCAGCCACAGAATTCCTGTCAAAAGATAGGTGATTGGCTTATTAACTTTAGAAGTAACAGTTTGGAATTTCTCTGTCATATCAGTTTTCATTTAAGCAACTAAAAATGCAATTCCAACAAAGATACAGGCAACAACAATTACTGCTAAAATAAAAATCCAGCTACCTATTGAAATCCCTTTACTTTTGTTAATTTTCCATGTTTCGGGGTCAATAGAAAAAACTCTAAAAGCTATAGGATCTATGGTTAAATCAGGACGAAAAACTGCAATTCCATGTATGAAATGAGCATATAAAGTAGATTTATTCTTCAGAACATGAAGAGGAAGATTCATATCAATACGTTTGGCTTCGTCATCTTTTTTTTCTTGCCGTACCATGATTTCCAGCAAAGGAACCATACCTGAACCTATCGGTGTAACCATATAAACGTCAAAAGCTTGTTTTGAAGAGCGTAGTTCAGAGTATAAAATCTGCTCAGCAATTTCATTTTTTGAGTTGTAAAATAAAAGTCCGGAGCTATTGATTACGATTGTACGGGCTATCTTTTTTCTTCTTATAATATAGTGACGGATAACAGGAGTCAAAATCAGAAGTGAAATGACCCAGCAGATTAAGGCAGCTGAGAGCATGGTTTCCCATCCTCTTTTATAAATTCCGTAAACAGGACCAAGAACAAAAAGGCAGAAGAACAACAAAAAGAGTCCAAAGAATGTGATCTGCAGAATGGAAGTTGTCCACCAATTGATTTTAGATTCAAAACTGGGGAAAGGGATTTCTGTATTTGCTTTTGTGATATTCATGGCTGTGGAGCTAAATTAAGTATTTTCTTTTTTAGTTGCCTGTAGCATTCAAAAAAATTATCTTTGTTTTCAATAAATTTTTACAGAGAAAGGCATGGAAAATAGCAAATACCCGAAATTTACTTTTACATGGTGGGGCGCTGTTACTTTGGTGGTGGGATTATTTATAGGAACAATGGCTGTTTCTTTATTCAGTCTCTTTTGGAAGGTGGCTTTCAGAGAAAACTTGGAGCTTAAAGACTGGTTTTTTATGGTGGCCAATTCCGTTGGCTTTCTCGCGGCCATTGCTTTTTTTGATTTTTTTATTGTGAGGCGTACCACAGGAAAAAAGCTCAGCTTCAATCTGTCATCAGTTAATTTCTATACTTATCTTTTGATTTTCCCAATGATGGCGGGAATGATGCTTATCTCAGAATTTGTAACATCCTTAATTCCGACAACAGGCCCTTTCTTTGGAGACTTCTACGAATATTTTACCCGACTAATGAATCAGTTGACGGACGATCCGGTTATTATGATAGTGATGACTGCTGTTCTGGCTCCTGTTTTTGAAGAAATTATTTTCAGGGGGATCATTCAGAAAGGATTAATGAATAAAGGAGTAGAGCCATGGAAGGCTATTTTATATGCTTCCATTATTTTTGGAGTCGTTCACGGAAATCCATGGCAATTTATCAGTGCTGTTATGCTTGGCTGTGTACTGGGGCTGGTATATTATAAAACAAAATCTCTATTGATGCCCATATTACTACACGGATTTAATAATCTTGTCTTGTCATTATTGGTGCTTTATGGTAAAGAAGATAGTTTTGCAAAAGCTTTTAATGTTTCAGAATGGCTTATCCTGGCTGTAGGTATTGTAGTTTTTTCATTATTCTATTATCTTTTTATGAAAAAATATAAAGTCCATTATGCTGAAATGTAAATCAATAGAGCTAAAAAATAAAATTGAAAATGAATATAGATATGGAATTATTGGTAGCTACACACAATGAGCATAAAAAAGAGGAAATCCAACAGATTTTAGGAAACGACTGTATTGTAAAAAGTCTTACGGACTACAATATTCACGAAGAGATTGTTGAAGATGGAGATTCTTTTCATGCTAATGCTTTAATCAAAGCTAAATATTGTTTTGAGAAAACAGGAGTTCCAAGTTTAGGAGATGATAGTGGTCTGGTAGTAGAATCTTTAGATGGAAGACCGGGAATATTTTCTGCCCGCTACGCAGGAGATCACGACTTTGCTAAGAATATTGAAAAGGTTCTGGAAGAAATGCAGGGAATAGAAAACAGAAAGGCTTACTTTATTACTGTTTTGTGCTACTATGATGAAAACGGAGCTCAATATTTTGAAGGAAGGGTTTATGGAAATCTACTGACAGAAAACAAGGGGCTTAAAGGTTTTGGATATGATCCTATTTTTGTTCCGGAAGGATACGACAGAACGTTTGCTGAAATGGCACCTGAGGATAAAAATAAAATTAGCCACCGTAAGCAGGCGTTAGATCTGTTTATGGATTTTTTGAAAGTGACAGATTGAAAAATTAAATACAATCCAACATACAACAATTCCCCTTCTGTCAGAGGTAAAACTCTGGTTTGACGGGGAAGTTTAGTCTTTTTTCTGATTAAATTTGTTGTACATTTGTTATTCTAAACTATTGATTTGAGTACTTATTTAACGATATTAGGCTTTAACTCGGCAATTCCGACCATCAATACTTCCCCTACGGCACAGCTGCTTGAAATGGAAGAAAGACATTTCCTGATCGATTGTGGTGAGGGAACACAGGTGCAGCTGAGAAAAGCAAAAGCAAGATTTTCAAAAATCAATCATATTTTTATCTCCCATCTTCACGGAGATCATTGTTTTGGGCTTCCGGGGCTCATTGCTTCTTTCCGCCTTTTAGGAAGAGAAAACCCATTGCATGTATATGGTCCGAAGGGGATCAAGAAAATGATGGAAACTATTTTTCAGATTACAGAAACACATCGTGGTTTTGAGGTAGTTTATCATGAGCTGGATAAAGACTATTCCGAAAAGATCTATGAAGATAATAGAGTGGAGGTGTACACTATTCCTTTAGATCACAGAATCTACTGCAATGGATACCTATTTAAGGAAAAACCGAAAGATAGGCATATTAATATGAAAGAAATTGCAAAATACAGTGAAATTGAAACCTGTGACTATCATAATATAAAAGCGGGGAAAGATTTTGTATTAAGTGATGGATATGTACTTAAAAACGAAGTGCTGACAGTGGATCCGGCTCCTTCAGTATCTTACGCTTTCTGTAGCGATACCCGTTATCTTGAAAATATTATTCCGATTATTAAAAATGTGACGGTTCTCTATCATGAATCTACTTTTCTTCATGACTTGAAGGAAATGGCAGACTATACCGGGCATACTACCGCACTGGAAGCTGCAACAATTGCTCAGAAAGCCCAGGTCGGAAAATTAATTTTAGGGCACTTTTCCAACAGATACGCAGATTTAACGGTATTTACAGATGAAGCAAGAGAAGTTTTTCCAAATTCATTCCTGCCGAAAGCTTTGGAAAGTGTAAAAATTTGATATATATGCTGAATTTAGAAGAATTGAGAAGCTTTCTGGATGAAAAAGCAGATCAATATAATGCTCCTGATTTTATTGAAAATGATCCCATACAGATTCCTCACCGTTTCTCGTTGAAACAAGATGTTGAAATTGCAGGCTTTTTAGCGGCAACCATCTCATGGGGAAATAGAAAATCAATCATCAAATCTGCGGATAAGATGCTCGATATTATGGGAAACTCTCCCTATGATTTTGTTTTGAACTATTCCGAAAAAGAGTTGGAAAGTCTCCAGGATAAAAGTATTCACAGAACTTTTAACGGACAGGATTTTTCTTATTTTATCCGACAGTTCAACAGGATTTATAAAGAAAATGAAAGTCTGGAAAACTTATTTCAGGTACAGGCATCTGAAGACAATTTTTTTCATGCGATAGAAAGGTTTAGAAATAGTTTTCTTGAAACAGAAAAACACAGAAGTCATAAACACATAAGCTCACCTTATAAAAATTCATCTGCAAAAAGAATTATCATGTTTTTGAGATGGATGGTGCGTAAAGATAAAAGAGGGGTAGATTTTGGAATTTGGGAAAATATTGATCAAAAGTATCTGTCGATTCCTTTAGATGTACATACAGGGAATATTTCCAGAAAGCTAGGATTGGTTTCGAGAACACAAAATGACTGGAAAACAGTTGAAGAGCTTGATGTTGCCATTCGAAAGTTTGATGAGAAAGACCCTGCGAAATATGACTTCGCACTGTTCGGATTGGGAGTGACAAAGGAATTATTGTAAAAACAAAAGGATGAAAAAATATAACGAGAAAACCGAAATTCTGGAAAAGATAGCAGACAGTATTACCTCATGGATAGGGTCTATTCAATCGTTGATCGTACATACGCTGCTTTTTCTTACTTCATTTTTGCTTCCCATGGTAAATCTTGTTTCATTTGATAAGATGTTACTGATTCTCACCACGGTTCTATCTCTGGAGGCAATTTATCTGGCTATTTTTATTCAGATGTCTGTCAATAAAAGTCACGAAAAGATTGATGATATTCAGGAAGATATTGAAGATATTCAGGAAGATATTGAAGAAATCAGTGAAGATATTGAAGAGATTAGCGAAGACATTGAGGAGATCAACGAAGATATTGAAGATATTCAGGAGGATATTGAAGAGATTAACGAAGAAGAAGAGGATGAGCATCACAATGAAAGAGCTAAAAATGTAATATTGAAAAGTAATGTCAGCTCAAATAAAAATGAAATAAAAGCTTTGAAAGACATTATCAGTCGTTTACAGGGAGAGATTGATCAACTGAAAAAAGAAGAAAACGAATGATACAATCTTAGAGATATATTATTTTAACCAAAGAGAAAAAGCAGATCATTTTATATGTATCTGTTTTTTATTTGTGAATTTTTATCTGTTTATTGCGAAAAGTGTAAAAATAAAAAACTTTCATTATAAATAAGTGTGTGAAAATGCGTGTAAATGGTGATAGAGATAAAAATGTTATTGATAATTTTGTTACATTTGAGAAAATAAAAATAAAATGCTGTGTTATAGATTAAAAAACTACCTCTTTCTCCTAGTGATGCTGTTAATCTCAACTTCTTTATTATCTCAAAGAAAACCTCCTAAAAATGTGGTTTCTGCTGTGAATAAGAAGGCTGGGGTATTTATAGATGTGAATGCAGCAGGTTATGCTCCTTCCAACTATACGCCTGCGCAACTCGTAAAAGATATTTTGATCAACGGAGGATCTACTTGTTCTACGGCTAACGTAACAAATGTATCAATAACTCCGGATCAACAGGCTACCGATACCGATCGTTTCTGGGGATATTTCCATAAAGGAACGACGAATTTTCCGTTTACAGATGGTATTGTTTTAACAACAGGACGTGCAAAAGAAGCCGGGAATGTTGCATCCAGCGCAAGTTATACCATCCCGGGAGCAGGAATAGATGATCCGGATCTATTAGCTGCGGTTCCTAATCCCAATCCTGGTGATCATTATAATGATAATGTAATGCTGGAATTTGATTTTGTACCCAATTCTAACCAAATAAAATTTAATTATATTTTTGCTTCTGAAGAGTATTCGGGAACTTATCCGTGTCAGTATTCAGATGCATTTGCTTTATTGATAAAACCTGCTGCAGGAGGTCCTTATGTAAATGTAGCCATTTTGCCCAATAATGCAGGGCCTGTTGCGATGACAAATATTCATCCTCTTATCACTGGCTTTGGAGGGTGTGCTGCGATCAATGAGCAATATTTTGCGGGATATAATTCGGCATCAAATATTGTGACAAATTATGATGGAAGAACTGTCCCTTTAACTGCAGTAGCAGATGTAACACCGGGAGTTACCTATCATTTTAAGATGGTTTTGTCTGATTATCGGGATCATAGTTACGACTCTGCTGTATTTATAGAAGGAGGATCTTTTGATATAGGAATTAAAATTGTAGATGAAACAGGAGCTATTTTACCGGGTACTATTAATATGTGTGACAATACTCCGAGAGTATTAAAAGCTCAGGTAGCAACCATTCCCGGAATGACTTTTCAATGGTATAAAGATGGTGCTCCCATTTCCGGCGCAACCAATGCAACTTATACTGCAACGGCTCCGGGAGTATATACAGTAAAGGTGATGATTCCGGGAAATAACTGTCCGGGAGAAGCAACTATTACCATTGTAGGAGGTACGAGTCCCACTGTCCACGATGCTGTACTTAAACTTTGTTCAACTCCAGCTCTTAGTACTTTTAACCTGGAAGATTCAAAGCCGATGATCAGCACTACACCGGGAGCGGTATTCCGTTTTTATGCGAATCAGGCTGATGCTCAGGCTCAAAATAACAGCAATATTACCAATTTGACGGCTTATAATGGAACAGATGGTCAGATTTTATATGTTCTTGTTTCCAATGGAGCTTTTTGTAGTAGAATTGCTACTTTAACTTTGAGGAAAGAAGAAACCCCCGTAGCACAACTCATTGCTCCGAGATTGAAGATTTGTGCAGGAGAAACACTTCTGTTAACTGCCTCAGGAGGGGTTACCTATCAATGGGGAGATACTTCAAGTACCGGAGGAATCAGAACGGTAAGCCCAACTCAGACAACCACGTATACGGTCTATGCTATCGGTGCACAAGGATGTAAATCATTACAACCTGCCCGTATAACCATTGAAGTAGTGCCTGCTATTGTTTCTAATGTGAAAGGCGGGTACATCTGTAAAGGAGATAAAATTCTTCTGGATGCAGGTTCCGGCCCCGGATATACTTACCAATGGAGTACAGGAGAAACAAGCCAAACAATTACTGTTGATACGCCTGGAGATTATACGGTCAACATAAGTAACGGGGTGTGTGCTAAAGAATTTAAAGCTAAAGTAATTCAGGCCGTTATTCCGCAGATTATTAAAGTTGATTATAATGATAAGGGAATGATGGTTCTTACAGCAAGCAATCCAAGCAATGGTGTGTTAGAATATTCAATAGATAATGGAGTTACATGGCAGGCTTCAAATGTGTTTACCAATGTACCTCCGAATAAGATTATTTCCATTCGTGTAAAAGTTAAATTTACCAGTTGCGAAGGGTTTCTTGAGTACTTTACTTTCGTTATGAGAAATGTGATTACGCCCAATGGAGATAATATCAATGACATTATTGATTTTAGAGGAGTAAGTGATTATAAAAATTTCAGTGGACGTGTTTTTGACCGTTATGGTAAAGAAGTATTTAAGGCTGAGAAAATAAGACCGTATTGGGATGGATATTTCCAGGGAAAACGCTTGCCTACAGCCTCATATTGGTATCAGGTTACCTTTGAGGATCCGGCCAGTAAGCTGTTGACCGTAAAAACGGGATGGATACTCCTTAAGAATATAGAATAGATTTAAATTATATTTAAGAGACTGACTGTTTTGTCAGTCTTTTTTTGTTATATTCAAATAAATTAAGTTGATATTTTACGATTAATAAATTTGCGTTAGTGGCAATGTAAATTACATTAACTTAAATTTCAATCAAAAAAAATAGTATTTTTGTTTAAAATAATATAAAATGTTAAATAGGAGGACGGGAAATTTATTTTTAGCGTTGTTTTTTGCTTTTGTGGGAAGTTTGGTTCTTGCTCAGAATAGAGAAAGAACGGCAGTTGCCAGAAAGCCTAGTGCTGCCACAATGAAGGCTGGTGCCTTTATTGATGTCAATGCTCTCAGCTATCCCGAATCCAGTTACAGTATTACTCAGCTGGTAAAAGACGTTCTGATATCAGGAGGAGGATGTGCCACTTCAAATGTAAGCAATGTAACGGTGTCTCCTAATTTACCGCCTACTAATCAAAATCGAAGCTGGGGATATTTTAATAAAGCCAATACAAACTTTCCTTTTAGTAAAGGAATTGTACTTTCAACAGGATATGCATATAAAGCAGGAAATACTTATTATCCGGATTTGAGTGACGCTCTTGGGTCTGGAGGGGATGCTGATTTGGCAGCTGCACTATCTATTCCCAATACTGATTTGAGAGATGCTACCTTTATAGAATTTGATTTTGTAGCGGCTTCTACAGAAATTACATTCAGATATTTATTCGCTTCTAAAGAATATCAACAGAATTTTCCATGTACCATCACGGACGGTTTTGCTCTTTTATTAAAAAAAGTCGGTGATCCTACTTATACAAATCTGGCTGTACTTCCTGCTGGAGGGGGGCCGGTGAGTGTGACAAATATCCATCCGTCATATCCTAATTGCGGGCCAAAGAATGAAGCTTACTATGGAGGGACAAACACGGCTCAAATTGAGACCAACTTTAATGGGCGTACCATTCCTCTGACAGCAAAAGCAACTGTTGTTCCGGGGCAGACTTATCATTTTAAAATGGTATTGGCAGATTATCAGGATCCCAATTTTGATTCTGCAGTATTTCTGGAAGCAGGATCGTTTGATATCGGAGTAAAGATTTTGGATTCAACAGGAGCACAGCTTCCAGCCTCCGTGAATATGTGTGATAATACCCCGCAGACTTTCACAGCTTCTGTACAGGCACCTAATGTAACTTATCAATGGTTTTTAAATAATAATCCGATTGGCGGAGCAGTGAATGCCAGCTATACGGCAACGCAACCGGGAGTGTATACCGTTAAAGTTTATGTTCCGGGGAATAGTTGTCCCGGGGAAGCTACTGTTACGGTGGTAGGTGGAACATCTCCTACGGTACAGAATGCGACTTTGACAGCCTGCTATGTGGCAGGAAATGCGACTTTTAATTTGCAATCAGCGGAAGCCGGTATTAGTACAACTCCGGGAGCTGTATTCTCATACTATACAACTTTGGCAGATGCGAATGCCGGGAATACCAATACAATTCCTAATCCGGCAGCATATCCAAGTCCGGGCGGGCAGACTGTATATGTAAGAGTGAGAAACGGATTCTGTTTTAAAGTGGCAGAATTACAATTGATAAAAGCTCCACAGATGACAGCATCTATTGCTCCTCCTGTAGAGCTTACCTGTACCAATTCTCAGATTACACTGGATGCGTCAACATCCGTTTATCCGACAGGATCTACATTTAACTGGACAACAGCCGGTGGGAATATAGTTTCAGGACAGACTACACTTAATCCTGTTATTAACGCACCGGGTACCTATACTTTAACCATAACAAAAACATATCAACCGGGAAATCTTAATTGTACAGCTGTTGCTAACGTAACTGTCATTGGAGATAGCGCTCCACCCAATACAGGACTTGCAGCAAGCAAATTGAAGATATGTAAAGGTGAATCGGTAACATTGACTGCCTCAGGAGGTGTTACTTATAACTGGGGTGGAGGGCTTGCCGGAAATGGAAATACACAGACTGTATCCCCAACTACTACCACTACTTATACAGTGACTGCGGTAGGAGCTAACGGATGTGTATCTCAAAATCCGGGTACTGTTACAATTGAAGTGTCAGAACCATTTACAGCGCAGAATGCTACTTTGCATAAATGTTACCAACCGGGATTGACATTTAATTTGACTGAAGCACAACCTCAGATTACAACTGCTACCGGAGCTATTACCTTTACTTACTATGTCAATCAGGCCGATGCATTAGCTGCCAATGGAAACTCTATTGCCAATCCTACGACATACACGCCAACAGGAGCGAACCAGACGGTATATGTGTTGGTGAGTAACGGAGGTTGTAGCTATGTAGTCTCTCTGCAATTATTAAGAACTGCGGAAACGACATTAACAATAGCTGCTCCACAAACTATCACTTGTACAACTCCTCAGGTTACCCTGAATGCTTCAGCTTCTGTAGTGCCTGCAGGATCTACTATTGCCTGGACCGGAGGTACAATAGTATCCGGACAAAATACACTTAATCCTGTTGTAAGTGCCGGAGCGACTTATACATTAACTGTTACCAATATATCTCAACCCGGTAATCTAAGTTGTTCCTATACCGCAACGGTAACGGTGCAGGAGGATAAAGTAAAGCCTGTGGCGGCGCTTGTATCATCACAACCTCGTATTTGTGTAGGAGAATCGGTAACGCTTACCGCTTCCGGAGGAGTTACTTATAACTGGGGGAATGGTCTTACCGGAAATGGAAATACTCAGGTTGTTTCCCCTACCAACACTACTGTATATACTGTCTTTGCAGTAGGAGCAAACGGATGTATTTCAGATACACCGGCTACTGTCACTGTTCAGGTAGGGCCTCCTGTTGCGGGGATTGCAGCTTCTAAAACAAAAATCTGTGCCGGAGAATCTGTAACACTTACTGCTACAGGAGGGATTACTTATAATTGGGTAAATCTTACCGGAAACGGGAATACACAAGTGGTAACACCTACGGTAACTACTGTTTATTCAGTCTATGCGCTGGGTGGAAATGGCTGTAGTTCTGTAAATCCTGCCACAATTACTATTGAAGTCGTTCCTGCAATTGTTTCTACATTAACAGATGTGTATGCTTGTGCCGGAGATAAAGCTACGCTAGATGCAGGAGCAGGGCCTAACTACACTTATCTTTGGAATACTGGCGCAACTACTCAAACGATAACGGTAAATACTGCAGGAACTTACTCTGTAACGATCAGTAACGGAGTGTGCTCGAAGGTTTTTTCAGCTCAGCTGATCAACCCGGATTTACCACAGTTTACCAATGTTGCTTATGAAAATCATGTCCTTACTCTTACAGCAAGTAATCCTACAGGAGGAACTTTAGAATATTCTATCGATGGAGGGGTAACATGGCAGCCATCCAATATATTTACCGGAGTTTTAAATAATGCAAATTATCGTTTAATGGTAAGGGTGAAGAATGCTAAGTGCGGAACTTCACTGGATTACTTTACATTCATTATCAGTAATGCCATTACTCCTAATATGGATGGGATTAATGATACAATAGACTTCACGGGAATCAGTGGATATAAAAACTTTGCAGCTTCTATTTTTGATAGATATGGAGCGGAGGTCTTTAAAGCGACAAAAGGAGATGTTATCTGGAGAGGATCTTTAAAAGGGTCAAACTTGCCTACCGGTACTTATTGGTATAGAGTACAGTGGGAAAATCCGGCAAGCAACAAATTGGAACAGCGTTCCGGTTGGATACTCTTGAAAAACAGAAATTAGACGTTTAAATATAAACAATCAATAAAATCTTTCAGAAATGAAAGATTTTTTGTTTTTAAATATAAATGATATTTTGCTATTTATTATTTTGGAAATAAGGATTAGTGTTGAGAATTTATTATAAAGTTTAGGTCGTGAGCTTTTGATATAATTGTGTGGTTTTATTATTATTTTACTTTAAAAAAGTTAAATATGTGTATGGTATGTTTAAAAAAAAATTAAATTTGTTGAAACAAAAATATTATGATAAGACACCTACCGATTTGTTTATTTTTTTTAGTCGTCTCGACATTTTTATTTTCACAAACGCCTCAATCCAGAAAATCTGTTAAGGAAAACAAATCTTCCTTATCAGCAAAGGCAGGAGCTTTCATCGATGTAAATGCTCCCGCTTATACAGAAACCAACTATGATATAGAAAAATTAGTAAAAGATGTTTTAATTTCATCAGGAACGAATACTTGTGTTACTCCTAATGTAAGTAATGTAAAAATTACTCCTAATCATGCGGTAGGTAATGCAGATAGAGCCTGGGGGTATTTTAATAAAGCTACAACAAACTTTCCTTTTAAAGATGGTATTATTCTTTCGACGGGATTTGCAAGGAAGGCAGGAAATAGTTTCGAAAGTTTTACACTAAGTGATGTAAATGGAGGAGGGTCAGATCCTGATTTGGCACAGATAATAGGAGTACAGGAAAGTAAATTAAATGATGCTGTACTTTTAGAATTTGACTTTGTACCTACTACAAGTCAAATCAAATTTAATTATTTAATAGCATCCGAAGAATACACGGGATCATTTCCCTGTACCTTTGCAGATGCGTTTGCTATCCTGTTAAGGCCAACGTCGGGAGGGCCTTATGTAAACATGGCAGTTCTTCCCAATTCAGCCGGACCGGTAAGTATTACAAATATTCACCCGGCAGTACCGGGAGTTTGTGGTGCTGTTAATGAACAGTATTTTGCAGGGTATAATACCGGGAATGTAGAGACTAATTTTAACGGTAGAACAATTCCACTCACTGCTACGGCTACTGTAACGGCCGGGCAACAATATCATTTTAAAATGGTAATTGCAGACTTTAGTGATCATAGCTATGATTCTGCAGTATTTTTAGAAGGAGGATCATTTAATATTGGAGTAGAACTTTTAGATCCTAATGGTGCACAATTACCTTCTGATATTAATGTTTGCGATAATGTTCCTCAAGTGATTACCGCATCTGTAAGTGATCCTAATTTACTATACCGATGGTTTTATAATGGAACTCTGGTTGCCGGTGCTACTACCAATACAATTACGGCTACTCAACCCGGAACGTACACTATTGAAGTAAGTGTTCCAGGTAATCCATGCCCGGGAAAGGCTTCTATAGAAATTCACGGCGGATTTACCCCGCAGGCCAATGATGCAACATTACTGCTTTGCACCACGCCGGATATTACCACTTTTGATTTACAATCAATAAAACCTTCCATCAGTACAACACCCGGAGCCGTATTTAAATTCTATGAAAATCAGGCTGATGCTGCTGCACAAAATAATAACTACATTCAGAATATATTAAACTATAACGGTAATGATGGCCAGATTTTGTATGTTGTTGTTTCTAACGGAGGATTCTGTAGTAAGACAGTAGAGCTTAAGCTGCTGAAAGAAACAACCCCGATTGCTAAAGTAAAAGCTTCTACAATGAAAATCTGTCCCGGAGAATCGGTGACACTTACAGCGGAAGGAGGTGATACCTATTTGTGGAGTAATTTCCCGGGAACGGGCAATATGCAGACTGTTACCTTGTATCAAACTACTATATTTACAGTATATGCCCTCGGGACAAAAGGTTGTAAATCTTTGAATCCGGCTACCATCAGGATAGAAGTTACTCCGGAAATTACCTCTTCTCTAACAGATGTTGAAATGTGTATAGGTGATAAAGTTACTTTAGATGCAGGAGCTGGTCCTAACTATAAATATCTTTGGAGTACGGGAGCGACTACTCAAAAGATCGATGTTGATCAATGGGGAATTTATTCAGTAGAAATTGATAATGGAACGTGTAAAAAAGTTTTCTCTGCTAAAGTGATGGGAGCAGCAATTCCTGTTGTAACAGGACTAGATTATGAGAGTAGTAAAAAAACGCTCACTATTATAGCAGAAAATCCACCCATGAATAACACTCCAAGTAGCCTGGAATATTCTATTGATAATGGAGTTACCTGGCAGCAGTCAAATACATTTACCAATCTTTTGGATAATACAAATTATACTATTTTGGTAAGAAGAGTAGGGACTCATTGCGTGGTAAGTTTAGAATTCTTTACGCTGCAGGTTAATAATATAATTACCCCAAATGATGACGGAATTAATGATGTACTGGATCTGACATCTCTTGGTCAATTTAAAAACTTTACCGGTTCTATCTATGATAGATACGGAGTGGAAATGTTCAAATTCTCAAAAGAAAATCCAATTTGGAACGGAACAGTAGGAGGTAAACGACTGCCTTCAGCAACTTACTGGTATAAGTTTAATTTTGAATATCCGAAATCAAAAGCTCAGATGAATTGGTCAGGATGGATTATGCTTAAGAACAGAGAATAAGAAATATATATCAAACAAAGCCTTTCAATTCAATTGAAAGGCTTTGTTTATAAAACGAAAATCGTTTTAAAACTCAATAAAAGGCTCTTATATCAGGAGCTTTTTTGTTGATGGAATCTTATCTGTTTTCTCTCCAAAGATTGGCAAAATGAATAAAATCTAACACGCTAAGTTCTTCAGCTCTTTTGTCTAAAAACTCATGGCCTTTTAATGCTTCCGGAATGTTTAATGTCTTTAATGCATTGGAAAGCTTCTTTCTTCTTTGGTTAAAGCCTGTTTTTACAATCTGCTTAAAGAGCACCTCATTGCCGGCCAGGCCTTCTTTTGGATTTCTTGTTAGTCTGATAACCCCGGATTTTACTTTCGGTGGTGGATTGAATACATTTTCATGCACCGTAAACATATAAGAAACGTCGTAATATGCCTGAATCAGGACAGTAAGAATACCGTAATCTTTAGTTCTTGGTATGGCGGCAGTTCGTTCAGCCACTTCTTTTTGAAACATACCCACCATTTCCGGAATCAGTTCATAATGATCAACGATCTGGAATAATATCTGGGAAGAAATATTATAAGGAAAATTACCAATGATGGCAATCTGTTCGTTCCCGATAAAATTGAAATCCTGTTTCAGAAAATCTCCTACAAAAGTATTTTCAGTTACCTTTGAATAGTTGTTTTTCAGATATTCGATGGACTCCGTATCAATTTCGGCAAGATAAATGGTTTGGTCTTTTTCAAGAAGATATTTGGTTAGAACTCCCATTCCGGGCCCAACTTCCATGATGTTATTATAGTTCTCAAAACTAAGACCTTCTACGATTTTTCTTGCGATGTTTTCATCTGTCAGGAAGTGCTGGCCAAGATGTTTTTTTGCTTTTACACTCAAAGTTTTTTATGATTTTATTAACAATGATTTTCTTTATTTCGTCCCAAATTTCGGAAGATTTTTTCTATTTTAGCCAAAAATTTTAATATTAATGGCTAAATCTGTAGATGAGTTTAATAAGAAAAGGCTTCGGTCCAGCAATATTACAGTAGTGATAAGTATTGCCTTAGTGTTATTTTTGTTAGGGTTAATGGGGCTTATTTTAATCAATGCCCAGAAGTATTCTGACTATATCAAAGAACAGTTAGTAGTGAACGCTTACTTTGATGAAAATTATGATGCTAAAGATTCTGTGAAAATTGCAAAACTAGAGGAAGAAACTTTTAAAAAGATCCAGACGTTAGCTCCTGTGAAAAAAGCAACCTATATTTCAAGAAGTATGGCTGCTAAGGAAGCGAAGAAAAGTATGGGAATCGATAGTGATGCTTTATTTGAAGAAAATATCTTCCCTTCATCTATTGAAGTTGCTTTAAAACCGGAATACGTTGATCCCACAAAAATTGATGAAGCAATCAAAGTGATCAAATCCGTTCCGGGGATTATTGATGTGAAGAATGACAGTACCTTGATGGTAGATGTTTATAATAACCTGAGCCGAATTTTAAAATGGATCCTGGGATTCTCAATTCTGTTTTTAGTATTGGCTGTTGTATTGATCAATAACTCTATCCGTCTTAAAATATTCTCTAAGAGATTTATCATTAAAACAATGCAGTTGGTGGGAGCCAAAAGAAGATTTATTCTTAAACCTTTTATCATCGAAGCGGTTGTTTTAGGAGCTATTGGTTCACTGATCGGTCTTTTAGCATTATTCGGTGTTTGGTATTACTTTACAAATCAGATCGGATCAGCATTTGTACAGGATAACCAACAATATGTTTGGTTGGTGCTATTGGTTTTGGGAGTTGGAATTTTTATTACCGTTCTAAGTACCATTATTGCAACATGGAGGTTCTTAAAATCAAACGTTGACGATTTATATTACTCTTAACAATGAGCAAAAAAACAAACAAATTTTCCGCTTCAAATTATGGAACAGAAGCAGAAGCACCACAAGAAAGCGCTTTCTATTTTGGAAAGGAAAACTTTAAATGGATGCTGATAGGATTGGCATTTATTGTAGTTGGTTTTCTTCTGATGATGGGACCGGACGCCAATACAGTTGACGGTAAACTTGATCCCAACTCATGGAATGACGATATTTTCTCTATCAGAAGAATAAGAATTGCACCTTTATTCGTTGTGATTGGTTTCGTTATCGAAGTTTACGCTATTTTAAAAAGAAAATAAATAAATTTTATATTTAAAGATTAAGAGATTAGGGAATTGAGAGTGTGTATTCTAAATTTCCGGATCTCTTAATCTTTTAATTTTTGAAAGAATATGGATTTAATCAAAGCAATTATTATTGCCATTATAGAAGGGCTTACAGAATATCTTCCTATTTCTTCTACTGCTCATATGGGATTTACAGCAAGTCTTATGGGGTTGGAAGAAACAGAATTTTTAAAAATGTTTCAGGTTTCTATTCAGTTTGGAGCCATTTTATCCGTTGTGGTAGCTTACTGGAAAAAATTTTTTGATTTAAACAATATTCAGTTTTATTTCAAACTGGCCTTTGCGGTAGTTCCTGCATTGGTTCTTGGATATTTATTTGATGATAAAATTGAAGCTGTTCTTGGGAATCAGATTGCCATTTCTTCAGTGCTGGTCTTAGGGGGAGTCATCTTACTTTTTGCAGATAAATGGTTTAAAAACCCTAAAATTGATGATGAAAAAGGGATTACTATAAAAAAAGCAGTTACCATCGGATTTTGGCAATGTCTTGCGATGATGCCGGGAACGAGCCGTAGTGCTGCTTCTATTATTGGAGGAATGACGCAGGGGCTTACAAGAAAAGCAGCAGCCGAATTTTCATTCTTCTTGGCAGTTCCTACGATGCTGGCAGTAACAGTATATTCTGTGTTCGTAAAAACATGGGGGAAAGAAACTCCAAATCCTCAGAAAGGATATGAAATGATCATGGAATCTCAGGATCATATTTTGATTTTCGTAGTGGGGAATGTTGTCGCATTTATTGTTGCACTTATTGCTATTAAGGCATTCATCGGAGTGCTTAACAAATATGGTTTCAAGCCTTGGGGTTGGTACCGTATTTTTGTTGGAATAGCTTTGTTGATCTATTTTTATTTCTTTAAATAAATGTTTAACAAAGACTTTCAGGATAACATCGTTGAGAAAATATTTACAGATACAAGGTATTTTGGGATATTTGTCTTCATTGGTGCTATCATGGTAGGTCTAGTTGCACAGAAATGTAATCGGGATTCTGATTATTCTCACATTTTGATGTTACATTTACTACAAAACTTAGAATATAAAAAACAAAGTATAATTATTCAGAAAACTCTGGATACAGGTAATAGGAATATGCCTTATATCGTATTTCTGGATAAAGAAAAATTATATATTGAGGATGATTTCTATAAAATAGTTCGAGAAGGAGATTCTATTTCTAAAAAAGAAAGTTCTACACTTTATTATATTTACAGAAATGATAGTACCTTTATATACGATTATTTGTCAACCTCTAAAAATATGTTTAAATAAATAGGTTAAATACCAGATGGGTATTTGTAAGACTTTTCATTATTGATAAACAATGACTGCTGAAGAACTGAAATCAGGATACGTTTTTTTATTGGATAAGCCTTTGGACTGGACTTCCTTCCAGGCTGTCAATAAAATGAAATATAAGCTTAAAAGGGAATTTGATCTCCCTAAAAAATTTAAAATCGGGCACGCGGGAACTTTAGATCCAAGAGCTACAGGACTTCTGATTGTTTGCTGTGGGAAATTTACTAAAAAGATCCCTGAAATTCAGGATGCTCCTAAAGAATACTGGACAGAGATCAAAATAGGGGTGCAGACAGAATCTTATGATACTGAAAAACCGGAAATTCTTCATCAGGAAATTTCTCATATTTCAGAAGAGAAAGTAAAGGAAGCTTTAGAAAAATTTGTAGGAGAAATTGAACAGAAACCCCCTATTTATTCTGCCATAAAAATTGATGGTGAAAGGGCTTATAATCTTGCCAGGGCAGGAGAAGAGGTGGAAATGAAATCCAGAAAGACTACCATCCATTATATCAAAGATGTTACAATAGATTTTCCTCTGGTAAGCTTCACGGTAGGTTGTTCAAAAGGAACTTATATAAGAAGTCTTGCTCATGATATAGGACAGGAGTTGGCTGTAGGAGCTTACCTCACACAGCTGAGGCGTACAAAGATCGGAGATTATAAAATTGAAGACGCTACAGACCAGTTTTTAAATAATGATTTTAGATTTGAAGGCATGTAAGAATGAATTTACATTTTTACAATAAAAATTATTCCGTTTACGGAAAAGACTCATGGAAAAGACACGTATCAATAAATATTTATCAGAAGTAGGATACTGCTCAAGAAGAGCAGCTGATAAACTGTTGGAAGAGGGCAGAATAACAATTAACGGAAAGGTTCCTGAACTGGGAACTAAAGTATCTGATGAAGATCTTGTAGAAGTAGACGGGAAACCGATAAGAGAATCTCAGGAAAAACCTATTTACATAGCTTTCAATAAGCCCGTGGGAATTGTGTGTACAACAGATACAAAGAGAGAAAAAAATAATATCGTAGATTATATTAACCATCCGAAAAGAATTTTCCCAATCGGACGGCTGGATAAACCAAGTGATGGTTTGATTCTTTTAACCAATGATGGTGATATTGTTAACAAAATTTTGAGAGCTAGAAATAATCATGAGAAAGAATATCTGGTACGGGTAGATAAACCAATCAACCCAAGGTTTCTGGAGAAAATGAGAAATGGTGTTCCTATCTTGGATACAGTAACTAAAAAATGTGAGGTTGAGAAGATTGATGATATGACTTTCAGAATTGTTCTTACACAAGGGCTTAATAGACAGATCAGAAGAATGTGTGAATATCTTGGATATGACGTAAAAAAGCTGAAAAGAATACGAATCATGAATATTAAACTGGATCTTCCGGTAGGAAAATGGAGAGACCTTACAGATGAGGAACTTAGCACGCTAAATACTTTACTGTCAGATTCTACTAAAACAATCGACTAAATATACAATTTACTTTTAACGATTTTATTTTCATACTTTCTGGTTCTATTAATAACTGGAAGTGTGTTGTTATTGGGCTTATTTAATTTTTTTTCACATATTAGTGTAGTATGTTTTTGTTTTATATTAAAAACGCATTATATTTATGATTATAATAATCGTAATTTAAAAATAATGAAAATAAGATTAAATTTACCTGTATTGTTTGTGGTTTTTTTAATATTGATGGATTGCGAAAATGATAGCCACAATACATATTTATCCCATGATTCCTCATTTTATATTGACTATAGAAGTTTAAAAGGATTATCGGATGGAATCGCGGTGATTGAGCTCGATCCTGAAGCCCCAAACTTTGGAAATATTAGTAATACGCTTGAGTTGGGTGTTGGAGTATTGCCTCATCACCTTTATTATAATAATGGTGCCAAAAAATTATTCACAACTGCTCTGGGAGGCAGTTATCTCTATGAGGTTAGTACAGGAGAAGATAAAAATGGACAACCAATATTAGGTAAGGCTACTCCTATTGATACCGGTGAAAATACAGTGGGAGAGAATTTGTTTTTCACGAATGATGGTAGATATTTTATGACATTTATGGGAGGAGCAGGTGGACCAAGAGATGGAAGTGTGGGTGTTTTTAATGCCAACAATAACCAGCTGATCAAAACTATTAAAGCTCCAATTCAGGACAATCCCAATAAATTTATTATGTATCCTCATGGTATTTCTGTGAATGAAGAAAAAGGGCTTATGATGGTAACTTCCACTATTCACCCAGATCTTACCAGTGGTTTTGGAAACACTTGTACCTTGATAGATCTTAATACTTATGAATTAAAAGAAACCTATCAGGTTGCAGACTCCCCAACGGATTTATCCAGCCCTGTTGAAGTTCTCTTGCTTCGTGGTAAGTTTCCTCAATATGCACTTGCCACAACCATGCTTGGCGGAGATATATGGATGGCACCATACAACCCCGCCACAAAGAAATACGATGCTTTTACCAAAATATTTGATGGAAGTACTCAAGGATTAGGCTGGACACTCGAAATGTACATAGATGATAACAACAGGCTCTACGTAAGTTTTGCCGACCCAGGAAAAGTTCTGGTCTTTGACATCAGTAATTTGCCTACTCTAAAACTTTTAAAAACTCTTACCGCTGATAAAGGAGCTCATCACATGGTTTTCTTTAAAACTAAAAAAGGAAAAGAAGTGGTAGCGGTGCAAAATAACCTACTGGATATTCCCAACTTAAATTCCGGAACTATCAGTGTTATTGATATCAATACAGGAAAAACTTTAGGGACGGTTGATTTGCGTACCCGATATGGAATCCTGCCGGAATCAATTGAAGGGACCAATGGACCAAGCAATTATATGCATCATTAAAATACAGACGAATGTTTTAGATTAAAATCCTCAAAATAATAATATTTATTTTAAGGATTTTTATTTTCCGGTATCAGTTTATTTTAAATATAACTTCATCTTTTCTTCATATTCGGGTTTTAGCTTCAGAAATTTCAGAATTTTCTTATCACCAACATATGTCGTTCTATAGAAGATAATTTTATCAGCAGAATACTTGAAATAAGGGTGATTTTTTAACCATTCTTCAGGAGCGTCTGTCAAGTTGTATTTAGATACATTTGAAGTGTTCAATTGTGCAGTTGAAATGAGTTTTTGAACCATTTCTTTATCTACATTATAAGTGTCTGAAATCTGCTGCTTGTTGACAAAACCTCCCAGTTTCTTTCGGAAGCCAATGATTGAGCTGGCGCTTCTTTCATCTAATCCGAATTCTAAAAGCTGTTTGAAAGTAATTGCATTAAGATCAATTTTTGAAAAATCTGTTTTTTCCTGTTGAAAATTCTCTTTTTTTACAAGAACAGGCTTAATTTTAATATAAGCTTGCAGTTCCTTAAATTTCTCAACTGAAATGACAAAACACTTTTGCAGATCTTCTATATTTTTAAAGCTGCCATGTAGATTTTTATCCCGATAATTTACAATGATTTGAGCTTGTTTTTCTGAAAATCCCAGTGCTATCCAGCCTTCCGAAGTGAGAGCATTCGGATCAAAAGGATAATATTGTATTTTACTTTCTTCAACGTAATTTTTAGTAGTATTCCTGAAGTTTTCAGCTGTTTTAGTGGGGAGTATTAAATAAGATTCCAGTTTGCTGTAATTTTCAGGAGAAATGATAAAGCAGTCTTTAAACTTCTCTTTACTGATAAAACTTCCCCCAAGGAAATTTTTGTACTTTAAAATCGCTGTGGCCTGTTTCTCACTAAAACCTATCTTTATCCAGTCATTTGAAGAATACTGATCAGGATTAAATTTGTGGGAAATAATGATTTCTTTTTTTTCAAAGCTTTTGAATTGTTTTGGCTTAAGTTCTTTACCTGTTTTCGGAAGTAATATAAACGGTTCTATTTGATTAAACTTTTCCTCAGAAATAGCATAGCATTTTTTTAATTGTTCTTTTGAGGTGAATTTACCCCCAATAATATCTTTATATTTCAGGATCGTAGTTGCTTGCTTTTCAGAAAAACCAAGCTCCTCCCATTGTTGATGATTGAGAGTGTTAGGATTAAAAGTTGCGGTGATTGGATGAGAAGAGTCCATAATGAACTTTACTTCGGGAAATGGCTCCTTCTCTCTACTGGTGTACTTTTGATAAGCCAATAGAATGGTCAGAAGCATCATCATGAATGCCAGTTTCTGGTAATAACTTTTTCTCATTATAAAGTAAACTTACCTATAAAACCAGAGCATAACAATAAGTAAGACGTAATTGGCTGAGATTAGGATATAGATTAATGATACTTGCTAAAAAAATTAATGAAATGGTGATGAATGTAAAACAAAAATCCTCAAATTCTTTTGAGGATAAATATGATAATATAACTTTACTTATGATTAATCTTCCGAATCTCTATCTCCTAAAGATTCTTTTAACTTCTGAAGCTCCGCTTTTACAAATTCAAGGCGGTCAATGATAGTAATTGTTTCTGAAATTCTGCTGTTTGTCGTTAAAGCGACACGTGCTCCATCCAATGTATATCCTTTTTCTTTCACCAAATGATAAATCATCTGGAGATTTTTGATGTCTTCAGGAGTGAAATAACGGTTTCCTTTTCTGTTTTTTTTAGGTTTGATAATAGGAAACTCTTGTTCCCAATAGCGTATTAATGAGGTGTTTACGTCGAATGCTTTGGCAACTTCTCCTATAGAGTAATACAGTTTATCAGGTAAGTTTATTTTCATTTTAATGAATCCTAAACTTCAAAGATAAAAATTTTTTAAACCATCGTCCAAATATATTTTATTAGGTATTATTAGGGTTTTGGTTTTAAAATGATAATATTTTATTCAAAAATATGTGAAAAAAACATAAGAGGTCATTTTTTTTATGTAATTTCATCGGGCACAAAAAAAATATGATTATGAAACATTATTTCTTTCTTTTGTCACTGATGATTCCTTTTTTAGGTTTTTCACAGTGGACAAGAACTGAGCTCAGGTCTCAGAACGTTAAAAAATCTCAAGAAAAACTAGAATTCGCCGGGCTTTATGCATTAAATGCAGATCAGCTCAGACAAAATCTGAAAAATGCACCAGTCCGTTTTTCAAGTGAAAAAGGAGCCGTCATTTCTCTTCCTACAGCCAGTGGAAAAATGGAAAGGTTTCAGGTTTGGGAATACTCTAATATGGCTCCCGAATTACAGGCAAAGTTTCCGGATATTAAATCTTATGTGGGAACAGGGGTAGAAGATCCAACGGTATACTTAAGATTTAGTCTTTCCCCGGTTGGTTTTTCTTCCATGATTACCCGTTCCGGAAAGTCAGAATTTATTGAACCTTATACCGAAGACAGAACCGTATATGCTGTTTTTGATTCTAATGCCAGAAGGGGACAGGATAAAGAACCCTTTGAGTGTTCCACAATGGATGAAGCACTTAAAAAATCGGCTACAGAAAAAAAAAACAGTGCTGTAAATAAAAAAACGGCAGGATTCAATACTTTCAGAATGGCTATAACCTGTACAGGAGAATATGCACAGTATCATTTGAATGCAGCAGGAACTCCGGCTACTGCTACAGATATACAGAAAAAGGCTGTAGTATTAGCGGCAATGAATGCCAGCTTAACCAGGATGAATGCTGTTTTTGAAAAAGACTTATCACTGCATTTTAATCTGATTGCTAATAATGATTTAATTGTATTTGTAGATCCAGCTACTGATCCCTTTGATGAGACAGATACAGATAACACTAATGATTATAACCACGTAGGCGCATATTATGTAATATCTGCGCGTATTGGTCAAGAAGATTATGACATGGGACATTTATTTGATAAAAGAGCGGCGAATGGGGTGGCCGCATTAGGTCAAATATGTGGTACTTATAAAGCGGCAGGATATACTTCATGTAATTTTCCCGAAGGAGATGCTTTTGATATTGATTATGTAGCTCATGAGATGGGACATCAGCTAGGGGCTAATCACACATTTTCTTCTTACTTAGATGGTTCCGGTACTTCGGAAGTAGAACCCGGAAGCGGAAGTACGATTATGGCCTATACAGGAATTATAGGTGGAAATTTAGATGTTCAATTTAATTCCAACGATTACTATAATACTTTCAATGTAACGGAAATTAAAAATCAAATAAACAGTGTAGTTTGTGGTGTTAATACTCCTTTTACAGGACCAGCTATTAGTGTGAATGCCGGATTAGATTATACCATTCCAAAATCTACTCCTTTTTTTCTGAAAGGAACAACAACTGATGCTAATAATTCGTCATACACTTATACCTGGGAACAAATGGATGCTGCCGTAAATGCTGTAACTGGAGCGAATTCTATTGCGTATCTTACAAAACCTTCCGGGCCGAATTTTAGATCTCTTTCACCAATAAGTTCACCCATTCGATATTTTCCTGATTTTAATAAAGTATTATCAGGGGTGCTTACCACTCGCTGGGAGTCTGTTTCAAGCGTAGCAAGGAATCTCAATTTCACTCTCACAGCAAGAAATAATAGTCCTGTTGATCCGCAAACAGGCAAAGATGCTATGACTGTAGCTGTAAATGCATCAGCTGGCCCTTTTCAGGTAACGGGGCCTACATTTGGACAATCATTAAGTTCAGGAAATACATTCAATGTAACTTGGGATGTTGCGAATACCAATCAGGCTCCAATTAATACAACAAATGTTAATATCAAATTATCTAAGGATGGAGGGCAAACATTTACTGTATTGGCTGCTAATACGCCTAATGACGGTAATGAACAGGTGACAATTCCTTCCGGTTCTACCTCAGCGAATGCTTTTATTATGGTGGAAGCAGTAGATAATATTTATTATGCTGTGAGCCCGAGTTTTGTAATTGATTATACTGTAACGAATGAAAATTGTACAACTTATACATATAGTGGTGCTCCGGTAACAGTTACAGACGGACCTGGTGGAAGTAATATTTCATCACCTATTGTAAAAGCTCCTTTAATGGTTAACAACAACGGAACCATTACGAAAATTAAAGTTACTCCAACGGTTAGCCATCCGAACATAAGACATCTTTCTATCGGAATAGAAAGTCCGATAGGGTCTTCTGCTTTAATCTGGAACCGAAGCTGTGCTAATAGCTCAGGAATTACAGCCACATTTAGTGATGCTGGTGCCGCTGTTGCTTGTGCTTCACCAGTTCAGGCAGAAACTAAATCATATGAATCTTTAGCGATCTTTAAAGGACATAAAGCTCAGGGTACATGGAATTTGTTTGCATCAGATAATAATCCGGGTAGTGTAGGCAGTATTACAGGTTGGTCTCTTGAAGTTTGTACTCAGGAAACCCAAAGTTTAGGGACTAAAGAAATATCTTCTCCGCTAGCAGATGATATTAAAGTCTATCCTAATCCAACCGATGGTAAATTCTTTATCAAATCTCAAAATATAAAAGGAGAATTGAAAGTAGTCATGTTTGATTCAAGTGGAAGATTAGTTTATTCCTCAGCCTATCAAAGTGAGGGGAACAATACCAAAGAATTTAATGTAAATGTACCTAAAGGAGTATATGTAATCAGCATCAATTCTTCAAAAGGAATTTATAATAGTAAATTGATTGTGAAATAATAGTCATTAAATTTTATAAGAGAGGATCGGCAACAGCCGATCCTTTTTTATGTTGAAACTTGTCACTTGACTTTATTTATAGTACTTTTATACATCATTTAATCAATTGTTTTCCTTATTAAAGCATAGGATGAATTCTATTTCCGTTCTTCATATTGATCTTTTCCAGGGTAAGAATCCTTCCGATTTTTATTTTAATACCATGAAAAACCATTTGGTTGTAGGACATCAACATATAGAAAAGCCTCACAGGCATGATTTTTATGCCACAGTACTTTTTACCAAAGGGACAGGAATTCATGAAATAGACTTTCAGAAATATGATGTTTCCGAAGGAAGTCTTTTCTTTTTGTCACCCGGACAGATTCACAGTTGGGAACTTTCTGAGGATATAGATGGTTATATATTCTTTTGTTCACAGGAGTTTTATGAAATGCATTATGTCAATCAGAAGTTGAGGAATTTCCCTTTCTTCGGATCTGTATCTTTTCCAAGGAAACTTCAACTGAATACTCTGGAAGTGAAAGAGAATATCATTTTATTTAAGGCGTTAGGAAAGGAGTACCAATCTAAAAACATAATGAAAGAAGGGTTGATTCTCTCGCTGATGTCTCAGATATTTATAAGTGCAACCCGATTGTTTTCAAGGAATCTTGAGACCTTCGACTCTACTGCCGGACTCTCTTATTTTAAGCATTATCAGGATTTTGAAACCTTGATTGAAGAGCACTTTACCAAACAAAAATCTATTGCTTATTATGCTTCATTATTAGGTATCTCATCAAAACATCTGAACAGAATAGTACAAACTGTAGTTCAGAAAACGGCGACAGATATCCTTACAGAAAGGGTAGTTCTGGAGGCGAAAAGGATGTTGATGTATCTTGATGAAAGCCTTGTTGAAATAGCTTTCAGACTAGGCTATGAAGAATATTCCTACTTTGTAAGAGTATTCCGGAAAAGCTCCGGAATGACTCCTACTCAGTTTATGAGGAAATATAAGGCTTAAATGAATTGAAAGTTGAAAATTGAAAGGTGGAAACTAAGTTCTTAACCTTTTCAATGAATCTATAAAGCTAGTTTAAATGGTCCTTCAAATGTAGTTTCAAAAGAATCCACCATTTTTCCATTTTCATCAAAAACACCAATAATCATATTTTGTTTTGAGAGTTTGATTTTATCTTCAGGGAAAGAGATGTTGATATTTCCTTTTAAAATCTGATCTCCTTTCAGAATGATTTTTTCAGATCCGAAATAAGTAATCTCCGCATCTTCAGGGGTAACTACTTTAATGGTCAACGTCTTTTTCTCATTCGATTTATTAAGAAGTGTATAAATGAAGGTATTCGTAATTTTACCATTTTTAATAAAGAAAGTAGAACCTGCCGGTTTAATAAACTTAGCTTCCATAGATCCTCGGTCATACATTAAGAATCCTAGGAACCCGATCAGTAACGCAAGAATCATTGTGGTGGCCTTCATTCTTGGAGTAAATTTGAACTTATCCTGATTTTCAATCTCAGATTCGGTAGCATAGCGAACCAGCCCTTTAGGGAGGCCAACTTTGTCCATTACTTCATCACAGGCATCAATACATGCTGTACAATTCACACACTCCAACTGTTGTCCGTTTCTGATGTCAATCCCCGTAGGGCAGACTACTACACATTGATTACAGTCTATACAGTCTCCTTTTCCTGCTGCTTTTCTATCTTCATTGTTTCTCCATTTTGCACGGCCTTCTCCTCTTTTAAAATCATAATAAACATTAATGGTTTGTTTATCAATCAATACCCCCTGAAGTCTTCCGTACGGGCAAACTAGAGTACATACCTGTTCACGAAGCCAGGCAAAAACAAAATAGAAAGTCATCGTGAAAAAGATCATCGTAACAAACTTTAAAGGATGTTCTGAGGGGCCATCCACCATAATCTGGAAGACCTGTTCATATCCTACAATATACATGAACATGAAAGTAGAGATGGTAAGAGAAATCAAGATAAACACAGACCATTTTGTAAGTCTTTTTCTTATTTTTTCAGAATCCCATTCCTGTCTGTCGAGCTTCATTTGTTTGTTCCTGTCTCCTTCAATCAAGTATTCTATTTTGCGGAATACCATTTCCATAAATAAGGTTTGCGGACATAGCCAACCGCAGAATATTCTTCCGAAAACTACAGTAAATAGCATGACGAAGATAACAGAAGTTACCGCTCCCAAAGCGAGAATGAAAAAGTCCTGAAGGTAAAATGGCTGCCCAACTATAAAGAACTTTCCATCAATAACATTAAATAAGAAGAATGGATTGTTGTTTATTTTTAGAAAAGGTAATCCAAAGAATAAAGCTAATAAAGCATAGCTGGTATAATTTCGGTAATTGGTGTATTTGCCTTTGGGTTTTCTGGGAAAGATCCATTTTCTTTTTCCGGTTTCATCCATAGTTCCCACTGAATTTCTGAAATCTTCATTCTCAATCTCCAAAGACTTGATATTGTTGGACTCTGCACTCATTATTGTATGCTATAAAAGTATTATCGTAGTATTTTTACAAAGGACCGATTGCTGGTTTTGAACCGTTTTTTTATAGTGCAAATAGTATCAATCCCTGTGGTACAAAGCTCCGATTTATATTGAATAATTACTAATAGGATCTACTTATAAAATAGGACAATTGAGACATTTTGTTATTTTAATTATAATGTATCAAAATGAGAAAATATTTTGAATCCAATACAGCATATTGTAAATTGCGGGTTTAAAAGTGAAGTATGAAGAATATCTGTAAAATCGGAATGATTGGTTTGGTTTTCGCATTGATAAACTGTCAATCAGTAAATAATAGTAAAATGTTTTATGAAGGGGTACAACCACAAAAAGTTTCAGATAAATTTAGTTTTACAGAAGGACCATCGACTGATAAAGAAGGGAATGTTTATTTTACCGACCAACCCAATGATAAAATTTACTATTGGGATTGGAAAAGTAATACAATCATTGAATTTTTAAATAAAACAGGGAGAGCCAACGGAACTCATTTTGATAAAGATGGTTTTCTGATTACCTGTTCAGATGATCAAGGCGAAATGTGGAAAATTTCGAAAGATAGAAAAGTAGAAGTTTTGTTTAGAAGTTTTGAAGGAAAAAGGTTTAACGGGCCTAATGATGTTTGGAATGATGCATCAGGGGGAATGTATTTTACAGATCCACTATATGAAAGAGAGTATTGGATTAATTTTAAACAGGAATTATCTCATAAAAGTTTGTATTACCGAAATAAAGAGGGAAATATTGCTAAGCTGGAAACATTCACACAACCTAATGGAATTGCAGGGAGTGAAAAGTTGAAAAAATTATATATATCAGATATTGATGCCGGGAAAACCTATGTATATGATATCCTGGGCGAAGGAAAGCTATCTGAGAAAAAATTGTTCTGCGAAATGGGTTCAGACGGAATGACACTGGATAAACATGGAAATCTTTACCTAACTGGCGATGGAGTTCATGTTTTTAATCGTGATGGAAAGAAAATTTATCATATCTCTATCCCTGAAAAATGGACTTCCAATGTAACTTTTGGAGGAGAAAATAATGATATCCTATTTATCACCGCTTCAAAGTCAGTGTATACTTTTCCGATGAAAGTAAGAGGGATAAAATAATTTTTGCCACGAATACACTCATAGATTAATTTGTGTATTCTAAGACATATGCAAATTATATCTTGTTAAATTTACAAAAGGTT
>CAUQIC010000007.1:0-263967 GCA_963518055.1 uncultured Chryseobacterium sp.
GATAAAAGATAAAAGATAAAAGATAAAAGATAAAAGATAAAAGATAAAAGATATTTTTGATAAATCTCAAAATGGGTTGGGTTGCATCAATAGAAGGGGGACTTAGTCCGCTTTTGCACAAAATTGACTTAAAAATTGATGTATTTGGCTTTATTTGATTTTTTTAATCTTTGAGAGATTCACAATAAGGGCTAAATTGATTGAAAAGCTGGCATTTTTAGCCCCGATTGCAGCGGCATCCTTTTTCTAGATGGGTCTGATGAAGGCGAAAAAGATATAGCGGAAAGCGGGAAACAGCTCCTTAAAAAATGAATAAAAAAGCCGGACAATATGCCCGACTTTATATGGTTTGTTTGTATAAATAATTATTTTTTATGCTGTAACTGGCTATAAATATTCTGAATTAAGCCGTCTGCTACAGAAATTTTAGGAACAAAAATTCTATTGATATCTGCCCAAGACATGACATTATTGAAAATACTCAATGCATGTACCAATACATCAGCTCTGTCTTCTCTGAGGCTATAATTTGACATTCTTTCCTCTACAGAAAGATCATTAAAAACTTTATATACTTTTTTAAGGTGAGAAAGAGACATTGGCTTTCCGTCTTTGGTTTTGCTCATGGAGAATACTTTGTTGATGTTTCCTCCTGAGCCGATGGCAACGATGGGCTTTTTGCTGACAATATTTTTTTTGATCTCTTCTTTCATCTCTTCCCAATTGTCTACGGTCACGAGATTGTTAAGAAGACGGATGGTACCGATATTGAAAGATCTTTCATAGATCATTTTTCCATTTTCATAGAAAGTAAGTTCTGTAGAGCCTCCCCCCACATCAATATACAAGTAGGCAAATTCTTTGTCTAGTCCTTCTGCTACATGGTTTTCATAGATTAAAGTTGCTTCTTCGTCTCCGGAAATGATCTCTATATTGATTCCTGAAGTTTCCTGAACCTGTCTGATGATTTCATTACCGTTGGCAGCATCACGCATGGCACTTGTTGCACAGGCTCTGTAATGATCTACTTTATAGATTTTCATCAGGTCACTGAATATCTTCATCGCGTCAACGACCATTTTTTCTCTTTCGCTCCCAATTTTTCCAATGGTAAATACATCCATTCCCAATCTGAGAGGGATTCTCAACAGATTAAGTTTAATGAATTCAGGTTTTCTGTTATTTATTTTTACTTCATTAATAAGAAGGCGGGCTGCATTACTTCCTATGTCTATCGCTGCTATCTTCATTTTTTGTTGGTTTTAGCTTTTAAATATGTATAGGTTTCTATTTGTGAACGGCATTCTTTTCTATCGTTTCTTATGTATTCGTTGCTCAGTTTTTTATCCAGAATTCTTGCTTTTACATTATCTCTGAGCTGAATGTCAAGAATGTCTTTTAATTCCTTTTTAAGGTTTTTATCAGTGATTTTAGCAGCTGCTTCAATCCTGTAGTCCAGATTTCTGGTCATCCAGTCGGCAGAGGAAATGTACATGTCCTCTGAACCTTTATTATAGAAATACATGACTCTTGCGTGTTCCAAATATTCGTCTACAATACTTATAGCTTTTATTTTTTCTTTAAATTCTCTTTGGTTCACGGCACAATAGATTCCTCTTACAATCAATCTTATCGTTACTCCTACGGTTGCGGCATCATATAATTTTTCAATCAGCAGCCTGTCGCTTAGGGAATTAGCTTTTACAATGATTTCTGCTTTTCTTCCTGCCTTGGCTTCCTCGATTTCTTTGTCAATATGGTGAACGATTTTCTCGCGCATAAACTGAGGGCAAACTAATAAATTTTTACAAGTTTTCAAAACAGAAATAAAGTCATCTTTTGGCTTTTTTAATATATTGAATACTTTATTGATGTCTGCCATAATGCCACGGTCTGCCGTCAGTAACAAATGATCTCCGTAAATCCTAGCTGTTTTTTCATTAAAATTTCCGGTACTTACAAATCCGTATTGGATGGTTTTATTGTGAGCTCTCTTTTTAATGACACACAATTTGGCATGAACCTTTTTATTGGGAAGCCCTACCAAAACGGTAATTCCTTCCGGTTCCAGCATATCTTTCCATTCCAGGTTAGATTCCTCGTCAAATCTTGCCTGAAGCTCGAGCATTACAGTTACTTCTTTGCCATTTCTTGCCGCATAAATCAAAGCGTTGATAATTTTTGAGCTGCTTGCCAGACGATAAGCGGTAATCTGTATTGATTTTACATCCGGGTCCATTGCAGCCTCACGTAGTAGATCAATAACAGGATTGTATTTGTGATAAGGGAATGTAAGCAGTACATCTTCCTTTAAGATAACGTCGGTTACCCTTTCACCATGCTCAAAAGCCTGATGGGTAAAGGAGGTTCTTTCTACCGGTTTTTCATATTTTTCAAATACATCAGGGAAATCCATGAAATGCTTGAAGTTATGGATTTTTCCTCCGGGAATAATACTGTCTTTTTTTGTCAGGTTCAGTTTACGGATAAGAAGCTCTAGTAAGGCTTTATCCATATCTTTATCAAAAACAAAACGGGTTGGTTTTCCTTTTCTTCTGTTTTTGAGTCCTTTTTCTATTTTTTCTGCGAAGTTGGTACGGATATCATTGTCCAGATCCAATTCTGCATCTTTTGTTACTTTAAAGGCATTTGCAGCAAATTCATCATATCCGAAATAGGAGAAAATATGGGGTAAGTTGAAGGTGATCACATCCTCCAGAAGCATTACATTTTTCTCTTCAGGATCTTCTGTTGGCAGCAAAACGAATCTTCCTACAAAACGGGAAGGGATCTCAATAATTGCATAGTTGCTTGAATACTGCCAGTCTTTTTTTCTCATAGCAACCCCAAGATAAAGACTTTTGTCTCTCAGATAGGGCATTGGCGTATTTTCATGAAGCAGGATGGGGATCACATTAGATTCCACCACTTCATCAAAATAATCTCTGACAAACTCTTTTTGTTTTGCTGTCAGATTTTTAGCCGTTTTAATGAAAACTTTATGGTCTGCCATTTCAGTCTGAATTTTCTTCCAGGTTTTGTCAAAATTCAGCTGTTGGCTCATCACGATCTCATTGATTCGTTGAAGGATTTTGGAAGGTGGCTGATAGAATGATTCAGCAATTACTTTTTCCTTAAAATCCATGGCACGCTTTAATCCGGCAACACGAACTCTGAAAAATTCATCCAGATTGTTGGAGAAAATTCCTAGGAAACGTATTCTTAAATGCAAAGGAACTTTCTCGTCCATGGCCTCCTGTAAAACTCTTTCATTGAAGGCGAGCCATGTGATATCTCGTGGATTAAAGTGTAAAGACATTCTTAAATGTATATATTTTATCAAAAATAATAATTCGTGAAATTTCTATCCCTATTTTTTAGGTTAAACTTTGATTAAATTTAGAATGTTTGATATATTACTGTTTTTTAAGGGGGAGACGTTTGGGTAAAGGTGTTGATTGTCAGTGTTTTTTTTGATATATTTAGGTGTAAGAAAAAACGAATTACCATGAAAAAAACTACAGTGATATTTCTATTTCATTTATTTGGCTTGAGCCATAGTCAATATGTGGATATTATAGAGAAAGGGAAGAAGGAAAACCTGAGTCCTCAGGAGTTTGTGATTCCGCTAAAGAATGTAGAAAATTATAAATCTGCCTTTGTGGGGCGGTACAAAGCTCATTATTCAAATACTTACCTGGGACATTTATTTACATCTGTCGCAGAAGAAGCCAAAAAAGCTGGTGCCAATGCTTATCATATTGTAAGTTTTAAGGAAGGAGGTCAGGATGCTGAAGCAGAGCTTGTACTGGATACCTATTATATTGAAGATTCTGATATACAGCAGCAGAGTGAGTGGGCTGAGAAAAATAAGGTTTATATCATTGGAGAGCCGGTTATAAACAGTGATAATACTTCAAAGTTTAAAGTGAACGGGGGAAAAAAAAGAAGTCAAAGCCAATACATTCTTAGAAATTGCATTGAAAGAAAATGAAGAGATAAAAATAGTAAAAGGAGGAATTACCGGAATGGCTATCTGGGTTAAAGGACGGCCCGGACAGTTTAATAAGTTTTACAGCTTTTCAGGAATGGGGATAGACGGTGTAGGGTTGGGCAGTAACGGAATGGGGGTAGCATTCAATACGGGACGGATATTTCCGGTAGATCCGGATTTAGGATACTTCCTGATTCAGGTTTTAAAAGAAAGTAAATGAAATTATGGATTTGTAATGGGCAAAAGTTGACATATACGGGCTCAAAAAAATGATGTTTTTTCCTAAATATAATTTCAAAACTCTGATATAACCGAGGTTTTTATTTTTATTGTGTCATTTTGTCACAAATCTTTGAATGGTATAGATATTGAGAAATTCAGAGTGTAAATTAAATTAGAAATTAGAAAAAAATATAAAATATTATGAGTAAAATAATTGGAATTGACTTAGGAACAACCAACTCTTGTGTTGCTGTTATGGAGGGTAAAGACCCTGTTGTTATCCCGAATGCAGAAGGTAAAAGAACAACACCTTCTATTGTAGCCTTTACAGAAGATGGTGAAAGAAAAGTAGGTGATCCTGCAAAAAGACAGGCTGTAACGAATCCAACAAAGACTGTTTACTCTATCAAAAGATTTATCGGAACGCATTTTAAAGATGATGCTTCTGAAATCACAAGAGTACCTTATAAAGTGGTTTCCGGACCAAACGATACTGTAAAAGTAAAAATCGACGATAGAGAATATACTCCACAGGAAATTTCGGCTATGATCCTTCAGAAAATGAAGAAAACTGCTGAAGACTATCTTGGACAGGAAGTAACAAGAGCGGTAATCACTGTACCTGCTTATTTCAACGACGCACAAAGACAAGCTACTAAAGAAGCAGGTGAAATTGCAGGTCTTAAAGTAGAAAGAATTATCAACGAACCTACAGCTGCAGCGTTGGCTTACGGTCTTGATAAAAATCATAAAGATCAGAAAATCGCAGTATATGACCTTGGTGGTGGTACTTTTGATATCTCTATCCTTGATTTAGGAGACGGTGTATTCGAAGTATTATCTACAAACGGTGATACTCACTTAGGAGGTGATGACTTTGATGATGTGATCATCAATTGGATGGCTGACGAATTTAAAGCTGAAGAAGGGGTAGATCTGAAAGCAGATGCAATCGCTCTTCAAAGATTAAAAGAAGCTGCTGAAAAAGCAAAAATCGAATTATCTTCTTCTGCTCAGACTGAGATCAACTTACCATATATTACAGCTACAGCTACAGGTCCTAAACACTTAGTAAAGACTTTAACTAAAGCTAAATTCGAGCAATTGTCTGCTGATCTTGTAAGAAGATCTATGGAGCCTGTTGCTAAAGCATTAAAAGATGCCGGTTTATCAACTTCTGATATTGACGAAGTAATCTTGGTAGGAGGTTCAACAAGAATCCCGATCATCCAGGAAGAAGTAGAAAAATTCTTCGGAAAAAAACCGTCTAAAGGAGTTAATCCGGATGAGGTTGTAGCAGTTGGTGCAGCAATTCAGGGAGGTGTATTGACAGGAGATGTAAAAGATGTTTTACTTCTTGATGTTACACCACTTTCTTTAGGTATCGAAACTATGGGGTCTGTATTCACTAAATTAATTGAAGCAAACACTACGATCCCAACTAAAAAATCTGAAGTATTCTCTACAGCTTCTGACAACCAGCCGGCTGTAAGCATCAGAGTAGGACAAGGGGAAAGATCTATGTTCAACGATAACAAAGAAATCGGTAGATTTGATCTTCAGGATATTCCACCTGCACCAAGAGGAGTTCCTCAAATTGAAGTAACTTTCGATATTGACGCTAACGGTATCCTAAGTGTATCTGCCAAAGATAAAGGAACAGGTAAAGAGCAGACTATTAAAATTCAGGCTTCTTCAGGTCTTTCTGACGAAGAAATTGAAAGAATGAAAAAAGAAGCTCAGGAAAATTCTGCAGCTGATGCTAAGAAAAAAGAAGAAGTTGAGATCTTCAATAAAGCTGACGGATTGATCTTCCAGACTGAAAAGCAATTGAAAGAATTCGGTGAAAAACTTTCTGCTGACAAAAAAGCAGCAATCGAAGCAGCTCACGGAGAATTAAAAACTGCTTTTGAAGCTAAGAATGCTGATGACATAAAAGCTAAAACAGAAGCTTTAGATGCAGCATGGATGGCCGCTTCTGAAGAATTGTATGCAGCGGGTCAACAACCTGGAGCTGATGCAGGAGCGGGAGCTCAAAACCCTGGAGGTAATGCAGGTGCTGCTGATGATGTACAGGATGCAGACTTCGAAGAAGTGAAGTAATTATTTAGTTAACACTAATTAATAAAACATATAAAACCGCTACAGGCATCTGTCTGTAGCGGTTTTTCTTTTTTTTGGTTTCTCTTTATATTATTTAATATTTATTGGTCTTATATCGTTATTTGTATGGGAACTTAATGGGTGAAGAAGTGAAACTTAAGAAATTGTTTATTACCTTTAATTTTTCTAATAAAATAATATGATTAATAGAGTAAATCACTAAATCTATCTTCAATTTTTAATTATTTTGATTGAAATATGAAGAAAAAGTATCCATTATAGTTAAATGTTCTTATCATAATCATATTCCTATATCGATTGTACTCCTTTCAGGATAATATATAATAACGGTTAGAATGAGCTTAAAAAATAAAATATTTGAGAATGCACTTTGGGGAGAAAGAACTGAAATTACAGAAGAGATTGTTGATTTCTATAAAAATAATCCTAAAGAATTAGACCTCATAAAAGATAAAGAATATTTTTATGGAAAGTTTATCAAATTTTTCTTCATAATTGGTATTTTCTTAACCGTTTTAAGCAGGGTATTAAAGTTTATATTTGAAGGTACTAGAGCAGCTTTTATTAATGATATTATTCTTGATGTTTTTTCTGAATTGGGAATCGCTATTTTCGGCGGAGCCATAACCGCTTACTTGCTTGAAAAACTAAAAGAGCGGCAATACAAAGAAAATATAGAATTTAGGAAAGAAGTTATAAAAAGGATTCAGCATTCACAGAAAGCCGAAAAGAACAATTATGCGGGTGGTAATACAAGATAATTTACTTTTTCAAAAAAGCTTTGGAATCGCTTAATTCTATTGATTATTATTTTATGCATTGTTGTATCCTTTATATGTAAACACAATACCTGGAAATGTTTATTAAAATCCGGATTTTATGAAAATTAAAAAAAAAGTACCATTTCTGTTATTCCTGGTTCTTATGGTAGTGGGGTGTAATTACTCTAAAGGAAATGACCGCTCAGAAAAAGAGAATATAATCACTTCAAGAGTATATCACAAAAGCAATTTCGATACTACCGATACAATACGGGTTTCCCAAAATGATTCATCTTTTTTCAAAAGAGAAGAAATTATAATACATCGTCCGGATAGTCATCCCAAATTATCAGTACAGTATACTTTAAAGCATCCGAAAGATGGTGCTTATTATCTTATTTATAATGATAAAAAACAGTTGATTAAAGAAGGTAGATATACATCTCAATATACTTACGAAGGACAGACTTATAAGGAAGGTAATTTTTATAATTTAAAAATGTATTCTTATAAAAGTAACGGAAATCTAGACACCATACATTATCAGGAAGACGGTCGAAATCTTAAAACAGAATTCTTTGACAACAAAAGCCGATTGAAAAAGATAATATATTTCAATAAAAAATCAGCTGATAAGGAAAAGGTTGAAATCTATAAGAATGGAAAATTGAGAGAAATTAATATATAGATGAACTTTGATAGATGTAAAATCAGAAAAATAAATTAATAACCAGTGGTTTACAATGTATAATCATTGTTCCTCAAGCTTTCATTTCAATCCCATTGTCAATGCCCGCTTATTGGGCTTTTTTTATGAGTTTAAAAAAGTGTTTTTTATTATTTTATTCTTCATATAGGGAATTGTGTATGTACTTTAATTTGTTTTAAGAAATAATAACTAAAATAATTTTAAAAATCTTTTCTTTATTTAGAATAATTATAATTAATTTTGCGCTCTAAATATTCTAAGGGTGAAAGTATCGTTATTAGCAGGTGCTGTTTTTCTAACAGCAGGCGGATTCATGTCTGCCCAGACAATGGAATTTTTCCATAATGGAAGGCTTAGAAAAGCCGAACTCCTTCGGAATGGAATTACAAATTGTAACTACATGAGGGTAAATGGGAATATTACCTCTCTTAAAGGGAAATGTCAGATTACTTTTTATAATACCAATGACAAGAAGGAAACTATTTTTTTGAAGGATGGTGAAGAGCTTGAGCTAAAATTCCTTCCTCTTGAAGAGTTTCCCCACAAAAGGTCAGAAATCAGGATTGAAGGGGTGCAGCTTACTGCCAAGAAAAAGAACTTTTCGGAAATTATGATCCAGCAGGAAGCACTTCAGAACTTGCAGTCTTTCTCTATCGGAGATGTTTTACAACAGTTACCGGGTCAATATGTACAGCAATTTGACAATACCCAGTTTAAAAATATTGTTTTCAGAACGGCAAGTGGATCATCGGTAACCGGTTCCGGAAATATTCCCGGCGGAGATGATTTTGGAAACAGAGCATTTGGGGTACAGCTCATGGTTAATGATATTGCTTTATCCAATAATGAGAATATGCAGAGTTACGATTCTGCTAACAGCAGCCCATTTGGGATTAATTTTAGTACTTCAACCCGTGGAGGAAATTTAACGCCGGGACAGCCGAATTATGGAGTGGATTTAAGGGAAATTCCCACGGAAAGTATTGAAAGTATAGAAGTTGTACAAGGAGTTCCTGATGCCAAATATGGAGATTTAACCTCCGGACTTATTAAAGTAACTACAACTGCAAGAGCCTCCCCTTTACGATTGGATGCCTCTCTCCGGGAAGGAACTTATCAGATAGGTCTTACCAAAGGGTTCAAAATTAATCAAAACAATGCTTTGAATGCGTCTGTAGATTATATGAATTCACTTTCTGATCCCAGAACAAACCTTGTAGGCTATGACAGAACAAATGTCAACTTCCTCTGGTCAAGTAATAAGAATGGATTCCGAAATAAGCTTTTAGCTTCATTTTCTTCCAATACAAGTAAAGGAAAAAGAGACCCTGATGATATTACCGGAATGATCATCAATGTGGAAAATAAAAGTTTCTCATTAGGAAATAATATCACGTATAATTTTGACCGGAATAATCCCAAACCTTTTTTCAGATCGATTACTGCGGATATAGGGGTAAGTTATGCAACGCAGCTTACAGAAAGAAGATATTGGCTGAATCAAGGTGCCCGTCCCTACGGAAATGCTACGCAAAATGATGTTTATTATGCTCCATATACGCCGCCAAGTTATGAAAATCAGGCTTTTGCCGATGGTAAACCTCTTAATATTTATACCAATCTTAGTGTCAACGGAGGTAAGCTAACTTCTTCTAAGTGGGCTCATATGTATAGTGTGGGACTTAATTTCCGATATGGAGATAATCTTGGAAAAGGGAGATATGGAACGGCAGGACAATTCACAACGATAAATACTGCAGGTCAGGGTTCAAACGGAATGAGAGATTTTAATTACCGTGATAATGTCTTTTCCAGTAAGCAGTATGCATTGTATATTCAGGATAATATTACGAAGGCTTTTGCCAATAAACATATTTTCAGGGCAAATTTAGGTCTTCGTTATGACCTTCAGAACTCTTATTCTACTCTATCGCCGAGGGTAAACACTTCGTATCAGATGGGGAAATTTACGGTAAGAGGAGGACTGGGATTAACCTCTAAAGCTCCATCACTTAATCAGCTGTATACATCGCCGAGATATTTTGATTTCCTTTTAGGAGATTACCGTTTACCCGGATATTATTCTGCAGCTATCATGCAAACGGTCGTTACACCGGGGGATAATTCAGAATTGAAACCTTCAAGAAGCTGGAAAACAGAAATAGGAGTTGATTACAGGTTTCCTTTTGCAACCTTTAACCTTACCGCGTATTACAATAGATTATTTGATGGTTTTACGACGATGAGTGTCCCTAAAATAATGGACAAAGCAAAGGTAAATGTTAATATATCAGGAACAGACATACCTACTTTCGAAATTGCGGGAACGGATAAATTTAATTATCTCCAAAATAGGATCGTGAATGGCTTCGAATCTACCGATAAAGGATTGGAACTTATGGCTAGTTTCAAAAAAATTGAGGCCCTTAATCTTGTTATTGGTTTCAATGCCAGTTATGTGGAAACTTCCGGCCAGAAAGATGAGGGTCTTTATAGGTTCAAGGCTCCTGAAATGATCGATAAAGATTTCCAGTATGGAATTTATAACGATAGTAAAAATAAAAGCTCTATGGCCAGAGCTAGTTTTAGCTTTGATTACCATCTGGCTACAGCAGGATTGATTATCGGCCTCAGAACAGATCATTTTCTTTCAGACAGAACGTTGACAGGCGCTAATGATATTTATCCTATAGGGTATCTTAAACATGATGGTGAATTGCAGATGATTCCTGAGAACGACAGAACGAATCCAAAATATCAGAGTTTGTTTTTAAAACCTGATGACGAAAAACTTTCAGGGTTATATAACAAAACTCTGCATAATGTTCATTTGAGAGTTACAAAGGACTTCTTAAGTGGTTTCAGGCTCTCCGTATATGTGAGTAATGTTTTTAACTTAAAAGCATATGATGAAAGAGGGGTTGTATATGCCAACTTTACTTCTACTTCTTTTGGAGCTAATATTTCATATAAATTTTAATAACACGAATAAAAATAAAAACAATGAAACGAATAATACTATTGTTGATCATCCCTATTCTTGCTTTAATAGGATGTAACAGAGATGATGATTTTGGCAAAAACAATGAAATTAAACCGGTACCGTTTACGGTCAATATTAAATATGATGCTTCAAAATATCCACAGGTAGCAGATAAAGGAGTCGCCAATGTAACGATTACACTTGAAAATAAAGCGACAGGAGATAAAATTACGGGTAAAACAGATGCTAACGGAGATCTTAAACTGACCGCTGTACTTCCAGGAACTTATAATGTTCAGGCAGAACTTCAACTGAAGAAAAATGAATATGAACAGGAGATTGGTGAAACAACCAGTTATGAATTTGTGCATTTTGGAGGATTACAGGAAAAAGTAACCGTTAATGCTAATATATCTTCTACTTTGGTAAGAATTTCAAGTGGAAACCTGGGAGACCTGGTAATCAAACAATATTATTATGCAGGATCAGATAAAAATGTAGGAGCAAATGTAAGAGACCAGTTTATTGAAATTCATAACAATTCAGATCAGACTATTTATGCAGATGGCCTGCATCTGGTATTTTTGGAAGGAAATGTGAATAATAATGTGACCAATTTTACTTTACCTAGCGGACAGTATGACTGGAGCCTGAGTGCCGGAGGCGGAACAACAGCCAATACGGATTATGTTTATTCCAACATATTTATTAAAATTCCGGGAAATGGAAGTCAGTATCCTATTTTGCCGGGGAAAAGTATTGTGGTCGCTCAAACAGCGGTTAATCATAAAGCTCCATATGATGATATTAACGGTAAATCTATTGGTATTCAGAATCCTGATCTGACGGTTGATCTGAGCCAGGCTGATTTTGAAACCTATATGGGAACTTACAATACGAGTGTTGGTAAAAAACCTTTTGCTTGGGATATTCAGAATATTATGGTTCCGGATATGTTGGTTACTTACTGGAGTATTGCATCCAATGATTTGATCCTGAATCTTAATTCTATGCTGGGTGTTGGTATCCTTAGAGCTACAGATGCTGAAATAGCAAGCTGGAAAAGAGTAGCGGCTCCTAAAGACCCTAACGGAACATTATTTTTACAAATTCCTAAAAAATACTTTATCGACGGGATTGATATTACGGATAAAGAACAAAAAGTACCTAAAGATTTCCCGTCAGACATTGACGCTTCAAGAACTTTTATCGCCAATAAATCAGGATTAGGAGAAGCAACCTTTACGGGGCTTTCTGTAATCCGTAAAACGAAAGAAGTTATTAATGGCCGTGTTGTACTTCAGGATACCAATAATTCAGCCAATGATTTTGTAACGATTAAAGCAAACCCTAGAGGATATGCAAATTAAAAAAAAGAAAACAGTGAAAATTTTCCAATACAGTATGTTGGGACTGGCTGCGTTAAGCGGTCAGTTCTTCCATGCCCAGAGCACACATTTAGATAGTATTACTATTAGTTCTGTAGAGAGAAATATCAGGATCAATGACCCTTATATTTCTTTTTTTCAACCTTTGGATTTTTCTCAGACAAGTTTTCAGTATTCCAATATAAAACAAAACTTTAAAAGAGTTCAGACTCCGGAGAAAACGGGAAGTTTTACCTTCCAGTCTCAAGGTGTTTATAAGCTTAATGAGAAGTTGGCTCTTTCAGGAAAACTTCAGGCAGACAAAACAACGGAAGAGAATGTTCCTTATATATTGAATGATGAGAGAACAACCAATTCTTCCTTCATTTACAATCCTTCTTATTATTGGGTACCTCGCTCAGCAAGATGGCAAAAGCAAAGCTACCTTATCAATGGACAATTAGCTTATAATCCAATAAAGCCTGTAATTATTCAAATAGGAGGAGAAGGAAAATACACTAAATCCTATCGACAAAATGCAGATCCAAGACCAAAAGTAGACAATTACAAATACAGAGCTTTTGCAAAACTGGGATTAAAATGGAGGCAACATTCTGTCTTCGGTAAACTGAGCTACGTCAACAATTATAAAAATAATGATATTCAGTTTGTAAATATTGCCGGAAATGTTCCTGCCAATGACAGTATTTATATCCGATACAATGAAGGGTATGGGAACCAATATATAGGAAATACACAATTCAGAACTTCCGAATATAAAACGGGAGGATATATCTGGGGTGGGGAATATGCGTTTAATACTACGAATACCCATTTTTCTGCCGGATATGATTATAAAAACATCATTGAACGTTTTTATAAAGGTTATGAATATCAGGATGCTAAATTTATCTGGCATAAAGACTATATTAAATATTCAGGATTGAAAACCGATCTGCATAGTTTCTACCTTAATTTTTTAGGAAACTATAACGGGAAAAAATGGGCTTCTTCTGTTACTTATCAGGATCAGCTGGATACCAATTATAATTATCCTTTAGAATACAGAACCTATCGTTTAGCACAACAAAACCTGACCTGGCAAAACAGTGTAATTTGGTTTAACCATAAAAATGAAGCGTTTAAAGTACTTTTTGATGCTGATTATGGTAAAAATCATGTGAGAGATTTATCAGTGGTGATGGATAGAAAGCTTTCTTATTTTAATTACCGCCTCGGAGTTGAAAAAGAATTTGCCTTGATGCCTTCACATAAATTGTCTGTAGGGATTACACAAAGCCTTTATCTTCCCTTAGAAAAAGAATTTAATTATGAGCCTTATCAAAGCTCAAAAGAGAATATCTTTGTAACTAAGATTGCCCAACCTGATTTTGCCTATGATACCACTCCTAAACTAGGATTGAATTTTAATGCCAGCTATATGTTTGATAAATATAAAATCCGTTATGAGCTGTTTGGGACTTTTACTCAGGTTTGGTTAATGAACAGTACCTATAAAAATGCAGTAGATTATAATGGAAGAGCCAATCAGATGGCGTCTGTAGGACTCAATGTTTATTACTAGAAAAAGAAATGAAAGACAGATATCTCGCCTTTCTGGCGATTATTGGAGCAGTATGTTTATTAAGTTATACTTCCGGAGATCCTACGGGATATACCATGGAAGAACTGCGTACATTATATAGCAGTGGAGACCAGTCTAAATGGCCGGTACCTCATTTATTTTCTGAAGCTAAAGAAGGGTTTCAGGATATAGGGCCTTTATCTAAAATGAAATTCCCCGAAGATAATCCTTATTCCGAAGATAAAATGGAACTGGGAAAAATGCTTTTTTTCGACCCGAGGCTTTCTAAAAGTGGGCAGATTTCCTGTGCCAATTGTCATAATCCCGAAATTGGATGGTCGGATGGTAGTAGAGTTTCCTTTGGGCATGACCGCCAGACCGGAACCAGAAATGCTCCTACCTTGGTAAATATAGGATATGCGAAAACTTTCTTCTGGGACGGCCGTGCGGCTACCCTTGAAGAGCAAGCAAAAGCACCTATAGAAAACCCTGTGGAAATGAATCTTCACATGTCGTTGGCCACCAAAAATATCAGGAAGATTAAGGATTATAAATCTTTTTTTGTGAAGGCTTTCGGAAATGGAGATGTTACGGAAGATAAGATTGTAAAAGCAATCGCTACATTTGAGCGATCTCTGATTAGCCCGCCATCGAAGTTTGATAAATTTGTCTCCGGAAAAAAAGATGCATTAACAGATTCTGAACTGAACGGACTTCATTTATTCCGTACCAAAGCCAATTGTATAAACTGCCACAATACGCCCTATTTTTCTGATCAGAAGTTTCACAATCTGGGTCTTACTTATTATGGAAGAAAATATGAGGATTTGGGAAGATATGAGTTTACCCGGAAAAATGAAGATGTAGGGAAATTCAAAACTCCTACACTGAGAGAAGTTTCCGAGAATAAACCTTATATGCATAACGGACTTTTCCCTGAATTGGCTAATATTGTTATGATGTACAATGCCGGAATGGGAAGAGAAACTCCAAAAGGAGACCAGATTAATGATCCTAGATTTCCCCATAAATCTGAAATGATTGAAAAACTTAATTTAACGGATGATGAGGTTTTTGATATTGTAGCTTTTTTAAAAACTTTAAATAGCTATAAGTACAAAATGCGTCCGCCGGAATTACCAAAATCCAGTGAATAATTGATGAGATAAGTCCCAAGGTAAAAACCTTGGGACTTTCTTTTGGTATCAAGTTCAAAAATTCAGGTTAAAAGTCGGATAATCTAAAATAAAATCATTCTTTTTTTTACCCAAGCTGAATTTTTTAGTTGAATACTAGCCTTCTATCCCTGATTTTAGCATTTTATTGCCTTCTTATAAATATATTTTGTTGCTATTTATAGTTGCTATTCTATCCCATAACATTACGATCAGGTTAATATTTGATAGTATTTTAATAAAATTAATATTGAAATGATATTGTGTATTATATATTTGTATATTTGTTTTTGTTTAGAATAAATAAAAATAAAAACAATAAGCATGATTTCATTTCTACATAAACACTATTAAAATTAAAACTATGGAACAGCTCAACAAACGAATTTTAGCGCTTGATCTTATCAAAGGGATGAGTGTTATAGGGATGATTATTATTCATACCTTACTTATATTTGCTAATGTAAAATCTCAGTCAGAAACTGCAATTGGAACCTTTATCGTCTTTTTAGGCAGGGGTACATCAATATTCCTCATCTGTATGGGGATCACATTCATGACTTCAAGTCATCAAAGTCTTCAGAGTGCTTTAAAACGGGGTGTATTACTTGTATTTGCCGGTCTTTTCATGAATTTCATGAAATTTATGATTCCCGTTATTTTTGGTTTCGCTTCTCATAATTTTATGCAAAAATATGGGTGGCATGCTCCAATAGAGCAACAGTATGTATACCTGGTTCAGCTGGGAGATATTTTACAACTGGCCGGTATGTCTTTATTATTTGTCGGCTTTATAAGAGAATATGTCAAAAATAAATATGTGATCCTTGCTATAGGTTTATTTGTTGCTCTGATATCGCGTGAAGTGAGTGGAATTAATATTGACTATCCAGTTATTAATTATATTACAGATCTACTTTTTAGCAATGATTATCCAGCCTTTGTGTATTTTCCTGTTTTTCCCTGGATGTCTTTTATTATCATCGGAATGTTTTTTGGGAAATGGTACCTGGAATTAAATGGTAACAGCAAACAGTTATTTAAAAATATGTTATATATAGGATTTTTGTTTGTTGTAATTGGTGCTCCTCTGGTCTTTATATACGGTTCATATAATTACAATGGTTTTTACCATATGGGACCGGGAGGTGTTATTTATTTTGCGGGATGGACTTTAATTTTTCTTTGGATTATTTATACATTAACCTTGAATGTGAAAGAAAATGCATTCATGAGAGTATTGAAATACTGTAGCAAAAACCTCACCTCCATGTATATGATTCAATGGATATTAATTTCCTGGGGTAAAGGTATTTTCGGATACAGAGAACATGGAATTGGCTATGTTCTGGCACTTATCGTACTCTACATTTTCCTGACTTTTTCAGTTCAGACTCTGGTGGATATCATACGAAAGAAAAAAACTTTAATACCACTCAGACAGACTCCAATTGAAGGCAGAGCATAAGATTGTAAATATTAGCCCTTGGCTTAAAACTTATCGAAAACCACAGTGAAATCTTAGTTTACTGTGGTTTTTGTTTTTTTATTGTATGAATTATAAATCTCAAAGAATTTCTACTTCTTCCGGGATTACAAAGAGAATAAGGCAGCCATTCTCAGATTGTACGGAATGTTTGAACCCGGGTGGAGTATATAAATAGTCTCCCTTTTCCAAATGGGCTCCTGCAATAAAAGCATCGCCTTCCATGATAAAAAGCTCTTCTCCTGCAGGATGATTGTGATAAGGATAGCTTGCTCCGGCTTCAAATTTTAAAAGAATACTTGTAGAGCGGTTTTTCTCAGGATCAAATTTTAATGATTTTACGAAAATACCTTCATAGTGAATTCCTTTTTCGATTAAAGGCTGCCATTCTTTTTGTTTCGTTTTTACGATATAATCGTGGATGTTTGTGTTCATAATAATTATTTTTAGTTGTTATTTATTACTTATGGGTGAAAATTTTTGAATTGTCCATATATAATGAGGAAAAGTACTCAGCAAAAATGCTCCGGCACTGAAAACGAAAACAGAATAATCCAATGGTTCTTTGATACCGGAAGAAATACTCATTGCAAAGGCAAAAAATAAAGTGAGAATAGAGGCGAATAAAGCGGTTTTATGTACCTGATACCCTACAAGAAGTAAGATACCGATAGACATTTCGGCTATAGTTGATAACAGAGCCAAACCTGGTGCAAATGAAGAAGGTAAAAATGAATTGATTTCTGCGGTGTAATGCACAAAGTTTTGCCATCCCGAAGATCTGCTTCCCCACAATTCTAGTCTGCTGGCCACTGCTGATAAAAATCCTGTTGCTAATGCTATTCTTAATAAAAAAACGGCGATATCCTGTTGGGTTTTCATACTTATAATTTTAGGTTTCAATGACAAGTACAAAGTTCAGCGAAAACGACTGCCTAAAAAATAGACAATTCCGGGAAAAGCATATAAAATTTGAGAATTGAGAATTGAAAATTAAATGTGTTTGTGGAAGCCAGGCTTAGCGATCAATTGATAATGAGGGCAGAAAATTGGGTGGATTTTTTGTCCGGCTAGATTTTCTTTACTGTTTTTTGGTACTCTTTTGGAGAAAGCGAGGTGTGCTTTTTAAAGAAATTAGAGAAATAAAAAGGGTCATTAAATCCTAGCTGATAAGCAATTTCTTTTATACTGAGCTTTTCATAAAGCAACAGTCTTTTTGCCTCAGAAACTACAAGGCTGTAGATTACATTTTGTGCAGTCTTTTGAGTATGAAGTTTCGATACTTCATTCAATTTGGCTTCTGAGGTTCCCAACAGGTCAGCAAAGTAGGATACAGGAGGGTTTTTTGAAAAATGCAGGCGAACACTTTCCAGAAATTTTAAAAATAAAGCATCCGGTTTCCAGATTTCATCGCCATTGGCAATTTTACTGCGGTTAATCTCTACTAATAATAACTCAACCAATGAATGGGTAGAAATAAGATACTGATAAGGTTTTTCATTAATTTCTTTATCAATCTTACTGAGTGTTTCCGAAAAAAAATAATGATCGTGAATGGTGATCAATTCATTCATTCCAAAATGACAGAAAAGTCCGTTGTGAAAAATAAGTTCAATGTCAGAGTCGCTTTTACTGAAAAAATCCAATGTAAATTCAAGGGCTGTCAGTTCGCCGTTTACCTTAATTAATTGGTGAAATTGTCCAGATGTGATCGTTACCACCTGATGGGGTTTTAAAATAAAGATATTTTCGTCGATTAAAATCTCTGAATTTCCACTCTTGCACCAGAATAGAGTATACTTAATCAACCGTTTTGGTTCAGGATTTCCTGCCTGATTTGAATATTTCTTTATTTCAATCATTTCTTTGGTTGTGAGGTTTTATATTGTAAACGAGACAAGTCTTTTTATCACTGACTAAATTACAGAAAATGTCTACATTCGCATAGAATAAAAAACAAAATTCGAATGAAATATCCTAAAATCATTGTGGTAGCTGCTTTATTGTTTTTTCAATTGGGTATGGCCCAGGAAAAAGCAAATGTAGTAGTAAATAAAGCACTTACAGAGGCTAAGAAAGGTAAGAAAAATGTTTTGCTGATGTTTCACGCTTCATGGTGCAAATGGTGTAAGACGATGGAAAAGAATATGAAACTTTCTGAGACCCAACCTATTTTTGATAAAAGATTTGTGACCGCTTATATTGACGTTCAGGAAAGAGGTGAAAAGAAAAGCCTTGAAAATCCGGGAGGGCAGGAGCTGATGAATAAATATAAAGGAGAAAATGCAGGTCTTCCTTTCTGGTTAATATTAAGTCCAAAAGGAGAAGTGCTGGCAGATTCTTTTAATGCTAAAGGAGAAAACCTGGGCTCACCGGCTACTTCGGAAGAGGTAGCAGCTTTTATATCAAAATTGGGAAAAACTTCTCCATTGAGTAAAAACGAAAGTCAGACTATCCGGAATGTATTCATGAAAAAATAGTCATCTTGTACTTAAGGACATCCTCTATAAAGTTCCCGGAATGATGAACTCCGGGGATTTTTATATCGTCAGTACTATTACAATGCTTTATAATAATACTCAATATTACTCCATAAAACCTGATCTTCTGACTTAGTCATTTGTGATGGAGCTGTAAAAATATTTCCAAAAACAGATTCATACTGTGTCGTTCCGAAAAGGGTATTTTGAGTTATCAGTGTTCCGTAGTCATCTTCACGGGGAGCTTTTTTTATATATTTAAAGGTTCTTTTGAGATTAAAGGTGGATGTTGCTTTATTAAAATCACCTATATAAGTGGGTTTATTGTTGGCGTCATTGATCAGAACGGAATCATTAATAATATTAAAACTATATTCAAATTTTGTAGGGGATTCTGAAATTAGTTTTATAGACTTATTCTTCAGATCCATATCTATTTTCATCCATGCAGGCTCCTGATATAAATCCCAATATTTGCTTAAATAAGCCTCATCAGGACTGGATTTATGCCCCATTGATCCTTTATAAAGAACAATACTTGAAATCTTATAATTTTTGAACTCGAAACGATAAACATCTTTGTCTATTGGCCTGGGATCATCAATGGTATTGTCATTATTTCCACATGAAAGAAGGGCTAAGCAAGCCATAGAATAGAAAAAGTATTTCATCGTTATTATTTTTTGCAAAGTAAGGATTTTGGAAGGACCCATGAAAGAAGAGTCAAAGAAAATGTCTCTTAAAGAAAGAAAATGAAAATATAACTCATTGTATTTATAGGTAAAAAGGCGAAAAAAGAAAATCCGACTGCTAGTCTTCTTTGCTTTCTTCGCCTTTTACCATATTATTTTCCAAAATACAGCTGATCCTGTTTCTGCTGTTCATTATAAATAATTTGGAAGCTTACAGGCATGTATTGATAAAGGAGTTTCCAATGCTGGATTTTTGCATGTTTTTTAAAGCTTTCGAATGATCTTACAAAAAGGTTTTCGATCATGGTTCTTACATAAGAGTCTCCATTCCTATAGATCGAGTCCATCAATTTGAGGTGATGGGCAATGATACTGATCTTAGATTCCTGAAGAAGATTCTTAAGATAGTTAACCGTAGCCTGCATAATCCCGGCAAAATTATCCTGAACAGATAACTGCGTGATTTCATTGCGAAGTGGCGGATAGAAAAATTTTAAGTATTCAACAGCTATTTTTTGATTAATAGTTTGCATTTGTACTTTCATCATAATTAAGAATTTTTCAAACACTTTATATTGCAGCGAAATGTATACCAAAATTTAAATACAGGCTGCAAAAATAAATACTCCTAGTATCACTGCAATGTGAGTGAGTAATATCTCTGCATTATGTCTATTAGTAGTGCTTTTCCAGGTTTTCCAATCTGAAATTCTTCTGATTTTATTTTTCATAATCTATTGATTGTGAGTTATTTTTATTTTTGTTTAATTTAAACACTTTGTAATGAAACGGATAAAAAATGTAATAAAACCTTTATATCCCGTGACTGTAAATTTGTCTCGAATATGTTTTCTGAAGGGCAGAAGAAATATGACTAAAAATCACTTTTTTATACTCCTCACTACAGAAAGCGGTAGAATTGTCCAGAGAATAGATAAAAGTGGTCTCAACGGCATTTTTTAACATCTGATCTCCATCAACATAAATTTTGTCCATTTTTTGTAAACTTTTAAACAACAGGTTTCTGTCATTTTGGCGGATCATATTTTTAATACGTTCCGTGAATGTTCGGATGATACTATAAGAATTTTGAATTTTGATTTCTTTTACTTCATTTTCAAAATCGGGAACCACATCTGTGATCTCCTGTACGGCTTGTAAATAGTTCATATTATTATATTTTAATTGGGGTTATGTTCCAGTATTTTCATGATTGCACCAAAGATGAAAACGACCACAAAAGCGAAAAAGAGCATGTGATAAGGCTTTAACCATGAAGGTGTTTTTGGACCTCTGCTTTTTAATCTTCTTAGCTTGTCTATTCTGTTTAATGTCTTTAAGTCCATTTTTCTATGTTTTCAAATCATGATGCCAAGAGTATTCCATTGAAAAATAAATACATGTATCGTGTTGGTTATTAGTTGTTTGATGTTTTATTTTTGGTTTTTCAGCTAAAAAAATCATCTCAAAATGAGACGGTTTTTCTCAAATTGGAAACACTTATATCTTTTATTAAGCCGAAATCCTGTTTTTGATGAATTCAATAATTATAGTTGTGTCTTCTATACATGTTTGTTCAAGTTCAAGATATTGTATCATATAGATCTTAATCAATTCTATAGCTATTTGTTTTAAGGTGATTTTTAAAATATTCATAAGAAAAATTTTTCTGAAAAATATTTTTAGGCTAAGATTTTAGAAAGGACAAGTATTTGGTGATTTAATATTTTGAAAATGAGTTTGTTATCTTTTTGTTTAAAAAAATAGTGTGGTTGGGTTTTATTTTATGTGTTTGGTTTTTAATTGGTTATGTTTTCGTGTGACCATTTTTTTTACCTTTTTTTGTGACATTTTTACACAGATTTATTTGTGTGATGAAAAGAATAGAATGAATATCTTTGCAGTTCAAATATTCAGAAGATGTTTTCAAAAATTATAGTACACAGAGTCGGAAATAAGATTAATGGAGATTCCTTAACACTTTCCCAGGAGGAGTTGAAGTTGGAGGAAGGAATGGCAGAATTGCTTGAGGATTACTTTTTAGGATCATTCAAGTCAGAAGAAACTTTTCATTTTTACAGTGATACCTATCTGGTGAACAACCCGGTTTACAGTGCTGTATCTGAAATTTTTGAAGATAAATCCAAATTTATCTGGGAATCTGAAAATATTGCAAAACACCTTTTTGACGCTGCTGAAAACCCTAGAGTTCAGAGTGGAGAGCTGTTCATTGTTCTTTTTGAAGATGAAAGTGACCGTCCCGATAGAGTGGATAAGATTGGGATCTTTAAAACCGAAAAGAGAGAATCTTTCCTTAAAATTAACCCTGCAGAGGAAACATTTGATATTGAAAAAGATCAGGGAATCGGGTTGTCTAAAATTGATAAAGCAGCTTTGATTTACAATAACGATAAAGATACAGGGTATGTACTCTCCGTGGTTGACAACAACAAAAATGGAGATATGTATTACTGGTTTGAGGATTTCCTGAAGGTAAAACAGCGTGATGATGAATATTTTCATACGCAGGAAGCTTTGATGGTCTATAAAGATTATATTACAAAACAACTGCCTCAGGAATTCGAGGTTTCTAAAGCTGATCAGGCAGACTTCCTGAACAAATCGATCAACTTCTTTAAAGAAAAACAAGAATTCAAATTAGATGATTTTGCCAGTGAAGTATTGGGAGATGAGCATGTAATTGAAAGTTTTGTCAACTTTAAAACCGATTATGAACAGGATATGCAGGTGAATATTGCTGAAGAATTTCCGATCAGTGAAGCTGCCGTAAAGAAGACCCAAAGACACTTTAAAAGCATTATTAAACTGGATAAAAATTTCCATATATACATCCACGGGGACAGACAGAAAATTGAAACCGGAGAAGATGATAAAGGGAAGTATTACAGACTTTATTTCGAAAAAGAAGTATAACAAAGATTCCTTTTCATAATAATATCATAACTTTATCATGCACCGCAAAATAAAAGTTATGAAATTTATGATCATTTTCTGGACGCTTTATATGCTGGTTTTCTGCATACCATTTCCCATCTTCTTGTATATGATGATTGAGGAAATAAGTACAGAACCGAGAAATTCATTAGCCGTAAGCTATGGATATCTCGGTTTTTCTATTTTTACCTGGTCGTATGTTCTCTTTTTTCTGATCAATAATCTTCTTGTGAAAACTTTTAAAGAGAAGAACAGTATCAGTCATATCATGCAAAATGGAATTCCAAGAGATGCTGAAATTATAGATTATAAATTGGTAAAATACAATCCGAAGACCAATATCAATATGATCCATATTGTTCTTTCCTTTCCGAATCTCAGAAATACCTCTATCCGACAGGAAATGATGTTTTATGATACAAAACCAAAAGAAAAAAGATTTGATAAAGGAAAAACGATTAAAGTGCTTTTAAATCCTGTAACATTCAAAGAACCTTATTTTGTTTTAAGTGGTATACAAACCAAATTTAAAATTAGCAATCTGGTGATAAGGCTTGCTTTTATTGCTTTTATGATTGCATATGTAATCGGACTTTACATTTATTTTTATAGAAGGGAGTCATTTGATTTTGGGTGGAGGTTTTTGACATTTATGCACCCCATTGTTTTCAGTGGTTTTATGTTTTTGGTTATCATATTGATCGTTAATCGTATTGTCGGAAAGTTTGTAAAAAATAAGAAAGAAGAGCGTATTCTATTTAGCGGAAGAAATGCTGAAGGAGAGATTATCAGTGTAAACCAGACAGGCTTAATGGTGAATGATCAGCCACAACTTATATTTCAGGTCAGTTTTAAAGACTTCAGAGGGAATGAACATATTGCAGTTTATAAAAAGGTCGTTAGTCTTTTAAATCTTTCTTCCGTTCCAAAGCATGGAGGCATCGATATTCTTTATGATGAAAATGATCCTAAGAAGATAATGATTCCAAGAATTTTTTAAGTGTAAAGACAGTAAAGGATGGAATTTGCTTATTTTACTACCTTTGTTTCTTTATCTTAACGCAACTACTGAATGAAAACAACAATTGTCGATTTATCCAAACCTATTCAATACAATGCCGGAGACCCGTGGTTTATGAGGGTGAAGATCAAACATAAACCTCACAGGAAATCCCATTGGTTGATTCGTCTTGCTTTGAATCTCCCTTTTAGGCTCTTTCCTAAAAACTGGACAGGCTGGGCAGATGATACCATCAAAAATATGGGGCTTCATGCAACGACTCATATTGATGCTCCATGGCATTATGGTCCTGAGGTAGAAGGAAAGCCTGCAAAAACGATTGATCAGATTCCTTTGGAGTGGTGTTATGGGGATGGTATTGTTATCGATTGTAGTCATAAAGAAGATTTTGTAGCCATTACCATTGATGATCTTAAAAAAGATCTTGATAAAAATGGAATTTCCATTCAGGAAGGAAATATTGTTCTTATCAGAACAGATCGTGATCAGCTGATGGGAACTCCTGATTTTGTGGAAAAAGGAACCGGAATGAGTCGTGAAGCAACAGAATGGCTGATTGATCAGGGAGTAAAAGTTATGGGAATAGACCAGTGGGGATGGGATCTTCCATTAAAGTATATGGCCAAAAAGGCAAAAGAACTTAATGATCCCGAATATTTCTGGGAAGGACATCGTGTAGGAATAGAAAAAGAATATTTGCATATCGAACAGCTTACCAATCTTCGCTCTCTTCCTCCTTCAGGATTTAAAGTTTGTGTATTTCCCTTAAAGATAGTGGGCGGATCCGCAGCGCCGGCAAGGGTAGTGGCGATGATGAATGAGTAGAAGTTAAAGAGGATATAAAGAATTAAAAAAAAGAGCAAATTGGCTCATTAGTCAATCTGCTCTTTCATCTTGTTATTCTTTGCTTTCCTGTCTGTTATTTCTTTCTGAAAAACAGAGATCTGTTATACTCAAAATTCATTCTGGCAATATTCAGTACTGAAATTCCCTGCGGACATTCCACCTGGCAGGCTTCTGTATTGGAACAGTGTCCGAATAATTCAGAATCCATTTGAGCCACCATATCCAGAACGCGTTTGCTTCTTTCTTCTTTCCCTTGAGGTAATAATACCATATGCGTGATTTTTGCTGAAGTAAATAAAGCGGCACTTCCGTTTTTACACGTGGCGACACACGCTCCACATCCTATACACGCAGCAGAATCAAAAGCTTCCTCTGCCGTTTGATGAGTAACCGGAATTGCGGTAGCATCAGGTGCCTGACCTGTATTGATCGATACAAACCCTCCTGAAGAAATAATTCTGTCAAATGCAGAACGGTCTACCTTTAAGTCTCTTTTTACCGGAAAAGCTTCTGCACGGAATGGTTCTATCAGAATGGTTTCTCCATCTTTAAAGGATCTTAGGTGAAGTTGACAGGTGGTTGTATGTTTTAGCGGACCATGGGCAATACCATTGATCATCATTCCACACTGTCCACAAATTCCTTCACGACAATCGTGATCAAATTCTACAGGTTCATCGCCCTCTGTGATCAGCTTTTCATTTAAAGTATCCAACATTTCAAGAAAAGACATGTGGGAATTTAATCCTTTCAGGTCATAGTCGACCAGTTTACCCTCACTTTTTCTGTCTTTCTGTCTCCATATCTTAAGGTGTAAATCCATAATTTTTGTTTTTTATTTGTAACTTCTTACCGTTGGCTGTATTTCTTCAAAAACTAATGGTTCTTTGATGAGCTCAGGTTCGCCATTTTCACCTGTCCATGCCCATGCAGAGATAAATTGATATTCCGCATCGTTCCTCATCGCTTCTCCATCAGGGGTTTGAAATTCTTCCCGGAAATGCGCTCCGCAAGATTCGTTGCGGGTTAAAGCATCATAACACATCAGTTCGCCAATTTCAAAGTAATCGGAAACACGTCCTGCTTTTTCCAATTCGGTATTCATTTTATCTTCCTGCCCCGAAACTCTTACCTCCTGATAGAATTTTTGCTTCAGTTTTCGAATCTCCTGAATAGCATACTTCAATCCTTCTTCATTCCTGGCTAATCCGCAGTAGTCGTACAGTAATTTTCCCAATGTTTTGTGGAAATAGTCTACTGTTTTTGTTCCTTTAATGTTGATTAAATCCTGAATTTGTTGCTTAACGGTATTTTCTGCTTTTTCAAACTCAGGATCATCAGGAGAGATTTTTCCGGTATGTATTTCATTGGCCAGATAATTGGCAATGGTGTAAGGAGCAATAAAATAGCCATCTACCGAAGCCTGTAAGAGTGAGTTGGCTCCCAACCTATTGGCTCCGTGATCCGCAAAATTAGCTTCACCCAATGCAAACAATCCCGGGACGGTGGTCATTAGCTCATAATCTACCCAAAGTCCTCCCATTGAAAAGTGAGCAGAAGGAGAGATCATCATCGGTTCATTATAAGCATCATATCCTGTGATTTTAAGATACATGTCAAATAAATTCCCATATTTTTCTTTGATTTTATCTTTTCCCTGCTCTTTAATGGCTTTAGAAAAATCAAGATACACTGCATTTTTTAAAGGTCCGATTCCAAAACCTGCATCAATTCTTTCTTTGGCAGCACGAGATGAGATATCTCTAGGTGCCAGGTTTCCAAACGCCGGATATCTTCTTTCAAGGTAATAATCCCTTTCATTTTCAGGAATATCATTTGGAGGTCTGTTTTCATCTTTTTGTAAGGGAACCCAGATTCTTCCGTCATTACGCAATGACTCGGACATGAGCGTCAGTTTCGATTGATAATCTCCGGATTGTGGAAGGGAAGTAGGATGTACCTGAATCCAGCTTGGAGAAGCCATCAAAGCTCCTTTTTTATGGGCTCTCCAGATCGCAGAGCCATTACATCCCATAGCCAATGTAGAAAGGTAGTAGATTTTTCCGTAGCCTCCTGTTGCCAGTACTACAGCGTGGGCTGCATGTCTTTCAATTTCTCCGGTATCTAAATTTCGTACAATAATTCCTCTGGCTTTACCATCGATAACGATTAAATCGAGCATTTCATGTCGCGAAAACAATTGGACGGAGCTTTTTCCAACCTGTCTCATTAAAGCCTGATACGCTCCCAGAAGAAGTTGTTGCCCGGTTTGTCCTCTTGCGTAGAATGTACGGCTTACCTGTACCCCTCCGAATGAACGGTTGTTGAGGTACCCTCCATATTCTCGCCCAAAGGGTACTCCTTGTGCTACAGATTGATCAATGAGATTTAAAGAACATTCTGCCATTCGGTAAACATTCGCTTCGCGGGCTCTGAAGTCACCTCCTTTCAAGGTGTCTACAAACATCCTATATACGCTGTCACCGTCATTTTTATAATTTTTAGCAGCATTTACACCGCCTTGTGCAGCCACAGAGTGGGCTCTTCTCGGGCTGTCCTGGAAACAGAATGATTTGACATTATATCCCATTTCACCCAATGAAGCTGCAATAGAGCTTCCTGCCAAACCTGTTCCTACAACAATAACATCCAGTTTTTTACGGTTAGCCGGATTGACGAGCTTAGCTTTCTTTTTATAAGTATCCCATTTTTGTTCTAATGGGCCTTGTGGTATTTTTGAATCTAAAATCATGATAGGGTTGGTTTAGTGATAAGTAAAGAATACATAAATAGGCATTAAGGCAAAACCTAAACTGATGATAATTGAATATGCAATTCCAACGGTCTTCACCCACTTTACAAACTTAGGATGATATAATCCCAATGTTCTTACAGCACTGTGTATGCCATGAATCAGATGGTAGCACAAAGCAATCATTGACAGAACATAAATGAGAACGTACCACCATTCTTTGAACACAGTTACTACAAGAATATACAAATCCTTATTTCCATTTTCGTCCAAAGGAGGATTTCCAAATTTGTAGATATACCAGAAGTTCTGGAAATGAATTACCAGGAAAATCAGAATCAATGTTCCCAGGATTCCCATATTACGGGAAGCCCATTGACTGGCTCTTCCACGTCTGTCTGTCCGGTAATGCGCTCCAGCTTTCTTATTTTTTAAAGTGATCACCAATCCATCTACAGCGTGTAAAATGATACTGGCATACAAAACATAAGACACTATTTTGATAATGATATTTCCTGATAGAAAATGAGAATAAGCGTTGAACTGTAAATGTGCCTGCTCTTGCGGAAGAAATAGCTGGAGATTTCCCAGAAAGTGAATCAGCAGAAAGAATCCCAGGAACAGTCCCGTGAGGCACATGAGCATTTTTCTTGACAATGTTGATAACATAGAGTTGATTTAATAATTAATAATATCCTAATACTTTCATCCATAATCCTCCTACAACCATGTAGATAATTAATAATACAATTCCTATTTCAAGACCTCTTATCCACCAGACTTTCAGATCGACGTATCCGCTTCCGAAGAATACCGGTGCCGGCCCATGTCCGTAATGAGTAAGTACGCCATAGATTGACCCCATGAAACCCAGCATCATTGCTAATAACATAGGAGGAATGCCTAAAGAAACTCCAACACCCAGCAACGCTGCATACATAGCGGCTACGTGGGCTGTCGCACTTGCAAAAATATAGTGACTGAAGAAATAGACAACAATAATAACCGGGAAGGCTACCTGCCAGCTAAGGCCTCCGATTTGTACCTTGATAAGATTACTGAACCAGCCAATGAAACCTAATTCATTTAAAGAACTTGCCATCATGACAAGAACAGCAAACCAAACGATAGTATCCCATGCTCCTTTTTCCCCTTTTACATCTTCCCAGGTCAATACTGAAGTTAATAATAACAAGGTTAATCCTATGAATGCTGTCGTTGTAGCATCGATAGAAAGAGCTCCCCCAAAGATCCAAAGAGCTAAAAGAATGAAAAAAGCTAATAACATCAGCCATTCATTTCTGGAAATAGGTCCCATTTCTTTTAATTTCTGAGCAGCCATTTTTGGAGCATCACCTGTTTTTTTCAATTCCGGCGGATAGAGTTTATAGAGAACTAATGGAACTACAAAGAAAGCAACAGCTCCCGGAATAAAACCTGCGGCAGCCCATGACATCCAGGTAATATCAATACCAAGGTTGGCTGCAAATTTCTGACACATCGGATTACTCGCTGTCCCTGTCAGGAACATAGAAGAAGCAATAAGGTTCATGTAGTAACTGTTTAGTGTTAAAAAAGAACCTAATTTTCTGTGTGTTTCCGGTTTTTCGGGAACGGAATCAAAACTGATAGCCATAGATTTCATGATAGGGTAGATGATCCCTCCACCTCTTGCTGTGTTACTTGGAATAGCAGGAGCCAGACAAACATCCGCAAGACCTAATCCGTAAGCCAATCCTAATGAGCTTTTACCAAAAACTCTAATGAATAAAAAGGCAATACGGTTTCCAAGACCTGTTTTGATAAATCCTCTGGCAATAAAAAATGAAATCCCTATCAACCAGATTACTTTATCACCAAAACCGGAAAGTGCTTTTGTAATTGACTTTCCCGCATCTCCTGGAGCCACTACCTGAGTTAATGCCGTAAAGGCAATAGCCATCATACACATCGTACCCATGGGAGCTGCTTTTAAAATAATTCCTAAAATGGTTGCTGCAAAAATGGCAAACAGGTGCCATGCATTTTGCGTAACTCCTTCGGGAGCAGGAATGAACCATATAATCAACGCAACAGCAAAGGTTATTGCTACGTTTTTGATATTAATTTCTTTCATGATACTAACTATTTAATCTGTTAAAATCTACTCTGTACCTGAACAATGAATAGATTATTATTGTATTGTGATGTATTTTCTACCTGATATTTGTAACGGTCAAACTGTACACCCAGCTGAATTCTCGCCCCGTAGTTTTTTAAAAACTCAAGCCCTACCATTGGGGTAATGGTCTGTCTGGGATTGGATGCCATTCTGAAATTGGTATCAAGGTATTCATATCGGCAAGAAAGCTCGAAAGCGCTGAGGTTTTTGTGATTGATCTCATATCTGACATTCGGAAGAAAGTAAACACCACGAACCAGGTATTGATCGGGATTATCAGGTCGCAATTCAGGGGCAATAGAGTTGTACAGAACATGGTTGGTGGCTTGTTTGGCTTCCAGTTGCATATCCAGACTCCATTTTGGATCAAATTGTATTAATGAGCTTAAATCAACGCCCAACGCATATACTTTTTTGCTGAATACTTCTCCCGTTCCTCCGTTCAGACCAACGTTGAAGTTGTATTTTTTAGATAATCCGAAGACCAGACGGGTGGAATATTGCTTTCCGTTGTCGTTGTCATTGATCTGATTTTTTCCGTTTCCATTCACAATAGAAACTGCATATTGAAAAGGAATCTCTCCCAGCTGAAGCTGCCCTGTTGCGGACATCCCGATCTGGAAGCTTGTCCAGCCCAGCTTTCCGAATTCTGTATATTGATTGGACCAGTCTAAAGATTTGATGATATCAATAGGATACGTTTCCTCAATCCCAAACCAAGGTCTGAATTGTCCCACTGTCAATGCCAACTTGGGACTGAAAGTATATTTTAAATAGGCGTTTTCAAGAACTCTGCTTTTAGGGTCGTTTTTAAAATCCGCAAGGTTCGCCAATACTACCACTTCTGTACGTTTGCTGATTTGTGCCCGTACCTGAACCCTCATGTATTTAAGCATGAAATTATTATCGGTTCCGGAACCATCAGAATGATGAAGCCCATTGACATCTACATCTTTACTCATCCCTACCAGATAACGAGCCTGGAAAAGACCTTTGATCTGCAGTTGTGGGTATTTTACATTCTCTTCTTCCTGTTGAGGAGGTTGGGCTTTTAGAGAGTCTTGTATCTGTGCGTTGGTGGATAACCAGCAGGTCAGCATGCACAGGATTATACTTCTCTTTTTGATTGAAAAAAAGTCCATATCTTTTTGTTTATTTTTTTAGCTGTTTTTAATGCAAAAGACTTGTTGTAAACTCCTCCTTAGCTGTGGAATTGTCACACATCGAATGACAGTTATCCGGAATATTTAAAAAAAATCTTTTAATTTTCCTTCCGATACTGACTATGATTGAAGTTTTTGCAGTTGATTATTTAGTTGAGTCCTAAAAACTTGAAAGGTGCAGATTCTTTAAAACTCGTATTTGATTTTCCGTTATAGGTTTGGTTATTGCTCAAATCCAATTTCATAACCTTTCCTTTAGGACTTAAGTCGAAATCATTAAGATTTACCCAGAATGTATTTGGGGTGAAAACGGTTTCAAAATAATAGACCAGATTTTTCTGATCTGAAACAGATCGCCATCTTGTAGAAGAAATATTGGGTTCTGTAGCGGAAGTAATTCCATAGGGTACAGAGCAGTTTCTAATGACACTGAATACACTGGCTATAGCAGTACGGGTATCAGCCGTTTGTGGAATCGCATTGATATAATAAGATACCCTTACAAACCGGTCTGCTGCGCGATTGGTACCGGGAAGCATCACTGTTCCGGGAATACCTTTCCAGTAATTATTAAGGGCAAGTTGCTCTTCGAAAATAGGTGAGTTGGTCATTACAGTGTAAGACGGATCATGGTGGATGATCAGTTTACCATTGATATATTCAAATACGGCATTATCGCCTGAAGCATCAGACATGGAAAGATGTATGGTGGTAAATCTTTCTGTTCCGGGGATATAATCACTTACGACTACAAAAGGTTCTTTTTTTGAAAATTCTACTGCTTCTTTTACTGTTGCAAAATTATCAAGGTAGTATTGTGCCCATAATGAGATGGCAAGTCCTTTTTTACTTCCTTTCGGATCGTATTTCGGATATTGGGATTCGCCAAGCCATAATAAATTGGCTACCAGTCCTTTTTCATTCATGCCGTCTGCAGAAGCAATGTCCCATGAGGAGCTGATCAGGCTTCCATATTTGGAAGTCCATTTTGCAGATTTAGGCCCTGTTTGCCCTGTACGGTCTATGCCTTTAGGGAAAACCCAAAGATTGGCAGGGATTTCGTCACGCCAGTCCATGGAACGGGCTGTGATAACGGTATTTTGAGGACCTTTGTAGACGACTCTTGTACATGCTTCCGACGGATTCCATAATCCTACAGAGAGCATCAAAGAAAATAAAATTAATGGGAACTTTTTCATAGTAGTATTATTTGAATTTAAATTTTATATTGAAATTATTGTGAATAATTCAATGAAATTCTTTTCATATTCATTATTTGGTGATATAAATTTAGCAAAAAAGCTTTAAATAACATAAGTATATAGATTAATATTATGTAATTCATGTTATGAATCATAGTTGAAGGGTTGACAACGCTATTATTGGGAAATTTTTTGTATATTTTAGAGAATTGGTATTAAAATAAGTTAAAAATGAAAAATGTTTTAATGAGTTTTTTGCCTATTTTTCCTTTCGTTTATAATGAGATAAGAGATAAGGGGATATTAAGAATTGATACCACAAAAAAGAAATCTGTTCAAAAAAGAGCTATCTTTGATAGATAGACTGAAGAGATATATGAATTTTGTAGAATGCCATGAAGAGCCTATTCATATTCCGGGCTACATACAAAGTTTTGGTTATTTGATTGGCATTGATGCAGAATCCCGTTCCATTACTTTTTTCAGCAGGAATATTTCGGATATTTTTAACATCGAAAGTATAGAAAATCTTTTCGAAAGAAAGCTTACAGACTTTCCGGAAAGCTTTCAAAGTATTATCGATTCGGATATTTATACATCGTTAGATCGTTTTACCAGAAGGGAAAATGAAACATATTTTGATAAGATTTTTATAGATGAAAAGGAATATCACTTTTCTGTTTTTAAAATCGGACATTCTATTTTTCTGGAATTTGAAAAAGTTGTAGTAAATCCTGATAAACGAATTTCCAATAAATATGATAATTTTTATATTATAGATAACGAACAGGATCTGTGGAATCACCTGTTGGAAACGCTCTCAAAAGTGGTGAATTATGACCGGATGATGGTTTATAAATTCATGATGGACGGCTCCGGAAAAGTTATTGCAGAAAGGAAGAACGAGGAAATGGAAAGTTTTCTAGGCCTTCATTATCCTGAATCGGATATCCCTAAACAAGCCAGAGAACTTTATCTTAAAAAAAGAAAAAGAATATTCAGTGATGTTTATGCTGATCCTGTTCCCATTTTAAGCAGAACAAAAGACTCTATTAATCTTACTTTTTCCGGTTCAAGAGGAATGTCACCTGTTCACGGACAGTATCTTAAGAATTTTGGAGTTTCCTCAAGTTTTAGTGTTTCCATTATTATGGATAACCACCTTTGGGGATTGGTAACATGCCAGAATATAAAACCAAAACATATTGATCTTGAGGATAGGGTGCAGGCCGGAATTTTTACCACATTGGCTGCCAGTGCTTATTCCTCATTCAAATCCAAAAGTGAACTGAATTATCGTTTGGAACTGAATGAAAAGATTTCTCAGTTGAAAACGGAATTTTTAAAACATCATCATTTATTTGACTCTCTTATTGATAATAAAGAAGAAATTAAAAAATTTCCGGAAGCTGACGGCCTTGCGATTGTTTCTGATGAAAATATAGTGACAGAGGGAAACACTCCTTCAGTAGAAAGTATTCATAAAGTTGTGCAATGGGCGCTGGACAATACTAAAGATCGTATGTATGTCAGCCGAAGTTTCCTTAAAGATCACAGAGAAGAACTGGGATTATCGGAGGAAGCAGCAGGGATTATCATTTATTTTATTGAAAGGGAGAAAAATGAAATGCTGATCTGGTTTAGAAAAGAATTCGATGATCACATTAATTGGGCAGGAAATCCGGAAAAAAAGATCGGCATTTTCTCTCAAAATGGAGAAGAGAAACAAATGGTATCTCCCAGAACATCTTTCAGAATTTTTACAGAAAATATTAAAGGTCATTCCAAAAGATGGAATTCAAGAAATATAAGTGCTGTACAGGCTGTAAGAGATTTAATTTTAGAAACGTCCCATAAAAATTATAATGCTATCAAAAGGCTGAATGATGAGCTTAAAAAGGTGAATGAAGAATTGGATAGTTTTTCATACACTATTTCTCATGATTTGGGAACTCCTTTAACAGTGATGAAGCTGAACGCACAGATGTTACTTAACAATCTTACCGATGGTTCTGAAAAAAGTAAAACAAAGATCAATACCATCATTGAGGAAATCGACAATATGGCCGAAATGATGCGGGATGTCCTACAGTTAAGTCGTGCAAAGCATAGTGAGATAGAACTTGAAAGTCTGAAAACGACCCATACCATTCAAAAGATTTCTGAAAATGCGAAGATGACTTATGGCAGTCCAAAAAGTGAAATTATCATCAAGGAATGTCCGGATGTGTTGGCTGATAAGACGATGCTTCATCAGGTATTTTTAAATATTATTAATAATGCAGTAAAGTATTCCTCTCATAAAGAACAACCTAAGATACAAATTGAAGGAACAGAAGACGGGCAAACCATTATCTATAGAATTTCAGACAACGGAATCGGAATTGCTGAAGAAGAGAAACATAAAATGTTTAAAATTTTCAACAGAATGGATAATGCAAAGAAATTTAAAGGAAATGGAGTAGGACTATCTATCGCACACCGGATCATGAAAAGAATAGGAGGAAATATAGATTATGAAAGCAATAATGAAGGCAGTTCTTTCATTTTAACGTTCAAAAAGCCTTACATTTGAGAAACTTTTAAAACGTTATTATGGTATCAGAATATCTTAAACAAAATACTGCAGAATATCACGATGCGGCAGAAAAACTCTTTAATTCTGAAAAAATTTTCAATAAAACCTTTACACTGGAAGATTATAAGAAGATCATCCATACCAACTATCTGATGCTTCTTCACAGCGAAGATAAAATATTCAGCAGCCTTTCTGAAAAGTATGCTAAAAAACTTCAGCTTGATGACAGAAAGAAACTCTCTTTAATCGAAAAAGATTTGAAAAGTCTTTCGTTGGAAAACCAAGCAGTCTCTCATGACCTTGAATTTAATAATGAACATGAAGCACTGGGAGCAATGTATGTGATTGAAGGTTCTACATTGGGAGGAAATGTGATAGCGAAACAACTTTCAAAAACAGAAGGTTTTGATGAGGTAACTTTTAATTTTTTCGGATGCTACCAGGAGAATACGGGGCCTATGTGGAAAAATTTTAAGGAAGTTCTTGACACAGAAGTTGCTGAAGAAAACTATAACGAAGTGCTTTCCGGAGCGAAAAAACTCTATACGTTTTTACTGAACGTCAACTAATTTATTTTAATTCTAATTAAATTCCTGAAAAATTGCGCATTTTTTCAGGAATTGTTAAATTTGGGGAGTTTCAAATTAAAACTTAACTAATAAAAAAATAATTTAAAAAGTAACAATATGAAAGTAACTGTAGTAGGAGCAGGTGCTGTAGGAGCAAGCTGTGCAGAATACATCGCAATGAAGAACTTCTGTTCAGAAGTAGTTTTAGTAGATATTAAAGAAGGGTTTGCTGAAGGAAAAGCAATGGATTTGATGCAAACTGCATCTCTTAACGGATTTGATACAAAAATTACCGGAACGACAGGAGATTACAGCAAAACTGCAGGTTCTCATGTAGCAGTAATCACTTCAGGGATCCCAAGAAAACCTGGAATGACAAGAGAAGAATTGATTGGTATCAACGCGGGTATCGTAAAAGAAGTTACTGAAAACTTAGTAAAGCATTCTCCTGAAGTAATTATCATCGTGGTTTCTAACCCAATGGATACAATGGCTTATTTAGTTCACAAAACTTCAGGTCTTCCTAAGCATAAAATCATCGGAATGGGTGGTGCGTTAGACTCTGCAAGATTCAAATACAGATTGGCTGAGGCATTAGAATCTCCAATTTCTGATGTTGATGGAATGGTAATCGCTGCTCACAGTGATACAGGAATGCTTCCATTATTGAGCAAAGCAACAAGAAACGGAGTTCCTGTAACTGAATTCTTAGATGATGAGCAACAAAAATATGTAATTGAAGAAACTAAAGTAGGGGGAGCGACACTTACCAAATTATTAGGAACTTCTGCATGGTATGCACCGGGTGCAGCGGTTTCTGTAATGGTTCAGGCAATTGCTTGTGACCAAAAGAAAATGATCCCTTGTTCTCTAATGCTTGAAGGAGAGTATGGTCAAAATGATATCTGCCTAGGAGTTCCGGCAATCATTGGAGCAAACGGAGTAGAAAAAATTGTAAACGTTACTCTAACTGCTGAAGAGCAATTGAAATTCGTTGAAGCTGCTAATGCAGTAAGAGAAGTGAATGGAGATCTTAAATTCTAATATATTGGATTTTATATAAATAAGAACCGCGCCCGAAGGGCGCGGTTCTTATTTTTTTACATTCTTCACAAAGTTTTCAATCGCATTGACAAACTCTCTGTTTTTCTCGTAGTATAACAGATGGCCTCCATCAATCGAAACTATTTTCTGATCAGGAAACTGAAATGTTTTATAATGTTGAGTCCCTACTGCTTTATCTTTTTTTCCGGTAATAATTAATACAGAAGTGTGAATATCTTTTGTTAAAGGGGCATAGTCGTTGTAGTATTCGGGATATTCTTTAGGTTTAGAAATGACGGCCATCCCAAAGTCGATGATCCGGGGATGCAACGAATCTATTTTATCATTTTGTTTTATCGTTTCAATATCGTCAGTAAGAAATTTGTACCCGATTCTTTTTTTTCTTAATGCCGTACTTATTTTGGACAGTTCTGCAGAAAGGCTGTCTTTAGGAATTGTCTTGTCTTTCTTTTGTAAAAGGCTATTCCCGTATTTAATCTGTTCTTGTACCGACTCATCATTAAGGAAATGAAGACTAACATTAGCAAGGATAAGCCCTTTGGTATATTGGGGATATTTTTTTGCATAATTAATTGCGATGATTCCTCCGAAAGAATGTGCAAGCAAGAATATTTTTTTTAATTTCAGATGCTGTCTAAGTTCTTCGATATCCTGGATCATTTTTTCAAGATGGTAATTTTCGGATGTACCTGATTCTCCTGATCCACGTTGATCCATATAAATCATTTGCATATTTTTTTCAAGGCTGCTTCCTCCCATCAGCTCAAAAGAAGGATATCCCTGTCCGGGACCTCCTGGAACATATATACAAGGTTCTCCTTTTCCTGAGATTTTATACCTGATCTTAACATGGTCAGAAGTTTCAAAAAGAGTTCCGTTATGAGTGGCTTGGGCCGTAGTAATCATTAAAGAACAAAACAAAAGGATAAATAAAAAGTAGGCTTTCATACAAATATAACAGTTGTGAGAAGGTATTTATTACTTGCTATAGTATCATTTATTTTGATAGTGCTTAGCTATCTTCCCTCCGCTTTATCACCTCTCAGAGTCATCACGGTACTGGTTACTGCAGCAACGAGCTTTCCTTGAGTGTTGGTAATTTCACAAAGGTATACCGTAATGGTTTTACCGGATTGTATGGGCTTGGCGTGAGCGGTTAATATATCTTTCCATGTGGGTCTGAAAAAATTGATTTTCAATTCTATACTGGTGAAACTTTCACCTTCATTCATCAGAGTAGAATGAGCCGTTCCGATGGCAGCATCTGCCAGTTCACAAAGAAGTCCCCCGTGAATTGTCCCTTGTTGATTACCATGGATTTCGGAATCTGCATTAAGTATTACTTTAGCTTCTCCTAAAGCAATGTCAGTTATTTGAAACCCCAGCGTCTTTGAAATAGGGGTCGGATAGATCTGATACGTTGTTAAATAGTCTACATTTTCTCCGTTGACTACTTTTTGAAGATAGTCCAGAATAGGAATTTTTGTCATGGATTCAGTAGGTTTATACAAGTAAATATACTGATCTTCACCCATGGAATGAATATCATAACAAAGCCATTTATTTTTTCTATTAATCGCGACAATTTTTTTGATATAATAAAGAAACTTGAGAATAGAGATCATGAAGAATTGATTTAAAGTTCGATGAATAATCATATTTTTGTCTGAGGTTAAATTGAAATCATGAAACTATACACAGAGAGATTATTTTTAAGAGATATCACCATTGATGATAAGCAGGCTATTTTTGATTATCGTTCAGATGCAGAAGCTAATAAATTTCAAAGTTGGATTCCGGAGACTCTGGAAGATGTGGAAGGCTTTATTCAGAGGAACAATAAGGAATTTAATCAGCCGGAAAGCTGGTATCAGGTTTTAATTACCCATAAAGAAACAAAAGATGTCATTGGGGATATTGGAATTCATTTTTTCGGAGATGAAAATTTACAGGTAGAGCTTGGAATTACTTTAGATAAGTCTTTTCAAGGCAGAGGCTATGCTTCTGAAGCTTTAAAAGCTGTTATTGATCTTCTCTTTAATGAGTTTCATAAACATAGGATTACGGCCTCCATCGATCCTGATAATGCTGATTCAGATAAACTCATGAAGAGAATTGGTTTAAGAAAGGAAGGTCATTTTGTGAAAAGTTTGTTTTGGAAAAACAATTGGGTAGATGATGTAATTTATGCGGTTCTTCGGGAGGAATGGGTGGGGAAATAAGAATTTGCCTAATTTCTATGGCAAAGAATGTCTGCACTGCTTAATTTTTTATGACGAAATTCCTGCTACTGGGAACGTCTTCGTTTTCTAATCCTGCTTAATGTCTCTCTTGCTACTTCCGGAAATGTGGGCAATTCATGTTTATAAGAAATTGACGGATGGAACGTCACTCCAGAAATTCGTTACCAAATTTTAATTGTTCCTTTCTGTCTTCCAGGGCCTTCTATTTTTATTCTGATAGTGTCTCTCAAATAGGGTGTTTTTAAATACCCCCAAACGATATCAGAACTATCTAATTTTTCTTTATCTTCTTCATAAATATCCAATGTGATCAAATCTCTTTTATTTCTTTCATAGCTTAAATTATACGGATATTGGGTAAAACGGTCAATTTTTGTTTCTTCCATAGAATGATATCCATACCTGAATCCTTTTTCAATATATGGCTTAAAATAAAATCCTTTTAAATTAGTAGAATCTACAATTTTATATTGGAGTTCCTTTACGAAAATCTTTCTTTCTTTTGAAGTTTCAATAGAGTCTGTTCTCCTCCTATACTTCCATTTTTGATATCCATACCACCCCACAAAGGAAGAAAAATAACCTAATGCATAATAAAAGAATATGCAAATTGCGACGGTAGATATCACCAATTTAATTCCTCTTTTCATCAATAATACTTTTTGTTTACCAATATATCTATTGGGAAAGTCTTCGTTTTCTAATCCTGCTTAATGTCTCTCTTGCTACACCCAGAAACGATGCCAATTGGGTAAGAGAGATACGTTGTACCATTTCAGGATATTTATTTTCAATATATTCCAGCCTTTCCTGTGCAGAATAAAGCTTGAAAAGATTGGAAAACTCTTCTTGCTTAGAAGCAAACTGGCGGATACAGTGTCGTCCCAGTGATTCTATCTCAATGTTTTGTTCTGCAATTTTAAACAATTTTTCTTTATCAAAAATAATTACATGCAACTCTTGACAAGCTGCAATATTGAATTCAGAAGGTTTTCCGCTTCCGAAACTATTGATATTAGTAGCCACCTCATTTTCAAAGAAAAAACCAGTATTCTTTGTTACCCCGTCTATTTCAAAATAACTTTTACAGAACCCTTTGTCAATATAAAACAAAGAAGTACATACTTCACCTTCAGTAAGCAAGATTTCATTTTTTGTGTATACTTTTTCTGAAAGTGCCGATTGAAGCAGGGACCAACTCTTATCAGAAAAAGAAGTCATAGAGCGAATGTATTTCAGAAGGTTTTGCATAGGGTATAGTTTGTTTTATCCCTTTTATTAATGAATTTTAGGATTAAAAGTGACAATAGGTATATAGAATTTGCTTTTACGAAATTAATGAAATTATAATTTTAAAACTAAATCCGGAAAATAGCTCATAAAAAAAGCGGTAAAAACCGCTCTTAATATATCTAACTAAAAATTTTTAATAAACACAACCACATCCGGTTTCCCATTCCTGGCAAAGACGCATGGGTTCATGGCATTGATTACCTCCTCCGGTGCCTCCTCCAGGATTTCCCCCTCCTGTTGATCTGTAACAAGTATCGCCGCTACAGTAATACGATCCAAAAGTTGGAGGACAATACCCGTCTAAACAAAATGCATAGGCCGTATCACCACCACTAATCAATACCAATTGATTTCTCTTTAATTTTTTTAAATTTTTCATAGTAATTTGTTTTTAATTTGTTGATTACTAATGTATAAAATTATTAAGACACTTACAAGTGTTTAAAAAATAAAAGATATCAATATTATTCTATATCCAAAGTCATAAATAGGGCAATCTCCTCAGTATTGGCATATAGTCTGGTATTCACTCCGGTAATGGCAAATCCCATTCTTCTGTAGAATTGTATGGCAGGGTAGTTGGTATTCTGAGTTTCAAGCTCAATGACTCTGGAGTTTAATTGTCTTGCTTCTTTAATTGCATTTTTAATGAGCATTACACCCGTACCCTGCCTTCTATATTTCTCGTCTATCAGGATGTTTTCGATGTAGAAACTATTATTCCACGTTCTTTGTTCACAGATCATCCATCCTACCAATTCGTCATTTACATAGGCTCCGAAAGACTGCCCTTTTTCAATCATTAAATTAAGGTCCTTAATATCTTCAGAACCTGTTTCCCATGTTTTGGTGTAGGGCAAAAGTTTTTCTTTTATAACGAACTCAAAAGAGCCGGCATATTCAATAGAAGAAACTGAATATCTTCTGTCTGTTGAATATCCATTATGTCCCCAGTTAATACTTGGATTGAATGTAAGCTTTTTTAGTTTCTTTATCTCCATTGTATGTTATTGAGAATTATTGAATTTCGGTACAGATCTCTACCAGATAATTATCCTGATCTTTTATGTATGCTGTTTTCTGTCCCCATGGCTTTACTGCTATATCTTCATATAAAGTAGCGCCGTTTTTAATTGCTTTTTCAACTAATTCTTCTACATTTTCAGTTGTAAAGCCCAATTCTATCCCAAAGGGTTTTGTTTCTGCTTTAGAGCGTAAAAAGCCTTCCTTAACATTTGTGGAAGCCAGGTCAATAGAAGCGAAAGAAAGACCGGTCTCTCCTGTTAACAGCTCTCCGTAATCTTTTTCAGGAGTAATGAATTTGATCTCGGTATTAAAAGTGTTTTTATAGAAATTCATAGATTTTTCTACGTCTTCTACATAGAGAATTACATATTTGAATTTGATCATAAGATTTGTTTTTAAATGTTGACTATTATTGATTTAAAATATAGCTTTCATCTTTCATAAGCTCAACGTGAGGACCGTTACGCGGATAATATTTCATCCCTCCAAAATGTCCAAACTGAAGAGGATACTTTTGTGTCAGATGTCTTAGCTTGCTTCCGAACGAATTAATATTGATGTTTTGAATATCATTCTTATACTGTCTGCCATTGGTAAAGAACAGCATAAGATTACATTGGTTACTGAATTCGTGCTCGTTGTAATAAAAAATATTAATATGTTCTTCCTGGCAAATAGAAGTGATTTCATACAGGAAATCTCTTTTTGAGGACAAGGGTAAATTGCAGTCGACTCTCATGGCAAGAACCTCTGCATTATTTTTTTTAAAATCTGAACCTACGATTTGTATGAAATTATATTCAATCCCTTTGAATTCTTCTTTTTCCGGATGGTAGCTTTTGGTAGACTGAATTTTAAAAGGTGTTGTAGAATCCAATAGCACCGCATTTTCGTGAATGAGCAAATTTTCTATTTCCAAAGCGAATTGAAAATAAAAATCAAAAAGTTGATAGCTACCCACTGTTATAACAAGTTTATGTTTATCAATGTTCAGGTGCAAAAAGGCTTTTTTAAACTGAGCTTTCAAGGTCTCCAGTTTTTGGATGAATTGCTCCGTATTATCAATTTGTACGCTGGCTATCAATTCAGCAGCATTATCAGCATGGCCTCCATATCCTTCAAAAAACTTAAAAAATTTGAAATGATATAAATTTTCAGGAAATTTAAAATACCAGTAGACTCCTAAAATCATTATTATTTTTTTAAAATTTAAAAATCTGAAGCAACCTTGAAAATCGGGATCGAATTTTTGGTAGCTTAGAATCATTATTAAAATTAAAAACCTTAACATTAATCTTCTCTCTGTCTTTGACTACAAGTCCAAAATGATGTTCAAGATTTGAATTAATTGTTTCCAATAAGCCTAGTTGAAGCATAACTTTTAATATCCTATCTCCATCAGCAAAATCTTCGTAAATATTAATAGGTAAAGGATAATAAGCCGGTGTTGACTTAATATATAAAGAAAAGAAATATGGATCTAAATCACCAAATTCCATTCCGAACATATAAGGGACTTCTATTTCCTGTTTTGTTACTATATTTTGGAAATGACAATGATAGCCGTGTAGAAAATATTTCCAATTACCTACCTTCCCTCTTTGGTTTCTTCTGCTTTTAAGTTGGTTAAAAACTAAAAAAGGAAAGTTTTCATTTAATTTTATTCTTTTTGTTTTAATAAATAACTCAATTAACTCTTCGCCAAGTTTTCTGTAATCCTTTGCACATTGTAGAAAGAATAGCTGATTGGTAATTATTTCTTCATCCGTAATTAATTTGCATATATTGATTTCAGGTTCAATATTATGGATGGCAATCTGAAAATTTACAAGTGTCTTTTTTAAACTTTCACTATAGCTTTCTCGGAAGTGATTAACTGAATCATCAAAAATTATTTTAATTTTTTTATGACGGGGTACATTTATAAGGAAATTAATACTAGGGAGTTCTTGTATTGATTTAACATTTATTAAAAAAGTAGATCTTTCCAAAGCTTTAAATAGATAATTAGTTCAAATTTAAATAAAATTTCATACTCTAAAACTTTCAAAACACTTAAATTTGTGACCAATAAAAATTTTACTTGGATGCTTAGGAACATTTCAATTGCGGCAGCGACTTTCTTGTCCGTAGTTACAATCAATGCACAGAAGAACAAAAATACCCAACTTGAAAGACCAAAATTAGTTGTAGGTCTGGTTGTAGACCAGATGCGTTGGGATTATTTATATCGTTTTTACGGTAAGTATGGAAATGACGGTTTTAAAAGACTGTTGAATACAGGATATTCTTTAAATAATGTACACATTCCTTATGTTCCAACGATTACGGCTTTGGGACACACTTGTATCTATACAGGATCTGTACCGGCAATCCATGGTATTGCAGGAAACGACTGGACAGATAAAGAAACGGGTAAAGGAGTATACTGTACGGCAGATGAAAGTGTACAGCCGGTTGGAACGACCAATGCAAAAATAGGAAGTCACTCTCCTAAAAACCTTTGGTCTACGACAGTAACAGACGAATTAAGGCTGGCCACCAACTTCCAGGGTAAAGTTATCGGGGTTTCTTTGAAAGACCGTGCTTCTATTCTTCCTGCGGGACATACACCGAATGGGGCTTTCTGGTTTGATGACAGCACCGGAAATTTTATTACAAGTACATGGTATATGAATGATCTTCCTCAGTGGGTAAAATCATTCAATTCTCAGAATTTACCGGAAAAATTAGTAGCAAACGGTTGGAATACTTTACTTCCGATTAACCAATATACAGAAAGTGCACCGGATAATTCTGCCTGGGAAGGATTATTGGGAAGTGCTAAAACACCTACTTTTCCTTATAGCAATTTAGCTCAGGATTATCAGTCAAAAAAAGATAACATCCGTTACACTCCTTTCGGAAATACGCTGACGTTAAAGTTGGCAGAAGCTTCTGTAGAAGGTGAAAAGCTGGGAGGTGATAATATTACGGACTTCTTAGCCATCAATCTTGCTTCAACAGATTATGCAGGGCACAAATTCGGACCTAATTCTATTGAAGTGGAAGATGTCTATATCAGACTGGATCAGGATTTAGCTGAGTTTTTCAAGTATCTGGATTCAAAAGTGGGAAAAGGAGAATATACTGTTTTCCTTTCTGCTGACCATGGAGGAGCACACTCTGTAGGTTTCCTTAAAGAACATAAAATCCCTACAGGTTTCTTTGGTGAAGGAGCTGAAAAGAACCTTAATCAAAAGTTGAAAGAAAAATTTGGTGCGGATAAATTAATCAATGCTATCGACAACTATCAGATTTATTTTGACAGAAAAGTATTGGCAGACAGCAAACTTGAATTGGATGATGTAAGAAACTTTGCGGTAAAAGAATTGGAAAAGGATCCTACTGTTTTATATGCCGTTTCTGTAGATAAAGTTCAGGAATCAAGTATTCCGGAACCCATTAAGCAAAGAATTATTAACGGGATCAACAGACAGAGAAGCGGAGATATTCAATTAATCTCTCATGATTCTATGTTGCCTCCGTATTCTAAAACGGGAACAACACACAGTGTTTGGAATTCTTATGATTCACATATTCCATTAATCTTTATGGGATGGGGAGTTCAGCATGGTGAAAGTAATAAAGCTTATCACATGACAGATATTGCCCCTACAGTTTCTTCATTATTGAAGATCCAGTTCCCAAGTGGAAATGTTGGAAATCCGATTACAGAAGTTATTGGTAAATAATCTAACGATATATTTATATTATAATCAGGCTGCTTTCATTCTTGAAAGCAGCCTGATTTTTTGTTAGATATAAAATATAATAATTTTTATAGGAATAAGAGAGGTGATACCTCATCATTCCTCTTTTTGTCTGATACATTTAAAAAGCTATATTTGCAAAAATTTTGGTTTCCAGTATATTGGAATGAAAAGGGAACCGGGTTAAACTCCCGGACTGTCCCCGCAACTGTAAATCGCAAGAAAAGTTTCTGTAAAAAGCCACTGTATAAAAAATGGGAAGGCACAGAAAGCGAAAGTCAGGAGACCTGCCAGAATAATAATCAAAAAAACATATTGCTTTCGGAGGAAAAGTAAAAAGGTATGAATATAAAAAGATCTTTAATACTGCTTTTTTCATCTTATGGTTGTTTTCTTTATAGCCAGGAGAAAACCATTGATACTATTTATGTCTTCGACAGCCAGATCAATAAAGTTAAGCTTTTTCATCCTGTAAAAACGATTACTACTGAAGATGCTGAAAAAAATTCCACTAACCTTTCTGAGCTTTTAAGGTTTCAATCCCCGGTGTATATTAAAGAAAATGGACGTGGTGCCGTTTCTTCCCCCTCTTTCAGAGGAACTACCGCCCAACAAACCGCTTTTGTCTGGAATGGGATTAATATTAATTCTGCTTTTTTAGGACAGGGAGATATTAATAATATTGCATTACTGGGATATGATCAGATCGGAATTAAGTCAGGAGGAGGAAGTGTTACCTATGGTTCGGGAGCTATAGGAGGAAGTATACACTTGAATAATGATCTTACTTTTAATAAAGGGCTTCATGGTTCTTTATTTTCTGAGGCTGCCTCTTTCAATACCTATAATAATCTGATTAAAGGCTCTTACAGTAATGATAAATTCAGTTTTCAGGCTATAGGAAATTATTCTGTAAGTGATAATGATTATCAAGTGGAGCAGGGAAATGGAAAGAAGTATACCAACCAAAATGGTAAATACTATAATACGGATTTTAATATATCAGCAGCTTATAAATTGGCTCCTCATCATCAGGTTTCCTGGATTTCGGAATTTTTTAACGGAATGCAGCACTATCCTGTATTTTTTGATACAGAGGTAGGCACAAAATATGGTACTCAAAATGTCAGAAGTCTCATTTCATGGGATTGGAATACAACACGCTTTACGAATTCATTTAAAGCAGCATATACAGAAGAGAATTTTCAATACTACAGTAATGTCAACGGTCCTGAAACCAGTGGAGGAGTAGGAAAGAACTATATTCTCAAAAATGATTTTAATTATTTCCTTAATTCAAAATGGAATTTTAACATTATTGGAGAATATCAGTTGAATAAAGGAAATGGAGAAGGCATTTCGATGATCGCTAATGTACATAGAAATGCAGGTTATGTTGCAGGTTTGGTTCGTTATTTTGCAGCAAAAGATTTACGTTTTGAAGCTGGAATAAGAAAAGATTTTGTTGAAGAAATCAGTTCACCGGTTTTATTTTCGTTTTCAGGAAAATGGAATGCGAGCAATTGGTATGAGATAGGGTTGAGTGTTTCAAGAAACTTCAGAGCTCCTTCATTCAATGATTTATATTGGCTTCAAGGAGGAAATAAAGATCTATTGCCTGAAACTTCTTATCAGTTTGAGCTGAGAAATCAATTTAAAATAAAAGATATAAAGTTATCAATCACTCCTTATTATATGAATATCAGGGATATGATCAGATGGCTTCCCACTCTGAAAGGGTATTACGCCGTTTTCAATACCAATAAAGTAGAATCGTACGGAATAGAAGCCCAGTTGGAGTACGAAAAGAAAATAGGAAAACATCTTTTGAAATCAAATCTGGGATATTCTTATACAAAATCTACCGATCTGGATATCCAAAAGCAACTGATGTACGTCCCTCTTCATAAACTAACAGGAAGTATAGACTACCAGTATGACTTTTTGAGTGTATATGTACAGGGGATGTTTAATGGCCTTACCTACACAGATTCTAACGAAATCAGAGATCAGGCTTTAGATCCTTATTTCATTATGAATGCAGGAGTTAGAACGACTTTTTTTAAAAATTATACCTTAGGATTTAAAATAAATAACATTTTTAATAAAACTTATTATACTATGCGCTATTATCCGTTACCCGGAAGAAATTATAGTGTAAACTTAAATATTAACTTTTAAATAAATTAATTGAATATGAATATCAGAAAAATTTTACCTATTGCCTTTGCTTCCATGTTGCTTTTCAACGTGGCTTGTAACTCAGACAACAATGAAACAATTTTACCGGTTACCTATGAAAATGGAGTTATTATTTCTAATGAAGGAGGTTTTACAACACCAACAGCAGATCTTTCTTATATAAGCAATACCCTTGCATTTGGATCTAATAAGGTCTACTCAGATACTAATAAGGAAGAATTGGGAAAAGTACTTCAGTCAGTTGGTCTTAATGGAAATTATGCTTATCTGGTTTGTAATATTCCTAATAAAATTGAGGTTGTAAACCGATTTACTTTTAAGAAGCAAACTACAGTAACAGCTAATCTTGATAATGCAAGATATATAGCTTTTTCAGGAGATAAATATTATGTAACCAACAACAACTTTACTACCGTTCCTAATGTAAGAAAAGTGAATGTATATAATATTTCAGATAACTCATTTATAACAAGTATTAACTTCCCTCGTTTTGCAGAAAAAATTGTAGAAGCTGAAGGAAATATTATTGTACAAACTGATGGAGTTAATTATCCTGCTCCTACTTATGTTCCGGTTCCGACAGGATATACTATCACGGTTATAAAGCCTTCTACTAATGCTCCAGACCAACCTATTACGCTTCCAAGTGTTGGTATGATCAGAGATCTTATTTCTTATAAAGGTATCGCTTATGTATTGGCTTCTGATGATGTAAACTCTTATATCTATAAGATTAATTCTACGGCAGGAACTTACACAACTACCACAATTGCCGGTATTCCTCAAGTACAGAAACTTAGAGCTGATAATGATAAGTTTTACTTTATTACGGATGCCAAAAAAGTATATGGAATGGCTATTGGATCTACTCCTACTTCATTCGTTCCAATTGTAACTGCGGGTGGTGATGCTTATGGATTTAATGTAATTGATGGAAAAATTTATGCTTCTGAAGCTAGCTTTACATCAGGTAGTAAAGTAAATATTTACAATGCTGCTAATGGTACTTTACTGTCAAACTTTACAGCAGGAATCGGAACAAACGGTTTCTATAAAAACTAAAAATTACGCTTCGGCGTTTATTATACAAATTTTATTTTTTTTCATCATTTGTGTTTTTTTCCGGTCGGCTTCATCAAAGAAGCCGACCGGCTTTGTTTTCTATAGACTGGATATAAAAATTATCGGCGGGATGAAATCCCGCCGATAATTTTTTATTGAGTATAAATTCTATTGAATTGTTAATCCCAGTTTTTCTGCCTCTGCAATGACAAACTTGGTAGCTTCTTCTTTTTCATTAGGGATCTCTCCTTCAAGAATAGCTTCTTTTACTTTTTCTTTTAAAATCCCGATTTCACGTCCTGGCTTAAGATTAAACATTTCCATAATCTCTTCTCCCGTGATGGGTGGTTGAAAGTTTCTTACCTGATCTTTTTCTTCTACCTCTTTGATTTTAACGGCTACATATTCAAAATTTCTTTTGAATTTTTCCTGTTTTTTAGAGTTTTTGGTGGTAATGTCTGCCTTACAAAGGGTGAAAAGTTCTTCGAGATTTTCACCGGCATCAAATAGAAGCCTTCTTAATGCAGCATCTGAAGCATCATCAGTAATTAAAGCAATAGGACGGGATGAGAGCTTAACCATTTTTTGTACATACTTCATATCACTCCCTAAGGGCAATTTTAGTCTTTGGAAAAGCGTTTTTACCATTTTTGATCCTAAAAATTCGTGTCCGTGGAAAGTCCAGCCCGTACCCTCAACAAACTTTTTAGTCGGTGCTTTTCCAATGTCATGAAGCAATGCAGCCCAACGTAACCAAAGATTATCCGTATTTTCCGAAATATTATCTACAACTTCCAAGGTATGATAAAAATTATCTTTGTGTGTTTGTCCTTCAACTTCCTCTACGCCTTTTAGCTCTATTAATTCAGGGATAATAAGCTTTAAAAGACCCGTTTGTTCCATCAGTTTTAATCCAACAGAAGGCTTTTCAGACAACATGATTTTATTAAACTCCACCATGACTCTCTCCATAGAAACAATCTTAATTCTTTCTGCTTCCTGCTTGATTGCATTCAAAGAGTTTTCTTCAATGTTGAATTTCAGAGTAGACGCAAAACGTATCGCTCTCATCATTCTCAAAGGATCATCGGAATAAGTTTGTGCAGGCTCTAAAGGTGTTCTTAAAATTTCTTTTTCAAGGTCTTCAACCCCATTGAAAGGATCGATAAGCTCTCCGAAATTATCTGTATTCAAAGAAATAGCCATCGCATTGATGGTAAAATCTCTTCTTTTCTGATCGTCTTCCAACGTTCCCCCTTCAACTTCAGGTTTTCTACTGTTTTCAGTATAGCTTTCCTTTCTAGCTCCAACGAATTCAAGCTCAAGCTCTTTATACTTGATCATTGCGGTGCCATACGTTTTAAAGACAGAAACTTTTAATTTGGGGTCAATGTCCTGAGCTACATTTTGAGCAAGCTCAATACCGCTTTGTTCTGTGACAAAGTCTATATCTGTAGATGCCTTTCTTTTCATCAGAAGATCTCGGACATAACCACCCACAATATATACTGACTGGTTATTTCTTTCTGCAGCTTCAGAAATTATTTTAAAGAGTTTTAAATTTTTATTTTGAGTAAGATTAATTTTCATCGTTTATAATAGCGTCAATTTCTACCAATGTGACTCATTAATCATAATGAGCATACATTTTACTAATTTGTCCTTCTTCATTAAAAAACATAACCTCAACCGCATGTTTATCCATAATAGATTTATAAAATAATGCTACTGAATCAACTCCGGCCGTTGAATGGATCAGATCAAAATGAAGATCCGGAAATTTATCCAGTGCTTTTCTCCAATATTCACGAACAGCATCTTTTCCTTGTAATGAATTTTCTTTACCCCCTGTAGCCATAGCTATCATTGGAGTCGTAATTTCTATATCTTCAGAATAGTGAGAAAGAATATCTTCCAAATCATGAGAATTCCAGGCATTTACCCATGTTTGAGCAAATTTTTGATGGTTCATAGCATGTATTTTATGAGTTGAAGTTTTGCAAAGATAAAACTAAAAAAAGAAATCCTGCCGATATGAACAGACAAGACCCCTAAAAATACATGAGACAAAGCCGGATTTTTATTCACGAAGAACTTTTATCCTGTTATCTGCCCATATTTTAATAACCGAAGAACCTGAATATTTTGAAACTTTTTCTCTGTCTTCTTCCACAGCATAATCCACAAGGTCAACAATTTCCTGAGAAATATCTGAGAATTTTAATGGGCTCTTATCGCCGCTGAAATTAGCAGAAGTAGAAACCAAAGGCTTATTCAGTTTTGTAATCAACTTTTTACAGAAATCATTTTTCACTAACCTGATTCCTATGCTACCGTCTTCGGCAAGTAATTCTTTTGGAAGACCTTTTGGATTCTCATAAACAATAGTGACCGGTTTCTCACTCAGATCAATGATTTCCCAAGCCATTTCCGGAACATCTACTAAATCCTGAAGCCTCTTTTCAGATTCTACAAGAATAATCATAGACTTGTTTTTTTCACGCTTCTTAATGTCAAAAATCTTATTAACAGCTTCTATATTCGTAGCATCACAACCTATTCCCCAGATCGTATCTGTAGGATAAAGAATAGTTCCGCCGGATTTTAATACTTCTATAATATGCTCCATAATTGTATCGAATTCAAATCAAGGGATAAAGGTAGAAAATCTGTGTTTTTTAGACAAAAAATTGAGAGGCAAATGATTTTGTATTTTAATTTTTTTAGGTTTTGGCTAAAGCCAATGTAAATTGTTATCATTGAAAAAACGGGCTAAAGCCTGTTCCTATTGATGTCTAATTTTGTTTTTCAATAAATTCATTGTATTCATCCGTGAAACTTTTCTTTTGATGATGTTTTTCCTGGTTTTTAATGTAATTCCTGACAGAATCTACTATTGAGTCCGAAAAACTGAAACAGCAAAATATTCATCCTGCCACGAAAACTTCTCTTTGGTAAGCTGATTTTTATTGATCCAGTAAGAAGACTCTCCTTTTAGCAGTTGTGTGATCTTTTCTATGCTTTGATTAGAACCTAAGGAAATCAGACAATGACAATGATCTGAGTAACCATTGACCATATCGAGGAAAATTCCTTTTTCTGTAGCATACTCTTTAATGTGCTTCCATACTTTTATTCTTAAATCAAAAGTGGAAAGGAATGGCTCTCGTCTTCTCGTTGAGAAGACAAGATGAACATAAATTTTGATAAATGACATTTGTGTTGTTTTATCAAAAATAATGTTTTATTTAATAGGTTTTGGCTAAAGCCAATGAAGAATTGTTATCATTGAAAAAACGGGCTAAAGCCCGTTCTTATTGATGTTTAATTTTGTTAAAATGGCTATATATTCAATAGAAATGGGCTTTAGCCCATTAATTAAATAAATGAAATTCATCTGGCTTTAGCCAAAACTTATATCTACATCCATCCCAATTTAGATAAATACCTTTCCTCAATAATATTCAGGTGATGGTAATTGTGTCCTACAATCAATTTCCCTATGGTTTCTACAGAAACTTCATTTCCATTGGCGATACCTGTGGTTTTTAAAGCAGAAGGAGTTAAAGTTTCTGACAAAATCTGAGTAGATTTTCTTACCAGTGTATATTCTTCAATCAGCGATTCTAAAGTTCTTTCGTTGGCGAGTGATTTATCAGCATATTCATTTTCATCAAATCCGGGAAGATTATTTTTGTCACCCCTTGCAAAAGAAAGCATTCTATATTGGAAAACTCTTTCACAGTCTGATAAATGAAGTAAAAGCTCTTTCAGGGTCCATTTTCCTTCTGCATAAGCGAAATGGGACTGCTCCTCGGTAAGGTTAGAATATATACCTAATGTTTTTTCTCCTGATTTTTTTAGCTCTGCCAACCAATCTCCTGCTGGAATCTGATCTAAATATCTTTGAATGTATTTTTGAAAATCTGTCATGTTTTCTTGAGTTATAAGTTAAAAATTTTTGGGGTATAGCTATAAATTGCTCCACTCATAGAAATTCACAGAATCATAAAGTTCAAATCCGGAAGCTGGGTACAATTGATTTCCGATATCATTACCTTTTCCTGTTTCAAGTAAAATTCCGCAAGCCTTGGAAGATCTGCATAAATCTTTAGATTCTTCAATGAGTGCTTTGGAGTGCCCTTTCCCTCTATGGCCTTCATTGACATATAGGTCATTCAGTAACCAGTACCGTTGCATTCTTGTGGAGGAAAAGATAGGGTAGAGTTGTACAAAACCTGTTAATGTACCATTTTCTTCTGCAACAAAAATTTCAGAATCTTTATTTTCCAGTCTTTCTTGAAGGAAGTGAGTGGCAGCAGGAATATCTGATTCTTTGTGATAAAAAATTCTGTATTGATCAAATAATTCTGCGAGCTTCGGCAAATCAGAAACGATTGCTTTTCGTGTATTTTTCATGATAATGTAGTGATGGTGTAAAATAAAATGAGAAGGAATATTTTCATTCAATTCCTTCTCATTATTTTATTTTGTTAAGAAAAAGCTTTCTCTAAATCTGCAATAAGATCTTCTGCATCTTCAATTCCAACACTTAAGCGAACCAGGTCATCGGTGATTCCCAATTCAGCGCGTTTTTCTGCCGGGATAGAAGCGTGAGTCATTAATGCCGGGTGATTGGCTAAAGATTCTACACCACCTAAAGACTCAGCCAGTGTAAATACTCTTACCTTCTCTAAGAACTTAATAGCATCTTCTTTTTTTCCGGATTTGAAAGTGAATGATACCATTCCTCCCGATTCCTTCATCTGAGATTTTGCCAGCTCATACTGTGGATGAGATTCTAATCCCGGATAGATTACTTTATCAACCGCAGGATGAGTTTCAAGATATTTTGCTACTGCAAGACCATTGTCAGAATGTCTCTGCATTCTTAAAGCCAATGTTTTGATTCCTCTCAATACAAGATAAGAATCGTGTGGTCCTAAAATACCCCCACTTGCAAATTGAATAAAGTGAAGTTTCTCTCCTAATTCAGCATCTTTTGCAATAAGAGCTCCTGCAATAACATCGGAGTGGCCCCCAAGATATTTTGTAGCAGAATGCATGACAATATCAGCTCCCAGATCAATCGGTCTTTGAATGTAAGGAGTCGCAAAAGTATTATCTACAGCAACCAGAATATCTTTCCCTTTTGCAATATCTACTACAGCTTTGATATCTACTAATTTCATCAATGGGTTTGTTGGCGTTTCTACCCAGATTAATTTTGTTTTATCAGTAATAACATCAGCAATTTTAGAAACATCATCAAAATTAACGAATGTAAATTTTAATTGATATTTTTCAAAAAGTCTGGTGAACATTCTGTAAGTTCCACCATAAAGGTCATCCACAGCAATCACTTCATCACCTGGATTTAATAATTTCAGAACACAGTCAATAGCTGCCAATCCGGAACCGAAAGCCAATCCTCTCGCTCCGTTTTCAATGCTTGCTAGAGAGTCTTCCAAGGCCTGTCTTGTAGGGTTAGCTGCTCTTGAATATTCATAGCCGGAGTGTACTCCGGGACTTTTTTGTGCAAATGTAGAGGTTAAAAATACAGGAACATTTACAGATCCTGTTGCAGATTCGTGATGCTGCCCTCCGTGAATTACTTTTGTATTAAAGTTCATAATATTTTATAATTTATCAGTGTAAGGATGCAGCAATTTACCAATATTTTAGCTTTGTTATATAGGTAAATTGCTACTCTCTCTTACATTTTTATTTTATCGCTGATTTCACCGCAAATTCCTCGGCAATTTGCTCCATCCATTGAGCTACATCCTCTTCACCGGTTGCTCTCTGATAAGTGCTTCCCAGAGACATCAAAATCTGGTGGATAAACATTTTCATCTCGTCTACAGGCATTTCTTTTGTCCAAAGATCGATTCTTAATGCTTCCATAGCTTTATCATCCCATACAGAGATCATGGTAGCTTTAGTTTCTTCCTTTTCAATACCTCCATCCTGAGCGTTCCATGTTATCATTTCAGGGATGTGGTTCTCATCCAGCTCTACATCTATCGTAATCTGAGTTTTTCTCATATCAATCTAAAATTTTTCACAAAGTTACTACTTCTTGAGCTTATCTAAAATTTCTACGAAATTATCTTCATCAGGAGATGGCGTATTAAAGTTAAAAATTTTGCCTTCAGGGTCAATGATAATAAATCTGGGGATAGATTGTATCTTATATTTATTCATAAACTGCTGTGCATTCACTAGCCAGTACTGGGGAATATTAGATGATTTTGTTTTTAAATAATTGCTCCATTTTGACTGATCCTCGTCCAGGCTGATAGAAATAAACTGGAGATTGTCATAACGTCTGTACTGATAACTTCTCGTCTCAAACACCGGACGGATTTGCTTACAAGGTCCACACCAGGTCGCCCAAAAATCGATGATTACATATTTACCTTTATATTTTGAAATCTTTTGAGTGATCCCTTTATCATTGAGAATGCTTATGTCCGGGAATGCAGAACCTTTCTGAGAACTGTTGATCTGATCCAGTTTTGAATAAAGTGCCTTCTTATAGTCCGGATTGGAAACCTGATTGATTTCTGTATTAAAAAGCTTATTTCTTGTGATACTGTCTGTTTGTAACTCTATTGTTTTTGTAAGATGTTTTGATAATAGCTGGTCTTTTGAAATTCCTTTAGGCATCTGATCAATTTTTACAAAAAGAATGCTGTCCGGATTGGAAACCTGTTCCTTATCAGAGAGGAGCTGATCCAGTTTGTATTGAAGATAATCATCATTTTTACTCAACAATTGTCCTGGTTTCTGAATATTTTCATTAAGCTCTTTAAGAAAAGATGCTGGTGGTGCAAACCTGGAGTCGGTCAGTGAAGTCATTTTTCTATAATTATTAATTTCATTCAGGTACTCTATAGCCATCAATTGTCTTCTGTAGTTTTTGTAATCTTCTGAAAGGGCATTATTTTCAGGATCTGCAAAAACATTTAAGATTCTTTTATTTTCTTTCCAGTCAGATTCTGCCACTTCATAAAATTTAGCAGGGTCGTTGGTGTAATTTTGTTTTTCTAGTGCATATTGAAATTCAAATCCAAAAGAGTTTTCCTTGTTTTTATATACCTGATCAGCCTTTCTGTTGGATTGTACATAAGGTAACATTTGGGTATTATTTAATTTAATATTGAAATCAAACCAATCACCATTGGCCATAATAATATCAAGCTTTTTATTTCCGATTTCCAGAATATAATCATCTAGTGGAAGAGCCTGTGTGGTTATCCATGTGAAGGTATTATTTTTAATAACTGCCGCTCCAATTTTTTTATGAAAATCTTTAGAATAGATGTGTACAGAATCTATTTTGAGGTCAGTCTCCAATTTCCCTTTAATAACAATTCCTGTTCCATCACTTTGATAAGGTTTTGGTTTTTGCAATACATAGAGTAAGCCTGAACCGATCACCAATGATATTGCGGAGATGATGATTTGTTTTTTGCTTTTCAAAAAAGCATTTTTGAATCCTTTTTTACTATACCAGAAATACCCCAGACTAAGAAAAATAAGCATCCAGAAAAGGCTCATGTATTCTGAGTGCGAGATAAAACTGTTTAGATTTCTTATTTCCGGTGCATTCCAAAATGTATATAAAGAACTGTATGGGTTGAAGAAGAATGCCTGTTTCTGAACAAGAGAAGTAATATTGGTGGCAAGTCCCAATGAGCCGATGAAAAATGACCATATAAAACCCTGAAATACAACTGAGACACAAAGTTGAAGTGCTGCAACCCCTAAAATAGCCACCCAGAGTCTAATAAATGTTTTAATCATCCAGCTCCAGTCAATAGTCAGTAATTTAGCAGGATCAGGATGTATATAATAATCTGTTAAAGCTAAAATTAAATTAGATCCGAAATAAGAAGCAATACACAAAGCACACAAGAGTACCAGAATAATGTATTTTGAGATATACAATTGGAACCTGCTTACCGGCTGTGTTTCCATGAGCTGCCAACCATTATTTTTATGATCTATTTGTGCTATTCTGTTGGCCGCAATAATAACAAATAAAAGCAAAATGAAAATTGTGAAATACTTAATGGCTTCTCCAGCTATAGCATTTTCAAATATAGAATAACGAAGAGTCCCTTCTATAACAATATTTTTTTTAAAAAAATCTGGGACAAAATTGTTTAAGGGGATTAAGGCTCCCAGAATAATAGCAATATAGGCTAATCCTAATCCTTTTGTTTTTAGCCATTCTGTGCCGATGGCTGTAATTAATTTTTTCATCTGTGTTTTATTTTTTTGTTATTTCCATGAACCAGTCTTCAAGACCTGCATTATTTTTGATTTCGAAAATTTCTGCATTATTCAAAACCAGTTTTTTTATAAGGGTTGCAACATTTTCTTTAGATTCTGCAGTAACTTCTATTGTACTATCATTGATTATTTGCGGAGAATAACTCTCAGGAATCTCTGTGATAAACTGAGATGCATTCTTGATCCCGATTCTTATGTGGTTGTATCGGTAAAGCTCATTAAGATCCTGTATACTTCCGGTAAAGCGTATTTCGCCGTGAGAAATAATGGCAAGATGGGTGATCATTTTTTCGATTTCCTGAAGCAGATGGCTCGAAATAAAAATAGTAACCCCCTCTTCTTTGTTGAGTTTTATCAGTAATTCCCTTATTTCTAGCATTCCATTAGGATCAAGGCCATTAACCGGCTCATCTAAGATCAATAGATCAGGTTTTCCAAGCAATGTCATGGCTATAGAAAGCCTTTGTTTCATTCCCAGGGAATATTTTTTCATTTTCATTTTCCTGCTGTCCCAAAGGTCAACGAGCTTCAAAACCCGTTCACATTCGGATTCAGGTAAATTTCTGAGTTTGGAAATAATGAGAAGATTGTCCCATCCTGAAAGATGATCATAAAATGCTGCGGAGTCAATCAGACTTCCAATTTTCTGGAATCCTTCCGGATATAAGTCGGATAGGTTTTTGTCAAAAATTTTGATGGTTTTGCTATCATCAGGAATACTGTTGATCAGCATTTTCATTGTTGTGGATTTTCCTGCTCCATTGGCTCCAAGAAATCCAAAAATACTTCCTTTCGGAACCGAAAGGTTGATATCTTTTAAAATAAGCTTGTCGCGGGTGAATCCGTAATTTAAATTTCGAATACTAATTAAATTTTCCATGTTGTGTGTTAATTGATGTTGAAAAATAGAAAAGACCTTCTGTAAATTACAAAAGGTCTTTTATAAGTATGAAATGATATCTATTTTGTTACAGGCTTATAACCAGACTGGTTAAAGATCGTGGTTGCATCCATTTTCAGAAAATCCGTTAGTTTTGTTTCAGGCTTTTCTTTAAGGTAAGCTTTGCAAATTTGCCATCCTGTGAAAATTCCGATCTGTGGTGATGACTCATTATCAATTTCTGTATAGAATTTTGAGAATGGTCCCGGCGCGATAAAACGTTCACCTAATCGAGGATCATCTCCGAAAATCAAATTACTTTCTACAAAATAATTCCAAATGTTGGCTTCGTTAGCTTTAGCCCATTCGTACTGCTTTTGTGTATAATTCATTTTCAAATAATCAGGAAAGTCGGGAAGGAAAGCGTCCTGTAGAACCATTACTTTTCCGTTGAGAATAATTTGATCAATAAATTTTTGGTGATCAGGAGATTCAGTAACGATATTTTCAGCAAAAATCTGTGAAACCTTAGGTACAATATTCTGTGGATTCATAGATTTCTGAAAATAAAGTTCCAACCCCTTGTAATGGGCATTGCCGTCGCCCATAAAGCCTGTAATATCAATAAAAAGGAAGTTGCCTTTCTGATCGTAGATAATAGGATCCTGAACCATCTGTAATGCTGATGAGAAAAGGTAAACTTTTGGGCTTTTAAATTGTGGGAAGTAATATTTAATATGTGAAAATAATCCCTGAAGCTCCTGTTGTAATTTAGTGTGATCGATTTTCCCTATTGCTTCTTTATAGATTTTTGTCTCTTCAGCATCTATTCTTCGTTTTCCAAAATCTTCATCAGAAACAGTGCCTTGAAACCATGGGAATTGAGCTTTAAATTGCTCCAATGGAATACCCGGATTGTAAAATGCTTTGGAAATATCTGTTATTTCAACTTTTTCGGCAGTCTCTTTTATTTCTACCTTCCATTGATTTTCGGGTTCTTTTTTACAGGAATCAAGTCCCAGAACTAAAACAGAAGAAAGCGCAATAAATCTAAAAATCTTCATTATTTTTACATGGAATTTAAGTTTACAAAAGTAAGGATTAAATGAACAAATGATGATGAAAATTAAAATATTTACAACCCTAAGCCTTATTTCAGGATTTTCTTTTTTCTATGGACAAAAGATTGACTTTAAAGACAAAAATTTTGAAAAAGCAGTCCTCGAAAATTTTGACCTGAACAAAAATGGAACCATAGAGCCTCTTGAAGCAGGAATGGTTACCAATTTATTTCTGGTTCAGAAAGGCATAACTTCTGTAGATGACTTGCAGTTTTTTAAGAATGTTAAAATGATTTTGTTAGATGATAATGCCATTCCTGCTGTTACCATAAATAATCTGGATAAATTGGAATTGTTTTCATGTACGGCATGTAAAATTTCTTCATTCAAAGCAGAAAATCTTAAAAACTTAACTTCATTGTATTTAGATAATAACCTTCTTGAAAGTATTTCTATGAAAGGGGTACCAAAAATTGAGCAATTAACATTATCTTTAAATCAGTTAAAAATAATAGATCTGACTCAGTTCAAAAATGTAAAAAAACTAAATTTAGAACATAATAAACTCCAAAAAATAGATATTTCAGGAAATCTCTCTTTACAAACTTTAAATGTAGGAGGAAATAAAATAAAAGAAGCTGATATTAAGAAAGGAACGAAAACTGATGTCACTATTTTTGGAGCCGAAGAATAACTGCTATGATAATCGAAACGGAAAGACTGATTTTAAGACCATTTGAAGAGACGGATGCTGAACGCATGTTCCTTATGGATTCTGATCCGGAGGTAATGAAATATCTGGGAACTCCTGTGTCAACAATAGAAGAATCAAAAGAGATGATTAAAATGATTCAAAAACAATATGTCGAAAATGGAGTAGGAAGACTTGCTGTTATTGAAAAAGAAAGTGGCCTGATGATAGGCTGGAGTGGCTTGAAATTATTAAAAAAAGCCGTCAACGGGTATGTGAATACTTTGGATCTGGGCTATCGTTTTATCCCTGAATTCTGGGGAAAAGGATATGCACTGGAAGCAGCAAAGGTTTCACTTGATTATGGTTTTAACGAATTGGGGGCAGAATATATTTATGCCTATGCAGATATAGGAAATACAGGCTCCAATTATATATTAAATAAATTAGGCTTTGAGAAAACAGGAGAATTTGAGGACTCCGGAGTAATGTGTTTCTGGTACGAACTGAAACGCGAAAAATAAATTTGAGAGTATGATAACAATACGAAAGGAAGAAGAAAAAGATTACAAAAAGGTTTTCCAATTGACGGAGGAAGCCTTTAAAAATATGGAGCATAGTGATCATCAGGAGCATTTTTTAGTTGAAAAATTAAGAAACTCTGAGGCCTTTATTCCAGAATTATCGTTAGTGGCAGAAGATGAAACCGGAGATATTGCAGGCCATATTCTGTTTACAAAAATTACCATTGAAAACGGTTCCGAATCCTTCGAATCCTTGGCTTTGGCTCCGGTTTCCGTAAAACCTGAATTTCAAAACCAGGGAATCGGAGGACAACTCATCATTGAAGGACATCGCATCGCCCAACAATTAGGATATCAGTCTGTAATTCTTATTGGACATGAAAAATATTATCCGAAGTTTGGTTACGAAAAAACGAGTAATTTTGGGATTTCTTTTCCATTTGATATTCCGGAAGAAAATGGAATGGCTATAGAACTGATGAAGGATGGGTTAAAAAATATAAAAGGAGTAGTAAAATACCCTAAAGAATTTGGTATAGATTAAAAATATAAAGAATGCAGACACAAAAAGTAATAGATCATATTGTAAGCTGGTTAAAAGATTATGCGACAAAAGCCAAAGTAAATGGTTATGTAATAGGGGTTTCCGGAGGAGTAGATTCAGGAGTTGTCTCTACATTAGCAGCAATGACCGGTATGAAAACCTTACTCATTGAAATGCCTATTCGACAGAAAGTTGATCAGGTGGACCGTGCACAGGAGCATATGAATGATCTGAAATCGAGATTTCCAAATGTGGAGACAATGTCTGTTAACCTGACACCTGCATTTGAAGAGCTTTACAAAACTTTTGATGTAAAAGATGACCTATATCCTAACGAAAAATTGGCTTTTGCCAATACAAGATCCCGTTTGAGAATGCTTACGTTGTATTATTATGGACAGCTGAACGGACTTTTGGTATGTGGAACCGGTAATAAAGTAGAGGATTTTGGAATAGGGTTCTATACAAAGTATGGAGATGGAGGAGTAGATGTTTCTCCTATTGCAGACCTTTATAAAACAGAAGTATATGCCCTTGCCAAAGGATTGAATCTGATTAAAAGTATCCAGGAAGCGATCCCGACAGACGGACTTTGGGATGTAGACCGAACGGATGAACAGCAGATTGGAGCCACCTATCCGGAACTGGAAAAAATTCAAAAAGAGTATGGAACTAAAACTGCTGAAGACTATGAAGGGAGAGATAAAGAAGTCTTTCTGATCTTTGACAGAATGCATAAAGCAGCAAAACATAAAATGGAACCTATTCCAATTTGTGATATCCCTGAAGAATGGAGGGAAGACTAATGAAGAACAATAATAGGTGTTTTAACTAAGAATTTTTGTTATGAATAGCAGAATAAGATCAGTATTCTTTATATGTTTAGGACTTCTTTTTGGAATGTCTGTGATGTATATCTACAATAATTTTATTGCGGATAAAAAAAATAACACTGTAAAAACAGAAAATGTAGATTACAGCAGCACTTCTCATTCGGGAAATACATCAGATCAAGGCTCCATTGAGCAGCTGACAGAAGAGAAAACAGTTATTAGTTATGTAAAGCAGAATCATAGGTTACCGGATTATTATGTCACAAAAGGTGAGGCGAGAAGACAAGGCTGGAATCCTTCAAAAGGAAATCTTTGTGATGCCCTTCCGGGAAAAGCTATCGGTGGTGATAAATTTGGAAATAGAGAAGGGAGATTACCTGACGGAGAGAAATATTTTGAAGCAGATGTCAACTACCACTGTGGAAGCAGACAGACGGACAGGATTATCTTTACTAAGAATGGGGATGTTTACCTTACCAAAAACCATTATAAGAGTTTTGAAAAACAATAGTATCATTTACTTTGTCACTTTGTTTCCCAAAATGGGAAGTACAATACTTAAAGATTAATTTAAAGAAATATGAAGACAATATATATAGATTTTACAGACATTGGTGATTACGAAGATTTTTATGCCCAATTAAAAGAGAAAATTAAACTTCCTGAACATTTTGGCGATAATCTGGATGCACTTTTTGATACCATTACAGGAGATCTGGAAATGCCACTCCACCTTGAATTTGTAAATATGACAGTAGATCAGTTAGAAATTTTTGAAGATTTACTGACGACTTTAGAAGATGCTGAGGAAGAAATCGAAGATTTTACTTTTAGCTACTATCTGGAGCAGTATGAAGACGACGAAGAGGAGGAGACAGAAGAATAATTAGTGATATAAAAAAAATAAAGAGATTGTTTTAGAAATAAAACAATCTTTTTTATTTAGGATAAGGCAACTATCTTATTGCCACAAATGCACTAATAAAATAATTCGTGAATCCGTGGCAATAGAATATTTAGTTGTATTGAATACCCATTTTCTTACAAAAACGTAGAGTCAAAATAGAAAGGTAACAAATCTTTTACAGCACGTACCTTTACAACTTCCTCATTCATGCTTGAAAAATAAAGATCAATGTTTTCGTTTTGTTTTGTTTCGTATTCTATTAAACTTTGGCGGCAGGCACCACATGGAGGAATCGGAGGATTACTCTCATGAAACTCTTTAGGACCACCCACTACGAATATTTTCTTTATTTTCATATCCGGAAAATTAGCGGCCACCCAGAAAACAGTCGTTCTCTCAGCACAAAGCCCTGATGGATACGCTGCATTTTCCTGATTATTTCCGGAATAGATTTCTCCGTTTTCCAGCAATACGGAACATCCCACCAAAAACTGTGAATAAGGGGCATACGCATTCTCGCGGGCCTCCTTGGCTCTTTCAAATAATGTATTTTCAATATCACTCAGCTCGCTGCTATTTTTAAAATATTCGTAACTGATCTGTATGTCTTTTTTCATATATTGTAGACTAAAAAAGGGGGGTAAAATTACTTCTTTTTAATGAGGTGGGCAATATTTATTCATCTTCTGATCAACTCTAATTTTTAAAATAATAAAAATGTTATACACACCAATAAAATTCAGGAATATAGAGCTTAAAAACCGCTGGGTAATGTCTCCTATGTGCATGTACTCATGTGAAAACGGAATGGCAAATGATTTCCATTTTGTGCACTACGGAAGCAGAGCACAGGGAGGAACAGGATTAATTGTCGTAGAAGCGACAGGGGTGGAGCCAAGAGGAAGGATTACTAACCATTGTATGGGAATATGGAATGATGAGCAGGCTGAAAAATTACAGAACATTGTAAAATTTGTTCATGAAAATTCTGAAAGTAAAATAGGAATTCAGTTGGCTCATGCAGGAAGAAAAGGCTCAACCTGGAATAATCAACAGATTTCCATTGAAGAAGGCTGGGAAACGGTTGCTCCAAGTCCCATTCCCTATCATCCGTCAGAAAGAATTCCACATGTACTAACAACTGAGGAGGTAAAAGAACAGGTTCAGAATTTTAAAGAGGCTGCCAAAAGAGCGGTAAAAGCAGGATTTGACGTTATTGAAATTCATGGAGCACATGGCTATCTGATTCACCAGTTTTTGTCACCGCTTTCCAATATCAGGACCGATGAATATGGAGGTAGTTTTGAAAATAGAATTAGATTTTTGATCGAAATTGTAGATGCTGTGAATGAAGTACTGGATGAGAATACAGCTCTTTTTGTACGTATTTCAGGGACAGAATATGCTGAAAACGGTTGGGATATTGAGAGCAGTGTTGCCTTGGCGAAAATTTTAAAAGAACATGCCGTTAATCTTATAGATGTTTCAAGTGGAGGGAATATTCACGGAGCCAAAATTTCTGTTTTTGACGGTTATCAGGTACCTTTTTCTTCACAGGTGAAAAATGAAGCTTCAATAAAAACAGGAGCTGTAGGTTTAATTACTCATGTTGATCAGGCTGAGGAAATTCTTCAAAATGGAGATGCAGATCTCATTTTTGTGGCAAGAGAAATTTTAAGAAATCCATACATTGCGGTCCAGGGATCATTTGAAATGAAAGAAAACTGTTTCTTTCCTCACCAGTATACCAGAGCGAAGATTTCTTCATAACTGAAAAAAAATCCCGAAAAAATGAATATTGAAGACTTTATGCTGACCTGTCCCAGTAAAAAATATCTGGGGGTGGAGTGTCCCGGGTGCGGGGCTCAAAGGGCAGTGGCTCTAGTATTTGAAGGGAAATTTTCAGATGCGTTTCATATGTATCCTGCGGTATATACATTGCTGTTATTTTTCCTTATACTTGGAGTAAGTTTTCTTGATAAGAAAAGAAAATATGGTTCTGTTTTAATGGTCCTGATTATTGTGAATCTTATCATCATCATAGTATCTTATGTCTATAAGCACTTTTTTTTACACACCTGATCAGGAAATTAAATAGTTATAATTTTTACAATATGAGCTATTATTGTAAAAGTCGTAGAATTACTACAATTTTCGAAACTGTAGCTTGAAAACTTTTTAGTTTAGAACATCAAGTCTATCTTTGTTTTTATAATTTCTACAAGGAAAAAACAAATAGAAATGACTAAAATGTAAGAATATGGCAGGAAACTCGAGAGGAATCTTAAAATTCAATGGAGGAGAAGGACAAAAATTATTAAAGCTTAACTATAGCGTATCGAGAGGTATAGATGTTTCAGGGCGAGTAGCATCAGATCCGTCCAATGCTCTTATTAAAGTAACAATTGAAGCAACAGAAAAATCTGATGTATTGGAAAGTCTGCTTAACAGTAAATATAAGCCAACAACCGGAGAAATCAATTTTAATAAGTCTCATGAAGAAGGAACATTGATCACTTTAAAATGGGAAAACGGATTCGTTATCCAACACGAAGTTGATTTTGATGCCTTAGACAGCAACAATATGCTCATTAGTTTTGTAGTAAGTGCAGAAAGCATTAGTTACGGAAACTCATTCTATGAGGGACTTTGGCCAATGAGCTAAGTCTTTCATAGTACAATATAACAAGACTGTCGTTAGAAGACAGTCTTTTTTTATAACCAACTTTCTCTGATTTTTTCTTGTTTAAAATAGTAGAGGTTCTCGATATCTATGCTGCTAAAAAAAATTCTTTAGATTTTGTGAAAAATGGTAAGCAAGCATGGAAAGTCCAGTGTTCTCATTACAGATAATAAAAGAGAATTAGTGAGTTGAAAATGGAAAGTTAAAATTGAAAATTGAAATGATTTTAGTGGGTCTATGGAAATCAGTTTATTGATTAATTTTTTGGCTTTCTGAAACTTATTATTCTTAGTGTTTCAAAAAAAACATAAAAAAGCTGACCTCCAAAAAGAGATCAGCTTTTCTAATAATTATATTCTTAGATTATTTAACGAGAAACTGCATCGTATAACCGTCAAGTTTTAAGATGTAAACTCCCTGCCCTAAATTTTGGGTTCTGATGGAGTTCCCATTTTTAAAGGGTTGATTAATAGTTTGCATTACTTTTCCCTGAAGATTATAAATTTCAGCTTTTTTGACGTTCTGAATATCTCCTTTTACAATAATTTCCTGATTCGTAATTGGGTTTGGGGAGATTTTAAAACTCGAAACGGGAGCTTCAGCTGTTTTAGATTGAACTTGTTTGGCAGTTCCTGTTGAATAACATGTCCATTTCAGATCATCAATCGCTACTCTGTTACTTGTTGACGTATTAACCAAAGCCACCGTTACATTTCCTGAAATATTGATGTTATCGATTGTTGTCGTTGTTACCGAAGTGCTGTAAGGAATTGTTCCCACTGTTGTTCCGTTTACTTTTACATCAAAAGTTCCGTTACTTCCTGAAAACTTAAGTTGTGTATTGACCGTTAAAGAACCAATACCATTGCTAGAGCTGCCTGAAGTTAAAGATCCGTTTCTTACTGTAATAGCTCTTGTATTGACGGTTTGATCAGTTCTTGAATCTGTTGCAGTCCATGAAATACCTCCATTACTCCATGTTCTGGTAGTGTAAGAAGCATTATCAGCCGGAATAGCCTCAAAAGTTTCATTCACACAACCTGTACCCGGGTTTGTAGGAGTCGTTGTGCCCCCTCCTGTATTAGGAGAAGAACCCCAGATAAGATTAACATAGTTCGGATTGTCAATAAATGGATTTCTATTCCCCTGATACGTATAAGAAGCATTATTTCTTTTAACCTCTGCCTGAGAAACAGGATCTTGATTATGCCATGCCAGAAGAGTATTCAATTCCCAGGTTTGTAATCCCGGAAATGCTGAACTCCCCAACATATTCCCTGAAGAAAAAGACGACAGTTTACTTTGATAACGGGTTACAAAATAAAAGATCATACGCGCTACGTCTCCTTTAAATTCATCAATCGGCTCAAAAACAGTACCCGAATATCCTGATGATGATGAGGTACCCAGCTTAGATCCGTTTTTAGAAGTAAATGTAGCGTTTCCTACCTTTCCATAAGGATAATTACTCCTCATTCCGTTTACCTTTCCGTCAGTAGCTCTGATAAAATGGATATCAGCCACCATGGGTGAAGCCTCATTGAAGAAACTTTGAGGGATAACATGTTCTCTGTTGTAACAGTTTCCTTCCATAGAATACGTTCCACACTGATTGGTTCCCGGTTTATAATTATAAGGATCTGCGCCTACCGGTTTTTCAGAATAAATATCGAGGATCGTACCGTCATTTTCGTAATCTTTGTCAATATCAGTTGTTTTATAGGCGGTCCAGAGACCATTATAGCCTTTATCCTGATGTCCGTTGGTAATAATAGAACTTAAAGCCGTTTTTAATGCCGCTCCACTTAGCCCATTAGCAGAATTGTAATACCCTGCAGGTGCTTGAGCTTGGGCAAGTCCCGCAAAGAGAGAAAATAAGATGATTTTTTTCATATTAATATAATTTCAAGCAAGGATACTACATTTTTATGAATAAAAAATTACCAAATTGTTAATTTTAAAATGGAGTGCATGCAGTTTTTAATCATCAAGAATACATGGGGAAATCAGGTGGGATAAACCGATCAATAGGCAAAAAATATAAATCCACATTGTGAACTTTCATAGAAAAGGACTTTAATCTATTTAAATAAAAAATGCCGGCACAAAGAAATGCGCCGACACCTATATATAATAATTGATTGTAATCCTATTTTCTTTGTGGAGGATAGTTTTTCATAATCTCAGCCATGATTTCAGGAATTTGTCTCTGTTTAGATTTTGGAGAATCTACAGAAATACCACTTCCTATTCCTTGCCAAACCAGCTTATTGGTTTTTGCATCAACAAGATCAACGATTATTGCACCTTCATTATAGTTGCTTGTCCATGTTCTGTTCATGCCAACTCCCCATCCGAAAGGGCCACCCCATCCCCACATTCCGTAAGGAGAAGTAGTGTTGATATCCGTGATTTTTTTATGGTTAGCTTTTACGTTGATAATAAGATCAGGGTTTTCTCCGGACTGAAGTCCTTTGCTTTGAAGTTGTCTTGATAACTCATTCAATACTCTGTCTTTATCAATATCATTCAATTTTAAATCATCGATTCTTATTTTATATGTTTTATAAGAATTGAAATTGGCAGTGTCAGCGTAATCTGAACGTACCTGAAAAGGGCTGCATGAAGTTAAACTTAGTGTAGCTGCTGCCAACAAAAGAAAAATATATTTTTTCATTTTATTTATTTTTTTTTGTCATTTTTAATGAATGTATCAGTCTTTTTATCGTACCCGTAAGGACAGTGTCTGCAACCACTTTTACAGCAATATCCTCTTTTCAGATGGAATTTTTCTGTAAAAACTTTGTATCCCTGTTCATTATAGTAAAAGTCTTCACCTTCTTTGATATCATAATGGGCCATAAGTTAAAAGCAAGTCAAAAAACTTTTTATATTTGTTAGTATGATAATTGTATGCCAAAAGCCATTAAAAAAATTAAAAATTAACGGCATTGCTCTCTTTCCCTTTATCTTCATTAGGAAACCCGAAGATAAGGAAAATAAAATACTTATCAATCACGAAAAAATTCATTTGCGCCAGCAGTTGGAAATGCTTATTATCTTTTTTTACCTCTTCTACGTTATTGAATATTATTACTGGTTTTTTAAACTGAAAGACGGATATCTGGCGTATAAAAGAATATCGTTTGAAAGAGAAGCTTACGCCAAAGAACATGATTTAAATTATTTGAGGAACCGAAAATTCTGGAATTTCCGGAAATATATCAGATGAAGAATATCTCCAGTTGAAAATCAATACCTGCTAGGACTCACTATTTAGACTATTTAAATAAAAAATGCTCCCTGCAGCTTGAGCCAAAATCTAGAACGTAATCATAAATATCATCATAAATATCATCATAAATAAATTTGTCTATACTTGTTAGCCATTATTAGCCACAACCCTCTGTGTAAATCTAAAGGTCTTTTGTGGTTTAAAAAAATCTCTCTACCCAATAAATCTTTTGCTAATTTTGCAATAATAAATATGAGCAGCCCAAGACTACAATGCTATTAATACTTCCAACAGAAACTATTCCCATTCAGGAAATTCCTATAGACAAAAAGGTAAAACTCTTTATCAAAAGAGAAGATCTGATTCATCCGCAGATATCAGGAAATAAATACTGGAAATTGTTTTATAATGTCAATCATTATTTGGAAAAAAATCCTGAAAATCCTTATATTATTACTTTTGGAGGAGCATTTTCTAATCATATCTCGGCAGTTTCGGCAGTAGGAAATCAGGCAGGTATTCCAACGTTGGGAATCATCAGGGGAGAGGAACTGCAAAATAAATGGCGTGACAACCCTACTTTGCTTTTTGCCAAAAGAAATGGAATGAACCTAAAATTTGTCACCCGGGAAGAATATAGACATAAAGAAAAACTCACAGAATTTCTTCAACAGGAGTTTCCTGATGCGTTGATTGTGCCTGAAGGGGGAACCAATGAAGAGGCTGTATCAGGGGTGAAAATGATGCTCAATGACCAAACAAAAGATTTTGACTATCTTTGCACCGCAGTAGGAACTGGAGGAACCATTGCCGGAATTTCAAAATTTTGTGAAGATAATCAGAAAGTTATAGGATATAAGGTTGTTGATGATGCTTCACTGGAAAATAAAATATTTGAATTAACTTTGAAACAGAATTTTAATCTAATAGATTCATGTTTTGGAGGTTATGGTAAAATAAATGATGAAAATGTCCGTTTTATCAATGATTTTAAAGATAAATATGATATTCCTTTAGAACCGATTTATACAGGAAAAATGATGCAGAGGATTTTTGAGATGATTGAAGAAGATTATTTTCCTGAAAACAGCAGGATTTTATGCTTTCATACCGGTGGTTTGCAGGGGATTGAAGGTGCTAATCTGCTTTTAGAAAAACAGAATAGAAATTTAATTATATAAGTAAAATTGAAAAACATGAAAAGACTTTTCCTATCCATAAGCCTTTTAGTTTTATCAAAATTTTCTGCCCAAACCTGGGCAACCGAAGATCAATACATTCAAAAGTTTGCTAAGTATGCGGTTGAAGAAATGGAAAAATATAAAATTCCTGCTTCCATTACGTTAGCTCAGGGACTTTTGGAAACCGGCGGTGGCCAGAGCAGATTGGCGCTGGAAGGTAAAAATCACTTCGGCATAAAATGTAAAGAAGACTGGACCGGTAAAACCATGAAGCATACAGATGATGCCCCTAATGAGTGCTTCCGTGTGTATGAAGACCCAAGACAGTCTTATGAAGACCATTCTATATTCTTATCCACCAGAAAATACTACGCCAACCTTTTCAATCTGGATATGAAAGATTACAGAGCCTGGGCTTATGGTCTGAAAAAAGCAGGCTATGCAACCAATCCTCGTTATGCTTCAATCCTTATTACTAAAATTGAAAAGTATAAATTATACGAATACGACAATACAAGTTCTAATGAAGTATTGTATGCTGTTCTTAAAATGTATCCGGATCTGAAAGACGACAGAACTTTCATGGCACAACTTGAACCTTCAAAATATTCAAAAAAGGCTAAAGAACCGGTTACCGTAGAAGTTCCTTACAAACAGACTTCTTATGCGCAACAGCAGAAAAGAGTAGAAAGAATTAAAACGAAAGCAGAAATTCTTAATTCTATTCTTATTAAAAGCCACCCAAATGACGGCCTGAAATATATCGTAATTCCTGAAGATACCAATGTACAGTTTATTGCCAATAAATTTAAAGTAAGCGAAAGTAGACTGGTAAAGTGGAATGAATTGCAAAATGAGACCTTAAAGAAAAACGATATTATCTTCCTTGAATCTAAAAATTCTTCAGGGAATACCGCTACCTACAAAGCAGAATCAGGGGAAGATATGCACGATATCGCTCAAAAATTTGGAATCAAATTACATAAATTATATGCCAAAAACAGGATGGATGAAGGGCAACAGCCTTCTGCGGGGCAATTGATTTATTTAATAGATAAAAAACCACGAAACTAATACAATCCGGCACCATGAAAATATTGAATATGAACTCTAAATATCTGTGGATATTTTTGGTATTCATATCGTGTACGATATTTTCGCAGGAACAGAAATATATACCTTATAGAAAAGGGAATTTGTGGGGATTGTGTGATGCTAACCGATTCATTGCCGTACAGCCTCAGTATAGCAGTATAAGTGAGTATGATCGTTTTGTTGGCGGATTTCATGCAGAACAAAATGGAAAGTTTGGAATCATCGACAGTAATGCAATGATCTTAATGCCTTTTATTTCAAATATACCGATATCGGTAAATGGTGATAAATATTTGGTTTTTGACGGCTGGGAGTATTACTATTATTCTATGAAAACAAGAGTTCGCCTAGACAAGTATATAGAATCTCAGAGGCCGCCTACGAGAGATAGAGGCTGGGAAAATGATCCGCTATACAGCAAGAATGTAAAAGAACCCAAATTACATTGGGATGATCTTGATGATGAAGATCTGGATATGATACAAACATTTGACAATGATCAATATCAGTTGAACTATAAATTAAATTTTATTGAGATTCTGCAAGGTTCCGATAATTACATAGGAATTTATATTCCCAAGCTCAAAAAGATGTTTTTAAATACACCGGAGGTTGCTTATGTCGGATGGCAGTATTACCAGGGAAGACCTTATATTCTTACCACAAATAATTCTAAATTATTCGGATTGACGGACGAAAACTCACGTGAGATTTATCCCATAAAATACAGTACAATCGATTTGATGGATCCTTATCAGTTAGTTATTCTTTCAGAACCGGATCCCGGTAACTATAATAATTTAATTTTTAAAACGATTCTTCCCACTAACAAAGTATTAAACGGAAGGTTTGAACCGGCAGCAACAATTCTGAAAAACGGTTATCCTTTCCAATTGTACTATACAATGATTAATGGGCAGAAAAATTATGCAGGAGAAGATGGAACCCTTTATTTTGAGGGGTAAATAATAAAAAATAGAAAATGAAATATCAAAGAAGTTCGGCTTTGTTTGATGAAGCCTACAAATACATTCCGGGTGGAGTAAATTCTCCGGTAAGAGCATTCAAATCAGTGGGAGGAGTTCCTGTTTTCATGAAATCGGCAAAAGGGGCCTACCTTACCGATGCGGATGATAATACGTATATCGATTACATCAATTCATGGGGACCTGCCATTTTAGGACATACCCATCCTGAAGTATTGGAAGATCTGAAACTACAGGCGGAGAAAGGTTTTTCTTTCGGTGCTCCTACAGAGCTGGAAACTGAGATTGCTAAATTTATTGTTGAAAATGTTCCGAATATTGACCAGATAAGAATGGTTTCTTCAGGAACAGAAGCTTGTATGAGCGCAGTAAGATTGGCTAGAGGATTTACAAAGAGAGATAAAATTGTAAAGTTTGAAGGCTGTTATCATGGTCATTCAGATTCGTTTCTGATTAAAGCGGGAAGTGGCGCGGCAACTTTCGGAAATCCTAATTCTCCGGGAGTAACAGCAGGTACAGCTAAAGATACTTTATTAGCTCGTTACAACGATTTTGAACAGGTTGAAGATCTATTCCGCCATAATCCGGGAGAGATTGCAGCCGTAATTATCGAACCGGTTGCCGGAAATATGGGTTGTGTATTGCCAGAAAATAACTTCCTTCAAAAGTTAAGAAAGATCTGTGATGAAAACGGAGCTTTATTGATTTTTGATGAAGTAATGACAGGTTTCAGATTGGCATTTGGAGGTGCTCAGGAACTTTTCAATGTAAAAGCAGATCTTGTCACATATGGTAAAGTAATAGGGGGTGGACTTCCGGTAGGCGCTTTTGCAGGAAGAAATGAAATTATGGATCATCTGGCTCCAAAAGGTGGAGTATACCAGGCGGGAACCTTAAGTGGAAACCCATTGGCCATGAGAGCCGGATTAAAGACACTTCAGCTGATTAAAAATGATCCAGAGTTCTTCAACAGACTGGCAAAAACTACAGAAACCTTAGATTTTGAAATTGGAAAAATCTTAAATGAAAAAGGGATTGCTCATAGAATCAACAGAAAAGGATCTATGATGTCTGTATTCTTCCATATTCAAAGTGTTGCCAACTTTGATGAGGCTCAGGAAGCGAATCATTCATTATTCAATAATTTCTTCCATCAGATGCTTCAAAATGGAGTTTATCTTCCACCAAGCGGATATGAGACTTACTTCATCAGTGATGCAATCAAGGATAAGGAAATTGATATGACGCTTGAAGCGGTAAGAAAATTTCAATATTCTAATAAATAAATACAAAGACCGGATTTTAAATTCGGTCTTTTTTTATTGTCAACGTATAGGTTCCAAATATTGAAAATGGCTAAAACCGATTGATATAAATTCTATTAGCCGTAGCCTGAAAGGATATTTTACAGATGTTTTATTTAGTAAGAAAGAGTATCTATAGTTAGTTCCTATCAAAGCATAAATCATACAGATATTGTAATAAACCATACACTTTGGTTCATGGCCTTTCTTTTTAATTTTGTAATAAATAGATTGGATATGAAGACTTCCGACAATACGATATCTCGTAAAAATTTTATTAAAAACTCCGCATTGGCGATGGCGGGATTAACTGTACTTCCTGGCATTATGACAGCATCACCATTTTTTGAAAATCAGAATCCTTTGACAAAAGGTAAGCTAAGTCTAAAAAATGTTAGACTGGAGACAGGGTTTGTATATGATGACAATGAGGTGACCTCTACTAAGACCGATCTTTTTTATGTAGAAGTTGAAAATGGGAAGATCACAAAAATTGCCCCGAATCAACCGAATACAAAGGCCGTAGATGCGAAAGGGCTTTTGATGCTTCCGGCATTCAAAGATATGCACATCCATCTAGATAAAACTTTTTATGGAGAGAAATGGCAGTCGGTAAGAAAGAGAACCGGAGGGATTAAAGGAATGATAGAGCTGGAGCAGAAAATGCTTCCCGAGATGCTGAAAAATTCAACATTTAAAGCTGAAAAAATCATTGAATTATTACAGTCGAAAGGAACTTCATACGCCAGAAGTCATGTAAATATTGAGCCGACTTCAAAACTTCAATCGCTAAAAAATCTGCAGAAAGCTTTAGAAAATAAAAAGAAAGGTTTCGGCGCTGAGCTGGTAGCATTTCCGCAACATGGTGTTTTTTATACTGATTCAGTACCTTATCTGAAAGAGGCCGCAAAGATGGATATAGATTTTATCGGTGGAGTAGACCCTTTCAATGTCGATGGTCATATTGAAAAGGTTGTAGACTTTACAGTTCAGTTGGCTTTAGACCACAAAAAAGGAATTGATATCCATCTGCATGAAACAGGAGATTCCGGATTGAAAACCGTAGAATATCTTATTAAAAAAGTTAATGAAAATCCTTCTTTAAAAGGGAAAACTTATGTAAGCCATTGTTTTATATTAGCCAAATTAGAAGCGGTAAAGCAGGAGGAAATTGCTGAAAAATTCGCTGAAGCACAAATTGGGGTGGTTTCTACTATCCCTTTCGGAAGGCTGGTAATGCCAATTCCAACACTTTATAAGCATAATGTAACCGTATTGACTGGAAATGACAGTATTGTAGACCATTGGAATACTTTCGGAACGGGAAGTGTCCTTGAAAAGGCTAATGTAATGGCACAATTGTATGGCTATTCAACAGAGTTCGCCTTATCAAGAAGCTTAAAACTAGCGACAGGAAATATACTTCCATTGGATGATAAAGGAACTCAGCAGTGGCCTAAAGCAGGAGATCAGGCAGATTTTGTATTGTTGAACGCAAGCTGTTCCGCAGAGGCTGTATCGAGAATTTCAAAGGTTGAATCGTTGGTGCATCAAGGGAACATTATTTTTTAAATCATTAATTATAACGTAAAAAGTGATTAAAATACAGGTGTTTTTATTTGATTTTTCAACTTAAAGGCTTGTAAAATGACATCTGATTATCGTTAAAATATTCGTTTATTCGAGGTAAGTTGAAAATATAATAATATAATTTACATATAATTGAGTGGGTATTTAACCACAAAAGGATCACGATGGTTTCTTTTGTGGTTATTTTATTTTTTCTTCGGGGAATTTTACTAATTTTAAAAAAATTAAGGAGTGTGAGTAATCCTACAGATCATTTTCCCATTTTAGGAATCCAGGAGTTCAGTGAGAATCAACTTAAGGGCTGTCATCTTTTATTCAATGAGCTTTACGGAGCACGTTCTATTGATGATCCTCATAAACATGATTTTTTTATCATTAATCTTTTTGAACATGGACGGGGTTCTCATACCATTGATTTTACAGAATATCAGGTAGGACATCACCAGATCCATCTTGTCTTTCCGGATCAGGTTCATCAATGGGTCATTGAAAAAGAAACCATAGGATATCAGTTGATGATCAGCAGAGACTGGTTTGAGAGTTTTCTGCCTGCATTGAGGTTTTCTGCTTCCTATTATCAGAATCATCCGGTTATCAATCTTTCTAAAGAAATTTTTGAGACTTTCCGGTATGAGTTTAAGGCCATTCAGAAAGAATTGAGTGGAGAGAACGTATTTTGGGAACTCATCCAAAAAAGGAGCGAACTGATTGGTTTATTGGTAAGCCAATCCATGGAAGGGGCGTTTAAAGATTTTGAAATGTATCATTCCAATCCTATTATTTCCAAATTTTTACAATTAATTGATACCCATTTTAAAACAGAAAGATCAGTCTCTTTCTATGCCGATAAACTTAATATTTCTGCCAATTATCTGAATATTGTTTGTCAGAAAAATTTAAAATCTTCTGCCTCATCTCTTATTCAGGATCGTATTTTATTGGAAGCTAAGCGTCTTCTAAAAGTTTCGGAAATGTCAGTAAAAGACATTGTTTATGATCTGGGGTTTTATGATCATGCCAGCTTTTCAAAATTCTTCAAGGCACAGACAGGAATGACTCCTTCACAGTTTAAAGAATAATTGATACAAAACAAGACATAATTGATACACCGGTTTTGAAGAGAAGCGGATGTAACTTTGTCGTGTTAAAATAGTATATCATGCAATTTCCCTATCAATTAACTGCAAAAGGAAAATATTCCCTGAAAAATGTCCGTCTGGAAACAGGCTTTGAATATGAAAATGAAGAGGTGATCGGAACAAAAACAGACCTTTTTATGATAGATATTGAAGAGGGCAAAATTAAAGCGATAAAAGCAAATGATACGGCTTCTGATGCAATAGATGGCAAAGGATATTTAATGCTGCCTGCTTTCAGAGATATGCATATTCATTTAGACAAAACATTATACGGACTCCCATGGCAAGCGCTTTCCCCGAAAAGAAAAACGGTGAAAGACATGATCAAATACGAACAGGAAATTATCCCTGAATTGCTGAAGACCTCGATAGAAAGAGCAGAGCAGCTGATCAGCCTGCAGCAGCATTATGGGACTCATTTTGCCAGAACTCACTTCAATATTGATCCTACATCTGGTTTGCAGTCACTGGAACATTTGGAACTTGCTCTCAATCATAAAAAAGAATCTTTTAATGCCGAGTTGGTGGCTTTTCCACAACATGGGCTCTATTACACAGATACCGTTCCTTTGATGAAAGAAGCTGCACAGTTAAAAAGTGTTGATTTCATTGGTGGTTTGGATCCTTTTAGTATTGACGGAAGTATAGAAAAGGTATTGGATTTTACCATACAGCTGGCTTTAGATCATCATAAAGGAATTGATATCCACTTACATGAGGTAGGAGAGTCAGGAATGAAAACCATCAATTATCTTATCGATAAAGCCATAGAAAATCCGGAATTGCAGGGAAAAACATTTGTAAGCCATGCTTTTGCGCTGGGACATCTTTCACCCAAAGAAACTGAGCAGATCTCTGAAAGGTTAGCCGAAGGAAGAGTAGGGATAGCATCTTCTGTGCCTTTTAAAGGAACGATAATGCCAATCCCCACATTGAAAAAATATGGAGTCAATGTCCTGATTGGAAATGATAATGTACAGGATTACTGGAGCACCTTCGGATCAGGAAATATGCTTCAGAAAGCAAACCTTATTGCTGAATTATACGGTTACGCTACAGAGCTGACCTTGTCAAGAGCATTGCAATTTGCTACCCAAAGTACCCTTCCATTGGATGAAAAAGGAAAACAGCAATGGCCTAAAGCAGGAGACGAAGCCGCTGTCGTTCTTACAGATGCTTCATGCTCCGCAGAAGCTGTTTCCCGAATCTCCAAAATAGAAGCCCTGATGAATGATGGAAATCTGTTCTGGAGAAATTAAATAAAAAGTATATATTTTTTATACACTTGTTTTTTTGTAATCGGCCATCGGAATTTCTCCGGCGGCCTTTTTTATGAGTAATAATTTACAAGCTTACCTTTCTGGTTTAGAATATCATCAATAGGAGTGGGCTTTAGTCTGCTCAAATAGTATGGTAAAAAGAGATGAAATACAAAGGCGAATGTATTCTTAACATTCGCCATTTGAGTTTTCCAATATGAACATCTCTTAATGTTAATTCTTCCTGAAATAGGGAATATGACATGACAGCATAAAAAAAGCCTTCGGAAAATATATCCAAAGGCTTTTAAAAAATTAATCTAACTACTATATTTTATAGGTTATAGTTTGTCCAACCTGCATACCATGTGTCACTAGCATCTGCTACTGCACCTCTGTATGTTACCGGTTTGAACCAAGAACCTAATTTAGCATGAGTAAATGCTCCTCCTGTTAATAGTGGTGAACCGGCAGCAGGAGAGAAGTTTGGCGTAGTTCCTGCTGGAGCCCATGCACCGGCAAGTTTTACATCAGCTGTGTAGGCAAGGATGGTGTTTCCTTTAGAATTGAATAACGTAGTAAGGTTATCCAAAGTATATCCTGTTGGAGAAGAAGTAGAAGCTCCATACTTTAAAGGAGTTGTATTTCCTGCTAAGATATTATTTTCGAAAGCAAGACTTCCACTTGTAATATTTTTATCTGTAGGCGTTCCTTTTGTTGCGTCTATGAATAAACCAATCGGGAAACCTGTAAACACAGAGTTGAATACAGAAATAGATGAATTTCTTCTGATCTGTAAAGCATGCTGGAATAAAGAGTTAATAGACCCTGCGTTTGTACTTGTACTTGAAGAGTTGATTGGCCCGATAATCGTCATGTTGGAGAACGTAGCCGATGTTTGAGGTGTTAAAGCAGAACCGTTAGCATCGTTATCAGACTCAAATCCGTTTGAACCGGAAACGTCAGCTACCTGAGGATCTCTTACCGCAATACCAAACTGGATCTTTCCTGAGAAACCGTTATCTGTATCAAAATCATCATCAAGACCTTTGTATGAAATAAGGTGAGAACAGTTTACCGTTCCTCCAAACCATTCGAAACTGTCATCATTAGCGTAAGCAACCTCAACATAATCTACAGTAGTACCGTTACCAACCCCTCCGAATGTAAGTCCGTTGATTTCTTTATCCGGTAAGAAAGCATATCCTGCATATTCAATTCTTACATATTTTAAGATACCACTGTTGTCAGCAGCATTGTTTCCTCCATAAAGACCAAGACCTTCCGTATTGTTGATTCCTCCTTCAATCTCTCCAACCCCTTGCTGGTTATTGAAAGAAGCGTTGGTAGGAGCATTTCCTAAGATAACAACACCTGCCCAGTCACCTCTTTTTGGACTAGGTTTTTCAGAAGTGAAAATAATAGGGTTAGCAGCAGTTCCTTCTGCCATAATTTTACTTCCTCTTGTGATGATCAAAGCACCATTTTTATCGGCCTCACCTACAATTCTTGTCCCTGCTTCTATGGTTAAAGTTGCTCCGTTAGATACATATACTAAACCTCTTAGCTTATAGATTTTATTAGCTTTCAGTGTAAGATTAGATGTGATTTTTCCTGAAAGAATAAGGTTTTCAGTATCTCCGTTTCCGTTACCTCCACCTTGGATGATGGTTGGCCCATCTTCTTCTATATTTCTACATGCGGTAGTTGATACTAGAGCGCCAAGCATTAAAGAATATAAAACGAACTTTTTCATGTTATAAAGAATTAAATTATTTTTATTAGATTATCTATTGAGTGTATTAAAATTGGTATCCCAGTGTTAAACTGATATTGGTTCCTGTTACTCTTTCTATAGCAAGAGCATCTTTGCTGTCGTATTTACCGTTGTCGTTAAGATCATGATAGAATTTTGCACGACGGTTCAGGATGTCAGAAACATTCAGCTTGATTTCTCCTTTTTTGTTCCAGATTTTCTTAGCAAGCTGGAAGTCTAAAAGAGGTCTTGGAGCTTCCCAGATTGGAGGAACCTGATCATTTCCTACATAAAGAATTCTTCTTCCAATCATGTTGAAAAGTACGGTAGAAGACCATCCTGATTTCTCTGCATCATATTGAAGACTTAAGTTGATCGTATAAGGAGACTGTCCCTGCATAGGTCTGTCAATCTTAGTCGCTTCATCTGTTACCCTGTTTTTGATGTAAGCGAAGTTTCCACCAAATGTGAAGTTTCTAAGCGCACTTACAAAGTCAAGTTTTTTTCTGAATTCAGCCTCTAGTCCGTAAGCATCGGCTTTGTCTACGTTAAGGTAGTTGAATGTATTACTCGTTCCAACTCCGGATTGATTGAAATATAATTCGATCGGTTTTTTAAAGTTTTTGTAGAAGGCTGCTACGGAAAGGATTTCTCCTGTTCTTGGATAATATTCCCAACGAAGATCGGCACTCGTAATTTTAGTTCTTTCAATAAATTTGTTACCGATAACAGTAGCTCCTAAATCAAAATCATAATAAGCTAATGGTGAAACCTCTCTGAACTCAGGTCTTACAACAGTTTGTGAACCTGCAACACGGATGTTCATTTTAGGATTTACCTTGAATGTAAGGTTAAGGGCAGGCAAGAAATCTGTAACACGAGTATTTACAAAACGGTCGTCACTCTTTCTTGTACTTCCTACCAATTGGTCAAAATTTTCCACTCTTAATCCCCAAACCGCTCTTAACCATGGTGTGAAGTTATTGTCAAACTGTAAATACCCTGCATTAAGAATGGTGTTGGCTATATATCTGTACTGATTTCCGGCAATTTCATCAAATGTAAATCGACCATCTGTGCCAAAATTTTCAGGATTAAAGATCGTTTCAAAAGGTTGAGAAAGTAATCCCTGATTATATCTTTCAAGTCTTACAGAGAAAGGTCTTGAGTTGTATATCCTGTCTTTTACCTGGAATAAATACCCTCCTTTGATCGTTTGCTTTTCCCCGAATAGAGTAAAAGTCTTAGATACATCTCCCCCTGCATTATATAAATAATCGCTCAATGTAGAATAGAAAACACTTCCTGATTTTTGAGAAAGACCGTTCGAGATCAAAGCCAGGTAAGGGCTACCTGCCATATCAGGATGTTGGTTGTATTGTAAACGTTGTAACAATGGAATGTACTGATCCAGGATTCCGAAACTTCCATACCAGTTGAAAGTTAATCCTCCCAGCGCATCTATTTTATGAGTACCATTAATTGTTGAGTTGTAGAAAGTAGTTTGTTTAAAACCGATTTCTCTTGCAATAATATTGGTTCCGTTTACCGGATCAAATTCAAAGTCCTTTCCTGTTCTGAAGGACATATGATTGGTTGTATTATTGGTAATGATATTCTTTAAGGAGATTTTGTTGTTGTTATTGAACTTTAAAGAAAGGTTCAACATCCCTCCTAAAATAACATCATTGCTGTATTTTTCAGTATAATAATCAAAGTTGGTATCAGCAATCTGATCATTGATCGTAAAGAATCGGTTGGTAGATTCAGTTCTTCTCTTGTTATTGCTATAGTTTAAAACAGCGATTACTCCTAAATCCTTTCCAAAAACTTTAGTATTAAAACCTCCGTCTAACTGAAAGTTGATATTTTCAGGATAACCTACACTGTTGAATCCGAAATTTTTGGTGTATCCTTTACCGATTTCAGTTTTCTGAGCTTCGTTCAAGATACTGAATCCATTTTTTGCTGGCATATTGGTAGGAAGCTTTCTGGTACCGTCGTCAATACCCAGGAAGTCCCATTTTCCGCCTTTCTGCATCAAAAACTCCTGTCCCATGGTAATGCTGTTTCCACCTACGCCTACCTGTACATTGAAGAAATCTTTATTAGGAATATCTTTAGTATTTACCTGGATCAATCCACCTCCCCATTCACCGGTGTACTCAGGAATAAAGGTTTTGTTGATGACAAGGGTCTCAATAACATTAGCAGGGAATAAGTCAAAAGAAAAAGTTTTTCTATCAGGCTCCGTACTGGATAACTGAATACCATTCAACATGGCTTGGTTATAACGATCAGATAAACCTCTTACTACAATGTATTTTCCGTCAAATAAACTCACACCGGAAACTCTTTTCAGAACTTCTCCTGTGTTTCTGTCCGGACTTCTTTTAATAGCTTCAACTCCAATAACCTGAGAAACAACACCTGAGTTTTTTTGTAAACCGATCGTAGAGGCTATGGTTTCTTTTCTAGCGTTGGATCTGATGACAACCCCTTCAATCTCCTTTTCTTTTGCAGTGGGCTTGTCCATCACAATATCAAGGTGAGTGTTACCGTCATTTTTTACAATAACTTCACTGATTTCCTTTCTATTATACCCGTTGGAAGATACCGTTATAATGTAATTGGTTCCGGGAGAAAGATTGATAGAGTAGTATCCGGAAATGTCAGTCGTTACTTCCTGATCATTTACTTTTACTTTGACTCCCTGTATAGGAGTGTTGTCTTTCTCATCCAATACCCTACCTTCCAAAATCTGGCTTTGTGCAAAAGCATAGCCAGCAGAAAACAAGGCAAGTAGCACAATGCTCTTGTGGAGTTGTTTTTTCATTTTACTTCTTTTACTTCTTTTTCAAGGGCAAAATAAAGGCTAAGTTTTTAAGAAAACTTTAGGATAATTTTAATTAATTGTGAAGTTTGTGTGAATAGATAACTCATCTTTTTTGTTGTTGATTTACGTTATTTACGGATGTATTTTTTTTGTTTATATTGTGTTTTGTTTTGTATATTTGGTTTTTATGTATTTATTCACTGTTTTTATTATTGATTTTTTAATCAAAAATGAATATTAAGTTTTTTAATAATTAGTTAACATAACAAAAATAAAGAAGACCACCGAAAATAACTACTTTTGTGGGAATTCTTAAACTAGAAGATGAGCAAAAAAATTCTTTTAATAGACGACGAACTGGACATTTTAGAGATTCTCTCTTACAATTTGGAAAAAGAGGGCTATGATATCTATACAGCCACCAATGGTAATGAAGGGATAGAAAAAGCAAAGGAAATTATTCCGGATCTGATCCTACTAGATGTAATGATGCCTGAAAAAGATGGTATTGAAACCTGTCAGGAACTTCGTAAAGTGAAAGAACTTCAAAAAACACTTATTGTTTTCCTTTCCGCAAGAAGCGAAGAATTTTCTCAGTTGGCAGGCTTCCAGGCAGGCGCTAATGATTATATCGTAAAATTGATCAAACCGAAAATTCTGATCTCTAAAGTAAATGCATTATTACAACTAACATCTCAGGTTTCAGATAATGCCAAACTAATTGAAATCGGTGATCTTGTTATTGACAAAGATAATTTCAGGGTTTCCAAAGCCGGACAGCAATTTCTTCTTCCTAAAAAAGAATTTGACCTGCTTTACCTCTTGGCTTCCAATACTGAAAAGGTGTTCAAAAGAGAAGAAATTCTTGAAAAAGTTTGGGGTAATGATGTGATTGTAGGAGAAAGAACTATTGACGTCCACATCAGAAGACTAAGAGAAAAACTGGGAATCAATACGATTCAAACCTTAAAAGGGATAGGATATAAACTTATCGTTTAATCATTTAAAAATCCTAACTTTACGTTCAATCTTAAAACGTTGTAAAATTGAAATTTTACAGACTTACCCTCATTGCTTCCTGTCTGCTGACAATGGTAATGCTTTTCTTAGTAGTCGTTTTCGACTCACTAAAAGATATTTATTATGAAACCCCTTTATTTAAAACGGGGTTTTTAATATGTGTTGTCCTCATCTTTATCATCAACTGTGTTATATTGGAGCTTCTTTTCAATTATTACGGAAGAAAGCAGGTAAGAGGACTCTCTGAGCTTCTTCCTCAGGAAATTGTTAATGATAACGATGAAAATATCACCATCAAAGAACTGGGAGAAAGGTTTTCTGATCTCAACCAGCAGAAAGTGACGGAAATCGATATGATGAAGGAAATGGAAAGCTATCGTAAAGAATACATCGGAAATGTTTCTCATGAGCTTAAAACCCCTTTGTTTTCTATTCAGGGATACGTAGAAACCTTAAGAGATGGCGGAGTTGAGGACCTTATCATTCGGGATAAATACCTGGAAAGAATTGATAAATCCGTTGAAAGACTTATAGCCATTGTTACAGACCTTGATATGATCAACAGGCTGGAAGCAGGCGAAATTAATCTTACCGTCTCAAAGTTTGATGTAAATCTTCTGATTAAGGAAATCTTTGACCTTCTTGATCTTGAAGCAGAAAAACACAATACTTCCATGCAGATTCAAACTCTGCATCCACAGATTTTCGTAGAAGCTGATAAACAAAAAATTTCCCAGGTTTTTATTAATCTTATCTCGAATGCCATTCATTACGCAAACAGACAAGAAGCAAAAGTCATTGTCAAAACCAGTGTTTTAAAAAATAAAGTACTGATTGAAGTGATAGACAACGGAATGGGAATCAAATCTGAAATTCTTCCAAGAATCTTTGAAAGATTCTACCGTGTAGAGACCAGCAGAAGCAGAAGGGAAGGCGGTTCCGGACTAGGATTGGCGATTGTAAAACATATCCTTGAAGCTCATAACGAAAATATTACCGTTGAAAGTGTTTACCTTGAAGGGACGAAGTTCAGTTTTATGCTTGAGAAAAGTAAATAACTTCGGCAAAATGTAAGAAAAAAAAATATTTTAAAAAATCCTGAAATATTTTTTTGTCACATGTCATTTATTATATATTTGCACCAGAGATTTATCATAATTATAAAGGCAAAAAAGTAATTTAAGAAACTGATATGGTTTACAAAATCCGCGTAATATTAGATGCGAAAGAAGATATTTTCCGTGATATTGAAGTAAAAGGAAAGCAAACGTTATGGAACTTACATTTAGGAATTAAAAGTGCATTCAGTCTGAATGGAGATGAGCTTTCTACTTTTAATCTGTTAGAAAATGACGGAACAATAGTAAAAAGTGTTCCTTTGGAAGATATGAGTGATGATGGTGATGGTGAGATTATGTCAGACGTATACATTGATGAGGCTTTTGAAGGTGTAGGAGACAAGGCTCAGTTCCAGTATGGTCTTCTTGATCTTTGGGAGTTCTTCTGTGAGCTTGTAGAAGTCATTGAAGATATAAAAGCTGTAAACTATCCAATTACGGTATACAGATTTGGAAATGTTCCTCTGAAAGCTCCTAGCAAAACCAACAATGGTGGAGGTTCTAAAAAGAAATCAGCAATGCCTCTGGCAGATGACGAGTTCGGCTTTGAGGATGATTTTGGAGCAGGAGGAAACTACTCTGATGAAGATGACAGCTTTGATGATGAGGAAGAAGAAGACTACAACGACGATGTTTTCGATGAGGAAGATGACAACGATGATGAAAGATAAGACGTAAAAAGTAATACAATATAGGCCCCGGATTTTGATCCGGGGCTTTTTGTTATTAAGAAGATCATTTATTTATTTAATAACCGACAGGTAATTCACCCTTTACCCAAAAACAATTCCTACTTTTGTTAAAAATAGATTAATGAAAAAAATAATTTTATTAGCTATAATTGGTCTGGGAATTGTTTCCTGTACCACTCAAAAAAATACCAGGAGAATGACAGCATTGCCAAAAGATTGGAAGCATACCACGAATATCTACGAAGTAAATATCAGACAATATACACAGGAAGGAACCTTTAAAGCCTTTGCGAAAGAAATGCCCCGACTGAAGTCAATGGGTGTACAAACACTTTGGTTCATGCCGATTACTCCTATTGCCCAACAACATAAAAAAGGAAGCATGGGAAGCCCTTATGCCGCGGCTGATTATACCTCCATTAATCCTGAATTTGGAACGTTGGATGATTTTAAAGATATGGTGAATGAAGCTCATCGATTGGGCTTTAAGGTAATCATCGATTGGGTGGCCAATCATACCGGCTGGGATCATGTATGGACAAAAACACATCCTGAATTTTATTTAAAAGATCCGGACGGGAAATTTCACATCGCTTCGGGCATGGATGATATCATCGAATTGGATTATAAAAACCAGGAAATGAGGCAGGCAATGATTGATGCCATGAAGTTCTGGGTAAGAGAAACAAATATTGACGGTTTCAGATGTGACCTTGCTTCATGGGTAGAAGTTGATTTCTGGGAACAGGCACGTCCTGAAGTAGAAAAAGTAAAACCTCTTTTCTGGTTGGGAGAATTTGATGAGCTTGAAAGTCCGGAATATGGAAAAGTTTTTGACGCAAGCTATTCCTGGAAATGGATGCATAAATCAGCCGATTATTACAAGAATAATGAACCTCTTCAGGAGTTGAAAGATTTACTGATACAATATTCCAACATTGGAGATGCTTCTATGAGAGCATGGTTTACCTCTAATCATGATGAAAATTCCTGGAATGGAACAGAGTATGAAAAATATGGAGTAATAACCCAACCTATGGCCGTATTTTCTGCAACATGGAATGGAGTCCCTTTACTCTATTCAGGGCAGGAACTTCCCAATATGAAAAGGCTGGAGTTTTTTGAAAAAGATGTTATCAACTGGACAAATACCTATCAGGTAGCTGATTTTTATAAAATTTTACTGAATTTAAAAGCTGCTAATCCGGCTTTAAGAGGAGGGGATCCGAATGTCACAACTTATTTGTTGAATACCACCGCAAACGATAAGATTCTGGCTTATATAAGAAAAAATGGAAAGGATGAAGTGCTGGTCGTTTTGAATATGTCAAAGGAGCCTGTAAGTTTTAGTATTGAAGATGAGCATTTGTCCGGAGCTTTCACAAATGTTTTCGAAAAAAGCAGAAGAAATTTTGACGAAGGAAAAGAATTCAATTTCAAGGTTTCAGACTATGCCGTATTTGAAAAATGAGTACTGAAATCATTAAAATTCTGGCTAAAACACTAGAGTCTACCCAGTAATTTTTTTTTAACAATCTCCCTCACCCGTATGAAGGTCAAAATTTTTTGATTTTGACGGGGGACTGCCTTCCACATGCAAATAACTCAATAATTAGAAATGAACAAACAAGAAATAGTCAACATACTCACCATAAAAATCACAGATAAAATACAGTATTTTCAAAACCTGATTGCAGAAACCAGAGCATCCAACAATGATACTAAAAGCTCTATGGGAGACAAATATGAAACCGGACGTGAGATGCTTCAGCAGGAAATTAATAACCTTCAGCGCCAGCTTAATGAAGTGCTGAATCAACAGGCTGTTTTACAGAAAATAACCGCGGATCCTTCAGATAAAGCTCAGAATGGTGCCGTAGTGAAGACTGATAAAGGCTTATTTTATATTTCAGTCTCCATGGGGGAAATTACCTCTGAAAATCAGAAGGTCATGACTGTCTCTGCAGAATCACCACTGGTGAAGGCCATGTTTGGCAAGAAAATGGGAGAGACATTTACCATTAACAATATGAATCAGATGATTGAAAAAATCTGGTAATTAATCTTGTCATTATTATGAAATATAAACATGTACTTTTCTTTGCCTTTTTATTGGGCAGCTTATTCATGAACGCACAGATTCGTGCAGGTGTTTCAGGGAAAACATATGATCTTTCCTTTGTAAGTCTTACCGTAGACGGATTTATCATTACTCTGGATGCTGATGGAGCAATAACAGATTTCCATGCTCCGGATCTGAATGGTAAGATTGATTATTATGATGATCAGTATTTTGACGAATATAAATACGGAAAAATCAAAAGCATAGGAAATGTCAAAATAGATTATTGGGATGACATGGACAAAAGCAGTGAAAAGTACGGTAAATTAAAAAGTATCGGAAATACTAGAATCGAATACTGGGACAACCCCGTATTTAATAAAGAAAAATTTGGTAAAGTAAAAAAGATTGGAAGCTATGCAGTGGATTACTGGCCTAACGATATTATCGATAACAGCAGATACGGGAAAATTAAATCCATAGGTGATATTTCTGTTGATTATGGGACAAAAGATATTATTGATAACAGTCAATATCAAAAACTAATCAAATTCGGTCCCGTTCGCCTTGATTACTGGAATGATAAATTTACGGAGAAAGCTAAATATGGTCAACTAAAATCCATCGAAGGAAATAGCGACAAGATCAGTGTCTTCAGATTATAATAAAAATTTTATCAGAAGACTTTTAGCTGTAGACCCCAGATACACAATGTGTAATAGAAAACAGATATGTGTTTCATAAAAAGCATTCATGAAAGGGATGCTTTTTTTGATGCTTTTTCACTAAATTTGAACCATAAAATTTCTTTCAAAATGCAAAATTACCTGGATCTTTTACAACATATTCTAGACAACGGAACTGATAAAACCGATAGAACCGGAACGGGCACAAGAAGTGTTTTCGGGTATCAGTTGAGATATGATTTGTCAAAAGGTTTTCCCCTGGTAACCACCAAAAAGGTGCATTTGAAATCAATTATCTATGAATTGCTTTGGTTTCTGAACGGAGATACCAATATCAAATATCTTAACGATCATGGGGTAAGCATCTGGGATGAATGGGCGAATGAAAACGGAGACTTAGGTCCTGTGTATGGAGCTCAGTGGAGAAGCTGGAATGGTGCTGACGGAAAAGTAATAGACCAGATTACGGAAGTGATAGACCAGATCAAAAAAAATCCGGATTCCCGAAGACTTATTGTATCGGCATGGAACGTTGCGGAGATTCCCAACATGGCACTTGCTCCCTGCCATGCCTTATTTCAGTTTTATGTAGCAGATGGAAAACTTTCCTTACAGCTTTACCAGAGAAGTGCAGATGTTTTCCTTGGAGTACCTTTCAATATTGCAAGTTATGCATTGTTATTGATGATGGTAGCGCAGGTTTGTGATCTTGAAGTAGGTGATTATGTTCACAGTTTTGGAGATGTACATATCTATAACAATCACTTTGAACAAGTGAACAGACAGCTTTCAAGAGATCCAAGACCTCTTCCGACGATGAAGCTGAATCCGGAAATTAAAAATATTTTCAATTTTACATTTGAAGACTTTAGTCTGGAGAATTATGATCCGCATCCCGGGATAAAAGCTCCCGTAGCAATCTAATATATTTCTGAAATACTTTTATAATTGTTATAATTCTATTATTTTTGACGTTGTGAGAATAAATTTTTCCCGCAAATGATAAAACAATATGAAGAAAAATCTTAGCAACAATTATTTTATATTCCTGAATATTCTGATAATTGTCTATACCCTCTATATCAGTCTGTGTGTTTTTAGGGAGAAGGTCATTGTGTCAGATGACTTAAGTAAGGTCTACGAATCAAAATTTATTTCAGCATCTTATTTCAGCTATATTTATTCTTTTCTGGATTCTACAACGATGGCTGCAAGACCGGTTTCAGGATTTGTGACGGGAACTTTAATTTTTCTTTCCAAACATAATGAATCGGTGTATCTGCTGGGGCTGGTCTTCTTTCCTCTTTCCTTATTTACCCTCTATTGGGTAGCCCAAAAGATCATATCAAAAGAATGGGCAAGCCTGATTACCTTATTGTATTCTTGCTCTGTAATTGGGACGAGTATTCAGTTTTCATCTATTATGCTCAATTCGAATCTCGCGACCATCTTCTTTTCGCTGAGTATTTATTTCTTATATGTCCGTAAACAAATCATAATAAGTTCATTGTTTTTTATAGCTTCTATACTAAGCTATGAAATTTTCCTTCCTTTACTGCTTCTTCATTTGTTTCTGATTAAAGAAAATAAAAAGAGGATTCTCTTTGTCGTATTAACGTTGGCAGTGGTTGTTCTTTTCAGAAAAGTTATTCAGCCTAACCTGTTTGTTAATTCTTACCAACGGGATGAAGTAAACAAAATTTTTGAGCTGAAAAGAGGAGCACAGGTAGCTATATATTCTATGAAACTGTTCTTCAAAGATATTTTTGTGGGTATTTACAAAGGGATACTGAATCTTAAAAATTTGAATATTTTAGAATGGATATTGGTTTTGGCTATCCCTGCGGCAGTTTATAAAGCTTTCTCAGATTATGACTTTAAAAGCCAATCAAAACGTTTTAAAAATTTAGGTATTATTTCTTTCCTGGCTATTCTATCAGCGCTATCCATCTTTCTTTTTTCATCTTATATTCCGACCCTATTTGGATTTGATAACCGGAATCTTGGAGCGATAAGACTTTTTTATACGTTGCTGATAATTTCAGGAATTGTTTTTATATCGGTTAAAATACGGCTTGGGAGTAAGATCATCAGTACCTTTTTTGCTATTATTGCTTTTCTTCTTATCACTACCAATATCAGTGTAAAAAACTCCTGGGTGTATGCAAGCAAGTTTAATCATGAATTGTTCAGCAAGTTGAAAGTTGCCCTTCAAGAAAATCATATTGAAAGTGGAGAGGTATGCTTACAGTATGACATCGCTGACGAACTTAAAAATAATCCCCATTTTACGCTTAGAGAGCCCATTTTTTATAATAATTGGGAGAGTCCTATGTTGTGTGAAATGAATGGTATTGATGCTCAAAAAATTCATGTTTTTAATGAAGACAGAAAAACGGACTGTGCTATGGTGTTTCTTTACAAAAATGGAAAAGTAGTCAGGATAAAGTAAAGATTTTATAGCCGTCATTTTCTTTAAAGAACCCTTCGATTTTCTTTTGGGACATTTTTTTAATGTTTTTTTCTCTTTTTACCAAAAGTATTTTTTTCTGTTATTCTTTTTATAAGTTGCAATATATGCGACAAGTTTTGTCGTACCCCATAATTATTTTTGCTTCAAAGCTGTTTAATATGAAAATAAAGGGATTAAGATGTGATAAAGTTCACATTAATTCACTTTAACAAGAGCTTTAGATCGCGTTAAAAAGTGTTAAGTTTGCACAAATTTAAACTCATTTAAAAGAACATAGAATGAAGAAACTTTATCTCGGGGCATACACCTTGTGTGCCGTTCTGGGATTGTCAGCCCAGGAAGTAGTCTGGCAAAAAGACATCAAATCCTCTACCCAGGATTTCTTAAGCCAGGTAACTACGACTATTGATCAACAATACCTGATTACAGGCAGTTCTATTCAGGCTAAAAGCCAGTCCCAGGCAGCTAATGGCAAACAGCCCAATAACGGCTACGATTTTCATTTGGTTAAACTCAACCAGCAGGGTGACCAGGTTTGGGAGAAATACTTCTCCGGACAAAATCATGACTATTTATCCGCTACGGTAACCACTCAGGACGGTGGATTTCTATTGGCAGGAACAACCTATTCCGGAAAAGGACTGGATAAAAAAGAGGATTCCAAAGGCGGATCCGATATCTGGCTGATCAGAATCAATGAATTTGGGGATGAATTATGGCAAAAAACCTTTGGCAGTACTTCTGATGAAGAGGCTAGAGCAGTGATTCAAACCACAGACTTAGGATTCTTTGTAGCCGGAAATATTCAAAATTCCTCCAATGGTTATGGTTCAAAAGATGTCTGGATCACCAGACTGAACAAAGATGGAAAAGAACTTTCTCAATTGATCTTAGGTGGAAAAGGCTTGGACGAAGTAGAGAAAATGATCCCTACCAAAGATGGAGGAGCATTACTCGGAATTTATTCCCGAAGTGCTGCCACAAGTAATCAACCGTCAACAATATCTCATACAAAGTCTGCAGAGCGAAATACGACCTCGGCAGCCATCGGCCAGATGCCAAAAGCCATCAGCCAAATGCCCAAAGCCAGCAGCAACTTCGGGGAAGGCGACTACTGGATTGTAAAGCTTGATAAAAACGGCAAAGTAGAATGGGAAAAGAACTACGGAGGAAAAGGAGATGACCATGTGAGAACACTGGCATTAACTTCAACCGGGTTTATCATCGGGGGAGAATCAAGATCCGAAAGTTCAGGAAACAAATCGGTAGGCCTTGAAGAAGGTACAGACCTATGGCTGATTGCATTGAATGACAAAGGGGATGAGCAATGGCAAAAGTCTTACAATTTCAAGAACCGCGATATTCTGATGGGAATGAATGTGATCCAGTGTGAAGAAGGAACAAAAGGTGTTTTACTGGGTGGTTACACTCAGGCCGAAGGAAGAATTGAAAAAGATGATGAAACATTCTGGATGCTGTATTTAGACGCTAATGGGAATGAACAGTGGAGAAAGCATGTGAGTGGAGAATCCAGACAAAAAGAAGAGAGGCTTTCAGATTTGAAACTGAACAGAGACGGCTCCATTATTCTGGCAGGAACCAGTGCTCCGGAACTGGGTAAAGAAAACTGGAAGATTGTTAAGCTGGGGGACAAACAAGTGGATCAGTTGATCCCTAAATATGATATCAAGATTTACCCTAATCCTGTTTCAGACTATGCGTATGTAGAAATCGGCTTTGACTTTAAAGAAGCTGAGATCTTGTTGTATGATATGAGCGGAAGACAGCTTCAGAGTTTGAAGACAAAGAATAAAGTGACTAAAATCAATACGCAGGCATTGGTGCAGGGGGCTTATCTGGTGGCGATAAAAACGGATACGAATAAAACGGCGAATGCAAAGTTGATTAAGAAATAAAAACTAATAACAAAAAGACAAATGAATATAAAAAACAAAATATTAGCATTTATATTTTTCACATTAACTACTCCATTGCATTTTGGACAGAATAATATACCTGTTATAAAATCACCTCAAACTTACACTATAGAAAAATTTGGAAATATTCCAGTCAGTATGAACACTGGAAGTGTTGCTTATGATGTTAACTTATTTAGCTATAATGATGTTTATAATGGAAGTAAATATGATATAGGATTAAGATATTATGGGACAGGTTTTGTACCATTAAAAAAATCCAACTATGTTGGGCTAGATTGGTCATTGGATATAGGTGGATCAATTAGTAGAGAAGTTAGAGGGTTACCCGATGATTTTTTTAGTGACTCACCAAAAACTCTAGGGCTTTATGGTTATTTAGAAGGTGTTAAGACCTCTAATAAAACCAATAATGACATATATACCCAAAACTATAACTTATTTCCTAGTGGAAATGGTGGAATAGGAATTAAAACAGGAACGTATGCCTTTGAAATTGAACCCGATAAATTTAGTTTCAACTTTATGGGAAACAGTGGATATTTTTTTATCGGAAACGATATGAAACCAATTATTATTTCTGATAATAAAAACTTAAAAATTGACGTTTCAGAACTTTCATCTAAACAGCCCCTTAATTCACAATTAACAAATGGCTCTAAATGTATAACCAAACCAACAACAGTAATTATTACAGATGAAAAAGGAATTAAATATTATTTCGGTGGTAATTATGAAAATTTAGAAATTTCTTATAATTTATTACCCCAAACTGTGGAAAATAGGTTTACCATAACTACATGGAACCTTTATAAAATAGAATATCCAAATTCTAATATATTAGAAATAAAATATCGAACGGCCAGTATAAATATTGCTGATAGAAATTTTTGTATAGACAGAGATGATATTATTAACATGCGAGAACCTCAGTTGCTTATGTTTGATCGTAATATGATTTTCAAGCAAGAAATAGCTGCTACAAATGGATCTTATAGTACCAGTAGTGGAAATTTATTATTTGATGGAACAATCTATTGGGGAAATAATAACTCATATTCTAGTAATGCAACAACATCATATTCTGCTACTAAGAAAAGCTTACCAAGCTCTATAATTTTAAATGGTAAAACATTGGTAATCTTTGACTTTGAAAGATTTGATCAATATTTAGGATATACAATACCTTCTTTAAAACTCAAAAACATTACATTTTACGATACCTCGGGAACAAATATTATTAAAGAAGTAAATTTAAACTATTATCGTTATAAAAATTACTTCTTTTTAGATAAGGTTAAAATGTTTAAAACAGGGCCATTATCAACAGATTATTTTCAGGAATATAGCTTTGATTATTATAGTAAAAATGCCCTGCCTGATGAAAATACAGGGTTAATTGATTATTGGGGATATTTTAATAATAAACCAAGGATGAATATGATTCCCGATTTTACTATAAATAAAAGCACTGGTGATTATATGATTACAGATAATACCCGAGAGGCAGATCCTTCATTATGTTCATTAGGGCTTCTTAAAAATATTATTTATCCTACTAAAGGAAAAAGTGAATTTATTTATGAATCTCATAATTATAGTGAAAAAATTGATAGAAATTCAACCTCACAATTTAAGAATGTATTGATTCAATCAGAGGGGATCGTAGGTGGAGGAAGAATTAGTAAAATTATTAATTATGAAAATGATGGAAGTCAAATAGGAACTAAAGAATATAAATATATAAGTAATTATCATCCAAGTGGAATCAATGTCAAATCAAGTGGAATTTTATCTAATTTTTATCGGAATGTAATCTATGGAAGAACACAAACTCCTTATAGTACTTCTGAAGAATTAAATGCATATTCCGACAACCTTATTGAAACAGCCATGAATTCATTTCCTGTTCAATATTCTGAGGTTACAGAAATTGAAAACAATAAAGGATATACAAAATATTATTTTACCGATTATAAAATATATCCGGATAGTCCTGATTATAAAAGTGTTGATAATAATATAAATAATGTAGATGTAAACTATTATCCAGCTAATATGGGAAATATAAATTTACCATACCGCTCAAATAATTATAAGAGAGGAAAGTTATATAAACAGGAAATTTATGATCAAAATTTTATAAAGCTCAAATCTTCTACAACTGATTTTATAGATATCTCTGAAGTTCTTCCTAATAATTTTGCTACTTATGTGACTGACAGATTAAGGACGAAATTTTTTTTAAAACAATACGGAGGTTCATTCTCGCCAAATAAAACTATTTCTGATGATGTTTTTAACAATGCCTTAATTACTTCTAGATCAGAGTATTTTTACCAGTCTGCAAATGGACTTAATCTTTCAAAAACAAAAGATACTTATAATGATGGAATAATATCAGAGACTACTTACCAATACGCCCATGATAAAGGAAATCAAAAGCTGATTAACGCCAATATGATAGGCATTCCTTTAGAAACAACAACCGTAAAACGTCAAAATGCGAATGATGTTAATGGAAGGACTATTTCCAAAACAGAGACCAAATATGATGACCCGACAACACTCTTTCCTACCTCTGTATTGTCGTATAACCTTCAGAATACGGGTGCTTCATCAATAGAAATTACTTACGACAAATATGATTCTAAAGGTAACCTGCAACAGTACACTACAAAAGAAGGAACTCCTGTCAGCATTATATGGGGATATAACCAAACCAAACCAATAGCTAAGATTGAAGGTATAGCCTATTCATGGTTATTGCAGAACTATCCTAATGATATAACCAATATCATCAATGCTTCCAATACAGACGAAAGCGAGGCCGTCAATAATGATGAGTCAGCATTTTTATCAGTACTACAAACATTGAGAACTAAACTTGGGATAGATAGATTCAAACCACTAGTTAGTACTTATACTTATGACCCCTTAATCGGAGTTCGAAGCATCACCCCTCCATCGGGAATCAAACAAATCTACCTTTACGATTCAGCGAACAGATTGAAAGAAATCAGGGAAAACAGCCAGAGCGGCAACTTATTAAAAGAATTTAAATACAACTACAAACAATAAAAAAACAGAAATTATGAAAAGAATATTCTCAACAATCGCCATCATCGCAGCCTCTTTTACCTATGCCCAGGAAATAGCCTTCGATAAATTATACAGCAATTCAGATGCTGCGAACTATTCTATAGGTCACTATCCGGTATCCGGGGATGATGGGCTGAAAATCAGATGGTATGGAGGGATAAGGCTGGAAACACAATCCGGGACCGGCATTCAGATTATGAAAGATGGAAATGTAGGAGTTGGAACCACTGATCCGCAGTCCCATTTGGAAGTAGCCAATGTTAATGGAGGTAAAATCACCATTTCTACCAAAGGATCGAGTGCTTCTTCAGCGAATCCCAAATATCCAACTTTGGAGTTTGCAGGATACTTAAACTCACCCAAAGCAAGAATAACGGCAACTGAAGAAACAGGAAATAAATACGGATCCAAGTTTGCTATTTTAGTGAATGATAATACGAGTGCCACCAACCTGGTTGAAAGACTTTCAATCCTTCAGGATGGAAATATAGGAATCGGAAATACAAATCCTACTCAGAGATTGGATGTTTCAGGAAATATCCTAGCAGGAGCCAGCAGTTCCACCGAAGGAATTAATGCCTTTGCTATCCGTTATGAAGATGGTTCTTTAAGCAACTGGGGGGCTTTACGCAGTTCTGCATCCACGTATATGAGTTTTGGAGTCAAAGCCAACGGATCCAATTTAGGATGGTTATCCAGCAACGGAACCTTAAACTGGGTAAAGACGGCTGTTACTTTGGATAATGAAGGGTTTAAGTTTATGGCTTCGCCTGCTCAACAGGTTGCCATGAATTCACCGGTAACGATGAATGAGCTCTTAAAAATTTCACCTTCCGGAAATGCTTCATTGTTAGGGAAACTGGAGGCTAAAGAGATTAAAATTACCCACACTCCAACGGCAGACTTTGTTTTCGAAAGTACGTATGATCTCCCAAAACTGGAAGAAGTGGAAAAACATATCAAAGAGAAAAAACACTTACCGGAAATAGCTTCTGCCAAAACCATGGAAAAAGAAGGGGTAAATATTGGAAGCTTCCAGATTCAGCTGTTACAAAAAGTAGAAGAATTGACATTGTACAGTATCGATCAGAACAAACAACTGAAACAATTAAAGAGTCAGAACGAAAGCCAACAGCAGAGAATCGAGCAGTTGGAAAGAGAAAATGCAGCCCTTAAAAACCTGCAATTGGAAGTAGAGCAATTAAAAAAAGCATTTCTTAGCCTTCAACCTAGCCACTAATCACCATGAATAAAAAAATAAGTATAATCCTTTTATTGGCGGGAAGCGTCGCATCCTACGGGCAGATTGTCCTCAATGCCCCTCCTACGCCTAATACAGAGGTATCCGATCCCCAGAGCATCCGACTGCTCCCGGGGTTCAATTTCAATTCCTCCGGAGGAACCTTCAGGGGATATCTGGGAGGCTCCGGTAACTCAGGGAATACTCCGTATGTTCCTGTTGTGGTAGATCCTTCCACCAATATATCGGGTAGTGAGAACTATATCTATACCCGGGAATATCTGGTTCCTACCACGAGCTCCAGCACCTCGGCTGCTCAGATCCAGGGGATCCAGTTTTTTGACGGATTAGGAAGACCCAAGCAAAATGTGAGCATCAAATCAACTCCCAGCGGAAAGGATCTGGTAACCGCCATTCCTTATGATGGTTTTGGTCGTCAGGTAGATTCCTGGCTTCCGGTTCCGATGTCTTCCCAGAACGGGAATATCCAGACCGGAGTAGAGGGGAGTGCAACGGCTTATTATCAATCCAACGGGATTAACGATTCATTTCCTTTTTCACATAAAAACCTGGAGAACTCTCCATTGGACAGGGTATTAAGCGTTAAAAATCCGGGAAGTGACTGGCAGAATAAGCCGGTAAACTTTGGATATGATGCCAATACGGTAGCCGATGGAGTCAGAAAATTCACCACCACCACGAGCTGGGTGGATGGAGCCACGAAATCTGTTCTTGGCGAAAACTGGCTGTATTCTGATGGACAGCTCTACAAAAATACAGTCACTGATGAAGACGGCAACAAAACCATTGAGTTCAAAAACGGTCAGGGACAAATCATTATGGTTAAAAAAGAAGATGGAAGCGGGACTTATTATGTCTATAATGAATACGACCAGCTTGCTTTTGTATTGCCTCCTTTAGCGGGTATAAGAGGTGATATTGTAGACAATACCACTAAACATGATGAACTCTGCTATCAATACCGCTATGACGGAAGGGGCAGACTGGTAGAAAAGAAACTTCCGGGTAAAGGCTGGGAATCTATGGTGTATGACAAACAAGATAGATTAGTGGCCAGTCAGGATGCTAATTTAAAAGCAAAAGGGCAGTGGCTGTATACCAAATATGATCAGTTGGGAAGAGTAGCCATTACCGGGATCAGTACCGGGGCGTTACGAGTGACCGAGCAGGGGCTGGCAGATCTTCAGGGATCTAATGCTGTCAATCGGATTTCAACCCCTCTCTTCAACAGACAGGGAATGGATGTATACTACGATAACCCCGAAGGGACGTATCCTAAATCCCCAACCTGGGTAAGTTTATTATCCCTTAATTATTACGATTCTTATCCCGGATATAGTTTTAATCCTCCTTTTCCTTCGGCTATTCAGGGAGAGTCTACGCTGAGTTCAACGCCTTCCTCAGACGGAAGAAGTACCAACGGACTTCCCGTGATGAGCCTGGTAAAGAATATTGAAGATGATAACTGGACCAAAAACTATTCTTATTATGACCTGAAAGGAAGAGCGATAGGAAGTTATTCGATCAATCATCTGGGAGGCTATACCCAAACAGAGAGTGTCTTGAAGTTCTCAGGAAAACCTGATTATACCCTTACCCGTCACAAAAGAACGCAGAATGATGTGGAGATCAGTATCAAGGAATCTTTTGAATACGATCATCAGGAAAGAATGGTCAGACACTGGCATCAGGTGAACGGAGCCAATAAAGAACTTCTGGCAGAAAATATTTACAACGAGCTGGGCCAGCTACAGACTAAAAATGTAGGAAATACCACAGGCAGCCCGTTACAAAGTGTAAACTATGCGTATAACATCCGCGGGTGGCTCACTAAAATCAATGAACCGAATAACTTACTCAATAAGCTTTTCGCCTATGAATTGAGGTATAACAATCCCAACTCCCAGTTTAGTGGTACCGGCAAATACAATGGAAACATCTCCCAGGCAGCCTGGATCACTCAAACCGATGCGGTGTTGAGAAATTATTCCTACGGGTATGATTCGTTAAACCGATTAACAGAGGGACGTTTATGGGATGCTATGAATCTTGAGAGAGGAGAATATACCGAGAGGCTGGCTTATGACTTTAATGGGAATATCATGGCTTTATATCGAACAGGGCGACAATTCCCGGGATATACGGCTCCTGAAACACTGGATAATCTTTCTTATATTTATGAAGGAAACCGTGTTACTAAGGTCAAGGATGAGTCCGGAAACCCTTCAGGATATCCTGTAGGAGGAAAAGCTTTTACGTATGATGATAATGGGAATATGACCGTTCAGGAAGATAAAGGGCTTAGCATTGCCTACAATTACCTGAACCGACCCAAAAATATCCTTTCTCCACAAGGCAGTACCTCGTACTTATACAGTGCTGACGGAGTAAAGGTGAAAAAGACTTCAGGAAGCAAGATTGTAGATTACCTGACCGGCTTTCAGTATGAGAATAATACTTTACAATTCTTCCCGACCTCAGAAGGGTATTTTGATGTGGTGAAAAATAAGTATATTTACCACTATACAGATCACCTGGGAAATGTCCGATTAAGTTATATGAACAGCGGCTCCGGCGTAGAGATCATTGAGGAAAGTAATTATTATCCTTTTGGGTTAAAGCATGAAGGGTATAATATCTTGATAGGAAATGCTGCGTATCAGTATAAGTATAACGGGAAGGAATTGCAGGAGACGGGGATGTATGATTATGGAGCGAGGATGTATATGCCGGATTTAGGAAGATGGGGTGTTGTGGATCCTTTGAGTGAGTTACAGTTTGCTTATAGTCCATATTCATATGTTTATGGTAACCCTATAAGATTTAATGATCCAACTGGAATGATTGGAGAGGAAGATCCCCCAAAGAAAGGTTCTACTCCTAATAATCCTATTGATATTGGTGAAATTAAGCTGACAAAAAATGTAAGTGATTCTAAGCTTTCATTTATGGGAATCCAAAGCTTAAGTGCTTATCATGGTTCTCAGGATAGGTTAGCTTTTGGTATCAAAAATAGTAAAGCAGCTCTTGCCACAGAAAAATTTGAAAGAAATCTGGCTTTTGCGATGGGAACTTTCTTAATGGGTGGAAGTAATTTAGTCGCTTCAGCAGGGTGGGCTACTCTTGATGCAGTGGTTGATTATCAAGATGAAGAGACTCAAGATGCAGTTGGAACTATTCAGTTAATGGCTATGCTGATTCAAGTGAGTCATGGAAATACTAATGGAATACAAAAATTTGTTAATGTAGATGCTTCTAGAATTAATATTGCAAAAGGAATTACTCGTTTTACACCTCTACGTTTAAGTGGGGAATCAGTGAGTGCTGGATGGAAACATGTATTAGAAGGACATTTTAACAGACCATTAGGCAACAATAGATCAGTTTTTAGTACAACAGAAGAGCAATTAAAAAATATATTACAGAGTAAAACTGTAATTAATTCTCCATTAACACCATTGACTGGGGGACAATTTCAAAGAACTGTAGATACAGGTCAAATAATAGGTAATGCATCTTTAAAGCAAGGAGGAGCAGCTACCTCTTGGATTAATGTAATTACAGACTATAAGGGAAATTTAATAACAACATATCCAATAGCACCATAATGAGTCATATTATATTAAGAAAATGGGAACAATTAAAACAGAGTATAATCCAGGATAGAGATAATTTGGATGCTTACTCTTTATTGAAATTATTACTAGATTGGACACAAGAAATAAAAGAGGTAAAGGATGTTCAAATACAAAATTTATATAAAGATTACTTCAGTTATTATGAAAAGCTAAATATAGAAGAGATCTTTTATACAGATAATGTTGTTTGGTATTCATTAGATGAAATTATTCAATATGATATTATACAAGCCAAAGTTGATTCTCCTCAATGGGCAATTATACATACGAGAGACATTATATTTAATCTTTTGGTGTTTAAATCTGATAAAGATTGTCCTTGTTGCCATGATGATAATCTTCGTGCATTTGTAGAAATTGACTCTGAAAAATTAGTCTTTGAATGTGATATATGTTTATGCGTAGTTGATGAAAATAATAATAAACAGAATATAGGAGAAAAGTTGATTGTTCCGGCACCTGCTTCTTTTATAAAGTCAAAAAACATTAAACCTAGTCCAATTTAATCCTCTGCTGGCACATTCTATGACAAAAGTAAATTTGAAATCCAGAAGAATTTGATTATATCATAATTTAATGAATAAAGTTTTTTTAGATATTGATGGGGTAATGGTTCATGCTAATCCATATAGACAAGTGGAATTAGAGGAAGATGGATTCTATAAGTTTAATAAAATTGCTGTAGATATTCTAAATTCTATTGACAGCGATATTGAAATAATTTTATCGACTTCCCATAGATTTAGATTCAGTATTCAAGAATGGAAGAAAGTTTTTCAGAAAAGGAAAATTAAATTTAAAGAAATATCCATTATAGATGCTAAACTAGATTCTGGACTTTCAAGGAAAGAAGAAATAGAAAAATGGATAAATGATAATAATTTGGATCTTAATCATTTAATAATAATTGATGACGATAAATCATTGAATGGTTTACCTGAAAGTTTAAAAGAAAGATTAATTTTAACAGATTCTTATATTGGACTAAGCAATATTACAGAACTAAAGAGGATTTTAAAACAATAGTATATTTAATCCCCGCTGGCGCGAGCGTCTCGCTCGTATCCTACGAATAACATAAAAACCCATTGTAATTTTTGCAATGGGTTTTATAATTTTCAATGCAATAAGCTTTATATATAGATAGGTAAATATCTCGTAATTTTGGAAATATCAATAAATATAGGCGTAAATTTATTGAAATGGTAATGGACACAAGCTGGAAGCTCGCGCCAGCGGAGTAAAAACAAATAATGAGTAAAGTAAAGGCAGCTATAACAATTCCATCAATACTAAGACATCCCTAAATATGAAAAATAGAAAAATTTTATTTAATACAATGCTGTTTAGTTTGATTTATGTGGTATTAGGTACTCTTGCAGTAATTGTCAGTTTTCCTGAATATTCAATTTTAGGCTTTGATTATAATAGTCCATTATGGATGCCATTAGTAATAGTGACTTTCCCTGTAAATATTATTTTATTTGGGCTGGTAATAGTTGATAACTCAATTTTATCCATTTTCATACTTCAAACCATAGTTTTTTTAATTCAATGGTTTGTCTTATACAATGTGGCTCTATATTACTTTAAAATAAAAAACAAGAAAGAGAAATAAATTTATATTAATCCTAGCCCCCGCTGGCGCTGGCGTCTCGCTCGTGTCCTACGAATAACATAAAAACCCATTGTGATTTTTGCAATGGGTTTTATCATTTTCAATGTAATAAGATTTATATTTATTGAGGAAAGTGTCTCATATTTTTGGAATGTCGATAAATATAGATGTAAATTTATTGAAATGGTAATGGGCAGGAGCTGGAAGCTCGCGCCAGCAGCGGAAAAATAAGTATATTTACCACTATACAGACCACTTAGGAAATGTACGATTGAGTTATATGAACAGCGGATCAGGTGCAGAGATCATTGAGGAATGTAATTATTATCCTTTTGGGTTAAAGCATGAAGGGTATAATATATTGACGGGAAATGCTGCGTATCAGTATAAGTACAATGGCAAGGAGTTGCAGGAGACTGGTATATATGATTATGGAGCGAGGATGTATATGCCTGATTTGGGAAGATGGGGAGTTGTTGATCCGTTAGCGGAAATATATAGAAGATATTCCCCATATAATTACACCGTAAATAATCCTATCAGATTTACAGATCCTGATGGTAGAACTATAAACGATCCGCAGAGCAAAAAAGAAGCTGAACATACACAAATGGGACTTAATATAAGAAAAACCCAATTAGAATCGCAAAGAAGTATGATTTATAGCTCCGCAACCGATAAAAATGGAAAAGTTTCTTTAAGTAAAGCTCAGAAAAAAGAAATAGGTAATATTAATTCTATGATTAATGAAGTTAACAAGTCTGTGAATGATATAAAAGATATGGTCAATGATAAAAATAATGACTATGTATTCAGAGATGCTTCCTTAAACGGTGGACTACCGCAAACTATGAGGACAGGTAGTACAGAAGTAACTATTTATTTTGATGATTATGGGAAGAAAGTGCATGAAGGTAGACATGGTGGACAAATTGCCAGAAGAGAATATGATATGAATACCTCAGGAAATTTAACATCTGGAAGCTTTGGAGCAAGTAAGGAAGTTGATGCTTATAAAGCACAATTATCAGCAGTTGGTCAAATATTATATCAACCTTATTTAGATTTTTCAAATCCTAGTAATGTGTTAAAAATAGGTAAAACACAAACCGTCACTGAGCTTAATGAAATTAACAATAGTTTTCTTCAAAGCTTAGTTGATAATCCTGGATTGAACCAAGCTTTAATTTATCCTCCATCAACAAATACAAGCTATTATGCACAATAAAATAACTTTAATTATATTTATTTTGTTCGTTTCTTGCAAAAGTCAATCTTTAACGATAATTGGCAATGAATATATTTATGAAAGTATTAATAGAAAATTGTCCATTCAAATATTAGATGAAAATAATCTCATTATTAACAATGTTTTTAATTGCACTAATATAGATGACCAGTTCAAAAATATAGTTTTTAAAAAAAAGTATCATATTTCTAATAATAAGATAATAATTTTAAACCCTGAAAAGGAAGAATTCAACTTACCCTATTTTAATAATAGTGATTGTGATTTTCTGAGTGAAAAATATAGGACAAATATAAAGAAGCTTTATGATGGAAGGACATTTTATCCAGATAGATCCTTATACTACATACCAAATATAGATACTTTAAACATAGTACAAGGTAACTTGTATTATTATAAAAAAGTTGAGAATGGAAGTAAGGGCTTTATATTTAAAAAGCATCCCATAACTAAAAGTAAATGATTTCATATTATAACAATCCTAACTAGGATTGTTATAATTATAAGTACCAAGGACAAGAGTTACAGGAGACAGGCTGGTACAGTTTTAAGTGGAGAAATTATATGCCGGATGTGGGAAGGTTTACGACAATAGATCCATTGGCTGAATCTTTTCCATATAACAGTACTTATGCTTTTGCTGAAAACCGTGTAATTGATGGTAGAGAGTTAGAAGGATTGGAATGGGTATCTACAAAAAATGATCAAGGGGTAACTACCAACCGACAACTTACTGTTTCTATTACTAATAGCAGTACTAAACTTAATGATAAACAATTTAATAAGCTAGTAGAATCTATTAAGACAGATTTTTCTAAAACTTATGGAGCAGACGGAGCAAAAGCGGAGTTAATTGTATCGGATAAAGCAACAATTAAAGCTAATGTAGTTGATCAAAAAGGAACTGTTGTGAAAGATGCTGATGGAAATGAAATTGGAGTTTCTTTTAAGGGTGGAGTTACTGATACATTAGGAGACTCTCAAAAAAATGGTTTTACTGTTGCGGCTTCTAATGATGGAGAAAAGAGAGGGACAAGTGATATTACAAGATCATTTAATCACGAAGCTGCTCATACCGCAGGATTAGATCACCCTTGGGAAAACAGAGATAAAGTTTCTGATATTAATCAAAGCTCTAAAGATGTTACATCTAAAACAATTAAATCTAATCTTTTAAATTCGGGCGCTAATACTAATCCCGATTATAGACAAAGCGCAGGAAGTAGTTTAACTCGTGGGCAGTTTAAAAAAATGGATGAAGTAATACAATCTCAACAACCAAAGAATTAATTATGAAAAACATTATATATTATCTGATAATCTTATGCGTTTTATGTGGTTGTAAAAGCTTTACAAGAATAGATTTACAGAGCGATTGTGGAAATATTTTCGAAGTTCAATATATTAAAAAAGGGAAATATTTGGTTTCAAAGAAAGAAAGAGCAAAAAACTATTTAAACATTTATTTTTTGAGTAATTTTAATGATCAAATAAAAATTAACATTAATCAAAAAGACGTTTTTAATAAAGAAGTTGTTACAGATAGTACTAAATTTGATACTTATTCTGCTGCTTTCACTTATAAATTGTCCTCTTCTGAAAATAAATATATTATGAAAGGGTATTCAGAGCGTAATAAAACTTGCTTTGAAATACCGATTGATACAAAATATAGGATTATTTACCTCTATTACTATCAAAATAAATGGATTATAAGATTTTCTAATGAGATACTAATTAATTAGGTCTGTATAACTTATGTAAACCAAAACCCACCGCAATTGCGGTGGGTTTTGGTTTATAAAATGCTTTGCAGCTTAATTTGTTTAAGAAACGCATCAAGGAGAGCGAAGACATGTTGTCTGTCGTTCTCTTTTAGTTTTTGTATATCTAAAATTTTAGCGACAATATTTTTATCCAGTAGAATATCCGTAGACCCTACAAGATAATTCAAAGATACTTCCGAGGCTTCTGCCCGCTGCGTGGCCATCTCAATAGATGGTTTTACTTCCTCACGCTCTCTCATGGAGAGGGGAGTAATGTTAAGAATAGATTTCTTTTGAGAATATAAAAAATAAGTATATTTACCACTATACAGACCACCTGGGAAATATAAGATTGAGTTATATGAACAGTGGATCAGGTGTAGAGATCATTGAAGAAAGTAATTATTATCCTTTTGGGTTAAAGCATGAAGGCTATAATATTCTGACAGGAAATGCTGCCTATCAGTATAAGTATAATGGAAAGGAGCTTCAAGAGACGGGCATGTATGATTATGGGGCAAGAATGTATATGCCAGATTTAGGAAGATGGGGTATGATAGATCCGTTGGCAGAAAAATCTAGAAGATGGAGTACTTATAATTATGCCTACAATAACCCAATTAGATTTATTGACCCAGACGGAAGACAAGGAAAAGATATTATTATTTTAACTGCAAATGGATCTTTTAAAGCATCAAAAGATTTAATGTACAAAACACCCGAAGGAAAAAGATTATGGGATAAATATGGCATGAGTAAAACGGATGATATTTATGTAAATGCAAGTACTTTTTCTTCAAAGTCATCTAGGGTTTTTGCTCAAACATATAATATAGAAGGAAACGAAAATTTTATTAAAGAAGGTAAAGTAAGCGGTATAAGTAAACCTTATTCAGCTATGTCAAGTTTTGAAGGAGTTGACATATCACAATCAGCAAATAAGAAAGTTCATTTAATGGCTATTAATGAATCTTTTTTTCCTAATGAAGCATCCGAAAAATATTCTAAAGTGACTGAAAGTCCCACTTTAGGTGCCGTTAAAGAGGAATACAGTATAGGTGATTTAACCAAAGTTGTCTATCATGAAATCAAAGCACATATTGAAGATGGAACAGGAGATGCCGATAAAGATCATCAAAGTTTTGGAGAATCCACTTTCCAAGGATATATTAGACCTGGATCTCCTATGGATTTATTTGATCAACAATTAACTAAAACAATAAGAACTGAAAATGAAAAAAAATATGAACAAAAAAAATAAAATTTTGTTATTTTTAATATTTAGTTGTTTAACATTTATTAAGGGACAAGATCTAAAATTATTTACTCCAATCATCATAACTAACCTTTCAAGTGATATAATTAATAATGAAAAAGTAAATAAAGTTGTTTTAGATTATTACAATCCAAATCCTAATGAAATGGAGAGTAATCTTCTAAAGTATTGTTCTGATGAGGGCGTCTTGTATTTATTTGATGTTGAGCAAAAGAAATTTAAAACTTTTTTAAATTTTAAAAAGGTAGATCGAGTTATATCTTCTGAAAATTTTTTAGGGATATTTAAATATTTTAATTTAATAAAAGAAACTGATAAGTTTTTTTTAGCGTCATCTTCAACAGGTAGCTATCCTAGCCATTATGAAAGAATAAACTCAATAGAGATTCTAGAAAAAAGTCAAAAATTTTTAATTTTAAAAATTAATTACTCAGATATTTATGACTTCAAAGGTTATGGAGTTTTAGTTCTACAAGATTATAAATACACTAAATAAGAATATCATCTATTCCTGTAAGCTCAAAATTTGTAGCTTTTATCTTAAAAAAATAAAAACCATCGCAACTTGTGGTGGTTTTTCTATCTTGGTTTAGGAAAATAGTTATATTTATCAATATAAGGGCGACCCTGGAAATGTAAGAATAAGCTTTGACAGAAACAGCGCAGGTGCTCTTGAGATTACAGATACTAATGATTACTACCCATTTGGAATGAATCATCTGAACACAGGAAATGCATTTTTTGGAGAAAGTGCTTATAAGAATGACAAGTACAATGGGAAGGAGTTGCAGGAGACCGGAATGTATGACTATGGGGCAAGAATGTATATGCCTGATCTGGGAAGATGGGGTGTAGTAGATCCGCTGGCGGAATTAGATAGACGTTGGTCACCCTACAGATATGCTTATGATAATCCTATTAGGTTTATTGATCCAGATGGAAGGAATGAGGATATTTATGAACTTGATACTAATGGCAAATTGAATTGGAAGGAAGAATCTGATAGAGATGTAATTTATGCTTCTAAGAATTTTGATAGTAAAGGGAAGTTAAAAACTGATAATGATGGTGGTGTAGATGTCGGAAAGAAAGGTTATATAGCTGAAAATTTAAAAGTCACACAGTTAGACTCTCAAATGCGTGATAATACCGGACATACAAGTGATAAGATATCAGCATTAAGATTTGCTAATAATGAATCAAAAGCTTTAGAAGTTGCAGAATATTTTTATAATAATACAAATGTAGAAACTGCAAACTCAACATATACTGGTTCAAATAATGCTACTTTTTCTATAATATCTACTTTTCATTTAGAATCGGGAGCTCCAATTGATCCCAAAAGGTTTGTAGATAATTTTTCAGTGAATGGAAGTTGGTTTTACCCAAGTACTTTAGCTGCTCAAGATCATAATCATCCAATACAATTAGAATATTCCCCCACTGGATTAAAATATGATGGTATGACAAAAACTTTTGTAAAATCTAACAATATTTTTACCACAGGAGGAAATGTAATATTAGATACAAATGCAGCTAAAAATAATCCAACACTTAGATTAAGAGTATATTCACCACTTTTAAAACAATATATAAAGTATAATGAAACATCCGCAAATTTTGAAAAATAATTTAATAGTACTAACTTGTTTATTATCTTTTTACAGTTGTTTTTCATCACAAACACATAAAGATAAGATAAATGATACAATGAATATTAATGATATTGTCGATGGTTATATCAATTTTTATTCTGATAAGTCAAGTCATTTTAATTCTAAAACGAGATACTTAATGCTAAGTATTATTAATAATAGTGGAAAGACGCAAATTGACGTTTTAGACAATTGTTACACCTGTCCAGGTCCTGAGATACTTAATAGTATGGTTGTGGTTGTATACAAAGATTATAAGGTAATAATTGGTACAAATATATTCAATCAAGAGGAGTTTATCTTTAAAAATTTTAAAAGTATTACTAAAGGAACTACATTTCAAGTACCTCCTTACCAAGATAATATAACGTATGATTTCGCTCGTCATTGGACATTTGAGTATAATAAAGAAAATAAACTTATACAATTTTGTAATTCAGTTTTACCTGAGTTAGAAGAAACAAAAAAAGCATTACATATCGATGATACTGTAGTTGATTGCGACCCTAGAAAATAATTACAAGTATAATGGTAAGGAACTTCAGGGAAATGGTATGTATGATTATGGGGCAAAAATGTATATGTCAGATATTGGAAGATGGGGCGTAATCGACCCTTTGAGTGAACAGTACAGACGTTGGTCACCATACAACTATGCAATAAATGATCCTATAAACCATATTGATCCTGATGGAATGGAAGTTATTGAGACTGCTTCAGGAACGACTTATACTGGAGCAGATGCGCAATCTGCATTTCTTGCATTACGAAATCAATTAGGCGGTGGGGAAGATGATCCTAAAAATAAAAATGATCGAAAATCGGGATCTAGTAAAGGAATGTCTGAGGAAAATTCCTTAAAAGAAATAGTTACTATTAATGGGAAAAAATATCATAAAAACACAGGGAATTTAGGAGCCGAGATTGGAAATGCTGTTAATTCATTTTTTGGTGGTGACGATGATTATTTTGTAGAACATAAAGAGTATGATCCAGTATTAGATAAAGAACTTAAAACTGGAGCAGAAGTAGGCTCTTATTTTATTGGAGGTGTAGGAGGAAAAGTAGGAGTAAGGATTTTCAGTGAGAAAATGTTCGTAAATAACCTAAAAAAAATAGGTTTTAAAGAATTACAAGTTACAGTAAAAGGCTATTCTACTGAAATGAATGCTTTCTTCAAATCTGGAGGTAAAGAAATTGTAAGTAAAAAAGCTCTACAAGCCTATAAGGAATTAGCTACAAGAATTGTTAATGGGACTGGAGGTGCTCCCACAGGTAAAGCTACTGAAACAGCTCTTAAAATTCAAACTCAAAGACTAGAAATGATTAATAAAGCTTTAAAATAAACTATGGAGGATAAAGAACAAAACCAATTAACTTTACTAAAAAAACATTTTGTAAGTGAAGGTGTAAATAATTTTACAACCGTTGATGATTTAAAAATAAATCAATTTCAAAATAATAATGCAATATTAATTCCTTCGGATCTTAAACAATATTTTATACTAATAAATGGCAGTAATGATATTCCATTAGATAATCTATATGAATTTTATAGTATTGATAGGGTCGATAGAATATTTAATGAGTTTAAAGACTGGGACGGAGTACCGGACTATAGTAAGTTAGATTTTCAAAAATTTGAAAATGTTTTTATTTTTGGAAACTATGAATTTAATTTTTACTCTTTTGGAATAGAGTTATTTAATACCTCGTCTTCTACAAACCGAATTTTTATTTTTTGTGGGGAAGAATATAAAGTTATTGCCAATAGTTTTGATGATTTTATAGATATATACCTTAATAATCCTGAAGAAATATTCATATAAATATTCTTCCCCCGCTTGTGCGTTCTCTGACAAAAAGCAAGTGAAAAATGTTAAAATTTAAGAAGTAAACTTACAAGTATTGACAAAGGGTATATTGCGCGATATTACAGCAAATTCCCGGCTAATAATTTTACATTATTGATGACCAGGAGGGAATATTTTCCTTCCTGGTTTTTGTTTCATAATACGTTTTAATTTCGGTATCATGTCTTATTGAGGATAGGGAAGCTAGATAAAGAATATACTTATTTCAAGAGTATAAAAAATAAGTATATTTACCACTATACAGACCACCTGGGAAATATAAGATTGAGTTATATGAACAGTGGATCAGGTGCAGAGATCATTGAGGAAAGTAATTATTATCCTTTTGGGTTAAAGCATGAGGGGTATAATATCTTGACAGGAAATGCCGCGTATCAGTATAAGTACAACGGGAAGGAGTTGCAAGAGACGGGTATGTATGATTATGGGGCAAGAATGTATATGCCTGATTTGGGGAGATGGGGTGTGGTAGATCCGTTGGCGGAACAATATCGTAGATGGTCACCTTACAATTATGCAGTAAATAATCCAATAATGTTTATTGACCCTGATGGTCGTGGTACAGAAAGTACTCATACAGATAAATTTGGAAATGTAGTGAAGGTAGTAGAAGACGGAGATTTAGGGGTTTATCGTCATAACGGTAATACTAAAGAAACCGAATAGGAACTTAATCAAAACTATTCTAAAGAAAATACTTCGGGAGGTGGAGAAAGAATGGGAAGAACACTTGTTTGGAATTCCTTTACAGAATTTGATGGAAGTGGTAAGGAAGCAGGTAAAATAAATTTTGGATCTTATCAAGCAAGAGATTGGCTAGCAGATTTCAGCAAAGGAATGTCTAATGATAATGAATTTAAGGGAGGATTTTTTGCAAGGATGGGCTATGCTTGGAATGGAGGTAATGGTAATAAGTATGATTATAAAACGCAAAATGGTGGCGGGTTATACGCCGGGTCACAAATAGCAGAAGGTGTATACGTTTCAGCCAGAGATATTGGAAATTTTGCAGCTGGTAGAGCAGCTTCAATAACAGGACAAGATAAAATGGATTTCATGCTAAACGCAGGAGGATTTAATTTATCAGGAAATAGTAAAATGGGGCTTATATTTAACAATTCATATTGGAAAAGTGAAGCCCAAAAAGAGGGTTTTCCAGCTTATGGAGAAAATTTTAATTCAAATCTATTCCAGCGCTTAGGCTATGAAAATGTAACAACAGCTGAAGGAATAATCAAAAAAAGTAAAATAATATGGGGAGACCGAAAATAACAAATATCTGTATGTTCTTACCATTATTGTTATCTATTTTAGCATGTGGAAATTCCAATTTTGATAAATTGGAAGGCATAGGGTTTTCTTATCAAATAAGTGCGGGCAAAACAGATATAGTACGTGTTAGGTATACTACTGATGAAGGAGCTCCTTCAATTCAGCTTTTTGATACAAAAGGAAATCTTAAAGATAAAGTTATTATTGCTCCTTACATGGGTTTAGGATTGACCGCAATGAAAAATGACACTATACAAATGACCTATACTATTGGACAGAGTGATATTAATATATTTTTACCTTGGTTCGAGAGAAACAAAAATATTAATCCTAGTCGCATAGGTAATTATTCGATTCGGTATAGTTATGAAATACAAAATGAATATTTGGAAAATGAATGTTCGGAAATAGATTCATTATATATTGATAAAAACACGCAAATAATGTCTCTATTTTTAAAACAGAAATTAATTACTAAAAAGCCCATGTACTTATTTAGAGTTAAGTCTTCTGAAATAATACTTTATGATCCGGTAAGTAAATCATATACACCATATAAATTTGTAGACAATAAGAATATTGCTCAGGAGTATCTTAAAAAAGTTCTTGCTTTGTATTAGTCGTTAATATGGATATAAAAGTCATCAATTTGATGACTTTTATATATTTTAATTTAAAGAAACAACTTCTGAGATCATTAAAGGAAACTACTATTCCCTCCTCCGCTGGCGCGAGCGTCTCGCTCGTGTCCCATAAATAAAATAAAAACCCATTGTGATTTTTGCAATGGGTTTTATCATTTTCAATGCAATAAGCTTTATATATAGAGGTAAATATCTAGTATTTTTGGGCATGTTAATAAATATAGATGTAAATTGGTTAATATACACGAGCTGGAAGCTCGCGCCAGCGGTGCCAAAACAAATAATGAGTAAAGTAAAGGCAGCTATAACAATTCCATCAATACTAAGACATCCCTAAATATGAAAAATAGAAAAATTTTATTTAATACAATGCTGTTTAGTTTGATTTATGTGGTATTAGGTACTCTTGCAGTAATTGTCAGTTTTCCTGAATATTCAATTTTAGGCTTTGATTATAATAGTCCATTATGGATGCCATTAGTAATAGTGACTTTCCCTGTAAATATTATTTTATTTGGGCTGGTAATAGTTGATAACTCAATTTTATCCATTTTCATACTTCAAACCATAGTTTTTTTAATTCAATGGTTTGTCTTATACAATGTGGCTCTATATTACTTTAAAATAAAAAACAAGAAAGAGAAATAAATTTATATTAATCCTAGCCCCCCGCTGGCGCGAGCGTCTCGCTCGTGCCCTACGAATAACATAAAAACCCATTGTAATTTTTGCAATGGGTTTATCATTTTCAATACAATAAGCTTTATATTTATTGAAGTAAATATCTCGTATTTTTGGAATGTCGATAAATATAGACGTAAATTTATTGATATGGTTAATGGATAAGAGCTGGAAGCTCGCTCTAGCAGGGGATTTATGGTATTAAAAATGAAGGAGCTACTTTATTTCCCAGAAGTGGAGGACCTCCTGAGTTTATAGATTTAACATAAGGACAAATTAAAGTTATTCAATTAATGAAAAAAATAATAGAGACGCTACATTCTTATCTTTTTGTAAGAGATTCAAAATGGAATATAGTCTTCTTTTTGATATTATTATCTCCAATATTTTGGTATGTTTTTTATAAACAATCTCCTATAAAAAAAGGTAGTTATACAATAGGCTATGCAATCGATATGTATTGGCCAATAGTATCTTATAAAAGAATAAAATTTAATTATAATGTAAAAAGTAAGAATTATGAAACTACCAATATTTACGCATTAGATCCGGAAGTGAAAATCCCTGCTAGATATTTGGTCCAATTCTCATTGGAAGACAATTCTTTCTCTACCATTTATCCCAATATACCTGTGCCAGATAGTATAAAAACAGCACCATCTGTAGGTTGGAAAGAATTTCCAGAGTGGGCTAAGAAAAAGAAATAAACAATAATCCAAGAATGCCGGGCGAATTCATTTGAATTGTTAGTGTTGTTATTTTTGAGAGCGGGAAAAATCAACAGAAAATAGAACCTTTGTAACTTTTGCTCAATAAAAATGAAAAAAATAATAATATTCAGTTTCTTATATCAGTTCCTTTTTTCCATACTTTCTTTATTATTAATAATGATAAAAGAAAAGTTTGGGTCAGAATTATTTGCGTATGCACTTTATTTCAATATTTTCTATTTTGTTGTGGGCGTCATCGCAAACATATTAATAATAACATTCATTAAATCTATACCTAAATATAGTTTTTATATTGGGTTCATTTTAGGGATATTTTTGCTTTTTAATCTCTTTGTATACTTCTTAGGAGATAAAATGATTTTATTTTTTGAATTGTTCAGTTTAAAAAGTAGTGTATGGTATATTTCATTATCATATCACTTGGGTATATTATTGTCAGCAATTATTATGTGTTTTTTATCAGGAAAAAGAATATTCAATTTTTTAGATTAAAAATATAAAAATTAGCTCTTTTTAGGAAACTTCAAAAAGATATGGGACAAAAAAACTTTCTTCCCCCGCTAGTGTGAGCATCTCGCTTGTATCCTACGAATAACATAAAAAACCATTGCCATGACAATGGTGTTTATCATTTTACAGCTATATCTCCTTATTTTTTCCGTGGAACTGTTACAAGGCTAGGTGATAGTCTCAAATAGGGATCGCTATATTTCATACAAAATCTCTTTAAAAAGCTATAAACAAGCCGATTGTTTCTAAAATATGTTTTAACTTTGAGAGAACTTGGTTTCAATCCATTAAAAGGAAAGAAACAGACCTATTTAACCACAAAGAAGTATATGAAATATTTAAAAATAAATATCGAATCGAATGCAGATGTTGAAGTCCTTAAAAATGTGATACTTCAGCTCAAAGGGGTGGCTTCAGCGGAAGTTATCGATGATGAGAATCCCGAAAGTGAACTTAAAAAGGCTTTTGCCAAAACAAAAGAACAATTGAAAACCGGTGACTATGAAACATTAGTCAATGATATTTTTGATATACTGACAAAAAATAATTCTAAAAAATAATAAAAAAGAGAGATGAGAAAGGCCATTTTATCCATTGCTATACTCGGAGTTTTATTTTCCACCCATGTAGCCGCGCAAACTGATACCTCCGGAAGAGACAAAGTATACAGAGCTACTCACACCAAAGTAACAGAGCTTAAGCATACCAAACTGAAAGTAAATTTCGATTACCAGAAAGAACAGTTAAATGGGGAAGAATGGTTGACTGCATCGCCTTATTTTTATCCTACCAATCAGTTAATACTTGATGCAAAGGGGATGTTGATTCATGAAGTTGCTCTTGATAACAATGGAAAGAAATCTTCTTTACAGTACGAGTATAAAGATGATATCCTAAAGATCAATCTCGATAAAACCTATCAGAAAAACCAGGACTATACTGTTTATATTAAATATACCTCCCGTCCTAATGAGGTGAAACAAAAGGGAAGTATGGCCATTAATGACGCGAAAGGTCTTTACTTCATCAATGCACAGGGAACGGTGCCTGATATGCCTACGCAGATCTGGACGCAGGGAGAAACAGAATCATCTTCTGCATGGTTTCCCACGATCGATAAACCCAATCAAAAGACGACCCAGGAGATTTATATGACGGTTCCGGATAAGTATGTAACCCTTTCCAACGGAATTTTAAAAGACTCTCAAAAAGAATCCGGGGGGCTTAGAACCGATCATTGGGTGATGGATAAAAGACATTCTACCTACCTTTTCTTTATGGGGGTAGGAGAATATGCTATTGTTAAAGATAAGTGGAAGAATATTCCGGTTGATTACTATATTGAAAAGGAATATGAACCGTATGCCAAGCAGATCTACGGAAATACTCCCGAAATGATTGATTTCTTTTCCAAGAAAATGAATTATGATTTTCCATGGGCTAAATATGCACAGATTTCCGGAAGAGATTATGTGAGTGGAGCGATGGAAAATACCACCGCGACGCTGCATGGAAGTGATATTCTTCAAAAGCCGGGTCAGCTGATCGATGAGAATAAATGGGAAGATACAATTGCCCATGAGCTTTTCCACCATTGGTTTGGAGACCTGGTTACTGCCGAAAGCTGGAGCAATCTTACCGTTAATGAATCTTTTGCCAATTATTCAGAATACCTTTGGAACGAATATAAATACGGAAAGGATCAGGCAGACTACCATCTGATGAGTGATGTGAATATGTACATTCATAATCCAAGTGATTTTAAGAAAAATCTGGTAAGATTTAATTATGAATCTCGAGAAGATGTTTTCGATCTGGTTACCTATCAGAAAGGAGGCGGAATTCTGAATATGTTAAGAAATTATTTAGGAGATGATGCTTTCTTCGCAGGAATGAATGATTATCTGAAAACCAATGAATTCCAAAATGCGGAAGCCCACCAGTTGAGACTTTCTTTCGAAAAAGTGTCAGGCAAAGACCTGAACTGGTTCTTCAATCAATGGTATTTTGGAAGTGGGAACCCAAAAATCAATTACTCATTTACTTTTGAGCCTATGAAAAAGCAGGTGGCGGTAACGATTAATCAGACACAGGATCAGTTGTTCCAATTTCCTTTGGCCATCGATGTGTATGATAATGGAAAACCAAAAAGATATCATGTTTGGGTGAATGCAGATGCCAAAAATACATTTAATTTTGACGTTTCTAAAACACCGGATCTTGTCAATATTAATGCAGACGGAGTATTACTGGCAGATATTACGGACACCAAAACGCCGGAACAATATCTGTTGCAGTTTACAAACTCCAAAGAATTCAAGAGCAGGTATACTGCTTTGGAAGGCATAAAAGATCAGACAGGAAAAAGCCCGGCGGTTACAAAATTACTGGCTGCCGCTTTAAAAGATCCTTTCTTTAGAGTAAGAATTAAAGCATTACAGCTAACGGATCTTTCCAATCCGGAACAAATGAAGACGCTGGGTACCGAGGTGGAGAAAATAGCGTCCAATGATCCTAAAACATTAACCCAGGCAGCTGCTATAGATGCCTTGGCCAAAACAAAAGATAAAAAATACATTCCTGTTTTTGAAAAAGGGATGAGCGCAGTTTCCAATGCCGTGAAGAGAAGTTCAGTAGGAGCCATTCTTACCGTTGACCCTTCAAAAGCCAATTCTTTAGCCGATAAAATTGATCTGGAGGGGGCTTCCGATGAATTGCAGGCTCAGTTATTGCCGATTATTGTGAAAAATAAAGTGGTTTCTCAAATGTCAAATATAACTCCTGTCGCGGCTTTCTATCCGTTTATAAAGTTTCAGAATCCTGAACTCGGGAAATCCGCAGAGGAAGGATATAACTGGATTATGAGTTCGGATAATTTAAAAGCGACTGAAAGTGTTACCAAAATATTAGGTTATGCTAAAAATCAGATGACGGATAATCCACAAGCCAAAATGATGGTGGTTCAAATGTTGAAAGACGGGTTAAGTAAAAAAATGGAATTGCTGAAGCAAAATCCACAAAACGCTACCAGTATCAATAAACAAATTGACGTTTTGAATAAAGCAATTGAAAATTTTAAGTAGAAACTGATTTTGTTAAAAAAATATAAAGACAGCATTGCAATTTGTGATGCTGTTTTTTTAGGGTTAAAAAAATAGATTTATCAACAAAGACCTAAAAAGTGATCATATTAAAAGGTTATTCAGCCTACATTTTATAAATTCGTATAAAAATTTAAATACAATGAGTTTTGGAATTGAAGCGGCGGAATTTTATGTGCCGGGTTTATATTTGGAGATCAAAGATTTAGCAGAAAAAAGAGGAATTGAGCCGGCAAAATTGGAAAAAGGACTGGGGTTGCATAAGATGGGGCTGCCGGATGTTCATGAAGATGCAGCAACCTTTGCCGCGGAAGCCCTTTTGAAGCTTATTAAAAATTACCATATTAATCCAAAAGACATTGCAAGAGTTTATCTGGGAACGGAAAGTGCACTCGATGCTGCGAAACCTACAGCTTCATATGCTGTTCAAATGGTAGAGAAAGTGTTGGAAACTGAGTTTGGAGCAAGATCTTTTAAAAATTGTGATGTAGTAGATATGACCTTCGCTTGTGTAGGGGGAGTAGATGCTTTACATAACGCTCTTGATTTTGTAAGAGTGAATCCTGATAAAAAAGCGGTTGTGATATCCAGCGATTATGCGAAATATGAATTGGCTTCTTCAGGAGAATATACACAGGGAGGCGGAGCTGTAGCCCTATTAGTTTCCGCAAAACCGGATTTACTGGAAATTGAAAATCATTGGGGAGTGGCTTCTGAAAGTGTTTTTGACTTTTTCAAACCGAGAAGACAATATACTAAAGCTGATTTAGCAATAGCACCGGAAAACTATCCGGATAAGATCGAGGTTTTCACTGATGAACCTGTGTTTGACGGGCAGTATTCCAATCAATGCTATCAGGATAGAATAAGAGAAGCGTATTCTCATTATAAAGAAATTACCGGCCAGGAAAAACCTTATGAAAACTGGGAGTATATTATCTTCCACCTTCCTTATGCTTTTCATGGAAAAAGAGTTTTTACCGAAATCTACAGCCTTGAAAATGGATTGCCTTACGGAACTCCCGAAGAGCAAAAAATTGTGGCAAAATCAGAGAGCTATCTTCAGCTCATCAATGATAAAATAGAAAAAACGCAGCGAGCTTCTTCAGAAATTGGAAACATGTATACAGCATCTATTTTTATGGCATTTTTATCTGCATTACAAACCTCTTTTAATGAAAATGAAGATCTTTCAGGTAAAGAAATTGGTTTTGTAGGCTATGGAAGTGGTTCAAAATCAAAAGTTTTTGCAGGTAAAGTTTCTCCTCAATGGAAAAAAGTAGTCGAAAAATGGAACCTGTTTGAAAATCTGAATAAGAGAATGCCTATTGACTTTGAAACGTATGAAAAATTGCACAGAAAACAGTTAAATCAATCGGTAAACCCGGAATATAAAGGGTTTGGCTTAGTTTCAATAGAGTCTGAGAATCCTGTTTTAATCGGAGCCAGATATTACAGTTGTCAGTAGTCATAAAGTATAAGACATCCCTATAAAAAAGCATTTCATCCTTCTGAAATGCTTTTTTTATATTGTATGGGCTGTAAAATTATTTATTTAATATTGTTTATTGGGTTTTATTGAAGATAAGCCAGGTTCTTTTTCTGAATATTATCTGTTAAAAAACACATTTGAGTTTATTTTTTTTATTAATTTCCTAAAATGTAGGTAGGGTTAGTAAATTTTTAATAATTGTTAAAGTTCTGTTAATGTTGAAAAATGTTGTTTTTTTTAAACCTTTTTCAATATATCACTAAATAGTTCTTGAAAATCATTCATTTCTTAACGAAAATATTGCAGTTTAAACACTTGTTTATCAGTGTTTTGGAAGTTGAGTCTGTTAATTTTTATTAACATATTTGTCCCTGTATATATTAAAAAATGTTAAATATGAATGTGAAACTATGTGTATTAAGTGTCGGAGCTCTGTTTTTTATGGGGCAGGTTGTTTCGGCGCAGAAAGTAAAAAAAGACACGGCAAATTCGGTGAAAGAAATTGAAGGGGTTGTAGTAACTGCACTAGGTATTAAAAGAGCAGAAAAATCATTGGGATATGCTGCTTCAAAAGTAAATAGTGAAGAACTGACACAGGTCGCCAATCAGAATGTTGTAAACTCTTTAAGTGGTAAAGTTGCAGGATTGCAAGTTATCGCTTCTGGAGGGGCTCCAGGACAAGCTAGCCGCTTGGTGATACGGGGTGGTAATAAGTCTCTTACTAACTCAAACGAGCCTTTGTATGTTATTGATGGAATTCCGATAAGCAATGCAAACGATGGAAATTCTAATACAGTTAGTGGTATGGCTTCTCCTAATCGTGTTGCAGATATTAATCCGGAGGATATTGAAAGTATTACTGTATTAAAAGGTGCAGCAGGAGCTGTACTCTACGGAAATCGTGGTTCCAATGGTGTTATTGTTATTACAACAAAATCAGGGAAAACAAGAGGAAATAAACCTCTTATTACATTTACAACAAGATATGGTGTAGATAATGCATTGAAATTACCTGATTATCAAACAGAGTATGCTCAAGGAAATAATGGAACATACGCAGAAGGTACATCTCTTTCTTTTGGCCCAAGGATAGGAGGTCAGATGGTGACAAGCCCTGCCGCAGGAGCAATACATGGTCTTCCTCCTCAATCTATATCACTGAGGGTGTATGACCCAAGAAAAGCTTTTTTTGGAACTGGAATTACAAAAGAAAATAATATTTCCTTAGCTCAAACAATCAATAATTCAAATATATTTTTTTCTGTAGGGCACAACAGTCAGACTTCCATTATCCCTAATCAAGAATATGAAAAAGTTAATTTCAGGTTTAATGGTAATTTTAAACTTACAGAACGTTTAAGTGCAGGGGTAAATACTTCCTATAATAGATCATGGGGGAATGTTCCTTTTGCAGGACAGGATGGAAATAATCCAATTTTTTCAATATTTCACGTACCGGTAAGCTGGGATCTTAACGGATATGGTTACCAACGACCAGATAATGGGAAGCAGATTAACTTTAGAGGTGGGGCTTTTGATAATCCCCTTTGGTCAGTTAATAAAAACTCAGCAAAGACGACAAGTAATCGTTTTATTATGGGAGTAAATTTAGGATATGATGTTTCTGATTGGTTAAAGTTAACATATCGGGTTGGAAATGATTATTTTACAGATAGTAGAGTGTTATTCAGGGATATTAATACAGGTGGTAATCCAAATGGTAGGTTGGTTTATGATGATATTACAAGAGAGGAATTGACTTCAACATTCATGGCAAATATTAATAAAAATATTACCAAGGATCTAAATCTAACTTTTAATTTGGGGCAAGACTATAATATAAGGAAATATAAAAATAGTACCATTACCGGTACAGCTTTAGTGCTTCCAGAGATTATTAACACAAATAATATTAAAATTTTTGATCCAGGATATTATTATAACAGTAGAAGAACCTTATTTGGTCTCTTTGCAGATGCAACACTTAGCTACAAAAATTATTTGTATTTAAATCTTGTAGGCCGTCAGGAATGGAGTTCAACTCTTCCAGAAAATAATAGAAGTTATTTTTATCCTGGAGGAAGTTTATCATTTATATTCACGGACGCCTTTGGAGTTAATAAAAATGTAATGAATTATGGTAAAGTCAGATTCGGAATCTCTCGTACAGCAAGGGATGCAAGTCCTTATTCTATTTATAATACTTATAGTAAAGGTATTTTTGCGGATGGATTTACAGCGGGGGTAACATTCCCATTTATGGATCTGCCTGGATATACCGTTGCCAATACTTTAAACAATCCTAATCTAAAGCCCGAATTCACAACAGAATATGAAGTGGGAACAGATCTTCGATTTCTTAAGGATAGAATAGGACTTGAGTTCACATATTTTAAAAATGTAAATACAAATGGTATTATTCCATTGGACATTTCTCCTGCTTCAGGAGCAAGTGCAACAATAATTAATAGTGGAAAAACATCTTCTAATGGTATTGAATTTATCTTTAGAGCTACACCAATAAAAACAACTAATTTTTCTTGGGATGTAAGTTTTAATTTCAGCAGAATTCGTTCATTGGTAGAAGAAATATATCCGGGAGTTGATAAAATATATTTAGGAGGCTTTAGTGGAAACCCTGCAATTTATGGTGTTAAAGGTGAAAGATATGGTTCTATTATAGGGACGGCATATGCAAGGAATGATCAAGGACAAATCTTAACAGATAGTAATGGATATCCAATGTGGAAAAGCGGCGAGAATTTGGGCTATGTAGAACCGGATTGGACAGGAGGAGTGAGTACATCATTTAAGTATAAAGGAGTTTATCTTACAGCATTATTAGATATGCGATTTGGTGGGTACATTTATAATGGAACTGAGCAGCTTTTAGATTCTTATGGAGTATCAAAGAAAACACTAAATCGTGAAGAAAATTATATTTTTCCAGGGGTAAGTAATACAACTGGGGAAGCTAATGATATAAGTTTAAAAAGAAATTCAACATGGTATAACAATGCTTATCCTAACGAAGAATATGTGTACAAAAATAATTGGGTAAAATTAAGAGAGGTTACTATTGGGTATAGTTTTAAACTTCCTGGGATTGATTATATAAAAAATGTAGACATCGGATTATATGGAAGGAATTTATTTTTATGGACTAAGGTTCCTCATATAGATCCGGAATCAAGCTCCTTCGGTACAGGCAATGCTCAAGGTGTTTCACGTATGGCTTTCCCTACTACTCGTGGTTTTGGTTTTAGTTTAAAAGTTCAATTCTAATTAATTTAAAAATGAAAATAACAAATAATTTTTTGAGACATGTTGCTTCTGTAATAGGTGTTTCTTTGCTAATATTTACTCAGTCTTGCAGTCAGGAGCTCGATATTAATAATGATCCTAATAGGCCTATAAATGTTCCTATTAATACTATATTAACTGCGGCTGAGGTTCATTTGGGGTACACTGTGGGTGGTGAGGCAACAAGAATGCCTGCGAGTATTGTACAATATTATTCTGGACATAGAGGGCAACCATTGGATTATGGTAGGTATAATATAACTTCCTCTTCTACTGACGGTCTTTGGGAAAATATGTATGATATTCTGATGGATTTAAGGGAAATACAGAACAAAGGAAATGAATCTGGAGATAAAATGTATGTAGGGATTTCTCAAATTTTACAAGCCTACACATTTAGTATAACAACAGACATTTTTGGAGATGTTCCTTTTTCGGAGGCATTGAGAGGCTCAGCTAATATAACACCTGCCTATGATAAACAAGAAATAATTTATCCGGCACTTGTAAAAATGGTTGAAGATGGGATTGCAAACATAAATACCAAAGAGGGTATGAAACCAGGAACCGACGACATAATTTATTCAGGAAATACTGATAATTGGATAAAATTTGGTAATTCATTGAAGCTAAGATTGCTTAATCATCTTAGTAAAAAAGACCCTACCGCAGCATCTGTGTTTTTAGCAACAAACCCTTCTTTAATAGAAACGGTAGCCATGAACGCAAAAGTAAAGTTTGGGACAACAGCATCTAGTGCTAATCCTATTTATCAATTTGATGTCCTTTCCGGTAGAAAAGATAATGCAGTTGCTTCAACTATCGTAGATAAATTGAAATCATTGAATGATCCTAGAATTGATGTGTATTTTAAGAAAGTTGTAAATAACGGAGCTGGATTTCAAGGACAGTATAGAGGTAATATTCCGGGAGGTGACACAGATGATTCTGGTGAAAGCTTGTTTTCTCGTGTAGGATCAGCATATGCTTCTACCGATTCTCCTGTAATTTTAATGAGTGCTGCTGAAGTAAATTTTATAAAATCTGAAATTTATTTTAGATCCGGTAATATTTCTCAATCTAAAATAGCTTATGAGGATGCAATCACACAGGATTTCATTGCATTAGGACTTGAGACAAAAGCTTCTAATTATTTAACTGGAGTAAATATTGCTTATAACAACTCTTTAGAAAGAATCATGGAACAAAAATGGATCACAATGTTCCAAGGTGCTTATGAATCTTGGGTTGATTGGAGAAGGACCGGATTTCCAGTATTAACAGCTCCTTCATTTAATAGGACTGGAGGTATAATTCCAAAAAGGTTGTCATATCCACAAATAGAAATTAATGTTAATGGAACTTCTTTAGCGAACGGCCCGGGAATACCTGTACCGTTTGAGTCTCTAAAAATTAAAGTTTGGTGGGATCAGTAAGATCAAATTAAGGGTAGGGTCATCAGTAGATGTAGGAGGCACAGATGTGCTCATCGGATCTCTAAAAACTCTTCCTGCAAATAGTTTTAGGTTTGTCTTGCCAATTCCTCAAGATGCTATTAATTTGAATCCTAATATACTACAAAACCAAGGATATTAACAAAAATATTATTAACAAATTTTTAATTTAAACCCCAATAAGGCTGTCTTTTAAGACGGCCTTATTGCTATTTATTGAGTATTTTTTTATATAAATTATCGAAAATATACCTTTATTTTTCTCTTTTTTGCTTAAAACTAAGTATGTTTTTACTTTATTTTTTTACCTTTTTATTTCATTAAGGTTAATAATTTTCATTAATTGAAAGTAATTAATGGACTTTAATTTTAATTTTAAATTTCGTTAAAATTCTATTAATAATCAGATTGATTTATTTTTTGTTAATATTTCAAATATAATTAAAATTATTCTTTACCTATTTTGTGAATTAAGTAAGGATGTATCCTTTGCAGTGGCCCTTTTTCAGAACTTAATAAATTGATGGTGTTAATTTTTATTAACATATTTGTCACCTTGAATATATTAAAATCTGTTAATATGAATGTGAAGTTGCATGTATTAAGTGCTGGAGCTTTGTTCTTTTTAGGACAAGCTGCCTTTGCGCAAAAAACTAAGAATGATTCTATTCTGAAGGAAAACAAGATCGATGAAGTGATCGTTACCGGATATCAGAAGAAGAAAGCAGATGAAATCACACAGGCTCAGGCTGTTGTAGGAGGAGACGAGATCAGAAGAAACTCTCCGACAACATCTATTGGTAACTCTTTACAGGGTAGAGCTTCCGGGGTATTTGTACAAAGTACAACAGGACAACCGGGTGCTGCTGCTACCATCCAGGTAAGAGGGGTAGCCGGAGTTGGTGGTTCTTCAGAACCTACTTATGTAGTAAACGGCATGTACATGACTGCAAGACAGTTCAGTGCCATAAATCCTGCAGACGTAGAGTCTATTTCAATTCTTAAAGATGCTGCCGCTACAGCGCAGTATGGGGCAAGAGGTGCAAATGGGGTAGTTGTAGTAACTACTAAAGCCGGTAAAGCCGGAAAAACTCATTATTCATTCGAAACTAAATTTGGTTTCAGTGAAAGATTGAAGGACAATAACTACACGATGATGAACTCTAGGGAGTTAATGGGCTTCCAGAATCAATTGGGATATCTTGGGTTTAAACCAAGAACTCAACAGGAAATGGACAGACTTGCTGTCTATGATCACAATTGGCAAAAAGACCTGTTAAAGCCTTCAAGCATCCAGTCTTATTTATTCAGTGCACAAGGTGGATCCAGAGAAAGTACTTTTTATTACTCATTAGGCTATGATTCTGATACTGGGATTATCAGAGATATCGATGGGCTTAAGAGATATACAGGTAACTTCGGATTTACAAACAGATTAAGTGAAAAACTTAATGTAGGAATCAATCTTGGATTTCAGTACCAGGTTACGCAGAACTTCAGAGATAGAAACAATACTCAGAACCCGTTTGGAGCTATGTATAAATATGCTCCGTACGAGCCGATTTATAACCCGGATGGAAGCTATAACCAGACGATGAGAGCCGGTTCAAACGTTGTGGAACAAATTCGTAATTATAGACTAGAAGATCAGAGACTACGAATTCCTGTAACTTTGTTTGCTGAATATAAGATCATCGATGGTCTGAAGTTTAAAACCAACTTCAATGGGCTTTACGATTGGTATATGGGAACGCAATGGTTGAAGAAAGGATCCAATCTTGACTTAACAGTTAATAAAGTTCCAACAGGTTCACTGAATAAAAATACGTTCTATACATTTAACTATACTTGGAATAACTCCATCAACTATAAGAAATCATTCGGAAGTCACAATTTTGATTTCTTAGGATTTATCGAATATAATGATAACTTCAATGAAACAGTGAATGGTGGAGCTTATGGATTGAAATCTCCAGTTTTAAGTGTTCCTTCTATTACAACTCCTTCTGACAGAAATACTTTCACAGGAACCAAAGTAAGAAATACCTTATTCAGTTTAGCAGGTTTGTTAAACTATGATTATGAAGGGAAATATTTGGTAACCGGGTCATTGAGAAGAGATGCATCTTCAAGATTTGGAGCCAATAATCAAAGCGGGGTATTCTGGTCTGCAAGTGCTGCTTGGAATATTGCGAAAGAAGACTTTATGAAAGGAGGCTTTATCAACGATTTAAAGCTTAGAGGATCATATGGTACAACAGGTAATGATGGAACATTGCCGGACTATTATAATGTAACCAATATCAGCTACGCTTTATATGGCCCTAATGGAACTTCATACCCTGGAACATATGCACAAAGTAGCTATATTATTGGTAACAGAAACCTTAAATGGGAATCTAATGCGATTACCAACTTAGGAGTTGACTTTACGATGTGGAACAGAAGAGTTCGTGGTTCCGTAGAGGTTTACAAGAACAAAAGAAAAGATTTCGTACAGCTTGTACCTTTAGATAAACAAGAAGGAGGATATTATCAGTATATTAATGCTGGAGATATGTCTCAGAAAGGACTTGAAGTGGAACTTAGTGTAGATGTTATCAAAAGAAAAGATTTCAATTGGAATTTACATGCGAACATCTCTTTCCAGAAGTCGATTCTTGATAAGCTAGCAGATGGGCAAACTGAAAGAAATTTAGGAGATACTTATCTTAAAGTAGGAGAGTCTCCATATGCATTCTACAATGTGAGATTTGCTGGGGTAGATCCAAATAATGGAGATGCATTATATTACGATAAAGCAGGTAATATTACCAATGTTTATAGTGCTTCTAATGCAGTTCCTCTTACTGATAAATCTCCTTTCCCTAAAAGCTTTGGTGGATTTGGTACGACTGTTCAATACAAAGGACTTGATTTCAGTGCAGATTTCTCATTCAAAATGGGAGGATATACGTATAACAATATGTACGCTGCTGCTGTTGACCCTACTTTGGCTGTTGCAGGAAGAAACATGGCACAGGCTGCTGCGAATGTTTGGCAAAAACCTGGAGATACAGGAGTATTCCAGAAAGTAGACAGCAATGGTATGCGTGATTCTGATCAATGGATTGAAAAATCTGATTATTTAAGATTAAGATCATTGACTTTAGGATATACTTTTGATAAAGCATTTTTAGGAGAAGATTCACCTATCAATAAATTCAGAGTATTTGTACAGGGACAAAACTTATTTACTGTAACTAAATTCCACGGAGAACCTGAAGTTTCAGTAGGATCTGCTGACTCTTCAGCATTATTTGTACCGGGATCATTTAACCTTTATACTTATCCTGCAGTAAGAACAATTCTAGTAGGATTACAATTAGAATTTTAATATTGAATAGCTTTATGAAAAAGAATATAATAAAAATAAGTTTAGCTGCGTTAACAGTCTTTGTTTCGTTGACATCTTGTGATAGAAATTTAGATCAAGCTTCCTCAATTAATGAGGATCAGGACCAGGCAATGACCAGAGCTGAATCATTCAGACAAGCTATGGATGGTGCCTATACAGCACTTAAAGGTGCTGGTTATTATAGTGGAGATACAGGAAGCCAGCTTATCATGGGGGATTTAACTACCGATAATCTAATTCGTTCGGCTTCAGGAAGAAATTCAAATTTTGCTGCATCGAACTTCGAATTTTCTTCAGATAATTCACAAACAACTGGGCTGTATAGTGCTGCTTATCTTGTTGTCAGTAGAGCTAACTTTGTTTTGACTTATATCAATAATGGGGTATTAACTGGTACTCAGAAATTGAATATAGAAAGTGAAGCGAGAGCATTAAGAGCATTAGCGCATTTCGATTTAGTAAGAGCCTATTCTCAGATTCCAACTCAATCTGCACAAGCCAAAAATAGTATTGGTATTTATTATTCAGAAAAATATGCACCTTTAAATAATGATTCATCACGAAATCTAACTGTTGATCAGGTGTATGATAAAATTATAGCAGATCTTTCATTTGCAGCTGATAATATTACACAAAATGATGCTGATAAAGGAAGATTAAATAAGGCTGCTATTTATGGATTATTATCAAGAGTCTATCTATATAAAGGTGACTATGCAAAAACGATCCAATACGGAGAATTAGCATTAGGACTATCACCTAGCGTTACCGAAAAGAAGAACTTTACTGCTCTTTGGAAGGAAGACAATAATGCGAAGAATGTAGATGGAATTTTATTCCAAGTATTAAATGCGCCAGCTGAGCAAAATACTGTAGGTTCCGCATATAATCAGGCTGTTCCTGATCTTAGATCAGAATTTGTTGTAGATTATGATCTGTACACAGCATATACAGATAACGATGTAAGAAAACCTGTATATTTTACTACCAGCACATATAGTAAGCAAAAATATAATCACGTAACAAAATATGCTGGAAACGGAGGACCTTCTAATATTGTATCAATTAAATATTTAAGATCAGCTGAGGTATTGTTAAACGTTGCTGAAGCATATTATAGATCTGGGAATCAAGTGTCAGCTCTTACTTTACTGAATAAAATCAGAGCGGAAAGATATATTACATTTACTCCTGGAGCAGAAGCAGGACAACCGCTTTTAGATGCTATCCTAAAAGAAAGAAGACTGGAACTTGCATTTGAAAACGACAGATGGTACACCTTAAAAAGATTAGGACTTTCTGTTCAGAGATCAGGAAAAGGAGACCTTTTTGATGGAACAGGATCTCCGGCTGTCAAGCAAACTCTTGATGCAGGAAATACTAAATGGCAATGGCCAATTCCTATCACTGCAATCCAGGCTAATCCAAAAATTTTGCAAAATGACGGTTATTAATCATTAACTTCGGTTGATTTTTAATCTTACATATAAATGCCCCATGAAAATGGGGCTTTTTTTATATCATTTTGTTAATGGTAACGGCTAGTGGGTTATCTATTATTCTTGGATAAGAGTGCTGTTCTGATAGCTTTTAGGAGTAATTCCCTCCAGTTGCTTAAATACTCTGGTAAAGTAATTGGTGTCCGAAAATCCCGTCTGATAAGCCGTTTCCTTAATGCTGTTCTGCTCAGCTAATAATTCCTTTGCTCTGCTGATTCTTTCCTGCAAAATAAAATCATTCGGGGAGGTTCCCAATTCATCTTTAAACATTTTAAAGAAGTTGGATTTACTTACATAAGCCAGCTTGGCAATACTGTCGATAGAGAGTTTTTGATGCAGGTTTCTCTTAATATAATCGACCGCAAAACCGATTCTTGATTTATTCTTTACAATATTTTTTTCAACCATACTCCTTGCCTGCGTCTGCATGAGTCTTATCAAAAGCTCTTTCAGTGCAAAATCTGCCATGATATCCTTTTGAGAATTATCATCCATAGCAATTCTCATAATATTATTGGTGGCAGAAGCCAGTGATGTATTATTAAAAAGAAAATATTCATCCAGCTGTATATTCCATTGTGAATCTTCATCCACCTTAGGAAGATGATAATTTAAATGATTAAGAGAATTCTCAATAAAATCAGGGTTGAGGCTTAAAGAAATACATTGCGTAGGTATTTCATCAGACTCCGGGAAATCAATAACCATCGTTTCGCCGGGAGCAACCAGGATACTTTCGCCCGGAAAATAATCAAAATACCCCGTTTTATTATCCAACTTCATATGTTTCTTGCCCCTTAACATGGCCGTGAAGGCAATATTTTCAAAGTGAAGTTTTACCCCAAATGCTGCTTTGTGGGTCTCATATATGCTAAATTCACAATTATTCAGATTGAATTTCGTCTGGTTTTCAACAAGACTCAATAGTTGACTCTCCTTTCGTAATTCAGGAGTATTTAATAAAATCTTACTATTATTATTCATTTCCAAATATTTTTATGAAGGTACTTACTCAAATATAGAGAATTTGATACAACGTTGCTGTTAATAAAATGATAAAATTAATAGTCTGTATTATTTTACACCTTTTTTATACGATTGTGCTATATGTTTTTACCTCGGAACTGTAATTTGGCATAACAGAAAAATAAAAATAGTATTAATATGAGCACTCTTACAGAACCAAAATCAACGACGTTGTTACAGCGTCCGGAATTTAAAAGCAAATACGATAACTATATCGATGGAAAATTTACTCCACCCGTTAAAGGACAATATTTTGATGTAGTTTCTCCGGTTGATGGTAAAACTTTTACACAAGTAGCCCATTCATCCAAAGAAGACCTTGAGTTGGCAGTCAATGCTGCTGAAAAAGCCTTTCAAACCTGGAAAGATACCTCATCTACAGAAAGAAGCATTATTCTTAACAAGATTGCAGATAGAATTGAACAAAATTTAGAATACCTGGCCACAGTAGAAACCATTGACAATGGAAAAGCCGTGAGAGAAACTCTGGCTGCAGACATGCCTTTGGCTATTGATCATTTCAGATATTTTGCCTCTGTGATCCGCGCAGAAGAAGGGTCTCATAACGAACTGGATAAAGACACCGTATCGCTTATTGTACATGAACCACTTGGGGTTATTGCACAGATTATCCCATGGAATTTCCCGATATTAATGGCGGTGTGGAAACTGGCTCCCGCATTGGCTGCAGGAAACTGTGTAGTGCTGAAGCCGGCAGAAAGTACTCCCGTTTCTATTATGGTGCTTATGGAACTCATAGGAGATCTCTTACCTCCGGGAGTCATCAATATTGTCAACGGTTTCGGGGCAGAACTAGGACGAGCTTTAGTAACCAATCCAAAAGTAGCCAAAGCAGCATTTACCGGATCTACCGCTACAGGGCGATTGGTGATGCAGTATGCAACAGAAAATATCATTCCTGTGACCCTGGAATTGGGAGGGAAATCACCTAATGTTTTCTTCAATTCGGTCATGGATGCAGACGATGAGTTTTTGGATAAAGCCATTGAAGGAGCAGTTCTGTTTGCACTCAATCAGGGAGAAATTTGTACCTGTCCATCAAGACTATTAGTTCAGGAGGGTATTGCAGATGCTTTCATTGACAGAGTTGTTGAAAGGGTAAAAGCCATCAAAGTAGGAAACCCTCTCGATAAGACCGTAATGATGGGAGCGCAGGCTTCACAAATTCAAAAAGATAAAATACTTTCCTATATCCAGTTAGGAAAAGATGAAGGAGCTGAAGTTTTGGTAGGAGGTGATGTCAATAACCTTGGAGAAGACCTTGAAGAAGGTTATTATATTCAGCCTACCATTTTCAAAGGAAATAACAGGATGAGAATCTTTCAGGAAGAAATTTTCGGTCCGGTGCTGGCATTTACCACTTTTAAGGATGAAGAAGAAGCCATAAAAATTGCCAATGATACCATTTATGGATTAGGAGCAGGAGTGTGGACGAGAGATGCCCATCAGCTGTACAATATTCCACGTCAGATTCAGGCAGGGAGGGTTTGGGTAAACCAATACCATTCCTATCCGGCGGGTGCACCTTTCGGAGGATACAAACAATCCGGAATCGGAAGAGAGAATCATAAAATGATGCTTGACCATTACCGTCAGACCAAAAACATGTTGATTTCCTATAACAAAAATAAGTTAGGGTTCTTTTAATATTAAGTAGGGCGTGCCCGATTGCCTTGGCTTTCCCAGGGCAAACGGTCGGGCTATGCAGGGCTCCACTTCGTTTCGGTACTCCATGATATTGCGTACCGGCTCGCGTTCCTCGCCGCCCTTACTATCCCTCACGCAAAAGGAAGGTATGATATTCCATTGGTCGGTAATCTTTACCCAATCTAATAACCTTAATAAAAAACTCATCAAAAAATAAAATATGATCCCAAAGACAATGAAAGCTGCTGTAGTCCAAGGCTACGGGCAGCCCTTGAAAATTGAAGAAGTACCCGTAAGAGAACCCGGAAGATATGAAGTTCTAGTCAAAGTGATAGCCTGTGGTGTTTGCCATACCGATTTACATGCCGTAGACGGTGACTGGCCGGCAAAACCTAAAATGCCACTCATTCCCGGACATGAAGGAGTAGGTATTGTCGTAGCATGCGGCCCTGAAGCCTTTGTGAAAGAAGGAGATGCGGTAGGAGTGCCGTGGCTGTATAGCGCCTGTGGATGTTGTGACTATTGTATTACAGGTTGGGAAACCCTTTGTGAAGCACAGAAAAATGGAGGATATAGCGTCGATGGCGGATTTGCAGAATATGTTATCGCAGATTCCAGATATGTAGGACACCTGAAGTCTAATGTTAACTTTCTGGAAATAGCACCCATATTATGCGCCGGAGTAACCGTATATAAAGGACTGAAAGAAACAGAAACAAAACCCGGCGAATGGGTAGCCATCTCAGGAATCGGAGGATTGGGACATGTAGCAGTTCAATATGCAAAAGCCATGGGAATGCATGTCGCTGCCATCGATGTGGCTGATGATAAGCTGGAACTGGCAAAAAAACTCGGTGCGGATCTGGTGGTCAATGCGAAAAATACAGATCCCGGACAATATCTCCATAAAGAAGTGGGAGGGATGCATGGCGCATTGATTACAGCCGTTTCTCCCATTGCCTTTAAACAGGGAATTGATGTGTTAAGAAGAAAAGGAACGATCGCTCTGAATGGACTCCCTCCGGGATCTTTCGAACTTCCGATTTTTGAAACAGTCTTAAAAAGGATTACCGTAAGAGGTTCCATCGTGGGAACCCGAAAAGATTTACAGGAAGCACTGGATTTTGCCAATGAAGGATTGGTAAAAGCCACCGTAACCTCTGCAAAGCTCGAAGATATCAATGATGTATTTGATAAAATGAAAAAAGGTCAAATTGACGGCAGAATCGTTTTGGATATTGCCGGCTCAAATTAATTGATAATGTGGTGTTGATCCCGGTTAGAATAACTTACCGGGATCTTTTATAAATAACAGAAACTAAAGCTTAGTCTCGTAAAAAATCATAAAAATGGAAACTAAAATAGCAAGACTCTCCGTAACAGAAAAAGCACTGGAAGTGATCCGTGAGCTTGAAAACCAATATGGAGCATTGATGTTCTACCAGGCAGGAGGATGTTGCGAAGGGACACAGCCACAATGTTTCGAAAAAGGCGGTTTCTTCCCAAGGATGAATGATGCCATGATCGGAACCATCAACGGGTATGAATTCTGGATTGATCGCGACCTCTTTGAATACTGGAAATATTCTCATTTTACCCTCGATGTCACAGACGGATTCGGCCCGGGAGGCTTTTCATTAGAAACCCCGCTAGGCAAAACATTCAAAGTTCATTACAGACTTTTCTCTCCGGAAGAATATGAAAACCTGGAACCTGTTAAACGCAGTGAATAAGCCCGGAACCTCTTATCATTAAACCTTCACAAACCGGTTCACAAACATAGCGGCGACAATATCCCCCACAGAGTTCAGAAGAGTGGCCAGAGGATCTACCAAAGTTCCGATAATCATCACGGCCGGAATAGCTTCCTGTGGCAGTTTATAAACCGAAATCATCAGCATTTCCCCAATGTATCCGCCATTGGGAATTCCTCCCGCTACAATGCTTACAAATACAGTAATTCCTAAGGCTAAGAGTAAGTTGGCAGGATCAAAAAAGTCTTTTCCAATAATAAGAAAAGCCACATAGATCTTGATAATGGAAGACATAGAAGATCCGTTTTTATGCAGTGTTGTCCCAATCGGAATTACCAGATTGGCAATAGCATTGGGAATTCCTATTTTAGAAGCAGCTTGTAGGTTGGCAGGCATCGTAGCAAAGCTACTGCAGGTACTTATAGCGGTAAGGCTGGGATAAATAGCATTGGGCCAAAAACTTTTCACTCCCGTTCTTCCATTCGCCATAAAAGCATAGAGAGAAAAGAAAAGAAGAAAGTAAATAATCCCCGCAATATAATACAATCCCAAAGGTTTTGCATAGAATCCGAAAAGCTGTGGCCCTACAGTAGCTACCTGATAGGCAAAATAGGCCCCCAAACCAATCGGAGCCAATTTCATCACCAATAAAAGAAGCTCCTTCATCACTTCATATCCTGAGGCAATAAAAACTCTGAAAGGCTCACCCTTTTCTCCTGTTTTTCTAGCTGCAAAGCCTGTCATAAAGGCAAAAACCAACAGAGCCAGCATATTTCTTCTCGAAAAGAGCTCTGTAAATTCTCCTACCGTAAAAAAGCTTACAATTCTATTTCCCCATGTATCATTTGTGGCGGTTTCTGTAATAATTTGAGAACTTCCTGATACTCCTGAAACAGGGAAAAGATAAACCGCGCATATGGTAAAGACAGCTGCAGTCAGAATAAAAAACAGAAAAGTAAGAGACATGACCAGAATAATTTTTCCGAATTCAGATTGCTGTTCCAGAGAAGCAATAGAATTGGATACTGCAAAAAATACCAAAGGCACTACACTCACAAAAAGAAGATTAAGGAAAATATCTCCTATGGGTTTAATATATTCTACAAAACCGGGTGCTACAATGCCAATAATACTTCCAATAGTGATTCCTAATAGTAAAAAAATGATTCCTGAGTAGTTTTTGAGTACCTCTTTCATACGGTGTTTTTTATCAAAGATAAGTTTATTTTTAACATTTCGTTATACAATTTTCAGACCTAAATTTCATAAATTTGAGTAAATATCGTTTCTATGGCTTATATAGATTACTATAAGATTTTAGGCGTAGATAAAAGCGCAACACAGGATGACATAAAAAAAGCCTATCGAAAACTGGCTAGAAAACTGCATCCTGATCTCAACCCTGACGACAAAGAATCAGAAAAAAAGTTCAAAGAGCTGAATGAAGCCAATGAAGTTCTCAGTAATCCCGAAAATCGTGCAAAATATGACAAATACGGAGAAAACTGGAAACATGGTGAAGAGTATGAAAAAGCTCAACAGCAGCAGCAAAGGCAATATCAGCAACAAGGTAATTACGGAGGAGGTTTTTCCGGAGCTGATTTTGGCGAAGGAGAAGATTTTTCAGATTTTTTCCAGAATATGTTTGGAGGGTCAGCAGGGGGCTATGGGAAAAGCTCAAGGGGAAGGGCATCCGGTAAATTTAAAGGACAGGATGTACAAGCCGAATTAAATCTAAATTTAAGAGATGCAGCAGTAACACACCCGCAAACATTTGAAATTAACGGCAAAAAAGTAAGAATTAATATTCCGGCAGGGGTTTACGACGGACAACAGATTAAGTTGAAAGGACACGGAAATCCGGGCGTAAACGGAGGCCCTAGCGGAGATTTATACATTACCTTTAATATTCCGGTAGATCCGGATTTTGAAAGAATTGGTGATGACCTGAAGACTAAAGTTGCTATTGATTTGTATACTGCAGTTCTGGGTGGGGATGTGAAAGTAAATACGTTACACGGAAGTGTAAATCTTAAAGTAAAACCGGAAACCCAAAACGGAATAACGGTAAGATTGAAAGGAAAAGGATTCCCTGTTTATAAGAAAGAAGGAGAGCATGGCGATCTTTTTGTAACCTATGAAGTGAAATTGCCAACCAACCTCACGGATAAGCAGAAAGAACTTTTTGAACAATTAAAAAACTCCTAGGCTATGAGTGAAAGAATATCACGGGAAGAACTCGTAAGAATATACAATATAGAAATCACTTTTTTTGATGAGCTTGTAGATTACGGACTGCTACATATACAGGTAGAAAACGACATTCATTATTTGATGTATGAAGATTTGCCTGATCTGGAGAAATTTGCTAACTGGCATTACGATCTTGAAATCAACCTTCCGGGTATGGAAGTTATTTATAATATGCTGAAAAAGCTCGAAGCCCTGAAACGTAGAAACAGAGAGTTGATCAATAAACTTTCTGCCATAAATGATCAATATGAAGATATTTAGTTTAGTTTTGTATTTTTTTAAAGCAAACTACTAATTATGAGTGAGGAAAAGGTTATTATTTTAAAACCTGACAGGAAGAGTTTTGAAGATATTTATTTTAGCGGGAATCAGGGAAATTTACTTTTCTCTCCTACGACAAAAGCAAAGACAATCACCACGATTGTTGCCGCTATTATTGTATTCATTGTATTTCTTCTGAAAGACAATTTGAGTAAAGACAGTCAGGGAATATTATACTTTTTGAGTTTTATATTCCTGCTTTGTGCCATTTTTCTGTCTGTGAGTGTAAATAAGGTATCCCGGTGGAAGAAACAGGTTAATTATTATCTGAAACTGGTTGAAAATTGCAAGATCTACGAGATCAGATTTGATCAGAATTTTTTTACCGTCAATATTGATGGAGAAAAGGAGACCAGCGAATGGAAAGATTTTGAATATCTGGATACCCAGAATGAATTTATTTCTCTTGAAGGAAAATACAGTTATATGTTTCCCAAGAAAGCAATGAGTGAAAAAGATTTTAATCTACTCAAGAAAACACTCAAAGATAATATCAAAAAATAAAAAACGGAGCAAAAATTTTGCTCCGTTTTTGTATGTATCACGAATCTGTATGATTCGCCTTTTTGCTTATTCCAGCCAACCCATTTCCTTCATCCACTCATCATTGTAGATCTTGCCTACATACCTTGAACCATGATCATGAAGTAAAACAACTATTACGTCGTCTTTCGTGAATTGATCTTTCATTTGAATCAAAGAAGCGATGGCACTTCCCGCAGAATATCCACAGAAAATTCCTTCTTCTTTAGCCAGTTTTCTTGCATAAATCGCTCCGTCTTTATCTGTTACCTTTTCAAAATGGTCAATAACAGACATATCATAGTTCTCAGGAATGATGTCCTCTCCAATTCCTTCAGTGATATAAGTATAGGCATGATCATAGTGTAATTCTCCTGTTTCGTGGAATTCTTTCAGAATAGAACCATATGTGTCAACACCAATCACTTTGATATCACTATTTTTTTCTTTGAAAAAAGTTCCGCATCCTGTAATCGTACCTCCGGTACCTGCGCCTGCAACAAAGTGAGTCAGTTTTCCTTCCGTTTGTTCCCAAATTTCAGGAGCTGTAGATTCATAGTGAGCAGCCCTGTTGGATAGGTTATCATATTGATTAACATACCATCCGTTTTCTGTTTCTTTAGCCAGCCTTTTAGAAACTGAATAATAAGAACGAGGATCCGTTGGTTTTACATCGGTAGGACAAACAATAACTTCAGCACCTACAGCACGAAGGATATCACATTTTTCTTTTGATTGTTTGGAATTGGTAACAAAGATACATTTATACCCTTTGATGATGGCAGCAAGAGCCAATCCCATTCCTGTATTTCCGGAAGTCCCTTCAATAATAGTTCCTCCAGGTTTTAATCTGCCATCTTTTTCGGCATCTTCTATCATTTTAAGAGCCATTCTGTCTTTTACAGAATTTCCCGGATTGAAAGTCTCTACTTTTGCTAAAACTAATGCCGGAAAGTCTTCACCTAATACTTTGTTAAGTTTTACAAGTGGAGTATTCCCTATAGTTTCAAGAATATTTTTTGCGTATTTCATAAATGTTTTATAAGCGGTGCAAAGATAATGCTTTTAAAATTATCCCGGCAGCGTATGAAGTCTTCAACAATTGATAAAATCTTAACTTTCATTATCAATTATCAATTATCAATTTTATTGCCTTAGTTGTATTTAATGGCTTTCACCGGAGAAATCTTACTGATCAGGTAGCTAGGTATAATCAAAGCCAATCCTGAAATAAATAGAATTCCTACAGAAATAGAAATAATAGCAACCGGATTAAGATCAACAGGAACCGTACTTACGTAGTAATTCTCTGGATTAAGCTTTATAATTCCAAAGAATTTCTGAATGAGAATAAGCCCCAGCCCAATACCATTTCCATATAAAAGCCCCGGAATCATAATAATAAGAGTATAATTAATGAAAGTGGCTCTGATCTGAGAATTGCTCGCTCCTAATGTTTTTAGGAGACCAATTGAATTGGTTCTTTCGATGATAAGGATTAAAAGCACCATGATAATATTGATGACCACTACAATCAGCATAATGATAATAATCAAAGCAATATTGGTGTCAAAAATACTGATCCAGTCGGTGATTTGGGGGAATTTTTCAGTAGCTTTTTCGGCGTAATTTTTATAACCGATTAGTTTTTCAATTTCAGGAAAATCTTTGTCTATATCATTTACATTTTTCAGGAAAATATCAACTCCACCAATTTCATCAGGTTTCATATCCTGAATTTTTCTTGCATGGTTGATGCCTCCAATAACAAACTGCTCATCGATCAGTTTAATATCTGTTTTATAAATTCCAATAATACGAAATTTACGGTAGAGGGGCTTTTGATCAGCTTTTAAGAATACGGTGACAATACTGTCGTTGAGCTTAAGGTGGAGGTCGTTCGCAATTTTCTGGGAAATAGCCACATCGTTATTGAATCCCTTTTCTGTCACCTTTGGGGTGGTACCGGCAATAAGAAATTTTTTAAACCTTAAACTGTCAAAATCTTTTCCGATTCCTTTAAAGATAATACCGGCGAAATTATGCTCGTTCCGCATAATTCCTGTAACCGTTACATACTTTTGGACAGTTTCTACATCAGGAAGCTCTTTTATTTTTGCAAGATTCATTCCTTGATTATCAAGAACAGAGGTATTGTAGGAAGAATTGGATCGGGTTGACCTTACCGTAATGTGTCCGCTGAAATCTGCCAATCTCTCTTTAATTGCTTTTTTCGAACCAAAACCTGTAGCGACTGTAATTAAAGAGACGATAAGCCCTAAAGCTACAGAAAGTCTGCCAATGAAGATGATAACCCGTGAAAGGTTATTTTTGTTATCTTTGGAAAATGCTATTTTTCTAGAGAAATATAAAGGAAACTTCAAGCTTATGAATTTAGATTTCAAAATTAAAAATTTACTTCTTATTTGCCTAATTTTTTTAGGAGTATTCAACCAATATTATTCTCAAGCTCAAGTTGTGGCGGATTTTAAAACCGGAGCAGATCAGCCTGAGGCTTATTTACCCCTATTAAAAAATAAAACGGTTGGGATTGTAACCAACCAAACAGGCTTGATGAGTGATAGAACTCATTTAGTAGATTTTTTAGTGAAAAATAATATTAAAATTAAAGCTATTTTTGCTCCGGAACATGGATTCAGAGGCGATGCAGATGCAGGAGCGAAGGTGAAAAACGGAGTAGACGTTAAAACCGGAATTCCGATTGTTTCTTTATATGGAAATAATAAAAAGCCAAAACCGGAACAGTTAAAAGATATTGATATTGTTATTTTTGATATTCAGGATGTAGGGGTAAGGTTTTACACTTATATTTCTACTTTAACCTATTTATTGGAAGCCGGTGCTGAAAACAATGTTGAGGTTATGGTGCTAGATCGCCCGAATCCACATGATGGATATACTGACGGGCCGGTACTAAAAAAGAAATGGACAAGTTTTGTGGGAATGCATGAAGTACCTGTAGTATATGGATTGACAATTGGTGAATACGGGAAAATGGTAAACGGTGAGAAATGGTTGAAAAATGGTGTGCAAGCTAAATACACACTGATTCCAATGAAGAATTACCATAAAAAGAAAAGATATCCGATTTTAGATAAGCCTTCTCCAAATTTACCTAATGATAAGGCTATTAACTTATATCCAAGTTTATGTTTTTTTGAAGGAACTCAGGTTTCCGTGGGAAGAGGTACGGATCTTCCTTTTCAGATTTACGGTTCTCCTTGGATGGAAAAACTTCCTTACCAGTTCACTCCCAAACCAAGTTATGGAGCAAAAGATCCGTTTCTGAATGGGAAATTATGCTACGGAGAGAACCTTTCAAATTATCCAAAAGATTTAAGAGAGCTTAATCTTGAATGGGTAATCAAAGCCTATAAAAATTATAAAAACTCTCAACAGGATTTCTTTTTAAAGAATCTGTGGTTTGATACACTTTCCGGAACTGATGAATTGAGAAAACAGATTATTGCAGGAAAATCAATTCCGGAGATTAAAGCTTCATGGAAAAATGATTTGGAAAATTTTGAAAAGATCAGAACAAAATATGTGATCTATAAAAATTAATTAATCAAAATTTTGAGGTGGATTTTTATCATTTTTGCCTTTATTCAATATGAAAAGCCCGATAGTTAAACCTACAACTCCTGCAAAAGCCGTCAGTAAAGCTCTCTGTAACTTATCAGGAAGGTCATTCCCGATATAATTCATTAAAAACAGGATCACAAAAGTAATCACTGAGATGATAATATGATTTTTTCCGAATAGCTTCATTGTATTATTTAAATTTATAAGAGATCATTACACCTCCTCTGTAAGGAATGATTTCTCCGCTCCTGTTCAAACCATCTGCTCCGTCATAGCGCTGTCCAGTTGTCTTATCATATCCTTTGTAAAAGCTTTGTGCTGAACCTACTGTAGCATATACGTCAAGATTCCAACGGTCTGATAATTGAAATTGATAACCTCCTGTGACACCAAACATGATAGAGAATCCCTTTTGATAAAGATTAGCACTGTCCAGAACTTCTCCATCTTCTTTTACATAAGTTCCGCTCCAATAATTCCATTTTTGAGCATTGTAAGCTGCTAGTGCGATATTAGCTCCTACATACCAATGTTTAAAGGCTTCTTTAAAATAGTACCTTCCTTCTATGGAAGCAGAGTAAAATTGAAGTTTGTGTCCTGAAAAAGATTTCCATGGTGAAATAAAAACATCCCCTTGGATTGTATACTTAGGGCTGATTTGTTTTTCTATTCCTGCATTTATAATACCTATGGGTATAAATAGTGCATTTCCTTTAATATATAAACTTTTATCCTGTCCTTGTTCCTGCTCCTGAGCATTGATCATTCCTATGGATAGAAATGCCAAGGCTGCTGTCAATAATTTATATTTCATTCGAAGTGTTATTGTATTATTTTATTTGCTTTAGTAATTCTTCAGCTAATTTTGAATCTCCATTGGCCTGAACTGCCATATTTCGGGACATTTCAGCATAGTTTTTTGCTGTTTCTTTGTTTCCTGTCAAGAAATAAAGCTTGGCAAGAATATATGTGTTTTCAGAAGTTTCTCCCCTCATAACAGATTTCTCTGCCCATTCTGTTGCTTTTTTTAAAGAAGATGGTGTTTTCACATGATCAGCAAATACCCAGGATGCTCTTAAAAGCTCATTGGGTTCAAAGGTATCCGCATTTTTATAGTAATCTAAAGCTGCTTTCTCGAATTCAGGAAAATTAGCATTTATCTCATAATAGCTAAGTTTTGTCTGGTTGAGTTTGGTAATGGCAGCTTCTTTCCCCACTAAAGGTTCAGCCGCTTTCATGAAATACTCATCGTTGATTCTTTTATTTTTATCATCAATAGACTGTTCTACTATTTTTGATAATTTTATCTGGGCATCAAATTCTTTGTAGGTTTCTTCAGGAAGGTATTTAATGATTTCAGCTTTTCTGGATACAAAAGTAGGATAGTTGGAATCTTCCGTAGATTTTAAGAAAAACAATAGAAAGCCAATTTCTTCTTTTGAAAGTTCTTCAGCCTTTTTTTTATTTTCGAAATATCTTTCAGAAGCTTTTTTTGCAAAATCATAATCTGTATTGGAATTCAATTTCATTATATTGACCAAGAATTCCGGATCTTTTTCTCCATTAGAAAATCTGTCCTTTAGAGAACCCTTTTTATTACCGGGTGAGTTGATATCTTGAGCCATCGCCACAAAGAGGCTTTCTTCCATATAACCTGTGTTTCTCGATACAAGTTCTCCTTCACCATTGAGGAAAAGATAAGTAGGATAGGAGCGAACTCCAAATTTAGAAGCGATCTCTCTTCCTTCCCCTTTTTCCATATCAAATCTCGCGTTAATGAAATTGGTATTGAAATAATCACCGACAGATTTTTGTGTAAATACATTATGTTCCATCATTTTACATGGGCCACACCAGGATGCATACGCATCAATAAAAACCATTTTTTTTTCCTTTTTGGCTTTGGCAATAATATCCTTAAATGGTAGTTCCTGAAATTGGATTGATTCCTGAGCACAGATGATAACAGAGCAAAAAATAGATATCCCGGAGATGATCTTCTTCATTTCAAATAAGATTTGTGAGCGAAGATAATTAATTTTCGAAATATAAAATACCCAATCTGCCGTTCGGATACTTATATTAACTAATTTTAAGACTTATCTTCTCAGTTCTTATAAAAATCCGGGTTTAATTATTACAGAAACTTAGATTTTCTATGAGGCATTGGGTATATTTAGCTATCCTTGACGTAATCAATACATGATGGTTATTATGAATTTACATTTCTCAGTGAATAACGAAAGTTTAATATCCTGTAACCCCCTTTGAAAAGGGTGAGCTATTGTTTTTTTTGAGATATAAATAATTCACTTTTTGGAGCTGAAATCTTTGTTGTATTTTTGCAGCCTAATTAACTATATCTGAAAGAAATACAATGAAAATGTAATACTTGATTATACAAGTGTTATCTGCTTTCTTTTATGAAAATACAAGATTTAATAAGAATTTGACAATTAATTTTAAACACGCCTTAACTCAAAAATCTGTTTATATTACTGCATTATCCGCCTGCTTAATCGCTGTGGTGGCTTTTGCTGTGTTAAGCTTTTTAATCACTCGGGATAGTCGGAAAAATACAGAAGACTTTGCCAGAAAGACCTTTGTTCGTAAGTATGAATCTGTAGAAAATGAATTCAAAAATATTGAAGATTATCAATATCTGCTTCGTGCATTGATCCAGAAAGACGGATTAAAAAATTACAAGGAATATTCTTCTGTTTTGAATGATTTAAACAAAAAACGTAATCTGCTAGCGTATAGCTGGTATTACTACTATAATAATGCTTCCGGTATGTCCGAGAGCAATAGCCATCTGTCAGATATTTTCAAAGAATCCGGGAATACAGAAAAGTATATTTCATTAAAAAATAACAGATCGGGACATTTTAAAGATCTTTTAATAACGCGAAAAGACAGTATGTACTGGATGAGCTACGATTCATTGGTGCTACCTGACAAAAATATGCTGTATTACGGCTCTACGGTAAGTCTGGACGATTTACATCAATATTTTATCAATGTTGATAAGAACTCTAACACCTATGCTTATGTTTTTACAAAAGAAGGCATTTGTATCACCCATCCAGAGAAAAAATACGTTGGTAAAAATGTTTTTGATTTTACAGATATTAAGCCCAAAGATACATTGAGCAGTAAAACAAAATCCGGCTATACCGAAGGAGTGGCAACTTCTGAATATCTTGGTGTGGAAGTCACTCGGTTTATAAAACCCTTAAAAACTGATAATTTTGATGGATATACAGTCGTTAATCATGTCAACTTTATTATTGATGAAAACGTCTATAAGATAAAAACGTATACTACCTATATTTTTCTTGCCGCATTGTTTCTTATTGTAACTGTTTTTATTTTATTCCAGAGGTATTCAAATATTGCTTACAAAGAGAAAGAGAAAATACAGTCTGAGAAGAATTTGTTGTTAATTGAAAACGAAAGAATGCACAAAGAAGAAGTCATTAACCAACTTCAGCAGCTTAAAAATAACATCAACCCACATTTCCTTTTCAATTCTTTGAATTCCCTCTATATGCTCATTGGAATTAATAAAGAGAATGCACAAAAATTTACGATGAACCTTTCTAAAATCTACAGATATCTGATTGTTCCTCCTAAAGATAATATAGTTCCCGTATCCCAGGAAATTCAATTTATTAAGCAATATATGGAGCTTTTGAAAATCAGGTTTGATGAAGAATTAACATTTACGATAGTAATTAATAAGGAAGAAAGTCTCAAAAAAAAGATTCCCTATTTATCCCTTCAGATTGTCACAGAAAATGCTACAAAACATAATATTGCTACAATAGATCAACCTTTGGAAATTGTCATTATAGTGGAAGAAAATGGAATTATTGTAAAGAATACATGGCAGCCTAAAGCGGAGGCTGTACAGGGAGAAAAGTTTGGAATTGATTATTTGAATCAAATTTATGAATATTTTAAAATTAATTCTCTTAATATTTCTGTTGATGGTGAATATTTCATATGCTTTTTGCCGTTAATGGAGTGAAATTAAAAAATCCACTCACTCCCGAAAATCAACCTCTCACTCCCTAATATTATTGAATAATTCACTATACCTATAGCTTTGCTGGCTGAAACTAAGATATTTACTATTTGGAATGAATCGGACTATTTTAATGAAGAATTACAGACTGGCACTGTATTTAGGAATTGCTGTGGCATCGCCCCTGGCAATGGCGCAGAAAAAAGATACAGTAAAAGTCAATAAAGACAAAATTGATAAAACAGAAACTTCATCATCAAAGAAGACAAAGAAAATTGAAGATCTGATCAAAAAAGGAACTTATAAAAAAGGACTTTTTAATACGATCCAGGTAAAAACTGATGTTTATTTTGAGATTCCCGACAGTTTGATGGGGCGTCAGTTTTTAGTGGTCAATAAGCTGTCTCAGGTACCTATGCAGGTCAATGAGGCTGGTTTGAATAAAGGAATGAATTACGAAAATAAAATCATTTCTTTTCACCGTGATAATGTTGCCAAAAAAGTTTGGGTAAAAACTTCGGATGTGAAAGTTTCATCTCCTAAAAACGACGCTATTACAAGATCTGTAAAAGATAACTTCTCGGAATCTGTTATTGAGGTTTTTGATATTGAAGCACAAAACAATGATTCTACTTCGGTAGCGATTAAGGTAAATAAAGTCTTTGATGGTAATCAGAAAAGTTTTAATGATGTTTTAGCAAATGTAGGGCTTGGTGGTTCTGTAAAATCAAGTCTTTCTTATATCGAAGGAGTAAAGACATTTCCTAAGAACCTTGTGGTAAAATCTCAGCTGACGACTTCTGTAAATGAGGGAGGAGTAGATCTGCCGGTAACATTAGGAGTAACTACAAACCTTGTATTACTTTCAAAAACTCCTATGAAACCAAGGATCTCTGATCAAAGAGTAGGCTTTTTCAGTGAGAAGCACTGGGCTTTCAATGACCGCCAGCAAAAGATGGATGAGAAATTCTTCATTACCAGATGGAACCTGGAGCCTAAAGAAGAAGACAAAGAAAAATATCTGAGAGGTGAACTGGTAGAGCCTAAAAAACAGATCGTTTATTATATTGATCCTTCTACTCCGAAACAATGGCGTGAAAAAATAATAGCCGGAGTTTACGACTGGCAGGCGGCTTTTGAACAGGCCGGTTTTAAAAATGCAGTGATTGCAAAAATGCCGGATGAAAAAGATGAGGATTTTGATATTGATGATGTAAGATATTCGGTGATTACCTATGCTGCTTCTCCTAAGTCTAATGCAATGGGACCATCAGTAGTAGATCCTAGAAGTGGTGAAATTATAGAATCCGATATTATTTGGTGGCATAATGTAATGACTTCACTTCAGGAATGGATGAGAATTCAGATAGGACCTATTGATCCAAGAGCCAGAGGAAATAAATTCAGTGATGAATACATGGGAGAAGCCATCCGATTTGTTTCATCTCATGAAGTAGGCCATACTTTCGGATTGAAACATAATATGGGATCTTCATTTGCATTTCCGGTAGAATCATTACGCTCTAAGGAGTTTACTGATAAGATGGGAGGAACCGCTCCTTCTATTATGGATTATGCCCGTTACAACTATGTCGCTCAGCCGGAAGATGGTGTTACTGCTATCACTCCAAAAATTGGAATCTATGATAAGTATGCTATAGAGTGGGGGTACCGCTGGTATTCGGATGAAATGTCGGAGAAAAAAGCACTGAGAAGTTTAATAGAAAAGCACCAGGATGATCCGTTGTATTTCTATGGAGAACAACAGAATCTTTTGGAAACTATTGATCCACGTTCACAGTCTGAAGATTTAGGAGATGATGCAATGAAAGCCAGTGAATATGGATTGAAAAATCTGAAAACGGTTGTCAAAAATCTGCTATCATGGACTTATGAAGATGGTAAGGATTATACTGATGCCGGAAAATTATATCTGGGAGTAATCGGACAATGGGATCTGTACACAGGGCATGTGATGGCTAATGTAGGCGGAATTTATTTGAATAATACAGTTTTTGGTAATAATAAAAAGGCTTACGAAGCAGTGCCGGCAGAAACGCAGAAAAGAGCTGTAGATTATCTTGTTAAAAATGCCATCAATCTTCCGGAATGGTTATTCTTTAATCCGATTACGGAAAAGACATACCCTGTTAAAAATTCTCCAATGGGACCTTTCGAACAGACTCCCTATACATTAGCAAGAGGAATGCAATATGCAAATATCTATTCCTTATTTGTAGATGATCGTTTGTTGAGATTACTGGAAAATCAATTGAAACATGAGGTTTCAGGTTCAAAAGAAGAAATCTATACCGTTGAAAATCTATTTGACCAGGTAAGGGGAGAGGTCTTTAATAAAAAAGGAAACCTGACTATCCTTGAGAAAATGACTCAAAAGAATTACGTAGATGCTCTGATTGTTTCAGTAAATAAATTATTTGAAAAAACAGCAGTGAAGGGATTAAAGGTTGATCAAACATTGACGATGCCGACAATCTGTAACTTCCACGAAGAAGATCACAGTTTAAGAAACATTAATTATTCATCAATGAAAAGGGTATCTGAAGTAACAACTTACAAAAGAGCAGAATTGCAAAAGGTATTGAATGTGCTGAATGCACGCAGATACAAAGGCGATGACGCAACCAGAGCTCATTACACAGACTTAATTATTCGAATTGAAGAGGCTTTAAATAAATAATCAACTATGAAGAAATCTCTAATACTTTTACCTCTTTTGGCCGCTAATATAGCGTTTGCCCAGCAAAAGAAAATTATTACGGGGAAAGTCCAGGATGGTAATACCTCCAAAATAATAGCGGGAGCATCCGTGAGGATTGAAACGCAATCTGTTTCTTCCCAAACTAATCAGAACGGAATCATTGAAAGTGTTGCCGTTGGTGCTATAACGGATAAGAACGGAAAATTCACCCTGGAAGTTCCTGAAAATACCAAATCGGTATTGGTTAGCTATCTTGGGTATGAATCAAGATTGATTCAGTTAGATGAAGATCAGACAAATTATAATATAACATTACAGTCTGTAGCCGGTGAAGTTTCTGATAAAAATAAGATTCAGGAAGTTATTATCACCGGGTACCAGAAAATTGAAAAGCGTAAACAAACCTCAGCAGTGGCTACTGTTAAGATGGATAATATCAGCCAGGCGGGGGTTGCCAGCGTTGATCAAATGCTATCGGGTCAGATTGCCGGTGTAGTGGTAACTCCTGAAACGGGATCTCCGGGAGGTCCTGCGAAAATCAGAATTCGTGGAACAGCTTCGTTATCAGGACCGCAGGATCCGCTTTGGGTAGTGGATGGACTTCCTTTAGAAGGAAATGATGTTCCTAATTTCAGTGATAAAGATAATATTGACCAGCTTCAAAACTTTTCAATTGCGGGATTAAACCCTAATGATATTGAAGATATTACAATTTTAAAAGATGCTGCAGCAACCGCTATTTATGGAGCCAGAGCTGCCAACGGGGTGATTTCCATTACGACCAAAAAAGGAAAGAAGGGAAGTATGAGACTTAATTTCTCAGCAGATACCTTCATCACATCCCGTCCTGATTTTGAGAAACTTAATCTTTTGAACTCAAGTGAGAAAGTTGATCTTGAGTTGATGCTTGCCAAGCGTACGGACTTAACGTATCGTACGGATAGAGGTGAGGTGATGAGAATCTTAAGCAAAAATAATCAACTTGATGCTTTCAGAGCCGGTGGATTGGATGCTTTGAATCCATTCACTCGTCAGCAAATTGATGGGTTGAGAAATAATAACACAGACTGGGGAAAATTACTGTACCGAAATGCAATTAATAAGCAGTACGGGTTAAGTATTTCTGGTGGAAGTGACCGTTCAGATTATTATTTCTCACTGGGGTATTATGACGAAGAAGGAACAACAATAGGAACAGGCTTCAAGAGATATAATCTGACATTAAAGAATAACTATAAAATAAGCGATAAGTTTAATGCGGGAATCTCTATTTTTGGTACGCAAAGTGAGCGTTCATCATTCATGACGGATGCTGATGCGGCGGCTAGCCCAATCAATTATTCCAGAAATGCTAATCCTTATTTAACCCCTTTCAATCCTGACGGAAGTTATAAATACGACCAGGATATGGATGGAACAAGAGATGTTTATATTCCGTTCAACTTTTTGGAAGAGAGAGAAAATACAAGTTACACCCTTAATAATTACTCTTTAAAAGGGATATTGGATTTAGAGTATAAAGTATCCAAGAGCCTTAGATTTACTTCGCAGTTAGGTATTCAGTATGATACCAATAAAACACAAAAGTTTGCTGCTGAGAATACCTACTTCACCCGAAAGATGAGAGAAGGAACCCGTTATTATAAAGATGGAGCATTCCGTTATTTCCTTCCTGCCGGAGGAATAAAACAAAACTGGGATAATGATTTCTTTCAGTACAACTGGAAATTACAGGGGACCTACAGTACAAAAATTAACTCGGTGCACGAAATCGACTTGATGGCGGGAACGGAGATTCGTAAAACAGAAGATAATACTACCGTTACAAGAGCTTTTGGTTTTAACAGTCTTACCAAAACCGGAACGCCAATCATGTTCCCGAATAGCGATTTTGCAGGGGATAAAAAATATGAGGCCTACCGCGAAATGCCAACCATAGAGAATGCGTATGCTTCTATGTTTGCTACTGCGTCTTATACTTTTGATCAGAAGTATACTTTTTTCGGAAGTGTGAGATATGATGGTACCAACCTGTTTGGGGTGAATAAAAAATATAAATATCTTCCGATATGGGCAGTTTCAGGTTCGTGGTTGGTAACGAAGGAGAACTTTATGAAGAACCTGACCGCTGTTTCCAATCTGAGATTAAGAGCTTCTTACGGATTACAGGGAAATATTGACCGTAATACGTCACCATTTTTCATTGGAGAATATAGTGAAGTAACGATTCTTCCAGGGAAAAAAGAAGAAATTATTAACGTAATCAGTCCTCCGAATGATAAACTTCGTTGGGAAAAGACAACCAACGTAAACTTTGGGATTGACTTAGGCTTGTTTAAAAACCGTATCAACCTTACTGCTGATGTATATAACAGAAAAGGGACGGATATGATCAGTATGAGAGAAACACCACTTGAAACGGGTTTCAATTATACCATGATGAACTGGGGAAGTTTGACAAACAAAGGTTTTGAAGTTGCTATTTCAACCAGAAACATTGAGAAAGAAAACTTCAAATGGTCAACAACGATTAATTTTGCCCATAACAAGAGTAAAGTGCTTAGTGAACAGCCTCGTCAGAATTCAATGCTTCCTTCAAGAGAAGGTCTTCCTGTAAATGCTGTTTTTGCTCTGAAAACTGCAGGAGTGGATGAAAATGGAAACCCTATGTTCTGGAAAGGAAATGAGAAGGTAAAGATTGAAGACTTCTTCAAATTATATGATGTGTATGGAGATTTCCTTCCGGGACAGCTGGTAGGATCCAAACTTTCTGCTGAAGAAATGAGAGGGCTTTTTACTTATATCGGAGATAGAGATCCTAAATTTACGGGAGGTATCATTAATAATTTTAAAATACACAATTTTGATCTGACTGTTTCTGCGGCTTTCAGCTTTAAGCAAACGGTTATGAGATCACCTTGTTACAGAGGAATGGAGCTGGACAGAGGAAGAAATTATACCAGAGATATCTTCGAAGCAGGATCTTCACTGCCGGCGATTACAAGTCCTAATATAGATGATAATCCGGGATGGATGGGGAATAAATTCCTGACTGACAGCCCGAATAATGCGTATGGTCTTCTTGACATCTGGGCAAAAGAGATCAGTTATGTAAGAATCAGCAGCATTCGTTTAGGATATACACTTCCTAAAGAGTTTACAGCCCCGATGGGAATCAGCAGTCTGAGATTGAGCGTTGAAGGACGTAACCTGTTTGTATTCAGTAATGGCTACAAAGGTTATTTTGATCCTGAAACCTATGGTAATATTTATGCACAGCCTATTGCCAAATCAGTTACAGTGGGCTTTAATGTTTCTTTTTAAAACTTGAAAAATGAGAAAAATAACTATATTTATCGCACTGGCATTCATTAGCTTTACAAGTATAGGTTGTGATCGTTTTCTGGATATTCAGCCTGAAGGAAAAGTGATCCCAACAAGTGTTGAAGATTATCGTAAAGTACTTTTGTCTGCTTATTCAAAATATCCTTCCCACAAATCATTGACAGCGTTTCGTACCGATGAGGTTTTTCTTAATGAAAATGTAACGGAATTTAACGTTTATCGTGAAATTTCAATGTGGAAAGACTCCAATTATGACGCTGAAACTGCAGAATTTCCGTACGGGAATTTTTATGCAACGGCATTTTATGTGAATCAGGTTATTAATGAAGGGGCTAAGACTATGAAAGACTCTCCGGAAAAACAACAGATTCTGGCAGAGGCTTATGCGTTGCGTGCTTATTTGTATTTTGACCTTGTTAATTTATATGCAAAACCTTTTAATGCAGCTACAGCATCTTCGGATAGAGGAGTACCCATTACCCTTAAGGCTGATCTTGAGGAGGTATTGAAACCGTCTTCTGTACTGGAGGTGTATAATCAGGTACATTCAGATATGCAGAAAGCAGAAGAGTTAATGGTAGACGAACAGCAGCTGGCAGGTAACAACTATAAGTTTTCTAAAGCAGCTTTGAAAGCTTTACAGGCAAGAGTAGCTCTTTATCAAAATGAATGGAATCAGGCATTAAACTATTCTCAACAGGCATTGATTATAAAAGGAGGATTAAGTAATCTAAATACAACGAATGTGGCTCCTAACCATTATGCTTCTGTAGAGTCTATTCTTGCGCTGGAAAATCCAGGTGATGCAAGTGTTCAAAATTTATCCAATATTTCTCCGGAACTGATTTCTAAGTATAACTCAGGAGCGGACAAGAGGTTCGGAATCTATTTTGAAAAGAAAAATAACCTGTACAAATTAATCAAAGGAGGAAGTAATGATTTTAGGGTATCTTTCAGAACAGCTGAACTATACCTGATAAAATCTGAAGCTTTATTAAAAATGAACAAGCTGGATGAAGCTAAAGAAGCTTTACTACCATTGCTGAAAAACAGATATACTCCGGATGGATACTCCTCTCTTCAAAGCCAAATAAATGGAATGAATACTACCGATTTCATGAATTTTATACTGGATGAAAGATTCAGAGAATTTGCATTGGAGGGACATCGATGGTTTGATCTGAGAAGAGCGAATCAGAAAAAAATTACACATACGGTATTAGGGAAAGAATATATTCTTCAACAAAATGACCCGAGATATACGATAGAATATCCGATGAGTGCGAAGAAAAATAACCCTAATTTATAACACATTCATATTAACAATCCTGAAACCGTTAGAACTTAATTGTTCTAGCGGTTTTTTTGTACTTTTGCAGGGTTATGAGAATTGCCATTATAGAAGACGAATTGCTGGCTGTTAATTATCTGAAGAATCTTTTAGATAAACAGGATATTGTTCCTGTCACAGAAGTGTTTGTTCTTCGTTCAAAAAAGCAGGCAATAGAATTTTTCGAAAACAACTCTGCTGATCTCATTTTTATGGATATCCATTTGGGTGACGGGATGAGTCTGGAAATCTTTGAACATGTAGAATTGTTTACCCCTGTTGTCTTTATTACGGCATTTGATGAGTATGCAATGAGGGTTTTCAAACATTTCACCATAGACTATCTTCTGAAACCTTTTGAGGAGGAAGATTTACATAAAGCATTACAGAAATTTATTTCTATTCGCAATAATTTTGATCCCGAACCTCTACTGAAGTCCATGTCTACCCTACATCAGTCTAATAATCATGAAATAATGAAACGTTTTATGGTAAGGGAAGGAAATAAGCTGAGATCTATAGATGAGAATCATACGGCTTATTTTTTTGCTTCAGGTAAATATCTTTTCCTTACAACGGTAGACAATCAAACCTACATTTACGATGATACCATAAAAGATATCATTCAAAAATTAAATTCACAGGTTTTCTTTAAAGTGAACCGGAAGTTTATTGTTAATAAAGAGGCAATAACTGAAATTATTAAGCATTCAAGCCAAAAGGTCGAACTTAAACTAGCTCCGGAGCCGGAAGTAAATGCAGAGATTTTTATCAGTAAAATACAGATCAACGATTGCCTGCATTGGTTAAATAGCTGATTTAAGATATGTCTTATCCTTACTAAAAATAACAACTCTGCTTATCAGGCAGAGTTGTTTTATTAAGAATTTATTGAGTCAGTAAAAACTAATTCTATTTTACTGAAGAGTAGTGACTTGCCGTTGGGCAGTATTTAACTTGGCTATTTTTGATTTATAGTACCTGGCGAGAAAATCATAACATACCATTTCAAATTTTCTGTTTTCAGTGGCAAAAATTCTATTCATCAGCATGTGGATATAGCTGGAGTTTAATTCATCAAAATTAATATCTAATCTGTTGTTTTCTTTAAGGCCAAGAATTTCATCTGCGACTTCTTTTAGATTATTTTTTTTATGAGTTAAAATATGGTAAAACAAAGGATGTTCATTCGGAGCTTCCATTACGTTTTCAATTTCCTTTTTATGTAATCTATACTTATCATTAAGCCCCTGGTTTAGATATTTCGATGAATTAAATTCACTTCTGAATCCTAAGCCCAGACTATTGAGCAGGTTGTATTTCTCCTTTAAATCATAATTAAAAATGTCTAGATGATTGTCAATTGCTGCTAAGGAAAATAACCATCGTAGATTTTCATCATTAAAGCTATTGAGGTAGTTAACAACCATTATACTGTCATGATGAAACAACACCTCAGAAAGTTCCATGGATTCGGTACCATATCTTTCAATCTCTCTGTTGTAGGTGTCAAGTTGTACTTTCCATACGAGATCCTGAACAACCAATGGATTAAGTGCCTGATGTACTTCATTGATGATAAGACCTATATTCTGGGAATTTTTACATTTGAATCTGATTCTCAGATGCTGTTTTGGATCTGCATAGCGAATAAAAAACCAATGCTCAATGGCTTCCAAATGAAATAATTTTATGGCAGTTTCACTGAGGATTTTTATAATTTCATCTGCTGTTTCTACTCCGGAGTAAATTTTGTAGTAGACCCAATCTCCTCCAATAATGTGAGTTCTTTCAGGTAAATTTCTCATATTGAATTAATTATTATGAACTTTATTCTTGTTATAGAATGAAAAAATAAATTGATTGGTATATTGTTCACCGTGGATGTCTTTTATAAAGCTATTTTCATTTTTGAATATAAACTCCTGCAGCTGAATATTTCGCTTATTTTTAATACTATTGATAAACATTTTTACGCAGCTTAAATTTCTAAGATTAATTAAAAGCTCATTATCCTCTTCAACTAATATTACAAATTGGGGAAGTTTGAATTTTTCTGCAAATTTCTGTACAGATTGCTCTAATTTTTCATCATCATCTTTTGCTTCTGAAAGGGGCAAAGTATCATTAGCATTTAAATTCCATGTGGCATTTTGTAATATGATATTTCCGTATTCAATTCTGGGAATCTGTTTAAATTTATTAGATAAGAAGCCTAAATCTAGCCAAAATCCGGATCTTATCTGCTGTGTTTGCATTTCACACAAAAACTGAAATATAGGCAATGAATTATTGGAATAATTATAAGCATTGGTATGTCTTGGTATCACTTCTTTATTGTGCTTTTTTGATCTTAAAAATAATTTACCGTTCTTAACGGAAATCATCAGATCATTAATATCAATTTGATTATCCTTATTTTGTGTTGACTTTGCCAGATAAGGAATCTCCATATCTCTAAGACTAGGTCTGGATAAGATATTTCCCATTCTTGCTTGCGGTAAATGAACTATTTCAGCAACGATTTTGTCTATATTTATGGTCTTTTCAACGTCTGCAATTTCTTGAGTCAAATGATGTATTTCTTCATCTCCGTGACAAAACCGGGCAATTAAACTTCCGGCACTGTTTCCTCCGCAAGAAGTTATTTTAAACTTAAGATCATCTGTTTCTGACACAATTTCTACCATAGCGGAAAAAGTATCCGGCAGATCTTCCCATTGATCTTCCAGTTTTTCAAAATCTTTGTCGTTTACTATAATTACCGCTTTGTTGTGAGTAAGGGCATCAAGAATCTTATGGTAAAAGAAGTCGATGATTTTTGACCATTTTACGTCTGTAGTATTTCTAGTCATTTTAGGAGAAATAGGTAATCCTTCCAGGAGAGGGCTCACATTTCCGGATTGGGTATTTCTTCCATATCCTATACCTGTTTCGCTATCCAGTACAAAAGAAAGGGGCATCTCTCTTTCTTCATATCTTTCAAGAAAAGCCTCTTTGAAGATATCAAGATTGGTTCTATGTTTTTCATTACTGATCTTATTCAATAAGACGATTGCCTTTTGAATATTCTTTATTACCTTTCTGTCTAATTCATTATTTGACATCTTGGTTACTAAATCGGTTTGAAATAAATGTTTATTATCAAACTCTACATTCATTTGTGCTACCCATTTTTCTATTTCAAAATAATGATCTATTTCATTACCCATTTTTCCGTCCAGATGATTGAGTTTTTTTTCAATTGTTTCTAAGGCGTTAAAGGACCGAAGCTCGTCAAATGAAAGAGTCTTTTTAAGGATCTCTTGAATTTGGGAAATGAATTCTGCCCCAGCAACGGATGGCTCTAATTCGCTGATCAAAATTTGGTTCTGAATTAAATCACAAATGAATTCATTGGCAATCTCTGCAGTAATATCATCATCAATTAATATCTCCATTAGTTCATTAATCGTCGCACCATTATTTGCCCTATCCAGAATAAGCTTAAGATAAGAAGATGAATCTACTGCCACGATATCATGATTACGATATCCGTTTTGATAATAATATTCAACGTATCGCATCTTATCACCAATTTGATATATACTGTTGTTGGGGAAAAACTTTATTTTATTTTTTAGAGTATCATTTTTCGCCAGATCCTGTGATAATGATACTAAATAGTTCATATCTAATCTTGTATGTCTGTCATGTTTTTCTGCCGGTTCCATTGTGATATCGGTGGTTTCCGAGAAATGTCCTACCGAACAACCTGCAAACAAGCCATACGGAGTACAACGAGATGTCATTCTGGAAAAATATTTTAATAAGGAGAGTTTTAATTTTTCTACTTTTTCAATATTTGAGTTTTTATTTTCCAGCCACTTTTCAACTTCCGAATAAAAAGCAGGTGAAGCCAGATATAAGGCTTCCATGAATATCGGATCATTGCAGAGTTCCCTTATCTGTTCATCAGTAATATTCTTTCCTGAAGTTACAGAATGGTATTTTGTAAGAGAATATATTGGAGTTCTCAGTATAAAACGAGAAAAAAGAGTATAGGGTGTGTTTTTCATTAATTATCAGTTTAATAATAGGCATTCATCCCAGGTCATATTTTGTGTTGTCAATGCGCTTAAAATAGTAAGTCCTATACCTGCAGTACCTTCCAGTAAAGACAGATCAGCAACGTATGTTTGAGTAGAAGCACTCCATTTTTTGAAACCGGCGTAGCCGTCATCATGAATTGAAAGTGTAAAACCTTTGTCCATCCAATATTCGGACGTGTCCTGAAATGCCGCTATATTTGATTTATTATGAGTGTTTTTAAAAATATGGGCTATCCCCATTGCTCCGTGACAGATTGCAGAATCAAGGATTGAATTTTGTTCCAGACCTTTCCTTTTACAAGAGAATTGCAGGATATACAAAGCTTTTTTTCTAAGTTCTTCAGAAGCTAAGGAATGAGATGATTGTAGCAGTGTTGCCGCGATACCAAGATCTCCATAGCACCAGGCCAGTCTGCTGTTAGGATTATCTATTTTACCCTCTATCGAAATAGAAGTAGGATAGAGTGATATATTATTTTCGTCCCATTGTACAGTGTTGATAAAATCAACGGCTCCGAATAACATATTTTTAACACGGTCCCTGAATTCGGGAAGGTCATAAAGTTTGTTTAGAATTCCGATGATGCTGGATAATCCATGAGCTAATCCCAAATCATATACTTTCTCATTGCCAATAAAAGTTGCCCATTTATACTCATTCTCATCTTTCTCTGCAAGATTTTCCAGCAAGGATATAAATTCATTGATTTTGATTTTATATTCAAATTTCAATAATTCAGAAGAGGTGCTTTTGTATCTGTTGATAAAATATAGACCATATCCCATTCCACCGTGTAAAAAATCTATATTTCCTAAACTAAAACCTGAAATCATAACAGTGTACATGTATTCATCAAGGTCTGATAATAGCTCGTCATTATCGAGATCAATAAATTTATTTTGAACCAGATGATCTATTGTCCAGCCAAAACCGGCTATCCCTGAACAGAATGTAGGTTTATGATATCCGCTGTTAAGTTTCTCAACACATAATTGTAAGGTGCCCAAAGCATCTTCGTATATTTCTTCATTATTGTTTAAGTACCTTGAATAATAAAATTGGAACAATGCAATTCCGGATAATCCCGCGAGCACGCCAATATCATTCACCGTAGATATTTCTTTTTTTATAATATTATTAATTTCTTGCAGTTTAGCATGTTCTCTTTTCATGGGTATGATCAAAATAATTATTGGGTAATGTATTCAATTGCTTTTTGTAATATTTCATCTTTTCCCGTCCTTACCCCTTTAATAGTGGGTTTTACCGGTATGTTAATTGAAATTCCTGTTCTTTGTGTTTCTTTATCCTTGGGATATAGAATTCCTATTCCGGTGATTGATGTTTGAAGGTTGCCAGGTAGGGTTATTTTTGAAATGTTTCCGTCCGCTCCAGCCGTTTGACTGCCCATGACAGTTGATTTAGGGGCAGCACTGAGAGCCATCGCTATAAACTCGGCACTGCTTTGAGTCATTTCATCTACCAGAATTACTACTTTCCCGTTAAAATGTGTTTTATAATTTTCACCCACCGTCATCATTTTTTGAGGAGTGAATGTTCCCAGGTTTTTAAAAGAAGTTGTAGTGAACTTAGCAAAGTTTGTAGGGGATGCTATTAAATATTTGGACAGGCTGTAGGCAAAAAAATCTGAAGGATAATTTCTCAGATCAACAACAATACCCTTTTTATTAATATATTTTTCCATAATGCTATCTATTTCGTTTTCAACGAGAAATCCTGCATTTATATAGCCGATCTGACTTGTTAGTAGCTTATGAGAAGGCTGTTTCTCGGTATATTCTGAATTATAAATCGGAATACATCTTACATCAACATCCAATTCACTGGCAAGTTTGTCTTTTTTGATTTTCAATGAGAGAAAATTATGATTGGTTCTCAGTATATTAAAGGAGATATTTCTTAAAAGTCCGTTCTGATTGGAAGCCTGCTCATATTTCGTTCTTTCTTTTACAATTTCTTCTACTTTTTTATGGTCTATTTCAGTGATAATATCACCAATACTAATATCCTGTGCAGAGTTATTTCCTGTAACTACCAGTTTACCCTCAATAAACTTGACATTAATAGGAGCTTTATTAATACCATAAAATTCTTCAATAACATTCCCGAAATTATATATTGCAGCATGCGAGTCATGTATTTCAGAAGTAAGTTCTAAAACAGATAACTTGTAAGAAAGTTCATCTTTGCAATTAATAAATTTAGGGATATATTGATATAAAATCTGATCCCATTTTCCGGGAATTAAATGCTTATAAGGATAAAAATATTCGATCGTTCCCCAGTAACGGAATAAGGCCAGAATTTTTAGACCATCGTCATTCCACTTCATATTGGAATAAGATGCTTCATTTTTAAATATAGGATGGCCTTCTTCAGGATAAAATTCTACATAGAAATTTTCTTTGATTTCTTCCTTTTTTTCAAATGAGTGGGCCCAATCAGCCAGCTTTTTATCAAAGTTTTTATCATAAATATAGGGTAGGAGTTTAAACAGTTCTTTATCCCAATCTGTTTTTCCCATTGAAACAATGGGACTGTGATATTTTAAGTAGGACCATTTTTGTCCTAATTTATATAGATTGCTAATCTCGGTTTCAGAAATATTTTTAGCAGTAAATCCGCTTTCTGTCTCTTCATTTTTATCCTTTTTAGAGAAAGGAACTTTTGAAATTTCTACGCCGTCTATATAAATTTTAAAGTTGTCAAACCACGCCTTACCTTTGCCTTGCACAATAGCGCCGATATAGATATAATCAGCATTATTATGAAAGGGAACAGTAATCGTATATTTTTTCCAATCATTTGTTCCATGTATATTCTGAAGTTGCATATTATTAAATTCAAGAATATTTTCTCCTTCATTAATGCGTAAAAAAAGGCCAGCAAAGCCATTTTCAAGATTTTCTGTTTTAATATAGCCTTCTAATGTTATTTCTTTTCCTTTGTATCTATTTTCTATTTTATGAGCAATAGACCCAAATTCTTCACCTCCGCTTTCAAAAATAGATACACTTCTTTTGCCTGATTGGTAAACGATCGAATCTGATTTTGCAATGACATCCCCCCATACAAACCAACCTTCCGGAATTGATTGCTTTTTTTGTACAATTTCAAAATCTAAATTGTGATCAATATTCTGAGATTTACAGCAATAAAAACAAAATACAATAAGGAGCAGAAATACATTTTTCATTTTAATAAGAATTTGGATGCATTAAAAAAGAATGAAGTAAAATGGAGTAGAATGATCTACTCCATAGGTAAACAATTTTAGTCTTAAGCGCATCCACTTCTTGTAGCCATATCTGTAGTAGTATTAGTACCTGCAGTAGGAGGAAAAGAAGTGGGGTACTTTGTACAGTTGCAACTCGTTTTAGAGTGTGGTGCATTTGTACAAATGATAAGTCCTGTAATGGCTTCAAGGGAGTCGTCAATACCTAACTGACCTCCTGCAATAGCAGATTGGTTGAGTTTTGAAATGACTTTTTTGTTCAAAGCCAAGCTGCTTAATTTTTTCTCTTTCATAAAATTATTAGTTTAAAAATTTCCTACTTATTTTGCTTGAGCCTCAACAAAGAAGCTATTCACTTTCCTTTCGGAGGCAGGTTTTCGGTTTTTCCTACCTTTTCTATTTATCCCATTGAGCAGATCATATCATACTCATAATAAATAATTAAGCGCATCCTCTTCTTGTGGCCATATCTGTGGTGGTGTTAGTACCGGCAGTAGGAGGGAAAGATGTTGGATATGTTGTACAGTTACAACTTGTTTTGGAATGAGGTGCATTGGTACAGATGATAAGCCCAGTAACTTCATCAATAGTTTCATCAACACCTAATTGCCCTCCTGAAATAGCAGACTGGCTGAGTTTTGAAATGACTTTTTTGTTCAATACTAAACTGTTTAATTTTTTTTCTTTCATAACAGTTAAAAGTTTTTAAAGTTTCCTACTTATTTTGTCTAAGTTTCACCAGAGAAGCTTTTGACTTTCCTTTCGGGGGCAGGTTTTCGGTTTATTCCCACCTTTTTATTTATTCAATTGGGAATGAGTACCTTATTCTAGGTGTATTTATAATCAGTAAATTATGCACACCCTCTTCTTGTAAGCATATCTGTAGTCGTGTCAAGGCCGGAAGTAGGCGGTAATGAAGGATCTGTACAACGACAGCTATTCCTGGTAACAGTGGGGCCACTTGGGCAGGCTACTTGATCTGTAATGGGTTCAAGAGAGTTGTCAATACCTAGCTGACCTCCTGCAATGGCAGATTGATTGAGTTTTGAAATGATTTTTTTGTTCAAAACTAATTTGTTGAGCTTTTTCTCTTTCATGGAATTTATTAGTTTTAAGATTATTTTTTTAGCTATCAACCACAATTTCTTGTAGCGATATCTGTACCTGTATTAGTCCCGCAAGTATTTTGAGAATTGTTTGGACCGGGACAGCCCACTAAACCTGTAATGGTTTCAGTAGAGCCACCTGTTATCAACTGGCCACCTGTAACAACAATTTGATTGAGTTTTGAAATAACTTTTTTGTTCAAAACTAATTTGTTGAGTTTTTTTTCTTTCATAGGAGTTAATAGTTTTAAATAATTTTACCTTGTTTTGCTATTAAGCGCATCCTCTTCTGGTAGCCATGTCTGTAGTGGTGTTAGTCCCTGCCGTAGGAGGAAAAGAGGTCGGATAGGTTGTGCAATTACAGCTGCCTTTAGAGTGAGGTGCATTGGTACAAATGACAAGCCCTGTAACCTCGTCAATTGTGGAATCTTCGTAATATTCTCCCCCTGTAATAGACAGTTGGTTTAATTTAGAAATAACCTTTTTATTCAAAGCCAAGGCATTGTTCTTTTTTGTTTTCATAGAAGTTATTAGTTTAAAATTTCCTACTTATTTTGTTTGGCTCTCATAGAGAAGCATTTGACTTTCCTTTCGGAGGCAGGTTTTCAGATTTTCCCACCTTTTATATTGCGCAATATTTTTTACGATAAGACAGTTGATGATTACATATAAACTGATTTTTCAAAGCTAGAAGCCAAGTTGGCATTATTATGATTACTATGCAGTCGTAATTATGCAGAAGCAGAAGCTAGAAAAATAAGCTAGTGAGTTTATCATGCGATTACAATTGATTTTACTAATCCGATTACTTGTAATCTCAACATTGAGCTGACTACCGACTGGTAGGCTTGTTTAGTTTCTTGTTTCATAGAAGTTATTAGTTTTTCAATTTCCTACTTATTTTGCTGAGCTTCCATAGGAGGCATCAACTTTCCTTTTGGAGGCAGGTTTTCGGAGGTCCTACCTTGATGTATTGTAAAATATAATTTAGGATACCATAAAGTAGCCGATAATAATTTTCACAATCTATATAAACTGCTTTTCTATAATAAGAAAAATAGTTATTGGTGTTTTTTTCTAGAGATTTCAAATATAAAATTAATTTTAAGTAAAAAAAATCAATTTTTAAACTTTAAGAAAAATATTTTAAATCATTAGTGGTAGATATATGTTTTTTAATTAATAACCAGTTAATTAGGGGGTTTTTTGAATTTTTGTAAAATAATAAATGTTAATACTTTTTTCAAACTAACAATATGTAAAATTAAGAAACCTGCTATTCTCAAAAGATAGCAGGTTTGATATATTAATTAATAAGTTTTTTATGGAAGCGTTGAAAAATCTATACTCGGAGCCTGGGTTGGGGCTGTAATGGAAAGCTGAGTTCCCGGAGCTACAACAGTGTTAAAGAATCCTCCGTTTTGTAAGAAGAATGCATTACCATTTGTTCCGCCCATAGCATCAATTCTCTGCTGTGCTTTATAGGTATTATCCACAGTGAATTTGGCTCCTGAAATTGACATCCAGTTTCCTGAAGAGGTTCTTATCCATTGATTTTTGAACTCTGCCTTTCTTCCCAGGTATCCATTCTCAGGATTGAAGTTTTCCACGAAACTGTAAAACCCTTTAAGGTATGTACTGGTTTGTGGTCTTTTCCAACTGGCAATAAGTTTCCAGGAAGTGGTATCCGGAGAAAGAAACCATGCAGTATAATCTGTTTTTCCAGTGCCGTCAGGCTCCCCTTTTAATAGAAACTTATACGTTTGGCCTGCAGTCCAGTTATATTTATAATAACTTTGTCCTCCTGAGCCTTCATTACCAAATTCTCCAATAGTTACTCCACTGCCCGCTCTGTTTAATACTATTTTATGATCGGGAGGAATGTTATTAGGATCATCTGTCTCAAACGGACTCCAGACAGAAAATAAAATTCTTCTTTCAGTAGCAGAGTTAACTTGCATCCCAAAATATCCTTCATTGAAGCCGTTAGCCATAAAATAAGAACCAATCTTGTCTTCTCCAGTAGGAATTGTTACTTCATTATAGTAATAGCTTACATTGTTATTAGTAGGAATTGTATACCCTAAATGACAGGATGGTCCCCGACGGGCCCAGTAATAGTAGGAAGTGTCATTACTGAAAATATTGTTTCCTGTAGATGCAGTCCCGCTGAAAGTGATATCCGTTACGTCAGCAAAGTAACCACCGGTTTTTGATATCCCCTGAAGATCAACTTTTACATAACCCGCAGCAGGAATAGTATAATCTCCTACAGTGTAACTCGTGTTGGTGGATCCTGTTAGACTAACAATTTTTGATGTATTACCAATCGTTACTCTTACAGTACTGGTACCTGAAGGTACTGAAGCCTTTAATCCAATATTTAAGGTTCCACTATTGCTAACTTTGAAATAGGTACTGATAACGGTATTGGAATTGGTCCAGTTCCCCAGATTGGTAGCTGTAATCACCTCATTGGCTCCAGTAGGTTTTACAGTAATGAACGAGTTTCCGGCTACCGGTACCGTGAAAGTTGAATTGATTTTCGAGGAAGATATTTTTTCCTGTTTAGAAATACTATCCTCAGTTGCCATAGCATTTTCTGTACACGATTGAAATACAAACAGAGAAAAGCAGAAAAAAGAAACAGCTAATTTTTTTGCAGTCATAATTTAATTGTGATTTGGTTTACAACTGCTAATTTAAAATTTTTATAATAGAATTTCTATTTTATTTCACGAATTGTTGATTAAATAATATAATATATCTTATTTAAATATGAAAATGAAGAAAAAAATAAACTGTATGCAATAATTATGAATCAGTCCAAAGTTTTGGAAATTAGAGTATATATCTAGTATATCTTTTGAATGTAAATTTTAGCAAAGATTTCAGTATGTGATAAAAACAAAAAAACCTCTAAATGAATTAGAGGTTTTAAAGTGGTTTCTCCAGGAATCGAACCAGGGACACATGGATTTTCAATCCATTGCTCTACCAACTGAGCTAAGAAACCATTATATTTTTGTTTGACTTACTTCGTTGTTTTAAAGTGATGCAAAAGTAGCAAGTTTTAGTATACAAAGCAAGTATTCATCGTACTTTTTTTGAATAGAAGTAAAAACTTACTGATTCTCAGTTGGATTATTTTCCTGTTCCTTTCTGATTTGATCACTCATTTCTTCTAATACAGGTTTTATCGTGCTTTCGGGAAGGTCACTGATCCTGATGTACATCAATCCGTCAATAGCATCATTGAAGTTGGGATCGACATTGAAAGCAATTACTTTTGCATTCTGTTTAATATATTTTTTGATAAGAACAGGCAACCTCAACTCAGGTTCCAGATCATCAATAATTTTATCCAGTTTATTAAGATCCGATTCCATTTCGTCAAAGAAAAGACTTTTGTCTCGGTCGCGAAGTTTTACCTTATATTCATTTCTCGGAGTGATATATTGAGCAACTGCAGAATCAAAGTAATTTGAACGCATAAACTCAATCATCAGAGATTTTGAAAATTCTGAAAACTTATTAGAAATACTCACTCCACCCATCAGGAATTTATGGTCAGAATTTCTCAAACACACATGTACAATTCCTCTCCATAAAAGAAAAAGTGGAAGAGGTTTTTGTTGGTATTCCTGACAAATATAGGCGCGACCCATTTCGATTACCTTTTTAAAGAAAGGATGAATATCTTGTTCAAACTCAAATAAAGAGCTTGTATAGAAGCCTTTGATGCCATATTTCTTCATTACCTCTCTACCAAGAGCCATTCTGTAAGCTCCTGCCAGTTTCTTCTCTCCGTTATCCCAAAGGAAAAGATGGTGATAATGTTTGTCGTATTCATCCAGGTCAAACGGAAGATTACTTCCTTCACCTACAGCACGGAAAGTAAGTTCTCTCTGGCGTCCGATTTCCCGCATAATAGAAGGGATTTCTTCATACGTGGTAAAGTAAATCTCATAATTCCCGTTACTGAAGAGCATTTTATCTGTTCCTCTCAGCTTATCAATATCTTTAATGATATCCTCCACAGGAGTTTCATCAATAATGTTCTGAACGATATTTTCTTCCTTCAATAAAGGAAATTTGACCGATAAATTTTGAAGATTGATGCTTTGAGCAAGGGATTTTCTCTTTTCGTAATAGGATTTCATCATATAAACCTTACGTTTCAGGAACTCTCCCAATTCCTCAATTGTCTCCATCTCATCCATAGCTTTTACCGTAATGGGACGACCGATTCTGATTCTGATAGGCTTCTCCCTGTCATTCATCATTTCTGCAGGAAGCATCAATGTCTGTAAGCTAGGATGAAGCTTAGCGATCTGATAAAATAATCGGCTGTTTTTAGCATGGAAATACATAGGAACTACCGGCACTTTAGCCATTCTGATAAGCTTAAGTGCCGTTTTTTCCCATTCTTTATCTAAAATTTCTCCATAAGGATTGTTTTTGTTAGAAACTTCTCCTGCCGGGAAAATACCTACACAGCCTCCATTTTGTAAATGCTTTAATGTTTCACGCATTCCTGAAGAGCTGCTGTAAGCTTCTTTTCTGTTTTCAAAAGGATTTACAGCGATTACGTACGGTGCCATGGGTTGAATCTTATCCAAAAGGAAATTACCCATTACCTTAAAATCAGGACGTACTTCTGTCAGGATCTTGCACATCAGGATTCCGTCAATGGCACCCAGTGGATGATTAGAAACCAGAACAAAAGGTCCTGTCTTAGGAATCTTTGCCAAGTCTTCTTCAAAAGCGACGTAGCTTAGATTTCTTTCTCTTACAAATGAGTCGAAAAAGTCTTTGCCTTCCTTGTCTTTTAGTTTGTCGTATAATTTATTTACTTCGTTAATTTTAGCAATGCTCATCACAGCAGATGCTACGGGATTCTTTAGGAACCCAATTTTACTTAAGCCGGAAGCTTTGATTAGATCGTTTTTCGAAATTAAACTCATGTGTGTTTAGTCGCAGTTAAAATTATTGTGTTACCATTTGGAGTGTATTTTTTGAAATTTGCTCCAATAATACATTTTTTTCATGGTAAAATCTGTCAATATGATCCATCTTCGCATTTCTTACTGTGAATAAAGATACATTTTTAATTGCTTCGGTTTTAAAAATTTTTTGAAGCTCTTCGTTGAGCTCTTCAATATGGTTAAATTTATCCTCCAGACATAAAGCCAATGAAATGGCAGAATTTTGCATCAGAGAAACTTTGATTTTATATTTAGATAAATATCCGAAAATCAGACTCATATGATCTTCTGCTATGAAAGAGAAATCTCTCGTCGAGATCTTTAAAAGAGCCTGGTTTTCTTTTAAAATATAAGATTCGTCCTGCTGATTCTTGTCTGAGGCGCCTACTTTTGTTCCTTCTTTAGTGGGATCTATAAATGATTTTACATAAAAAGGAATATTTTTTTGTTGTAAAGGTTGTAATGTTTTCGGGTGAATAACACTTGCCCCGTAATAAGCCATTTCAATAGCCTCTTCATAAGAGATGTGAGAGAGAAGAGATACATCCTTGAATTTTCTTGGATCTCCAGTCATTACTCCCGGTACATCCTTCCAGATAGTCATGGCTTCAGCATCTAAACAATAAGCAAAAATAGCAGCAGAATAGTCAGACCCCTCTCTTCCTAGTGTTACCGTAAAATTGTTATCATCTGAGCCAATAAAACCTTGAGTTACATAGCAAATCTCTGGATTTAAATGGGAGATAAACTCTTCGGTTCTTGTCCAATCCACCGTACCCTCTCTGTAAGAATTGTCAGTTTTAACATAATCTCTGGCATCAAGCCATTGATTGGTAAACTGAATCTCGTTCAGATACTCGCTTACAATTTTAGTGGAAATCATTTCTCCACAGCTTACCACCTGATCATAAACAAAATTATAATTCGGTGATTTGTTTCTTCTTAAAAAAGAATCAATATCATCAAAAAAGAGATTGATTTCCGCAAAAACAGCATGGTTTTCAGGGAAAAGACCTTCCGCAATCTCAATGTGTTTTCGTTTTATCTTTTCAATCTCAGTTTGATAGTTATCCTTTTTGAAATAAAGTTCTACAACTTTTTCCAACTCATTTGTCGTCTTGCCCATTGCTGAAATCACCAGCAAACATTTAGCAAATCCCTGGCTTTCTAGAACCATAGAGACATTCTTCACACTCTCGGCGTCTCTTACAGACGCTCCACCAAACTTGAAAATTTTCATTAAATTGTTAAAAATAAAATTGTTAGATAAAAATTACATGAGTTTTTTACGGACGTCAAAATTATAAATTTACTACGAGATATGAAATAGGCAAGCAATCTGAAGAAATTAAGATTTCCTTAAAATAATCTGAATGGTTGTGGAATGTATAAAAAATAATATAGGAAATCCTTGTTAGACAGATAATTTTGTTCATTTATTCAATCAAAATAGAAGTTTTTATTTATTCCGATTATTGAAGAAAATAGTTATAAACTTTCTTCGTGAGATTAATTTACATAGCCGAATGGAAAATTTTGAATTTTTCATCATGCTGGGATAACGAATTGGGTAATATCGTAACAGGTTTTATTTGATATTATGTTGTGTTTTATTTATATTGTATTGAAATACAGGGTGTAATGTCTTTTGTAATTAAATTTTCTTAATGCGATAAATTTTCCGAAATTTGGCAAAACATAAAAAATAAAATATGTCAGATCAACCATTGCAGACCTTAGGAGAATTTCTTATTGATAAACAGGATGATTTCCAGTATTCTACCGGAGAATTTTCACGTCTTCTAAGTGCAATTAGATTAGCTTCGAAAGTCGTAAACAGGGAAGTAAATAAGGCAGGAATTGCAGATATCATCGGAAAAGCCGGAAATGAAAATGTTCAGGGAGAAGAACAACAAAAGCTTGATGTTATTGCCAATGATATTTTTATTACCGCATTGTCTCAAAGAGAGGTGGTATGTGGTATTGCCTCTGAAGAAAATGATGATTTTATTGATATTAAATGTGGCGAAAATGGGCATTTAAGTAAATATGTTGTGCTTATTGACCCGTTGGATGGTTCTTCTAATATCGATGTAAATGTTTCTGTAGGAACTATTTTCTCCATTTACAGAAGAGTTTCTGAACCGGGAACTCCTGTACAATTAGAAGACTTTTTACAAAAAGGGATCAATCAGATAGCAGCAGGATATGTTATTTATGGTTCATCTACAATGATTGTTTATACCACAGGAAATGGAGTGAACGGATTTACCCTTGATCCATCTTTGGGAACCTATTATCTTTCTCATCCCAATATGACATTCCCGAGAACAGGAAAAATTTATTCTATTAACGAAGGAAACTACATCAAATTCCCTCAGGGAGTAAAAAATTACCTTAAATATTGCCAGATGGAAGAAGGAGACCGTCCTTACACATCCAGATATATCGGGTCGCTGGTAGCTGATTTTCATAGAAATATGCTTAAAGGAGGAATCTATATTTATCCTTCTTATTCGCAGGCTCCTAACGGTAAATTGAGACTGTTATATGAATGTAATCCTATGGCATTCCTTGCAGAACAAGCCGGAGGAAAGGCAACAGACGGATTCAGAAGAATTTTAGAAGTAGAACCTACGGAGCTTCACCAGAGAATTCCTTTTTTCTGTGGAAGTATTGAAATGGTGGAGAAAGCAGAAGAGTTTATGCGTATCGACAGCGTGAAATAAATGAAAGCAAGCTATTTAAAATATTTATTAAAGTTTAAACGCCCGAGTGGAACATCTCGTGGCGTTTTGCTTGATAAAGAAACCTTCATTCTGGAAATTTCTGAAAACGGAAGAAAAGGAATAGGGGAGTGTGCGATTTTCAGAGGGCTAAGTTTTGATGATAGGCCTGATTATGAAAAGAAATTAGAATGGCTTTGCGAAAACATTGAAAAAGACTCACTTTATTTAAAGAACGAATTACAAGAGTTCCCATCAATCTGGTTTGGCTATGAACAGGCTGTTCTTAATCTGAAACATGGTAATAACCTTTATTTTCCAAGTGAATTTACACAAGGAAAATCCGCAATTACCATTAATGGATTGATTTGGATGGGTGACGTAGGATATATGGAAGAACAGATCCAGGATAAACTGGAAAATGGTTTTCATTGTATCAAATTAAAAATAGGGGTTAACTGGAAAGAAGAACATATTATTCTTGAGAAATTAAGAGAAAAGTTTTCTAAAGATCAATTAGAACTTCGTGTTGATGCCAATGGTGGGTTTAATAAAGATGAAGCTATAATCGTTTTAAAACAATTAGCTGATTTAAACATTCATTCTATTGAACAGCCTATCAAAGCAGGAAATTGGAATGATATGGCAGAGTTGTGTGCTGTGACTCCTACTCCTATTGCTCTGGATGAAGAACTTATAGGCGTTGTAGATCTTTCCGAAAAGAAGAAGTTATTAGAAATAATCAAACCTCAATATATTATTCTTAAACCTGCTTTAGTAGGAGGATTTGCAGGCTCTGATGAATGGATCTCCCTTGCTGAAGAGCAAAATATCAACTGGTGGATTACTTCTGCACTGGAAAGTAATATTGGTTTGAATGCCATTGCTCAATATACGTTTACCAAAAAAAATCCGATGCCTCAAGGATTGGGCACCGGAGCTTTATTTGTAAATAATTTTGAATCAAATTTAGATCTCAGAAATGAGCTGTTGTGGTTCAAAATGTAAATAAAATTAAGGTTGAGTTGGAGGAGGTGCGTCTGCACACGTTGGATTATTCCAATTTTCAGCATCCCATTGTCTGCAACATCTGTTTCTTCCATCCCAGCTGATACAGCCGATTGGAATGATACCTCCTTTAATTGCTTTTAACCTCTGAGTTGTTAATTTTTTTAGATTTTTCATAGTTGATAGTTTGTTGATTTGTAAGTAAATATCTTAATAAAAAATCAGTTATACAATATTTTTTTTAAATAATTTCATATAGATGTGTGAATTATATAAAGATAATCTTTATGGTATTTCAAACCTATTCAGGTATAGGTAATTTTAAATAATGATAAATAGTAGATTATTTATAAATATTCATCTTCTCATCATAAATAGGACTTTGTACCCCCAGGAAGTTTAAAACACTATGAAAAACATTGTTTTGAGAAAGTGTTGTATTAGGCTTGAGCTGTTTTGAGCCGTCAGAAACCCAAACGATAAAAGGAATGTCATATTGTTCTTTAGGAGCAATACTAATGGGCATTCCATGCATATATAGATTTTTTTCTCCCAAAGACTCACCATGGTCTGAAACGAATAACATGGTACTTTTATAATCTTTTAGTTGTTTTAAATCTTCAATAATATTATATAAAAGATAATCTGTATAAACAATAGTATTATCGTACGCATTGATCAGCTCTTGCTGTGAACAATTAGCTAATTCGACACTGTTGCAAACAGGTTTAAAAGTTTCAAAACGCGATGGATACTTCTTGCTGTAAGTTGGTCCGTGGCTTGTACTTGTGTGCAAAACGATTAATATTTTATTTTTTGTACTGGCTAATATTTGTTCCTTTAATCCATTTAACAGAACTCCGTCATAATTGCAGTCTTCACCTTTACAGTTTGAAGCCAAACTTTCTTTATTCTGATAATTTTTAATATGAACAGGTGGTTCTCCCCAGTTGGTCGTTCTCCAAATAACGTCTACATTATTTCTGTACAAATAGTTAGGTAATATTTCGTATAAATCATCCGTATTGGTATGTTCTAAAATACACTTTACCCCTGCAGTAGTATATGTGGCACATGATGTGGCCTTAAAGCTATGTAAATTTTGTTCTGTAGAAAGCAAAGGATTCGTGTTCTTTCCGTATCCGTATAAAGAAAAATTCTGGCTTCTTGCAGATTCTCCTATGACTAAAATGACAACTGATTTTTCATTGTCCTTTATCTTTGCATCCGGTAATAGGATCTCTTTTTCATTCTTTTTGTATTCATGAATATAAAAAAGAGAGGTGTTAACAGAATAGGACCAGGGCATTGCAAGGCCCCCTAATGTTTTTGAATTTTTATCAATCCATAACCAGTTGCTTGCATTGGCAAATGCTACAATGATCATGAATACAAGAGCCGACGATGCCGTGATTAAAAATTGCTTTAACGGAACGCTGATGATTTTGACTTTAATGATATAGATACTCGGAATTATACCAAGGAAAATAATGTAGAGGATTAACTTTATAGAAAAAAAACTACTTGACTCATCATAGTTGGTATTAAATACATTGCCGATCATACTCTCATCTATGATAACGCTATAGGTGTTAATAAAATAAACAGCAATGGAACTGATAATGAACGTTAACACCAATAGGAATTTTCCGACAATACGTGACAGAAAAAATATGAGATAATAAGTAAATGCATTGGCAACAAGCATGAGAATAACTAAGCTTACAATAAGTATAATACCGTTGAAACTTTTATAATCGACCTTGCTAAATACAAAAGTGAAAAATGGAATATGAAAGAATAAGAAATTAATGAAGCTCATTAAAAGGGCGAAATTCAATAATTTCAAATTATTTTTTAACATAAGAATTGGTGATTATATAGAGTGAAGTTAATAAACTAATTAATGATAAATAAAATATGATCAGACTTTCATTAATGATTTTGGTAATTAAAACAAAAGCACAAGCTGTAAATGCTATGATAAAAATAGGATAAAACTTTTTATTGTTGATCCATCCCCATATATTATATTTCTGATTAATAAAAATACCTGAAATACCTGAAATATATCCTATAAGACTTCCAATAATAACATCCAAAGGATAGTGAGCTCCTACTGCTACTCGTGTGAAAGCAATGATCAGCCCAATAATAATAAAGGAACTGCACCAGATGATTTTATATTTCAGTTTAGAGGGCATGAAGGTAAATAGTAAAACAGTAAATGTTGTAAAAATAGTTATCGAATGCCCGGAAGGTAAACTGTTGTGACCAGTTAATGTTTTTCCTATGATTGTAAAGTTTTCATTATCAAATACTGCGGCCGGTCTTGGTACTGAAAATAATTTTTTTGAAAGATTGCAAAATAAAGCGGAAACAAGAGATGCTGATAGTAAAGATTCCCAAACTTTTGGAACATATATAATAAAAGCAGATATAAAAGGTAGAAGAACCAAAGCATCTCCTAATTGGGTCAGATTGTATTGAAGATTTGGATATTCTGATAATTTTGAATTCAGAAAAAAGAACCAATGCTCCTGAATACCTATATAAGCATCAGTATTGAGTGCATCCTGCTTATATAAGAAAAATAAGAGTAAGGTTAATAAAAGTAACGGCAAATAAAATAAAGATAAACCAGATGGAATATAGGGGTTAACAACAGTTTTGTTCATACTATTTGATTTACATATTTATACTATTATTTTAATCCCTAGCTGATGAATAAGCTGTATATGTACACCTTGAAAAAAAGCATTTTCTATTTTAATTTTTTAGTTAAACAACAAAATAGTTTTCGGATGTTATTTTGGCAAAAATAAACTTTGCAAACAAACTTTTGGTTGATTCTATATTGTGTATTTGTTGCGTATTTGTTAATTAAACATTATTCAATGACGAAAAATGTATCTTTACATATAATACAGTCAACCTTCCTTAATGATGTTCAGTTTTAGAAAATTTTAAATAGCCGGATTTTTTGTGTTTTTTTATGTTAGAGATATTTCTTTTAAATTTTAATACTTATAACTTGATAATGGTGTGTTTTATTGTTTAACAATTGAAAATTTTTATAAAATATTCAATTGTATATCTTTATGAATAATGGTCTTTTGAATGTTTTTTGTTTAAATTATAAACTTATATTACTTGCATTAAGAAATATTCAATTGTTTTTGGTGTAAAATGTTTATATTAATTATTTCAACTCTGTGGTTAAAGTAATAATATAATGTCCGCACATGATAAGAAATTCCTCCAATGGTATGCAGGAATTTTAAATGGTATTCGGCTTGTTTAAAGGATAAAGTAATTATTGGATCGGATAGTTAATTGGGTTTAAAGTTATTTTCTGTTAAATCACATCTTTTACGAAAATTGTTTTCTTTATATACTCTAATATATAATAAAACTGCTTTTTTATTTGTTTCATGATAAAAAAATTGTAATTCCCTATTTTATGAATTGGCAATCTTTATGCCATCTTTTAGGTTGGTACAAACTTTAACACAGACTTAATTTTATAAGTTTTATTTAATGTTCTGTTAAGAAATAATTGTGAAAATATTTTCGTTATTTTTTGATCTATTGGTGATAAGGTTTCGATCTGTACCATATAAATTCTGAAAAATATCATTTTGAACCTGCGAGCTTGAGAGGTATCCCCAATGATTTCCCACTTCATATTTAAGGCTACTCAGAAGATCGTCTTTTACGAAAGTACAGTCAATAATGGAGACAATGTCTTTGTATTGATCAATATCACTTGGACCGTTTTTGCCCAGCCTTGGGGTAAGTATATTTTTGGTAAATTGAGAAAGACCTAAAATTAGATCCTGTCTGTTTAGATAAATAGAAATACGGTTGGCAAGTAATGGAAGCTTGTTGAAAGAGTCTTCGGAATCTTCAAATACTTTATATGAGACGTCTGCATTCAAAAGAATAACCTGATCGATGACCCTTAAAATATTTTCCCTTTTGAGACTGTATAACATACTCTGTAGCACTCTGTTTCCCATAGAATGTGCCATAATATGAATTCTTTGGTTACACGGAACCAGATCCCGGTTGGAAAAAATATCTTTTAGAAACTGGGTGTAAAAATAAAACAATCTCAATAGTGACGTCCCGGAATTGATACTGGATGCTTTATCATCAAAATAAGTCAATGGAACAAGGCTGCTTGATGCAGGCCAACTGACAAATAAAATATGCTCTACCGGAGAAAGTGGATTGTCGATAAATATTTTTTTAAGATCAATCATTGCCTTCAGCTCATCATCAAAAGTATAGGCATAGCCATGAATGAAGATCAGGACATCACTTCTGTCTTTTGTTGAAGACATGTTCTTATATAATTCATAGAACATCCTTTGAGTTCCCCCTAGATTATTAGCAGTCAGAGAAGATTTTTTTATTCCCTTTTCGCTCAATAAAACCTCCAGAACTTCTTCGTATCCTTGTTTTTCGGGTTCGGAAAATAGTTGGTAATCTAAAATATTTCTGTTCGTATAATCCTTCTTCTTCCTGACTTGTGCTGTCGGCTCCTGATAATTGTCAAAATTACACTTGGCAATCCTGAAATTGGGGATTGAATATTCGTCATTGGAAAAGGAATCTACTTTTTCGCCTTTATGGCGGACGATTTTTCGGTTACTTAAGATATAAACGGCCATGATTAGTAATTTGATGATGGTTTTAGCTTTTCCTAAATTAATGAAAAATACTGAATTATCGATATTTACGCATTTAAATTCTCACTTTCACAAACGTTTATTTTTCCGTAACTTTGTACCACTTTTTTTGCTATAAAATAAAAGCTAATTTAATGGAAGAAGAAAAAAAATCACTCAATTTTATTGAGCAAATTATTGAAGATGATCTGGCAAACGGTTTGAAAAAAGATCAGATCCGTTTCCGTTTTCCCCCTGAACCCAATGGTTATCTGCATGTAGGGCATACAAAAGCGATCTGCATCAACTTTGGTTTGGGTGAAAAATACAACGCTCCCGTAAACCTTCGTTTTGACGATACGAATCCTGAAAAAGAAGAACAGGAATTCGTAGATTCTATTAAGAAAGACGTTGAATGGTTAGGTTTCAAATGGGATAAAGAATTGTATGCATCAGATTACTTCCAGCAGCTTTATGAATGGGCAGTACAATTGATTAAAGAAGGGAAAGCTTATGTTGATGAGCAACCCTCTGAAGTGATTACTGAGCAGAGAAAGAATCCTACAGAACCGGGAGTGGAATCACCACATAGAAACCGTCCGATTGAAGAATCTCTTGATTTATTCGAAAGAATGAAAAATGGAGAATTTGAAGAAGGTACGATGTCACTTCGCGCAAAGATTGATATGGTTTCTCCTAATATGAATATGCGTGATCCTGTTATGTACAGAATTCTTAAAAGACCTCACCATAGAACAGGTACGGCATGGAAAATCTACCCGATGTATGACTGGGCACACGGTGAATCAGATTATCTGGAGCAGGTATCCCACTCATTATGTTCATTAGAGTTTGAAAACCACAGACCTCTTTATAACTGGTATCTTGAGCAAGTATCTGATCAAGATAAAGTAACACCTAAGCAAAGAGAATTTGCCAGGATGAACGTTTCTTATATGATTACTTCCAAGAGAAAGCTTCAAAGGCTTGTAGCCGAAGGAGTTGTGACAGGATGGGACGACCCTAGAATGCCTACGATTTCAGGAATGAGAAGAAAAGGTTTTACCGCAACAGCGATCAAAAACTTCATTGAAAAAGTGGGAGTTGCCAAAAGAGAAAATCTGATTGAAATTCAGTTGCTTGATTTCTGTGTACGTGAAGACCTGAATAAAGTCGCTAAACGTGTGATGGCAGTCGTAGATCCTGTGAAATTAGTAATCGAAAACTACCCTGAAGACAAAGAAGAGTGGTTGGAAACCGAAAATAATCCTGAACAGGAAAATGCAGGTACAAGAGAGGTTCCTTTCTCAAGAGAGCTTTATATTGAGCGTGAAGATTTCAAAGAAGAAGCTAATAACAAATTCTTCAGATTAAAATTAGGCGGAGAAGTTCGCTTAAAATCAGCTTATATCATTAAAGCGGAAAGAGTCGAGAAAGACGAGAACGGAGAAATTACTACTATCTATGCGACTTATGATGAAAAAAGTAAGTCAGGAAGCGGTACGGAAGAAAGCTTAAGAAAAGTAAAAGGAACTCTTCACTGGGTATCTGCTAAGCATGCAATTCCGGTAGAAGTGAGGATTTATAACCAATTGTTTACGGTAGAACAGCCGGATGCTGAAAAAGATGTTGATTTTTTAAACTTCATCAATCCCGAGTCTATGACTACTGTGAAAGGTTTTGCAGAACCACACTTAAAAGAAGTAGCGGTAGGACAGCCTCTTCAGTTCCAGAGAATCGGGTATTTTACAAAAGATCAGGATTCTACAGATGAAAACTTGGTGTTTAACCGTACAGTAACATTAAAAGATTCTTATAAACCTTAATAAATCTAAGGAATAAAAGAGTAATAATAGAAAAGCAGGACTTAATACAAGTCCTGCTTTTTCCTTTTCATAAGGTAAAATATAAGATTCTATTTTAGAAAATCTTTATCCTGATAAGCCGGATTAGGGTATTTATAAAATCCTTCGCCTGTCAGAGTACCTAGTTTTCCTTTATCAATATAGTCTTTTTTTAATTTTTCTACCGCTTTGATTTTTAAGGGGTCCTGAGTTTCTTCTGCTTCCATTTTATTGATGTTGTAAGCGGTCGTAATCCCTACCACATCCAGAATTCCAAACGGTCCCGCCGGAGCTCCGGTTGCTACCATCCATGTTTTATCAATCGTTTCAATATCTGCAACTTCATCGATCCAAAGATTGACTGCAGCCCCAAGCAAAGGCACTAATAGTGAATTGACAATATACCCCGGTTGTTCTTTCTGAATAGGAAGGGCTACCATTCCAATTGCTTTGGCAAATGTAAGAACAGAATCAAAAACCTCCTGGGAGGTATTTGCATGGCGCATGACCTCTCCGGTATTATGTTTCCATATCTCATTGGCAAAATGAAGCGCCACAAATTTTTCAGGTCTGCCGGTATCTTCCGCAAACTCACTGGGTAGGAGAGTGGAAGAGTTGGTAGCAAATACCGTTTTCTCCGGGGCCACCTTTGCTAATGTATGATAGAATTCTGTTTTGATTGCAGGATCTTCAGGAACAGCTTCTATCAAAAGATCTGCATCTTTTACTGCAGCAGCAAGATCAGAAGAATAGCTGAGATTCTTAAACGTTATGTAAAGTTGTTCCTGAGTAGCATTCAGATCTTGTCGATAAGCATCACTTAGAATTTTAAACTTACTTTTGGCTTTTTCCAATACTTCGTCATTGATATCATACACTGTAACACTGAATCCGTGATAGGCAGTCTGAAAGGCGATCTGATATCCTAATACACCACTTCCGGCTACCGTTATGTTTTTAAAATCCATAAGATTTATTTTTATATTAATGATTAATCCGATTAAAGGTAAGTCTCTCTTTACGACGGACTTGTTTTTAAATTATTATTTTAACCTTTCACTCCCTTGATCCAGTCCTGGAATCTGCCAACCTGTTCCATTAGGAAAGACTCATGCTGCTCCTCTTTTTCTTCCGGACGATTGACAAGAATATGTTCAAAATAGCTTCCTTTCAGTATTTTTCTTAAAATACCTTCCCCTAAGAATGGTTTATAATCATTAAGAGCCTGAGTGGCTTTTAATAAATGTCGAATATCATATTGCAGCGGATTGATATCCGGAACCTGTTTATTGAGGTTAAGAAGGTTGTAAACGGCTATTCTCGCTGTTCTTACAGAGCTTTCCATGGTAAACACCACATCATTGTTAGTTTCTACAAACTGACCTACCAAACCTAAATTAGTACAGCCTTCAGGAACAACTCTAGGACGGTCTCCCTGAGCTCTAGGCATAAACATAGAGGTAATATAAGGCATAAATGCAGTTCGGACGATGGTATTTTCTATGACATTGTCAAGCTGTTCTGTTAATCCTAAGTGATAGCACAGCTCTGCAAGAATTTCATTTCCGGTACATTGAGGCATTGTTTTTTTAATATAATTACCTTCTTTATCCATCAGTAAAGCATACACCCAAACTACAAGGATGTCATCCGGCTGAGTAGGAAAGTGAGGCTGTCTGTTGCAGGTAAAGCTCATCACCCAGTTGGAGTCTGTAATCGTAATGATACCTCCGGTAGCCGTTCTCCCTGAATAAGGGTCGTTCACACACAATTCTTTTAATTTTTCTGTAAATGCCGATGGTCTACAGGTTAATGTGGCAGATTCCCATGAAGATTTTTCTATATGACTACAGAATTTTTCAGGTCTTCCGAATACTTCAGATTTCGCGGCAAGATTTTTCCACAACATCCATCCGGCACTTTGTCCTGCACTGCTGTTGTCGATGGTAACTTCAGGCACTGTCGTATTATCTCCGTAGAATGTACTTTCCGTCATAGATCCGGTTGTGACAATAACATAATCTTCTTTACCAATCGGGATTTTTACTTCCTTCCCGTTTTGCTCGGTAATGATGCCTTCAACTGTTTTTCCTTCTGTATTAATATGAATATCAAGATCTTTTACCAAAGTGTCGAACTGAATTTTTACTCCTTTTTCAACAAGAAAGTTTTTTAATGGAGTTACATACGTATCATATTGGTTGTATTTTGGGAATACAAGGCAGGAGAAATCTTTCATTCCGTCGATGGCATGAAGGAACCTGTGCATGTATAATTTCAGTTCCAATAAACTGTGCCAGTTTTCAAAAGCAAACATAGAGCGCCAGAAGAACCAAAAATTGCTGTTTAAGAATGATTCCGCAAAATAATCCTCAATAGTTAAGTCATCAAGCTCTTCTTTTTTCTTTAATAAAAGTTTTACAATCGCCAGCTGATCTTTTTTCTCCAGTCCAAACTTGCTGAAATCTTTAATCTCACCCTGGTTATGAATCAATCTTGCTTTTGAATAATTAGGATCGTTGTCATTGACAAGACGGTATTCATCCAGTACGCTGTAAGGGGCCGGTAATTCTAATGCGGGAATATCCTGGAATATGTCCCAGAGGTTTTCATACGTCATATCCATTTCCCTTCCTCCACGAATGATATAGCCGTCTTTTGCATTTCCGGCTCCATCCAGAGATCCTCCTTCTATATGTAACTGATCGAGAAAAATAATATTTTTGCCCGGAACACGTCCGTCACGGATAAAATAATATGCTGCAGACATTCCTGCAATTCCACTTCCTACAATATAAATTTTGCTGTTTTCGTAAGATTGTATTGGGATTCCTTTGTTACGCTGATAGTTTCCAATCTGATCAGAAAAAGGCAGTGTTTTTTCAGGGGTGTTAATCTGAACTTCTTTACTGGAATCCGGTTCGTGATTCATTTTACCGAATTGCTCAGAGGCATTTAAAACTTTATCGAATTTTGAATTGATCGTACTCATTTTGTAATGTTTTTAATTAACATTATAAAGGTACCTCTATTCAAAAAGCAAGGGTTATCCCCAATGTCAGAATTACCGTCCCCAAATTCTTATGACTGAATATTTTCTTTTATTCTATATTCGGAAGGGGATAATGAAGTGTGTTTTTTAAAAAAACGCCCGAAAGCAGAAGTAGAGTTAAACTGAAGCTCAAAAGCGATTTCAGAGATGGTAATGTCCGGATTTCCAAGCATGACATAGGCTTCCTTCAGTAAAGTTTCATCAATCACTTCATGAGGTGTTTTTCCACTTGCCTTCTTTATCATCTCAATGAGATACTTATTGGAAATACAAAGCTGATCGGCATAAAACTGAACGGTTCTCTGCCCTCTGATATTTTCCCGAATCAACTTATTGAATTTTAAATAAAGATCTTTTTTCCCTTCTTCCTTTTCCTTTCCTATGAAGTCTTCTTTTTCGATAATTTCTGCTGTTTCCAGGAGAAGATTGAAAATGATAGTTCGGATAATCTCTTCAGTGAATTTCCCCTGTTTTCTGGATTTCTTTTTAAGATAATCCATTAAATTTTGCAGTTGAATAGAATTTCTTGCAGTCGTTTTAACAATGCTGTATGAGCCTTCAGAGAAAAGATTCATTTTTTCAATGATAAAAGGATTAGAGATATTTTTAATCAGAAAATTCTTATCAAAGAATAGAAGTTTCATCATAAAATCCTCACTTGTCTTTAGAAATTTTACAATGGTAGAAGGAGCGGCAATAAGGAAACTATGGGTATCAACATTATATTCCTGACTATCGATCTCAATGCTTATTTCTCCTGCAGTGCAAATACATAAGGCATAATAATCCATTCTGAATGGTTCCAGCGGAAATTCAAAAATAGGATTCCCGGAAGATATGTAATAAGACTGCCGACAGTCAATACTGTAAAAAGACAGAGTGTCATGTAAATTTTCGTAGGTTATCATTTTTACGTATTGATTGGATTTTTATTATGTGTTTTAGCTTTTTTAAGATGAAAACCTTTGTTATTACTGCAATTTACGAATTTTTATAAAAAATTTTAATGGCTATATATTAAAAAAAAATAACTTTTTAGGGATACAGCCGATAGTATGTTTTTATGAATGTTATTTATAAAAACACCTTTAAATAAAGGGTTTTTAGACTGTTTTGGCCTAAATTTGTGTTCTCAAATTTCCCCCAAGTACTATTGTGAGATTAATTAACATATATACGAGTTCTTTTAAAGGACTCTCGCAGGAGAGTTGGATGCTGGCGTTGGTAATGCTCATCAACAGAGCCGGTTCTATGGTGCTTCCTTTTTTAGGAGTTTATATGACTGATCATTTACATTTTAGTATTGAAAACTCAGGCATTGTGCTGAGCTTTTTTGGTATTGGTTCTGTTCTTGGTTCATGGCTGGGTGGAATGATCACTGATAAAATAGGTGAATATAGGGTACAGAGTTTAAGTTTACTGCTCAGCGTACCTTTATTCTGTCTAATTCCATTATTTAAAACGGAAGTTGGGCTGGCGGCTATTATTTTAGCTCAAAGTATTGTGAGTGAATTGTTTCGACCTGCAAATTCTGTAGCCATTACAAAATATGCTAAACCGCAAAATATTACCAGAGCATTTTCATTAAACAGAATGGCCGTAAATCTTGGCTTTTCTATAGGTCCTGCGTTGGGAGGTATTTTATCTGCCATTTCTTACGAATTTCTGTTTTTCAGTAATGCTCTTGCTGCTTTATTGGCCGGCTTGATGTATATCTGGTTTTTTAGAAGACGTACAATATTAGCCAAAGAGAAAGCGAAGAAGGCCAGAGAAGCAATTGCCATTAAAAAAGAAAGTTCTCCGTATCGGGATCGCAAGTTTTTAATTTACAGTTTATTCTGTATGCTGTTTTCTGTCTGTTTCTTTCAGTTATTCAGTACGTTGACGATTTTTTATAAAGATACCGTACATCTTAGCCAGCAGAATATAGGGTTTATTCTGGGGTATAGCGGATTTTTGATTGTTCTTCTTGAAATGGGTTTTGTACAGCTTGCTGAGAAATATTTTACTTTAGCATTTACTATGCTGATAGGGACTTTATTATGTGGGTTTTCCTATGCAATGCTAGCTTTTGATTACAGTATGGTTACATTAATGGCTTCAATGACTTTACTTTGTATCGGAGAAATATGGACGCTGCCATTTATGTCGACTATTACAGCACTGCGTTCAGGAGAAAATAATAAAGGGGCTTATATGGGACTGAACGGAATGTCATTTTCCCTCGCATTTATTATTACTCCGTATGTAGGAACGATGATTGCAGATAAGCTCGGTTTTAATACCCTTTGGCTTGGAACCGGAGTGCTGGCGACAATGATTGCCATAGCCTTTTATTTTATTGTTCCGTGGCTGCTTAAGGATAAGAACCAGGTTGAAGAAAGCCCGGTTTAAAAGCTGGAAATAATACATAAGCCCTGTTGGAAATTGTTCAACAGGGCTTTTATTGTATAATGAAAGGTTAAATTTCTTGTATTACGGATAGATTGAATTAAGACTTTTTGGATATGATATTCCTGATAATCATTTGAGCATGGATTCTCGAATTCTCAATAAACCAGAGATGGGTGTCTTTTCCCCCACATACAACTCCTGCCAGATACAAGTCTGGAATATTAGTCTCCATGGTTTCTTGATTATAAACAGGCTTTAAACAATCTCCGTTCAACTCAATACCGGAATTTTTCAGGAAGTTAAAATCAGGAAGATAGCCGGTCATGGCCAGCACAAAGTCGTTTTCAATTTCATGGATTTGATGGTGTTCGTCTTTGAAAACAACCGTATTTTCTTTAACTTCAATCATTTCAGAATTAAAATGGGCAGTAATACTTCCTTCTGCAATTCTATTTTCAATATCAGGTTTTACCCAATATTTTACACTTTTTGAAATCTCGGAATGTCGAATGATCATCGTTACTTCAGCTCCCTTTCTATAAGTTTCAAGTGCGGCATCCACCGCAGAATTACTTGATCCCACAACGACAATTTTTTGCCTTGCATACGGGTAAGGTTCCGTATAATAATGCTTGACTTTAGGAAGGTTTTCCCCAGGAATATTCATGAGATTGGGGATGTCATAAAAACCGGATGCAATAATGACATTCTTCGCAGTGTATTTTGCTTTGGTCGTTTTAATGTTAAAGAAATCATTGTTTTTTGAAATGTGAAGTACTTTTTCATACAGGTGAATATTCATATCCTTTTGCCGGGCTATACCCTGATAATATTCTAATGCTTCTTGTCTTCCGGGTTTAGGAGCGGTAGAAATAAAGGGAATTTCATCGATTTCCAGTTTCTCCGCTGTTGAAAAGAATCGCATATATAAAGGATAATTGTATAATGAGTTAACAATTGTCCCTTTCTCTATAATGAGATAATTCAGATTGTTTTTTTTAGCTTCAAGAGCACAGTTTAAACCGATAGGACCGGCTCCTATAATAAGAATATCCAACATTTCCATAGAACAAAGTTACGATGTAATTTGTAGATGACATTCATCTCTTGGAGAAAATTGTATACAAAAAGCTACTTGGTATGGCATCAGTTTTGGTACTTTTTTAGCGATTACAAAATTAAAAATATGAAAAAACTACTTGTTATTGCGTCTGTTTTGAGTCTGGTAGTGGCTTGTAAAAAAGAAGTAGGGAAACCGGTTCCCAATCAAATAGATTCTGTTGCTCAGGCAAAAGATGACAGTATTGCGAAACTTCCTACTAAAGAAGAAAAAGAAGCTTCTTTGAAAAAAATAAATGATGAGGTTTTACAAGTATTAAAAGGGAAGGATTATAAAACATTTGCTTCGTTGATCCATCCTCAAAAAGGGATTCGTTTTTCAATGTACGCCTTTGTGAATGTAAAGGAGGACAAACATTTTTCAAAAGAAGAGTTTGAAAAATATCAACCTACAAAAACCTTATTTACATGGGGTGCTCATGATGGCTCCGGTGATCCTTATAAGGCTACAATCAATGATTATCTTGGAAAATGGGTGTTTTCGAAAGATTTTACTGCTTCACAATATTCATTGAATAAATTTCTGGGAGGAGGGAATTCCCTCAATAATATAAAGGAAATTTATCCTAAAGATGATTTTACAGAAAATTATATAAAAGGATCTGAAAAGAATGGCGAAATGGATTGGAAAACAGTTCGTTTTGTATTTGAAGAGTTTCAGGGGAAATATTATCTGGTTGCCGTTGTAAATGATCAATGGACGATTTAGAAAAATTGAAAACAAAATAAAAAAGCAGAAGATTGTAGGATGTATTTCCGTCTTCTGCTTTTTTATTTATGATATAATTTCTGCTAATTGTTGAGTGAGGTTTTTTCTTGAGAATTGCTCAATATTTTTTGTGTTCTCCTTAAGACTTCCGTCTTTCCACAATTCAAATTTTTCTACAATGAATCTTTTTACTGTTTCGGAATCGTGATAGCTGAAATGTTTCCCGGCTTGTGTCTCTTCTAAAATTTTTGAAACATCCGCCTGAACCGGTCCAAAAGATAAAATTTGTTTTCCGGAAGCCAGATATTCAAATATTTTCCCCGGAATAATACCTTTTGAAGATTCATTTGGAAAGTTGGTGATCAGGAGCATCTCAGAATTTTGCATTTCTTCAACAGCTTTTCCGTGCGAGAGATAGCCAAGGTTTAAAATGTGATTTTTCAAACTTGAACTTTCAATAGAATGCAGGATTTTATCATCAACTCTTCCTACAAATTTTAAATTGAAATATTGGGCAAATTCTGCATTTTCTTGTATTAACTCATCCAAGGCCTTCCAAAGGTTTTCAGGGTTCCTAAGCTGCTCTAAAACCCCAATATAACTCAACGTAAAAGTTTTATTTTGTTGTTTTACAGTCGATCCGGAATCACTCTCATCAAACCCATTGGTAATACAAACAGCGTTAGCTCCTGCTTTTCGGAAATTTTCAGCATCCGTATAGCTTGTAGCCAGGGTTATATCCGCATTGTTAAAGATAGCACTTTCAAGATCCCGATGTTTCTTATCGGATCCTTTGGTTAGTTTTAAATGTTTGTAGTAGGAAATTTCTGTCCATGGGTCACGGAAATCGGCGATCCATTTTAGATTGGGAAGTTTCTTTTTTAACCCCAGCCCAATCAGATGGAGGGAATGAGGCGGACCTGAAGTTACAACCGCATCTATCTTATTTTCTTTTAAATAATTTTCTAAGAACTTAATGGAAGGTTTTACCCAGAAAACTCTGGCATCAGGAATAAAAAAGTTTCCTCTTACCCAAATAGATAATTTGGATTTCCAGCTTTGATTTTTACCTACGTCAAACTGTCCGGCTTTAAACTTCTTATTACTTTTATTAAGCTTTTCCGCCAGCTGATAAGGCTCCCAGATCTTGGTTCTGATGATTTCAATATTTTCAGGAACATCTTTCATCAGACTTTCATCCAACAAAGGATAACTTGGATTTTCAGGAGTGTAAATAATGGGTTTCCAGCCAAATTCAGGCAGGTATTTTGCAAATTTCAACCATCTTTGAACACCAGGGCCTCCCGCAGGAGGCCAGTAATAGGTGATAATCAATATTTTCTTTTGTTCCATTTTTGAATTATTTGTCATGCAGAATGACCTATTGCAAAATGAGATTAAGCCTTCTCTTCAGGTAAAATTTCTTTTCTCTTATTTTTGTTGATCCAATAGATTCCAAAAGCAGCCAATGCAATGAATAATCCAAAAGATAAAAGTGAAATCCATTTTCCTTTTTCAATAACTTCAGGTTCAAAAACCATTCTTATATGGTGACTTCCCGCAGGAACATGTACTGCACGAAGTAAATAATCAGCCTTGATATAAGGAACCTCTTTTTCGTCAATCAAAACTTTCCAGCCGTGAGGATAGTAAATTTCAGAGAATACAGCTAACTGAGGTGTTTTCGACTGAGATTTGAATTCTAATTCGTTAGGCTGATATTTCGTTAAATTGATAAATGCCGTAGAATCTGTCTGAACAGGTTTATCGCTGAAATATGATTTGTCAGAAGAAGCAATAACAGCTGTTTTCTTATTGTTAATGACTCCGATTGCCTTAATTTCTTCATTCGGAGTATCTGCAAACTTCAGGTCACTTACAAACCAGGCGTTTCCATTGGCTTTAGGGTTAGGCACTACCTGTGGTTGATCCGGACCTCCAAAGACCATATATTTGGCATTTAGTAAATTCAATATATTCGGTGTTTTTACACTGTCAATACTTGAAATATACTCATTCAACAGGTCATCATATCTTCTCAATTTTACCGCATGGTATCCTCCGATTGAAGATTTAAAATAGGAAGTATTTGTTTCACTTGTTACCCCCAGAGTTTGGTTATAAATTCTATAGTGGGTTTTGTCTTTCTCAGCAATAGTCTCTAAAGTTTTGTTGATGTTGACATTGGATAAAATAGAAGCCAGATTTGGGTTGGCCTGAACTTTTTCCGCCAACAGATCCGAACTCTCTGTCTGGAAAGGATTCTCAGCAAAAATCTTGTCTACATAATTTTCGTCATTTAAATAACGCTTATTGACCGTCCATAAATCGAATAGACTAACCACTCCAATCACTACTAGAGCGATGTTCTGACTTAGTTTTTTCTTTAAGCTTAAGAACAGGGCAGCTGCTGTAATAGCTACATAAATAAATGCTTTGATCGCATCTATTCTGAAAAGTTTATATCTCTCTTCTACAAGATAGTCGAGTAGGAAAGGAGGGAAATATGTTTTTTCACCTTCTGTCGCAAAACCTAATAATGACTTTCCAAAGACTAAAAGAATTAATAATAATCCTAATGTTCCGCAGCTTACGTACATCAAAATTTTCTGTTTGTACTCTTCTGTCAGCTTTTCATCAGTGAAGAATCTGTATAGTCCTAAAATAGCGATTAGAGGAAATAATAATTCCACAATCACTAAGATCGAAGAAGGAGCTCTGAATTTGTTATAGAAAGGAACATAATCAATAAAGAAATCGGATAATGGCATAAAGTTACTTCCCCAAGCCAGTAAAACCGTAAGAATTGAAGCTCCAAGGATCCAGTAACGGTATTTTTTCCATGCAAAGAAAAATCCTAACAGGGCAAGGAAACATACGATAGCTCCTTGATAAGCAGGTCCTGAAGTTCCAGGTTGATCTCCCCAATAGGTCATTCCATTGAAGCCTTTGGAGATTCTGTCCATTTCAGCTTGTGAGCCTACATTTTCCTGAACAAGTTCCTGAACTCTGTTCATCATTTCTTTTGCTTCAGGTTCCTGGCTTCCTCCACCCATTAATCTAGGGATAAAAAGGTTTAGCGTTTCCAGTCTTCCATAGCTCCACATCAGCATGCTTTCCTTATCCATTCCTGATTTTCCGGAAGTATGACTGTCATTGTTCAGAATTTGCTTTCCACGGACGGTTTCTTTTACGTATTCAGAATTGGCCATAATTCTTTGAGAATTCATTCCAACTCCAATAAGACAAGAAGCTGCGATGATTCCTGAAGAAATCAAGAAGTGCTTCATCGGAGTTTTTTTCTGAATAGCTCTGATTAATTCTGAAAGGAATAAAAATCCTAATGCTATGAACAGATAGTAGGTCATCTGAGGGTGATTCGCTGCAATCTGAAGGCCCATGAAAAGGGTCGTAACAATGAATCCCCAGATGTATTGTTTTCGAATATAAACCAATAAGATTCCTGCTAAAAGCGGAGCAAAATATTCAATGGTATTAACTTTACCATTGTGTCCTGCCGCAATAATAATATAAAAATAGGTTGACAGACCAAAGAAAGTAGCTCCTAATAAAGCGTATTTCCAGTTTCTGACAACCACCATTCCCAAAAGGAAAAAACCTGCAAAAAGCAGGAACAGATAATTGACCGGTCTTGGCAGAAAATTTAGATTGCTGTCGATCTTTTTGATGATGTCTCCTTTGAATTGGCTTCCCATCTGATAAGTCGGCATTCCCCCGAACATGGAATCACTCCAATAGGTTTCATTTCCGGTGTTAGCTCTATAGTCGAGAAGTTCTTTTGCTCCCCCCCGGTATTGTACGATATCATGCTGGAAAAGCTGTTTTCCCGTAAATACAGGAGTAGAATATAAAAATGCTAAAACTATAAATACTACTAATGAAATTGCAATATAAATTAAGTTTTTATTTTTTGCCATGCTGGTTATTATCTTGATTTCTTGGAATTTTTACCTTTTGTCCTTGGTCTCTTTTACCTCTTCATAGTCTACGGTTTCCGCATCCCACTTAAGGCCTTGTTTGTTGTCTTTATTTGAGTTGTGTATATCTTGCTGTCTGTTATTCTGATTACTATTATTGTTGAATCGGTAACTGTAAAAAGTTTTAAAGAATATTCTTTTCAGAATATTCCACACGAAGAAAATAATAATAGCAGACAGTACTAACTCAAGAATGTACTTCATAACTTTTTAAATTTAAAGTTCAAAGCTGAGAGTTCAAAGTTTTTCCTTTGAGCCCTCAGCCGTAAACATTTTATTGAATTATTTTGCAGAAGGATTTACCATCACAGAAGATTTTGAAACACTTTTCATAGACTGAGATTGTTTTCCGTCTGAAATGCTTTCTATCTGTGTAGTCACTACATTGATGTTTTGATTCGTAATCCATCCTGTACTTTCGTCAAACTTGATTGTTCCGTTCTGAACAAGCTCGCTGCTTAAGCTATGCGTGATAGGTCCCTGATTTTTCTTTTCTGTTTTCTTAGGTATACCTCCTGTTACAGCAATTTCTGCAGTTCCGTTGCCAAGACTTTTCAAAACATAATTTGAAGTCACCTTAACGCTTCCGCTTGGATCCGCACTTTCAGAAGTTGTCCATTTTTCTCCAATTTTAACTCCTTTCTTAGGAATAATTGTTAAATTCTTGCCGAACTGATCTTTTAAAACTTTTTCGTTAAAAGATTCCTTAAGACTTGATACTACACTCGCTTTTTCATTAGCATCTTTGATAAGAGTCCCTACAGCAGCAGCAACTTTGGTATATACTGCATCAAAACCTGTAATAGAGAGTACGTTACCATGGGTATCCATTTTCATAGCAAGCTTATTTCCGGTAAGTGCTCTGTTGATGTTCCAAATCATTTTAAGATCATCTTCTTTTGGAAGAGGTTGTTTAGTATCTACCACTACAGTTTTTCCCTGTGCAGATTGAGAACTTCTTTTAGCAACAAGATTAAGGGTCATTTCATATACATTTCCCTTAATATCATCGACGGTGAAGCTCATTTCATCTGTAGACTCACTGGTTGCATTAAGCGTTTTTCCCTGAGGATCTGTCATCGTCTTTACATCTCTCTGGTAAGTGGTAAGAGGATATGTCTTTCCTTTTTCAAGTTTGAAAGTTTGTTTAACAATTCCTGCAGAGTCCCTGATTGCTGGGTTTTCTGCAACTTTTGCTACAGAATCAGCAGGTACTTCTACAGTAACTGTCTTTCCGGTTTTAGGATCTACTTTCGTGATTTTTGCTGTTTCTTTTTTACAAGATACAAGGGCTATAGATGAGATAAGCGCTATTGCTGCTATGTTTTTCATTTTCTAATTTTTTAAGTGTTGAGTGTTATTGAACAACCTATTTCAATATTTTCTGTCTTACAGCTTCATATAAAATCGCGCCACAAGCAACAGAAACATTTAAAGATTGAGTTTTTCCTTCAATAGGAAGTTTTATTTTTTCGTCTGAATGATGTAATACTTCTTTAGAAATACCTGTTTCCTCATTCCCCATAACAATCGCACATGGTTCTGTAAAGTTGACATCGTAAATTAATTTTTGAGCCTTTTCACTCGCAGAGAATACAGTGATTCCGCTTTGTTGTAAAAAGTCTACCACATGTGCAAGGTTATTTTCTTTACAAATTTTAATATTATAAATAGCACCGGCAGATGTTTTGATAGCATCTGAATTAATGGGAGCCCCTCCTTTTTCAGGAATAATGATGGCATCAACACCCACACATTCTGCGGTTCTGCAGATGGCACCAAAATTTCTTACATCGGTAAGCCTGTCCAGAATTAATAAAAAAGGAGTTTTTCCTTCTTCAAATAATTGAGGAACAAGATCCTCCACTTTATGAAACGGAACATCCGAAATAAAAGCAACCACCCCCTGGTGGTTTTTTCTTGTAAAACGGTTCAGTTTTTCAACCGGAACATAATTGGGACGGATTTTATTTTTCGCTAAAATTGCTTTCAGTTCAGCATAAATAGGGCCTTGAAGTGCATTCTGCACAAAGACCTTGTCAATCGTTTTTCCCGCTTCAATTGCTTCAATAACGGGACGCAGCCCGAAAATAAAATCGTCTTTCATTGAGTTGTTTAAAATTTTATGTTTAAGGTTCAAGATCAGGGTTTAGGGGGTAGTGAAATGATGGATAATGTCCATTTTTCAATGCAAGCCCCAACTTCCTTTGTCCTGCTTCCTATTAATATTTTTCTCCTAAAATGGCTCTTTTTTGTGCCATTATATAGCCATAATGCAGGCTTTCATGCATGTTGTTAAAGATAATAGCATCTTGAATACTTTTCAGATCCATTCCGAAACTTGTAGTGTAGGGAGTATAATCTGAAAAGAAATCGCTGTCATAATCTTTCATTAAAATCTTTGAAGTTTCGGTTAGTAAAAATTCTAAATCTTCTACTTCAGATTTTTGAACATTCAAGTTAGGTAAAGTCCCTTTTTTATATGTTTCAACCCAATATTTATCAATTCTAAAAGGATTGCCGCTAAGGTAATAATGCAAAAGTTGCTGTGTAGCAACGGTATGAGCAATATTCCAATACATATTATTATTGAAGCCATCCGGGATCAGAAGCAAATCTTCATGAGATGTATTCTGAAGGATGTTTAAAAGGTTCTTTCTTACTTGTCTGTGCGCTTGAAAATGATAATTCATTTTGCAAAATTTTTAATCTCCAAAAATAAGTTAATAAACTGGAAATGACAATTTTTTGAATGGAGGATTAGAGTTAAAGTTTTTTAACTCTTGTAAAGAATATTGTTAATTAATGTTTTTTTTGAAATGATATCAGGCTGAAATTGTGGGTTTTGTTAGTCTTTGTAGGTTATTTATAATTAGTTTAATATCATTGTAGGTTCGCTTTATAAATTATTGAATATAAAAAATCCCTTCCGAATAATTTCACAGAAGGGATTATAAAATCTAAATTATTTTTAAAAATGGCGATGCCTGTATTTTATTTTTTAATGATTTTGTGATTCAAATGAGTACCGTCCTTGAGAACAATATTGAGGAGATAAATACCGGTACTGTAGGCGGAAAGATCAATCCTGTTTTCTCTGTAAGTTTCAGCCAGTTTTTTTCCGTCTATGGTGAAAAGTGTTAATGATGCTATGCCCGATTCCGATTTTATATTCACAAAATCAGAAGTCGGATTTGGATATATGTTGATGTCGACGGTTTTAATATCCTTTACGTTTAAAGTAGCATCACTTTTCCCCTGCATATAAACTGATAAATAAACATCTCCCTGGTTTTGATTAAATACAGCTGTTGGGATACTGTGTTTCAGCGTATGATTTCCGGCTGCTAAATTGGCTAAGGTAAATCCTCTTATAGGAACAGCATTGCCCGGGCACCAGTTGTTCCAGGAAGTCCAATCAGCTTCAGTTTTAGGAGTGGATCCATAGATTCCGTTGCCTTGGGTGTTGTATACTCTGTAGGGTTCACAGGAAGTTCCTCCCGGAGTATAGGTAAGCATCTGTACATCATCCAGGTACGTGTAGTTTTGTCTTCTTATATATTCTTCACCACCACTGTTGGCTCCATGTGGCGTAGATATTACAAAAAAATTAGCATTAGTAACGGCTGTAGGCAGGTTGAAATTTACAATTCTGACTGTTTCACCGGGAACATCCGTACTGTTGTATTTATTAAGAGCATTGTAAGAAAGTAAAGGGACAAGCGTGTTATAATTAGTAGCAGTTCCTGAGTCATTAGAAAAAAACGTCAGGGTTCCTGTAAAAACATCATTTCGTCCTGCACAACCAGGAACTTCATTATTGGCTGCATAAGGGACACCAAAAACATCCAGCTCCATGTAAATATCATAATTGGCACGTAATGCAGTATCATGAAATATGCTATATAAATTACTTACATTATAGGTGTAAGGAACTTCTGCTGGAGTTTTATTTTTATTCATGAATGGAGTGATGTACCTGCCTACTTCAATTCTTTTAATATTAGGATCATTGATTGTATAGCTCGCCTGGTTTTTGGGTACTAACGTCAGAAAAACCTCTCCAAGGCGATCATAATTGTCACATAACGCACCTATGGTAACTCTCATCGCAATGGTGGTTTTAAAGGAGTCAAGTTCATTATCTGTAAGTTTCCTTGTGTACCTGGCGTTATTTAATCGGGCTAATCCGGTAGGAACAGGTTGTGATACTGTAGCTGCGTACCCGTCATAATAGACTGCTTGTGAAATCACAGTGGTCATCTTTGTTGTTTGTGATTGAAGAAGTCCTGCCAAAAGAAGACTTAAAAAAAATATACGTTTATGCATATCATTTGGTATTTGATGTAAATATATTAAAATATGTAATATGTTTTGTTGTTAATTGGGTTTATTATGGTTTTTTATTGTTAATTGTTTAATTTTTTTTAAGTAAAAGTGTTTTTGTGGTAAAATTAGAGGTTTTTGATACCGTGATGTAGCTTAAAATTTTACTTTTGTTATAAAATATAAATTTTTATTATTAATTTAGCGTGAAATAAGATACTAACATTATTAATTATGAAAAGAATTTTACTTTTGCCTCTGTTGTTGATAGCATTGGCTTTTAATGCTCAGGTTAATTTAAACATTGGAAGCACAGGAGTCGGAACCGCTCCGATAAGTAGTTTCTTTTCCTATTCATACGTTCAGCAGATTTATCTTAAACAGGAAATAAATACAAATGCAGCAGGAAATATCACGGGGTTGACATTTTATTTAGATCCAACAGCAACAATTGCTGATTCTTCAAGCTGGACAGTTTATCTTGGGCATACCCCAAAAACGGCTTTTGCTTCCGGTACAGACTGGGTACCTGCTTCACAGCTGACTCAGGTGTTTGCCGGTACTGTAAATAATAACAATGGAAAAGTTACCCTTACTTTTGCAACTCCTTTTGCTTATAATAATACTGATAACCTAGTTGTTGCAGCAAAAGAAAGTGCTCCAAGTATTGATATTAATAATTTTGATGAAGCTTTCCGTGTATATCCATATACTCCGAATTCTACCCTTTATTATAAAGGAGATCGTGATGTTGTTGATATTTCATCTCCGCCCGGAGGAATCAGAGCCAATTACAAGTCAGCCATAACAATTACAGGACTAACAGGTAATCTTACTCCTGGATGTCCTATTGTTTTGTCTCCGGCCAATAACGCACAGTTTATTTCATTATCTCCCAATATCCAATGGCAGTCTGTATCAGGAGCTAATTCTTATAAAATTTCTCTAGGTACGAGCTCCGGAGGGACGGATATTATTAATCAACAAGTGGTAACCACCAACAATTTTAATCTGTCTCCATCAATTGTCCTGAATAGAGATACCAATTACTATTTAAAAGTGATTGCAGTGAATGCTAATGGTGAATCTGCCGGTTGTACTGAAACTATCTTTAAAACAATCCCTCCCATTCCTGTGAATGACGTTTGTTCCGGAGCATTAATAGCTTCCACTTTTCCTTACACCTATGTTCAAAGTGACGCCATGTCTTCTACAAATAATAGTGGGTTTATTACTGTATGTACCAATGATGGGATGAATGATGGTCTTTGGTTTAAATTGGCAGGAGATGGTGGTCAGTATACCATTAAGGTATCTCCTGGAACAGCTTCTTTCGATCCTAAAATTGGAGTATTTAGTGGAGCTTGTAATGCTTTGACTTGTGTAGGGACAAGGGATAATGCCGGGGGAGGCGGTGCAGAAACCATGACAGTGACTACCACTGCAGGTACTGATTACTATATAAATGTAGGTTCTTACGAAGACACTGTAGATATGCCTGAAGATGTATTTACCATTACTATTACTAAACTTTAATGGGTAAATTTTAGCTTATCTTTAATTTTAATAAAGAAAATGTTGTGATCTTATTTTCACAACATTTTTTATCATTAATATAAATTGGAAGATTATTTTGTTTGGTATATCAGTGTTTTATAATATGATTGTGTTCTTATGAATTGAAGGATTTAACCGCTTCATAGGAGAATTAGAATTCATTTTATGTATAAGATAATCAGCTTGTTTGATTGGAAATACCTTATTGATACTGGAATATTTAACAAACTTTAACTCAAAAATGGCATTGATTGTGTTGATTAATGCAAGTATTTATCAGAAATTTACCACTTATTTTAAATCAAGCTATGTCAGATATATATCAAGCTGAAGATATCCGCCAATTGACGGAAAAAGTAAAAGAAAAAAACTACTTATTTTCTCTTCTGAAACAGGAAATCAACAAAGTTATTATTGGGCAGGAATACATGGTAGACCGTCTTTTGGTTGGGCTTTTGGGGAATGGTCACGTTCTTCTGGAAGGTGTGCCGGGGTTGGCTAAGACGCTAGCGATAAAAACGTTGGCTGATGCTGTTCATGGTGATTTTTCAAGAATTCAGTTTACGCCCGATTTGCTTCCTGCAGATGTTGTGGGAACAATGATTTATAATATCAAAGACAATGATTTTTCTATAAAAAAAGGACCGGTATTTGCCAATTTTGTGCTTGCGGATGAGATCAACCGTGCGCCTGCGAAGGTGCAGTCGGCTCTTTTAGAAGTGATGCAGGAAAAGCAAGTAACGATTGGTGATGAGACGATGAAACTTCCAAAACCATTTTTGGTATTGGCAACACAAAATCCAATTGACCAGGAAGGAACTTATCTCTTGCCGGAGGCTCAAAGCGATCGTTTTATGTTGAAGTGTACTATAGATTACCCGTCTTTTGAAGATGAAAGACAGGTGATGAGAATGGTTTCCACATCCCATCAGCCAACGGTGAAGCCTGTCATTTCTTTACAGGATATTGTAGATGCAAAAGAATTGATTAATCAGATCTATCTGGATGAAAAAATCGAAAAATATATCCTTGATATGGTATTTGCAACACGTTATCCTGAAAATTACGGACTTTCTGAGCTTAAAAATTATATCAGTTTTGGAGCGTCTCCGAGAGCCTCTATCAACCTTGCAATTGCCTCAAGGGCATATGCATTCTTAAAAGGAAGAGCTTTTGTTATTCCTGAAGATGTGAAAGCATTGGCGAAAGATGTATTAAGACATAGAATGGGCTTGACTTTCGAGGCTGAAGCAGAAGAAATATCAACAGAAGAAATCATCAACAGGATTTTAGCAAAAATACAGGCGCCATAATGAGTGAAGTGATCATTAGAAAAGCTGTCCGGGAGGATTGTACTTCAATGTTGGAGTTGATTAAAGAGCTGGCAGAATACGAAAAAGCATTGCACGAAGTAACGGTTACACTGGAACAGTTTACAGAAGATGGCTTTGGGGCCTCTCCGGTTTGGGGGGCATTTGTTGCTGAATTTGAGGGGGTAATCGTAGGAATTTCTCTTTATTATGATCGATATTCAACCTGGAAAGGGAGGAGATTGTATCTTGAAGATCTGGTAGTAACGGAAAAACTGAGAGGGAAACAGATTGGGAAATTATTATTTGATGCAACGTTGGAGTACGGTAAATCAAATCATTACAATGGAATGGTATTTCAGGTATTGAACTGGAATGAGCCGGCTATCAATTTTTATAAAAAATACAACCCGAAGTTTGATAATGAATGGTTGAATGTTTCCATTGAATTTTAAACTTTAAACCATAAGTATGCAAATAAAAGATATTGTAAAAAAAGTAAAGCAGATTGAAATCCGTACAAGAAAAAAGACGGAGGCTGCTTTAATGGGACAATATCACAGTGCTTTTAAAGGACAGGGAATGACCTTTTCTGAAGTTCGTCCGTATCAGTTTGGCGATGAAATCAGAAGGATCGACTGGAATAAAACCGCCCGTTTCCGGGAGCCCTTCGTGAAAGTGATGGAAGAGGAAAGAGAACTCACCATGATGATTTTGGTGGATATTTCTGCTTCTATGGACTACGGGACAAAAGTTCAGCTGAAAAGAGAATATGTAGCCGAAATTGCGGCCAGTCTGGGATTTTCAGCGGCAGGCAATAATGATAAAGTCGGACTTATCCTGTTTGCCGATAAAGTATATAAAGTAATTCCACCCCAAAAAGGGCGAAAACATATTCTGTCAATCATCAGTAATATCCTGACAGCAGATTATGTTCCGGCAGAATCTAAAATAGATAAAGCCCTGGAGTATATGATGGGCATTTTTAAAAGAAAATCCCTGGTCTTCCTTTTTTCAGATTTTGAAGATGAGTATGATTCTAAAATGTTGAGAGTAGCTTCCAAAAAACATCAATTATTGGGAATGAGAATCTATGATGAAAAAGATAATGAAATTCCCGATGTAGGATATACTCTTTTATATGATGCAGAAACAGGAAAACAAATATGGGCAAATACTTCCAGCGCAAGATGGAGATATAGTTTTGCTGAAGCTCAAAAACAGAAGTTAAGAGCTTTGGAAGAAGATTTTTCCGGCAGCTCGGCAACCTTTATGAATGTCAGCACCGGCTCGGATTATTCAAAATTATTGTATAATTATTTTCAGAAAAAATAACATCGGGACCAACCCGTAAAATAAAACATTGGGCTTTAGCCTTTATTATTTAACATTGAGAAAAATACTTTTAATACTATCTTTTCTTGTCTGTGCAAATGCTTTTTCACAGATACTTTCCTCCAATGTAGAGAAGAAAACGATTGCCCTCGGAGAAATAAACCGTATGGTTGTGAAAATTGATGATATTCATGATCAACAGGTGATTTCTGCACCGAAAAATGAATTGCTCCCTTTTCACTTTGAAGAAACGAAAGACAGCATAGGGCAAAACGCAGGCTCCTATGAAAGGAAAATAGAATTTGCTGTTTTTGAAGAGGGAAAATTTACTATTCCGGAATTGGAATTTAAAGTAGGGGATAAGGTTCTTAAAACCATTCCTTATGAAATTGATGTCATTAATACTGCTCAAAAAGCAGATCAAATCAATGACATCATGAAAAATAAAGAAATAAAACTCGATGCTAAAGATTATTGGGAATTATATAAATTCTATATTCTGGCAGCATTGGCGGTTATTTCGTTGATTGTTGCCATAATCATGATTGTTAAATGGGGAAGAAAATCTAAAAGTTCACCTGTAGTGGCCACCAATCAGACCTTAAAAGAATTAGATTCTCTTAAAAAGAAAAAATATATCGAAGGAGGCAATTTCCGTTCGTTTTACGTAGAATTGATCGATATCTCAAGAAACTTTATTACCAAACAGTATAATCTTCCTGCAGATGTCCTTCTTACGGATGACCTGATTGATGTGATGAAAAAAAATAATACCATTTCACAGAATAACGAAAAAATAATAGAAGAGGTTTTTCTGAGAGGAGATTTGGTGAAATTTGCCAAAACTTTTCCGGATCAGGGAACGATGGAAAAAGATTTCGCCGATATCAGAGAATTTGTGAAGAGATCATCTAAAGATTTAGAATTCGAAAATTTGAGGAAGGATGTTTGATTTTGAGTTTTACAGTCCGTGGTTTTTATTGCTTTTTCTGCTTTTTATCCCTCTTTTTATTAAAGATGCGGGGCGAAAGAAAAGAAAAGGGGTGAAAGTTCCCACAACAAAAAATATGGAGGGCAGCAATGGAATCCAGACTGTACTTTTTGTATTGAAAATATCAAAGTACATCATTCTTTCTGCTCTTATTATCGCGATGGCGAGACCCAGAACATTCACCGTGTCCCAAGACAGGGATGATACAAAAGGGGTGGATATTATGCTTTCTATTGACGTCTCTCTAAGTATGTTGGCAAAAGACCTGAACCCTGATCGTATTACTGCTTTAAAAGATATTGCGGTAAAGTTTGTTCAGAAGCGTCCGAATGACAGGATAGGGGTTGTTGCTTATGCTGCAGAGGCATTTACAAAAGTTCCTGTAACTTCAGACCATCAGGTAGTGATTGATGAAATTAAAAACCTGAACTCAGCAGGGCTAGAACCTGGAACGGCTATTGGAGAAGGGCTTTCGGTTGCTGTTAATCATCTCATTAAAAGTAAAGCCAAGAGTAAAGTAGTAATCCTGATGACAGACGGGGTGAGTAATATACAGAATGCTATTCCACCGCAGATTGCTGCTGAGCTGGCAAAAAATAATAATATAAAAGTATATGCTATCGGAATTGGTACTAATGGTTATGCATTAATGCCGACAGCACAGGATATTTTTGGTGATCTTGTTTTTACGGAAACACAAGTTACCATTGATGAAAACACTTTGAGAGAAATCGCACAAACGACGGGAGGAAAATATTTTAGAGCGACTTCAAACAGTAGCCTTGAAGAAATATATAATGAAATTAATCAGTTGGAAAAATCTGATGTGAAAATTTCCAAACTTTACAATTATGAAGAATATTTCAAAATTTTCCTTTGGATAGCTTTGGGAATGCTATTTTTAGATGCATTGCTTAGGTGGGTATTTTATAAAATTTTAAGCTGATGAGTTGGTCTTTAGGAAATTATTGGTATTTATTTTTACTGTTGCTTTTGCCGCTGTTAGCTTCCTTTTTGATCCGTTTTTTAAAATGGAGGATGAAAAAAAGAGAAATTTTTGCCGGCAGTCAGTTTCATGATAATTTATTTGAAAAAAGTTCGGGGTTTACTAAGTTTTTCCCTGCGCTATATCTTTTGGGTACTCTATTTTTGATTTTTTCAATTATAGATCTTCTGAATGGGGCAGAAGAAGTAAAAAGTAACCAGAAGCTTAATAATGTGATTTTTATGCTTGATGTTTCCAATTCTATGAACGCGGAAGATATAGATCCCAGTCGTCTTACAGAGGCAAAAAATCTGATGATTGGTACTATGCAGAAAATGAAAAATGATAAGATTGGAATTGTAATTTTTGCAGGACAGGCAACCTCAATTATGCCTTTGACAACAGATTACAATTCTGCAGAAACCTATATCAGCGGGATTGAAACAAATTCAATGCAGATTCAGGGAACCGATTTTTTAAAAGGAATGCAGGCTGCGGTTGATAAATTTAAAAATGTAAGCAAAGGATCCAGAAAAGTAATACTGTTGAGTGATGGCGAGGATAATGAAGGAAATGACAATGCTGCTATAAGGCTTGCCAATAAAGAAGGAATAAGTGTTACTTCTGTTGGGATAGGCTCTGATGAAGGAGCTCCGGTTCCTGAATACGTTTTTGGGCAGCTAATGGGCTATAAAACAGATGTGAACGGAGGTACTGTGATTTCAAAAAGACAAACTGAAGCTTTAAAGAAAATGGCCGAATCTACGGGAGGCAGTTATATTGATGGAAACAACATCAATGAAGCTCCGGACAGGATTATTGACGCTGTTAATAAGCATTCTTCAGGTTCTGAAACCTTGGTTAAATCGCAGAACGCCAATCATTATTATCAATATTTTTTAGCAGTTTCTATTTTATTTTTCTTTTTAATTTATATTTTTAATCCTAAAAGAGATTTTAATGTATAGATTTCCTTACTATTGCTAAGGATTTTGGGCTGTACTTTAACCGAACTTTAACAAATAAAACTCTGTTTATTAACATTTAAAGGAATAATTTTGCAAGTGATGAATACTAAAATCAAATTTTTATCGTTTATTGTTGCTTTCTCTTTCTCAGGCTTTGTGTTTGGGCAGGAAAACTACAGAACTTTAGTTCACGAAGGCAATCAGAAATTTGACGGTAAAGATTATGATGGAGCATCTTCAAAGTATATGGAAGCGGCAAAATCTAATGATAAAGATTTTACTGCCCATTACAATTTGGGAAATGCTTTGTATAAAAGCAAAAAGTATGAAGAGGCAAAGGCAGAGTTTGAAAAAGCAGAACAGCTTTCTCAGACGATTCCTGATAAAGCAGCGGCGCTGCATAACCTGGGAAATGCCTATATGCAGATGAATAAACCGGAAAAGGCTGCGGATTATTATAAAAAATCTCTGAAGCAGAATCCCCATAGCGAGGCAACGAGAAAAAATTATGAAATTGCCAAGCTAAAGGAAAAAGAACAGCAACAGAAAAACCAGCAGAATAACTCAGGAAATGGTGGTGGCGGAAGTGATCAGAAGAAAGGTGATGATCAAGGTGACAAAAAAGACCAAAAGCAGGATCAGGGAAATGGTCAGCAGAATGAAGGGAAAAGCGATCAAGGTAATAACCCTCAGCAAAACCAGAATAATGAAGGAAAGATGCCAAAGAATCTTGAAAATGCCATCTTAGATAAAATAAACGAAAAAGAAAAAGAAACCGCCAGAAGAATTTTAAACAAAAATTCTTATTCGATGCCTGAAAGCAACGAGAAAGATTGGTGATGCAACACAAACTGATTTACATATTACTTACTCTGGTATCCGTAATTACTTACGGACAGGTAAATCTTTCTCTGGATGCAGATAAAACCGAATATGGTAATAAGGATATTGTAAATCTTACCATTATCTTAGAACTTAATGGAAGTGACCTTGAACAACAAACAAGGTTTCAGCTTCCGGACCTCTCAAAATTTAATATCATCGGCAGCGGCTCTGTAACCAATACGGTAATTGACCCTGCTACCAATACTTTAATTACCCAGAAAATATCCAGAATTGCTCTTGAACCTAAGAAAAAAGGGAAAATAAAAATTGGATCAGTACTGGTTACGGTTAATAATAAGATTTATAAAACAGAACCTTTTGATGTAACGGTTAAAGATCTTGTTGAAAAGAAATCTTTGGCAGGTAATACTTTAGGAGAAGTATATCTGAATATGGAGATTGAAGATAGGGAAATATATCAGGATCAGCCAACCATTGCTGTTTTGAAGGTGTATTCCAGAAATATAGACAATCTGAGAAAGGTTAAAAATATCCGTCTCCCACAGCAGGATAATATCAATGTACATCCTATCAATTATAATAAATCAGAAATAGATCCGTCAGGATACGGAAATATGGCTTCTCAGGTATTGGCTATGTTTATGGTATTTCCTAATGAGGCAGGATATGTAGAAGTTCCGGGGGTATCGGCTTCTGTGAATTCTTATTCAAATAAAAATAAAATTGTTTCCAATAAGATAAAACTGAATGTAAGAAAGCTTCCTGAAGGAGCTCCTGAATGCTTTAAAAATGCTGTTGGAAATTTTAATGTAAGTGTTTATAATGTTTCCAAAGAGAAAGCGGAAGCCAAAAAGCCACTCAATGTTGTCGTTAAAGTTTCAGGTGAAGGAAACTTACCGGATATGGAGCTTCCTAAAATTGTAAACTCTCCGGATTATGAAGTTTTTGCCCCAAAAATTACGTCTAAAATTACTCCGGGATCTACAGGGATGAAAGGGGAAATTTTGGCCAATTATGTTGTAATCCCCAAAAAATCCGGTGATATCTCTATCAAAACAGAACAATTTGCTTTTTTCAATCCTGAAAGTAAGGAATATGTAGATCTTGGGCAGAAGACGCTTGCTTTGAATGCATTTTCACATGATCAAATCATGGAATCCCGTTCTACAGTAGAAAAGGTAAATGAATATACCAATAATCTTCTTGAAACGGTTAATACCCCTGTTTTGAAAACAACTTCCCTTAAAGTAAAAGAAAAAAGTAAATTTCATTGGAATATTCTTTTAACGAATATTGTTATCCTTTTAGGGTTATTTATTGCATACCTGTTATTTAAGACTTGGCAAAAAAAACGTACATTAGTTAGGGAAACTGCATCTCCAAAACCTTTAGGTTCAGTGGCTGAAACAGAAAAAGAGATCAGAGAGTTGATGAAAACGGATATTAATGATTATTTTGGATATCTTGAAAATCTTAAAGATAATGGTGAATATGAGAAGTTCTTTACTACTTTGGAAGAATTGGACCAGGAGGTGAGGAATCAGTATTTTCAAGGCTCTGTTACGGAATTCAAGACTTTTCTTGAAAAACACAAAGGTTCTTCAATTGCCGAAGACTACAACAGACTTCAACAAAAAATCCAGATTGAGAAATATTCTCCTGTGAAAACTCATGAAGGTCTTGAAGAACTTTTGAAAACAATTGTTAATTTATATTCACAAATTAGCAAATAGTCAGTTTATTTTCATATTTTTGCGAAATTTTTAATTACAAAAACAAAGAGATGGAAATTTTTGAAGGTTTCTCTATTAAAGAGATTGTTACCAGTTTTATGGTTCTTTTTGCCGTTATCGATATCATCGGTTCGGTTCCTGTTATTGTAGGTCTTCAACAGAAATTTGGGCAGATTGAGGCAGGAAAAGCTGCCATTACTGCCGGAGCAATTATGATTGTTTTCCTATTTGTCGGGAATAAAATTCTTAAGTTGATCGGGGTAGATGTAAACTCGTTTGCTATTGCCGGAGCTTTTGTGATTTTTGTCATAGCCCTGGAAATGATTTTAGGTATTGAAATTAATAAAACCACAGAAGCAAAAGCTGCATCTATCGTTCCCATCGCATTTCCGCTGGTTGCCGGAGCAGGAACTCTTACTACCGCTTTATCCCTCAGAGCTGAATTTCATGATATTAATATTATTTGCGGAATTATTCTTAATACAATTTTCGTATATTTGGTGCTGAAATCGGCGAAGTGGTTAGAAAGAAAAATTGGGGATGCTACATTAATGATCCTACAGAAAGTTTTCGGAATTATCCTCTTAGCAATTTCAATTAAATTATTCACCGCAAATTTTGCGCAATTGGTGCAGAATTATATTAATTTTTAAGTATCATGCAGAAGTTTTATAAAGTATTTCTAGTTGTATTTATTGTTTTCATCGCAATCAACCTTTATGCTATCAACTGGCAGGCCGATATTCTAGGAGATGAAGATAATCTTAAATTTGTATTTTCAGCCGCAGCGGCTGCTATTGGTCTTATTCTTCTTTTTGTAATGGATACATGGAGCAGGATAGGAGCTAAGAAATAAATTAAAATATTTATAGTATAATATAAAACCTCTTTCGTTTACGAAGGAGGTTTTTTTTGTATAGTGAGCAAAAGAGATTTTAAACAGTGGCCGGAAATATTCCTTTTTAAAATTTTTTAATGATAATATCAATTGGATATCACCAGATTTTTTAAAATGGCTTCAGACTTTAATTCCGTTTCTATCCATTCTTTTTCCGGATTGCTTTGATCCGTAATTCCTCCTCCTACAAAAATATGTAATGTATCTTTATAGAGTCTTGCACAACGCAGGTTTACAAAATAAAAAATATTGTCTTCTGTTTCTACTTTGATATAGCCTGCATAGAACTCACGAGGAAATTTTTCATACTTACGGATATTTTCATTGCAGAAATCTTTTGGAATCCCACAAACTGCCGGAGTAGGATGTAAGTCTTGAATAAGTTTATCAAGATCTTCAGGTTGAATGCTGGTTTTAAAATCTGTACGTAAATGTTTAATATTTCCGGAGATGTGATCATAGGTTGCTGATTGTTTCACCTGATCCGAATAATTTTTAAGAATGTCCTGAATATATGAGGCAACGGGCTTTTGCTCTTCAACCTCCTTATCAGACCATTCTTCTGAGACAGGGAGAGTGCCTGCCAGAGCCATGGTTTCAAATTCATGGGTAGTTTTGTTGAATTTTCCCAATACTTCAGAAAACGCACCCATCCATGCATTTTTCCCTTCGCTGAATATATACCTGAATGCATTAGGATAAGACCTGCATAAGTTTTTGAAACTTTCATTATAATCAATAGTCGCAAAATCGGTAAATATTTTCCTTCTAGAATAGACTAATTTGGGAAGATCATTTTCCTTGATCACTTCAATAACCTGTCTTAATTTTTCTGAATATTCCTCACAGGTTTCTGCTGTAAAGCCGGTAGTATCATCAAGTAATGATTCATTGGTAATTGAAATTTGATTAAACTCAGCCGGATCAATTTCGATAGGATTTCCATTGAAACTGATCTGATCAAGACTATCATATGAATAAAAATTTACGGTGTTTTTATTATTATTTTCGTCTACAGAATACAATCTTTCGTCGAAAGGAAGTTTGAAATAAATCATTAGCTTTAGATAGATTTTGAAAACCACCACTCAGAAATAAGATAGGAAATTTCCAAGATGATTTTTCTGTCTGCAAAGGTATTATTAGTCTTAAATATGTCAAAATTATATGAAGTGTTTTTTATTTATTATCATATATTTTTCAACTCATAATGCAATATTATTGTATTAGATCTACAATGGCGGATGGGAGCAACTGAACTTGTTGGAATTTAAGGTGAACTCAATTAAGAGCCGCTTACAGACATTAGATAAAAAAGACTCAAAAAATTTGAGTCTTATATTTTGAATTTTATTTTATGACTTTATCTAAGAATAATATTGTTGGTCATTGTTGTATGATTGATAAGAGTTCCTTTCTCATCTCTGATCTCGATTTCAGAAACATGCATCGTCTTTCCTTTTCTAATAAAACGGGCGGTTGCGGTCACAATTCCGTCTTTTTTACTTCTTAAGTGATTGGAGTTGATATTGGTTCCAACGCCATAATATTTATTTCCGTCAATAAAAAGATTAGACAGGCTTGATCCTAACGTTTCTGCAAGTACACAGCTGGCTCCTCCGTGAAGAATTCCAAAAGGTTGATGGACCTTTGGTTGTACAGGCATAGTTGCTGTAAGGGTTTCGTTTTCAACGTCTACATCAATGAATTTTATTTCCAGTGTTTTGGCTAATGTTACGCCTTCTCCCCAGTTGTTTAAAAAGGCAAGGAGTTCTTCTTTGGTTTGATCTTTCATTTTATAATAAATAAATGATGAATAATGAATAATGAAAAAGTATTTTTGATACCTCCTTACTCCCCAGCACCCATAATATCAGGGTTCCAATTTTCAGGAACTTTAGGAGTAATATCATTTTTTACATAATAATCCTGTATTTCCTGCATAATTTCAGAGAAAGGGACTGATGCGATTCTTTCGTAAGGAATGGTGTAGCCTAAGTAAACAATATTTCTCTTGAAGTCACCCGCTGCCAATACAATCGGAACTTTTGCAGCCAAAGCCATATGATAGAAACCTTTTCTCCATTTTGGAACCCAGCTTCTTGTTCCTTCAGGGGTGATAACAAGGCTAAAATCTTCTTTAGCAAATTGACTGGCTACAAAATTTACAAGGTCATTTTTCTGGCTTCTATCGATTCCGATTCCTCCAAGGCCTTTTACGATACCTCCATACCATGCTTTGGTATGTGCATCTTTAATAATAATTTTTAAAGGTTTTCCTAAAGACCAGTAGGCGAAATTTCCTAAAATATATTCCATATTATGGGTATGGGGTGCTACTACAAGAATGCACCTGTTGAGAGTATTGGCGTCGCCTTGCAGAACAACTTTCCATCCCATTAATTTTAACATCAATTTGCCTATCAGCTTTTTCATAGATTTTTGGATTAAAAACGAAAAAGTATAACCAAATATTGGTTATACTTTACAAATATATTGAAATATTATCGCTCTTAAAATAAACCGTTAATTAAATCTACGATTTTCAGTACGAATTCTAATGCAAACTGGATCATAACAATAGTGTTTTTTGGTTGATTGGTTATTCAATTTTTAACAGTACGAAATTAAAACATTTTTTTCACATGACGAATTAAATAATGTGATTTTTTCACTTTTCTGAGAGAAGAAGAGTGTGAATTTCAAACGGTTGCTATCCATTCACACCTTCTGCCACTCTCTGAAGTTAATTATTTAGTTTGTATGGAAATTTCGTTTTTTCCGTCTTTGATTTTGATATCTACATCTTTGTTTATCTTCTTGATATCAGATGCTACAGAATCAATTACTTTCTTAGCCAGATTATTGGGAACTTTTTTTCCGTTGATAATAATACTGTCTTTATCATCAGAGTTGTATTCTATGCTTGAACCATTCACGGTAATTTTATTTTTTTCAATTCTTATTCCGTTATGGTTGTTATGGTCTTCATCCTGATCGTCATCATTGATCCCATCCCCATCTAAATCTCCGTCAAAGTTAATCCCGTTTTTCTTTAAAGGAATTACAACTGCTTTTTGAGGAATTACAAGTTCATAGTCAACTCTGTAATCTCTGAATCTTTGATCGTAAGGATACTTTACATAATTGGGAAGCAATACTTTGTTGTTGATCACTTCTACCGGTACCGTCAATTGAATTGGGTAGTTATAACCATTCCCTTCTTTTTTGATGATCAGATAAGGGGTCTTGATATCAGATTTTCTGGTCACATCTACAGAGATATAGTCTTCTTCGTAAACAGATCTTTTATCAGAGTAAATATCATCATCATATGCTTTGAAGTTTTGAGGAATGTTAATTTGCTTCACATCAACATAAATGGTATCTGAATTGGTGTTGATGGCAACATTTTCGATATCTTCTTTGCTTCCTTTATAGATCAGGTTTTTCTTCGCCATACTGATTCCGAAATACGTTCCCAACCCTATAAGCAGAAGAAACAATCCTCCAATTACCCATCCGATATTTCTCAATTTAGTTTTCGGGGAAAATATTTTGATACTTAATAAGCTGAAGATAATGGCAGGAATTAAACTTCCAATGATCATAATGGCTGCTAATACCTTGTCAAGGCCGTTATCATCCATATAAAATCTTATTTGGTTAGCCCCCGGGAAATCTGTATCCATTCCAAAAAGCCCAAAGAGTACAAATACTCCAATAATACTTCCTACGGCTAACAGAACAAAGATTCCGCCTACAATATATTTGAATATATTCCAGATTCCGCTGCTTGCATTGTTGATATAAGGTTTGTTTTCGTTGTATATTTCTCCGACTCTCTGTGTAGATTCGTTGGCAAACTGAACCAGTTTGTTAGATTCGTTTTTAAGATTGTCGAAGTTCATAGGCTTTCCCTGCATTTTCAGGAAATCAGAAGCTGTTTGTGCTTTTGGTAATACAAGCCATAGAATCAAATATAAAAGCAGAATGACTAAAGCACTTCCTGCTGCGGGGATCATGATAAGAAAAACAACCACCCAGATGATTCTCATGGCAGTAATGTCCATTCCTACATATTGAGCTAAACCTGCGCAAACCCCTGCAATCTTTTGTTTTTCAGGATCACGGAACAGTTGTTTTTTGTCTGTATAATTTGTCCCGGAGTTATTTTTTTTAGTTGTCGTTTTTTCAGAAAAATAAGCTTCTTCCTGTTCTTCAATTTTTTCAGGGCTACCGATTTGTGCAATTACTTTTTCTACATCGGTATCGTTGATTACTTCACGTTTTCCCAGAGAGTCATTGAAAATCTCCACCATTCTTATTTCTATGTCATGCATTACTTCATCTGCTTCTGAAGCGTCCAGGGAGCTTCTCAGAGCATTCAGGTAATCGCTGAGCTTTATATATGCGTGTTCTTCTATTGTAAAAGAAAAACCTGCGAGTCCTATTGAGAGTGTCTTGTTCATAGCTTTGTTTTTTAATGTTGTTGTGTGATTTGGTTGACTGAGGCTGTCAGTTCATTCCACGTATTGAGAAGTTCATTCAAGAAAAGTTTTCCTTTTTCTGTGATCTGATAATATTTTCTGGGTGGTCCTCCTGTTGATTCTTCCCATCTGTAAGAGAGAAATTCTCCGTTTTTAAGTCTTGTGAGAAGTGGGTAGAGGGTACCTTCCACTACATCTAGTTTTCCTTTTTTTAGTTCATCTATTAGGTCGGAAACATACATTTCGCGATGATTGATGAGACTTAAAATACAGAATTCCAGAATTCCTTTTCGCATTTGCGCTTTGGTATTTTCAGTATTCATCTTTGATAAGTTTTGTTAATTAGTTATATTTTTAGAAAAATGCCCCTAGCTAGTTGAGCCTATTCTAATTTTACATTACAAAGATATGTAAATAAAATGGTATTATGCAATACAAAGTAGTGAAATTTTTAAAATAAATAATTTAACTATCTGTAAATCAGATTAATAATTTTGAATTGAATTTTTATAAAATTAAAAATTGAGGAGAAAATTTTAAAATTCCAGGTTGAAAATTGGATAAATTGTAAAGGGATAAGGAATTTTTTTAAAAATATTGGTCATAATTTTAGCCCTGACAGGAGCGGTTACCCCACAGCATGCTTAGGCATCATGTTTTGGCGCGAGGAGTATGAGCGGATGGCAGGAAATAGCTCCTTATAAATCATAATATATTTATTTTGAGGTAGCAGATCTGTTTTAAATTTCAGAATAACAGCATCAAGAGATTTTGACGCCGGGCTTATGATTTGTATTTTTGTTATTCATTTTTTAAATTAACACATCCAATCTATTTTAACTATTACTATGAAAATTTTAAATACATGTAAGGCTTTATCAGCTATTGTTTTATTGGGTCCTTTATGTTTTGGACAATATCATTTTGAAGTAAAGAATGCATCAAAGAATTATGATGCGGTCATCAATATCGAAAACTGCTTTGGTGAACAATGCAAAGACAAAGGAACGATAGAATTATATGACAATAAGAACAGTAAAGTTCAGACTTTTACTTCCGAAGACCTTGTCATATATTTGAAGAATGGTCAAAAACTGGTACCGGGGAAAATGATTCAGCTCACTAAAGAAGAAAGCCCGTTTGTGATTGATGATTTTAATTTTGACGGAACGGAAGATATAGCCATCAGAAACGGAAATAAAGGAAATTATAACAGTGAATCTTATGATGTCTATGTATTTAACAGTACAAGAATGGCATTTGTAAAAAGTGCAGAGCTTACGGAGATCGGATCCAGCTATTTTGGATTGTTTGATGTGGATGCTAAACGTAAGCGTCTTATTGCTACGGGAAAATCCGGATGTTGCCTGATTTTTACAACAGAATTCCAGGTAATTCCTAATAAAGGATTGGATAGGGTACTGGACAGGGAAGAGGATATGACCGAAGAGGAACGTGTAAAAGTAACGACTAAAGAGAAAATAAATAATAAATGGGTCACCAGAACGAAGGTATATCCGGCAGATCAATATAAAAGATAAGTAATATCATGAAGATTCAGAAAGAGATCGATTTTATCCTGGCAGTTGATGCTTTGAAAAACGTACAAAGAAGAAATTATAATGCAGACGATTCAAGAAGAGAGAATACGGCAGAACACTCATGGCAGATTGTTATTCTGGCGCAAATTCTTTATCCTTACGCCAAAAATCGTGAGGATATCAATTTATTAAGAGTGTTAAGGATGCTTTCTATTCATGATCTTGTGGAAATTGAAGCAGGAGATACTTTTCTGTTTGATGAAAAAGCCATGGTAGGAAAGTTTGAAAGAGAAAAAGTTTCTGCCCAGAAAATCTTTGGCATTCTGGATGATCCTTTGCGCACGGAATTCTTTAATTTATGGCTTGAGTTTGAAGAAGAAAAGAGTCCGGATGCTATTTTTGCCTGTGCTATTGACAGAATTATGCCTTTCATTTTAAATTCCCATACCTCAGGTAAAAGTTGGACAGAAGCCGGAGTTACAGAAAAGCAAATCAGAAATATGCTTGAAAATGCGATTACCAGAGCATCAGATGAAATGGGAGAGGCTTTTGAATTATTGCTTAACAGAAGCTTAGAAACTGAAAAAGTTTTGAAGTAATTTAAGGTTTTCCTCCAAAAAAAAGACACTGTTCAAATCTTGAACAGTGTCTTTTTTTTGGAGGTTTTCGGGCGGCCTCTGACCGCCCGAAAACCAACTGTTATAGAATTTGGATTGGTTTCTTGAATTCATCGATTGCTACAAAAGTGAAATCTCCGACAATAGCTTTTTCTCTTTCATAAGAATACATTTGCTCGGTGAAGATCTCAACATTTACCTTCATACTTGTTTTTCCAACATGTGAAACTTTTCCGATCAGCTCTACAATCGTTCCCGCAGGGATAGGTTTTTTAAAGTCAATCTTATCACTGCTTACTGTTACCACTCTTTTTCTGGCAAATCGGGTAGCGGTAATGAAAGCTACTTCATCCATCAGCTGCATCGCAGTACCTCCAAAAAGAGTATCATAATGGTTGGTGGTATTGGGGAAAACCGCTTTGAAAATTCTGGTTTCGGATGTTTCAATTCTTTCTTCTGTAGTCATATTTCATTATTAATTAAAGCGAAATGAAATAGTATCAAAACAACAGAATAATCACAGGAATCTTAGAAATCCCTGAAACAATCCATCAGATCAATAAAACTTCAGATCGCGAAAGTTTCTTGTTTAAGAAAATGGCAGGTCTCCTGACTTGTAACATCTTTTATCTCCTTCCCATGCCTCGCACAGTGGATCTTTGATAAAAGATTTCAGTTACTTACAGTTGCGCGACAGTCCGTGATTTTCACACGGTTCCCTATTAATCTGCGGTTAAGCAGAACCAGTTTCTATGATGAATAAGTGGTAAAACTTTTCGGGGGCAAAAATAATGAAATTATTCCGGATTATGGTAAATAATCTGACTGATCACTCTTCCTTTTTTGATAGTCCAAAGGGTTGTATATCTGTTTTCTCCTGAACCATTGATCATGTAAAGAAAGATATTGTCTTTATCTAAAGAGGTTACCGCTACATTATTGAAGTCCATGGTAGGTTGAAACATATTTTTTATGGCTTCTCTTACAAAAACAGAGCCTCTTCCGGGTTGTTGAACTCTGATGGACTTGATTTCGGTCATCCCTTCAGGAAGATCGTTGCCGATTCCCCAGGGTTTTACTTTGTCAATCGTAAGCAGTTTTCCGTCAGCGTCCTTTTCCTTTTTACGATAGCCTGCATTGGAAGGGTAGACGTCAATAACGACTTTGCTTCTTTGTGCTGTAGGGATTTTTGGATCTGAATTATCTGTGAAGATCATCGATTTTCCGTTTTTGGATTTGGAAGGAGTATAGGCTGGTAGTTGATCAATATAGGCGATACGCTCTTTATTCACCATTCCTTCCTTGTCAAGAGTTTCATATCTTACGAAAGGTTTTTCATCATCCTGTTTTTCGGGATATTTGATCCATATCCACTCCGTTTCTCCCGGGGCAGGTTTTACATAAACAAAAACATCACCTTTACGCATACGGATTTTATCTACAATTTTTCGGTAATTGTCTTTATGTACGCGTACATTGGCATATCCTTCTTCCGCTTTTACTACGCCAAAAGGAACTTTATTCTGCCCTTTAACAAATGCTAAAGAAAAAATACTGAAAACAGATAGGTAAAATGCTTTGTTTACTGAACTCATCATCACAAATTTTTGATGCCCCAAATATATAAATTAAAAATTGTTAGAGAGAGATTTATATTGTTGCTGTTTTTTAAATTTTTTAGAAAAACTTGAACAAATTAAAGACCTAAAGGCTTTTTTGTCATGAAATAAAAAGAGGCTGCTCAATGGTGAGACAGCCTCTTCTGGTATTTACGTAAATTAATTCTTAAGTTAATTTAAATTCTCTCCAGTTCATCAGCATTAATCGTTGTTTTGAAAGTTCCGTAGTTGACAATCACCTTATTTCGGGAGATTTTTTCAATTGTTCCTACACTGGTACTTCCTGTAATACGAACACGCTGACCTACTTTCATCCAAACAGCACGGTCGCTTTTGCGTTTTTCTTCCAGTTTTTCATTGGTTTCAGCAATTTTTTCAATCACTTCTTCCTTTTTAAGCTGTTGCGTAATTTTTCTCTTAACAACCTGAAGGCGTTTTGATTCTTCTTTATCGCTTCCCAGTTTTCTGAATTTCTCCTGCTCCAGTAGTTTTACAAAATCTTTTACCACATCCTTTCTGGATTTTCCTTTGGTATAGCTGTCGATGAAGGTTTCAATCTTATTTCCAAACTGAAGTTTGCGATGTTCCTCCTCATACAATTTCTGAAAATTGAATAACTTCTGTTGAAGCTGATCATTCAGTTTCTGGAGATTATCACGTTTATCTTCTACAGATTCTTTCCTTTCTGCAAGATCGGATTTTAGTTTTTCAACCTCGAATTTTTCCTGCTGGAGTTTGACAATCGTTTTATCAAGATTGACAATATCATGTTCTACTTTCTTTTTAGCAGAATGGATGATAAATCTTGGGATTTTATTCTTCTCAGCCACTTCAAAGGTGAAAGAGCTTCCTGCCTGACCTACTTCCAGCTTATACATCGGTTCCAGCGTTTCTTCATTGAAAAGCATTGCCGCATTCTGAGCATTCGGTAGTTGTTCTATAACCAGTTTGATGTTGGTGTAGTGGGTGGTGATAATGGCAAAACTCTTTTTGTCATAGAAATATTCCATAAAGCTTTCTGCTAATGCACCTCCCAGTTCAGGGTCAGAACCCGTTCCGAACTCATCAATCAGCAAAAGAGTGTCTACATCAGCCTCACGGATAATTCCTGACATTTTCTTCAGTCTGGATGAATAGGTTGATAGATGGTTTTCAATAGACTGATTATCACCAATATCTGTCATTATTTTTTCAAAGAAAAACATTTCAGACTTAGGATGTACAGGAACCAAAATCCCACTTTGAATCATCAATTGCAATAAACCTACTGTTTTCAATGTAATTGATTTTCCACCGGCATTAGGACCGGAAATACAGATGATTCTGTTATGTTCCGTTAAAGACAGTGTTTGTGGATAAATGGTTTTATTTTCTATTTTATTCCTCAGCCACAATAAAGGATGGTAAGCATCTTTTAATCTCAACGTTTTATGACGATTGATCTTAGGAAGAATTCCATTGACTAATTCTGCAAATTTAGCTTTGGCTCTCGTGAAGTCAAGGTCAAAGATATACACCTGGTATCTCCAGAGCTGCGGTTGAAATTCAGCGAGTTCAGCTGTAAGTTTTCTGAGAACTCTATCAATTTCTTTTTTCTCTTCTTCTTCGTTTTCACGAAGTTTAAAATAATGTTTTACCACACTATCCGGCTGGATATAAGTGATAGAGCCCGTTTTTGAGATTCCTAAAGTTCTTCCCGGCACCCTTTTCTTAAATCCTGATTTTACTGCTAAAACCCTTTGGTCATCAATAATCGTTTCCCGGATATCATCTAACAAGTCGTTTTGCCCATATTGAGTAAGTGCCCGGTTGAAATTTTCCTGAATAGCTTTTTTAGCATGCTGAATTTCGGCTCTTAATCCTTTTAAAGCCGGAGAAGCTTCACTTTTTACTTCGCCAAAACGATTGAAAACTTTATCTACTTTCTCAATGATTTCTTTTCTGAATTCCAATACTGAGACTTCCTCAATCAAAGTAGGGAAAGTTTCCGGCATAGTCGGGAAAAACTTTTGCAGTCTTCCGATCTGTTCCGTGAGGGTTTTAATTTTGATGAAAGCAGCGTTTTCGAGTCGGTAGTTTTCAATCAGCATCAATTTCAGCTCACTTTCAATATCCTCGTATTCATCAAACGGAATTGCATTTGAACTTTCAAAACTCGACAGGTATTCTGATGTTTTTTTCAATGAAAGTTCCGCCTCGTCAATTTCCATCGGACGAAGTTGAAGAATTTTTTCTCTTGTTTTCGGAGAATACGCAAATGGGGAAATTTCCGCGAGCAATTGCGGAAACTCTAATTCGTCTAAATCTTCTTTATTTATATACACACTGCAAATTTAGTGAGAAAATGTGAATGTTAGGGAGATGGAGATTTGAAAATGAGTTAATCTGAAAATTTGAGAGCCCGTAGATGTCAAATTTTGAACCTATTATTTGGGATGGGATTAGGTTTTACTACATTTGGAATATGAAACTGGAAACCGAACGATTGACTTTACAAGAGATCAATGAAAGCCATATTGATGATATTCTACAAATCAGAAGTAATGACGTAATTAATCAATATGTAAAAAGGAATTCGCCAAAAAATAATTACGATGCCCTGGAATTTATTTTACATATTAAAAGGAAGACTCAAGATCACGAAATCATTTTCTGGGGAATATCATATAAAGATCAACAAAAACTTATCGGAACGATTTGTTTATGGAAATTTTCGGATGATAGAAAGAGAGCGGAGGTGGGGTATGAATTATTACCGGATTATCATAAAAAGGGAATTATGACAGAAGCGCTTACCTCTGTGATAAAATATGGATTCCATGATTTGAAACTTTATGAAATAAGTGCTTTTACTCATAAAAATAATAAAAATTCTCAGATACTTCTTTTAAGGCATGGTTTTGTTTTAGATGAAGATAGAGTGGATGAAGGAAATGTTGAAAATGTAATATTTAGCTTGAAAATAATAATTTAAAGACTAAAAATGTTTTTGTTTATCTTCGCTGTGAAAATTACATAACCACTTTATATTACTTATGAAAAATGAAATAAAATCATTAACAGGCCTTAGAGGAATTGTGGCATTATGGGTGACTTTTTTTCATTTTAGCTATTTTAGAAGTGATATTATTCAAGATATTGTAGGAAAAGGGTATGTTGCGGTGGATATCTTTTTTGTCCTAAGCGCTTTTTTGTTAACCGTTTCTTATTCTGAAAGATTTAAAAGCTTAAATTTTAACGTAATACAAACTTTTTATAAAAAAAGAATTAATAGAATATACCCGGTATATATTGTATCGGTTATTGTGATAGCTTTATTTTTTATAGATACTTCTAAGACTAAATTTTTAATTAATGCAGCATTAGTACAGTGTTTTTTTAATCCTAATTATTTACTGAATGTTGTTTACTGGTCTCTAAGTACAGAATGGATTTGTTATTTGGTATTTCCTTTTATGCTTTGGTCGGTCATGCGCTTTAAAATACGAGGTGAAATATTGATTATTATAAGTTTGATTTTAAGATTTATTCTGCCCTATCTCCCTGATCATTTATATCTCCATTCAGATATTCCGATGCAAATGGGAAAGTCTTCAAAATATCTTGACATCCCTTATGGGCTGAACTCTTTACTAAGAACAGTTTCTTCCTATTTTTTAGGAATTGGTATTGTTCTATTGCCACGTATTAAGATCAAGAAAGACGGGTTCGTTATCTATGCCATATTGATATTGTCTGTATTGTTGTTATATACGGAAAAAGGATTACTTCTTATCCCTTTGCTCTCTGCTTTAATGATAAAATATCTTTATAAAGGAGGTACGAATTATGTGAAACAATTCCTTGAAACGAGAGTAGTCTATTTTTTAGGAAATATCTCCTACTCATTATATATTATACATTTTATCATAGTTAAACAGAAAATTGTCATTTTGAGTTCTTATCATCTTAATAATTTATTGCTAATCGCCTTTTCAATACTCCTTTCATATTTGTCCTATATTTTGATTGAAAGAAAAGTGAAGATATTTAAAGTATAGGCCATATGCTTATTTTAAATTATTTATTTTTGCAGTATGACCTGGACAGAAATTTTAGCCCCGATAAAGAGTACAGAATACTTTAAAACACTTTGGGAGAAAGTAAAACAAGAATATGCAACAACAAAAGTTTTTCCACCGAAAAATCAAATTTTCAGAGCACTGGAAATTACTCCTTTTGAAGAAGTAGAAGTTGTTATCATTGGTCAGGATCCTTATCATAATGATTATCAGGCTAACGGATTATGTTTTTCTGTTTCTGAACAGGTTACTGCTCCTCCTTCGCTTAAAAATATTTTTATTGAGCTGAAAGAAGACCTGGGAGTGGTAAGGACTTCAAAGGAGCTTGATGACTGGGGAAAGCAAGGGGTTTTATTATTGAATGCCACATTAACGGTTCGTGCTCATACTCCAAATTCTCACAAAGATCTTGGGTGGGAAAAATTTACTGATTTTGTTATTAAAGAAATTTCTGATAAAAAAGAAAACGTCGTATTTGTATTGTGGGGAGCTTTTGCACAAAAAAAAGCCGAACTGATTGATCCGGCTAAACATTTTATTCTTAAATCGGCACATCCGTCACCGTTTTCCGTATACAGAGGTTTTTTTGGAAGCAAGCCATTTTCAAAAATTAATGAATATCTTGTTTCCAAAGGGAAGAAGCCTATTTCCTGGTAGATTCTGAAGGGGTTTCTGCCTTTTTAATGATAATTCCTATTCTATATTTTCCGGCAAGGGCAGCAGTTCCTCCTTCCGCTTTAGGATAGGGAGTAATTTCTTGTAAACTAATTGTATATCCGTTAAAATCAGCAGACTGGTGGTAATCTCTGGCAGGCTGATCCATACTGGCTAAGTTGAGTACCATAGGCCTGGTTGCTGTTCCCATTACCTGAACCTGAGCAACTGCTAATCCGGCCCACATACAGTTTACGCCTTCTGGGCAGCGGCTGTCTTCTGAAATCCCTTTGAATGTTACATTCATTTGATATTCTCTCAAGAATTTATTTTCCCCTTCTTTGAAGTAGATCATCCCTTCTTTTTGATCTTTTGATCGGGTAGTGGGTGTATTGGAACTCATTTCATGTCCTTTTTTATCGGGTTTAATTTTCTTTTGGGCATCACATCCTGTTAATGCAAATATCCCTAGACTCAGTATGAAAATTTTATGGAACATAGTTTCTTTTTTAAGTTAGATAATATTAAACATATTTAATAATACTACCAAAAACATTGCCAGTCCCACCATAAAACTAAATCCTGTTCCGTAGATGAAACCAATTAATGCCCCTTTGGTAGATTGCAATGCTTTATTCATATCCTTACTGTCATGAAGCATCTCACCGATAAATACTCCGGCAAACATTCCGATCAGAAAGCCCAGAGGAATAGGAAGAAATAAACCTACAATGGTTCCGATAACAGAACCAATGCTTCCCCAACGGGTGCCTCCATATTTTCTGTTGGTTTTTGCCGGAATAACGTAGCTTAGTACAACGGATGCCAGGGTAAGGATCCCAAATGCCCATATATAAATCATAGGCAGATCAGCATCCGTACCAAATTTATAGATCAAAAGACCGCAGATGCTTAGTAATAAACCGGGTAAAACCGGTAAAAAGGTTCCTAATATCCCAACAAATAATAAAATAAGGCAGAGAATATTAATGATTGTTGTATCCATTCTTTAAAAATATAGATGCAATATAAAAAAAGTGGTTCTATATAAGAGTACTTTCAGATTCAAGTTTAACAATTTTATGATAGGTTTAAGGGTAAATGTTTTGTCAGAAGAATTTTTTGGGATGAAAATTGATTGTGAATAGTAAAATCATGATTCTTAATTTCATAAATTTGCTGTAATGAATGACCAATTACAAGAAACTAAAAACTTTATACAAGAACTGAGCGAACAGCTTTATATTTATATTACCCGGATTTCACCATCCGGATTGGACTGGGTTTTTCATATCATTATAAAGCTAAGCTTATTACTTGTTTTACTCTTAATTACAGATTTTGTTTTTAAGTTTATCATCAATTCTGTTTTTCGGTCATTTCATAATGAAGAAAAATTTCCAATTTTAAAATCTATTTATCAATCTAAAATCACCAATTCTGTTGCTCATTTTGCAGCACTGATCGTGGTTGGATCTATACAAGGTTCTATTTTTCCTGAAAATGCATTACCCAAAACAACGATTTTTATTATAAGATGTATTAACCTGGGATTAGTATTGATCCTTGCAGGAATGCTTTACAGATCACTGGCTGCTTTTAGAAATTATTTCAGCATAAAACAGGACTTCTACAAAATCATGGCTCTTAATGCCATTTCGGAAACAGTGAAGATTTTAGGTCTTTTCGTATTTACCGTTGTTGGAATCTGTGTTGTTTTCGGAATCAAAGGAACAACTATTGTAGGAAGTCTGGGAGCTATTACTGCTGTCTTAGTGCTCGTTTTTAGGGATACAATCCTGGGGTTTGTGACAGGACTGCATGTGGCGACTTCTAAAAATTTAAAGGTAGGTGACTGGGTGAGTATTCCTAAATATAGTATTGAAGGAAATATTACGCAGATTAACCTTCTCACGACAAAAATCACCAATTTTGATAAAACGGTTTCAACAATTCCTACATATGATTTGATGACAACGGAAATCAAGAATATGCAGGTGATGTCAGAGTCTAATACAAGGAGAATAAAAAAATCAATTTATTTTAATATTAATTCTTTTAAATTCTTATCAGATGAAGATATTGAGCGTTTAAAGGATATTAATCTGATTTCAGATTATCTTGAAGAACGAACTTTTGAAATTAAAAAAGAGAAAGAAAGCCTTGAACATGGAGATAAGATAGTGAATGGCAGGCAGCTTACAAATATTGGAGTTTTCAGGTATTACGCACAGAAGTATATAGAAAATGATCCTGATGTGGATAAAGAGGGAACGAGAATGGTTCGCCAGCTGGATATCACCCCACATGGTCTTCCTCTTGAAGTGTATTGCTTTGCCAATGATTCCAAATGGGAACGTTTTGAGCAGATTCAGGCTGATATTTTCGATCATTTACTGGTTGCTTCAAAAGAGTTTGATCTTCAGGTAATGCAGATCAGTGTTAAAGTGTAAAATAGATATATAACATAACTTAAATAATAAATATTGGAAGTCTGATCCTGAAATCATAACAAATATATGTTCCTGATTTCTAACTTCTGATATTAGAATCTAAATAAAGAAATGACAAAACTAAGCGTAAACATTAATAAAATTGCGACCTTAAGAAATGCGAGAGGGGGTGAAACACCAAGTGTCACAGAAGCGGCAGTAAAAATTCAGGAATTCGGGGGACAAGGAATTACCATTCACCCAAGACCTGATGAAAGGCATATCACCAGAAAAGATGTCTATGATCTGAAGCCATTGGTTACGACTGAGTTTAATATTGAAGGAAATCCTCATCAGAGTTTTATCGATATGGTACTTGAAGTGAAGCCGGAACAGGTAACCCTGGTTCCTGATGCAGATGATGCTATTACTTCAAATGCAGGTTGGGATACTAAAAAGCATTTGAATTATCTTACGGAAATCATTGCTGAATTTAAAAATGCAGGGATTCGTACATCCATCTTTCTGGATCCTTTACCTGAGCTTGTAGAATCTGCTGCAAAAACAGGAGCAGATAGAATAGAATTATATACTGAAGCTTACGCAAAGGACTATCTAAACAATAAAGAGCAGGCAATTAAACCTTATTACGATACAGCTCTTGAAGCTACAAAATTCGGATTAGGAATTAATGCAGGGCATGACTTAAGCTTAGAGAATTTAAAATATTTTGCGGACAATATCCCCAATTTATTAGAAGTGTCAATCGGACATGCTTTAGTTTCTGAAGCACTTTATATGGGATTGGAAAATACGGTTCAGGCTTATTTAAAGAGACTGGCAAAATGGTAAAAAATAGATACCGGGTGTCGTGGGTCATATCTAAAACCTATTGTTAGGTGGAAACTGATTACCTTGAACCCGTTATCTGAAATCTATTATTTAAAAAAATGGAAATTTTAAATTCAAAAATATTCGGCGAAAATCAATCCGGAACGCCGCTTCTAGTATTTCACGGATTATTTGGAATGCTTGATAACTGGGGAAGCTTTGGAAAAGACCTGGGAGAGTTTATTCCGGTACATCTTATTGACCTTAGAAACCATGGCAGAAGCTTTCATTCTGAGAATATGTCACATGATGATCTGGCAGATGATATTGCCCGTTATATGGATCACTATGGTATTCAGAAAGCTTATGTTTTGGGGCATTCGCTAGGAGGGAAAGCAGTAATGCAGTTTGCGATAAAATACCCCGAAAGAGTTGAGAAACTCATTGTTGTTGATATTTCTCCAAAGGCTTATCCGCCACACCATCAGGGGATTATAAAAGCATTGGAAACAGTGGATTTCAATACGGTTGGTTCTAGAAATGAGGTGGAAGCTGTTCTTAATCAATATATTCCTGAAAAATCTACGATTCAGTTTCTGACGAAAAATTTGTATTGGGACGATAATAAGAAACTGAACTGGAGGTTTAATCTTAAAACATTATCTGAAAAATATAATGAATTTGTCTCTAATGCTATAAAATTTGGTGTTTTCGAAGGAGAGACTCTATTTATTGCAGGTGAAAAATCTAATTATATTCTTCCTCAGGATGAATACGGAATCAAACAACAGTTTCCAAAAGCAACGGTGGTTACGGTAAAAAATGCCGGACATTGGGTGCAAGCTGAAAATCCGGTTGATTTTGCAATTATTGTTAAGCAATTTCTTGGATTAAATTAATATTATACTGTTATTTATTTCATTGTGTTAAAATTTTATTAAAAACTTGTATTATTTCTCCATGAGTTGAATTTTTTGTACTTTGGTTTTGTCAAAAAAATAAAAATATTAACTTATGGAAAACAAAAACTCAAAGAAGAGACCGTTTTTTGCAACATTCTTAGAAAAGCAGCTTAAAGATCCTGAAACCGTAAAAGGAGGCTCAACTATTACTTCAATAGCTATCGATAATGCTACTTCAGTTATTAAAGATAACATTACGACTACAGCACTTGAGGATAGCGTTACTAATCATAATAATGACAACGTAACGATGAAGTATCCTTCTGACGGAGATGAGGATGTTTTATAAGCATAAAAAGCGTCTATACAATTTCACAAAATCATGTTTATCAAGTTAAAACTTAACACTATGAAAAGTAACAATTCAAAGAAAAAGCCGTTTTTCGCATCATTTTTGGAAAAACAAATTAAAGATCCGGAAACAGTAAAAGGAGGTTTAGAGATTACAATTCCTGAAAGGGATGCGATTACAACACCGCTTATCGATACAGTAACTTCTCCAAAATCTGATTTACAGCATACGATGAAGTATCCTTCTGACGGTGATGAAGATACAGCTCAACTATAATATCGAACAGTCTAGTATATACTAACAAATTATAGTAAGGGAAACTTAAACATTAAGTTTCCCTTTTTAATACCACCGGCAAATGATTCTCTGCATCACCCATTCACAGGATTTTTATAATATTGAGATCTTTTTTGAATACCTTACCTCTCAAAATATACCTTATTTCAGATTGAATTCTGACCGCCTGAATCATTTTCAGAAAATCAGTGTTGATGAAAATTCATTTGAATTAACTGATGAGCTTGGAAATACCATCCATTCTGCGGATATTAAAGGGGTCTGGCACAGAAAAGCCTGGAAAATAGGCGTTCCTGAAGAACTGGATCAGGAGTATGAAAAAATCTTCCTGAATGAATATGGAAGCCTACGATATAACCTGCTCACCACTTTAGAAGATATTCCCTGGATTAACCCTTTTGAAAATGAAAAGAAGGTTGACGGAAATAAAATGTTTCAGCTCAAAATAGCACAAACAAATCATTTAACAATTCCGCAAACCATTTTTTCTAATGATGAAGAGAAAATAACTGCATTTTTTCATCAATACTGTCAGGGAAAGGCTATTGCTAAACTCCATGGAGTGACGGCAAAAACAATGAGTGGTGAAAATATGATTTCCACAACCGTCATCGAAGAAGATTCTTTGGAACACCTTTCAGATATTGCTTATTGCCCGATGATTTTTCAACCTTATATTGACAAAGAATACGAATTGAGAATTGTCTACATAGACGGTGATTTTTATACGGGTAAAATCAATAATAGTGAAAATGTGGATTGGAGACTCACTCGTGATGGGTATTTCTGGTCAGCATACGAATTGCCCGATTCTGTTAAGGTGAATCTTACCTCTATGATGAAAGAGATGGGGCTCTATCTGGGAGCTATCGATATGATAAAAGGAAAAGACGGGAAATATTACTTCCTTGAAGTCAATCCACAGGGAGAATGGGGAATGTTACAGAAAGAATTAAGCTTTCCTATAGCAGAAAGAATTGCCGATAATCTTATCAAAAGAATTAATTTCCATGAATAAAATTTTAATTATAACCCATACTGCCGATAATTTTTCCATTGAAAAAGTAACAGAATATATTGAAAAAAATAACTTTGAAGTGATCCGCTTTGATGTTGACTTATATCCCTTACAAAACAAACTGTCAACTATTTTTCAGGATGGAGAATGGATAAGTATTCTTGAAACCCCTGATGCTAAATATCGTCTGGATGATATTTCTGCCATTTGGTACCGAAGAGCTTATAATATCGGAAAAGGACTGAAGGAAGAACTGGATGCTAAATTTTATGGAGCAGCAATGGGGGAGATCCGTAATACACTTTTCGGTTTTTTTGAATCTGTAGATGCGTATTCATTAGGTAAGCCAAGTGTTTACCGTAGATTAGACAGTAAAGAAGAACAATTGAAAGTTGCTCAGAAAATAGGACTGACTATTCCCGATACCTGCCTTACCAATAACCCTGAAGAAGCAAGAAAGTTTATATTAAAACATCAGAATGTTGTGGCTAAGATGCAAACCGGTTTTGCCATTTATGAAGATGGGGTAGAAAATGTAGTTTTTACCAATGTAGTCGGTGAAGATAAACTGGAAGAGCTGGACTCTCTTTTGTATTGTCCGATGCAGTTTCAGAAAATGATACAAAAGAAAAGAGAGCTTCGTGTTACCATTGTAGGAAGAGATGTGTATGCTTTTGAAATCGATTCCCAACAGTTTGAAGATGCAAAAGTAGATTGGAGGAAAGATGGTGTCAACCTGATTGATAAATGGGTGAGAACTGAGCTTCCTGCAGATGTTGAAGAGAAACTATTGGAACTTTTGGATGTCTACCATGTTGATTATGGTGCTATAGATATCATTGTTTCTCCTGAAGATGAATATTACTTCATTGAAATTAATGCCGCCGGGGAATTTTTCTGGCTGGATAATCTTACCGATGAAAATCTGATCTCTAAAAGTATTGCAGATGTTCTGTGTGATAAAGCTCCACGAAGAAATAATATGGTGATGGCCTAATTAAAAAAGTCATTTTAGTAAGAAAGTCCTGAACGTTTAAATAAGAACTTTCAGGACTTTTAATATATGTACAGTCGTATTTGAGTTTTTATTTCTTCTCCAAAAATTGTTTGAAAAGCCAAGATTTTCAAAATACTCAGATACACTTTTTGATTTAAAATTTACAGCTTAAAATAATAAAGCCCTTACAATGTTTTTAAGCATTTTGTACTGCTTTTTGCCTTTTAAACATCTCAGGTTTATAGTTGATAATAAATACTCCACAGATAATTAAAACAGCTGCAAGAATAAATTTAAAACTAACTTTTTCATCCATAATCAACCAGCCTAAGAAGATGGCAATGATGGTATTGATATAAGCAAGGATGGAAACTTGTACCGGAGAAATTTTAGTTAAAGCATAATGGAAGGCAAAGAAAGCTGCCACAGAACCAAAAATGGAAAGATACAGCATGGCAGAAATGCTTCGTAAGGTCCAGTTTCCAAAATTGTAATTCTCTGAAAACAGGAATGCAAAGATAACCTGAACAATCCCTGCAAATAGAAACTGGTAGAATAAGTTCAAGGTGATATTTCCGCTTTGAATATTTAATTTTTTGGTGAAAATAGTTCCCGAAGCCCATCCTAAAATAGCACAGAAAAGAAAAATCATTCCTGTTCTGTAATCGGGATTGGCAAGGTCGCTGAGGCCGTCCCAGAAAATAAAAACAATCCCACCGAAGCACATAAGAACACCGGTTAGCGCACGAAGACTAAATCTTTGTAAACCAATAGCTACACTTCCTAAAAATACGAGGATAGGAGAGCAGGAATTGATTAAAGAAGCGAGACTGCTTGATACGGTTTCTTCTGCCACGGTCGTCATTCCATTAGCTATTACCAACATTAAAGATGAGAAAATGAGCTGATATCTCAAACTCTTCCAACCAATCCATTTGAATTGATTTCTGGAAAGAAGTATCAATAACATAATGACAGAAGCTAAAAGCTGACGAATTCCGGCTACAAACCACGCGGGAATGGTTTCTACAGCAATACGGATCGCTAAAAATGTAGTTCCCCATACAATAGCGACGGTCAGAACAGCGAAAATAAGTTTGTAATCTTTCAAGGTAAATCAAATGTGAAAAACAAATTTAATGGTTTCATAGCGAAGCGGATGGGTACAGTTGGCCTTATTTTTAATGATACAGATAAGAGAGACGTTTAAAATGGAGAGTTTTTCCGGCTTTACATTTTAATTTTTTATCTTTGAACATCTAATAAAAATTGAAGATGGTAGGAATTATTATGGGCAGCCAGAGCGATCTGCCGATTATGGAACAGGCTGCAAATTTTCTTAAAAGCCTTGACATCCCCTATGAATTAACTGTAGTTTCAGCACACAGAACACCGGAAAGAATGTTTGATTATGCTAAAACTGCCAGGGAAAGAGGTCTTAAAGTAATTGTTGCCGGAGCAGGAGGGGCAGCACATCTTCCTGGAATGGTGGCAAGTTGCACTACGCTTCCGGTAATCGGAGTTCCAATTTTGTCGAGTAATTCTATTGACGGCTGGGATTCTGTATTGTCGATTCTTCAAATGCCGGGAGGAATACCCGTTGCAACAGTAGCTTTGAACGGAGCGTTAAATGCCGGGATTTTAGCCGCAAAAATTTTGGGAAGTGCTGATGAAAAAGTAGCCGGAAATCTTCAGAAATATCAGGATTCTCTGAAAGATAAAGTACTGGGAACGGTGAATGATATAAAAGCGCAGCATCCTAACCATTTTGATCAATAATCTGAATCAAACATAAAGATAAAAGCCTTTTAAACAGACTGCCCCAAAAGAGTATTTACTTTTTTGGGGCAGTTTATTTGAAGTGTTCTTTATTATTCCTGAATCATATTATCCCGTGTGTTTTTCTGGACGGAGATGGCACCAAAAAGAGCTAATAAAAATGCAAACGCATAAAACCCTTTTTCACTTGGAAGTATAGTGGCATTCCAGAGACCAATAGCCAACAATATAATAGACGATAATGTGGCAAACCAACAGATGCCGTAATAAATATCTGTTACCTGGATGTTTTCTAATCTGTCACGGACTGCTTTCTGTAGCGAAACAACGGCAAATAAACCGTATAGAAGAATAGTAAAATAATAGCCTTTCTCATTCAGTTGCATCTCTGCCCTTGCAAGACCTACAATATAACCAATCATTCCTGCTCCCAATGCAACCCACGATGCTGCGACAAATGCATTCGATACTCTTTGTTTTTTCATGTATTCATGTTTTATTTTAAGAGGCTAAATATATTCATTTTTTAATAACCTTACTATAGTCGCTGGAAAAAATGGGGAAAATACGGAGCGGAGGTAAAAATTAATAAAACGTTTTATGCTCTGAAAACAAAAATCCCACTATTCGGGAATAGTGGGATGATAATATAGAATTAATTAAATCTTAGTATCTGTAATACTCAGGTTTGAATGGCCCCTGTACTTCTACTCCGATGTATTCAGCTTGCTCAGCTGAAAGAGTTTCAAGTTCTACGCTTAATTTCTTAAGGTGTAAAGCGGCTACTTTTTCATCTAAGTGCTTAGGAAGCATATATACTTCGTTTTTATAAGCTGCAGAATTGTTCCAAAGCTCGATTTGTGCCAAAGTCTGGTTAGAGAAAGAGTTAGACATTACAAAACTTGGATGTCCTGTTGCACATCCTAAGTTTACCAATCTTCCTTCTGCAAGGATGATTACTTCTTTTCCTTCAATGGTATAGATATCTACCTGAGGCTTCACTTCAGATTTAGTCTGACCATAGTTTTTGTTTAACCAAGCCATATCGATTTCATTATCGAAGTGACCAATGTTACAAACGATAGCCTTGTCTTTCATTTTTAGGAAATGCTCTCCTCTTACGATGTTGAAGTTACCGGTTGTTGTAATGATGATGTCTGCATTATCTACTACTGTATCTAATCTTTTTACCTCATACCCGTCCATTGCAGCCTGAAGTGCACAGATTGGATCAATTTCAGTAACTGTTACGATAGAACCTGCTCCTCTGAAAGAAGCTGCAGTACCTTTACCTACGTCACCATATCCGCAAACTACCACTCTTTTTCCGGCTAACATTACGTCAGTAGCTCTTCTTACAGCATCTACTGCAGATTCTTTACATCCGTATTTGTTGTCGAATTTAGATTTAGTTACAGAATCGTTTACGTTGATAGCAGGCATTACCAAAGTTCCGTTCTTCATTCTTTCATACAGTCTGTGTACCCCTGTAGTAGTTTCTTCAGAAAGCCCTTTGATATCTTTTGTAAATTCAGGATATTTATCAAAAACCATGTTGGTTAAATCTCCACCATCATCCAAAATCATATTTAGTGGTTTTCTGTCTTCCCCAAAGAATAATGTCTGCTCAATACACCAGTCAAATTCTTCTTCATTAAGACCTTTCCAAGCATACACCGGAATTCCTGCAGCAGCAATAGCAGCAGCAGCGTGATCCTGTGTAGAGAAAATATTACAAGAAGACCAGGTAACTTCAGCTCCTAAAGCAACCAATGTCTCAATAAGCACAGCTGTCTGGATGGTCATGTGAAGACATCCTGCGATTCTAGCTCCTTTCAGGGGTTGAGATGGCCCGTATTCTTCACGGATAGACATCAAACCTGGCATTTCTGCTTCTGCAAGGGTAATTTCTTTTCTTCCCCATTCTGCAAGGGAGATATCCTTAACTTTATAAGGAACGTATTGTGTTGTAGTACTCATATGTAATGAATATTTTTAAATTCTATTGATAACGAAATGCAAAATTACGATTAATAATTAAGATAAAAAAACACGAAATTAAGTTCAATTTCATGAGATTAAACAGGAGTTCAAATTATTTAGTCTTAATAAAAATAATTATTTTTAACTCATAAATAATTATATCATGAATCATAACAATTCTCAGGAAGAATCTCAACGAAAAGCAAAACCGGTAGCTCCAAAAGTAAAAGAATTAATTGCCAATACACAAAGCGTAATCTTGGCTACTGTTGATACGGAAGGAAATCCCAATTCCAGCTATGCGCCTTTTGTACAGATTGATAATACATTCTATATTTTGGTTTCTTTTATGGCAAAACACACTAAAAATCTGGCAGATGGAAGAAAAACTTCGGTGATGTTTATAGAAGATGAATCGGCAACAAAACAGATTTATGCCCGTGAGCGCTTAACGCTTGAAGCATCCACTTCTCAGATAGAAAGAGACTCTGAAGTATGGAAGAATGTAATTACAAAACTGAAAGAAACCCATGGGAAAGTAGTGGATATTATTTCTGATATGGGAGATTTTATTCTGATCGCTCTCCAGCCCACAAAAGGTTCTTATGTAAACGGATTTGGAAGTGCCTATTTTGTGGATGAGAATTTAGAAGTTGTTGAGCATAGAAATGATGTGAATCATCAATCTAAATAAGAAAGGGAGGCTTGGAAGATGGGAGCCGGAAGTTTGTCAGTAGTAAGCTGGGTAAATTGGCAGATAGACTTCTGCTATAAGTTCCCATCTTCTACCCATTCTCTATTTTCATCTTCCACATCTTTTCACTACTTTTATCGAATAAAAAAACGATGCCCCTTTACCGAGATTTTTCCGATGATAATGCCACCATTCTGGTTTGGAAGTATGATGAAAGTGAAGAACTTGATATCAATGAACTTCTGGAACCGGAAAATGCAGAAAAGGTAAAAGATTATCATCCTAAAAAGCTTCTTGAGGTATTGATGGTACGTAAGCTCCTTAAAGGCTTAAAACCTCATTCCAAAATTTTATACAAAGAAAGAGAACCTTTTCTTTCTCCAAAAGATGCGGAAATCTCCATTACGCATTCTTTCCCCTTTGCAGCAATAGCTATTTCCAAAAATAAGATAGGAATTGATGTGGAAAAATTCAACCCCAAAATTTTAAGGGTCATTGATAAATTCACCTATGAAAATGAGCGTGGCTTTATTCCTGATGATAAGGCGGATACTTTCTACACCATTATATGGAGTGTAAAGGAAAGTATGTACAAAATTCATCATTCAAAATATTGGTCGCTAAAGAAGAATTATGAAGTAAAACCTTTTGAACTAAAGCACCTTCATAAAATAAGCTGCAGAGTTTATGACGAAGAATTTTCTGATGAATATAAAGCCAGAGTAGAATTCTTTGATGACTACTGTTTTACGATTGTGGAGGAGTAGCATGCTTTTCATTTCTATACTTTTCTATCACTTTTCTTTGCTCCTTGGCAACATCATAGATCAGTTCAAGGATATCCAGGATGTTTTTAAGTTCCGTTAAATGTGAAATTTTATCAGGGTCTCTCCGGTCAATAATTTCATTTTCTTCAATTTCGGTTTTTCTTTTCATCAGCATATCCTCAATAGATGAATCTTCCGGTTCAAGACGGCTTTCCATTTTCAGTGTTTCACTGATGTCATCTCCATTTAATAATGTTGAGGTTTGCTGCATCTCTGCTTCAATTTTTCTACTCCAGCTTTCGGCATCAATCTCAGGATATTTTTCATTGCTTTTAGAGTATTGAGAAAGGGAAGCGGTATAGGCCGTAATAAGATGTGAAGTAGCCACAAACTGATGAACAACTTCTAGCTTTTTCTGCTGGTTTTTGGGATCCGAAATCATTCGCTGGAAATTATCGGAAAGGTTAGCGAGAGAAATGATGGCATTTTTTCGCTTTACTTTATAATCTTCAAGGTCAAAATCTCCCTGTAGAAATTTTGAAATAACACTTTGGAAATAGATGAGGTTGTCTGCAGCTGATTTTTTCATCAGATCCAGATTTTGAGTATGCTCCCAAACCGGAAGCACAAGGTAAGAAACGATAAAAGCAATAATTCCCGCAATGGCTGTATCAACAATCCTGTCTTTAAAAATAATATCTACTTTTCCCGGATTTAAAAAATTGAAACTCAGAAAAATATAGATAGTCATAAATAATACCGCCCAGTAATATCGTCCCTTCAGAAAGCTGAAACACATAATCATACTGAGAAGGAGGATCGCAAGCAGAACTCCGTTGATATGTATAAAGTGAAGGATAATATAGGCGATGACCGCTCCTGTAATGGTTCCGTACAAACGGAGAAGATTCCTTTGCTTGGTAATGGAATAGGCAGGTTTTAAGATAGCTGTAATGGTAATTAATATCCAATACGTGTGTCCCAGTCCCAGAAAATCAAACATAGAAAATAAATACCCCAACAGCAAAGCGGTTGTAATTCTTATGGCATGACGAAAATGAGAGGATGATAACGAGATATTATTTCTTAAAACTTTGGCATTAAGTTTTGGCTGATTAGGCATAAATTTCTTTAAGTCTAATCCTGTCGATAAACTCTTGGCTAATTTTACGTTTTGTGAAAATACCTTATAAATCTCATTGATTTCTTTGGTAATCTCATTGATACGCATCAGAATCTGGCGAAGGATCATGAAATTTTCAAGACTGTCAGGAGATAGCTGCTTGTTTCTGAGTTCGAAATAATTGTAGTTGAGGTTCTTTAATTCAAGTTCCAGATTAAACATGGGTCTTGCTCTCGTTCCACTTTGAAGTGCAATTCCGACATTGGTGATTTCTTCTGCTAAAAGATTAAGATAATCATGGATGTTGACCAGAATCATACTGTCCTCGAAGCTTTGCTGCAGTTTCTGGTAATCACTTTCAGAGGTCATCAGCTTTTCATGAAGGTCCATTGAATTCAGGAACATCAGCATTAATAAACGACTGGTTGTTGTCGATTCATTAACTATAGTTCTTGTTTTAAAAACGGTTTCTCTGGTATCTTCCTGAAGGTTTTTTATTTCAATCTGCTTGGCAATAACCTTAGTTGTCAGTTTGTCAAAATCGGGATTTTTCTGATAATAATTGGCTTTAATTTTTAAAAACTCTGCCAACTGAAGATAATTTTCTCCAATCATCTGCCCGGCGAGTTTGTAGGGGCGAATCGTAGTTACGACAAGAAATATGAGTAAAAACCAGATACACCCACAGGCAAAGATGAGTAGACTTTTGATAATATTATCTCCTGTAAGATGGCCATCAATAAAGATTGCCAGCACAACCAATGATAATGAACCTACCGCAGCAAGCCTTTGCCCATAGACGCCGATCAATGAGAAAAACAATCCAAATACAATAATTTCGAGCAGTACTAATACCTTTATATCCATTACCAGGCTTGCAATCAATGCAACAAACACAAAACAGCAAATTGCAAATGCAAGAGAATTTCTTCTTCGGATGAAAGGACCGGGTTGGTCAGTAAGGGCTACAAAGCTGGTTCCCAGGGGGAAGAGAAAATATTCTTTCAAAATCCCAAAATGGGCGAGGACTAAACAAGGCAGAACAGTAGCTAATGTAATTCTGATGGCAGAATACACATACTGACTGGTTACAAATTTCTTTAGCTCTGCCGAATAGTTCATAATTACAAAAATAAGTATTGAAAATAAGAAAAACCTCATAAAGAAGAGACTTTTGTAAACTTAAATATTATATTTTTTTAATATCCTGTTTTTGAGATCTCAAACAACTTTTTTGCTTTAGTATGGAATAATAATAAGAGATTGAGAACTATAATACATCTAAGAAATACGAGATACTTAATACATTTTTTAACATTTTAGCCAAGACAGGGTATGGGGTAAATACGTAATTTAGGCCAACTGAAAAAACAAGTAAAATCATGAAAATCATTAGTAAGAATATACTTATCCTTTTGTTCTCTTTCATTATGTTCAGTTGTAGCTCTCAAAATAGGAGCGTCTTTAGGGCAAAGGAAGTGTATAAATCTACAGATTTGATCATTACTCAAATCTCTGAAAATTCTTTTATCCATACTTCTTTTAAGCAAACAAATGATTTTGGTAATGTACCTTGTAATGGTTTGGTGGTTAAAGATAGCAATGAAGCTATTGTTTTTGATACTCCGGTTAGTGATAAAGAATCCGAAGAGCTTATCCAATGGATTACCGGAACATTGCATTCAAAAATTAATGCTGTTGTTCCCACCCATTTTCATGATGATAGCTTAGGTGGTTTACAAGCATTTCACAAACATAATATCCTTTCTTATTCGTATTCAAAGACTATTCAATTAGCTAAAGAAAATAATTTTGTGGTTCCTCAAAACAGTTTTAATGATTCTATCGTGTTGAAAGGGGGAAACAAAGAAATCATTACAAAATTTTTTGGAGAAGGGCATACAAAAGACAATGTTGTAGGATATTTTCCTGCCGAAAATGTATTATTCGGAGGGTGTTTGCTAAAAGAGCTTGAAGCGGGGAAGGGATATTTAGGAGATGCTAATATTTCAGCGTGGTCAGGTACCGTTGAAAAGGTGAGGAGAGAATATCCGAATGTGAAAATTGTTGTTCCCGGACATGGTGATTATGGAGATCATAAATTACTTGCTTACACCATAAATCTATTTAAACTTTCCAAGAAATAACGTGAAAACGGCAAATGATGAAGTTTGCAGCTTATAAAAAATTAATAAAGCAGATTTCATTTTACAACCTTAAATTTTTCAATAAAAAAGCCTCATACATAATGATGATGAGGCTTTTTTAATTTTTTGATAGCAATCCTTAACGATCGTTGTTGGATGTTTCATCCCCGATGTTCCAGGTAAGACCGAAACGAAGAGTGTTATCCAAAGCACTGTTGATCTTAGACATGTTGATCAGGTAAGAAAGATCTAACCCGAAAGAACGGTATTTTAATCCAATACCCGCTGTTGCAAATTGTCTGGCTCCTTGTTCAGCACTTTCATTGAAATAACCTCCTCTTACTGAGAATGCATCATCATATGAATATTCTAAAGCACCACTATACATGATACTGTTTTTATTTTTGAAAGATTTTCCGATACCCGCAATAGGTCCTACGTTAGGAATTGCATACATAGGCTCTCTGTTGTTTGGGTTGATTCCCACATACTCAGATCCCGGAACTAAAAGTTTAGAACCTTCTAATGAAATTCCAACTCTGTTCATGTCATCAAGGTACATATCATATCCAATCCCTAATCTTGCCATAGTAGGAAGATAAGATCTTGATTCTTCATTTCCTGTATAATCCAGTTTCGGACCTAGGTTTTGGATGGCAAAACCTGCATTTACTTTACCATCATATCCTCCGAAACTTGAGAATCTTGGAGAAGTATAATATCCTGAAACATCTACTGCGAAAGAGTTTGCAGCCTTAAGTGTTGTATCTGTATTGAATCCACCGGCTAAGTCCGAACGGATAAATCTACCTGTTACAGCCATGGAGTAAGAATCAGAAAGTTTCAAACCGTAGGCTACGTCAATAGAGAATTCGTTTGGTTTTGATGTACCCATTGAAGCGATTTCTGTACCTACCAATTGAGTCAGGTCTACCTGTCCCATATTGAAATAATAGATACTTGCAGAGATTGTCGATCTCTCATCCTGCCCCAGGAATTTATGGAATGCACCATATAATAGGAATACATCATTAGTAAGTTTTCCCATATAAGGCGTATAGTTTAGACCAATGGAAGAACTTGTTCTGCTAAAAGGATATTTAGCCGCATTCCAGAATTGTGAAAATGCATCCGGAGAGGTTACCACCCCTTGATCTCCCATACCACCCGATCTTGCGTCCGGTGCAATTCTTAGGAAAGGAGCTCCGGTAAGGACTGGATTTACTCTACCTAAATCTTGCGAATAGCCTAGAAAACCAGCACTTAAACCAAATCCTAAAAGCAGTTTAGTAGTTAAATTCATATGTTGTCTTTTATATATTATCAGTTTTTTATTAATTTTATTATCTATGTATTGTTAAATTATTTCAAAAGTACCATTTTTTCCACAGCTGTAGCACTTCCTTTGCATTTTTCTTGATTTTGACTTTTTGCAAATATCTTAAAAATATATGTACCTTTTGCAACGGTAGCACCAAAATCATCTCTTCCATCCCATTCTATAGCCTGGCGAGGGGTTCTAAAGCCCTGTAGGAAAGGTTCTGCAACCACCGGTTGTGATAGTGTTTTTACCAATCTTCCAGTAATGGTATAAATCTGTACATTCACATCTAAAATATCATCGCAGTTATGTTCAAACTGGATGTATGTCTTATTGGTGAACGGGTTGGGCCAGTTTAACGGACGGTTGATGGTCAAACGTTGGTCGGCTTCATCCTTAACTTCAAAATTTAACGTAGCAGTTGTTGAATTATTGTTTATATCCCAAACTTTAAATGTTAATTGGTGTTGCCCGATCGCTAGATTTTTAAAAGGGAAGGTTACATTTCCTTTTTGATAGTCGGCAAGACTTGGATTCAGACACCCGTTTCCTTCTCCAGGATTATAGAAATCATTCAATATTTGCGTATTGATTATTTGACCATCTAAATATGTTGTAATGTCATGGCCAATACCGGATCCTGTAGAATTAATTCCGGTGTCGTCTGTAAGACAAGCTAATAACATTGGATTCTGGTTGGTAATTCCACCATCTGCAAAATTAGTATTGTTCATATACAATTTTACTTTTGGAGGTTGATTGTCATTCACCCCGTTAGGGTTGATATCACCCACCTGTACTGCCTGATTGTTGAAAACGTCAGTTGACTTATTATCGGCATATCCTAATATTCTTCCTTCTCCAACAGCGTAATTGATATCTTTAGGAACATAAAACTCCGCAGTAAAGACTCCGTTTACGGCTGTTCCGGCTGCTTTTACGATAGCACTCCCTTCTTCAGTATAGTCTAAGATAGGGGTTAGACCACCGTCATTATTTAATGTTTTTTTATTTAGTCTTTTATCAAAAATATTGATGGCAACCTTTCCGTTGAAAGTATTGTTTAGAGTCCCATTAGGATTGTTAATGTGTCCTTTAATTTTAACAAAATCCAACCCTCTGATTAATCCGGGTACCGGAGTTTCAATATTATCAATAATTAAAAGTCTCTGCGGTCTGCTTAATTTCATAGCAGGGTCACCCAGTAAATTTACCTTTAAATGGTTGCTGTTTGGCCCTTTTTGCAGTTTTGCAAGCAAATGAGAATATCCCAGCGTATTAAAGTTGTCATTGGTTAATTTAAAAATATTCTGAGTGTAAGTGCCGGTAAAATCTCGTCCGTAATCTACTCCAATAGCTCTACTTGAAGTGATCATTGCTGCAGCCCCTCCTTGTTTTAGCTTAATAAACTGCTCCCCGGCAGAGTTGGTATCCGGCTCATCCCATAATGTAAATTCACAGGTTATTGTGGATACAAACGGAAATCTGCTGTATACATTAGAGAAATTATTAGAATTTTGAATTTCTGTACTGGTTAAGACTCTTTCCTGTGCCCAGCCGTTGATTCCTCCGTGTCCGAAGTAGAACAGATATAAACTATTTCCGATTGCATTGGAAATGGCCTGGTTAACCTGAGGATATCTTTGTCCTCCTGAAGTACTTTGGGCAGGAAATGCATCCAGATATAATTTTTTGACATTATATTCTTTCAGGTTTTGCTGGCCCGGTTGTTCAAATACGTTCACTAAAGTTTTATTCATCACATCATGGAAAGGGCCTCCGCCTTCTTTGTCGTCATCTACCACAAAGTCAAGTCTCATTCGCCATTCACCAAAAGGACTGGATTGTCCAGGTAATGAGTTGTAATAAGCCAATGTTTTATCAATCATATTCCCGGCTTCAGTGACATTGGCAGCAGGAATTCTTCCCACCGGCAGATCCGGTAGATTGTTTTCAATAATCCCGGCTGTCTGCGGCTTAGTCATTACGATATAGTCATCCGTAACAAAAGAAGCTACATAATCTGAAGAATGTTCGCCTTCGTAGCTGGAAACAACATTCGTGTTCCCGGAAATTCTGTTTTTATAATCATAGGAAGCATCCCCAAGAATGAATACATATTGAAGTCTTCCTGCCGGTGTATTTAATTTGGTGACGAAATCTCTTATAGCGGTAAGATCTTTACTTCCGCTTCCAAATTCTTCATATACCTTATTAACATCAACTATTTCTACTTTAAAATTATTTTTTGTCTGATGATAATTGGCAAGTCTTTGTGCCTGTCCCATCATTTCAGGTACTGTAAGGATCAGATAGTCTACATTCTGCAACGCAGAAATATTTTGATTTCCGATTCTCCCTACGAATTGTGGACTGAATGCCGCATCAGCACGGAATGCTACAAATTCGTTATTGAAATTCTGATTGGCGGCTATATAAGCAAAGTTGAAAGAGCCTGCTCCTGCTTTGTTAACTCTTCTGTTAGCATTGGTAATGTCTGTAACATCCCAAACCTGTTCCAGGCTGGAGGCATTCGAAATGCTGAATCCATAATTGGTATTACTCCCACTTACAATGGAGTAATCTCTAAAGCTCATTTGAGAGTTATTGAATGCCAGATTATCTTTATATTGTACCTCGGCATAATCGAAGTAGAAAGTTCCGTTGGGGTTTTTAGATATATCAGGATTATAGGTAAAGGTAATCTGATTACCTGTCAGGTTAGTAAGTGTCCCATTATGATTTAAAGGAACAAAGTTATATTCATAGGTTCCACTGTCCTGTAGTACGGACTGATTGTAGGGAGCCAGATTATTTACCTTAATCCCCATCGAATTTTGTTGGGATTTGTACGCGACAACCTGGGTCCTGAATCGGATCACGTCATTAGCCTGTATAGGCGAACCGGTTGTAAAAGTAACCGTCTTTTCATTGGTAAAAGGAGGGTCTTCTACCCAGATTCTTCCTACTTTCAAAAGGTTTTTCTGATCATTGTTGATAACCTGATAGTTATCGTACCTTGTAATCATTTGCGCAGGTAAGTTTCCGTCAATAGCCTGAACTCTTTTTCCTGCACCTTTATCAAAGTTAATATAATAGTATGAAAAATCTTCGTAGATATTCTTCAGTCCATTGCTTCTATCGGTTCTTGTATCTCTTCTTTTGAATCCGTTCCCGTTACTGGTATCATAAAGGTTATATCCATTTGGTCCCTGTGCGTAGAAAAGAGCATAATCATTATCATTCCATACACCATCATCTTCACCGACTACCTGAATAGAGTTTTCCTGTAAAGCATCAAATCTTGCATCCTGATTAAATTCAGGAAGCATAACCCCTCCATTTCCATAAATTCTGAAGTTTTTAGGATTCACGGAAGATGGATTAATACCATTGTCTCTTAAAAATTGGGATGTAATTTTAAAGACACCGGATTTGTCAACTTTTATTTTGTAAAAGCTACCACTTGACAGAGGGTTGCCTTGTGTACCTATTTTATTGACGCCTCCTGTTGTATTTAATGAAGCGGAAGATTCTGAAACATTAAATGAAGACAGCCTTAATACACGGCCTTTTACATTTTTAAATAAGGCAACACTGATCCCTGCATATCTTTCTCCTTCTAATGTATAATAAGAGACATCAGCAATATCATAATCCGGAAGACTGTTTCTATCCAATTCAAATAAATCCTGGTTAGAAACGTTTTCCCAAACAAGGTCAGAAATTTTCAGTTGATTTTCACCAATTTTTTGCTTAGACGTTATAAAAACATTATTTTGGCTGAAAGAAAAGCCTTCATTTTTGAAGCTTGGAAGATTTAATTTTGTATCACCAAAATCCTGAATTTTAGAACCACTCCATTCTATGGTGTTTCTTTGAGCGTAAAGTGTTGATGTTAAAACGATTAAGGATAAAAGTGTTATTTTTCGTCTCATGTTTATTATTGAAATTGCTAAATTACAAAATAAATGAAAATTTTAGAATTAAATTGCGATACAATAAAATTAAATTGTTAACGTTTTTCAAAAAAATCAAATCTTTATTTGATTTATTGAATAATTTATTTTTTCTTTGTACTCTTGAAAATATTTATATCGACTATGAAAAAACTAAAGTTGTTTTCATTAATAGCATTAAGTTCTACACTTGCATTAACCAGTTGTGGCGGATCAGGGACCAGCAAAGGTGGCGGTACCAAAAAATTTGTCAGTAAAACGGGTTGGAAACCAAACGAAAAACAGGGTTGGTTTTTTGCAGGAAAGCAACAGAAGCAGAAGGGTTGGCCGGGAATGGTATATGTAGAAGGTGGAACTTTTACAATGGGATTAGTGAAAGATGATGTTATGCACGATTGGAATAACACGCCACGCAGAATGCAGGTAAGTTCATTCTTTATCGGAGAAACTGAAATTACAAACTATGAATACCGCGAATACCTGACATGGTTGAAGTATGTATTCCCACCAAGTGACCCTAGTTTTAAGGAAATCTATAACGGTGCTCTACCGGATACCTTATTATGGGATAACAAATTAGCTAGAAACGATTATAACGAGACTTACTTGCGTTCTCCGGAATTCGACTACTATCCGGTAGTAGGGGTTTCCTGGACTCAAGCCAACAGATATTGCGAATGGCTGACTGACAGAGCAAACGAAAAAGCTTTGATGCAGGCAGGTGTTATCGCTAAAGATTTATATATCAACGAATCCAATAACCAGGGAGGAACAGCATTTAATATGGATAAATTCAAAGCGAATGATCCTGAAATGCAAGGGTATATCAATGAAAAAAGAATGCAGCAGAAATCCGGTATGAAAACCACCAACCAGAGATTATTGTCTGCAAACAGAGCTCCAAATTCTGCAATGGTTCAGAAGTTCAGACTTCCTACCGAAGTGGAATGGGAATATGCAGCTCTTGGAATGGCTAAAAACAGAGAATATAACCAATACTTAGGCAAAAAACCTGAGATCGAAAAATTAAGAGGTACTAAAGGAAGAGAAAGAGGAATGTTCCTTGAAAACTTCAAAATGGGTAAAGGTGATTACTCTGGTATCGCAGGATGGAAAAATGACGGATCTGCACAAACTTCTGATGTAAGACAGTATCCATCTAACGATTTAGGTATCTACGGTATGTACGGTAACGTTGCGGAATGGACTGCTGACGTTTACAGACCTATCATTGATGAAGATTACAATGATTTCAACTATTATAGAGGAAATATGCCTCAGGCAGTAGTGAAGAATGGTGACGGAACTTACAAAATGATCGATGAAGGTACTATTAAATATGATACTTTATCGGATGGAAGATTGGTGTATAAAGGTCTTCCTGGACAATTTGAAAGAGAAACGATTGCTGATTACAGAAATTACAGAGATGGTGACAGACAATCTTCTTTAGAATATTACAGAGCTTCAGATTCTGCTTCATCTTTTGATATGTACAATTCTCCTAGACAGAGATTTATCGTAGATGCAACAGGTAGAGTGAAAATGCAGAAAGATTCTAGAGACAGAACTTCAGCAATGTCTAATGACATCAGAGTTGTAAAAGGTGGTTCTTGGCAGGATACGGCATATTGGCTGGATCCGGGACAAAGAAGATACAAAAACCAAGGAAAGGCATATGGCTGGATTGGTTTCCGTGTAGCACAAGATGCTAGAACGAGCGATAAGAGCAGAACTCGAAGATAATATTTATCAAAAAAATACTTATAAAAAAACCTTTCGGATTTCCGGAAGGTTTTTTTATTTTTGACTCATGAATATAGAACAGTTTTATCCTTTATTTTTAAAGGCTGATAAAGTAACCATCGACAGCAGAAAAATAGCTCAGCATGATATCTTTTTTGCCTTTTCAGGCGATAACTTTAATGCAGCAACCCTAGCAGAAAAAGCCATAGATGATGGGGCTTTAGCTGTTATTGTAGAACAGCCTGAATTTGAAAATAAAGATAGAAATATTTTTTATGTTCCGTCTACACTTGAGTTCTTACAGCAGTTGGCTATATACCATAGAAACCGACTTTCAATTCCGATTATCGGACTTACCGGTAGTAATGGTAAGACGACGACAAAAGAATTGATCCATGCTGTACTTTCAGAAAAGTTCAATGTTCAGTATACATCCGGAAATTTAAATAATCATATTGGGGTTCCTTTGACCATTCTCTCTATTAAACCTGAGCATGAAATGGCTGTCATAGAAATGGGTGCCAATCATCAGAAGGAAATAGAACTTCTATGCACGATTTCACAGCCTGATTTTGGATATATTACCAATTTTGGAAAGGCTCACCTGGAAGGATTTGGAGGTTTTGAAGGGGTTATTAAAGGAAAATCAGAGCTTTATGATTATCTTAAACATAACGAGCGAACGATTGTGGTTAATGAAAATGATCCTATCCAGGTTGAAAAAACTGAAAATTATAGTCCTAAAATAACCTTTGGAAAGGAGACTGCTGATTACAATTTTGAATCTTTCTCTGAAGAACATTTTGTAGGTATGATTTACCAGGGCATTAAAGCTGTTTCAAAGCTGACTGGTGAGTACAACTTCACGAATCTTTGTGCTGCTGCAAGTCTCGGACTTCATTTCGGGATCAGCTTTGAAAATATAAAACATGCTGTGGAACAATATACGCCCACAAATATGCGTTCACAGGTGGTGAAAAAAGAAAACAGAACATTGGTTTTGGATACCTATAATGCGAATCCGAGTTCTATGACTGCCTCATTACATAACTTTATCGGTTTTGAGGGCCGTAAAACGATTATTATCGGAGATATGCTGGAATTGGGTGCGGAGAGTGAGAAAGAGCATCAGAACATCTTGAAATTAGCACAAGAGCTTAATTTTGATGAAATCATTACCGTGGGTAAACATTTTAAAGCAGTTAATGCTTCAGCTCTTGCTTTTGAAAATACTTCAGCATTAATAGAATACCTGCAACAAAATAGAATTTCATCAGAAAATATCTTGTTGAAAGGCTCAAGAGGAGTGGCTTTAGAAAAAATAATAGACTTTATTTAATAGATGAAGAGAGTTGTTAAAGATAGGGGAGGATGGGTAGCCATCTTTGTATTCTACTTTAGTGACATCTCTTTTCTTTTCTTTTAATACGAGAATGAAGCTGCAGAAAAAGGATACTTTTAAAGAGAGGGAGTAATAACTCTTCCTCAATGATCACCAGAAGCCGACTGTTGAGGCAGTGGCTTCCAGCTTCATTCTTCGAACTTTCAACTCTGGTATCTATTTCTTTGTATTCCAGAATTCTTTCACAATGAGTTCAATATTTTTGAATGTGCTTGGGAACACCTCGTTTTCTATCTGTGAAATGTCTTTCCAGGCTACTTCGGTGATTCCTTCTTCTATCTGAGGCTTTGAAGTATCTGCACCGTCAAAGTTCATTTCAAACCAATGGGTACATTTCAAGATCTTTTCACCATTTCTTTCTATATAGATATGGTAAGTGGTATTGATGAATTTTACAAGTTCAACATCTTTCAGTCCGGTTTCTTCTTCAATTTCACGGACTGCAGACTCTTCTCGGGATTCTCCTTTTTCCATTTTACCTTTAGGAAGGTCCCATTTGCCCAGTCTCTTGATGAAAAGTGTTTTTCCTTCAGGATTATTAACAAGGCCGCCGGCAGCTTCTATGATTCTGAAGAGCTTTTGGAACTCATGCCAGATTTCATCAATATTCTCACCAAAAACATTAAGTTCCTGCACAGAAGTATTCTCCAGAAGGTCTAATGCCATCTCTAAAGTGGTGTAATTTTCATACCTAAGCTCTTTTTCGAGTTGTTCGGGGTTCTTAGATATCAATAATTTTTTTTCGTTGACAAAAACTTTATACATTTGTAAGAATTAAGAATTTAAATACAAAAATAAAAAATGAATTTAGAAGGACGAAAAATTATTGTCAATAAATCATCTAAGGAACTTTCAGAATTGCTAAAGTCACCTGAAAATTATAAAGAATTTATGCCGGACGGTCTTCAGAAATTTGAAACAAGAGATAACGGTTTTAAATTCGGATTACAGGGAATGCCGGAAATCGCATTAAAAATAGATGAGGTAGATGATCAGAAAGCTGTTTTAAAATCTGCAAGTTCAAGTTTAGATTTTTCATTAACAGCCACTTTAAATCCTATCAACGAAAACCAAACTGAAGTTCAGATGTTGTTTGAAGGAAAATTCAACCCATTTATCAAAATGATGGTAGAAAAACCACTCCAGAACTTTATCAATACTTTGACCGATAAGATCGAAGCTTATAAATAATAGAAACCTTCATTTTTGAAGGTTTTTTTGTGAGGTTAAAAAATAAATATGGATTAAGAAATCTCACAACAGAGGATTTTAAGCCACTACACCGGAACAATGATCGGAAGTACTTCCCGTAGCGGAAGAGAGAACATTGATTTCGTTATTCATTTTTAGAACGCCCATGAAAGCAAAAATCAGAGCTTCTTTATATTCTATGATTTCTTTTGCAGGAATGATGATTTCAGATTTTGTTTTTGCTTTTATTTTTTCAACTAAAAATGAGTTGTAAGCGCCTCCACCGGTAAAGAGGATGTCTTTAATATTGTGTGTATTAATAACATTAGAAATTTGCAGGGCAATATGTTCTGTAAATGTTGCCAGTGAATCAAGAGAATCCACATTTTCAAACAATGGAAATACATGTTGATTGCACCATTCGACACCCAGAGATTTTGGATGAGGTTGCTGATAAAAATCTAATGCATTGAGCTGTCTTAACACAGATTGGTTCATTTTTCCTTTTCTGGCCATATCTCCGTTTTGGTCAAAACTTTCACCCAGCTGTTGGGCTAATCTATTCAGGATAATATTGACCGGACAAATATCAAAAGCAATTCTTTTTTGATCTGATTCTAAAGAAATATTAGAAAAGCCACCCAGGTTAAGGCAGGCAGTGTATTCAGAAAAAAGAAGCTGATCGCCAATAGGAACTAAAGGGGCGCCATTTCCTTTCATCAGCACGTCTTGGCTTCTGAAATCATAAACGACGGGTAATCCGGTTTCCAGCTTAATGGCTCTTCCATCTCCTATTTGAAGAGTGAATTGTTTTTGAGGTTGATGAAAGACTGTGTGGCCATGGGAAGCAACCACGTCAATATTTTGAAGCTGATACTTATTCATGAAGTTTTTAACCTGTTGACCAAGATAAAAACCATAATTTGAATGCAGCTCTAATAATTCTTCTGCAGAAAAATAAATAGAATTCTTAAGCTTATTTTCCCATTCAGAAGAGTAGGGTAGCGTTTCAGTCTTTAGAATTTGAAAGATCCATTTGTCCTGCTTCTCAAACTCAGCAAGACAGATATCCAAACCATCCAGACTTGTTCCCGACATAAGTCCTATTGCCAGAGCTTTCATGATGAATAGAATTTATTTTTTATTTTCAGAAATCCTTTTTGAACTAAAGTCTCCGGAATTGTTGTAGAATGTATATTCAGAAAAATCATCTTTGGCGGTCATCCCATTAGCTCCTACCAAAGTAGAGCCATCTTCCATGGTAACATATACCGTATCTTTAGTATAGATTCTATTTTTTCGTTGATCCCAATAGACGCTCTGCATCGCAAATTTCTGCCCTTCGTTGGTTGTGATTCTTACATTACCTTTTGCCTCGTAAAACTTTTTATAATCATAAAACTTGGCATACTTCGCTTTGATTGTCCCGGGAACCTTTGGATTTTTCTTATCAAAAAACTCAATATCAATTCCTTTTCTTGCTACTGTATAAGCACTGTCAATAAGCTCATATTTTTCTATGATCGGAGCTTTGGCTTTCATGGTGACAAAGCCGGAATCACGCTGTACTATATTGGCGTTATTAATGATCTGTGAAGGAAAATTTTTGCTTTGGGTACCCTTGGCTTTCGTAAGATCTTCTTCACAGGAAGTCAATATAAAAAATATAGCACAACTAAAAAGGCATGCTATATTTTTATATGATATTTTTTTTGAAAACTTCATCCTAGTTATAAAGGGCCTTTCTGAACCATTTGTCAGCAAAGTTGAAACCTATTTTAAGGTTGATGAAATTCTGATTGATCAGGTTGTCTTTAAGCGTTCCTCTCTTACCGAGTTCTACTCCTATTTCAAGACCACTCATCCTTGTAATACTACTGTTTTTGAATGGAAGCATTACACCGGCAGTAATACCAAATTTATTGATACTGTTACCATTTGGATCAAGTTCTCCCAATCCGTTGATGGCAAGATTTCCTCTTTCATAGAAAGCTCCATATCTATAGACTACTCTTGAGAAATAGTTTCTGAAGTTGTTATAGTTAGGCAGGTACCATCCTCCGGCAGAAATTCTGTAAGTGTCCTGGAATTGTTTTGTCTGTCCAAAATACGTAATTGTTTCCCCCTTTTTATAATCAACCTGTCCGGAAAGGAACCAATGGTTTTCACTTCCATATCCTACCCCAACAGAAGCCTGTAATGGAAGAAGGTTTTTAGAACTTGTTGTTTTTTGTTCTAAAATACTTTGGTCGGTTTTAGTTCCTGCAGCATCAGCATATCTGTAAGTACTGTTGGTATAATCAGTGGTCATATTACTGGTATTTCCAAAAGTTGCAGTAGCTCCAATCGTTAATTTCTTGTCAGTACGTGGGTTTAATTTCTGATAGCTGGTACCCAAAGTAAAATTAAAGTTTCTGACTCTGTTTTTCATTTCATAGCCATCCACATACTGAGAATTTGATGCACGTAGTTCGTTAAGATCATATAAATTCCCAAAGTAAAGATTGGCTCTTGCTCCTACAGAGAATTCCTGATTAATTTTATAAGATAAGGCAACCTGTGCAGTATTCAGAGTACCGCTTCCGTTGAATCTGTTCTGGTACGTAACACTTTCAACATCATTAGTCACGGTCTTATTGGTTACAATATCATAGTTTTTGGCACTATAGGGCTGATAAGAAATACCCATTTTCATTTTTCCGGATAGTGGAAATGCCAAAGAAATATTAGAAAGATACGTAGAATGCTTTGTAGATTTCATATCGTTATAATTCGATTTGAAATAATTGTTTTCGTTGGTAGCTTCCAGTTTGATACTTGTAAGTTCGAAGTTGGCGTTATTCGCCGGGTTGGCAAAATTGAAACTGCTGGTAAAATCACTTATAAAAGCGGTTGATATACCTCCCATGGAAGCAGTTTCTATCGTATTATCATATTTTACATCTCCAATTCCGTATGCTGCATAAGGAGAGTTACCTAGACTCTGCGCATTTAGAAAATATCCAACTGATATGAATGATACTACAAAGATTTTTTTCATTCTTTATTTTTAAAACAATGCGCAAATATCTTAAATATTAATGAATTGTAAAAATTATATGTGGTTAAAGTTTGTTAAGGCCTTATTTTTAGAGGAAAAACATAATTATCCGCTATAAAAACGGCAATTTCATGATCTTATAAAAAAGACCGTTCAGTGTATAGCGAACGGTCTTTATATCATTGTAATAGAAAAGAAAAAATTAAAGTACCTGCAGTACAGATCTGCAATGACTGAAGTTTTCAAAACTGAATTTTCCGTGGTATTTTCCCATTCCTGAAGTACCTACCCCTCCAAAAGGAAGGTAATGTGATCCTACATGAATGATGGCACTGTTGATCTCTGCATCTCCACTTGTGGTGCGATTCAGAACATCCTGTGCAAATTCCTGATTTTCTGTGAAAACATATAAAGCCAATGGTTTTGGGCGGTTATTGATTTCTTCCAGAGCTTCATTAATATCACTGTATGTCATGATCGGGAGGATCGGTCCGAAAATCTCCTGCTGCATTACTTTATCATCCCAGGTTACATGATCCATTAACGTGGCCTCAAAATGACGACTGTCAGGATCATAACGCCCTCCATATATTATTTTGTCAGGAGAAGCTTCCAAGTACCCCGCAAGATTCTTAATCTGCTGCTGGTTGACAATCTTACCTATTTTCCCTAATGAGCCATTAGGATAGTTTTCCTTTAAATAAGCCCTAAACTTATTAATAAACTCATCTTTTACAGATTCATGAATATAAATATAATCCGGAGCCACACAGGTCTGTCCGCAATTAATCCATTTTCCGTAAGATATCCTTGTCACTGCTTTATCAAGGTCTGCGTCTGCATGAACAATGGTCGGTGATTTTCCACCCAGTTCAAGAGTTAAAGGGATTAGTTGTTCTGCGGCGGCTTTCATTACAATTTTTCCAACATTCGGACTTCCTGTAAAGAAGATATAATCGAAAGGAAGACTTAGGAGTAATGTGTTTTCTTCGATAGCACCCTGTACAACAGCTACATAAGATTCGTCAAATGATTCTTTCACAATCTTTTCAAGTACCTCCGCAACATGGGGCGTATTTTCTGAAGGTTTAATAATGGCCGTGTTTCCTGCAATAAGAGCACCAATAAGCGGACTGAAGGTCAATTGGACGGGATAATTAAAAGGTCCGATAATATAATTTACCCCATAAGGTTCATGGGTGATCTTGCTCACCACTTCAGCTCCGGATGGGTGAGGTTTTGAATCTACAGCTATAGGCGCAGCCCAGGTATCAATATTTTCCAATAAATAATCGAGTTCACTGACAACAATCTGAATTTCCACATATTCTGCTTCTTTTCTGCTTTTCCCCAAATCAACATCCAATGCTTCACAAAGAGCATCTGTGTGATTGATAAATACTTCGCGGAATCGTCTTAGTTGTGCTTTGCGGAATTCAATATCTTTTGTCTGGTGAGTTTTAAAAAAAGCCTTTTGCTTTTGGAAAACTTCTCTTATTCTGTGTTCTGATTCTTTATTCATTTTGTTGTTGTTTTGTGATGATGTACATTGAAAATTGCTACAACAATTTACTCAAAAATACACTTGCAAATGTATTGTGAAAAACTAAATTGATGACAATATTGCTTTCATTTTACCCTAATTATATTATAGATAAAGCCTATGAACCGTGTGATTGTTTTTAAATGATAATTTGGAAAATTCTAAGGATATTAAATCATGTTTATTTGGGAAAAAAGAAATAAGATTTTTTTATCTTTGAAACATGAATTGGGAGAACATAGCCGGACAACAAAGCCTTAAAAAACTTCTTAGAGAAAGTATTGACGAAAACAGAGTAAGTCATGCCCAACTTTTTGTAGGGAAAGAAGGATATGGAACATTGCCTGTAGTGCTGGCATATGCCAAAGAAATTCTAAGTAGGGAAAACGAACATGCGGCTTCTAAAATAGAGCATCTTAACCACCTTGACCTTCATTTCAGTTTTCCTGTTTTTACAGATAATAGAAATTCCTTAAGTAAAAATAAATTTGATGATTTCAGGGAAATGGTTTTGGCCTCCCCTTATGCCAGTTATGATGACTGGACAGCGTTTTTAGAATCTGAAAATAAACAGCTATTTATTTCTGCAGATGAAATTGATGATCAGAATCAGAAATTTTCTTTGAAAAGCTATGAAGGAGGAACCAAAATACTTATTGTCTGGAGAGCAGATAAGATGAATGTAGCGGCTTCCAATAAATTTTTAAAATTTCTGGAAGAACCACCGGCCAAGACAATCATTCTTCTTACTTCCGAAAATACCGATGATATACTTCCTACGATCCTTTCCAGAACACAAATTGTAGAAGTGCCAAGGCTTAATGACGAAGACCTGGAAAATTATCTCAATAAAAACTTCTCAGTTTCTGAAGAAAAAAGGAGAGAGATTATTCATGAAGCTCAGGGAAATCTTAACGATGCTATAAAACTGCTGAATTCAGGAGATAAAAGCAATGAATTTGAAAAGCTCTTTGTTCAATGGGTTCGTGATGCATTTATGGTTAAAAAGAAACCTGAGTATCTTAAAAGTATCATTTTTTGGGCAAGAGAAATAGCAGGATGGAACCGGGAAAAACAGAAAAATTTTCTCAATTATTGTTCAGAAATCTTTAGACTGGCTCTCCTTCAAAACTACCAATCTGAAAATTTGGTATATAAAAAGATTGATGCTAACGGATTCAATTGGGCTGGATTTTCAAAATTTATCAGCGGAGCTAATATTGAAAGTATTTTAGAAGAAATCAATACTGCAGACCTCCACCTTACCAGAAATGGAAACCCTAAAATTGTCTGGACAGATCTTGGTATAAAATTATCACGATATATTCATAAAAGCTAAGATCTGCTAAAAAGCAGATCTTAGAATGAATAATTGAAATTCTCTTACTGTAGTAGGTGTATCACTTCTTCATTTCCCTGCATGACGGCATGTTGTAATGCGGTGTTACCTCTATTGTCTTTTATATTTTTATCAGCTCCTTTACTGAGCAAAAGTTCTGTGATCTCTTTTTTTCCAAAAACAGAAGCATAAATAAGCGCTGTAGCATCATTGTAGTTTTTCACATTGGGATTAGCTTTATAAGTAAGGAGAAGTTCAGCCATAGTAAGATATCCTTTGAAGGCCGCTCCCATTAAAGCCGTATTTCCACTTTGATCCTGAAGGTCAGGTAAAGCTCCGTTTTCTAAGAGCCATTTCGCAGCATTATAACTATTGTTGTAGACCGCTAATATCAGAGGTGTGTATCCCTGATCATTTTTTTGATTGACTTCGGATTTGAACTGACTAAGTTCTGTAACATGATCTGTCTTTGCATAAGAAAAGATATCCTGAGCATTTAGTCTCATGAAGAAAGCTGTGGATAATATGATGAATAAATATAATATGTTTTTCATACAGATTATTTTGAAAGTAAAGATTCAAGTTGACTTCTGTCCATTTTAATGAAATTTGCCAGTCGTTTGCCATATTCAGCATCGGCCTGATAGAAATAAGAAATCATTTTTGCTGCTGTTTTCTTATCCTTTAAAGAATGTAATGCTCCTCCCAGGTTTTTGATAAGATTATCCTGATCCTTTTTTGAGAAAGAACGATAAAGTTCACCCGCCTGTTGAAAATTATTCTCCTTATCAATTTTAGCCTGCGTAATAACCGTTCCTGCCGGTAATACCGTTTGTGAATATTTAAATTTCTTATTGTCCGTCACTTCAGGCTTGCTGGCAGAAGGCTGATAGTTTACTTCTCCTGATTGAGGTCTTATAGACATAAACCCATTTTGATTATAGGTTAAAACCGTATTCTTTGAAGCATTTATTGGAAGTTGCTGGAAGTTTCCGCCTATTCTGTGACGTTGTGTGTCAAAATAAGAAAATAATCTTCCTTGCAGCAATTTATCTTCTGACGGTTCAATTCCGGGAACCAATGTTCCGGGAGAAAAAGCAGCCTGTTCTACTTGTTGAAAATAATTAGTTGGGTTCTGGTTGAGCGTCATCGTTCCTACTTTAATGAGTTTTGCTATAGATTCAGGCCATACTTTTGTGACATCAAGAGCGTTGAAATCAAGTTTCTCAAAATCACTCTTTTTAAGCATTTGTACGTATAAATCCCATTGAGGAAACTTTTTGTTCTGAATCGAGTTATAAAGATCCAGGGTGGCATGCTCGGTTTGTGTGGCTTGTATTTTTTCAGCTTCTTCAGAAGTAAGGTTTCTTTCTCCTTGCTTAGGAAGCCATTTGTATTTTACATACGTTACTTCACCTTTATCATTTACCCATTTGAAAGCATGAACACCATTACCCTGCATTTCTCTGTAGTTGGCAGGAATTCCATAATCTGAAAACAGCCAGGTAAGCATATGAGTGGCTTCAGGAATATTGGCAAAAAAGTCGAAAACCCTGTTGTTGTCGGAAGCTCCGTTAGTAACAGGGGAAGGCTTGAATGCATGAACCATATCCGGAAATTTGATTGCATCTCTTATAAAAAATACCGGTAGATTATTTCCAACCAGATCATAATTGCCTTGATCAGTATAAAACTTCACAGCAAAACCTCTTGGATCTCTGTAAGTCTCAGGAGATCCTTGTTGATGAACAACTGTTGAAAATCTTACTAAAACAGGTGTTTTCTTTCCTGCTTTGGACAAAAATTCTGCAGAAGTTACCTCTGAGAAATCGGCATCTGCTACAAACTCTCCAATAGCTCCTGCTCCTCTGGCATGAACCACTCTTTCTGGAATTCGTTCCCGGTCAAAAGCAGCCAGCTTTTCAATAAGATGAATGTCCTCAAGAAGTACAGGGCCATTGTTGCCTGCAGTTTTAGAGTTCTGATTATCCCCGACAGGAGTCCCCGTATTAGTCGTTAATTGCTGGGCCTGCAAAAGTGTTGCAAGGCTTAATCCCATAATAAGATACGTTTTTTTCATTGATGAAATATTTTAATGTTTGGCAAATCTATAGTTTGTATCTATTAAGTAAAAGGAATTAAATTCTATTAGTTGTATTTATTTTATCAATTGAATATATTATTTTTAATAGATTAAATAAATGGTATTTTAATTTTTTCGCGATTATTACAGGCTTGTTTAAAATTTTTAACCAACCTAATCATAAGGTTTAATTTTATTTTAATAAAAAAAATCAATCAATCGTTTGATTTGAATTGAAACTTGTGTAAATTTGCACCCTGAAAAATGAACACTAACATGATTTCAAAAGAAGAAAATATATTATTCGCGGCCGAGAAGCTCTTTGCAGAAAAGGGATTCGAAGGAACTTCCACCCGGGAAATTGCAAAGGCGGCTAATGTAAATATCTCTATGATCTCATATTATTTTGGCTCTAAGGAAAAACTTTATGAGAAATTAGTGGAATATAGAATGAATGAAGGTCAGTTTTTTTCAAAAGATCTTTTGGGGAGAACCGATATTAATGAATGGAAGAAGATTGAAAGAGTAATTGATCAGTTTTCTAACAAGATACGCACTCAAAAATGCTTTTACAGGATTATGCAGAGAGAACAGCTGCATACTAAGAATCCTCAGATTGTTGAATTTTTGAAGCAAACCAAAATGGGATTCCTTTCCATGTATTCACAAATACTGGAAAGTGGCCTTAAAAATGGAATTTTCACCAAAAATCCTCCTATTTATCTGCTTCATTCAACTGTAAGCGGAACTTTATTTTATGCATTCAATGCCAAAGAGATGTATAAAGAGTTTTTGAATGATACCGAAGATGAGGAAGCTTTTGATGAGAAATACTATACAGAACTTAATAAACATATAAAATATTTACTAAAAGACCTTTTAGGTTATGAAGAGAATAAATAACTCAGTGATTGCATTATCACTATTCGTAGGAATAGCCAATGCCAATGCTCAGGAGAAAAAAACACTTTCTCTTGACGAAGCTGTGCAGCTGGGAATCCAGAACAGCAAGAATCTCAAGATCGATGCAGCCAAGATCGAAGAGGCTACAGCTGATCTTTTGGAGGCTAAAAACAGACAACTTCCGGAATTAAAAGTTTCAGGAAGCTATATGTACCTCCCGATAAAACCAAATGTTGATATAAAATTACCCGGTCTTTCAGGCGGGGCAGGAGGTCCCGAAGTACATCAGGTTCTTTATGGCTCAGCAAATCTTAGTGTTCCTATTTACAGCGGAGGAAAAATTAAATATGGGATTCAATCTGCAAAATATCTTGTAGAAGCTTCTAAGCTAAGTACAGAGAATGATAAAATTGCAATTGCCTATAATGTAGCTCAGGCTTATAATAATTTATTTAAAGCTAACCAGTCTATTAAAGTTTTTGAAGAAAATCTTGCCGCTTCTCAAAAAAGAGACGAGACTTTTCTTAAAATGGAAAACAACGGATTGATTGCAAGGAACGACAGATTAAAAGCCAATCTGCAAACCTCAAATATTGAACTTCAATTATTGGAAGCTAAAAATAACTACAATATTGCCAATATCAATATGGATTTATTACTAGGCCTTCCTGAAGCGACAGAACTTGACGTTGATCAGAATTATATTGAAGAAGGTTCAGAGGTAAAGCCTGTTGACTTTTATGTCAATGAAGCAAGAGAAAATCGTAAAGATTTACAGGCTTTGGCTCAACAGAGAAAAGCAGCTGAATTAGGTTCGAAAGCAGCAAAAGCTGACAATCTTCCGTCAATTGCATTTACAGGAGGGTATATAGCGGCTGATATTCCAAAATTCCTTACTGTGTACAATGCTGTAAACGTAGGGGTTGGAATTTCTTACAATTTATCAAATATCTGGAAAGAAAATTCATCTTTGAGACAATCTCAGGCGAGAGAAAAGCAATTGGCAGCTAGCGATGAATTGCTGAATGATAACATTAAGCTTGATGTGAACAGAGAATATCAAAATACAGATTATTCTAAAAAAAGAATTAGTGTTTTTGAAAAATCAGCTGAACAGGCTAATGAAAATTACAGAATCACAAAAAATAAATATGATAACGGTCTTGCAACCATGACCGAATTATTGGATGCAGATGCCGCTCAGATTGCCGCTAACGTAGGTGTAATCAATGCGAAAGCAGATGCTGCATTAGCCTATAGAAAACTATTACAGACAACAGGAACTTTAACATTTAAATAATCAGATCGAAACCAAAATGGAAAATAATAATACACCAGCAGTTGAACCTAAAAAGAAAAAAAGCTTAGTCTTTCCTATCATTTTAGCAGCTGTAGTAATCGGAGGGGGAATCTACGGTTACAGAGCATTTACTTACGGACAGTATCATGAAGAAACTGATGATGCACAGATCACTTCAAACATGTCACCGGTTATTTCTAAAATTTCAGGATATGTAGCTGAGGTAAAAGTAAAAGACAACCAGTTCGTAAAAAAAGGAGATACTTTAGTTATTTTAGATAACAGAGATCAGAAAATGGCTTTAGAACAAGCTCAGGCAGCTTTATCTACAGCTAAAAGCAATATTTCAAATGCAGAAGCTTCTACAACGGCTACTTCTAAAAATATCAGCTCTTCTCAAGCAGCAGTAGTAACTGCCAATGCTCAGATTGAAGCTGCCAAAGTAAATGTTTGGAAAACGTCTCAGGATTTGAAGAGATACGCTAATCTTGTAAAAGATCATTCTATTACAGAACAACAGTATGAGCAGGCTCTGGCAGCAAAACAATCCGCAGATAAACAACTGCAGGTTTTAGTTGATCAGAGAAATCAAATTGCCCAGCAAACAACGATTGCTTCTTCTCAAACAGCGGCAAGCTCTCAACAAATCAGTGTTGCAGGTTCTGTTGCTAAACAAAGAGAAGTGGATGTTGAAAATGCAAAATTAAACTTGTCATATACTGTTATTCTTGCTCCTGAAGATGGGCACGTAGGAAAAGTATCCACTCAGGCAGGTCAATATTTACAAGCAGGTTCGCAATTGTTTGCTTTGGTGAAAAATGACCAGAAATGGGTAGTGGCCAACTTCAAAGAAACACAAGTAGATAAAATGGTTGAAGGTCAAAAAGTGAAAATTGAGATTGACGCTTTCCCTGATCAGAAATTTGAAGGAGTAGTAAGCTCTTTCTCTCCTGCAACAGGGGCTACTTTCTCAATTCTTCCTCCGGATAATGCGAGTGGGAACTTTGTAAAAGTAGTTCAGAGACTTCCTGTGAAAATCGATTTTGTTAATTTGGATAAAAATATTGCAAAAAGATTGAGAACAGGGATGAACGTGAAAGCAGAGGTTGCTTTGAAATAACATTTAAAATTGTTAAAAGTCAATTAATTTCATAGTCAATAGTGAATTTGTTTTGTTGTCAATTTAAAAACAGATTGATTTAAAATTCACTGTTTACTCACTGAAAACTCTTCACCATTGACTTTTTTACATCGTAAAAAACTTATGCAAGATTCATTAGTAGAATACGGAGCCCGAAGGGTAATCATTACGATTACTGCTATCCTTTGTGCCCTTCTGGAGATTGTGGATTCCACGATTGTGAATGTTGCCCTGAACGAGATGAAGGGTAACCTTGGAGCCACACTTTCTGAAGTGGGTTGGGTAATTACAGCATACGCTATCGGAAACGTTATTGTCGTTCCTATGACGAGTTGGCTGTCTCAGCAGTTTGGGCGTAGGAATTACTTCGCGGCTTCTATCATTATATTCACTATATTTTCATTTTTATGTGGAAATGCGACCAATATCTGGGAACTTGTGTTCTTCAGATTGATGCAGGGAATCGGTGGAGGAGCCTTATTGGTGACTTCACAAACGATTATTACGGAATCTTATCCGATTGAAAAAAGAAGTATGGCTCAGGCTATTTATGGTTTGGGAGTAATTATCGGTCCTACTTTAGGTCCGCCACTTGGAGGGTATATCGTAGATAACTTTAGCTGGCCATATATTTTCTATATTAATATTCCTATTGGAATTGCAGCGACTTTGATGACGCTTCAGTTTGTAAGAAGTCCGAAGTATGCTGAAAAACGTAAAGTTTCAGACGTTGACTGGATAGGAATTGCTTTGCTGGCTGTAACGGTAGGTTCATTACAGTTTATTCTGGAAAGAGGCCATGAAGAAGACTGGTTTGCCAGCGGAATGATTGTAGCATTTACAGTAGCGGCAATTTTAGGGTTTATTTTATTCCTATGGAGAGAGCTTACCTTTAAATATCCGATTGTGGAACTCAGGGTGCTTAAAAATAGCAATTTGAGGATTGGAACTATGATGTCTTTTGTATTAGGATTTGGGCTATATGGTTCTACATTTATAGTACCGCTATATACACAAAGTATTCTGGGCTGGACGGCCCTCCAATCTGGAGCTTTAATGATTCCTGCAGCATTAACAACAGCTTTCATGATGCCTATTATTGGAAGATTACTGGCAAAAGGAGCAAAACAACAGATCCTGGTATCCTTAGGACTGTTCATCTTCTTTGTCTATAGTTTCTGGGGGTATAAAATTCTAACTCCTGATACCAGTAAAGATGCATTTTTCTGGATGTTGATTGTGAGGGGAGCCGGACTGGGATTATTATTCATCCCGATTACGTCCTTATCATTAAGTACGTTGAAAGGTCAGGAAATTGGACAAGGGGCTGCATTTACCGGAATGATGAGGCAGCTGGGAGGATCGTTTGGTATTGCAGCGATTACAACCTTCATCGCCAACGCAGGTCAGAAATACAGGAACAATTTAATTTCGCATCTGGATGAAAACAGTTTCGAAGTTCAGCAAAGGCTTGGAGCATTGAAAGCAAGCTTTGTAGCCAAAGGAATGACTCCTGATGCTGCAATGAATGCTGCCTATAAGATGCTTGATTTGTCGGTAACTAAACAGGCAACTGTATTATCCTATATGGATGTATTCCTTTACCTTGGAATAATATTCTTAATATGTATTCCGTTTATCTTATTCATTAAGGAAAGAAAGAGTAAAGAAAAAATAGATTTGAGTGAAGCCATGCACTAAATTATATGAAAACCTCCGAAACACTTCGGAGGTTTTTTTATATTAAGATTTGTAATTTCTTTTTGTGATGTTATATTAAATTCATTCATATTAATTTATTGTTATTTTCATTAAAAAATAATATCACTTATTGGAGAATTTATTTATTTTCTTTAGCTTTACATTACCAAATGTAAAAAATATGAATAGATTCCCTCACCCTCAGCATACCTTTTCAAAAGGTAAAAGCCGGCTCAAGCTTCAGAAAGCTTACCTAAAGAACGGTTCTTAGATCAGACTGATTTCATATCACCATTACTACATGGTGTTTTGCCAGACGTTACAGCAATGGCAAAGTTTCCTCTTCCAGAACATGTGCCTGGATTTTTATAAAAGATATTCTGTAATGAGTTTTTAATTAATTATTATCACAGACATTTTTAAAACTTTACCATGAATAATATACAAATACCGGAAACCTATATAGCGTTATCCGATTTAAGAAAAAATGATGTCTATGTTCCGGAAATGAATCAGGATCAGATTATTTCAGATTTTTTTCCCGGTACTTTTCCCGAATTAGTTCAACGTCTGTCAGATATTACCGGCGCATTTTATGGAGGTTTATTAAAGCAGTCGGAGAGACTTTTTGGCCAGGAATCTGTTGGCCAGCTCTCGCGCGCCTTTATGTATGACCTGGGAACGAAAATGACCTTAAGAACCCTGAAAACAAACCCTAGCCTGCAACCCGGAATTCCAACAGCAGCTAAAATACTTATTGGAGCAGTATTTACATCCAGTCCCGAATATAGCTTTGAATTTAAAGAATTAAATGATCATAAAGTTGAAATGCTGATAAAAGGATTTGATCGTTACCATAGAATTACACAGAGTCTTCAGATTGTAGATTTGCTGGAATGGCCGGTCATAAAACCTTTTATACAGGGAGTGTGCGATACGATGGGACTGGATGTTTTACTTGATATAAAAGTTTTGAAACTTGGTCTAGATAGTGCGTGCATTTATCAGGTTAATCTTTCAGAAAATTGAGAAATGAATAGAAGCGGACTAAAGTCCGCTTTTTTAATAAATGATTGGTTATGACATGCAAGATTAAATAACAACCTCTAGGCCCGAAATGAGTCTGATACTCTTATTCGATCGTTCTTATCCATTCAATACCGCTGATGTCAATCAATTTTAAGGTGTGAATCTCACTTTTTTCAACAATATCCTGAATATCAACACTAATATCTGCTTTTGCTCCAAGAGGGATTATAAGACTGTGCTTCCCGGGTTTTACTTTGGCAACATAGTAATTTTTAATATTTACTTTGGTGAAATTTGAAAGCTCAGTAAAGTTCAACTCCTTTATAATACTTCCGTTTTTATCAAGAATATGAATTCCGATCAGGAAGGAGCCGTAGACATCCGCACCTTCAGTTCTATAGACTTGAAATGTTAAATCTGAATGGGTTTGTGAGATATTGGAAATTTCGACTTTTGGTTTCACAGACTTATTATGCAGCGTTCCCCAAACCCCTCCGTGGAAATGTTGATTCGTATACAATGTAAGACCCAATATAAGTAGAGATCCTGCCAAGACTAGATGTTTTGCATTGAAAACAGGAAGAGGTCCGGAACCTAGCCATAAAAACCATTTCTTCTGAGTGAAGCTTTTGTTTTTCTTTCTAAAATAATAGTCCAGTGAATAGGGACCACTTCCGGTAAGAAATAAGACAAAGCCACCTGCAATTCCCAAAACACCTATCTGCCATTCATCAAGGCAGGTTGTTCCAAGCCAGCCGGAACCTAATAAAATCCCTAAAGCAAGACTGAAAATCCCAATACTCATAAGTCTGGTGAAGAATCCCAGAATGATGAGCAGGCCAACAATAGCTTCAATAATGGTAAAGATCATCATTGATCTCTGTAAAGCATCAGGATGAGTAACCAGGTATTCGATTATAGGTTTTATTCCTAAGGCATTTGGGAGAAAATGATTGAATTTTTCACCGATATATCCTTTTTCATCAGGAATTAATTTGTTTTCAAGGATAAGCCTGCGCCAGAAAGCTGAAAAATAAGTCCATCCGATTACCATGCGGAGGGATAACGTATATAAACCGGCCAGATCAGAAGACTGGCTGTTAAAAGTATGTTTCATTGAATTTGATATGTTTTACTTAAAAGATTGATTGCACTGGTTGGGTTGTAATATTAAACCAGATTTAATTTCAATCGCTTAAATAAAATATATTTTGGAGGGCTGTTTCCTGTGGTATGCCCTGAGTATTCATTGAGAAGTAGGTCTTTCTTACTACTATTTGCGATTGTATTCCAACTAAAGAATTTGTTATCCTTTAATGTAATACCTGTTTTCGAAGCAGAAACTTTCGAGGAGGTTGTGGAATTAATATCACAGTTGATTGAAGAGACTGAGGTTGTTTTTACCTTATTTAATCCACTGATATATTGAACGTCAAAAATATCAAGAATATTTCTTTTTACAGAACACGGAGATAATGAAAAAACCAAAATAAGCATCGTTATGATGGCTTTATAGGTCTTCATATGAATCTTGGTGTTTGACATGAATGCAAAACTACACTTTATTTTATCTTTAACCCGATAAATTGTAAAAAAAAGAATAGAGAGCTCAGAAGGGTAGAAAATTTTTACATTGAAAATATTCTCCTGACTAACAGTTGTCACAATACTATCTTATCTTTATACCATCAATTAAACTTAAAAAACAGAATATTTTAATGAGTTATTGTTTAGCTATAGACGGAATGCAGCCTGAAAGCAGAAAAGAACTGCATAAAAATTATCACGATAATTATTATGGATTTCCCATTCATGATGATAATGAATTGTTTGGAAGATTGATTCTGGAAATTAATCAGGCAGGGCTGAGCTGGGAAACCGTTTTGAAAAAAGAAGAAAGTTTTAGAAAGGCTTATGATAATTTTGACATTCAGAAAATAGCAGCTTATACAGAAGAAGATCGCGAAAGATTATTGAATGACAGCGGTATTATCAGAAATAAGTTAAAAGTGAATGCAGCCATTGAAAACGCTAAAACAATTATTGATTTGCAAAAAGAGTTTGGTTCATTTGAAAAATGGCTGGAACACCATCACCCAAAGACACTGCAGGATTGGATGAAGCTTTTTAAAAAGACATTTAAATTTACAGGCGGAGAAATCGTTAATGAATTTCTGATGAGCGCGGGATACCTGAAAGGGTCTCATGCAGAAAGCTGTCCTATTTATCATAAAGTTTTAGAGCAAAAGCCACTGTGGAATACAGAGGATAGAAAATAAAATGTCTTTCTTAAAATTAGATTGTACGGATGTATTCGCTCGCTGTAATCTGATTTTATTTCAGACTTCTTATTGAAATGTCAGGTTTTTCGCCCTGAGGAACAATAAAAATGGCGTTATCACTGATGGTATCTCCGGGATCAAAATAGTAACTTCCGGTGATAGGAATAGTAGTGTTGATCAATTTCCCTGATCTGTCATAGGAAGAGTAAGTAACATTAATTATCTGAGCTTTCATTTTCAGTTCCATCTTTTTGGAGGTAAGCCTTGCCCCTGTAGCATTCAGGCAGTCTAATTCTACAAGTCCAATATTGCTTACAATCTGCGGAAAAGAAGAAAGCCTGATGTTGTAGGGCCTATCAGAAGAGTTTTTTACAGAAGCAGAAACTTTATAGCGGTCATAAGATTTTCCTCCGGACTCAACACTTTCTTTATTAAGGATATTGAAGGTAACACTCATTCCATTGACTTCAAGAGTTTGGCCGTCAGTGATTTTTTGTGCATTTATCCATGTTCCCAAAAAGAGAGATGAGGTGAGGGAAATTAAAAATGTCAGGTTTTTCATAGCTGTACTTAATACTTATTAAATTTACGGAAAATAAAGAATGATTTTCATGACATTAAATGAAAATGCTATTTTCTTTCATCACTTTCCATAATTTCTTTGTGTTCCTTTCCCCATTTTTCAAATTCCAGGATAATAGGTTTCAGTTTATAACCTATTTCAGTGAGTTCATATTCTACCCGAGGAGGAACTTCTGCAAAAACAGTTCGGGTGATAATTCTGTCCTCTTCCAATCGACGAAGTTGGAGGGTAAGCATTCGTTCCGTAATATTGTTAAGTTTCCTTTTGAGTTCTCCAAACCTCATTTTCCCGTTGATCAGATAACAACAGATTGCTAATGCCCATTGTCCACCGATAACGTTTGAAGCATACACTTCAGGGCATTCGTCTGAAAGTGCTTTTTTATTGGCAAAATTGGTGGATGTTTCCTTTATTTTAGTCATTACTTACATTTTTTATAGTACCATACAATGGGTAGCTAATGTACGAAATGTAAGTTACAGGTTGTAATTTTGTAGTAGAAAATGTAAACATAATGAAGACCTTAGTTATTGTAACCCACCCGGATATTGAAAAATCTGTGATTAATAAAAGATGGATTGAAGAACTGAAGAGAAATCCTGAAAAATATACCGTTCATGAATTGTACAAAACATATCCTGATGGAAGGATCAATGTAGCCAAAGAACAGGAATTAATGGAATCATATGAGAAAGTTGTATTTCAGTTTCCTTTTTACTGGTTCAGCAGCCCGCCACTCTTAAAGCAATGGTTAGATGAGGTTGTCTTGTATGGCTGGGCTTACGGAAGCAATAGCGGATATAAACTTGGAGGAAAGAAAATGTCACTGGCTGTTACTGCCGGAATTGATGAAGAAGGCTACAGTGCTTCCGGAGAATATAAATATACCATGAATGAACTTTTCCGGCCCTATGAACTGACTTTTGATTATATAAAAGCAGAATACAAAGAACCCTTTGTCTACTATGGAATAGAAAGAGATTCTTCCAATGAATGGATTGAAAAAAGCGTTCCGATGTATCTGGATTTTTTGGATAATTTGTAAACTTAAAAACAGGAATCTATTTTGATATTTTGGCAAAATAGATTCCTATTCCGGATAAGATTAAAAGAATTCCAATAATTAAGGAAGGAAGCCACAAAATAAAGAATAGTTCACACAATTTTATAATAAAAGAAGGATAATCTCCTCTTGCGGTAAACATTCCTACAGCTATGAAAAACATAATAATAGAAAGAAAGCTTAGTAAACCTCCTGTGATAAATAAATATCGGTGAATGGACTTCATATTTTTAATTGATATATTTTTCATTAAACTTTTCAAGATTTAAGGCCTGTTCCTGGAAATAACCCTTAAACTTATCTGATAAATCTATATTTTTGAATTTAATGATAGTGTATCCGCTATCAAAAGCAATAATTTCCAAAATACTTTCTTCAATTGAAAAATAATTAGTTTTCCAAACATTGGGATCCTCCGCTGATAGGGTAGATATCAGTGAGATGTCAGGGCTAATAGTATTGGGTATGGCGCTTATAATTCCCCAGATTACCTGAGGATTACTTTCATAAAGTTGTTCGAATTGATAGTAATCTAATATAAAAAAATCTTCATCAAAATTGATTGGAATCGGAAGTTCATTAGATATGAAATCCAGATCTGTCAAAATCCATTTATAAACATTGAGGTCTTTCCATATAGGTTTAAGAATCTCTTGAAGATTTGTATGAAACTTTACTTTTTTTGTACTTCTTATGATCCAATTCATTTATTCAACATTTAAAACTCTGTTGATTCTTCTTTCAGCTTCTTCTTTTGTAATTCCCTTATAAAAATCATCTACAAAAAGGTGTTCATGGTTCTGATGAGGAAAAACAAACGGACGGCCTATAGAATTATTCACGACAACAGTGGTAGGAATACTTTCAGCAAAATCATAATCGGGAAGATAGGTCGAAAGCCACCCGAAATATTCGGTTTCAAATGCTTTATTGTCATAATTTTCAACATATTCAGCAAAGCTTTTCTCACTTAATGAAACCCAGATTCCGTATTCAAGATCTCTGCAGTCGTCGATTATCTCCTGTACTAAAACGGTTCTGATAAATCGATGGGTATATTCAGGAGTTTCAACAACACACAAATCTGAAGTAAGTTCAGCATTTTTTAATTCCTCTTCAGATAAGCAAGAGTAAAAGTAAGGCGAATTATAAGCTAGTGCGGGCCAGTCTTCTTTTTCCTCTCCACAGCATTCACAAATGTATTTCATAGTTTTTTATGACTAAATTACTTAAAAATCCTTACCCCACCGTCGGTGTATCTTCTTCTTTCATTATTTTTTTCTCCTTCATAGTCAGCATCATTCTCTCATATTTGTATTTATCCCAGTCAAACTTATTGAGGAAATCAAGTGCTGCCTGAAAACCTCTATTAAAAAGATCTTCTTTTTCTTCTTTTTTCATAAAAAAATTCAGCCAGCTGCTGGTTCCGCAATTAACGGTCTGTATGCTGTAGAGGCGATAAAAGCTGTGTTTGGTAAGAAAGGTTTTATCATTAAAGCCTTTTAACGTATCAATGATATTTCCGGCATAGCTGAAAGGAGTTGCCATAATTTCTTCAGCCGTTTTACCTCTTTCAGAAACAATACCGGAATCACTGGTGAGTTGTACGGCAAAAAGAGGAAGTCTGGGATAGAAAACTTCATCAGCATGAAAAAGATCGATAGGGAAGTTGGAGATACTGCCACCATCAATAAAAACACCAGCAGGATTAATATCTGCCTGTTGGGTATTCATCCAGAACTTCCAGGCATACTTTACAGAACTGTCACTTTTATTGATGGTCTTCCGAAATGGTTCAAAGAAAAAAGGGACTGACATCGAAGCCCTCACAAATTCAGCGGGGCTGATGTGTTTCAATTCCTCCTCAGACCAGTATAAATTGGCCATCGTAGGAAGTTCTACCTTTATTTTAGCATTGATATCTGTTGTAATCACAACATACTCCGACCTGAGCTGGTAAAAAGGATTGTTTTTATAATAATCGTTATTAACAGCACTATCATAGAAAATCCTGTACCTTGTTTCATCGATATGTTCTTGATTTTTAATTTTGATCTTTTCAATACTTTGTAGAGCAGCCGTATAATATTCCTCTCTGTTTCCGTAGCGATAGTTCAGATTCAGATCATATTCTTTTTGAATGAATTTTTCATTGAGTCCGGCTACCGTTTGCGCTCCAAAACCATCGAGTGCTTTTTTCATGGTGTCCAGAAAAACTATCCCGGGATTCAGTCCGCTGTTTTCTTTTCTGAAGTTATTGTATAATTTTTTAATACAAAAAAAGAGAATAATGGCTGGAATTAAAGGGATGAGGAACATCAGCTTAGCATTCATAATAGTTCCTGAAGGAATAGCAAAAGGAAGGATGATCAGAATAATAATGAATATGATTGCCAAAACAGCATTGATGGTAAAGAAATTCTTATTATTGAGCATGGCGTGGAGGGTTGTTTTTACATACGTTTTTCCATCCATAAAATCCGAAAAATCCCAGCTGAACAAGATATCTTTGATCACATCGCTTTTTGCCTTCTCTTTTGTCCTGCAGGCTGCAATGAGCATGGTATTAATAGCTCCCGCACTTGTTCCTGCAACTTTGAGAAAACGGACACCAAAGATTTCCAACCCATACAAATAACCTACCAGCGCACTTCCCCAGACACCGCCACCTTCCTGTACAAATTCTACATACTGATTACCAAACTCGTCTAAAAGATCAGAAAACTGCTTAGTAGAAATGTTTTCATGCAAAGCAATAAGTTTATCCTTAGAATCCTGTGAAAGGGATTTGTCTTTCAGAATTGTATTGAGATCTTCAGTTTTCATAGTTTTTACAACAGTTTTAGGAAGCGTTGGTGAAGCACTCCCTAAATTACTACTTATTTGCAAAAGCCAAGGTAGTGAAGGAAAATAAAATATGGCGAAAAATTATTTGCCACCAATACACCGATAATTGAATTCGTGTATTGGTGGCAAAGTAAATAGCAATACCTGAGATATATTGGATGTAGCAATCCTTTTTATTGGGATTACCACTGCCTGCGTCTCACATAGATAAACGTGCTGATTACGACTGTTGCCATGACACCCAATGTTATAAAATAGCCATGTTTATGGTGAAGTTCGGGCATGTTTTCGAAGTTCATTCCGTAAACTCCTGCAATAAAGGTTATCGGTAAAAAGTACACGGAATAGATAGCCAATACTTTCATTACCTGATTGGCTTTCTGGTCCGAAAGTGCCAGAAACATCGATATAAGGTTGGTAATCTGTATATTTAAATGATCGAAATCGGCAACAACATCTTTATGTTTATCTTTTAAATCAACAATTTCGGAATCCTGAAGGTTCAGTAATTTAAACTTATCAATGGCATCAGAAGAAATAATCAGAACCCGTGAATTTAATCCTGATTTTCGTTTCAATTTATATAACCTTCGAATCTGACTGGTATGATTGGTGTTTTTAAGAAAAATCTCATTCTCGATATTGTCCATTGTTTCCAAAAGACTTACAGATTCATCATCAAAGCTTTTCATAATCAGTATAGCAATCATTAAAGCTACCTTTTCAGGGGTAACCTCCTGCTGTGAGGATGAAATTCTTTTTTGCGTTTCAGAAATACTTCTGGTTTTCATTCTGTGGATAGTAATGATTGTATTTCCCAACAGAAATATAGCAATTTTTGTACTGATGTCGCTGATGGTATTGAGGTTTTTCCTTTCCAGCTCTGTGCTTTCACGAAGGAGGAAAAATTTTACACTCCCGTCCTCTTCATATTTTGGAAGATGATTAGGATCTATAGTGTCTTCCAGAAGAAGGTTGTTGATTTCATATCTTTCATGAAGAAATTTAAGGTCTTCCGGAGTAGGGGCCTCTACATCTACCCATTCACATTGGGCATTTCTGTATATTGTTTCAATTGGCATAAAGTAAAAATACTAATATTTTGAAATACTATGTTTTAAATAAGTTTTATCTTTGCCAAAATTAAAAAACTATATGATTAAAAGTACCATAAAAGGGGTAGGATTTTATGTCCCGGATAATGTTGTTACAAATGATGATCTAGCGGAATTAATGACGACGAATGATGAGTGGATCACTGAAAGAACCGGGATTAAAGAAAGAAGACACAGAAAAAATAGGAATGATTCTCAGGAGACTACTGCTTATTTAGGTTTCAAAGCATCCCAAAAGGCTTTAGAAAAAGCAGGATTAACAGCTAAAGATATCGATTATATTGTTTTTGCAACACTTTCTCCTGATTATTATTTTCCCGGATGTGGAGTATTGCTTCAGGACATGTTAGGTTGTGATACGATTGGTGCTTTAGATGTTAGAAATCAATGTTCAGGATTTGTCTATTCTATGAGTGTAGCCAATGCATTTATCAAATCCGGAACTTATAAAAATATTCTTGTAGTTGGGGCGGAAGTACATTCTTTTGGGTTAGATTTTTCCGATGAAGGAAGAGGTGTTTCTGTAATTTTTGGAGATGGGGCAGGAGCGGTTGTTCTCTCTGCAACAGAAGATGAAAAAGCAGGGGATGTTCTGGCTGTAAATATGCATTCTGAAGGAAAATACGCAGATGAACTATGTACGCAGTTTCCAGGGTCTAAATTCGGATGGAGTGACAGAATGAGAAAAGAACCGGAAAATGTTACCAATAAAGAAGTCTATCCGATTATGAACGGAAACTTCGTGTTTAAACATGCGGTAACAAGATTTCCTGAAACAATGATGGAAGCTTTGAATAAAGCAGGAAAAACAGTGGAAGATCTCGATATGTTTATCCCCCATCAGGCTAACCTGAGAATTGCTCAGTTTGTTCAGCAGAAATTCGGATTACCTGATGATAAAATATTTAATAACATTCAGAAATACGGAAATACAACCGCTGCTTCTATTCCCATTGCTTTAAGTGAAGCCATTGAACAAGGCAAGATTAAGAGAGGAGATTTGGTGCTTCTTTCAGCTTTTGGAAGTGGATTTACGTGGGGAAGCGTTCTTTTTGAATATTAATTTGAACTTAAAAAAATGAGCCGGATACTGTATCCGGCTCATTTTTTTTATAGTTTATAATTCCCTTTATTTTGATATTTGATTTAAGTTTTTTTATTTTTTACAAGAGAACTATATTTTTATTTAACTTTGTGTTACACATATGAATATTTTTTTTAAATAAGATATATTAACTTTAAATTTAACAAAAATGAAAATCAATTTATTACCGGGAATTTTATTTCTTCCCCTTTTTTTTAATGCCCAAGTTGGTATAGGTACGCCTACACCTCAAAGAACATTACATGTCAATGGCTCACTGCAAGTTGTTAATGAATTTAACGTTGGCGGGAATGCTAATACTGCAGGATTAGCTGGAACCTCTGGCCAGGTTTTAACTTCCCGTGGGGCTGGAGTTGCTCCCTCTTGGGCTAGTGTAAATACAGTAAGTGGAACCATCGCTTCTGCTAATTATGTCCAAGGAACGACAGCTTTACTCGTTAATCAGGGAACAGTAGCAGATGTTCCTGGTGTAACGATCTCTTTAACGGTACCTGCAGGCCTTACACAAACTTTTCTCTTTACGATTATAGGCTATGCTCCAAGTTTGACCAGTACTGATTCACAAGGGGCATTCTATTTACTGCAGAATAATGTTAAGATATCTTCTGCATATACTTCTATGGTAAGTGGTACTCAATTGGTAAGGCTTCCAATTCCTGTAACCTTTCTAAAGGCAGTAACTCTTACAGCCGGAACTTATGTTTTTAAAGTTCAGTATTCTGCATGGTCAGGAAACCAGACTGTTAATTATAACCCTACTAACTATGCGGGATATAATGGAGATGTTGAAGCTATGCTCACCAAAATGCAGGTATTGGTATATAACAACTAGTTTTTTTACATAAAAAATCCACAGTCTAAAATATAGACTGTGGATTTTATTTTTATTATTGTTGATTAAAGACTTTTTAATAATTTTTCAGTATCTGTTGAATCCTGTCCTGTAGTTTTTGCCAGTTCAATAGACTTCTCTGCCCACATCTTTGCATTTTTCTTATCCCCAACTTTATTGTAAAGGTTTGCCAGAGTATCTGTATTGGCATAATTCTGATCTTTCTTTACAGATTCCTGTGCCCAGGTAATAGCTTTTGCAAGAGATGCTTTATTATTTACATTTTCAAAAAAATTCCACGCCAGAGAATTCAATTCTTCTGAGCTTGCCGCTGAAGTATCTTGATAAATTTCAATGATGAGTTTTTCATAAGTAGGAATATCTTTGTTTTTTAAAGCTCTGTTGGCTTTCATCCTTTTCAAAATTTTCTCAGCCTCTTCTTTGCTTAGGAATTTTTGAGTTTCTGTCATGAAATAATTATCGTCCCAGGCTTTAGTATCCGGATTGTAAGCTTTTTTAGCAACTGTATTTAATTTAATATTTTTGTCAAGCTTTTCATACTTATCCTCTGGAAGAAACTTTAAAATATCAGCTTTTTTGCTCTGAAATATACTATATACAGGACTTTCTGTACTTTGAGTTCCTGCCAGAAGCATTTGGATATCCTCTTGATCCAGACTGGCTTTTTGTTGGAAATACCGATTGAGTACTCTGCCCGCAAAATCTGTATCATTATACATGGTCAGCATGGCAAGGTTCTTTAAAAATTCCGGATCTTTTTCTCCGTTTTCAAATTTTTGCTTTAAAGCAATTAATCTCTTGCCGGGATCTTCAGCATCTTTTGCAAACTGGATAAAATCTTTTTCTTCAACATAGCCTAATGTTCTGTGTACAGCTTCACCATTTCCATCAATGAATAGATAAGTTGGGAAGGCTTTTACATTATATTTTTTAGCCAGTTCAATCCCTTCTCCTTTTTCCATATCAATCTTTGCATTGATAAAATGAGAATTATAATAATCTCCCACATTTTGTAAAGGGAATATATTTTTTACCATCAGTTTACAAGGGCCACACCAAGATGCGTAGGCATCAACGAAAACCAGTTTATTCTCTTTTTTTGCTTTAGCCAGAATAGAGGCAAAGTTGGTATCTTCAAATTTAATTCCTTGTGCCCATGCCAGAGCTCCTATAAACAGAGAAGAAAGTATTGCTATTTTTTTCATAAAAACTTTTTATTCATTCCCTACAAATGTAATAAATATGATAACAATTAACTTGTTCATATTAAAAATAATTCTTCATGAAGGTTGTTGTTAATATATAGATAGCTCGGTATATAAGATAATCATGTATTGTTTTAAATGTATTATTAAAATTAATGTAAATTGATTTTTTGGTTAAATGATTAAATTACAGAAGAATATTTTAATTAAAAGTAAAATATTAGTAGTTTTGTAAAAAACAAAAAGACACCCAGTGAAAAAATGATGAGTTATTATAAAAATAATAATTTGTTTTTTTATGTTTAAAAAATTACTGAAACTTTTGTTTTTGCTTGTTACAGCAGTTCCCATATATGCACAGAAGAAGGATCGTTTCGAACAGATCTGCGAAAGAACTTCTGTTGTTACTTCTCATAAAAATTTAGCCCAAGCAATACAAACAGCAGACTCTCTCTATAGCTCTGCAAAAAAGCCTATGGAGAAAGTGAGAAGCCTGATCCTATTTTCAGAACTCTATCATTACGCCGGAGAATTTAAAAAAGCAATCGGATACAGTGAAAATGCCTATTCATTAATCAACCAGATGAATGACCAGGAGTGGCTGGCATATATCAATAGACTTTTGGCAAAACAATACCGGCAAGTAGGTCTTCAGGAAAGATCAAAGAAATATATTATAAAAGGGCTTGATGCCTCTCTGAAGATCAGTGATCCTCAAAAAAGAAACGAGATGGCAGGATTGCTTAACCAAGAGAGAGCTTATTATGAAATGGAGTTGGGTAATTATTCAAATGCCATACAATATGTAGAGTCCTCTCTGAACTATTTTGAGAAAATAAATAGTCAGCATGAAGGGAGAACTGTAGCTGCTTCCTATCAATTATTGGGTGATGTATACTTTAAGCTTAATGACTATATCGTTTCAGAAAATTATTACCGTAAGGCTGAAAAACTTCTGAAAGAAGGGAGTTGTATTTTAGGACTTGTATATAATGGACTGGGAGGAATTCGTCTGAAGCAGGAAAATTGGGAAGATGCTGAATTATATCTTAAAAAAGCAGAAAAAATTGCCGATACTTCCAGAAGTCTTAAGCTTAAAAAAGCCGTGTATTCTAATATAAGTGATTATTATGAAGGAACCGGTGATAATCCCAAAGCCTCTCTGTATGCAGTGAAGTATATAAGAGCTTACGATAGTGTTGCGGCTCGCAACCAGGGATTTGCTCTAAACCCGGAAGCGCCGGGTCATAAAAATAACAAAAGAAGCGGGCAGGTGAATGTGGCAAAGAATGCTGCTATCATTATTTTGTTTACATCACTAGTAGGTATCATTATTTTTTTTAGAACCAAACAGAAAAGACAACGTTCAAAGTTCCGTAATATCATAAGAACTCAATTACAGCCAATCAGTAATAATATACACTTTTTTAAGCCGTCCGGGGGCCATGAATTTTCTAATATTTCTGTAGAAGAAATAGACGAAAAGGATAGCGAATCCAATAGAAGAAGGAATGAATCACTGATGACCTCTGAAACAGAAACAAAATTACTGGAACTTCTGGAGGGTTTTGAAAAAGGAAACCTCTATAATAATAAAGGGATGTCTTTGTCTTTTCTTGCAGGAGAACTCAATACCAATACAAAGTATCTTTCTTATGTCATCAATCAGCACAAAAGTTCCGATTTCAAAACCTATATCAATCGTTTAAGAATCAATTATATTGTAGATAAGCTGATCAATGATGAAAAGTACAGACAATACAAAATCAGTATCCTTGCAGATGAGTGTGGTTTTTCTTCACATAGTAAGTTTGCGGCTGTATTCAAAGCTGTTACTGATTTTTCGCCATCAGCTTATATTAAGTATCTTGATATAGAAAGACACTCAGATGATGATATTCATTTTCGCGAAAATAGTTAAAAACGAATGATTGTTTGTTTTCTGTCTTGCCATTTTCGCGAAAATGGCTAATCTATTATTTTACGTAATGCAGCTGCTGCCCTATATTTGCAGGAGTTTTAGAGGGGATGACTACAATCATACTACAGCTGATCTCTTTTATTTTCGACGGAATATTTTCTTTCTAAGGTAAATAATACCAAGAACCAAACAGCAAACAAAACCATGAAACTTTATATAGGGAACATAGGTGTATTTCGTTACCATGAGATAACCATAGTTCCTCTTTTTATCCGTTGAAAATAATATTCCGATAAGGAGTATACATAACAATACAATCGGGGTTGATTGCCCGGTTTTTTTTCAGTCAAGTTTTTTTAAGTGCAAATCCGCGGATGTTCTGCGGATTTGTGGTTTTTTATTTTGCTTTTGCTTTGTCGACTTTTGTTTTGGATGTATCAGGAGTTGTGGGTGCCGGTTCAGAATTCGCTACCGCGGAATCTCCCATCTTATTGAATAAAGAATCCTTATTGTGGGCATCTTTATATTCCTCTCTTTTTTCTTTGTTTTGAGCACAGCTTCCCAGAAAAAGAAGTCCAAGTGCGGTTCCTATCCATAATTTTTTCATAATAATACCTTTTCTAATGTTTGGTGTTAATCAAATATAATCATTTTATTAAAAGATAAAAGATAAAAGATAAAAGATAAAAGATAAAAGATAAAAGATAAAA
>CAUQIC010000008.1:0-256955 GCA_963518055.1 uncultured Chryseobacterium sp.
TAAAAGATAAAAGATAAAAGATAAAAGATAAAAGATAAAAGATAAAAGATCTTGTTATTAAACACCTAATTATACATTCGGATATCCACATCAATAGGGCTGAGCTTTAGCCCGGCCATCTTGTCGTTAAATACCTATTATTTGAAGGGACATCCAGGTGAACATCAATATCAATAGGGTGGGCTTTAGCCCGGCCACCTAAATAAAATAATTCATCTGGCTTGTGCTTGAGCCAAAACCTAAAACTCGGCATCTTTAATTAATAAACGCAAAACTTCAGATAAAACAACAAAATTTTCTGTTATTATCATTAATAGATACAAAATTATTCTGCAAACCTCAAAAACAGCTCTATCAGTTCCGATTGTTCCCCTTTAGGAAGAATAAAATGAAAATCTCTTTCAATACTGAAGTTTTTGATATCAATAACGGTCAGGATGTTATTTTTCAGTTCGTTGATTATGGTACTTATAGAAAGGAAAGCCATGCAATCAGAATGGAGCAGGTAGTTTTTGATACTTTCACTACTGCCAAGTTGCATAACTGTTTTTAATTCATTAATATTAACTTGCTTTTCCTTTAATCGGTTTTGTATAAACTCAAGTGTTCCGGAGCCTTTTTCCCGGAAAATCAGTTCAATATCATAAAGATCTTTTAATTGTAATGTCTTGTTAGCAAGTACATGATCTGATTTGGCGGCCAACACAATTTCATCAGCTTTAAAAGTTTTATAATCGAAATAAGAAGATTGGGATTCACCTTCTATAATACCCAAATCAATTTTTTCTTCTTTTAAGAGGCTGGAAATAGCTTCCGTATTTCCCGTAAGAAGTTCGATTTTAATATCTTTATAATAAGTATTGAATTTAGCCAGAATTTCAGGAAGGATATACTGTGCGACAGTGGTACTGGCTCCAATAATTAATTTTCCTTTATGCTGCTGGTTAATCTGGTTGATTTCGAATTCAAGATCACGGTAAATGTTTCGTATTTTCTCAGCATATTCATACAAGATTTTCCCACTCTGAGTCAACTGAATAGAAGTTCCTTTTCGATCAAATAATTTTGCACTTAGCTGGCTTTCAATTTCTTTTATGTGTTTGGTGACTGCCGGTTGGGAAATATGAAGCTCTTCCGAAGCTTTTGTAAAGCTCAATCTTGATGCTACGGTATGGAAGACTTTTAATCTATAATCAAACATGGGATAAAATTACAAATTATACTTGTAAGTTGAGGGGCAGTATTGCAAGTATCAAAAATTACTTCTTCCATACTTTCTACAAAAAGTCCGAAATAGATCTTTCCTGCTGGCTTTCATATCTTCTATTTTTAGCTTCTCCAATTTTTTGTCTGGTATAAATACTATTGTGACCTGAAAGAAGGTAAGAAACAATACAGGCAATTGCTACATAAGCACCACACTCGGCTCCAAATAACTCTATTCCCATCAGCATACATGCTAAAGGAGTATTGGTTGCTCCTGCAAATACTGCAACAAATCCCATTCCTGCCAATAACCCAAAAGGTAACGGAATAAATAATGACAATGCACTGCCTAAAGTAGCCCCAATAAAGAATAATGGTGTTACTTCACCCCCTTTAAATCCTGTTGAAAGTGTGATAATGGTGAAGATCATTTTTAAAGCAAAATCATATAATGGAAGTTGTTTTTCAAAAGACTCCAGGATTACCGGAACTCCCAGCCCAATATATCGGGTGGTTCCCATGATGAGTACGGCTAAAGCAATAATACTTCCTCCAATAACAGGACGAAGCGGTGGGTATTTAATTTTTGATTTAAAAAAGGATCCTGCCCAATGAATAATTTTACTGAAAGCTGCTGCGCAGATTCCAAAAGCAATCCCGGCTAGTATGCTGTACAATATGGGGAAAAATTCCAGCTTCGGAATAAAATCGATATGATAATGAGTATGTTTAACATTCCATAGATTGGTGGCCCAATCTGCCAAGATAGCAGAAGCAAAGGCCGGAAAGATTGCGTTATATCTTATTCTTCCTATCAAAAAAACTTCAAGTCCGAAGACAGCCCCGGCTAATGGAGTGCCAAAGATAGATCCAAATCCCGCAGCAATAGCAGCAATAATCAATATTTTTCTTTCGTTTCTGTCAAGCTTAAATGGTTTAGTAAATTGATCTGCAATTGCACCGGCCATCTGAAGTGCTGTTCCTTCACGACCTGCGGAACCTCCAAATAAATGGGTTGCTATGGTTCCCAAATATACAAAAGGAGCCATTTTAAATGGGATAATACCTTTTGGATCATGTATGGTATCGATCAGTAAGTTGTTACCCCCTTCAACATCTTTACCCCAATAATAATATATAAGTCCAATCAGGAAACCTGCAACAGGAAGTAAGGTAATAAGCCAGATATGATTCTCTCTGAAATGGGTGGCCCATTCTAAAGATTGTAGAAACCCTGCTGAAGCAGTTCCTACTAAAGCGCCAATAATGATACTGATCAACAGCCATTTAAAAATATAAGGCAGAGCCGGAAATTTTCTGAAGAAAAACTGAGTGTGAAAAATTACTTTTTTGCCAAGTGTTCGTTGATTTTTTGACATAATAATCCTGATTAGTTATTGTTAATAATCTCTTAATCAGGCGTCATCAGCTTTTGAAAAGCGGTTGGATAAGGAAGAACACCATTTCCTTTTAATGGTACAAATATAGGAATTAAGATGATACAATAAAAGATAAAAGATGAAAGATGAAAGATGAAAGATATTCTCATTAGGTTTCTTTTATCTATTTAGGATAATGGATTGCTTTATCAATTTCAACAGGATTATTATACCTTCTGATCACTTCCTGCATACTTTTCGTTTGGGTATTCAGTTCATCAACGTTATGGATTTCTTTGCCATTAATGTTGATCTTTAAATCATTATTTGTTTTACTGAAATTGTTTCTTTCAAAAGCAAAAGGGTCATTATAAAACTCCATGGCCAGTTTAAGTTTTTGCTTTTCGCTGATAGAAACAGCCTTATTGCCGAAGTTGGATTCCACAAAGTCTTCAGTAGAGTAAGCTTCTGGGAGTTTCTGGCTTTTGATAAGATTATAAATGAAATTTTTCTTAGTATCTGAAAGCTCAAAAATTAATCCCGGTAACCCGCGGAATTTAAATGGACCTTCATTGAATGGAATATCCTTACAAAACCAGGCGATCCAACTCCTTCCCCCAAATTTTGTGGTAGCTTTTTGTAAATCGTAGTTTTCTACTTTTTTAGTCTCATCAGAAATGACCCAGTTAATTTTATCTACTGTTTTAAAAGAATAGTATCCCTGTTTGATATTAATATAATTTTCATGATCAAAAGAATTGATTTTCCTTTTCACAATTTGTCCGGACATATCGGTATAGTCAGAATTCATCCCGAACTTCTTGTTCAGAGAATCTGTAATTGCCAGGTTTTGTCCGTAAAATTTTATTTCTTTGGGACCAATATCCAATACCATATTCAATTTTTCAAGCATGGTATCTGTAGAATCCATTTTGTATTGCATTTCATAAATGAAACGATGGGTTTGTGATCTGGCTATGATTCCAATAAAAAGAATAGAGAGTGTGAAAATAATTTTCATACATCATTATTTCTTATAAAAATATGAAAATTATTGACACGTCGAAATATGTATTATGTTGGTTTGTAAGTATTTATTTTTTTATAAAAATGGCTTCATTTCATCCTCTATCTGTGTTCTTAATTCCATCAGGCGTTTGGCATATATTTCAAGTTGCTTTTCTTCTTCAGTTTCCGGTATCCATTTAGGAACAGGAAGCTTTTTGCCATTTTCATCTACGGCAACAAAAACAATGATACAATGGGTCTTTTTTTTGTCAAAATTTGGCTGTTTCAGGTTTCTTGAAAAGACATTAATGGAAATATGCATGCTTGAAGTTCCTGTATAGATAACCTGAGCATCAACTTTTACCACTTCACCTATTTTAATAGGATCATAAAAACGAATTCCTCCTACGTAAACTGTTACCGAATAATTACTGCTCCAGGTTGTAGCACATGCATAGCCAGCCTGGTCAATCCATTTCATAACACTTCCTCCATGTACATTTCCTCCGTAATTAACGTCTGAAGGCTCCGAAATAAATTGAAAAGTAATAGGTTTGTTCTGCATCTTTATAAAATTTTAATAAAGTTATTTAATAATTTCCAAAGTTTTAGATTAAATCCTACTTTTGAAAGATGAAACTTTCAATGAAAGAGAGTTTTAATAAATAATAGATTTAGAAACAGCAATGAAGAAAGTATTTTATCTCAACACATGTGACACCTGCAGAAAAATTTTAGCACAGTTTGATCTTGCAGATTGGGAACTCCGTGAAATTAAAAAAGAGCCTATTACTAAAGAAGAGCTAGCGGAGATGTTTAAAAAAACAAAATCATATGAGGCTTTATTCAGTAAGAAATCTACTCAAATCAAATTGAGAGGATTAGACGTTAAAGCTCTTACAGAAAAAGAATTTAAAGATTTATTACTGGATCACTATACTTTTTTGAAAAGGCCGGTTTTTCTTACTGATAAAGAGATTTTTGTAGGAAATGATAAGAAGAATGTGGAAGCTTTACAGGAGTTTTTTAATGTAAATTAATTTTTTATCATTTTTAAAATGATTTATTCTTATAGATTGACAAGGTGATAATGAGAATTACCATAGTTGCGTTTTGTTTTTTGAGCATTCATGCCAATGCTCAGAATAAGACTATTGTAAAGCCATTAAAAGGAATAAAGAATAGTAAAGTTATTGATACCCTTAGCTATCTGAAGACTTTTGAGGCTAATAAAGAAGAATATATTGGAAAAGATTTTTCTTATTTATTGTCAAAAATGGAAAAAATGCAACCGAAAACTATCTGGAGTATTCCAAATTCAGTGGATAGCACGATTATTACAAGATCTTTATTTAGGTTTTCTGACATTAATTATCCTATCATGAATGAAACAAAAATGATGATTACCTGGGAAAGAGAAATCCCTTCTAAAACAGTGAATTTTAATAACCAAAGAAATAAATTTTATTTTTCTGAATCCGAGAGACATTTTTACGGAACCAGGATTATAAGAAATATTTTAATTTATCGATAAATAAAAATTCAATAGATAAAGAGCTTTACACCACAGAATTTCTGTGGTGTTTTTTATTTGAAATATATTGGTGTCTTGTAAGTATTTGATTAGTAGTTGTTAGTTTGGTGTTCAGGATTGATTTATTCATATATTTGTTATTACCAAAACGTATACTATGAAAACAAATTCTTTAAAAAAGACTGCTCTGAACAGAGCAGAGTTGAAACAAATTAACGGAGGAATCGCCCCTCTAAACCCATGCAATATTTTATGTGGCCCCGGCGGCGGTGTGATTTCTACCAGGCCGGGTATAGGAGATGCTTGTAATTCTGACAGATCCGTCTGCTGCATTTGTTATTAAACACTCAAAAGAGGCTGTAGGATTTACAGTCTCTTTTTTTATACTGTTCAGCCTAAATAATAATTCTATTATTGTAAATCCTAAGTTGGATACTGATTCTGTTTTTTTATTGTGCTATTTTTCTGTTCGTATATAGGTCATAAAATTCTCATTAAGTTGCTTTTATGAATTGGTCTATGGTATATTTTTGATTTTCAGATCATATGAAAGCCTGTTTCAGAAATGATTAAAAATAATCTCTATATCATCTTTTTTTTATTAAATAATAAACTTAATTTTTTGAATATTTAATTCAATTAATTCCTTTTTTGGTGAAAAAATATTAATTTTATGGAGCAAAATTATTTAAATGAAAAAATTAATTTATTTCCTAATAATAGGAACTCCCCTTTATGGGCAAACAGGAATTAACACCACTAGCCCGAAAGCCACTTTGGACATTATGGGAAAAGGAGCAACCTCAGAATCTGAAGGGGTCATTCCTCCAAGACTTACTAAACAACAATTGGCAGCTAAAACAACAGGTACTTACGCCCTTCCTCAAATAGGAACTATTGTATATGTAAGTGATGCTACCACTCCCATAGGGACCACACCCAGCTTGCCTCAAGTAATCGAAATTACTGCCATCGGATATTACTATTTTGATGGTGTTGTATGGAAAAAGATGGGCAATACAGCTGATACAAGTATATATACTAATGATGGGACTTTAACAGGGAACAGAATTGTAACCCAAGGGGCTAATACACTTGCATTTACAGGCACTGCTATTAATGCGTTTTCAGTGGATGGAAATACATTTTCAGTAGATGCTGCAAACCATAGGGTAGGAATAGGAACAGCTGCTCCTAATAACTATCTGCATATTGCTGAGCCCGGACAAACAAGTGGTATAATAACCAGCTTTGTAAAGGGACAAACCATCACAGCCACAGGAGGGGCAAGTGGTTTTTCAGGTCCAGGGACTTACTTTGAAAATTTGAGCAACCCGGCGGGTAATAAATTATTTAAAATGAATTTTACATCTAATGGTACTGAGGGAATTCTTAATTTTCAAAATGTATCTGATGATGGAGGAACAAGTGGAGGAAATATTATGGCGATTACCAAAAGTGGAAGAGTAGGGATTGGTACTACTACGCCACAAAGGTCATTGGAAGTAAGTGCTGGTAATAATCCTATTCGTGTTACTAATCTTCAGGCTCTTACAGGAGCAGGAGGGAGCACAAATATATTAGCAATTGATGCTTCAGGAGATGTTCGAAGAGTTCCTTTTAATAACTTATTGGCGGGTCCTGTATCACTTAATCTTGTTACTACAAACTATTCTGCTACAGGAAATGAATCTGTAATCTGGAACGGAGGAGGTGCTATCAATGTTACCCTTCCTATTCCGACAGATGACCAGGTAGGAAAATCTCTTAATCTGGTGGCTTCCGGAGGGGTTGTTACTTTAGCTGGATCAATGCCTACAGTTACAAATGCAGTACAATTAACATCTATTCCTACAGGAAAGAGAATTACGATTTTTGCGATTGCGAAAAATGTATGGGGGAATGCAACGAATGAATGGGTTGTGACAGCAAAAGATTTTTAAAAAAAAATACTTTTATAAACAATAAGACCACAGATTTCCTCTGTGGTCTTTTTATTTTATTCCAAGAAAATATTGCAGGTAAAGAAAGACGAGAGAATATTAATAAACTCACAATGAATGGCGTCTTTTATTTAAAATTTGTAGATTAGTTGATGCAAAATATTCAAAATTATTTGCATTTTAAAAAAACACCTATTCCTTAAAAAAGGAGATAACTAAAACAAGTTTTATGGAAAAAAAATTTAATCCGGTCATTAAAGCTGTACAAAGCTTAAGGAAGCTCTCATTGGATATTGAGACAACGAACAAAGAAATTAAATCAAGCAATGACGAAATAAGGTTGAAGCTTGAAGATTGTGGAAAATTAATTACAACTACAAATGACAGTGGAGTAATTGATTTATGGATACAAGAAAAATCTAAGCTATTGGATAATAGTAATGCATTGATTACAATTTTAGAAAAAATTGAAGCAAAATTTAAAGAAAAAGAGGCTTCAGGCTTAGTTGAAATTTGGGATACTCAGGAAAAATCCAAAAACTTAGTATTGGATAATTTTACAACATTGGAAAAAATGGGAGAAGCTATTTTTATTGATGCTAATCTTGAACAATGGCAGAGTATCTGGAAAGATATAAATACATCATTAAAGAAGATATTATCAATATCCGAAACCTATCATCTTAAATTGAAAATGATGGAAAAATTGGAACCCGCTGAAATTGATGCTTTAACACAAGATATTATTGATCATATTCCCTGGGATTATTCCGATGAGGAAGCTTATAATTATGAAAAAGAGTATATGACTGCCTATCATGAAATAAAAGAATCTCAGTCTAAGAAGAAAAATCTTTGGGATAAGATCTTGGATGTCTTGGCCGGAGGTATAGAAGAAACGCCAGCTCACAGAGTAAAAATGAGAAGATGGTTGGATGGTGAAGGAGATGATTAAAGATCAGCATCGTTAATAGAATAAAAAGAGGCCACAGTTTAATTAAATTGTGGCCTTTTATCTATTATATTACACAAAAGGAGCTTTTACTACTTTTGCAGGAATGTTTTTGTTTCTTACCTGAATAAAGATTTCAGAACCTAGTTTAAAGTGAGGTTTGTCTACATAAGCAAGACCTAATCCAACTTTTTTCATCGGAGACTGAGTTCCGGAAGTTACTTTTCCAATTACATTACCTTCTGCATCTACAACAGGATAGTCGTGTCTTGGAACTCCTTTGTCCTGTAATTCGAATCCTACTAATTTTCTTGTAACCCCTTCTTCTTTCTGCTTTGCAAAAATATCTTTTGAAACAAAATCTTTATCAAATTTTGTAATCCATCCAAGACCTGCCTCAATCGGAGAGGTTGTGTCATCAATATCATTTCCATAAAGACAGAATCCTTTTTCTAATCTTAGGGTATCTCTTGAAGCCAGTCCACAAGGAATAATTCCTTCCTCTTCCCCTGCTTTTATGATTTCGTCCCAAAGTTTTTCAGCACTTTCGTTGGCAAAATAAATTTCGAAACCTCCGCTTCCTGTATATCCTGTATTGGAAATAATGATATCATTTACCCCCGCAACACTTCCTACTGTAAAATGGTAGTAAGGGATTTCTGAAAGATTTACATCAGTTAATTTTTGAAGAATTTCAGTAGCTTTAGGACCCTGAATTGCCAATAATGACATCTCATCAGAAGCATTGGTCATTTTAGCACCGAAAGTATTGTATTTTGAAATATGATTCCAGTCTTTCTCAATATTTGAAGCATTGACAACCACGAAGTATTTATCATCCTCCATTTTGTAAACGATAAGATCATCTACGATTCCTCCATTTTCGTTCGGAAGACAAGAATATTGAGCTTTTCCATTTTCCAGTGCATCTACATTATTGGTCGTTACCAGTTGCAAAAGATCTTTTGAACCTGGTCCTTCAATGAAGAACTGTCCCATGTGAGAAACATCAAATAATCCCGCTTTTTCTCTTACTGCAAAGTGTTCCTCAGTTACTCCTGAATATTGTACAGGCATTTCAAAACCTGCGAAAGGTACGATCTTAGCTCCCAAAGAAGCATGTTTGTCGTACAAGGCTGTTTTCTTCATATTTAATTTTTATTTCTTTATTTTAAAACTGTTAAAAGTCTCATTGAATAGGGTCATATAGTTTCCATTCCAGAATTTCTGGCCGCAATTGATGCTTACCAGATACAAGTCTTTGTCTTTTTGAAAAGCCTTAGTAATCCAGAAAAGTTTTTCTTTTTCATCAAAATATTCGTAAAAATATTCTCTGTATCCTTTTTTGCCCTTGTTTTCCTTTACTTTGCTTTCTGCATCTTCGGATTTATAGAGAGCTAAAATGAACTTTTTCATTTCTTCTTTTGGAAGAGCCAGATCATGATACTCTGAGATGGTAATAGCTCCGATTTCATTGGTGGGGAAAATATTGACAATATCACTATCATTGGTTGATTTCCAACCTTCCGGAACAGTGATCGAATAATTGGAGCTCTCATATATCTTTGCCTTTTGGGCAAAGAAAAAACCTCCCGATAAAAAAGTCGTTACAAGTAATATTTTTTTCATCACTAAAAATGGTGTTTATATTCTTCAAGAATGATTTTGAACCATTCTGTAAAGTTTTCAGGAGTTTCAGAAAGCTCTTTATCCAAATCATTGAGAGATATGAATCGTACTTCTTCCACTTCTTCTTCATTTAAATTAAAGTCAGATTCATGATTTCCTACAAATACGTGATCGAGTTCATGTTCCCAAAGGCCACCTCCTACGTCTGCTTTGTAGATAAAATTGAATTTTTCGGAAAGATCAGCTTCAATTCCAAGTTCTTCTTTCAATCTGCGTTTTGCTCCTTCAAGATAAGTTTCCCCTTCTCTTGGATGAGAACATACGGCATTAGTCCATTGATTGGGAGAATGGTATTTTACTGAAGCTCTTTTTTGAAGAAGCATTTCACCTTTACTGTTGAATAAAAATACAGAAAAAGCACGATGCAGTAAGCCATTGATATGGGCCTGCTGTTTTTCCATCAGACCTAAAACTTCATCCTCAGAGTTCACTAAAACTACAAATTCTTCCATTCCTACAAATGTAAGTGTAATAAATGTATTTTGGAAATTTTTAGATAAACATCATGTTTTTGTAGCAAAAAAGGTAAATCATGAAATAGACTGTGGTAGGAAAGGGAAAGAAAGTATAATATAAGTAGATAATAAGAATACAAATAACTCACCCTATCTTTCATTATCCATTTTGTTTAAAACCTGAATACTTCTCATTCCAATCATAAAAGCTCAATCTGAAAGTGAAAAATATTAATTAAAAGCGATGATAAAATGAAAAATTTGTTTATATTATTCTATAAATAATAGTTTTTATAGTAAAATTTTAATATAAATTAAGATTGGTCGGTCTGATGTATGTAAAAGCCTTAACTTTGTTACTTAACGTTTACCGATGGAATTAGAATACATAGAGCATTTGAGTCCTATTCTTAAGGACGGAGTAAAAAATTACTTAATAGACATAGACGGAACCATTACAGATGACGTTCCCAATGAAGAACCGGAAAGAATGGTTACCTGTGAACCATATCCTGACGCACTGGAAACTGTCAATAAATGGTATGATGAAGGACATCAAATCTGTTTTTTCACATCAAGAACCGAAAATCTTAAACAAATTACAATTGATTGGCTGGATAAACATGGATTCAAATACCATAGTGTACTTTGTGGAAAGCCTAGAGGTGGAAATTATCACTGGATAGACAACCACTTAGTAAGAGCTACAAGATACAAAGGCCGATTTACAGATTTGGTAGAAAAGCAAGTAACGATTGAAGTTTTCAAAGAAGACGGAGAATAATAAATATAATTGGAAGATTTAAAAATTAATTGTGAGAGACGTTAATTTTTAAATCTTTTTACTTTTTAATATACGAGTATTTATGAAAGTTTTAGCAAACGATGGCCTGGATCAATCTGGAATTGATGCATTACAAGAAAAAGGCTTTGAAGTCATTACGACAAAAGTTCCACAAGAGTTTTTAGTGGATTATATCAATGAGCACAAAATCCGTACTTTGCTGGTAAGGAGTGCTACACAGGTAAGAAAAGATATTATTGACGGTTGCCCCTCGATCGAAATTATCGGTAGAGGTGGAGTAGGAATGGATAATATCGATGTAGATTATGCAAGAGAAAAAGGAATTCATGTGATCAATACGCCTTCTGCATCATCTGAATCGGTTGCGGAACTTGTTTTTGCTCATCTATTTTCAGGAGCCAGATTTCTTCAGGATTCCAACAGAAAAATGCCTCTGGTAGGAGATACTGAATTTGGATCTCTTAAAAAAGCTTATGCAGCCGGTATTGAACTAAGAGGTAAAACAATTGGGATCGTTGGTATGGGAAGAATAGGACAGGAGGTAGCAAGAATTGCTCTTGGTCTTGGGATGAGAGTGATTGCTGCTGATAATAATGTAGGAAGAGCCAGTATCAAAGTGAAATTCTATAACAACCAGTTTATCAATGTTGATATAGAAACTGAATCATTACAGGATGTTTTAAAGCATTCAGATTTTATTACGCTGCATGTTCCTGCCCAAAAAGAGGGATACATGATCGGTAAGAATGAATTTGAAATGATGAAAGACGGTGTCGCTGTTGTCAACTGTTCCCGAGGTGGAGTGATTGACGAAGCTGCTTTGATTGAAGCACTTGACTCCGGTAAAGTAAAATTTGCAGGATTGGATGTTTTCATCAATGAGCCTACACCATCAAAAGAAATTCTAAATCATTCTAAAATATCTTTGACTCCTCATACAGGTGCTTCTACACTTGAGGCTCAGGATAGAATCGGACTTTCATTAGCAGAGCAGATTTCAAGTATCTTACAGATTCATTAATTAAATAGAGATCGCAAGCAATAAAAAAACCGGAAAAATACAATTTCTCCGGTTTATATTTTAATATATGCCTTATGATTGGCGTCTATCTATTTATTATATATTATTTCTGCTTTTTAAAAGATCTCTGATCTCTGTTAATAATTTTTGATCATCCGTAGGTCCCGCAGGAGCTGGAGCATCTTTTTTGCTGATTTTGTTGGCTCCTTTAATGATCCAGAAAAGAACCATAGCAATACATAAGAAGCTAATTACTGCGGAAAGGAAATTTCCATATGCTACACCATTCCATGTAAGTTTAGAAATGTTTTCTGCACCTGCTGCCTTCAATGCAGGATTTAAAAGAAGAGGGGTTACCACATCTTCTACCAAAGATGTAACAATTTTACCGAATGCTGCACCAATGATAACACCGACAGCCAGATCAAGAACGTTGCCTTTGAAAGCAAACTCTTTAAATTCTTTAACAAATCCCATAATTTATATTTTTTTAATTGTATTTACACAAAAATATAATTAAAAAATGTAAAAAACATTACTTTTTATCGTTTTTTATTCCACAATAGTTGAATTTTATTCCAGAGTTCCATCAATTATTTTTATGAAAATTGTCGCTTTATCAGAATCTTTTATCTTATGAATGATATCCCTGTATTTTTATGATTGAGGTAGTATAGGAACTGAAAAACTTTCGTAATTTGCTTAAAGATTGATTGATATTATGAAAATTTTTACCGCAGAACAAATACATACATGGGATCAGTTTACCATTTTTCATGAGCCGGTTTCCTCTATTCAATTGATGGAAAGAGCTTCTTTAGCTATTGCTCATTGGATTTCTGAGAATTGTAAAAACCATAAAAAGGTAGTTGTCTTTTGTGGTAAAGGAAACAACGGAGGCGACGGATTTGCTGTAGCAAGAATATTATATCAAAAAGGATTTGATGTAGACGTTTTTGTAAAAGATCCAAAAGATAAGTTTTCAGAAGATGCATCAATCAACCTCAGGAGGCTTCGCGATATTTCAGGAATTTCCGTCAGAAAATTCAGCAATATAGATCAGTATGGTTTTGATGACAAAACAATTATTATTGATGCTCTTTTTGGAACAGGGCTATCTAGGCCATTGGAAGGAGATTATAAAACAGTGGTTGATCAACTGAACAATAAAGAGAATGTTAAAATATCAATAGATGTTCCCTCCGGCCTTTTAACAGATAAGATCAATGAAAGCTATACTTCTGTTTTTCAAGCTGACTATACTTTAAGCTTTCAATCCTGGAAAAGAAGTTTTCTTCATCCTGAAACAGGTAAATACGCAGGAGAAATAATCATTTTGGATATAGATTTGAACAAGATGTATGCTGAAGCAACGGACACTGAGTATTTTGTCATTGATGATTGTTTTATTCAATCCCTTTTTCAAGTCAGGCAAAATTTCTCCCATAAAGGAAGTTATGGCAAAGTAATTATTATTGCCGGGAGCTATGGGAAAATAGGAGCTGCGGTATTGTCAACAAGGTCTGCTTTGAAGACGGGAGCAGGTTTGACCTTTACTCTTGCTCCTGAATGTGGGTATGAAATATTACAGACTTCATGTCCTGAAGCTATGTTTCTTAAAGGAGGAAAGGAGTTTGTAAAAGACTTTAGCATTGAAAAAGACATGACCTGTGGAATTGGTCCAGGTTTGGGAAAGCATCCTGATACTGAAAAAAACTTTTTGGATTTTCTGAAAGGCTACTCTGATCCATTAGTTTTGGATGCTGATGCGCTTAATATCATTTCTAAAGAGCAGAGGAATCTTTCGCTGATTCCTCAGAAATCTATTCTTACCCCACATCCAAAAGAATTTGAAAGACTTTTTGGAAAAACGGATAATTCCTTTGAAAGATTGGAATTGGGAAGGAAAAAAGCAAAAGAACTGGGTATATATATAGTATTAAAAGATCACCATACACAAATCATAACTCCCCGGGGGAAAGTCTTTTATAACATAACCGGCAATGCAGGTCTTGCTAAAGGAGGAAGTGGAGATATTCTTACCGGAATTCTAACGTCTCTTCTGGCACAGGGATATACTGAAGAGCATACTTGTATTTTAGGGGTCTGGCTGCATGGAAAAGCAGCGGATTTTGCTTCAGAAAAATACTCAAAAGAATCTATGCTTCCTACCGATGTCATTAATGAATTGGGAACTGTCTTTACAGAATTGAACAGAAGAATAGCCGGAAGCTTGTAGTAAAAAAACAAAGAAATGAAAAAGAAAAAAGGTAAATCTGCTGATGGGCAAACTTACCTTTTTTATAGGGAAAATCAGAAATTCTGATTTTATATTTTATTAATCTTAGTTTCGCTTATTCAGGTTTTTCATTCTCCGCCTGAGTAATTTTAAACTTCTTGGAAATAATCATAATAACGACTCCGGCAATCATAAACGGAATAGAAAGAACCTGTCCTGTATTTAAACCTCCAATCTGGATAAATTCATCACCTTGAGGCTCTTTTAAGAATTCTACAAAGAATCTGATTGCCCAAAGAATGATAAAGAAAAGTCCGAATAGCCAACCTTGCTGATATTTCTTATCTGTTTTTCTGTAAAGAACCCATAATAAGATGAAAAGGGCAACATACCCTACAGCCTCAAACAATTGGCTTGGGTAACGAGGTACCGTAAGTCCGTATTCACTGCTTTGTTGAGGGAAAAGTAGTGCAAACGGAGAATTAGGGTCCGCCGGTTTTCCGACGATTTCAGAGTTGAAAAAATTACCCATTCTCACAAATGCGCCTCCTAAAGCTACAACAATTCCCAGTCTGTCATAAACCCAGAATGGATTTTTTTTGATGATTTTAAATGAATAATAAAGTGTAGTGAAAATCAAAGCAATGGTAGCACCGTGGCTTGCCAATCCTGAAAATCCTGTAAACTTGAAGCCATTCTTAGTACTGATAGGTAAGAATACGCTCCAGAAATCTTCTTTAAATAATTCCGGCTGATAAAAAATAACATGACCTAATCTGGCTCCGAGGATGGTTCCGATTAATGTCCATGTGAAAAGAGGCTCCAGGTATTTTTGGTTTACATTATCAATTTTAAAGATTCTGGTCATCAGAATATATCCGAAACCAAAAGCAAAAACAAACATCAGACTATAAAAGTGCAGGGTAACCGGCCCAAGCTGAATGCCTTTTGAAGGATCCCATATTTTGAATGAGGTTTCCAGTTCTACTTTATCAGTTGCAGCAATAGGCTTTGCTGATTTTACAGCATATTTGAACGTTGTAATATTTTCTTTATTGACAGGAGTATCGATCATTTTAAAATTTTTATCAAAAAATTGATACTTCGAATCTCTGAATCTTGCTAAAGTTGATGCTCCGTAATTATAATATGCCGGTTCAAAATTTGACTCGTTAAGAATAACCAATACATTATTATTGATTGCTCTTTCCGGAAAAGCGCTGAGGTCACCTAGTTCCGTAGTAGAGTAGATTTTTACGGGAATGTTATTTCCGTTTACTTTTAATGAACCATCTGATAATCCGTCAGAATATTGCTGAGCAAAAAGGCATTGAGTAACCAACGCAAATATGACAAGATAAATTCTGAAAAAAATAGTACTCATTTTTCTATTGATTTAATAGTTTATTTTTTAATGTTTATGTTTTGTAGGGACTGGATCGTAGCCGCTTCCTCCCCATGGGTGACATCTTAAAATTCTTCTGAATCCCAGCCAGAACCCTTTAAATATACCATGAACCTGTAGTGCTTCAATCATATAATGAGAACAGGTAGGTTGGTAACGGCAATTTTTGGGAAGTAAGGGCGAGATAAACCATTGGTAAAATTTTATCAGAATTACCAGCGGAAATGTGATGATTTTATTGAATGTAAGTTTCAAAACAATGCAAAAATAGGGTAAAAAAAATGAAAATTAGTTTAATTTTGTTAGAAGTTTCAGTGATCATAAAACTGAAGTATTTATCTTTAAAAATAGAATTACCTTGAATCAAAATATTCCATTAGCTGAAAAATTAAGACCCAAAACCCTGGATGAAGTGCTGGGGCAGGAACATCTTACCGGCGAAAAAGGGACGATTAGAAAAATGATCGAAAATAATTCCCTTAATTCCCTGATCCTTTGGGGGCCGCCGGGAACAGGAAAAACGACATTGGCTGAAATTATTTCTGAAAAATCAGGCAGAAAGTTCTATAAGCTTTCAGCAGTTTCTTCAGGAGTAAAAGATGTACGCGATGTGATTGAAGACGCCAAGAAACAAAATTTATTTTCAGGCAAATCACCCATTTTATTCATTGATGAGATTCATCGCTTTAATAAATCTCAACAGGATTCTTTACTGCATGCCGTAGAGAAAGGCTGGATTGTTTTAATAGGTGCTACTACAGAAAATCCCAGTTTTGAAGTGGTTTCGGCTTTGCTATCAAGGAGCCAGGTATATATCTTAAAGGCACTAAGCTATGATAAACTGGAAGAGCTAATTGAGATTGCAACACAAAGGTATAATAAAGATGAAGGCACTGATTTTAAAATTTTAGAACAGGAAGCTTTTATTCAATACTCAGGTGGAGACGGCAGAAAGCTGATTAACTCTATAGAATTGGTTTTAAATCAATATAAAAATTCAAATATCAAAGAGATTACCAATGTTGATGTTCTTGAGGTGCTTCAGGAAACAATGGCATTGTATGATAAAAATGGGGAACAGCATTATGATATTATTTCTGCTTTTATTAAGTCAATGAGGGGAGGAGACCCTAATGGCGCCGTTTATTGGCTGGCAAGAATGATTGCAGGAGGAGAAGATATTAAGTTTATCGCAAGAAGAATGCTTATTCTGGCAGCTGAAGATATTGGATTAGCTAATCCGAATGCTTTGGTTATGGCCAATACTTGTTTTCAGGCAGTGAATGTCATTGGAAATCCCGAATCGAGAATTATTTTAAGTGAAACTGCAGTCTATTTGGCGGTTTCTCCAAAGAGTAATTCTACATACATGGCAATTAATGAAGCATTGGCATTGGTGAAACAAACAGGAAACCTTCCGGTACCTCTTCATCTGAGAAATGCCCCTACAAAACTGATGAAAGATCTGGACTATGGTAAGGAATATAAATATGCTCACTCCTATGAAGGAAATTTTGTAGATCAGGACTTTTTACCGGAAGAAATTAAAAATGTAAAACTGTATGAGCCGGGTAAAAATTCTACAGAAAAGAAAATTTACGAAGAGCTTAAAAAAAAGTGGGGAAAAAAATATTAAAGAAAAAAGGATACTGTTTTGCAGTATCCTTTCTTATATATTAGATGTATTTACTTGAGGGTAGTAAATAATGTTTTCTTTCCATTGTGGTCCTTTACCTCACCTTTCGCAATAATTTCGGGGTAAATCATTGTGCTTGTGTCAGTAAATTCATGTCCTTCGATAAACACCGGGGTGTCAGTAGGAAGATCATATTGCGAATTCATCTGTGCCAGTGACATTCTGTCTAATACATTGTGTCCGTCTTTAAACTTATATTCAGTAATTCCTTTTGTAAAAACAGAGCTGTACTTTTTTAAATTGGTCGGAAGAGTAGCAGCTGTGTAAACCTTTGAAACCTGCATTATTGACTTTTTTGCATTGAATACACTTACCGTACCGATAATATTATCAGCAACTGCAAATTTTTGTTGTGCCAATAAAGTGGCAGATGACAATAGTAAAAAAGAATAGAGTAATTTTTTCATGATCAAAATATATAGCCGTTAAAAAACATCATAAATATAGTTGTTTTTCATAGATTTTAAGTCAAATTCTCAAATGTTTTGCATTATATTGATCAATAAAAGCCTTTAATTTCATTATGATGTGGGAGAGTCTTCGTCTTTACTCTTTTTGTCAACCATGTTTTTAATAATATTTTTAAAACGCTGGAAAGTAAATGAACTTACCAATAATATAAGTCCCAATGCAATAAATGCACTGATTCTGGAAATATTATCCATTTGCCATACATCATAAGCATATAGTTTTAATATCATCACACCAATAAGAGCAAAACCAATTTTATTATACTCCTGAATATTCTTTTTTAAACCCATATAAATTAGCAGACTGGCAATAACAGCCCATATAATAGGCAGGTAAAGAATATTGAAATGCTTTTTAACTTCAAAGAAATGAGTGTAGTCATGTACGACGGTCAAAACATATGATTGATGAAGGTCATAACTTACTCCTGTAATAAATGCTAAAGATAAAATCCAGTAAGATATTTTGTATTTGTGAAAATTGGAATCAGGGATAACATTCAAGCATATATATAGGAAAGGAATCCATTGAAGAAAATGAATCAGGAAAAAGCCTGATTCAAGTTTTTTTGATAAGATGGAGGTAACCACTGATGAGCTGGATATAGATACATTGATGATTAGCAGGATAAGAAACAAATAAATTAATACATTTTTGAAGGTACTGTCAATATCAAGTTTTCCTCTGAGAATCAACAAGGTGAAAATATAAAACATCGTAAACAATAATCCTACGCTAGAAATTGCTGCCCATGGCATGGTCTGCATATGATAAGTGATTTCCAGGAGCAGAGCAGTATAAATAATTCCATAGCTGGCAATCGTTATTAGATCCTCAAAGAAAGAATTGCCTTCTATCATAGCTTCTTTCCGAATGTTTTTCAATAAAGATAAATTGATAACCGTTGAAATAACAGTGACAAAACTTGTTAAGAAGACAGGATTAAATATGATGCTGAGATTTTTAGCATTAAAATATTCCGTCCAGGTAATGATTTGAGCAATCATAACCAATGGAAACAGAATATAAAAACACAATTTGAAAATTCTATGTCCTGTCTTCTTCCAGATGAAAAGAAGTAGAGTAGACTCAATGGCCCAAACACTGGTAATGAGATGGGTTTTAAATTGTAGGGCAATAGCTATTGTAATCAGGCTGACAGTGAGGCCGGCGAAAACGGAAAAAGCGGTGCCAAAATGCCTTTTTCCGTATTCTCTGAATACAAGAAGACTGTTTATAAGAGCAAAGATGATTGGGAAAATGATGGCAGGCTCATATTTTAATTCATTAAATGTGTAAACCAATCCTAGTATGCTTGTAAAATTTATTAAAGCAAGCATTAAGATATCCGGAGTAGAAAGGGAATTCTTTCTTAGATAATCTTGTAAAGCAAAAATGTAAAAAATAATATAGTTGATGATATAAAATAGAATGCTTAGAAATTCCGGTTTTTCAGATGTCCAAAACAGAAGGTAAAGGGTGGTGAAAACATAAGCTGTCCATCCTACACTTTTCCAATGTTTAAGGAATGTAGCGGCAAGCATTCCTATATTAAGGAGACTGAGGTATATAAAAAGGAAAAGGTAATTACTTTGACCTGTGCTGATCATTAACGGGGCGGAAAAGCCTCCTATTAACGAAAAAATAATTAATACTTCGCTTTTATAATAATAGGAAAGAATGATGGAAATTGCTGTGATGATAATCGTAGTGATAAATGCAGTGTTTTGGGTAAAAAGATGATATTCCCGAAAGGCAATTGTGATGGTAAAGTATAAAACAGCGATTCCCCCTCCTGTGATGATAGAAGCGAAAGTTTTGTAATTCTTTCTGAGAAAATGGCCAATGAGAATAATTCCGATTCCCATGCCAAAACCAATTCCTGCTCTTGCTGTTTCGCCAATCCAGTTTTTATCAATAGCATATTTTACAAAATAACCTATCCCGAGAACAAGAGTAAAAATACCAATAATAGTGAGAGCGTTTTGCTTTAAAAAATCAAATATAGGATTAAGCCAGTCTTTTTGGACAGTTGGAAAAGGTTCTTCGTTTTTGTTGCTTTGTTGATGAGTGGGCTGTAGCTCTTGTTGAATAGCTCTCTCTATAGAAGTAGTTTCTTTTTCTTTCGCTGTTTCTGGTTGTATTATTGGTTTTGTAATTTTTGAATTGAGATCGGATATTTCTTTTTCAAGTTTCCTGATTTTGTTATTCAGATTATTGAAAATGATAATGATTATCACAATTAACAGGACAGCGAGAAGTTCATTCATTGTATAGTTTTTATCAAATATAAAGAAATTTGATATGCCGAAAAAATTAACCCATCACAACGACTGTGATGGGTTAAAGATATAGATAACTAACAATATGTTTCTTACTAATTAGAAATTTTATAGATAGAGAAGGAAGCAACGCTGGATCCTAATAATCCCACATCTAATGCTGTAGATCCAACAAGTCCGAATGAAACTTTGTCTCCTGCCTGGAATGAATATACTGAACTAAGAGAGCTTTCGGAAATTGTTAAGCTTAACAAAATAAGGTTAGCTCCGCTAAAAGCCCGGCTATCGATTGTTGTTGCTACTCCTGCTCTGGTTCTTACGATACCGATTCCTGGATTATTAGCTAATATTGATGCCTGAAGACCGGTTCCGTAACGGAAGGTAAACCCAATAGCATATACGCCGGTAGTGGGTATTGTATAGGTGTTGTCGGTATCTGAGAATAATGCAGCAGATCCTATAGTTCTTTCGGCAGCAAGGAAATTAACAGCTCTAAACCCTGATGGGAAAAGTCCAAGACTTAAAAGACTGATTCCAGCAGTTTTTTTTGCAGCATATATTGATGTATTGGTATTGGATGCCGCTATTACAATCTGTGGGTCCATTACAAAAACTTCATCACTTCCCTGGTTACTTGCTAAAAGTTGGAAACCGGGGAGTGCCATAGCTTGTGGAGTATCACGAACGATTAATGTTCCATTAACATCAAGGGTAGCTTGTGGAGTTGCTGTATTGATCCCAACTTGAGAGAATAGAGGGATCGTTGCACATGCTAAGATTAGACTGTAGATTTTAGTTTTCATGATCAGATTTTTTTAATTAGTTTCTTAAGTATAAATATAACAAAAAAAACATTCACTATTATTAATTTTTTAATTTTAACATTATTATGATAGTAAATATTTAAACATATGTTTGTATTTTACATTAAGATGTTTCATAATTTAATTACTGGTTGTGATTTATTAATTAAAACATCTCAAATATATAAAAAAAAGTATCTATATCTCTTTTTATTGAATTATTTTTTTATTAAAACAGGAAAGTGTTGATTGATTGGTGGTTAAATTTATTTTGTGTTTTATTTTTTAAGGTTCTAGGGTGAAAAAAAGCACTGTCGTCATGACAGTGCAATTCCAAAACTGATGGCCTTCTATGATTAAATTATCATAATTTGCAAATAATAATCGGTTAATCAGATATTTTGAGAATATAAAATGATGAGGTGCTTGAGTCCAATAAGCCTACATTCAACAAGCTTGAACCCACAAGTCCAAATGAGAGTTTGTCATCTTTTTGTAGTTCATAGAGTGAATTTATACTGCTTTCTGATATGGTTAAACTGATTACGATTGATAGATTGATTCCACTGAACTCACGACTATCTATTAGGGTAGCAGTATTAGCTCTGGTTCGTAATATTCCAATACCCGGATTGCTTGTTAGCAGGGAAGATTGAAGACCGGTGCCATAACGAAATGTATACCCTATCAAATAGATACCCTTGGAAGGGACAATATAGGTGTTGTCAGAATCGGAGAATAATGAAGAATTGCCTACTGTCTTTTCAGCGGTTGTAAAATTAACAGTTCGAAATCCCGACGGGAAAATTCCAAGGCTTAGCAGACTAATTCCTTTGTTCTTTTTTGCAGAATAAGCAGAAGAATTAATCGCATTGCTAAAATTCATGTTATCCGGGCTTATTTGTGATACTTCAGAATTGCTTTGATTAAGAAGTAAAATTTGATATCCGGGTAGATTTGTTGTCTGAGGAACTTTTCTTATGATGGTATTTCCGTTAATATCTAACGAGGCTTTCGGATTTTGTGTTAATATCCCTACCTGTGCAATGTGAAATGTTGCATATAGAATACATGCTAACTGTAAAGCTTTTTTCATTGTTTTTATTTTTAGATTGACAATCAAAAATACTTAAATTATTCACTTTAATTTGAAATATAAGGTGTTTTAAATTTACAATATATAGGGATAATTTTAATCTATATTAAGGTATGTATGTAATTTTTACCATAAATAAAAACACTTAATACTTTCTATAAATTAATAAAAAGTATTAAGTGTAAAATATTACGATTTGAAGTAATTAAATTTTTAATCCTCTGTTATTGAGGACAGGTAAAACATTGAATATTGTTTTTTTATTTTTCCTTTTGGAAGTAAAAATTTAGCTTTCCAGTAAAAACTCTTTGTAGTATCCAAGAAAATCTACTTCCGCATTAATGGATTCAAGCTCTTTAAGAGCATTGCTGTGAAGAATTTCTTTCCAAGGGCCCACCACATTGATAAAGAAAAAGTAGTTGCCTAAACCTGTTTTTAAAGTTCTGGATTCAATTTTGCTAAGGTTCATTTTTCTCCAGGCAAAAACGGATAAAACCTGATGTAATCCTCCGGGATGATCTTCAGGCATGGTAATCAACATTCCTGATTTTTCACCTATGATTTCAAGGGTACTATTTTTATAAGTGTCCTGTTGTTTTGAAATGATAATAAATCGGGTATGGTTCTGTTCAAAATCCTGAATATTACGATTGATAATTTTTAAACCATACAAATTAGCGGCAAATTGATTGGCTACTGCAGCAATCTTAAGGTCTGGGTTTTCCGACACATACTTTGCTGCCGCAGCTGTAGATGAGAAATCCTGTTTGGGAATTCCTTTATAATGAGTGTCCAGAGAATGGAAGCTCTGTGCTAAAGCTTGTGGATGCGAGTATATTCTTTCTATCTCTTCTATAGAATTCTCCGGATGTATCATTAAATGATGGGCAATAGGCATAACCGCTTCTGCCTGAATTTTAATAGATGGAGTCTTATATAGATAATCCAACGTCATAGAAACGGTTCCTTCAATTGAGTTTTCTAAAGGGACAACTGCTTTTACTGCTTCTCCATTTTCTACAGCATTGAAACAATCCAGAATACTGGCCTGTGGTAAAAGTTCATCCTCCGGGAAAAGTTGTGCTGCGGCAAGTTGGGTAAAACTGGCGTGAGGCCCCAAAAATGCAATCTTCATAAAGTAAATATATAAGGTGTTGTTGTAATAATAAGCAAAGGTGCGAATTAATGTCTAAGATTCAAAGTTTATAGGTGTCGGTTTTTGGATATCCGGTTGTTTAATGATCTGTTGTCTCTTTCCAGTTTTTTTCAATAAACTTCATCAGAAAATCCGGGCACTTGATGATTTTATTAGTTTGAGCATCCAAAAAGAATAAAGTAGTGGATGCTTCTGTTATTTTAATATGCTCTTCATTGTAAATTTCATACTCAAATTCAATTCTGACCCCCGGAATTTTTTTTATATAAGTGTGGATTTCTAATTTTTGATCATACAAAGCAGGACGGATATATTTAATTTTATAGTCTGAAACAGGGAGCCAAATTCCTTGGTTTTCAATTTCATCGTAGGAAATTCCTATGCTTCTTAAGAGCTCAACTCTTCCAACTTCGAAGTACTCGGCATAGTTGCCGTAGTATACATATTTCATCGGGTCTGTCTCTCCGTAACGTACTCGTATTGAGTGTGTTGTGTGTATCATTTTACGTGTTAAATTATACATACAAATATATTTTTAAATAATCAATACCTGCAATATTTTTTTTTAAAAAGAAAAAATTAGACCTTTGTCTTCCTTCTAAAAACAGTACAAACAAAGAATAATCAGGGCATAAAAATGGATGACAATTTAATGATGATATGGCAGAAATGCCTTCAGTTTATGCGTGATAACCTCAACGCAGCTGAAGATAATTCTGATCTAAAAAAACTTGAGAAATCTTTCGATATGTTATTTGATAAGGTTCAGCCACTTTCATTAGTTGCCAATAACCTTACTCTTATCGTACCGAGTGATTTTTACAAGGAATATATTGAGGACAACTACTTGTCCTTACTTTCTGCTGCCCTGAAGAAAAATATAGGAAAAGGAGTTAAATTATGGTATTCTGTAATGGAAAACAGACCAAAAGGTGAGGAAAAACCGGTTACCATGAATATGAAGGGACAAAGTGTTCCTACTCCTAAAACACAGGAAACAATGCCACAAGGATTCTCTGCTAATATCGTAAACCCTTTTGTGGTTCCTGGAATAAGAAAAGTAAATATAGATTCGAATCTGAAGCCAGATTACTCTTTTGATAGTTATGTAGAAGGAGAAAGTAATAAATTTGCTGCTACTGTGGCAAGATCTATTGCTAAAAGACCCGGAGCAACAGCATTTAACCCGTTATTCTTATATGGAGGATATGGAGTGGGGAAAACCCATTTGGGGCAGGCAGTTGGTCTTGAAGTAAAAAATCAATTTCCGGATAAAGTAGTTCTTTACTTATCTTCAGAAAAGTTTATACAACAGTTTATTTCAGCTGCCAAAGCGCATAAGCAAACCGAATTTGCTAACTTCTACCAAATGGTGGATGTATTGATTATTGATGATATTCAGTTTTTATCTGGAAAATCTGCAACACAGGATAGTTTCTTCCATATTTTTGATCACCTGCATCAAAATGGAAAACAGATTATCCTTACTTCTGATAAAGCGCCTGCAGATATTATGGATATTCAGGATAGGATTGTTTCCCGTTTCAAATGGGGGCTTTCTGCAGAAATAAAATCTCCTGATTTATCTACAAGAAGACAAATTATTGAAGACAAATTAAGCAGAGATGGTATTGTTCTCCCTGGAGATATGCTTGATTTCCTTGCTGTTGAAACTAAAACCAATGTAAGAGAGTTAATCGGGGTTATCAACTCGGTAATTGCTTATTCTACAGTATATAAAAGAGATTTAAGTCTTGAATTGTTAAAAGAAACAATCAATAGGATTGCTGCAAACCAGAAGAAGGTGATCAATATCCCTTATATTCAGGAAGTAGTTTGTGACTATTTTGGAATTAAGAAGGAGCAGCTTTTATCTAAAACAAGAAAAAGAGAAATTGCTTTACCAAGACAGCTTGCTATGTATTTCTCTAAAGAATTTACCAACTCTACATTTACTAAAATTGGAGAGGAAATGGGAGGAAAAGATCACTCAACAGTAATGTATGCTTGTGATACGATCAAAGATGTTTCTAAAATTGATAAGGAAATTAAGAAATTCGTTAAAGACCTTACAGAAAGAATCAAGCAATAGATTCAATCTTAAGATTAAAATAATTTGAAATGAAGAATCGTTGTATTCTTCATTTTTTATTTAGTTTTGTCCTGTCAAATATAAATTTTTCAATCATATAGTCATGAGAATTTTAATGGTCTGCTTAGGGAATATTTGTAGAAGTCCTTTGGCGGAGGGTATTATGAAGGCTAAACTGCCACAAGGTTTTGAAGTGGATTCTGCAGGAACTATTTCCATGCACGAAGGAGAGCATCCGGATAAAAGAGCTGTTAAAACTGCGGCCAATCATCATATTGATATCTCTAAACAAAAATCAAGACCTATAACGAGGAAAGATTTTGAAACTTTTGATAAAATTTACTGTATGGATACTAGCGTACTTGAAGATGTGATTGCTAAGACTAAGAATGAAGAAGAAAGACAAAAAATTTCATTATTCTTAGAAGTGATTGGGGATCAGAAGACTACAGAAGTGCCGGATCCATATTGGGGAGGAATGAAAGATTTTGAAGATGTCTTTCAATTACTGGACAAAGGAGGTGATAGAATAGCCGGCCTTTTAAATCCTGCCCGTTAATAATTTAAAACATAATCTTTTAATTAATTTTCTATGCTTTTTTTACTTCCAGCTTACTTATCCGAAAATACACCGGTAACCCATTTTTCACCTGTTTTGAAAGATTATATCATGCAGACTGATTACTTTTTCGTAGAAAATGAAAAAACAGCCAGAAAGGTGGTTAAGTTTTTTGCTCCGGAAAAAAAGCAAGCTGATCTTAAATTATTCTTATTAGATAAATACACTGAAAATTCGGATATTAAAGAAGCTCAGGAATTGATGCTAAAAGGGCAGGACTTCGGATTATTATCAGAAGCGGGGTTGCCATGTATTGCAGATCCGGGTAATCTGATTGTTAAATGGTGTCATGAGAAAAATATAAGAGTTATCCCTATTTCAGGGCCTTCATCCATTATTTTAGCATTGATTTCAAGTGGATTTAATGGACAGGAATTTACTTTTAATGGCTATCTCCCTATTGATAAAGGAGAAAAGAAAAAGCAGATTCTACATCTGGAAAGTTTGGTTCAGAAGACCGGTTACTCGCAGATTTTTATGGAAACTCCATATAGAAATAATGTGCTTTTTGAAGACTTATGTAAGTTCTTATCTCCTAATACCAAATTATGTATTGCGGCTAATATCAACGATCCGGAACATGAATTTATTAAAACCAAGACAATAAAAGACTGGCAGAAACACAAGCCGGAATTACATAAGATTCCTGCAGTTTTTGTATTGGGAAAATAGATTATTCTCTTGAGTATCTAATACATGTAAACCTGATTTTTTTGCAATAGAGAGGATGCTAATCTCATGAAGATTATCTCCCCAAAAATTCCTTTTTGTGTGAAAGGAATTTTATTATTATAGGTATACTTGATTTTAAAAATTAAAGACTAGAAAGGTCTTTCAGTCTATTTCTTTTTTCGTGTTTTTGTGACTCAGATCGATAATATATCTACAATAAGTGATAAATTTTCATGATATTTTCTAAATTTTTACATTGTAATTTATTTATAAAATATTTAAATGTAATGCATTATTGATTATGTTTGTTTATTGTTTTTTATTTTATTCGTTTTATTTTGATTTAAATATTTAATTTTTGTTAAAAATTTTATAATTTAAACTGTTTTTGTATATTTAAGCTAATATCTTTTGTAGTTTTTATTATTAAAGATATTGGGATTTAAAAATTCAGTTTTGTATAAAATTGACCCTATAAAATCAACACCAAATATTTAAATATGATTACACGTAAAATTTTTTTTCCGGTATTGCTAATGTTGGCTATACTGGTACCATCTTTACTTCATGTATCTGCGCATGGATACGTAATGAGCCCTGCCTCAAGAGGATATCAGGGAAGTCTGGATAAGGCTGCATTAGGCTATTCTACGGCGTTTGGAATCTATGGATCTGTAATTAACGAGCCCGGTTCTCTGGAAGCACCCAAAGGTTTTCCATTAGCAGGTCCTGCAGATGGAAAGATTGCTTCGGCTAATGGAAGTATAGGTGGAGATATGACGTTGGATATTCAAACTGCTAACCGCTGGAAGAAAACCAATATTACCACAGGGGTGAATGCTTTTATCTGGAAATATCTGGCGTATCACGCAACAGCTAAATGGCATTATTATATGACAAAGCAAGGCTGGGATCCTAATAAGCCTCTTACCCGACAGAACCTTGAACTCATTGGCACGGTAGCACATAATGGGACGCCGCCTCAGGATAACGTCTCTCATCAGATTAGTGTTCCTGCTAACCGTACAGGTTACCATATTATTTTAGCCGTTTGGGATGTAGCAGATACTACCAATGCATTTTATAATGTAATCGATGTTAATGTAACATCAGGAACAGGAGTTTCTACCCCTCCGGCTACTCCCACCGGATTAACACAACTGGGAGTAACAAGTTCCTCTGCTAAAATAAGCTGGACACCCCAATCAGATGCGGTATCTTATACAGTCTTCCGTAACGGGCAAAACATTCAGCAGGTAAATGTAGCTGAATTTGAAAATACCGGCCTGACCGCAAATACAACGTACATATATGAGATACAGGCGAAAGGTTCTTCTGGATTGACTTCAGGGAAAAGCATGCCGCTCAGTGTAAAAACGAGCAGTGAAGGTATTCCTGAAAAACCTTTAGCACCATCAAATCTCCATTCAATGGGAGTTACTGAAAACTCAGTTTCCCTAATGTGGACGGCTTCAACCCATTCGCTGGGCATCAAAAATTACCAGATCTTTGAAAATGGGATCAAAGTAGGAGAGACTGTACAAACAAGCTTTTTACGAACAGGATTAGCGCAAGACACAGAATATCGTTATACGGTAAGATCAGTTGCGATGAATGATCTGATCTCTGATATGAGTAATGAATTGAAAGCCAGAACAAAGAAGATAACACCGGGCAATGGGCAAACATATTGCGGGGCTGAGCAGTATAGCGCTGCCAATGCATATCCTACAGCCGGGGTGAAAGTTTTTTACTCCTGTAAAATCTGGAAGAACAAATGGTATGCTAACCCTGGAGAATTACCTGGTACAAATATGGTATGGGAGGAAGTAAGTGCATGTACGGAAGGTCCCGGTTGTGCATCAAGCGGTCCGGTTACCTATTGTGGCGCACAGGAATATAATCCGTTAAAAACTTATCCAACAGCAGGAACAAAAGTTTTCCATACTTGTAAGATCTGGGAAAACAAATGGTATGCTAATCCTGGAGAAGCGCCGGGGAGTAATAGTGTTTGGAAAGTTGTAAACGACTGCAATGAAGGTCAAAACTGCAAAATCTCAATGCTGGCTGATAAAGAAAATGATCTTTCATTAATCGTATCAGACTATGTAATCAGTTTTGCACCGGAAAGTTATTATGGTAAAATAAATAAGGTAGACGTCATTACTCCTCAGGGGCTTCAGATAATGACTTTTACCAATCCTGGTAAAAATAGTATGAATATCAGCGGCCTTCAGCCTGGAATATATTTTGTGAAAATCCTTTATAAAGACGGAAGTAGTTTACTGAAAACTATTAGAAAATAACAAAGAATACCTAAAATAAATGGGCCGCCTCTACCACAGGCGGCCTTTTTGGACTTGATTATATTCTGATAGAAATAAAAATGGTCAGAAGCTTGATGTAAATATGAAATTCTTTGCTGTTTCAGTTGTTTTTCAGCTTTCATCTCTTTTTACAATATTTAACAGCTCTTAACAAGACTATTGCATTATTCTTGTTTTAAAGACCATACTGGAAACAGGATAAATTGTTGATAATGCAGTGAAAATCCGGACATCGAAGATGCCCGGATTTTTTTATATAATTTATTTGAATTCTTTTCTAACAGATTGTGAGTTTTTCCTTCTATATATCAAAAGCTAGTATCTGATTCCCATCTTTTTTAGAATAAAGCCTAACAGCCAAATAGGTCCTATTAATAAAAATTGAAGGTCCTTCAGGAACGTAGGTTTTTTTCCTTCAATCCTATGTCCGATAAACTGAAAGATCCATGTGATAATAAATACGGACAGATAGACAATCCAGGATTGTGTGTTGAAATTAATATTGGTAAGGTAAATAGAATGTTCCATGAGAAACATTATAATAATCATGACAATCCCGATTAAAAGAGAAAGTCTTATATAAAAGAGGGCAATCAATATCATTGTAATAAGGCTGACAATACTGACACAGCCGAAATAAGAATTACAGAAATGAGGTGCCGGAATAAGGGAAATAAAACCCAAAATAGTCCAGAAAATCAAGGGCACACAAATCCAATGAATGAATTTGTTAACTGCATTTCTGTGACTCTTACTATACTCCGCAAATAATAAATCAACCTTTCTCATACTCTTAGGAATTTGGTAAATGCTAAAATAATAAAATTTTGTAATCGGTGGTAAGATTGCTTACATTTGTGCTATGTCTGCTTTAGAGAAGTTTGGGGTTGAAATATTTACACAACGCAATATATTCGAGAGAATTGCTGTCGATAAGCCTTTTCGTCCTGATAATCCGGCATTTATTTTTATTAAATCCGGAACGATAAAACTTCGCCAGCATTTCAGCGATCTGGAAGTTTCCGCCAATATGTTTATGGTAACCGATCCGCAGACAATTTATGAAGTTGTTTCTGTAAGTGATGATTTTCAATCTCGAATGGTTTCCTATAAAAGAGAATTCATTTCTGCTTTGTCTTTAAAATTTAATAGATTAATTACTTATCGGTATTTTAGACAACAAATGAATAGAGGAGTGCCTTTTCCTGAAAACGAAATGGAAGTCGTATGGAAAAGTGTTAACTTTTTAAAATATATTCTGGATTCTGAAACTGAAATGCTGTATAAAAAAGAAATGGTAGAGCATCTTTTCTCTGTTTTTTGCTATCAGATGGCAGGAATTATTTCGAAAGAAGACAATAATTCAATGAACCAGATGTCAAGACAGGAAGAGATCGTTTTCATATTTCTTACGGATGTTGCAGAGTATCATCTTACAGAGAGAACCGTAGAGTTTTATGCCGAGCGGCAGTCTATTACAACCAGACATCTTTCATCAGTGATAAAGTCGATCACAGGAAAGTCGGCAAGCCAGATTATTGCTTTGATAGTAATTAATGAGGCAAAAGTGCTTTTGAACTCTTCCACAAAACCGGTTTCGGAAGTTTCATCCATCCTGGGGTTCAGCGATCAATACTCTTTTTCCCACTTTTTTAAAAAACATCTTGAGGTAAGCCCTTCGCAATATAGAAATCAGTTCGAAAGCTAAAATCTTACATTTGAACATCTTTTTCCAAAAATCAAACATTTGATTGATTTTGTTGTTGACCTAACTTTGCATCTGTAAAACAAGGTAAAATGACAAAGAAAATAAAAACAGCACTATCTGTATTGATAGCAGCTTTTCCTGCGCTGTTTTTTTCACAACAAATCAGACAGATGACTGCGGGTGAGATTGCCGAACTGGCTATACAAAATCATCAGCAGTTGAAAGTTTCTGCTCAGAATATAGATATTGCCAAGCAGAACACAAATGTTGTGAAACTTCAAAAACTACCCACCATCACGGCTTCTACAAGTCAGTTTTATTTGGGGGATGCGGTAGCTATAGACAAAGATTTCTCAAATTCTACAAAGGTTCCGATGCCTCATTACGGAAGTTCTTATGCGGTACAGGCTACACAGCTTATTTTCAAGGGAGGGTTGGTGAACAAATCTATTGAGATGGCGGGGCTTCGTGAGCAGCTTTCCGAGTTGGATCTTGAGAAAAATAAGCAGGATGTCAAGTTTTTGGTGATATCAAACTATCTGGATGTATATAAAATTATAAACCAGGGAGAAGTTTTTCAAAACAATAGAAAGCTGGCTGAAGAGCGTCTTAAAAACGTTCAGAAATTCTATCAGCAGGGGATGGTAACCAGAAATGAAGTAATTCGTGGAGAATTGGCTATTAAAAATCTTGATCAAGGAATTCTGACCTTAACTAATAATAGAAAAATTCTTAATTATAATTTAAATATTGCGTTGGGGTTATCTTCAGATACTGAAATTATTCCTACTGAAAGTTTAGAGAATAAAGACTCCGGAATCGGAATGGATTATTATATGGACATGGCTCATGGCAGTAATCCGGCCTTGAAATCGGCAAAGAAGAATATAGATATTGCAGATAAGAATATTGAGATTATCAAAACCGATAATATGCCAACGGTAGCAGGATTTGGAGGGTATACTTTACAAAGACCCATTACAACAAGAAATCCCGTTCTGGATATGTATTCAGGGGGGTGGCAGACAGGTGTTTCTTTAAGCTACAATATCGATAATCTGTATAGAACAAAAGAAAAAGTAAAATTGGGAGAGTTGCAAAAGACTCAGGCAAATGATGCCGTAACTCTGGTACAGCAGAATGTAGATATGGGGGTAAATGCATCTTATACAAAATATCAGGAAGCCATTCAACAAGCTGATATTCTTAATGATTCTAAAAGGCTTGCAGAAGAAAACTACAAAATTACGGAAGCCAAATATCTGAATCAATTGGCTGTGCAAGCTGAAATGATCGATGCGCAAAACCAGAAATTACAAGCAGAGTTGGATTATGCCAATGCAGAAATCAATGTTTTGTATCAATATTATAATCTTTTGAAATCTACGGGAACTCTTTAATTTTTAAAAACTGAAAATCAACACAATGGAAAACAAGGAACAAACTACTCAAAATACAACTCCAACTCCCGCAAAAGGTAGTGGAGACAACAATAAAAAGAAGAATAAAACAAACAAAATCAGAGCCATCGTCTCCAATGTTATCGTTTTTTTAGTGATCGGTTTCGGACTGTTTTGGTTAATACGCGAATATTTTCACATAGGAGATAAAACGTACACAGAGGCAGCACAAGTAGAAGAATTTATAAATCCTATCAATACAAGGGTGTCTGCTTATATCAAAGAAATTAAATTTATTGAACATCAGCGGGTAAAAAAAGGAGATACCTTGGTAATCCTTGATGATCGTGAAATCCTTACTCAATTAGGACAGGCTGAGGCTGCCTACCAAAATGCCATGGCTCAAAAGACGGCAACAAGTTCTTCTGTCAATACGGTTTCTAATAATATCAATGTGATGGAGTCTAATATTGCAGGAGCAAAGGCCAGACTTTGGAATGCTGAACAAAACTTAAACCGATATAAAAACCTTCTTTCTGCTGAAGCGGTGACAAGACAACAATATGATCAGGTAAAGACGGAATATGATGCTCAAAAGGCTGCTTATGAGACGCTGGTTAACCAAAAACAATCAGCCAGTCTTTCTACGACTGAAGTGAAAAGTAAATTAGGAATTAACGATGCCGAGATTAAGAGAACAAAATCTGCCCTGGATATGGCAAAGATCAACCTTTCTTATACGGTGATTACAGCACCTTATGATGGAGTGATGGGAAGGAGAACAATTTCCGAAGGACAGTTGATTCAGCCGGGGCAACAAGTGGCTACTATCGTTTTGAACGGTCAGAAATGGGTGACAGCAAATTTTCTTGAAAGTCAGATGCCTAATATTAAAGTAGGTGAAAAAATTTCAATGACTGCCGATGCATTAGGAGGACAAAAATTCGAAGGAGTAGTAACAGCTATTTCTGCAGCTACAGGATCAAGATATTCAAGTGTGCCAACGGATAACTCTACCGGAAACTTCATTAAAGTTCAGCAAAGAATTCCTGTAAGAATCGAATTTACAGCTTCTAACAAAAAAGAATCTCTGGATAAACTTAGTGCGGGAATGAACATGAATGTTAATATTAACTAAGACTAAAAGATATCAGAGGTCAGATTTCAGACTTGATATGATGAATAAAGATGTAGGCTGTATTGATAAAGTCTGTAATCTGATATCTGTAATCTAGTATCTAAAATATGTACAATAAAGGATTATATAACGACTGGGTGCCCAAGCCTGTACAGCTGTTGCTGATAGTATTACTTCTCGCGGTAGTAATGCCTATTGGTGGAGTATATACAGGAAATATCAGCCATTTGGCAAGTGGGACCGGAGCGTTAACAGAATATTTTATGTGGGCAAATTATGCAACAACCATTGGAATGGGAGCCTGCATGCCGGTTGTCCTCAGAATTAAAATGAGGTTCAAAGTCAGAAATAAAATGGTACTACTCCTGGTATTGCTAGGCTTACTGAGCTATATAAATGCTACAACTTTACAGCCAATGGTTTTCGTAACGACGTCTTTATGTATTGGATTTATGAAAATGATGGTAACGATAGAATTGTTCTTACCATTGATGGTCATGATCGGAAACCGGGGGATGTTTTATGGTTTGTTTTACACCTTTGTTTTGGTGATGAATCAGGTAGCTGCTTATTATGCCGCGGATTTTGCACTGCTTTACAATTGGCAGCAGTTCTATATTTTTACTTCGGTTTTATGTTTCATTTTAGCATTAATCCACTGGATTTTCATGCATAATAAATACTTTGCTTTAAAAGTTCCATTGCATTATATTGATTGGCTGAGCATCTTACTTTTTATATCCACTTTTATGTTTTCAGCGTATGTATATGCGTTTGGAAGACAACAGGACTGGTTGAATTCGAAGAATATTATGAATGCCAGTATTGCAGCCTTTGTAAGCTTTGCATTACTTTCTATTCGTCAGTTAACATTGAAGCGGCCATATCTTTCATTTAAAATTTTTACAAAAAATAATGTTCAGCATGGTTTGTTTATGCTATTCTGGTTGGGAATGTTTTTAGGAACGGCTTCTATTCAGACTACTTTTGCCGTAGGAGTTCTGGGGTACGATCAATTAACGAACGCCAGGTTGAATTTACTTATGATTCCCGGGATTATCCTTGCCGGTGCTATCGCAGTATTTTGGTTTAAAAAAGAAAAGCCATTGAAAATGTATATTTTTTCAGGATTTTCTGCGATGATAGGATATGCAATCATCATGTATTTTTCCATGGTACTGGAATTCAGCTATGATAATTGGTACCTTCCTATGTTTTTAAAAGGCTATGGAATGTGTTCTTTATTTATTTCAGTTTGGTTCTATACCTTAGATAAGCTTGAAATGGATGAAATGCTTGCCGCGATTGGACTTATTCTGGTTTGGAGAACCTTTTTGGCTGTCGGTATTTTTTCAACATTGTACTCATGGCTTCAATACCGTTTTCAGGTAAATGCAATTGGTGACCTTGCTGTTTATATAGATGGAATGACGGTGACTCCTCAGACTGTTGCAGCCAATATGAAAGCCATCCAGTTGAATGCTATCATTATAGCCACGAAGAAAATATTCGGATATATTATTTTGATGGGATTTGGAGTATTAGTGTATGTTATTACTCACCACTTCGGAGCAAAACGCTTCCAATATTTCAGGTTTGTAAGAGTACTGGGAGGAAAATCTGTGATTGCCAGAAGAAGACTTCGTGAACGTCAGAAATTATTAGAAGAAATAAAAGACGCAGCAGGGCCTGTGATCTAAAAGATACCTTGTTTTTCACTAGTAGAATCCTGGTCCTCTATAGGGCTGGGATTCTACGCTTTTAAAAATAGAAGGATTTCTGTGGAAATGATAATAGAAAAGAAGCCTGTTTTTAAAAATAAACTGAAAAACATAAGTGTTTTTCAGTTTTAGTCAATGATTTTATCCTGTTTTTTTATAATAAAATGAAAAATTTCTTGTGTACTTATTTTTATTTAGAAGTAATAAAAATTACCTTTGCAAGATTATAAAAACTTTGAGTAGAAAGAATGAAAAAGCAGTATGCATTCATAGGTTTGTTGGCATCAGGAATGATGTTCGCTCAGACAGGAAAAGATTCTATAGCCGCTAAAGGTATTGATGATGTTGTTATTGTAGCCTCCAGAAAACCCACAAAAATTTCTGAAATCCCGGGTACCGTTTGGGTAGTACAGAAAGAAAAGATTCAGGAACAGGCAAAAAGTGGAGTTCCTATTAAGGAAATGTTGTCCATTTTAATTCCGAGTATGGATATCGGTCCGCAGGGAAGAACTAATTACGGACAGAATATGAGAGGTCGTTCTGCTCTGGTAATGATTGACGGAGTTTCTTTAAACAGTATCCGTGCGATCAGCCGTCAGTTGGATGCCATTGATCCTTTTAATATTGAACGAATCGAAGTACTTTCAGGGGCAAGCTCTATCTATGGAGGAAATGCTACAGGAGGAATCATTAATATTATCACAAAAATACCTTCCAAAAAGGGAATCAGTGGAGAAACTGAATTAGGGGTACGTACAGGGTTTATGGGGAAAGATGACCATGACTTCCGTGCAGCTCAATCTATTGCAGGAAAAGGGGAGAAATTCTTCGGAAGATTAGGGGTTGCTTATCAGCAGAATGGGGGAGCTTACGGTGCTGATGAAAAACAACTTTTTACAGATATTACCCAAACCGATCTTCAGTATAACCAGTCTATTGATATTTTGGCTACGGGAGGATATCAGTTTAATAATAAACATAAAATAACAGCTTCACTTCAATATTATAATTCTAAATTTAATGGAGACAGAAGCTTGTTTTTAGGTCAGAATCTAAGTGCTTTTACGACCAAAAATGCAAGTTTGCTGGAAATGAGAGACGGATTTTCTTCTGATAAAAATGTAGGTACAGAACGTTATATGGGTACCGTAGCCTATAGCGGAAGCGGGATTCTGGGCGGACAGGATTTATATGTACAATTTGCTACCCGTGGTGAAAAACTGGGGTTTTATCCTTTTCCCGGGAATGTAACATTACAAAACAATAACAAAATTGCTTATATGTCTTCTTCCCAGCAGGATACTTATTATTCAGGGATTAAAGCTTTGCTATCTAAATCCTGGAGAGGACTGAATGTAACCTATGGAGCAGATATCGATTTTGAAAAATTCGAGGGAAATCAGTCTGTATATGATATTGCTAAAACAATGTCGAGCGGCGGATTGATCAATGAAACCCAATACAGTCTGGGAAGGTATCCCACTAATCACTCTCAGAGCTATGCCGGTTATGTTCAGGCAAAATATAATATTCTTCCGAAACTACAGATTAATGCGGGAGTTCGTTACCAGAATATTACCGTTAAGATGGATGATTTTGTAGGCTCTGAGCAGCAGACAAAAGTTGCTATGGGATATGGACAATCAGCTTCTGCGATTCCGGGAGGTGAAAGTTCTTATAATGTAACGTTGGCGAATGCGGGGTTATTGTATAAATTTAATGAACAACATCAGGTGTGGGGAACTTTTTCTCAGGGAGCCAGTCTGGCAGATCCGGCTAAATTTTATGGAATTGGAAATTACCTACTGCATGGGACTAACTGGGATGTTGTATCCAGTATCAATGTGAAAGATCAGCCCTTACAAGCGATTAAAACCAATCAGTTTGAAGTTGGTTATCGTATTAATAATGGAGGCTTGAGAGCTCAGATCGCAGGTTTCTTAAGTAATTCTGATAAAAGTGTTACTGTAGATAAAAAGACGTTCCAGATTCTGGTTAATGATCTGAAATTAAGAAATATGGGAATTGAAGCTGAGATTTCTTATTCCATGACCAATGGGGTTTATTTCGGAGCAAGTGGTCTTTTGATCAAATCTGAGGTAGACAATAAAGGAGAGTGGAAAAAACAGGAAATTTATAATGCTTCTCCTTCAAAATTAGTAACGTATATCGGATATAATGTACAAAACTGGTCATTCAGATTCCAGTCACTGCAAAATTTCAAACTGACAGATGAACTTAATAATGTGATTGATGGGTACAATACTTCTGATTTGATGGTTGGGTACAGATTTAACTGGGGAAAATTCAATTTAGGAATCCAGAATATATTCAATACTGATTACCAAACCATATGGAGCAAGCGTTCCCAGGTTTTATATTCTTCTTATGGACTTCCGGAATTGTTTAACTACAAAGGAAGAGGAAGAACCTTTAATCTGTCTTATACATTTGACTTTTAAAATAAAAGATTAAGGCATAAAAGCTTTGATCTAAGCGATACTTTTTTATAAATCCGGTTTCTGATAGGTATTGGAAACCGGATATTAACCTTTAAAAATTCAGTTATGGCTAAAGTTTCAACAGGGCAAATTGTTGCCGAAGTAACCAGAAAAGAATACATCACTGATCATTTTATCAGAGTTTATTTGTATTCGCCGGAAGTTTCTCAATTTGAAGGAACAACTGTAGGGGATAATAATAAAATAGCAGTTCCACCCGTGGGGTTGAACGAAATTCATTTTCCCACATTGGATGAAAATCATCAATGGGTATATCCACCTAAAGAAGTAGCTCCAGTGATCAGAACCTATACACACAGAGGGATTGATCTGGAGAAGAGTGAGCTGATTATTGATTTTGTAGACCATGGAGATGCCGGCCCGGCTTCAAAGTGGGTGAGAGAAGCGGAAGCCGGTTCAAAATTAGGCGTGATGATGCGAACGGAAGGTAAAGAACTATATCCTGAGGCGGATTGGTATCTTCTGGTTGGTGATGCAACGGCTATTCCTGTTCTGGGTGCTATTTTAGAAACGCTTCCGGAAACAGCAAAAGGAGTCTGTATTATTGAAGTTCATGGAAAAGAAGACGAGCAGAAACTTGAAACTAAAGCTGATATAGCATTTAAATGGGTATATAATCCGGAACCACACAATACGAGTAAAATTGCTGAGGTGGTAAAAAGTATTGTTATTCCTGAGACTGAGAAGTTTGGGTATGTAGCATGTGAATTTTCAAGTGTTAAAGAAATCCGTACTTACCTTAGAAAAGAAAAAAACTGGACTTCAAAAGAACTCTATGCCTATTCTTACTGGAAAGCCGGTGTAGCAGAAAATGAATCACAAGCTGACAGACACAAGGAGAAGGATTCTATAGAATAATCAAGGCATGGGTATTGAGCTCTATGACATCAATCTCTTGTCATCCAAAAACCCGAGCCTCAAACTTTGAATTTTACCGACTGAAGCCGTATCTTTGCCCCTATGAAAGATTTAATGGGCAGAGCCATCTGGGATTATTATCACAACGAAAATCCTGAAGATTTGCAAACCGAAACTTCAATTTCTGAACTGGATGAACTTCCGGTAGACTATTTGTTCAGAGATTTTGAGGAGATGAACAAAATTGAACAAAAAGCATTGCAATTATCTGAAGGAAAAGTACTGGATATTGGTGCCGGTGCGGGATCTCATGCTTTATATCTTCAAAATGAAAAAGGTCTGGATGTTTTAGCGCTTGATATTTCACCGAAATCTATCGAAGTATGCCAACTGAGAGGTGTTAAAAAAGCAATCAGTAATAATATTCTTGATTTTTCAGGAGAAACCTTTGACACCATTATCTTATTGATGAATGGGACAGGGATTTTTGAAAACCTGGCTAAAATTGATACTTATCTTCAAAAATTGTATACCTTATTAAATGATAATGGACAAATCTTAATTGACAGTACGGATATTCTCTATATGTTTGACCGTGATAAAGATGGGGGAGTCTATATTCCGGCCGGAGGGTATTACGGAGAACTGGATTATGTTGTTCATTACAAAGGGGAGTCTGAAGAGCCTATCACATGGCTTTACCTTGATTTTAATACTTTGAAAAATGCAGCAGAGAATAATGGCTTTAAGATAGAGAAAATCTTAAAGGACGAAGATTCTTTTCTTGCCAAACTAACTAAGAAATAAATGGAGACTCACTTTGTGCTGAAAACGAGGTGATCTCAATACCGTTATAATGTCATTCTGTAAATCGGAATGACATTTTTTGTATACCCAACTTTCTCCTAGCCCCGATAGGAGCGGTTACCCCACAGCATGCGTCGGTTTTAGCGTTGGTGCGAGGAGTAAAAGCGGATAGCGGGAATCAGCTCCCAGAATAATATCTGAAAATATAGATGATTTTTGCTAATGGATAATAAGAAAACCAATCCTGAGAATAAAAAAATATAAGAATTGTGGTTCCTGCACATAAAGTGATAGGAAGGATATAGGATTCTTCACGATAAGGCAGCTTTTTTGGGGTGGCTAATACGCTGATGATAATTAAGCCGAGGGCTCCAATAGCAACCACCCCTATTTCCGGACTATATCGGGAGGGTGTCTCGGTATCAAAGTAGGATTGCAGAACATATTTTTGAAGCATAAAAAAAATAGAACCGAATGCCAGAGCAAAAAATGCGGCGGGATATTTTTTTAGTTTTATTAAATTTAGAGAAAGTAAAATAGCGCCCGGAATGGTACTGAAAAGAATACTGCTCACAAAAACAGTCATTATTGAATACAGCTTAATAGCATTAGGATCTTCGGTGATATGATCTTTCCACAACTCTTTCTCTTCCGCAGATTTTGCTTCTTCCTCTTCTTTTTTATTCTGAATCAATTGTTGAACATTCAATTTTTCCTGTTCCGTGAATATACGGCCTCTTTCTTCTAATATTTCAAATGCTGTCTGAACGGCTTCCGGAACAAAACGATTGCCTTCTTTTAAATATTTTTCTAATTCTGAATCGGAAAGTTTCCTTAAAACACTTTTATTAACCATAATAATGGGCACAAATATAAATAATATTATGAGTAAGGCATATTCAATTTTATCGGAGATAAAATCTTTGTGTTTTATAGTCGAGGGGTATGACTTAAATGGCGTTTTTGCGTAAAAAAAGAGACCATCTTAAAGACAGTCTCTTATTTATTTATAAATGATTAAATACCTTTTTCCTAAAATTGGTTTGAGGGGCATTTTTCATAAATGGAACCATTATTTATCCGATCTCGATACCGTTTTCAACATTGCTGTCATCCGGAGTTACGAAAGATAATTTACCATCCGGTTTGGTTGTCAGTAACAACATTCCCTGAGATTCAATTCCTCTGATTTTTCTTGGAGCAAGGTTGAGTAAAATCATAACCTGCTTTCCAATCACCTCTTCAGGGGTAAAGCTTTCTGCGATTCCTGATACCACAGTTCTTACATCTACTCCTGTGTCTACCGTAAGTTTTAATAATTTATCTGCTTTTTCAACTTTTTCAGCTTCTGTAATGGTTGCTGTTCTTAAGTCTATTTTAGTAAAATCATCAAAGGTGATCTCTTCTTTCATTGGGTTGGCGTTAGAGTTTGTTTTTTTATTGTTTTGCTTTGTGTCTTCAAGCTTTTGGATTTGAGCTTCGATGACATTATCTTCAATTTTTGAGAAAAGAAGAGACGCTTCATTGATTTTGTATCCTGTTTCAATTAAAACGGATTGATTTTCAACTTCAGTCCATGTTTTCTTTTCAACGTTGAACATATTCAATAGCTTTTCAGAACTGAAAGGCATAAACGGTTCACATAGCTGAGCCAGGGCAACAGCAATTTGTGCCCCTACGAATAAAGATTGAGCCGCTTTCTCCGGATTATCTTTGATCGTTTTCCAAGGCTCTTCTGTTTGAAGATATTGGTTTCCGAAACGAGCTAGGTTCATTAAAGCAGTTAAGGCGTTTCTGAATTCATAGTTTTCTAAAAATCCTGAAATCTCTTTTGCTGCTTTAGTTATTTCTTGTAGCTCAGGGCTATTTACGTCTCCTTGAGGAATAACTCCATCATAATATTTATGAATAAGAACAGCAACTCTGTTGATAAAGTTTCCGAAGATACCTACCAGTTCAGAATTATTCTTCGTCTGGAAATCTTTCCATGTAAAGTTATTATCCTTTGTTTCCGGAGCTGAAGAAAGAAGAGCATATCTTAATACATCCTGCTGACCCGGGAAGTCTTCTACATATTCATGAGCCCATACTGCCCAGTTTCTTGAGGTTGAAATTTTATCATTTTCAAGGTTCAGGAATTCAAATGCCGGAACATTTTTAGGCATGATATAGTCCCCGTGTGCTTTCATCATCGCAGGGAAAATAATACAGTGGAAAACAATATTGTCTTTTCCGATAAAATGAATTAAGTCGCTGTTTTCACTTTGCCAGTAATCTTTCCAGTCTTTTCCGTTTTTCTCAGCCCATTCTTTTGTGAAAGAAATGTATCCGATGGGAGCATCAAACCATACATAAAGAACTTTTCCTTCTGCATTAGGCAGAGGAACAGGAACACCCCAGTTCAGGTCTCTGGTCATCGCGCGTGGCTTTAGGCCATCATTCAACCATGATTTAACCTGGCCATAAACATTGGGTTTCCAGTCGTCTTTATGACCTTCAATGATCCATTCATTCAAAAAGTCTTCATATTCGTTTAAAGGAAGATACCAGTTCTTCGTTTCTTTCAGGATAGGAACATTTCCGCTCAACATTGATTTCGGGTTGATCAGCTCTGAAGGAGAAAGGGTAGTCCCACATTTCTCACACTGATCTCCGTAAGCGTTTTCATTGCCACAATTCGGACATGTCCCTACAATATAACGGTCAGCAAGGAATTCCCCTGCCTGCTCATCAAAATATTGTTCAGAAATCTCTTCAGTAAATTTTCCTTTTTCATACAGAACTTTAAAGAAGTCCTGACTTGTTTCATAATGATTTTTGGAAGTTGTTCTTGAATATTCATCAAAAGAAATTCCAAGATCTGAAAAGGATTTTTTGATAATCCCGTGATATTTATCAACGATATCCTGTGGGGTTACTCCTTCCTTTTTAGCTCTTATAGTAATAGGAATTCCATGCTCATCTGAACCACAGATAAACGCTACATCTTTTCCTAATCTTCTCTGAAATCTTGCGTAAACATCCGCAGGAATATAGACACCTGCCAAATGTCCTATATGAACAGGCCCGTTTGCATAAGGCAAAGCTGCCGTAATCATCTTTCTGTTTGACATTTATAGTAAAGTTTTAACTGCAAAGATAAGGAATATCTGTTGAATACCGCTATTTGTGGAGTTATTATGATGGAGAAGCAATTTTTAGAGTTTGAATGTGAAATAAAGTTAAACAAATGTTTAACAATTTATTAAATCGCAGGATAATATTATGCATTGCATACTATCGAATAAATTATTGGACTTTAAAGAACTAACTTATTTTCGTTTCGTAATATACAGAATTTTAACTTAAATTATATTAAAATTATGATAATTCTAATTTTTTTTTAAATTGCGACACAGGCTTTAGGCCAGAATAAGGAATAAAACGAAACTATATTAAAAATAAGATTGTGAAGAATTTTACAACGGTATTAAAAATTGCGCCCGCCTTTTTATTGGCCAGTACAATAATGCAAGCGCAAACAAAGGACTCTATTCCTCAAGAAAAAAAAATTGAGGAAGTGGTACTGATTGGGTATGGTAAACAGAAGAAAACAGATTTGACAGGATCTATTACTGCCTTATCTACTGCAGATTTTAATAAAGGAGCGGTAACTACTGCTGAAGGATTAATTAATGGTAGATCTTCGGGATTAGTAATTACCCAATCCGGAACACCCGGAAGTGAGGCTACGATTAGAATCAGAGGAGGTTCTTCACTGAATGCAAGTAACGATCCATTACTGGTCGTAGATGGCCTACCCTTAGACGGAGTGTCTTTATCTACGATTAACCCTAATGATATTGAATCATTTTCAATTCTTAAGGATGCTGCCTCAACAGCAATCTATGGGTCAAGAGGTTCTAATGGGGTTATCCTGATTACCACAAAAAAGGGAGGAAAGAAGCTTAGGGTTTCTTTGAATGCATTTACAACCGTTAATACCCTTGCTAAAAAGATTAATGTATATTCCGGTGATGAATTCAGAAGTATCATCAATCAGTATGTACCGGAGAAAGCCAACTTGTTAGGGACAGCCAATACAGACTGGCAGAAAGAAATTTTTAAAACATCAGTGACTACCGATATCAATGCTTCGGTTTCCGGAAGCTTATTTGGAAGAATTCCGACTCGTTTCTCTGTTGATAATATGGATAATTCGGGATTACTGATTACTTCCAGATTTAGAAGAACAACTGCTAACATTGCATTAAGTCCAAGTTTCTTTGATGATCATCTGAAATTTAATATTACAGGTACCTATTCTTATACTTTCCAGAATAAAGCCAATGAAGATGCTATTAAAAATGCACTTTCATATGATCCTACAAAACCTGTTTTTGATTCTGCTTCGCCATTCGGAGGATATACGGAATGGACCAGGTATGATTTGATAGGAGGGGTTCAGGTTCCTAAAGCCTATGGAAATTCAAATCCGGTGAGTATGTTGATGAATAAACATGATGTTCAGAATTTCAGAAGATTTTTCGGGAATATCAGTATGGATTATAAATTTCACTTTCTTCCTGACCTAAGATTAATTGTGAATGCAGGTTTAGACAGTAAAGAACTGGATGGGCATGTAGTAACGAATAAATACTCCAGAACGGGTTATTTTTCGGTAAACAATGTATTTGATTTTTATGGAGAAGATTCTTATTCGGATGAAAGTATTCTTAATAAAAATGCCAATGTTCAGTTGAATTATACCAAGACTTTCGGGAAATTCAATCTAGAAGCCATGGGTGGATATGAATATCAGAATTATCATAAAGTCAGTTCTGTATCAGGAAATACATTATTATATACGTTAGATCCAACCAATAATTTTTATAATCCCGATTCTAAACCGGATGTAAATCTACAAGCGTTCTTTGGGAGATTAAACCTAGGATATGCCAATAAGTATTTGCTTACTATTAATTATAGAAGAGATGGTTCTTCCCGTTTTAGTAAAAATAACAGATGGGGTAATTTCGGTGGGGTTGCTGCAGCATGGAAAATATCGGAAGAGAATTTTTTGAAAGGAAACTCAACTTTGTCAGAGCTAAAGTTAAGAGCGAGTATAGGTAAAACCGGTCAACAGGATTTAGGCGGATATAGTTATAATTATTTGAGAACTTATAATGTATCTTCAACATTGTATTACCAATTAGGAAATGTATTTTATGAAATAGCTAAAGCTAACGGTTATAATGAAAATCTTAAATGGGAGGAAAGTTTAAAATATAATTTTGGATTGGATTTTGGACTTTTCAATAATAGGGTAAAAGGAACACTAGACTTTTATTTAGCAGATACTAAAGATCTTTTATCAATCGTTCCTGAAGGGCCATTGGAAAACTTAAGAATTATAGGTCCTAAAAATATTGGGAACCTACAATCAAAAGGAATTGACCTTGGATTGGATGTAAAAGCAGTAAGAAATGAAAATTTTACCTTGAGCTTTAATTATAACTTATCTTATAATAATATTAAGATTAAGGAACTTGAAATTAATGGCATTGATCAAGGAGGTGTTGGTTTGGGTGGATTTGTTCAGACTTTCAGGGAAGGATATTCTCCTTATGCATTCTGGGTGTATCAGCAGGTTTATGATGCTAATGGAAAACCTGTTGAAGGGGCTTATGTGGACCGAAATGGAGACGGACAAATCACCAGTGCAGATAAATATAATTATAAAAAGCCTCAGGCAGATGTTACGATGGGGCTAATGACGAATGCAACTTTCGGTAAAAATTGGGACTTTTCAATGGGATGGAGAGTCAGTCTAGGAAATTATGTATATGATCAGATTTCTGCTGACAGAGCCCATTTGGGAAATATAAACAATACCGTTGATAATACAATTAGCAACAGCCCTCTGGATTTTAATAGAACTCATTTCACTGAGCCCCAGAAAATGTCTGATTATTACGTAAAGAACGGAAGCTTTTTAAAACTGGATAATGTGACTTTAGGGTATACCTTTAATAAATTTATAGGAAACAATGCTTCTCTAAGGCTATATGTTGCTGCTCAGAATGTTCTTATAATTACGAAATATAAGAATATTGATCCTGAAATATTTAATAATGGAATAGATAACTCAATCTATCCTAGAGCCCGTATGTTTACTTTAGGTATTAATGCTAACTTCTAATCTTCCTTACAATGAAACTTAACAGAATAAAAATATTTAAACTAAGAAATTGGGCCATTGCAGGTATTTTTCTTTTTACAACATCTTCATGTCTGAATGACCTTGATGTAAAAGTAAATGATGATGAATTATTCACTTCAGAACAATTCTACGCAAATCCGGCTTCATATAAACAATTTTTGGCTAAAATCTACGCAGGTTTAGCAGTAACAGGACAGAAAGCAGGAAATGGAGATTCTGATCTAGGAAATGAAACTGACGGGGGTCCCAATGAAGGATTTTCTCAATATCTAAGAGGATATTGGCAGCTACAGGAACTCACAACGGATGAGGCTATTATTGCTTGGGGAGAAAGTGATAATCCCACAATAAGAGATCTCAATTTCAATACCTGGAATGCTGATAATGTATTTAATGAGGCATTTTTTGCCAGAATATTTTTTCAGATAGGGCTTGTAAATGAATATTTAAGAGAGACAACAGATGAAAAGCTTAACACAAGAGGGGTTTCAGCAGAATTAAAAGCTCAGATCAAAACTTTTAGAGCTGAAGCGAGGTTCTTAAGAGCTTTGTCTTTTTATCATGCTATTGATATTTACGGAAAGATGCCTTTTGCTACAGAAAATGATCCTCTGGGAACAAAACCCGTGATGCAGTCCAGAGAATTTATGTTCAATTATGTAATAGATGAACTTAATGCTATTGAAGGAGATTTACCTGCTCCAAGGATGAATGAATATGGAAGGGCAGACAAAGCCGCAATATGGATGCTTAAAGCTAAACTGTATCTGAATTCAAAGGTTTATACAGGTGCAGATAAAAGTACAGAAGCAATGGCAGAAGTTGAAAAAGTAATCGGTTCCAATTATAAAATAGCCCAGATTCCTTATGCTAATTTGTTTAAAGCAGATAATAACAGCAATGGGGCACAGGATGAGATTATTTTCCCTATAAATTTTGATGGTATCAGAACACGAACGTATGGAGGAACTACATTTTTAATCCATGCAAATTGCACGAATGAGGTAGGAGCGACTTTAGGAATTGATTTTGGGTGGCAGGGTTACAGAGTAAGACAAGAATTCATGCAATCAGTTGGAAATACAGATCCAAGAGTCATGAAAGTGGCAGGAAATACAGATCCGGCTTCTATTTCTGATTATTTAAAATTTGATCAAGGTACTAAGCTTACTAAATTCTCTAATAAAACTTCAACAGGATCTAATGGAAGTGATGCAAACTTTGTAGACACTGATTTTCCATTGTTCAGAATGGCTGATGCTTATCTGATGTATGCAGAGCTTGCTGTAGTGAATGGAAAAGGAAGTATCGCCACAGCTTTGAATTATGTAAATATTCTTAGAACCAGAGCGGGAGCTCCCTCCGTATTACAGTCAGCTTTAACTCCTGATTTTATTTTAAGTGAAAGAGGGCGTGAATTGTATTGGGAAGGATACAGACGTCAGGATTTAATTCGTTTTGGAAAATTTTCTTCAGGATATACCTGGCAGTGGAAAGGAGGAAATATGAATGGGAATGATATTTCAAGTACTAAGTTGCTTTTCCCTATTCCTAATAAATATCTTAATCTAAACTCTAACTTATCCCAAAACCCTGGTTATTAATTTAAAATGAAGGACATGAAGAAATTTTTTAAAATATTAATAATGGCAGTTGCCGGGATCTCTCTGGTAGTTTCCTGTGAAAAAGATGAAGACCAGGCCGTGCTGAGTGAAACAGCTCAAAGTAAGATCTCATCCGATAAAACAACCGTTGTTTTAGATAAAACGAAATTAGATACAGAAGCGGTAAGTTTTACATGGCTAAAGTCCACGTTTAATCTTACGATAGTATCTAAACCGCAAATAGAATTAGGATTGAAAGGCGCTAACTTTAAAGGAAGTAAGCTGGTAGACGTCATAAATTCCCCTGCTTCTTTAACAAACAGACAATTGAATACACTAGCAGTAAGCTTAGGCGCAGTTGTTAATACAGTGAATGAGATTGAAGTGAGGTTGAAGACAAGCGTTGGGAAAGCAGCTTTTTATTCCAATGTCATTACTTTGTCTGTAACGCCTTACATTTTGGGGCCTAATTATAACTATACTGATCTTTATTTAATAGGAGATGCTACGGCAGCGGTATGGGATAATACAGCTACCAATACAAAGTTTCTTCCTTTACAAAAAACTGTTGCAGCAGGAGTTTATTCTTATACAGGATATTTTGCAAAAGGAGGATTTAAAATGATTAAAACTCCGGGATCCTGGGATACTCAGTATGGATTAGGAGCTTCTGCAGGAACTTTACTTGCAGGGGGAGGTTCTTCAGATATTCCGGTAACCAATGCAGGATATTATAAATTGACCATTAATACGAATACATTAACATACACACTAAATTCAATCGCTGATCCAACGGTATCCTATACCAGCATATCGATGATAGGAACAGCTTCCGGAGACTGGAATACAGATGCTGATTTACAGAAATCAGCTTTTGATCCTCACATTTGGGTAAAGAAAAAGGCAGCATTAAATCCCGGGGAATTTAAGTTCAGGGCCAATCATGACTGGACAACTAGTTGGGGGATTGCTCAGGAATTCTTTGGGGTAGCAACGGTAGGAGGAGCTAATATACCATTGTCCACAGCATTTAATTACGATGTATATTTCAATGATATCACGGGAGAATTTTCAGTAATTCCGGTTTTTTAAAACAATAAAAATCAAATTAAAATAAAGTAAAGTGCTGCTTTATGGCAGCACTTTTAAGTTAATAAATAGTCATTATGAAGAAAATTACAGTGGGAGCCCTTTTGCTCTCGATGATGTTTGTAGGTGTGAAGGCACAATCCTTAAAATCACCGGATGGGAAGTTTGAAATGAATTTTCAGTTGAAAGATGGAGTTCCTTTTTATAACCTGAAATACAACGGCTCAGTAGTAGTTGAAGATTCTAAATTGGGGTTAAGATTATTTAAAGATAAAGCGATCAAATTCGCTTCTGAAATCGCAAAACCGGAAGATGCAAAATTTGACTTGAATAACGGTTTCGCTAAAGTAGATGAAAAAAGAGATGCTAAAAATGAAACCTGGCAACCGGTTTTAGGAGAAAAGAAAAACTATATCAATAATTACAATGAATTGGCGGTTACGCTGAATCAGGCTTCTACAGATAGAAGTATTGTGGTAAAATTCAGATTATTCAATGATGGGTTAGGATTCAGATACGAATTCCCACAGCAGAAGAATCTCAACTATTTTGTGATCAGAGAAGAAGATTCTGAAATCGATTTTCCAACCGATATGAAAGCATGGTGGATTGTAGCTGATTACGACTCTCAGGAATATCAGTATCAGGAAACAAAAGTTTCTGAAATTCCGGCAAAATGGGATAAAGCATTCGATGCTAATGCCTCTCAGTCATTAGTGAAAAATGCCGTTCAGTCTCCTTTAATGCTTAAAAAAGAAGGGAAAAATCCTTTATATATCAACGTTGCGGAAGCGGCAGTATTAGATTATCCGGCTTCCCATCTGGAAGTGGATGCACAAAATTTTAAATTCAAGACCCATTTAACTGCTGACAGACAAGGAGCTAAAGGATATATCCAGACCCCTTCAGTAACCCCTTGGAGAACAATTATCGTAGCACCAAAAGCAGAAGAGGTGATGGACTCTAAAATGATTTTCAACCTGAACGAGCCCACAAAATATACAGACACATCATACATCCACCCTACAAAATATATGGGTGTTTGGTGGGAAATGATCATCGGAAAATCACAATGGGCTTATTCTACAGCTGAAAATGTACACTTGGGTAAAACAGATTTTACCAAACTTACTCCTAGCGGAAAACATGCGGCCAATAATACAAAGGTGAAAGAATATATTGACTTTGCGGCAGAAAACGGATTTAAAGGGCTGTTGATCGAAGGCTGGAATATCGGATGGGAAGACTGGTTTGGAAATTCTAAAGAATATGTTTTCGATTTTATCACTCCTTACCCGGATTTTGATATCAAAATGCTGAATGATTATGCCCATTCCAAAGGGATTAAGTTGATTATGCACCACGAAACTTCAGGTTCTGCAACGAACTATGAAAGATGGGCAGATAAAGCATTCCAGACCATGAATAAATATGGTTATGATGCTGTGAAAACCGGATATGTAGGTGATATCATCCCAAGAGGGGAACATCACTATTCCCAATGGACGATCAACCACTATTATAGAATTGCTGAAAAAGCAAATGACTATAAAATCATGGTGAATTCTCATGAATCGGTGCGTCCTACAGGGGAGAGCCGTACCTATCCGAACTATATTTCTGCAGAAGCAGGACGTGGTACAGAATATGAAGCATTCGGAGGGAATAAACCGGATCATCAAACCGTTCTTCCATTTACAAGATGGATGGGAGGCTCTATGGATTACACACCGGGGATTTTTCAAACGAAATTAGATTATTATTTCCCTGGAGATAACCGTTTTGTGAAAACTACATTGGCCAAGCAGCTTGCTTTATATGTAACGATGTATATGCCTCTTCAAATGGCGGCAGACCTTCCTGAGAACTACAAAAAACATATGGATGCTTTCCAGTTTATCAAAGATGTCGCAGCAGATTGGGATGATACAAAGATTTTATCTGCTGAACCGGGAGATTATGTGATCACTGCCAGAAAAGCAAAAGGTACTGAAAACTGGTTTGTAGGAGGAATTACCGATGAAAACAAACGCGAGTACACCGTAGATTTTTCATTCCTTGATAAAGGGAAAAAATATGAAGCAACAATCTATGAAGATGGAAAAGATGCTGATTATATTGACAATCCTCAAAGCTATAATATCTACAAAAAAGAAATTACAAGCAAGTCAAAGATTAATTTTAAAATGGTAAGAAGTGGTGGATTCGCTATTTCTATTAAACCGGTAAAATAATTTGACAGTATTTCAAATTAAATCACCCCGTCTCATTGAGACGGGGTGATTTTTTTTTAATGAAGTATTGATCTTTCTATATACTAATTTTATTTATCCGAATATTGATAATTGGGTTCAGAAGCTGATTTATTCTCTTTAGAAACAGCCTTACTTTTTACTTTTTCCTTATATTCTTTTTGAAACTGTTTTACCGTTTTACCGGTACCATCATGCCTCCATCCGGGAGAATTAAAAAGATATTTTATTCTGTCTTTCAAAGATATTCCCGGCTGTCTGATATCTTTTCCAATTCTTCTCCATTCATAAAACAGGACTGTGGCAGGGTCTTTAGATTCCATTTTTGGATATATTCCATATTTAACAGGAACTTCCGGATCCTCTTTTTCAAAGGTGCCAAAGATTTTATCCCAGATAATTAATCCCATACCCATATTACGGTCAAGATATTTAATATTACAGGCATGATGTACACGATGGTGAGATGGCGTTACTAAAATATATTCTAAGAAACCCATACTTTTAATCGATTGGGTATGTACAAATGTACCATAGATCTGTATCGAGGAATAAGCGACCAGAATATGCCATGGATGAAAGCCCATAAATGCTAATGGAGAGAAAAATAAATATCTGTATAAAGGTTGAAATACAGGACTTCTGAAGCCTGTGCTGATATTAAAATAATCAGAATTGTGATGGGTAATATGTACCGCCCAGAAGACACGCGAGTGGTGATCTACATAATGATGGACGTAATAGGCAAAATCTTGTGCAAGGAATACTGCAATCCAATACCAGATTCCCACTTGCCAGTCAAAAAGACGATGATGATAAAAAAACATCATGACAAATAAAGAAAAACCTTTCATTATAATGTCCAGTCCATAATTGAGCAATGCAAAAAGAACATTGGTTGCTACATCCTTAGTTTCATAAATTTTCTCTTTATTAAAATGACTGTAAGCCATTTCAATAAAAATAATAGCAGCAAATACAGGAATTGTCCAGGTATAAACAACATCCGGACCTTCTGTTTTGAACATATTACTGAAGTCAAACATTTTTTCTGTAAATCTAGAAATAAAAGATGTTAAAAAATTATATTTTTAGATTAAATATTCTTTTTATACGCATCTTTTTTGTTGAAATCGAAAATTTTAAACTTTTATGATATGATTTTCTCTGTAGATTATATTTTCATTAAGAATTTTTAAAAGCTTTACAATAAAAAATCGGAATTCTAGTAAGGGGGTAAGAATATTTAAAAATTTAATGCTAAATTGAACACTAATATGAAGACAATATATGTAGCGCTGGCTCTTTCTGCGGCTTCAACTGCTTTTTCCCAAAAAATACTGGAAAGAGTAGAGCCTGCTTTCTGGTGGAAAGAGATGAAAAATCCGGAACTTCAGATTTTAGTGTATGGTAAGGATATCGCTAATAACGAAATTGTACTTTCGGATGGTATACAGATTAAAGACATTCAAAAAGTAGAAAATCCCAATTATACTTTTATAACGGTCAATACCAATGAAATCATTGTTCCGAAATTTACCATCAACATTAGGAAAGGGAAAAAAAGTATTGGAAGTTATACATATGAATTAAAACAAAGAAATCCGGGATCCGCAGACCGCGAATCTTTTACTTCAAAAGATGTCATGTACCTGATTATGCCGGATCGTTTTGCCAATGGAGACGAGAAAAATGACTCCAGACCGGAACTCACTGAAAAAGTAGATCGGACTTTACCTAATGGGAGACATGGAGGTGATCTTAAAGGAATTATTAATAACCTGGATTATATTCAAAACCTTGGAGCCACGGCAGTCTGGTTAACTCCGGTGAATGAAGACAATGAAAAAGTCTATTCCTATCATGGTTATGCCCAAACTGATCTCTATAAAATTGATGGCAGATACGGAACTAATGATGAATATCGAAGCCTTTCCCGCGAACTGAATAAAAGGAATATGAAGCTGGTCATGGATTATGTAACCAATCATTGGGGGATTTCACACTGGATGATCAAAGATCTGCCTACAAAAGACTGGGTTCACTGGTTTAATGATGGAGAAAATGGTTTTAAACGATCAAATTATAAAACAACCACACAATTTGATACCAATGCTTCAGACATTGATAAAAAATATGCTTTGGATGGATGGTTTGATAAAACAATGCCTGACATTAATCAAAAGAATCCATTAGTACTAAAATATTTAACCCAAAATGCGATCTGGTGGATTGAATATGCAGAATTAGGAGGCTTTCGGGTAGATACCTATCCTTATAATGATAAGGAAGCCATGGCAAAATGGGCAAAAGCTATTACCGATGAATATCCGAAGTTTAATATTGTAGGGGAGACATGGCTGTATACAACAGGGCAAATCTCGGCATGGCAGAAAGATTCCAAAACAGGAGAAGCGGCCGGATATAATTCTAACCTGCCGTCTGTAATGGATTTTATGCTGTATGCAGATATGCCTAAAGCACTAAAAGAAAAAGAAGGTTGGAATACAGGAATGATAAAATTATATGACTCTTTTACCAGCGATTTCTTGTATCCGGATATCAATAATCTATTGGTTTTTTTTGAAAATCATGATACAGAAAGATGGAATGAAATCTTTAATGCAGATCCTAAAGCTTATAAAATGGGGCTTACCCTAATTTCAACCGTGCGTGGTATTCCTCAGATTTACTATGGATCAGAAATCGGAATGCGCGGGGATAAAGAAAAAGGTGGCGATGCAGATATTCGGAGAGACTTTCCCGGAGGTTGGAAATCAGACCCTCAAAATGCATTTAGCCGCTCCGGCCAAACTCCGGAACAAAAAGAATTCTTTCAGTTTACTCAAAAACTACTGAACTGGAGAAAGGGCAAGGAAGTAATTCATAGCGGGAAAACTAAAAATTTCGTTCCTCAGGATGGAATCTTTACCTATTTCAGATATAATGAAAAAGAAAGCGTAATGGTCGTTCTTAACAATAATGAGAAAGATCAAACGTTGAATCTAAAACGGTTTGAAGAATCTTTAAAAGGATTTTCAAAAGGGAAAGAGGTAATTTCGAGAAAAGAATGGGTGTTACAAAATGAAATCGTTATTCCTGCAAAATCGTCCCTGATTATTGAACTTGAAAAATAAATTATTAACTATATGAAAAAATCAATAGCTGTCTATACACTTATCCTTTTCTTATGGGGATCCACCGTCCTTTCAGCACAATCAAAAAATGGGTTTGAAAAAGAAAAATCAGAGATAAGTACCATGCTGGATGCTTTTAACGTTGCCGCAGCAAAGGCAGATTACAATACTTATTTTAATTATTTTGCTGATGAGTCAACATTCATTGGAACAGATGCTACCGAAGTCTGGGATAAAAAAGCATTTATGATTTGGGCAAAACCTCATTTTGATAAAAAAAGAACCTGGAATTTTACAGCATTTAAAAGAAATATTTATTTCAGTAAAGACGGCAAACTGGCATGGTTTGACGAGTTATTGGATACTCAAATGAAAATATGCAGAGGTTCAGGAGTCTTAGAAAAAATTAACGGAAACTGGAAGGTAAAACAATATGTGCTTTCTATGACCATTCCAAATGAAGTAGTGGATAAAGTGGTTGCAGAAAAGACAGCCCTTGAAGATCCTTTAATCCAGAAATTAAAGAAATAAGAATGAATCCTCCGCACACTGCCTTTTCTCAAAGAATAAAACCCAACCTTTCTATGCCTCAGATTATCAATATGAGCATGGGGTTTTTGGGAATTCAAATGGCTTTCGGGCTGCAGAATGGAAATGCAAGCCGTATTTTAGCCAATTTGGGAGCTGATGTCCATCAGCTATCATGGTTTTGGCTGGTCGCTCCTGTTACAGGATTGATTGTTCAGCCTATTATCGGACACATGGGGGATAACACCTGGAGCCCTTTAGGAAGAAGAAAACCTTATTTTCTGATTGGAGCAATTTTGTGTGCTATAGGACTTGTATTACTTCCTAATGCAGCTTCTGTAACACAAATGTTTGCTGCCAATGCTCTTCTGTTAGCCGTTATTTTCCTTGCAATGATGGATGCTTCTGTTAATATTGCTATGGAGCCTTTCAGAGCTTTGGTAGGAGATATGCTTCCAAAACATCAGGGAACTATAGGGTTTTCAGTGCAAACAATCCTGATCGGAATAGGAGCCGTACTGGGTTCATATCTTCCGGATTGGCTGACAAAATTGGGCATTTCCAATGAAGCTCCCAAAGGCTTTGTTGCAGACAATGTAATCTATTCTTTTTATATAGGGGCTGCTTTACTTATTCTTGCAATTTTGTATACTATTATTACTACACGAGAATATTCTCCCCAGGAGTTTGCTGAATTTGAAGATGGGAAAGAAGCCAATGAAGATCCATCTAAGTTTTCAGATATTTTTAAAGATTTCGCGGCCATTCCTACACAGATGAAAAAGTTGGGAATTGTCCAGTTTTTCTCCTGGTTTGCTTTATTTACCATGTGGGTTTTTACCACCAGCGCTTTAGCGACCCATCATATGGGACTCTCTCCGGAAGATACCCATTCCAAGGCATTTAATGATGCCGGAGATTTGACAGGAAAATTGTTTGGAATGTACAACCTATGGGCTATTCCTTTTGCTTTTTTGCTAACTCCGATCGCAAAATGGATTGGAAAAAAACAAACCCACGCATTAGCTTTGTTTTGCGGAGGATTAGGCTTGATTTCAATGTATTTTATCAAAGGAGTTGATCATCTATGGGTTTCAATGATTGGGTTAGGCTTTGCCTGGGCAAGTATTCTGGCCATGCCTTATGCCATGCTGATCGAAGTTATTCCCCAAAAGAAGATGGGTGTTTATATGGGGATATTCAACTTCTTTATTGTTATTCCTCAGATTATCAATGGTATATTTGGAGGCCCTATCGTAAGTGGTATTTTCGGAAAACAGGCAATGGATTATGTAGTGGTAGGTGGGGTATGTATGCTGATTGGAGCATTAGTTACCCTGATTTTTGTGAAATCAGACGAAGAAACACCAAAGGAGATTGAAGAGGAAATTCAACAGGTACACTTTTAAGAGTTGAAAATTGAAAGGGTAAAATTGAAAATTATCCAATCCTTATAATTTAAAAAATTATTCATTGAAATATCAATAGAAGCGGGCTTTAGCCCGCTTTCATATTTTAAATCTATTCCAATGGCTTTAGCCAAAACTTATGAGCATATATTTGTGTCACTTCTATGCTCTGCTTAATCCGCTTGGAAAAAGATCTAACATCTAACATCCCATTTTATTATAGAGAAGATCTTCAATTTTTATATAATAGAGAATTATTTAACGTTTTTAGTGTTATCAAACAGATATTATTCTAAAAAATATCCCTTTTACCTATTTATATAAGAATTCTTAATCTTTTTACCCTTTTGTTCTTACTTTTTTCTATTTGTATAATCAATTGAAATTTAACGTTTTGTTAAGCTGTTTCTGGCTTTAAAAGCTTTACATTAGATACACCAAATTGTAAAAAATGTACGATATCATCATTATAGGAACAGGAGCAGGAGGTTCAACCATGGCGTATCAGTTGGCCAATACCGGAAAAAAAATACTGATCCTGGAAAGAGGAGATTATGTTCCGGTGGAAAAAGAGAACTGGGATTCCACAGAAGTTTTTCAGAAAAACAGATACACAACAACAGATGTTTGGCTGGATAAGCATGGGAAAACTTTTCGTCCCGGAATGCACTATAATGTAGGAGGAAATACCAAATTTTACGGAGCTGCTCTATTTCGTTTAAGAGAAGAAGATTTTAAAGAAATACAACATTATGGGGGTGTTTCGCCGGCATGGCCAATTCAATATGATGATTTGAGAGACTATTATCTGGAAGCCGAAAAACTCTTTCATGTACATGGTAAACGGGGCTCTGATCCTACAGAACCTCCAGATAACGAGCCTTATCCTAATCCACCGTTGCCCCATGAACCAAGAATCCAGGAGATTTTTGATGAGCTTACCAACTATGGTTTACATCCTTTTGAATTGCCTGTGGGAGTCAATTTTAAGCCTCACTTAACAGCAAATGCACCATACACACTGGATCGTTTTGATGGTTTTCCGGACGCTTCGGAAAGAAAAGGAGATGCTCATCTATGTACCTTATCAAAAGCGCTGGAGCATCCAAATGTTGAACTGATGACCAATGCAAAGGTTATCAGGCTCAATACAGACAGCGGAGGAGAGAGAATTTCAGAGGTAGTAATAGAACATGAAGAGGAGGTAAAAACCTTAACTGCAGACCTGGTGATTCTTTCAGCAGGAGCTATTAACTCGGCAGCAATATTATTGGAAAGTAAAAGCGAACAGTTTCCTAACGGTCTTGCCAACAGCTCAGATCAGGTAGGAAGAAATTATATGTTTCACCAAAATACCGCATTAATAGCACTTTATACAGAGCCAAATCCAACCAAATTCGGAAAAACATTTGGGATTAATGATTTTTACCATGCCTCCAGAGGATACGAATTCCCTTTAGGACATATCCAAATGTTGGGGAAATCGGATGAAAATCAGATTAAAGCTGACAGTCCCATCCCTGCGCCAGGCTTTACTTTCGAATTAATGGCTAAGCATGCAGTAGATTTCTGGCTGACTTCCGAAGATCTTCCGGATCCGGAGAATAGAGTAACGGTGGAAAATGGACAAATAAAAATTACCTATTCAGACAATAACCAGAAAGGACATGAGCTTTTGAAAGCAGAATTAATCAAAGCTTTGAAGGCCTCAGGGAAGTTTGAAACCTTTCTATTCAAAGGCTACTATTTCAGTAAAGGAATGGATATCGCTTCACCGGCTCATCAGAATGGAACAACAAAAATGGGCTCAGATCCTGCAACGTCAGTGGTTAATACAAATTGTAAAGCGCACGATCTGGAGAATCTGTATATCGTAGATGGAGGATTTTTTGTTTCCAGCGGAGCTGTAAATCCTGCATTGACCATTATAGCAATGGCATTAAGAGTAGGAGAATACCTTAAAAATCATGTCTTGAAATGGAACCATGAATGCTAAGAAAATCATTATTGTTGTCATTTTTGTACTTGCCTTTCTAACCGGAGTTAATTTTGTGGTTTTTCCGGCACTAGGAACTGTCTTTACTGATTCGTCTTTGTTTGGGCTTTCATCATCTCAATTTGGAAATTTATTTATCCCGCAGGTTATCTGTATTATTATTTCTTGCTTGGGAGCACCTTTTCTGGTGAATAAATGGGGGCCTAAAAATGTTTTGGCCTTAGGTATTATCTTGATGCTTGTTTCGACAGGGGCTTTATGGATGTTGCATTATTTCATTACTGAAAAAACAGTCTTATTTCCTATTTTAATGATTCTGGTTGCCTTTACAGGAACGGGATTTGGTTTATCTATTACGACATTGAATCCTTTAGTAGCAAGTTTGTTTGAAAAAGGAAACTCTTCAGCAATTTTAATTCTTCAGTTTTTGGTGGGATTGGGTACATCAACTGCTCCATTGATGATAAATCTGATAGGAGACATGAAAAATTGGAGGTATGTTCCGGGAGCAATATTCATTGTTGTAAGTATTGTATTCATAATGTTTTTATTTTTAAAAATTGAAAAAGGAAAATTTTTCGAACTTCCTGATCATTTCAAAATTCCCGGAAAACTATGGGCTTTCTTTTTTATCATTATATTGTATGGCTGTGTAGAAGGAACGTTTGGAAGCTTTGGCAGCATTATCCTTAAAAATAAAGGATTAGATAATAACGGTGCAAATCTCGGACTTTCCCTTTTTTGGGGAGGAATTGCTTTGAACCGACTTTTATTCGGAATATTGGCAAAGAGATTTGATTTGTCTTCTTTTTTTCTTGCTTCTCCAGTTGGTGTAGGGGCTGTGCTTTTATTACTGTTGATATACCCTGAAGTACATATTCTTTTAATAACAATGTTTCTGATAGGCTTTTTTATGGGAAGTATATTTCCGGGTTCTATCGGTTGGGGAACGGTGGAGTTTCCTGCATATTCAGTAGTGGTATCAGGGTTTTTGATGGCTGCAAATCAAATTGGAACAGGCGCTGCAACGAATGTTTTGGGGCATTTTTCCAGTTATATATCTTCTATTTTGGGAATTCTGATAGTTTTTATGCTGTTAATCTGTATTGTATTTTTCTATCTTAAGAAAGACTCCAGAATTAAAGAAGCATTTTAGGAAAGGTAGGTTAAGCAAAATATCTATAAAATAAAGTGGTTGCGATAAAATTCAATAGAGGTGAGCTTTAGTTCTACTTTAAGATTGACAATCATAAATATGAAAGAATATATATCTATTCTTAAAGCCTCTGGTATTTGAGTTTTTTTGTGCCTTTGCATAATCCGACAACTATTCTTAATCACAATTTCCTTTCTTAACCTATATCAACTTTTTTTTCATTGGCATCCTGTACATTTGTACCATAAATAATCACAGAAATGAAAACAGTATATCATAAAGCAGATTCAAGAGGCCATGCTAATCATGGTTGGTTAAATTCTTACCATACATTCAGTTTTGCCAATTATCAAAATAGAGACAGAACGAATTTTGGCGTTTTAAGAGTGTTGAATGATGACACCGTTTCTCAGGGAATGGGATTCGGAACACATCCGCATAAAGACATGGAAATTATATCTATTCCGTTGGAAGGAGATTTGGAACATAAAGACTCAATGGGTACTACGGCAGTAATCAAAAAAGGAGAAATTCAGGTAATGAGTGCTGGAACAGGCGTGCAACACAGCGAGTACAATAAAAATAAAGATGAAGAGGTAAAATTTCTACAGATCTGGGTTTTCCCTAAAGAATTGGGGGTTGAACCAAGATATGATCAGAAAAGTATTAAAGAAGGAGAAAAAATCAATGGATTCCAACAGATTTTATCTCCCAATAAGAATGATGACGGGGTTTGGATTCATCAGGATGCATGGTTTAATTTAGCTAACTTCAAGAAAGGAAATGGTAAAAACTACATGCTCAACAAAAAAGGGAACGGTGTATATGCGTTTGTTTTAAAAGGAAGCGCAAAAATTGGAGATCGTATTCTGAATGAAAGAGACGGACTGGGAATCTGGGATACTTTAAGCTTTAATATTGAAGCTGTGGAAGACACCGAAGTGTTATTAATGGAAGTTCCTATGGAATTACCGTCTTATCTTAAATAAAAACTAAATTTGTAATCTTAAAAAAATAAATATTTACATATGAAAATTTTAGCAATAGCAGGAAGTAATTCAGATGTTTCAATGAACAAGCAGTTGGTGGCTTATGCATCAACATTATTTGAAAATGCAGAAGTAGAGGTGATCGACTTAAACCCTTTTGAAATGCCAATCTACAAACATGAAAGAGAATTAGCAGGAGGAGTACCTCAGGAAGCTCATGATTTTGCTGCTAAAATCGATGGCGCAAATGTGTTATTGGTGGCTTTAGGAGAGCATAACGGAACCTATTCTACAGCATTTAAAAATGTGTTCGACTGGGTGTCAAGAATTAAAAACAGAACAGTTTGGAACGAAGTACCAATGCTATTGATGTCTACGTCTCCAGGAGGAAGAGGTGGAGCAGGAGTTTTAGAAGCTGCATCCAAGCGTTTTCCTTTCCACGGTGGAAATGTAGTAGAAACTTTTTCACTTCCATTCTTTAATGATAACTTTGATAAAGCTGTACAAAAAATTTCTAATGAGGAGAAAGACAGTGAATTAAAGGAGAAAATTAAGAAGATTGCGGCTATCGAAACCATCCTTGAAAAATAGAATTTGAATATTCATTTAAAATTACTATTTTTGCAAAAAGAAAAGAGATGAAAATTCAGACCTCCTATAAACAATGTTTTTCTCATAAAGGGAAAGTTATGGACTCTGAAATTCTGAGATAAAATAACGGCCGATAATCTGAAAAGATTGTCGGCTTTTTTGTTTTCTAAATTTGAATATAAAAAGTAAATTGAAATATTAAAAAATAGAGAAGATACAAGACATCAGATGCAAGACAATAGGTCATCTGAAATCTAATATCTAATATCTAAAAATCTAAGCAGGCATGAGCAACACTTACAAATCAGCAGGAGTAGACAAAGAAGAAGGATACAAAACGGTTGACAAGATCAAAAAAGCGGTCGGTGAAACCCACAACTCAAATGTATTGAATCACTTGGGAAGTTTTGGTGCTTTCTATGAAATCGGAGGATACAAAAATCCTGTTCTTGTTTCAGGAACAGATGGGGTAGGAACAAAGTTGAAAGTAGCTTTGGATACCAAGAAATATGATTCTATCGGTATCGACTGTTTTGCAATGTGTGCCAACGATATTCTTTGCCATGGTGCTAAACCTTTATTCTTTTTAGATTACCTGGCTTGTGGAAAGCTGGATTCTGAGATCGCAGCTGAAATCGTTTTAGGAATGGTGAATGCTTGTAAAGATAACAACTGTGCATTAATTGGTGGAGAAACTGCTGAAATGCCGGGAATGTACCAGCCGGGAGATTATGATGTTGCAGGATTCTGTGTTGGAATCGTAGAAAAAGACCAGATCATTGATGGATCTAATATTAAACCGGGAAATAAGATTATTGCATTACCAAGCTCAGGATTCCATTCAAACGGATTTTCATTAGTAAGAAAAGTATTCCCGAACTTCGAAGAAGACTTTGAAGGAAAGCCTTTATATGAGACTCTTTTAGTTCCTACAAGATTATATTATAAAGACATCCACAAAGTATTGGAAGAAGTAAAAGTAAGTGGTATTGCTCACATTACAGGTGGGGGACTTTATGAAAACGTTCCTAGAATTATTCCTGAAGGTCTTTGTGCTTCTATAGACGGTGCTAAAGTGAGAATTCCAAGTGTAATGCTTGAATTGGAGAAAAGAGGTGGGGTAACGCGCGAAGAAATGTACGGAACATTCAATATGGGAGTAGGTATGGTGATTGTTGTGGATGCTGAACATGCTGAAAAAGTATTACACCTTTTAGATGATGCTTACGAAATCGGTGAAATCACTGAAGGAGCGGAAAAAATCAATTTATCACTATAACAATATAACAATATAACAATATAACAATATAACAATATAACAATATAACAATATACCATTGTACCAATTAAAACCATTGTTACATTGTTAGACTGATACATTGTTACATTAATAATATGAAGAACATCGTTGTACTCGTATCCGGTTCAGGAACTAATCTGCAGAGAATTATTGATACGATTGAAGCCGGAGAAATCCAAAATGCTGAAGTCGCTTTAGTAGTGGCAGATAGAGAATGTTTCGGATTAGAAAGAGCAAAGAATCATAATATAGAAAACATACTTATCCCCAGAGGAAAGAATTTCAGCAGTGAATTGGCTAAAGTAATCCCACAAGATACAGACCTTATTGTATTGGCAGGATTCTTATCCATTTTGAAACCTGAATTCTGTGAAGACTGGAATGGTAAAATAATCAATATTCATCCGGCGTTGCTTCCGAAGTTTGGAGGAAAGGGAATGTGGGGAATGAACGTTCATAATGCCGTTATTGAAGCCAAAGAAGTAGAGAGTGGAGCAACAGTACATTTTGTAACTCCGGGTATTGATGAAGGAGAAGCTATTCTTCAGAAATCTTTTGAAGTAACACCAGAGGATACTCCTGAGACAGTAGCTCAGAAAGTTCACCAGATTGAATATGAGATATTTCCTTTAGCCATTAATAAGGTACTGGGAAATAAATAATATAGCAATCTAACAATGTACCAGTTTACGAATATTAAAGGTATTGTTACATTGCTGGATTGATACATTGTTACATGAGCAAAAAATCTAAGTAAAATAAAAAGTAATCCGGAAATGAAAGACCCGGATACAGTTTGAAATAACTGTGAAAAGTAAAAATTGAAAGTAATGAGTAAAAAGAGAGTTTTAATCAGTGTTTCTGACAAAAGTGGATTAATTGAATTCGCACAGTTTTTGGAAACTCAAAATTATGAGTTGATCTCCACAGGAGGAACCTTCAAACATTTGAAAGACGCTGGTTTAAATCCCATTCAGATTGATGAGGTAACCAATTTCCCTGAAATGCTTGACGGAAGAGTGAAGACTTTACATCCGAAAGTTCACGGAGGTCTTTTAGCTGTTCGTACCAATGAAGAGCATATGAAAACCGTTCAGGAACATGGAATTGGGCTGATAGACATGGTTATCGTAAACCTTTATCCTTTCTTTGAAAATGTAAATAAAGACATTTCTTTACATGAGAAAGTAGAGTTTATCGATATCGGAGGTCCTTCAATGCTTCGTTCTGCAGCGAAAAATTTTGATTCTGTAACCGTAATTACTGATGTAGAAGATTATACAACAGTGAAATTGGAAATGGAACAAAACGGTGATACGTACATCGAGACCCGTAAAAAGCTTGCAGGAAAAGTATTCAACCTTACCTCTGCCTATGATGCTGCCATCTCAAGAATGCTTTTAGATGAAGAATATCCTACTTATCTGAATGCATCTTACAAGAAAGTATCTGATTTAAGATATGGTGAAAACCCTCATCAGACCGCTGCTTATTACGTTTCTACTTTTGAAAATGGGGCAATGAAAGACTTCGACCAACTTGGTGGTAAGGAACTTTCTTTCAACAATCTCCGCGATATGGATCTTTGTTGGAAAGTAGTAACTGAGTTTAAAGAAGAAATGGCTTGTTGTGCGGTAAAACATTCTACCCCTTGTGGAGTGGCTATCGGTACTTCAGCATTGGAAACGTATCAAAAAACTTTCGAATGTGATCCTGTTTCTATCTTTGGCGGAATTGTTGCTATGAACTATAAGATCGATGCCGCAACAGCTGAAGAGTTAAACAAAACTTTCCTTGAGATTGTAATGGCTCCGGATTTCGATGAAGAAGCTCTTGAAATTTTAAGAAAAAAGAAAAACCTAAGAATCATCAAAATCGTAAACCCTGTTTCTGATAAGAAGACATGGGTAAAAGTAGATGGTGGTATCTTGGTTCAGGATAATGATCTGCATTTCTCTGATGATATCAAAGTAGTCACTGAAACTCAGCCTACAGAAGAACAGAAAAAAGCATTGCTTTTCTCTCAGAGAGTGGTGAAATATGTAAAATCTAATGCTATTGTTGTTTCCAATGGAATTCAGGCTTTTGGAATCGGAGGTGGACAGGTAAACAGAATCTGGGCTACACAACAAGCAATCGAAAGAGCAAAAGAAAAATTCACAGGAGATTTAGTATTGGCATCGGATGCGTTTTTCCCTTTCCGTGATGTAGTAGATTTCTGCGCTCAGGAAGGTATCAAAGCAATCATTCAGCCAGGTGGAAGTGTAAAAGATCAGGACAGTATAGAAGCTGCTAATGAGCACAATATCCCAATGATGTTTACTGGGGTTAGACACTTTTTCCACTAATTAAAATAGAATTAAAAATAATTTTGGATTGTATTTTTAGCATCCAAAATTATATATTTGTAGAATAAGACTAGATAATAAATAAAGTATGAGAATATTAATCATAGGTGAAGGCGGTAGAGAATCTGCTTTAGCAGCAAAGCTTCAGAATGACCCGAGAATTTCTAAAATGTTTTTTGCTAACGGGAATGCAACTACCGATGCAATAGGGAAAAATGTTCATTTATCAGAAATCAAAGAACTTAGAGATTTCGCTATTAAAGAAAAGGTTGATTTAACCATCGTAGGACCGGAAGCTCCATTGGTAGCAGGGATCAAAGATGAGTTCAAAAAACACGACCTTAAGGTGTTCGGACCTACTCAGAAAGTAGCAAGCCTGGAAGGAAGTAAAGCTTTCTCTAAGAAATTTATGCAGACCTATGATATCAAAACAGCTAAAGCGGTAGTATTTGATTCATATAACGAAGCAAAAGAATATATCCAGACACAGGAATATCCTTTAGTGATTAAGGCAAGTGGTTTAGCAGGTGGAAAAGGAGTTGTAATTTGTGACAACCTTGAAGAAGCGGAAGCTACGATCCACGATTTCATGATCAGAAGAATCTATGGAGATGCTGGTATCCGTTTAGTAATCGAAGAATATTTACAAGGATTTGAAGCATCAATTATTGCTTTCTCAAACGGTGAAAAATTGTTCCCTTGTATTGCTGCAAAAGATTATAAGAAAGCAGGAAATGGAGATACAGGACCAAATACAGGAGGTATGGGTTCTGTGGCACCAAGCCCGGAATTCACTCAGGAACACTACGCTGATTTTGAACAAAATATTTTAGAGCCTACTATTAAAGGTCTTAAAGCAGAAGGTTTTAGTTTCAAAGGAATCATTTTCTTCGGATTAATGGTGACTAAGAACGGAGCTTACCTTCTTGAGTACAATATGAGATTCGGAGATCCTGAAACTCAGGTATTGATGGCTCTTATGGAAAACAATCTTTTAGATGTGATTCAGGATTGTATGGATGGAAAAGACATCGAACTGAAGTTTAAAGACGAAAAAGCAGTTTGTCTTGTAATGTGTTCAGGGGGTTACCCAAGAAACATTGAAATAGGTTTCGAAATCACAGGAGAAGATAAAGTAAAACACAGTAAACTCTTATATGCAGGAGCTATCACAAAAGGAGACAAGGTAGTTTCCAATGGAGGTAGAGTATTGAACATTGTAGCTACAGGAGCTACTTTCGAAGATGCCCGCAAGAAAGTTTACGAAGACGCAGGTCACGTACATTTCGATTACGGCTTCTACAGAGAAGACATCGGAAAGTTTTAATAAAAATCACGAAAAAAGATTTGGAGCCATTCCAAGTCTTTTTTTGTAAAACAGTTAAGTAAGCAATAGGCTTTAGGCAGTAAGCTTATTGTAATATAAAAAAGCTTACTGCCTAAAGCTTATCGCTTGAAGCTTTTAAATTAATCATCATTTATCAATCATCAAAAAATGAACAACGGTATTATTATTTTAGATTTCGGATCCCAGTACAACCAGCTTATCGGAAGAAGAATCCGTGAGATGGGGGTGTACTCTGAAATCTTACCTTTCAATACACCATTACAAGATATCTTAGCAAAACAACCAAAAGGAATCATTCTTTCAGGAGGACCAAGCTCTGTAAATGCAGAAAATGCTCATCTGGTTGAAAAAGAATTATACGAGCAGGGAGTGCCTGTTTTGGGGATTTGCTATGGAATGCAGATGACCGCTCACCTTTTAGGAGGAAAAGTTAACAAAGGAGAAAAGGGAGAGTACGGAAAGGCAAATCTTGAGATCGTTAAAGAGAGCTCTTTATTGAAAGGAGTGACTCAGAACTCTGTAGTTTGGATGAGCCACTTTGATGAAGTAGGAGAGTTACCTGCAGGTTTTGAATTGAATGCAAAATCAGGAGTAATTGCTTCAATCTCTAATGAAGACAGTAAAATTTTCTGTGTACAATTTCACCCTGAAGTATCTCACACGGAAGAAGGAGGGAAAATGCTTGAAAATTTCGTATTCGGTATCTGTAATGCAGAGAAAAATTGGAAACTGACTAACTATATTGAAAAAACAGTTGAAGAAATTCGTGAAAAAGTAGGAAATAACAAAGTAATCCTTGGGCTTTCCGGAGGTGTTGACTCTTCTGTAGCAGCTGTTTTGATCCATAAAGCAATCGGTGATCAGTTAACTTGTATCTTCGTAGATACTGGATTATTGAGAAAGGATGAAGGCAAGAAAGTTATGGACCAATACGGAGAGCATTTCCACATGAACATTAAGATGGTAGATGCTCAGGACAGATTCCTTTCAAAATTAGCTGGAGTAGACGATCCTGAAGCGAAGAGAAAAATCATCGGAAATGAATTTATTCACGTGTTTGATGAAGAATCTCACAAAATTGAAGGGGCTAAATTCTTAGCACAAGGGACAATTTATCCTGACGTTATCGAGAGCCAGTCTGTAAACGGACCATCTGCCGTGATCAAGTCTCACCACAACGTTGGAGGACTTCCTGAAGATATGGAATTCGAATTATTAGAGCCATTAAGAGAGCTTTTCAAGGACGAAGTAAGAAGAGTAGGAGAAGAACTGGGAATTCCTCACCACATGGTATACAGGCACCCATTCCCTGGACCTGGATTAGGAATCAGAATATTAGGAGCTGTAGACGCTGAAAAAGTTAGAATCCTTCAGGAAGCTGACGATATCTTCATTGAAGAATTATACAAAAATGATCTTTACGAGAAAGTGTCTCAGGCATTCGTAGTATTACTTCCTGTAAAATCTGTAGGAGTAATGGGAGATGAAAGAACTTACGAATACACAGCGGTAGTTCGTTCTGCTAACACGATTGACTTTATGACTGCAACGTGGAGCAGACTTCCTTACGAGTTCTTAGATACTGTTTCCAGCAGAATCATCAATGAAGTAAGAGGAATCAACAGAGTAGCTTATGATATTTCAAGCAAACCACCTGCAACAATAGAGTGGGAATAATTTTTGCCCTGAATTGATAATATAAATCCTGCCCAGTCTATTCTGGGTGGGATTTTATTTTATGTATTATTTTTCTTTTCGCGTAGATTAGAAATAAATTCTGAAGGTGAGATATTTAACTCTCTCTTAAAAATATAAGTAAATCTGCTATGAGATGAAAAACCGGAAATTTCTGAAAGATAATCAATCTTATAATTTAAATATTCGGGATTTTTTTCAAGATTGTTGATGATAAATTTGATTCGTAGTCCATTTACATAATCACTGAATGTTTTCCCACGGTATTTTTGCAGGGTATAATTAATGTATTTGGCATTAGAGTCTAAAGCTAAGGCCATCTGTGCCATTGAAAACTTTTTTTCTGTATAAAGTATTCCTTCTTCAAATTTTTTAATTTTATCCAAAAGCTCTTTCTCCCGCTTTAGAGACATTATTAAATAATCTTTCTTTTCAGAGTTGGGAGAAACAATAATATCTTCTTGATCCGGAGTATTTGTTTCGTATTCAGAAGGTGAAATTGTTTCTTTTAGATGCTGAATCTCTTCTGGAGTACTATTAAATAACATTGTTCTTTTTTTAGAATATAAAAAGATAAAAATGGCAATAAGTAATAAGCACAAAGGGATGATTATTTTTAAGTACACTGCCCCGGAATCTTTTTGCGATTGCTCCTGAATAATTACTTTTTCAGCATGGTATTTAAGAAGTTGTTTTTGTCTTATATATTCGTCAAAATGGAGCTTTTGAGTCTTAGGATCTAAAATGGCATAATGCATTTCTTCTTCTATAACCCGCATAATGTATAAGGTGTTTTTATTGATTATAGCTTCCTGATAGGCTTTGCTAAACCAATACTTTGCCTGATCTCTTTGCTTGGTTTCAGCACAGATAATGGCCTTATTGAGAAAATACAAAGAAAGCCTTAAATATTTTTTTTCACCACTGGATATTGTTTTTAGAATATTTTCATACTCTGTTAAATATTGTTTGGCCTTAGTGTTGTTTCCGCATTTTAAATAGCAGAAAGATAACGTGATATTGTCTATACCGTAATAGATGATATTCTCTATTTCTTGATTGTTTTTGATGGATTGTTTATCAGAACTTATTTGTCTTTCTTTTATTGGGATCGCTTCACAATATTTCAAATCTTCCATTAATAATACGGCTTCAAGCTCATCAAACATTCCTAATATCTCAGGAGTTCTAATGGTATTGGCAATTTGTTCTACCTTAATAAAATAAGCTTGTGATTGCTTTTTTAGAGAAAGTCTTTTATAAATTGCAGATAAAAAGAAATTGGCTGTGATTTGATCATTTTTATTTTTTGAAATCTCCGAAAGAGAATCAGTCTTTTTGTAATAATAAACGGCTTTGCTATAGTTTCCTTTCTTATTTAAGGCATCGGCAATGAGAAGATATCCTTTTGAAAGTTCAGCTTCATTTCTTGAAAGCTTAATGATCTTCTCTCCCAACAAATAGGTGTCATCTGAATCTGATGTTCTTGTATAATATAATGTTTCTATTTCTTTGCGTAAAGAATTCTGCGGTATATCTTTAGAATGAAATAAATGATAAGGTAATATGAGTAAGAAAATAAATATCTTCATCATGAAAGACGGATTTTTACTCTGATTAAATTGCACTTTACGAAAAAATAGAAAATTTCTGTACATGATCAATGTAATATGAGCTTTAATGATTCCAAGATTAATATTAAAGTTAACAATATTTATTTATTTTTTTAAAGCTATAAAATATAAACTATAAATAAAGGAGGCTTTATTCCATACTTTAATTGTACTTCTTACATATATTGATCAGTTTAAAAAGGACCAATAAATGAAACAGGTAGATGGAATAGTCTACCTGTTTCATTATATCTTTTTATTCAAAATTATGTGTGTTAGAATCGATTATTGTTTATTTAAGCCGTTTTATCGATACCTGAGATACAGGGCCGCCTCCGGTACTTCCAGAGCTTAGTCTTTTTATAATTACCGGATTGGCATTGGTGCCTGCTACTCTGAATGAATAGACTTTAGAAGTGGACATGGGGATTGAAGTGATAAGTGTGTAGGTTTGAAGAGAGTTGCCTGTTGCAGCTGTATATTCGTCATTTACTCGTGCTACCCAGGCACCATCTGTATCATTCCATATCCCGATAACGGGCCAGCTTCCTTTTTCTCCGGAAAGCTGCAGATTCATAATCACCTGATAGGTTCCGTTGGCATTAACTTTAAAAGAATTGCCACTGGAACTTCCGGTATAAGAATTTTCATTGTCAATGATTTCAAGATCTAGGTTTCCAATTTTTCCTGCACCTGAAAATGCAGCAGGTAAAGTAAAATCTGCACTCATTTGGGCGACAATTTCTTGTGCGACAATAAACTCGCCATTAACTACAATTACTGTTCCTACTGAGTCAGGAACACCTGCTAAATTTTGCCATATTGGAGCTTTTCCCGGCCCATTTGATTTTAATACTTGACCTACATTTCCTGCATTTCCCGATGCTGCTGAATCTCCACCAACATTTAATTCGTTAGTAATTTGTAAAGAGCCATTGATATGTAAGCTTCTTTGTGGAGTAGAGGTATTAATGCCTACCTGGCCAAAATAATATAGTGGAAAAATGAATATTCCAGCTACGATAATTTTGTTCATGTTTATGTTTTTTTAATTAGTACTTTATATTTATAGAGAAAATGTCAATATTATGTGAATTATAAATCAGGTATTTTAGACCCTTTTGAGGTGTTTTTATTTTTCACAAATTTATCTTGAGTAGTGGTAGAAAACAATTTTTTGTCTGTCACTATATCGGATAATACAAAATAAAAGGTTCTATTATTTTGATATCTAGTGTTTTATCTGGAGTTGTTTTTATGAGTTGGAATTTATGCATTGCTATGTGGCTTATAGCAGATTAGAATATAAAATAGATAAAATTATTAGATCTTTAATAATCTATTCTTTTAGATTTTTTCTATTTAAACTGTTGTAATGAGCTAATAATAAGTAAGATATTTAAAACAATTAATAAACAATATATCAACTTGAATAGTATATGCTTCTGAAAAATAACATAATTTAATAACGTTGCCCCTATTAAATAAAAGTAGATAAAACTTTTTGTTTCGCGAATATTTATTTCTGAGGCAGAAAATAAGTTTAAATTATGTGAAACATTGACTACCGAGTCGGAATAAAAAAAGCTTAAAATAAAAAGAATTGTAATACTTATAGCTAAGGTTAATGCATATAGTTTCATTTGTAAATAAAAAATAATAATAAACTGGTTATTTTTTTAAACAGTATTTGTTTAATTTTTACCTAAATTTAAGTAAAATTACATCAAATGCAAATAGAAACAAGACCCCTGACGGTTCAGGACTATGATGAACTCGTTGTAACAATGAAGCGTGCCTACCCTCAGATGTCGGAATCAATCTGGTCTAAAAAAAGCATCGAAAAACTCACTAAGATATTTCCCAAAGGCCAAATATGTATTACTGTAGATGGAAAATTAGCTGCTGTAGCACTTTCCATTATTGTCAATTATGATGAGTTTGGAGATGACCATACTTATGTTGATATTACAGGAAATTATACATTTAATACCCATTTATCAACAGGAAATGTGCTGTATGGAATTGAGGTTTTTGTTGATCCGGAGTTTCGCGAGCTACGGCTGGGGAGAAGACTTTATGATGCCAGAAAAGAATTATGCGAATTGCTTAATCTGAAATCAATTATTCTGGGAGGGAGGATTCCAAACTATCATAAATACAGCGACGAACTTTCGCCCAGAGAATATATCCGTCGCGTGAGAGACAAGGAAATTTATGATCCTGTATTGTCTTTTCAGCTTTCCAATAATTTTCTTCCGATAAAAATTTTGAAGAAATATCTTCCCGAAGATGAATCATCATTGGAAAATGCCGTTTTGCTGCAATGGAATAATATCTATTACAGCAAAAAGCCAAATACCATGCAGGATAGTATCATCCGCTTAGGCCTTGTGCAATGGCAGATGAGACATTTTAAAAATATTGATGCCTTTTATGAACAAGTGGAGTTCTTTGTTAATGTAATGGGAGACTATAAGTCTGATTTTGTTCTTTTCCCTGAGCTTTTCAATACTCCTTTGCTGGCACCATTCAATAAATTATCTGAAAGAGATAGTATGATTGAACTTGCCAAGCTTACTGAGCAAATCAAAGGGAAAATATCAGAATTGGCCATCAGCTATAATGTGAACATTATTTCAGGAAGTATGCCTGTTTTTGAAAATAATGAGCTGTATAATGTGAGCTATCTTCTTCATCGCGATGGGCGTATGGATGAATACCGAAAGATTCATATTACCCCAAATGAAAAGAGATATTATGGAATGAAAGGAGGGAATGAAATCAAAGTTTTTGATACCGATTGCGGAAAAATTGGACTTGTCATCTGCTATGATGTAGAATTTCCTGAACTCCCGAGAATCCTGGCAGATCAAGGAATGAAAATCCTTTTTGTTCCTTATCTTACCGATACTCAAAATGCCTATATAAGAGTACGCCATTGTGCAGCAGCAAGAGCCATTGAAAATGAATGTTATGTTGCTATTGCAGGCTGCGTAGGGAATCTTCCGGGAGTGAACAACATGGATATTCAGTTTGGGCAGGCTGCTGTATTTACCCCCTCTGACTTTGCTTTCCCATCCAATGCTGTTAAAGGAGAAGCTACTCCTAATACAGAAATGACACTGATTGTAGATGTGGATTTGAATCTTTTGAAGGATCTCCATCATAACGGCTCTGTTCAGGTCATGAAAGACAGAAGAAAAGATCTTTATGAAACCTATCTTAAATAACAAAACAGAATGCATTTGCATTCTGTTTTTATTTTTTCCTAAAATTTAATAAAGCATAAGCGTTATATCTGTGGGCAAACTACCGCAGGACAAATTAAGCCCGGGCATTGTGGAAGCCCGTCAGTAGGACAGCACATGTGTGAGCATTTTCCACCTCCGATGATAATTCCACTTCCTGAAATGTTTTTTAATTGTTCTCTTGAAAGTTTGCTGTTACGTAAATTTTTCATGTTTTAATACTTTTTTTGTTTGTTTTAATATTTGTACGATATAAATATAGAAAAATATGTTATATTTTAAAATAAATTATTTTTTTTATTATTATTGTTGATTCTGGTGTTTTTAAATGAGGTTTTTGTAATCATATTTTTGATTTTATGTGTTGCGGATATTATATTTTTCCTCTTAAGACTATCCTTTTATCCCCAAATACTCCTGTCATTCGCGATAAAAAATACTATTAGGAATAGTTTTTGGAGTAAATTGCACTTACTATTGATAGACTATGTTTGACAAGCAGCAAAGAAAACTGAAAAGATCAGCAAGATTGATTTCCGTGTTGAGTAAATATGGGTTTAAAGATCTGTTGGCAAGGATGAATGGCGGGAATAAGCAGGAAGAAAATTCCGGCAATTCGGATGAAGTTATCTCAAAAGGTACCGTTTATGAAAGAATTCGGTTGGTTTTGGAAGAATTGGGACCTACCTTCGTAAAGCTTGGCCAATCATTCAGCAACAGAGAAGACTTGCTGCCACCAGAACTGATACAAGAACTCCAGAAACTTCAGGATAAAGTAGAGACGGTGGATATGGATGTAGAAGATGCTTTGGAGAATGAATTTAATATTTCCATTAAGGATTATTTTTTGGAAATTCAAAAAGAACCTTTAGCTACAGCCTCCATTGCACAAGTGTATAAAGCCGTTTTAAAGGATGGAACTCCTGTTATTCTAAAACTCAGAAAACCGGATGTACAATCAGTTATTGAAGACGATTTACTTTTAATAAAAGACCTGGAAAAACTTTTATCTGCTTACTCGGAAATTGGAGAAAAACTGAATTTGAAACAGGCTATTTCCACTTTTGAAAAATCTTTACTGGAAGAGGTTTCCCTTACCAACGAAAGAAACAATATTCAACAGTTTCGTCTCAATTTTAAAAATAATAAAGAAACTTACGTTCCAAAAGTATATGATGAGCTTTCCAATAACAATATCCTTTGTATGGAATTCATTGATGGAATTAAGGTGACAGATAAATCAGTCCTTTTAGAAAATGGTATTGACCCTGTAAAAGTTTCTGAAGTAGGATTGAGGCTTTTTGTCTCCCAGATTTTAGATTACGGTTTCTTTCATGCCGACCCGCATGCAGGAAATATTTTGGTAAAAAGAGATGGAAAAGTTGTTTTTATTGATTTTGGTGCTGTAGGAAAAATTCAACCTAATGATAAAGAAATTCTTGAAAACTTAATTGTTAGTTTTGTTGCCAAGAATCCACATAAAATAGTTCGCTCTCTGAAAAAAATGGCTGTAAGTTATGAGATTCCGGATGAGAGAAGATTTGAAAATGATGTGGAAGATATTTTAAACTTCGTTCATAGCTCCTCATTGCAGGAGATCAATGTTCAGGTCATTATCAATAAGATGAAAGATATCTTGAAGGATAACAGGCTTTATATGCCTGATTATTTCTATCTTTTATTCAAAGGAATCAGTCTGATAGAAGGGGTTGGAAGAAATATTAATCCGGATTTGGATATTGTGAAAAGTCTCCATCCCTACACCAGAAAGATTTTTACAAATAAAATTAATCCGAAAAACCTTTTGAAAACAGGGATGGACAGGATGATGAATTTCACGGATAATGTAGATGAAATACCTAAGGAACTGCGTTCTGTTTTGCAAAAGCTGGATGAAAATAAATTCACTGTTTCTAGTGAAATCAAAAATATAGATAAGACTAACCAGCTGATAAAATCGAGTGCTATCAATTTAATTTTAGCCATGATATTGGGAGCCAACATTATTGCAACTTCCATTGTTTTTACCTCTGAGTCAGGTCCTAGAATAGGAGAGTTATCATTGGTTGCCGTGTTGGGATTCATCTTTTCTATCATTTTGGTTTTAATCCTTTTATTGAGAGTAACAAGAAAATAGTAGGGTAGTGAGTTACGGATTCTTGTTTTTAGATGATAGGTTTTTTATACCCCGAATCTCAAATCCCTTAAAAAAATAAAACTATGAAAAAACTAATCATAACCACGATAACTATTTGTTGTGCATTCTGCATGGCGCAGGAGAGAAGCGAAGAAAAACTTCAGGGAGATTTTGATGGCAACGGAACAAAAGAATATGTTTATGCCAAAGTAAGTGATTGTAGTGATGAATGTGATGGTAAATGTGAAACCACCATCTACTTCAGTGATAAAAATATAAAATCTTTCATAATTTCGCCGGCTAAAGGTGGAGCTTTATATAATCTGGGTGACCTTAATGGAGATGGGAAAGATGAGATTGGTTTTTACCCTAACTGGTGTACGAGTTGCTGGCATTCTTTCTACGCTTATACCCTAACCAAAACGGGATGGAAACCTCTGGTAGATCCTATTTCAACACATTGCAATCAGTGGGAAGAAGACAAATTTCCGATTAAAAAAGATCCCAAAAAGAAAGGAAACGTTGTTATTACCACCAGCGAATGGAAAGATGATGATATTAAAATAAGCAGTAAAAGTATAAAGGTGAATTGAAGATTCAAAGCTGAAAATTGAAAATAAGAAGTGTCTGTTTATAAATGCTTTAAATATAATATTTTCTATGTTCTCATATTAACTTCTAGCCTCTGATTTCTAACTTCTAATTAAATACCTATCTTTGCAAAATGGAAAAACTCACTTTTGCCGATTTTGACCTGCCGGTTAAAATTCTTGATGTTTTAGCGGATTTGGAACTTTTTGAACCTACACCTATTCAGGAGAAAAGCTTAAAACCTATTCTTTCAGGAAGAGATGTAATGGGAATTGCACAGACCGGAACCGGGAAAACATTAGCTTATCTTTTACCAGTTTTGAAAACCTGGAAATACAGCAAAACAGGAAATCCTACAGTTTTGGTACTTGTTCCTACAAGAGAATTAGTGGTACAGGTAACTGAAATTCTTGAAAAACTGACAGAAAATATTACTGCAAGAGTTATTGGAATATACGGAGGAAAAAATATCAATACCCAAAAACTGTTATTCAATGATGGGTGTGATATTTTGGTAGGAACTCCGGGAAGAGTAATGGATCTTTCTATTGATAACGCCATTTCTTTGAAAGAAGTTCAAAAACTTATTATTGACGAATTTGATGAGATGCTGAACTTAGGTTTCAGACCACAATTGACCCATATTTTTGAAATGATGAAAGAGAAGAGACAGAATATTCTTTTCTCCGCGACCATGACAGAATCGGTTGATGAAATGTTGGATGAGTATTTCGCGAGTCCTGTAGAAATTTCATTAGCAAAATCCGGAACTCCTCTTGAAAAAATTGAACAAACCGGTTATAAAGTTGAGAATTTTAATACTAAAATCAATCTACTTGAACATTTGTTAAAGACTGATGCTGATATGTCTAAAGTGTTGATTTTTAATAATAACAAAAAACATGCGGATCTGCTTTTCTCTAAAATAGATGAGCTTTTCCCTGGTCAGTTTGATGTAATTCACTCCAATAAGTCTCAGAACTACAGGCTTAAGGCTATGAAGAGTTTTGAAAATGAGGAAATCAGAGGTCTGATCACAACAGATGTAATGGCGAGAGGTCTGGATATTTCAAATATTACCCATGTAATAAACTTTGAAACACCTGAGATCCCTGAACAGTATATCCATAGAATTGGTAGAACAGGTAGAGCAGATAAAGAAGGTAAGGCAATGACTTTTGTAACTAAAAAAGAAGAACCTTTAATTCTGGATATAGAACTTTTAATGGATAAGGATTTGAAATTTAATGACTTCCCGGAAGGTGTTAAAATTAATCCAAACAAAATTGCTTCTGAAAAAGATGAAGTAGTGATGAAAAACCCGGCGCAGGTAAAACTGAATGATGGGGGGGGAGCTTTCCATGAGAAAAAAGCTAAAAATACAAAGGAAAACTGGGGTGGTCCTTCTAAAAGAAAAGCACCTAAGAAGTTTGGAGCCAACAGAGCACAACAGAAAGCAATATCTAAATCAAAGAAAAAGAAATAAAACATTTCCAATACTATAGAAAAAGCGGCTTAAGCCGCTTTTTTTATTTCATATAAGGGGTCATTACCTTAGTCCATATCTTATACCCTTCCGGAGTTAAGTGAAGCATATCTTCCAGGAAAATATCTTTTCTTACATTTCCCTGAGCATCTTCCATCGCTTTAGTAATATCAATGAATTTTGAATGGGGCTGTTTGTTCATAAAAGCAGCAATTTTTTTATTAGTCTCTTTCATTTGAGGCCAAAGCACCTCTCTGCTCGGAGAGTACTTAATTGAAATATAATCAACCTCAATGGTAGGAAATTTTTCGCGTATTTTTTTATAGAAAGCTTTATATCGGTTTACGACCTCTTTGGCTTTCAGTTGATGATCGTCTGCAAAATCATTATCTCCACAATAAATAATGATTTGTTTAGGCTGATAAGGTGATAACAAATCATCAGCAAAATAATTGAGATCTGTTAATCTCGAACCGCCAAAACCTCTGTTGATGATAGTTTTCCCCGGAAAATAATCTGCAACATCAGTCCATTTGGTGAAAGATGAACTTCCAATCAGTAGAATAGCGTTTTTGGGAGGAGGGTTTTGTTGATCTTCTTTTTTGAAATTTTGAATGTCCTGCCAGAACATTGGCTTTTTTTCCTGTGAAAAGGCAATTGTAAAGCACAGCAATAGAAATGCTAAAAGAATCTTCTTCATTATTTTCAGATTTAAAATTGAAAGTAAAAGTAATAAAAAACTCCCGTTTGGCGGGAGTTTAGCATTTATCTTTTGTAAGTAACGTAAGTAATATCAGGAATTTTATCTCCATCCTGGTCATAGTTTCCGAACTGTTGAGCCAGTCTGAGATCACGGCTTGTAAGGATATCAACTCTGAAATTACGATTATCATCGTTGTTAAACTTAACACCCAAAATTTTAGAATCTCCATCATAAGTATACTTCCCTTCGCTTTTTTCAGAGACCTGACAATCTGCCCCCGTTCCGGTATAGGCTGTATAGCTTACATAAAAGTCAGTTCTGAAGAAAAGAGTATTTTTTGTTGAACATCCGGTTGGAGTAGTGGTAGAAAGCACTGTTTTATTATCTTTTCCTGAAATAATCTCTGTCTTAACCTCTTTCCAATCTCCTTTCATCATATCCATTTCATAAGCTTGGATATCATCATCTTTACAAGAAGTAAGCGCTAAAGTAGAAAAGGCAAATAAAAGTAGTTGTTTTTTCATTTTCACAAATTTAAGAATATGCTAAAATATAAATAAATTTGAAATATCTGTAATGAAATCAAGCTTTTTTAAACAAATGTTTATGAATAAGAGGGTTCTTGGAAAAGAATGTGAGATTTAAATAAAGCGTTAATGGAAAAAATCATGTTTGAAAGATACTAATGCTGTCTTACAATAGAAGCAGGCCTTCGCCTGCTTCTGGTATAAATTAATAGCTAATATGCATTGAGCCAAAACTTAAATAATAATAAGTTTTGAAAATTAGTAGCTCATTTCAACAATTTTATAGGCATCCTGAGGAGTCAGCTTTCTATACTCTCCAAGTCCAAGCCAATTTCTCTCGGTAAAAGCAGTTTCAACCCTTTCGGCTGTTCCTTTGTAATCCTCTGTGTACTCAGAAAGTTTCGTCTTGATATGAAGACTGTGGAAAAAGTCTTCCAGCTTTTTGATCCCTAATTCTGCTTTTTCTTCAATCGTTCCTTCTTTAATGCCCCATACTCTTTCCGCATATTGTGCCAGCTTTCCTTTTTTATCTTCAAAATTATAACGATAATGGGATGGAGCAATAATCGCTAGAGTTCTTGCATGGTCAATACCAAAATAAGCCGTTAACTCATGCCCCATAGCATGTACTGCCCAGTCTGTAATAACGCCTTTCTGGATAAGCCCGTTTAAGGCCATCGTACAACACCACATGAAGTTTCCGGCAGCATCATAGTTGAAATCATCGGCCAATACCTTTGGTGCAGTTTCCTGAAGACTGATCAGAATGCTTTCCGCAATTCTTTCCTGAAGGTCTGCAGAAGATGGAGCAGTCATATATTGTTCTAAAACATGAGTATAAGCATCTGTAATTCCATTTACGATTTGATTTTTAGGAATAGATCTGATCACCTCAGGATCCAGAACGGAAAACTGCGGGAAAAGTCCCGGACCTCCTGAAGAAAGCTTTTCATTAGTCTCCCTTCTTGAGATTACGTACCCTGAATTCATTTCAGATCCTGTAGCTGGAAGCGTTAAAATACTTCCAAAAGGCATTCCTTGACCTTCGAAGGTTCTAACTGGTTTTCTCAGAATGTCCCATGGTTCACCTTCATAATTTGCCGCTGCGGAGATGAATTTTGTTCCGTCAATGACCGAACCGCCTCCTACAGCAAGTAGATAAGTAATTCCTTTTTCTTTGATGAAATCTAATGCATTGATTAAAACTTCATATTCAGGATTAGCAGGAACTCCGCCAAATTCGTATACTTCATGACCCTTTAAAGCTTCTTTTACCTGATCGTATACCCCATTGTTTTTGATGCTTCCGCCACCATAGATCATTAATATTTTGGCATCGGTAGGGATTTCTTTGGACATTTTAGCGATTTCTCCTTTCCCGAAAAGTATTTTTGTTGGATTTTTAAACTCGAAATTAAGCATTGTTCTTAAATTTATTTTAACCCAAATTTACGGAATGAAAAAGGAAAATTGAGTTAATGAAACTTTAAAATTACTATTGCTTATTTTAATAAAAGCTATTAATGAATTAAATTACTCGGAAAGATAAGATTTAGCTCTTTCTATAAAACTTTCTTTATCTCTTTTAATATTTCTCAACAACTCTTTTCGGTCATCGGGAATGGTCAGGTATTTGTCCCCCCAAAGGTTAATTTCCACAATTAAAGGTATAAGATCAATACCTTTTTCCGTAAGGTGATATAAAATTTTAAGCTTATTATCCGGATGTTTTTTCTTAGTAATAATATCATTTTCCAATAAATGCTGAAGTCTTGAAGCTAAAATATTGGAAGCTATCTTTTCATCAGCCTTCTGAAGCTCTCCATATGTGCATTCTTTTTTGATCATTAAATCTCTTATAATTAATAACGACCATTTATCTCCCCAAATTTCCAGGGAACAACTGATAGGACAGTCTGACCTTTTCTTACTCATGATGTTAATATTGAAATAATACTTGCAAATTGAAAGTGTTTGTTTTAAATTTGCTTTTACTTTGCAAGTAAAATTAATCATAAAAAATGAATTAATCAAATGGAAAATTATGATATAGCCGTAATCGGCTCCGGTCCCGGTGGATATGTAGCCGCAATCAGAAGCGCTCAATTAGGGTATAAAACGGTAATTATAGAGAAATATGATACCCTGGGTGGAACCTGTACAAATGTAGGGTGTATTCCTACAAAAGCTTTATTAGATAGTACTCATCATTATTTTGAAGCCCAGAATTCATTTAATGAGCACGGCATTAAACTGGATAGTATCGGACTTGATTTCTCCCAGATGTATAGAAGAAAATCAGAAGTGGTTTCAAAGAATACCGATGGGCTGAACTTTTTAATGAATAAAAATAAGATTACCCGCCTGAGAGGTACGGCAAGTTTTATTAATAACTCAATAATAAAAGTAGTAAACGAAACAGAATCAATTGATATTACAGCTAAAAATTACATTCTTGCAACAGGCTCAAAACCCTCAACTATTCCAGGAGTGGAAATTGATAAGAAGAAAATAATTACATCCACAGAAGCCCTTTCTTTAAAGGAAAAACCAAAATCTATGATCATCATCGGCGGTGGCGTGATCGGAGTAGAAATGGCATCCATTTTTAATCGAATCGGAACTCGGGTAACTATTCTTGAATATGCTGATAATTTGATTGCAACAATGGATCATGAATTAGGGAAGAGCCTTCAGAGAATTCTTAAAAAAGAAGGAATTGATATCCGTTTGAACCAGGCAGTCTATAAAACAGAAAATTCAGGTTCTGATGCCCGGGTGTTTTTTAAAGATAAAAAAGGAAATGAAAACGAACTGGAAGCTGATTATGTTTTGGTTGCAGTCGGTAGAAGTCCTTATGTAAAAAATCTTGGGCTTGAGAATACAGGAGTTCAGCTTGATCATCGCGGGTTTATTAAAGTTGATGAAAATAATTGTACATCGGTATCTAATATTTATGCTATTGGTGACGTGATTGGAGGAGCGATGCTTGCTCATAAGGCTGAAGAAGAAGGTGTTTTTGTGGCAGAAACAATTAATGGGCAGAAAAAGCATCAGATTCATTATAATCGTATCCCTTCTGTAGTATATACATGGCCTGAGGTCGCTTCAGTAGGATATACCGAAGAATACTTGAAAAATAATAATATTCCTTATAATATAGGGAAATTTCCTTTTTCTGCCAGTGCCAGAGCGAGGGCTTCCATGGATACGGATGGATTTGCTAAAGTGTTGGTTGATCCTAAATATGGAGAAGTTTTGGGAGTGCATGTTATTGGAGCAAGAGCTGCAGATTTGATCGCGCAAGGTGTTATTGCTCAGGAATATGAAGTCACTGCAGAAGATATGTTCCGTATTTCTTATGCTCATCCCACCTATTCAGAAACATTGAAGGAAGCCTACCTCATTGCTTCAGGTCAGGGAGCAGTTAATATATAAAAATATCAACCAGGAAAATCAGAGCTTGAAGATTTTTTTTAGAATAGATTGAATATTATTATCAAAATACTTTAATTGCCACGGATGCACGAGCTACTTTATTCGTGAATTCGTGGCAAAATCTTAAAAAAATATTAGTTTAAAAGCTCTTATTACTTATTTATTCATATCATTATTTTACAAGAGAAACCTAGTGTTTACTATTTACAAAGTAGGGCAAACTTCATTTTTTGAATAGACTCCATTGCTTCGGGCTTCGAGTTTTCCTGTTTTTCTATTAATTTTTACCAGAAAAGACTCTTTAATAGCAGGGCAGCCTTTAGATTGTAAAACATATAAAGAAATATGTCTGTCTTCAATTTTATAAGCTCCTGTAAAAAGATTCTTCGTGTCTATTGAATAGCCGTATGTTTTTGCTATTAAAAGAGCTTCCGGAAGATTGTCAACCGTTCCGATAAAATTTCTGAGTTGCTCTTCGTTAGAAAAATAAACAGATCGGTCCTTTTTGCACGCCAGAATATAGGCAAAACAATTATTTCCGATACATTTTTGAAAAAAACCATGCTCAGGAGCCGGTTCATTGATTGTCATAAAATCAGGAGTCTGACTTTCATAGATAACAGCTTTTTCATAATCTGTATCATTGCTGAGTACCCGCCAGTAAGCATAATCTTTATCCGGAACGATGAAAGGGTAGAGGTAATCTGTCGTATCAAGGATGTCAGGTATCTTTTTATAATCGTCAGGAACCTTGACCTGAGCAAGAAACAGATTGGAGATAATCAGGGAAAATGAAATGATGATTTTCATAGAGAAAATGTTTTCGTGACAAATTTAAGAAAGTGAATTTTGTTTATTATAAAGTTCCCTATATTTTTTTAAAAGTTGAGCCAGATCGTAATCTGTAATATTGAAATCATCAATTTCGACTTCTACTTTTTGGTCATTATAAAATAGATATAAGTAATTGACTATTGCTGTATAATTCCGACGATAGTCCTGCCCTTTAATATTTCTTGAAATTATTTTTTCCTGCTGAATTTCTTTCCATTTCATTGCAGGAGTATTTCCTAATTGAATGCCTTCATCATTGATAACAATAAATACGTTAGATTTTTTTTTAATTTCTAAATAAGATGCAATTATAAATGCACTAATAAACAGGGTTATTATCATGAATGCACTAGAGTTGTTTAAATTAAATTGTGTCCTTGATATAGTCAGCCCGAAAATTGCGACAACAGGAAATACTGAATATGTTAATATAGTAACTATAATATTAGATACAGGGTATTTTATTTTAGTTTCCTCTGGAGTATTATCTTTATTAATGCTTGTTTTATTCTGAAAACGATATTCTTTATAACATAAAATACTATTGATAATAGCAGCTAAAAAAAATATAATAGAAAAGAGTGGATACAGTTTCAGGAAATAAGCCCCTATAGCTAAAGAAACAATTGTAAAGGTAGCGAGAAAAACAATCCCAAACTTGAATTTTATCATTAAAAAATCTTAATCTTATAGACCTAAATCAAATTTAACAATAAATCTCTAGCTTTCTATGGAATAGGATTCAAAAATTATAAAAATTTCATAGGATAGGCTGTTGTAACATTTCCATTGACGATCTTTTTCAACTTAGTTTCCATCATTTTCTTGACCAATGGTTTTAGATAATCAAAATATAAAATGCCCAATGTATGATCATATTCATGTTGAATGACTCTGGCAGTCATTCCAGAAAATGTTTTGATTTGTGGATTAAAATCTTTATCCAGGTATTGAATGGTAATTTTCCATGGACGCTTTACTTTCTGAGAGAGACCGGGGATGCTTAGGCATCCTTCATAATCTTCCCAAGCTTCTTCTGAGCTGGCAGTGATTTTTGCATTGATAAAGGTTTCCTGTATTCCCTTATCATCTTTTTCAAAATAAAGGAGTTGACTTTCAGTATCGAAATTTTCAAAAATACATTGAGTATCAACAACAAAAAGCTGTAAGGGGTTCCCGATCTGAGAAGAAGATAAACCGCAGCCGTTAGCATTTTTCATAGTCTCCCACATATCATCGATACTTTGAAGAACTTTTGGACTACTCTTATCAATTTTTGAGCATTTTTGTCTTAAGATAGGATTTCCGTATGCTATAATAGGTAAATTCATTGTTGTATTTTTCTGTAAAGTTCTGCAGAATAGAAAAAATATACAATGAACCTATGTTAATTAATCTGCCTTCGGATTCTGCTCAACGCTTGTGGAGTAATTCCTATATAAGAGGCAATATACTTCAGAGGAACTAGCTTGAGCATTTCTGGTTGTTCGGTGAATAATTTTAAATAACGCTCTTTAGCAGTAAGTTTCAATAATGAAAGTTCTCTTTTGTTTTTTGCCAGAAATAATTTCTCAGAAGCAAAACGTCCCACATGATTTCCAACGGTGGTTTGAGCATAAATTTGTTGTAAGTCATCATAGGAAATCTGCCATACCACAGTTTCTGTCAGCGCCTGCATTTCGTATTCAGAAGGCGTTTGTGTAAGGAAAGAATCATAGGCACATGTAAATTCCTTCTCAAAGCCAAAGCCGAAAGTATATCCGTATTCGTCATCAGGAAGATAGAATCTTACAAGCCCGGATTCTACAAAAGATAAGTGATTTTCTGTATTCCCTTGTTGAGTAATGATTTCGTTTTTCGCATAGACTCTTCTATGAAAATGCCCTGCAATAAATGCCCATTCCGATTCCTGTAGTTTAACGATTTGTTCGTAGTATGCTCTGATGTAACCCATAACAGTTTTTGAATAATTTTTACGATAACTTCAACGGTATTAATCGTATTATTAGCTATATTTAAAAATTAATTGAATTTCAAAGTTACGAAATGTTTATAGAAATCGAGAGGTATTCTATGTCGCTTCTTTTTGTCATTTGTCAATTAATTTAATTTCAAAATCAATTACATTTGTTATTATGATACATGACCAACGCGCAGAAAAATTCAGGCAGATTGTGGAGAATAAGTTCCAGATCTACAATTCATTATTTATGAGCCTGCCTTATGATAAAATGACAAATATCGGGATGCTGCTCCCTTTCCTTTATGAAGAAAGCAGAACCGGCTACGATGCCGGGAAAACCCCTGAGGAAATAGTAGAAGAGTTTTTTAAAAATCATACCGATCTTCAAACAGAAGAGCAGAAACTTGAATTGCTTTTTAAGATCATTCAGTATATAGAAAGACAGGTGGTTTTGTTTGACAGTATTGAAGATGCAGCATTTCCAAATCTTCATTCTGAAAGTGATAACGGAACAGTGACCAATCTTTTTGAACGCTCTTTTCAGGACCATAAAATTGAAAAAGTACGCGAAAAATTAAAAGATTTCAGTGTTAAAGTAGTGTTTACGGCGCACCCCACGCAGTTCTACCCAAGTTCGGTACAGAGAATTATTCAGGATTTAAGAGGTGCTATTGCGAATGATTCCGTTACACAGATCGATATGCTTTTACAGCAACTGGGAAAAACACCTTTTGTGAATAAAGAAAAACCTACTCCAATAGATGAAGCACTGAGTATCATATCATACCTAAGGTATGTATATTATGACACTATTGGAGAGCTCTTTACCAAAATAAAAAAGACTTTCGGAAACGAACATTTTCACTTACATGAAGATATTGTTCAACTTGGTTTCTGGCCGGGGGGAGACCGGGATGGAAACCCTTTTGTGACAGCAGGTGTTACCAAAAGAGTAGCAGAAGAACTTCGTTCAGCTATTCTGAAATCTTATTACAGTCATTTGAAGTTTATAAGACGACGTTTGAGTTTCAGAGGAGTTTCTGAAGTATTAACCGAACTGAGTGAAGATTTGTATGCAGCGATTTTCACCGGACAGAATATTACAGCTGAGGATATTTTAAAGAAAGCGGATGAAGCGGAGAAAATATTAATTAATGAACATAATTCTTTGTTTTTAGACCTTTTGAGTAACTTCAGAGATCGTGTGAAAATTTTTGGAACTCACTTTGCAACCTTAGATATCCGTCAGGACAGCAGAATTCATCAGCAGGTTATCGATGAGGTTTTTGCTAAAGTATCCGGAAATCAGGACGCTGACGCTGAACAGAAGTTTACCCAATTAATTCAGAGTTCCGGTGAAGTAGATACTGATCAATTTAAAGATATTGTAAAAGATACCTTATTAACCGTTTCTCAGGTTTCTGAAATTCAACATCTGAATGGATTAAGAGGAATGAACCGCTATATTATTTCCAATTCAGATGCGGTGAAAGACGTAATGAATGTCTATGCATTTTTCAAAATCTGCGGATACAGAGATGAAGAAATCAATATGGATATTGTTCCGCTTTTTGAAACTATGGAAGGGCTTGCCAATGCTGAAAATGTAATGAAGGAGCTTTACAGCCATCCTGTATATAAAAAACATCTTGAAAGAAGAGGTAACCAACAAACCATTATGCTTGGCTTTTCTGATGGAACCAAAGATGGGGGGTATTTAAAAGCCAATTGGGAAATCTATAAAGCAAAAGAAGAACTGACAAAGCTTTCTGAAGAAAATAATATCAAAGTGGTCTTCTTTGATGGTAGAGGTGGACCACCTGCAAGAGGCGGAGGTAAAACCCACGATTTCTATGCTTCACAAGGAAAAACAATTGCCAATAATAAAATTGAACTGACAATTCAGGGGCAGACCATTACCAGTATTTTTGGAAATAAAGAGCAGGCAAAGTATAATTTTGAACAGTTGTTGACAGCCGGTGTAGAAAATGATGTATTCAAGAATGCCAAAAAAGACCTCACTGAAAAAGAAAGAAAATTGATTATTGAATTAGCAGAAATCAGCTATAAAAAATATTCAGATCTTAAAGCGCATCCTATGTTTGTTCCCTATTTGCAGGAAATGAGTACCTTGGAGTATTACGGGAAAACTAATATCGGGAGCCGTCCATCAAAAAGAGGAAATGGAAACGAGCTTAAATTTGAAGATTTGAGAGCGATTCCGTTTGTGGGATCATGGTCGCAGTTAAAACAAAACGTACCCGGATTTTTTGGGTTTGGATACGCTATGGAGCAGATGAAAGAGCAGGGGAGATTTGAAGAAGTAAGAGACCTGTATAAAGGTTCTGATTTCTTTAAAACTTTAGTCCTAAACTCTATGATGAGTATGAACAAATCCTATTTCCCTTTAACTTATTATATTAAAAACAATCCGAAGTTCGGTGCCTTCTGGAATGTACTGTTTGATGAATATGAACTTTCAAGAGATATTATGCTGGAGTTAACAGGATTTAAAATGCTTCAGGAAGAAGACCCGTTATCGAGGAAGTCTGTGAAGATTCGTGAGAAAATAGTACTTCCGTTATTGAGTATTCAACAGTATGCTTTGATGAAAATTCAGAAAGGAGAAGGCGACAAAGAAGCTTACGGAAAGCTGGTGACAAGATCATTATTTGGAAATATTAATGCCAGTAGAAATTCTGCTTAATATTTTTTAATAAATAATAAAATAAGATATGTGTATCAATAGGAACGGGCTTTAGCCCGTTCTGACTTTTATATAATTCATTCAATGGCTTTATCCAAAGCCTGAATTTTCCATCCACCTTCGAAAAAAAATCAGATGAGTGATATTTGTGAAAAAAATGGTGAGAAAAACTATTCTTTTATGAATTTATCATAATACACTTTATCCTTTATCTGAACTTTCAGATAATAAGTTCCTTTTGGGAAACCAGAAAGGTGGATAGATTTTTCACTGCTGTTTTTACGGATCAATCTTCCCAGATTATCATATATTTCTGAAGATTTAACTTCATATTCAGAAACAATACTTAAAACGTTTTTAACAGGATTTGGAAAAATACTGAATTTCTCTTTTTTTATGATTTCTGAAGTATTCAAAACGTTGCTATAGATACTTCCGAAATTAAGAATACCATATCCCATCTGGTTATTGTGACCAGGATAAAGTGAAGCGGTTTGTCTTAATTTTGTTCTGATCAACTCCCTGTTCATATTCGGAAATGCCTGAATAAAACAGGCGACTCCTCCTGCAGCGATAGGTGTTGAGATAGAAGTGCCGTTCACGGTTATTGTACCATTGTCCAAAACAGTTGTTGTATTGGTTCCCTGAGTACTTCCGTCAGGTTTTATAATCCCCAGAGAATTTGGGCCGAAAGAAGAAAATACTGAAGAGTTTCCTGCAGAATCTACAGCTCCGATTGAAAATACATTGCTGTTATCAGAGGGCGTCAAAAGATAATGCCAGGGCTTATCCCCTGAGTTTCCGGTTGCTGCCAGTACGAAAATTCCCTTTTCAACAGCAATTCCTGCTGCCCGGGCAATAAAGGAGGTGGTTCCATTCATATCTGAATACGTATAGTCATACCGTGAGTCGTCAAAGACATTATAGCCCAATGATGAGGTGATGATTTCAACTCCTTTCCGGTCGGCTTCTTCAGCTGCTTCAATCCAGTATAATTCTTCTTCAGGAATTTCTACAGTAGAATTTTCACTTCGATAAAGATAAAAATCAGCATCCGGAGCGGAACCTACAAAAGTATCTTCGATATAACCTCCGATAGCTCCTAAGATGGCAGTACCATGAGCATTTAAAGAAGCATTATAAATATCACCTGTTTTGGTAACAAAGTCGTATCCGCCTTTGATGTGATTGTGGGTTCGTAATCTTGAAAATGCAGAACCGGTATCCACCGTTGGAAAACCGGAGTCAATAACGGCAATAGAAATCCCGGTTCCTGTATAACCTGCCAGATGGAGAGGTCTTATATTCACCTGATCAATCTGGGCAGAGCCGGAGCCATAATTGAAGGTGGTGAGCATTTTATGAGTACCCGTATTATTAAAAGATTTCTGAATCGGTAATATTTTTACACCGGTAGAGTGGTTTTTGGCAAAACTTTCTACAGATAAGACAAAAGGTTGAGCCTGCAATGTTATTATTTGTGAAGGAGTAGCATTCACCGCCGCTCCATTGAACCATTTTGAATAATCAGTAACTGTAAAACCTAAACTCTGAAGATTTTGAAGGTAAGACTGTTCGATAGGAGCATCCTGGTCATTGAGCGGAATCCCCAGTGCTGAACGCCTGCTGAGGGATTTTTGACTAAGCTCCGAAAGTGGATTGGCATAGAATACCGCCTTATTAGGTTTATCAGTAAAATAGACAAAAACCAGTTCCGTTTGAGCAAATATACTGGAGTAACCTGTTAAGCAACAAAAGAGTAAAAGTTTTTTCATAGCATTATTTTGTATAAAGATAAAAACAAAATCAATAAAATTTTTGATAGGATTTTAAATTCCTTATTTTTACAGAAATATTTATTATATGAAAAAAATTCAGATGGTTGACTTGCAAAGTCAGTATTACAAAATAAAGAATGATGTTGACAATGCAGTTTTAAATGTAATGGATTCTGCGGCTTTTATCAACGGTCCTGAAGTAAAGTCTTTCCAGAATGAATTGGAGTCTTATTTAGACGTAAAACATGTGATTCCATGTGCGAATGGAACAGACGCATTACAGATTGCCCTTATGGCTTTAGATCTTAAAGAAGGAGATGAAATCATTACGGCTGATTTTACTTTTGCAGCAACTGTAGAAGTCATTCACTTACTTAAGTTGAAATCTGTATTAGTTGATGTTGATTATGATACTTTTACGATCTCCACTGACGAAATAAAAAAAGCGATCACTCCAAGAACTAAAGCGATTATTCCTGTACACATATTCGGACAGTGTTCCAATATGGAAGAGATTTTAAAAATTGCTGAAGAGCATAACTTATATGTTATTGAAGATAATGCTCAGGCGATTGGGGCAGAGTATACATTCTCTGACGGGACGGAAAAATACGCGGGAACAATGGCTACGGTGGGTACCACTTCATTCTTCCCTTCAAAAAACTTAGGTTGCTACGGGGATGGTGGTGCTATTTTTACCAATAATGATGAGTTGGCACACCGTTTAAGAGGAATTGTAAACCACGGAATGTATGAAAGGTATTATCATGATGAAGTGGGGGTGAACTCTCGTTTAGACAGCATCCAGGCAGCCGTTTTAAGAAAGAAACTTCCGCACCTTGATTCTTATAATGAGGCAAGAAGAAGAGCTGCAGACTTCTACGATGAGGCATTCCAAGGTAATCCAAACATTCTTACGCCGAAAAGATCTGAAAACTCTACACACGTATTTCACCAGTATACATTAAGAATTCTGAACGGAAAACGTAATGAACTTCAGAAATTCCTTACAGAAAAGGAAATTCCGGCAATGATCTACTATCCGGTAGCTTTAAGAAAGCAAAAAGCATACTTCCAGGAAAGCAATGATGCTGATTTTGTGAATACAGATAAGCTTTTGGACCAGGTAATTTCTTTACCGATGCATACAGAACTTGATGAAGAGCAGCTGAAGTATATTACCGATGCGGTGCTTGAGTTTATGGGGTAAACATGCTTCATGACGAGAGAATATTAAAGCATAAGTTTGCTTATTTTTTTGCAATTATCTTTATCCTTTGTTGGATAATATTTTTTGCATACAATATGTTTGAAATCTTTTTAAGAGGTTATGGATTGAGAAAAGAGTATACTGCGTTTAAAATACCAATTTATGCATTATACTTTTTAATCCTTCCCCTGTTGATTATCACATTTGTAAGTGTTTTTAAAGAATCAAGAAAGATGTTTCCTTATTTAAATATTTCTTTATTCTTAATGATTATTTTTCATACAATTATTTTTTATGTTAAATATCAAAGGACTACAAATCATTCAACATACCTACTCTTATTCATATTTTCAAATATAGTATTTGTTGTAGGTCCTGTTGTTCTTATAAATTATTTTAAACATCATCCTGCAAAAAACGAAATAGAGGAAATAGGAGCACATAATGATTAAAAAAAAGAATATTTAAAAAATGGCAATACTTGTTACCGGCGGACTCGGATATATTGGTTCCCACACCGTAGTAGAACTTCTCAACAGCGGTTTTGATGTTGTAATTGTTGACGATTTATCTCACTCGGAAAGGTTTATTTTAAATAATATTGAGGAAATTACAGGGAAAAAACCTGTTTTTTATCCTTTTGATTTGAGGAGAAGAGAACTTCTTACTCAGGTTTTTGAAGCCCATAAAATAGATGGCTGTATTAATTTTGCCGCATCAAAGGCAGTAGGAGAGAGCCAGATGATTCCTGTAGATTATTATGAGAACAATTTGTTTTCTCTCATCAATATCCTTCAGGAATTTAAAGCAAGAGAAATTTCTAACTTCATTTTCAGTTCATCCTGTACAGTCTATGGGCAAGCTGATGCAATGCCGATTGATGAGAATGCACCATTAAAAATGCCCGAAAGTGTTTATGGCAAGACGAAGCAAATGGGAGAAGAGATCCTGATTGATTTTGCAAAGGCTTATCACCGTAAAATTTCGTTATTAAGATATTTTAACCCAATCGGAGCACATCCGTCAGGAAAAATTGGAGAATTACCGATCGGAGTTCCTGATAATTTAGTACCTTACGTGATGCAAACAGCAGCTGGAATTCGTGAGAAATTAAATATCTGGGGTGACGATTATCCAACTGAAGACGGAACACCTGTTCGCGATTATATCTACGTGGTAGATTTGGCAAAAGCTCATGTAGCTGCTTTGAAAAAACTGATAGAAGATCAATCTGCCGAAACGGTAATTGATATTTACAATCTGGGAACAGGGAAGGGATCTTCAGTTTTGGAAGTGGTGAAAGCTTTTGAAAAAGCAAATGATGTAGAAGTTCCTTATCAGATTTGTCCGAGAAGAGAAGGGGATGTTATTGTTGCCTATGCGAACCCGGCCAAAGCAGAAAAAGAGCTTGGATGGAAATCAGAAACGTCACTTGAAGAATCTTTAAGAACAGTTTGGGAGTGGCAGAAATATTTGAATTCTAGAAACTAAAATACAATAATTATGGCTTGGAGTCCTGAAGTTTACGACCATTTTAAAGAAGAGCGATCTGCTCCTTTTTTTGATTTATTAAAGCTTGTTGAGTCAAAGACAGGTTTGTCTGTTATAGATTTAGGATGTGGTACCGGTGAACTGACCTCTAAGCTTTTGGATTATCTGGAAGATTCCAAAGTTTTGGGAATAGATTCCTCTGAGGAAATGCTTGGGAAAGCAGCTCATTTTGCAACAAACAGATTGCATTTTGAGAAAAGAAGTATTGAAGAACAGCTCCACCTTGGGGATATGTATGATCTCGTAATCTCCAATGCAGCAATCCAATGGTGTAATAATCATAAAGAGCTTTTCCCCAGAATTATCAGTAAAATTAAAACAGGGGGGCAACTGGCTGTACAGGTCCCGTCTAATCATGAATATATAGTACATCAGTTACTTAGAAAAGTGGCAGGAACGGAACCATATAAAACTGCTTACAACTCTTGGGAAAGGGAGTATACTGTTTTGAAAATAGAAGACTATGCCCGTATATTATTTGATAATAAAGGAAGAGAAATTACCGTTTATGAGAAAGTATTCCCTCATGTGCTGCAAGATGCTGAAGCTGTATATACCTGGGCTTCAGGAACAGCTATGCTTCCTTATATCGATAAACTTCCTGATGATTTGAAAGAACAATTTAAAAACGATTATAAACAACAATTACAAAACACCTTTCCTGAAGTACCGGTCTTTTATCCCTTCAAAAGGACTTTTATTTCAGCAAAGTTTTAACCTACTATTAATATGAAGACACAAAGAATAGGTATTACATTTTCCTCATTTGATTTATTACATGCCGGACACATTAAAATGCTTGAAGAAGCTAAAACAGTTTGCGATTATTTAATCGTAGGACTTCAAATTGATCCGTCTCACGACCGTCCAAATAAAAACAGACCAAGTCAGACTATCGTAGAACGTTACATTCAGTTGAAAGCTGTGAATGCAGTAGATGAAATTGTTCCTTACTATACAGAAGAAGATCTTTTGGATATTTTAAAATCTTTTGTAATCGACGTAAGAATCATCGGAGATGATTATATGGATAGAGACTTTACAGGAAAGCAATACTGTGAAGAGAAAGGAATAGAAATCTTTTATAACAAAAGAGATCACCGATTTTCCACCAGCGATTTGAGGCGAAGAATTTATGAAGCAGAGAAAGAAAAGGATATAAAACCGGAACCTGTAAAATAAAAAATAAAAAATCCCGAAATATTCAATTTCGGGATTTTTTATTGTATTACATCGGACCGCCTTGTTGGTCGTCACCGGCTGCATTAGAATTAATATCTTTTTTCTTTTTAGCCTGTTCTATTTTCTCTCCTTGTTTAAATCTATAAGTTAAAGCAATAGAAAATTGCCTTGGTTGCCATTGCATATAATTGCTTCGGGTATAATCACTGTTGAAACTTAATACCTCTCTGCTTCTGGTATTGAATATATCCTGGATATTGAAAGAAATTGTTCCGTCACCTTTCCATATTGTTTTTGAAGCTCCAAGGTTTAACGCATACATATCATGAGTATCCTGATTAGCTGTTTTTAGAGCTCCTCTGTAGAATCCTTGTAATTGTACACTTAAAGTCTTATCAAGCCTAAATGTTGTATTAAGACGTGCTCTTGTGGAGAAACCATTTCCTGTAAAATCCATAGAACCTGTTTTTTTAACACCATTCAAATCTATTGCGTCATAATAAGCAATTCCGATAGTTTTATATCCGAACATATCCAAACTACCCATAATTTTTAACCAAGCAAAAGGATCATAAGTGAAGTTAAGGTCTAAACCATAACGATCATCAGTTCCAAGGTTAATAGGTTTTGTGTAGAATACACTTAAACTTTCATCAGGTCTGTACACAAGCATTTTGTTGTCGTCCGTGGTATGTCTGTAATACAAAGTAGGATTGATGGTAAACTTTTTTCTGGTAATATTATAACCCAATTCATAAGAGTCAACATACGAAGGATTCAGATCAATATTTCCCTCAAAGATATTCTGACTGTTACTATAATTGGGGAAAGGAACCATAAAGAAAGACCTTGGTCTGTCTATTCTGCGCGAGTAGTTCATAAGAATCTGATTATTCTTAGATACATCATAACTTAAGAACACACTCGGAAATAGGTTGTTGTAATTTTTAGTTTTATCTATTGCAGGGGTTTTAGGATTTTGGTTAACATAATTAATCTTAACATTGGAAATTTCATCTCTTAATCCTAACTGATATCCAAAATTACCAACTTTGCTTCTAAACTGAAGATAAAAAGCATTGAACATTTCCCTGTAATCAGTATTGTTATTATAATCCGGGATAAAAGGATTTCCCGATGTACTGCTTACGAAATTATCATAGGTATTGTCGTTAAGGTCTAATCTATATCCCGCTTCCAGCTTAGATTTCTCTCCTATCGGCAATTCATAATCTGCCTTCCCGATAACTGTCTTGCTTACAGAATGCCTTCTTGTAATATCTTGTACATCAGGGCGGGAATCATAAGTTTCAAGGATGTCTGCATTATTGTTGCTTCGGTTTCTCTGTACGCTTAGTGATAATGATAAATTTTGTCCCTTATCATCAAACTTGTGATCCAATCCCACGTCACCCTGGAATGCGAGGTTGTTGAATACACTTTTAGAATCCCTAAGCCCATGAAGATTCAATAAGTTCCATTTTCCTGCTGTAGTATTTAGATCTGGTGAATCTCTGAAAAACCTGTATAAGGTATCATAAGTATCAAGAAGCTCATTGCCGTCTCCTTCGAAAGTTCTCACCAATCCTGTAAGATTGATTGATGTTTTTTCAGAAAGATCATATACAAACCCTGCACTTGCATTATAATTTTTGTTATAAGTCTTATTGATAGAATTTTGAAGTTGGTGTACAGGAACATCACGTGGATCTTTTCCTTTTACAATATCTGGAAAAGCGATATTGTTATATGTTGTTTCAGAATTATTTTTTGTTCTGTTTTCAGTGTAACCTCCGCCACCATTTAAAAACCAGGTCCAGTTGTTTTTTCTCCAGCTTAAATTGGTATTAAGAGCAGTTCTTGGAAAATATCCTAACGTTCCAACGACACTACCATTAAACCCTATTTTTTTGTTCTTTTTAAGGATAATATTCAGAATACCTGAAGTTCCGCTTGCTTCAAACTTAGAAGAAGGGTTGGTAATAACCTCAATTCTATCAATCTGATCGGCCGGAATACTTTGAAGTGCATTTGCCCCATCATCAATTCCTAAAAGAGCAGAAGGCTTTCCGTTGATCAAAAACTTGACATTGGTACTTCCTCTCATGGAAACGGTCCCGTCTGTGTCTACAGAAACTGAAGGAACGTTTGTTAAAACATCCTGAAGGCTTCCCCCTTTGCTGACAATATCCTGTGATGGGTCATAGGTTCTTTTATCAAGTTCTACTTTATAAGGTTTTGTCGCAGAAGCCGTAATCACAACTCCTTGAAGCTCCTGAGTTTTTCCGTCCATCGTCGTACTCGCCTCAGGTTCTATAGAGAGTGCACCTATATTTCCGCTTGCCGGAATTTTTTTGTTCACTACACTTTTTTTGTAATCAATGGCCTCTACGGTAATATCATACTCTCCCGGGGTAAGCTGCAACTTATACTGTCCTTTCTCATCAGTCAGCACAGCATCACTTAACGCTTTATTTGCTTTGTTGCTGAATGTTACGGAAGCATAGGGTACAGGTTGATTTTTCTTATTGACAATGGTTCCTGTAATACCTGCTTTCTCTTGCCCGAAAGCCATTGCTGCTGCCGAAAGTACTAAGGTAAGACCTAACGTTTTTCTGGTGAAAATATTGACAATTTCTGTCTTATTCTTCATAGGTTATTTTTTTGTATAAAATCATGAAGGGATACCCCTAATGTTGTAGAATTTCAATGTTGATTGATTTTCAGAACATTATGATTTGTTCGTTATTTTTGCTGTATAAATTTTAAGTGGTTGCTGAGCCTATTTTATATTTTTTGAATTGAGCCAATCCTGATAGGCCTTTGCATTGACAGCATGTTCTTCTGCACTTGCTGTAAATTTGTGATATCCAAATCTTGCAGGATCGGCACACATAAATATATAATTATTGTTTTCTGCGTTTAAAACAGCATCTACTGAATTTTTATCCACTACACAAATCGGTCCCGGAGGAATTCCTGCATTTGCATAGGTATTATAAGGAGATGGGGTAGACAGATGCTTGTATAATACCCTTTTGATAGGTTCTTTAAAATTAGTCTGTTTATTGATGGCGTAAATTACTGTAGGATCGGACTGAAGTTTCATTCCTTTTCTGTAACGGTTCAGATATAATCCTGCAATCGTTTTCATTTCATCTTTTTTCCCTCCTGATTCCTTATAAACAATAGAAGCCAGTGCGTAAATCTGGTCTCTTGTCAGACCGGATTTTTGCTCTTTATTTTTTCTTTCGCTTGTCCAGAATTCATTATACTGATCATCAAATTTTGCGAAAAATTCTCTTGGACTTACTGTCCAGAAGAAATTATAAGTATCAATGAAAAAATATTTTTTTAAATCCTCAACATTCTTATATCCCTTCTCCTGTGCAATTCCGTCAAGATCATTGACAAAATGTAAAGAGTCAAGTTCTGTTTTTTTGGTAACCTTACCAATCATCTGATACATATCTCCAAAATCTCCGATTCTGAATGAATTGGGAGTTTGATTCCCGGCCTTGATCATATTCACAAGATCTGTATTTCCTTTGCCTGCCTGAATATGATAGCGACCGGCCTTAAAATGGGCATCAAGACCTTTATCTTTAGCCACTGCTTCAAAAGATTCCTTATTTTTAATGTAAGGAGCAATAGAATCTAAAATCTGTTGAAATCCGGCTTTATGAGAAATCAGAACGTAGCCGTCTTTTTCTACGTTGTTCCCATAATATTTATTATAAAATCTCAAACCAAAAAATCCTGCGACTACAAAGACCAGCAGAATAACAATGAGAATTGCTTTTTTCATTCTTATACTATTGATTAAAAGTTTTGTTTTTAAAGAATATCAACTTTACCTCTAAAAACTTGCTTTGCCGGACCTTCTAACCATATATTTTGGAAAGATTCCCCGTTTTTTTCAGCATAGACTTTAAGGTTCCCTCCTAAAGTTTTAACTTTTACAGAAGTTAGATTGTCTTTTTGTAGGAAAGTTAAAGCAGAAGCTGTAACTCCTGTTCCACAGCTGTAAGTTTCGTCCTCAACGCCTCGTTCATAGGTTCTTACGAAAATTTCATTTTCAGAAATTTTTTCTACAAAGTTCACATTGATGCCTTTTTCTTGATAATTTTCTGAATTTCGGATTCCGTGTCCCTGATCATACACATTATAGGAAGCCAGGTTTTCTACATATTTTACATAATGGGGAGAACCGGTGTTAAGAACAGAATCATTTCCATCATGAGAAACTGTTTTCACATCAATCATTTTTAATTTGATGATTCCGTTATGAATTTCTGCTTCATGTTCTCCGTCTATAGCGATGAACTTACATTTATCTTCAAATATGTCAAGAAAAAAGGCAAATGCAACCAGGCATCTTCCTCCGTTTCCACACATAGTGCTTTCTCCGCCGTCAGAATTATAATACACCATTTTGAAATCATAATCAGAATCATTTTCCAGGAGGATAAGTCCATCGGCCCCTATCCCGAAACGTCTGTCACATAGTTTTTCAATAATATTTTTGTCTTTAGGAAACTGAAGGTCACGGTTGTCTATCATCACAAAATCATTTCCCGTTCCCTGATATTTATAAAATTCCATATTGTTTTTTGTCTTAAATGAAGAAGCAAAATTAGTATATTTAAAATGAAAAACGAACAGTGTTAACTGTTCGTTTCCTTATTTATAATCGTTTTATCTAAAGCCGCCTGTGTTTCTCTCTGAACCACTTGAGCTGCCTGAACTCGTTGTGCCGCTAGAGCCACTTCTGAAGCCACTTCCACTCGAAGACTCTGATCTGTAGTTACTGTTGCTGTTGCTATTACTTTCAGTTCTGAAACCTCCGCTGTTTGAATTTGTACTTCTTTGGTTATTTTGGAAACCGCTACCTTGTCTGAAACCTCCACTATTTTGATTTCCTTGATTGTTTTGGTTGCTGTTATTATTTTGGTTTCTAAACCCGCTGCCGCTTTGGTTGTTGCTATTGCTTCTGTTATAGAAGCCGCTACCATTGTTGCTGCCTCCGTTATTATTATAGAAACCACTGCCACTATTAGTCTGACCTCGGAACCCATCCGGTCTTGATGTTGATCCTGATCTTCTTTCTACATAAACTTTTCTTCTTGAATTATTAGAATTATAATAGTAATAAGGAACACCGTTATCATAATAATAATTAACGTTGTTTCTGTAATAATAGCCATCATTTCCATAGTATCCTCCACTTCCATAATATCCGGAAGGAGCATAATAATATCCATTATTATAATAAGGGTCACCATAACCTCCATTATACCCGTATCCGTCTGAATAGGCCAAACAAGATGTTAAACTACTAATAGCAATAATGCTGAATGCTATTTTTAATAAATTTTTCATGACTTTATTGTACTTTTTTTTCTTTTAAACTTTTTTTCCAATTTAGATATCCTAAGATAGCCATTATAGTAAATACCAAATATTGAACCGAAGTGATGCCGAGTCCCTTAAAAATCATCATCGGCATGCAAATAAAATCTCCGATAATCCAGAAAATCCAGTTCTCAATGCGTTGTTTGGCCATAAACCACATCCCTACTAAAAATATTGAAGTGGTGAAAATATCCAACCAATTTGCCCAATCGAGATGATATAATCCAAGGTTGGTTCCCTCCATTGAAAAATGATTGTCAATATAAGGTTTATAATAATAAATAACAGTAACGAGTCCCAAACTCAATATAAAAAGAATAATGGCATAGCTCCATTCCTTTTTAGTAGCCCAGGAAACATCTACATGAATGTGATCTTTAGAATTTTTAGCCCATAGAATCCAGCCATAAACACTCATTATGGTATAGTATACATTGATTAAGCAATCTCCAAGTAACCCAAAGTTGAAAAGAATATATACGTAGATGAGAGTTGAAATAATACCGGTAGGATAGACCCATATATTTTTTTTAATGGAAAAATATACGCTCAAAGTTCCGAAAATAGCACCCGATGCTTCAAGCATAATCTGTAAAGAATCATAGCTTTCATAAGGCTTTACAAAAAGATCATATAAATTCATGTGATCAAAAATAAACAAAAAATAGGACTTTTTAAAATGAATTTTATAATACGTTGTTTGTGCTTTTAAAGACTTTAATGTAAAATAAATGATGAAAGTTTAAGGATAAACGTGGGAGTTCCTAAAATTTTTATATTTTCGTAAATCCTTAAATAAATAAAAAAACATGTCGAAAATTTGGGTTAAGAAGCCACTAAGTGCCTATGAGGCAGATATGAAGAAAAGTGAGTTGAAAAAAGTCCTTGGAAAATGGAGTTTAACAGCAATTGGAGTTGGAGCTATCATCGGTGGTGGAATCTTTGTTCTCACCGGAACCGGAGCTTATTATCATGCAGGGCCGGCGCTGGCAATCTCCTTTATCATAGCAGGTATTGCCTGTGTTTTTGCAGCATTGTGTTATGCAGAATTTGCCTCCATCATTCCCGTTGAAGGTTCTGCTTATGCATATGCTTACGGAACCGTAGGAGAAATTTTTGCCTGGGCAATGGGGTGGTGTCTTATCTTGGAGTATGCTATGGCGAGTATGGCCGTTTCGGTGAGCTGGTCCGGATATTTTAATAAATTTCTGAAAATATTTAATATTCATTTGCCTGCCTATCTCACCTCAGATCCGGCAAGTTATACAGGAGAAGGTTTTTCGATGAACCTGCCTGCATTTATTCTTGTTTTGTTAATCACTGCATTGTTGGTAAAAGGAACAAAAGAAGCTGCAGGAGCTAATAACCTTATCGTTTTGATGAAGACTTCAGCCGTAATTTTTGTAATTATTGCAGGAGTTTATATTATTTTCACTAATACAGATCTTTATAATGCTGTTGACGGTGTTAAAAACTGGAAGCCTTTTATTCCTGATCCAATTAAGATTAGAAACTCCGAAGGAGATATGGTTTCTGCCTATGGTATAAAAGGAATTATTTCGGGAGCAGCTGCTATATTCTTCGCTTATATCGGATTTGATGCTGTTTCTACACAAGCCGGAGAAGCGATTAATCCTAAAAAGGATGTGCCTTTCGCTATTATTGCTTCATTATTAGTTTGTACAGCTTTATATATTTGTGTATCGCTTGTATTAACAGGGATGATGCATTACACAGATTTTAATCCTGAAGGAAAATATCCGGATGCCATTAAAGCACCAGTTGCATATGCATTTGAAATTGCAGGAAAACATTGGGCAAGTAATGTAGTAACAATTGCTGCTACGGTAGGTTTGATTTCTGTAGTAATGGTAATGATGATGGGACAATCAAGAATCTTTATCGGAATGGCAAAAGATGGATTGATTCCTAGATTCTTCGGGGAACTTCATCCAAAAACTAAAACTCCTTATAAAGGAATTATTTTGTTAGGAATAGTAGTGGCATTTATTGCTGCGTTTACACCTATTTCAACATTAGCAGATATGACAAGTTTCGGAACCCTGTTCGCCTTTACGTTAGTTTGTATTGCAGTTTGGGTAATGAGAAAGAAAGAACCTGAATTGATCAGACCATTCAAAGTTCCTGCTTATAAAATCGTTGTTGCGCTAGGAGTCGTAATCAATGTGTACTTAATCTTTAACCTAAGTGCCCATGCATTGGAGCTTTCTGCGGTTTGGCTTTTCTTGGGAGGTTTGGTATATTTCTTTTATGGAAAATCAAATAGTAAACTTAACAATCCTGAAAAATATCAGAACGTTGATTAATTATTAATATAAACCGCTTCGGCGGTTTTTTTATTTTAGATCATATGAAAAAAATATTCTCCATTGTATTTCTTTTAGCAGGAATATATGCCTTTTCTCAACAAATAGAAAGTGTTGAAACTATTTTGAACGATAAAATAAGTATCAGAGCATTGGAATTGTATGACCATAAAGTCTGGTATAGTGGAACAGAGTCTAAGTTTGGTTTTGTTGATTTAAAAGATTCAAAAAATCAAAAACAGATTAAATTGTCAGAAGATAAACTTCAATTCAGAACTTTGGGGCAAGATAAAACCTCTTTTTATGCCATTAATATCGAAAGTCCGGCTCGTTTTTTTAAAATTAATAAAAAAGATTTAAAATCAGAGGTCATTTTTAATGATACAGCGAAAACGGCATTTTATGATGCTTTACACTTTGTGAATGATAAACTTGCTTATGCTTTCAGTGATGCAGATAAAGACAACGTATTGAAGTTAGCTGTTTACAAAGATGGAAAGTGGGGAATGTTTAAAAACGATGTAATCTTACATTCGGGAGAAGCTGCCTTTGCTGCAAGTAATACCAATATTTCATCATCCAAAAGTTATATATGGATTGCTACGGGCGGAAAAGCTTCCCGGATCTTGAGAATGAATTTAAAAAATGATCAGCTGGAAGTAATCAATACTCCATTTGTACAAGGAGAGTCTTCACAAGGAATGTATTCAATAGATTTTTATGATGATCGTTTCGGGGTTGCCGTAGGGGGAGATTATACAAAGCAGGATGCCAATATCAATAATATAGCCACCACAAACGATGGTGGAAAGACCTGGCAAATTCAAGCTTCCGGACAGAATGCGGGATATTCAACTTGTGTTAAAATCAAACCGGGTTCAAAAGGAAAGGAAATGATTGCTATAGGAGACCGACATATCAGCTATTCTTCAGATTTTGGAAAAACATGGAAGAAAATTTCCGATGAGAAAGGACTTTTCGTTTGCCGGTGGATGAGTGGAAACAAGGTAGTTGCAGCTGGAAATAATCGGGTAGTGCTATTGAAATTAAAATTTTAAATATAAATAATAGAATTTATCATTATTTACTGAATATATTGATACTGCGTATTTAGACTCATTATAAAATAGAACCTAATATAATTCATAGACAGAAATTCATAAGTAATGGTTAATTTTGTAGGACGAAATTTTAATTATGTTAAATTTCATCAGTCTATAAAATTTTAATTTTTCAAATGAACTCTTTAATAGATAAGTATAATATTCCCGGACCGCGTTACACTTCTTACCCTACCGTTCCCTATTGGGATGAAACAAGTTTTTCTCCGGAAAAATGGAAAGAAAGCGTCATCAGATCTTTTCATGAGACGAATGCAGAAGAAGGAATTTCTATTTATATCCACTTACCTTTTTGTGAGGCATTGTGTACATTCTGTGCATGTCATAAGCGTATTACAAAACAACATAGCGTTGAAGTTCCTTACCTGGAAAGCGTTTTGAAAGAATGGAAACTTTATCTGGAACTTTTCAATGAAAGACCAAAGTTGAAAGAACTTCACTTAGGCGGAGGTACCCCGACTTTTTTCTCTCCTGAGAACTTAAGAACGTTGTTGGAAGGAATTTTTACAACAGTAGACATTGCAGAGCATCCTGAGTTTTCTTTTGAAGGACATCCCAACAATACAACAAAGGAACATCTTCAAACATTATACGATTTAGGTTTTAGAAGAGTGAGTTTTGGGGTTCAGGACTATGATCCTAAGGTGCAGAAAGCGATTAACAGAATTCAGCCTTTTGAGAATGTCAAAAAAGTGACAGAATGGGCTAAGGAAATCGGATACCGAGGAATCAGTCATGATTTGGTATTCGGATTGCCACACCAGAATTGGGAGGCTATGGAACACACGATCAGAAAAACTATGGAACTGAAGCCGGACAGGCTGGCGTTTTATTCTTATGCACATGTTCCGTGGGTAAAAGGAGTGGGGCAAAGAGGATTTGATGAAAATGACCTGCCGAGCGGAGAAGAAAAACGTCGTTTGTATGAAGATGGTAAAAGATTGCTTCAGGATTTAGGATATATTGAAGTGGGAATGGATCATTTTTCTCTTGAGCATGATGATCTGTATCAGTCTTTAATTCATAAAAAACTTCATAGGAATTTTATGGGATATACGTCAAGCAATACCCAACTGATGGTAGGATTAGGAATGTCTGCTATTTCTGACTCTTGGTACGGTTTTGCCCAAAATGTAAAAACAGTGGAAGATTATCAGAAGATGGTGGAAGAAGGTCAGATACCTGTGGTAAAAGGGCACGTTCTGAATAAAGAAGATCTGATTGTAAGAAGACATATTCTGAACTTGATGTGTCAGCTTGAAACGACCTTTACAGACACTACCTCTTTCCCTGAGCTTGAAAATTCCTTAGAAATGCTGGATGAAATGGAAAAAGATGGATTGGTCGAAATTAATGGTCATGAAATTAAAATTACAGAAGCGGGAAGAGCTTTCACAAGAAATGTAGCAATGGTTTTTGACCTTAGGATGATGAGGAATAAACCTGAAACGAGAATTTTCTCTATGACAATATAAAAGTAAAATCGGTTCAAATTTGAACCGATTTTGTTTTAATTAAAAGTTTAGTTTACCCTTCGCTATAAAGTAATATTTCTACTTAATGACAATTTTCTGGCTGTAAGATTTATAATCTCCTGATTTCAGATTGATGAAATAAACCCCGGCTGGTATTCCGGAAATATCAATGCTTTTGTTGGTGTTTTTTGTTTGCAGTACTTTTCTACCCTCGGTACTGATGATTTCTATGGTCATATTTTTATCCTTTATCCCTTCAATAAAAATCTCCTTACTTGCAGGGTTAGGATATACGCCTATTTTTCCTAAGCTCCTATTTTCCTGTGTACCTAAAGTTCCTGTGGTGATTTTAAAAACCTTCCCACTATTCACTGCTGCTACATATAGCCCTTTTTGAGAATCCTGTCCGAAAGTAGAAAAATTGTTTCCACTGTAGGGAGAAGTCCATGTGATGGCATTATTTTCATCGAGCATACCAATTTGAGTAGAGCAATAGTCTGCAAAGAAATATTTGCCCTGAAGTGATGGGTATTGAGATCCTCGGTAAACATATCCTCCCGTTATGGAACACTTCCCATCGGAATGATCATAAACAGCAATTGGGAATGTCATAGAGGACTGGGGTGGGCAACCTGTTATAGTATAGCTGTTATTACCTTCGTAACAACGCCACCCATAATTAAGCCCGGCTTGTGTAATGGGCATTTTGTTAATTTCTTCAATTGCATTTTGTCCTACGTCTGCAATCAATGCATTGCCTGTTGTAAGATCGAAAGAAAACTTCCATGCATTTCTAAGTCCATAGGCCCATATTTCATCCAGTCCATCTATGCCGGCTCCTGCAAAAGGATTGTCTGCCGGAATATTGTAAGGTCCTGTAGCATCCACATCTATTCTCAACATTTTACCGAGAAGTACATTTTTATTTTGAGCGTTATTATTAGGATCTCCGCCGCTACCTCCGTCTCCGGTAATAATCCAGAGCTTTCCATCAGGGGCAAAATGAATACTCCCGCCATTATGATTGTCAAACGGTTTCGGAATATTCAGCAGGATCTTTTCAGAATTAATATCGGCAACATTAGGGTCTGTAGTGCTGACTGTGTATCGTGCTACAATGATATTGCCTGCAGTATTATTATAATACACAAAAAAATACCTATTCGTTGAGTATTGCGGGTGAAATGCGAGTCCCAGAAGTCCCCTTTCACCTCCAAAAATAATTTTTGAACTTATATTAAGAAAATTTGTAGTGTTAATGGTCCCATTAGGCTGAATTATTTTAATCACTCCATTTTGTTGTACGACAAATAATCGACTGTCGTTGGCGTTCGTAATCTCGACAGGGCTGGTTAATCCCGAGGCAAATTCTTCCAAATTAATGCTCTGTGCATTAAGAATAAAGGAAGAAAAAATACTTACCGTAAAAAGTAGATTTTTCATAATATTTTGATATTTAATGCGTTAAAATAAGAATGAAAATTTTATACCAATTAGAAATTGAAAAATTTATTAAGATACCATGAAAAAATTGTTAAATCTTAAATAGAGATTGCGATGTCAATATATCTGAAAATAAACCATTTCTGTTGTTAAAAATTCATAAAATACAAGAAAATCATTATATTTGCCGACTTAATTTAACGTAGTTATAACAAAATGCAAGGAAAAGGACTTATTACAATTGTTGCTATTGTCCTGGGGTTGATTTGCTTAAACGAGCTATTACCAACCTGGTACGCCAGCAAAATTGAATCGCAGATCGAAGCTGCGAAAGGAAACGAGAAAGAGATCAAACGGATCAAGGAAGATACTCTTAATCTTGGGTATACAAAGCTTTATTATTCAAAAGCTAAAGACAAGGAAATGAAGCTTGGTCTTGACTTAAAAGGAGGGATCAACGTTCTTTTGGAGATTAACCAAAGAGACCTGGTAAATGATTTAACGAATTATTCTACCAATCCTATTCTTATTGAGGCTTTAAACAAGACTGATGAAGTTCAGAAAAGCTCAACAAAATCTTATATCGATAACTTCTTTGAACAGTTCGATGTAATTAACAAAGCGAAAGGTACCAACCTTAAGCTTGCAGATCCGGAACTTTTCGGAAATACCAATTTATCTGAAATCAAGTACAACACTACGGATGAGCAGGTAAAGAGTATTGTTAAAAGAAGAGTAGATCTTTCTGTAGGAACAGCTTTCGAGGTAATCAGAACGAGAATTGATAAGCTGGGAGCCATCCAGCCAAACGTTCAGAGAGTACCTGGTACTGCAAGAATTTCTGTTGAAATGCCTGGTATGAAAGATATCGATAAGGTAAAGAAAATGCTTCAGACTTCTGCAAAACTTCAATTCTGGGAAGTACAGCAGGTTCAGGAGATTGCACCTTATTTCCAGACTTTGACAACTATGGTTGCTGCAAAAGGAGATTCAATGGGAGTTACAAAGAATGTAAATTTCATGAACCTTTTACAACTTGACAAATTAAGAAGCAATGGTGTTGCTAACGTAAAATTGTCTGATACGGCTGCTATTAATAAAATTTTAAATAGCAAAGTAGCTCAGTCATTACGTCCGGCAAACATTAAATATACACAGTTTATGTGGGGTTACAAACCTGAAGCGACAAGCCCGGATGATTTGGTATTGTATGCGATCAGAAGTAACATCAATCAAAAAGCTCCTGTTGATGGTGCTGTAGAATCTGCAAATATCAGCTATGACGAACTTGGAAGAGTAGTAGTAGATATGCAAATGGACTCTAAAGGTGCTAAGGAATGGAAAACTTTAACAGAGAAAAACGTAGGGAAGCCGGTTGCGGTAACTCTTGATGGAAGAGTATATACTGCACCAAACGTTGTAAATGCTATTCCTAACGGTAGAACTCAGATTTCTGGTAACTTCTCTCAGGAAGAAGCTAAGGAATTAGTTGATGTTTTAGGAGCTGGTAAATTGCCTGCAGGGGCAAAAGTTGTTCAGGCTACGCAGGTAGGTCCGTCTTTAGGACAGGAATCTATCAACGCCGGTATGATTTCATTTGCAATTGCATTCCTGATTATCATTGTTTATATTATTTTCTATTACGGTGGTGCTGGGGTATACGCTGTAATTGCAATGGTAATTAACTTATTCTATATTTTCGGAATTATGGATTCCGGAGACTTTACCCTTACGCTTCCTGGTATTGCGGGTATCGTACTGACGATGGCTATGGCTGTAGATACGAACGTAATTATCTATGAAAGAACAAAAGAAGAATTATTTGCAGGTAAGAATATCTTGGAAGCTTATAAAGATGGTTTCAAACATGCATTAAGCGCCATTATTGACGGTCACTCGACTACATTATTGACTGCGGTTGTATTGTTCTTCTTCGGAACAGGACCTATCAAAGGATTTGCTTTGACGTTGATGATTGGTATTATCATGACATTATTCACTTCTGTATTGTTATCAAGAGTAATGATTTTCCACAGATTGAATAAAGGTAAGCACCTTTCTGTATGGACTCCGCCTACGAAAAACTTATTCAGAAATACATGGATTGATTTTATCGGAAAGAGAAAATATGCATATATCATTTCAGCTGTTTTAACGGTAATCAGTCTTGTATCCATGTTTACTCACGGATTTAAATATGGTATTGATTTTACAGGAGGTAGAAACTATATCGTAAGATTTGATAAGCCGGTAAATGCAAATGATGTTGAAGAAAGCTTGGTTAAAATATTTAAAACAGAAGACGGTAAAAATTCTTCTGTAGAAGCTAAGACTTTCGGTAACGCTAACCAATTAAAGATTTCAACAGATTACCTTATTGAAGACGAATCTTTAAAAGCTGACCAGACAATCGAAGAGAAATTATTCCAGGGATTAAAAGGAGACCTTCCTGCTAATCTTACTTTAAAAGACTTTAAGTCTGCAGATAAGGATCATGCAGGTATTATCTCTTCTGAGAAAGTAGGACCTACGGTAGCTGATGATATTCAGACACATGGTATTTTAGCTGTAGTAGCTGCATTGGCTGGTATCTTTATCTATATCTTATTCAGATTTAGAAAGTGGCAGTTCTCTTTAGGTGCTGTAGCAGCATTGTTCCACGATGCCGTTATCATTTTAGGTACGTATTCATTACTTCACAAATACATGCCGTTCAATATGGAGATCAACCAGGATTTCATTGCGGCAATCCTTACCGTATTAGGATACTCTATTAACGATACGGTAATTATCTTCGACAGAATTAGAGAATATCTGAAAGAGAAAAAATCTTTAACATTGGCAGGTTTATTTGATGACTCTATCTCAAGTACATTAGGTAGAACATTTAACACCTCATTTACTACGATTTTGGTAATCTTAGCGATTTTCATCTTTGGTGGTGATAACTTGAGAGGATTTATGTTTGCTATGTTAATTGGTATTGGATTCGGTACCTACTCATCTATCTTTATTGCATCAGCAATTGCTTATGACTTCCTGAAAAAAGGAAAAGAAGACGAAGTACACGGGAAGACTACTTCCGATAAAGAAGTACTTGCTTCAAAGTAAGACAAACTACAATAAATTAGTAAAGGCCGTTTCTTTTTGAGACGGCCTTTTTTATGCAAATTTTGATTTCTAAATTTTCAATAATAACTAATCATAATTTAGAATCATTATTTTTTCTTATTTGATTAATTTTGCACCATCATGGAAAATTCAAAGAAAAAAGCAGCCATAGGCTTCATATTTATTACCTTATTGATTGATATTACGGGATGGGGGATTATTATTCCTGTTGTTCCTAAATTAATTGAAGAGTTAATTCATGCCGATATCAGTGAAGCCGCAAAATATGGAGGATGGCTTGGGTTTGCCTACGCTTTTACACAATTTATATTCTCTCCGCTGGTTGGGAACCTAAGTGATAAGTATGGAAGACGACCTATTATTCTGATTTCTCTTTTTGGTTTTGCAGTGGATTATATTTTCCTTGCTTTAGCACCTACGATCTGGTGGCTATTCCTGGGGAGGATTATTGCTGGGATTACAGGAGCAAGCATAACAACAGCTAGTGCTTACATTGCGGATATTTCCAACGATGAAGATAGGGCTAAAAACTTTGGATTGATAGGAGCTGCTTTCGGTTTAGGGTTTATTATTGGGCCTGTGCTTGGTGGGGTTTTAGGACATTATGGTGCCAGAGTCCCTTTTTATGCAGCTGCAGGTTTGTGTCTGCTTAATTTCCTCTATGGTTATTTCATCCTTCCTGAGAGTTTGGATAAGGATAAAAGAAGGGAATTTGACTGGAAACGTGCGAATCCCATCGGATCATTTAAATTTTTAGGAAAACATCCGGAAATTTCAGGACTGATCGTTTCTTTGATTTTGATCTATATTGCAGGACATGCAGTGCAGAGTAACTGGAGCTTTTTTACTATGTATAAATTCAGTTGGACAGAGAGAATGGTGGGGATCTCATTAGGAGTTGTGGGGCTGTTAGTAGGACTGGTACAAGGCGGCCTTATCAGGTGGACAACCCCAATGTTGGGCGAACAAAAAAGTATTTATTATGGTTTGGCCTTTTATGCTGTCGGAATGTTATTATTTGCTTTTGCTTCAGAAGGATGGATGATGTTTGTGTTTCTGGTTCCTTATTGCCTGGGGGGTATTTGTGGGCCGGCTTTGCAATCTGTGATTACGAAAAGCGTTCCTTCCAATGAACAGGGAGAACTTCAGGGAGCATTGACGAGCTTAATGAGTGCAACTTCTATTATTGGACCTCCAATGATGACAAACCTCTTCTACTTTTTTACACATGATGAAGCTCCGTTCAAATTTTCAGGAGCACCGTTTTTCCTGGCATTTATATTAATGGCCATTAGTGTAATTGTTACATATTCAGCTTTTCATAAAAAAAAGAAGGAGATTAAACACCTCTAAGAAAAATAGTAAAAATAAAACAGAGAAGGTTAAGGTGATGAACATCTTAACCTTCTTTTTTAGTATTTGGTCTCGAATATTTGTGTAAATTGTTATGATTTTAGTGTGCTGAAATTTTTTATTCCGGTATTAGAGGTGTTGTTATAAAAAAATAAATCATGAATGAATCACAATTAGAAAAATACCTGAAAAGAATTCATTATTCGGGTGAAATAGAAAAAAATATAAACGTACTAAAGAAAATTCATCAATTACATCCCAAACATATTCCTTTTGAAAATATAGATTCTTATACAGGGACTGTTCCATCTTTGAATATTGATGATGTTTATCAAAAATTAATTCTTGATTTTAGGGGAGGGTATTGTTTTGAACAGAATCTGCTTTTAAGTGAAATCTTAAAATATATTGGATTTGAGATTGAATTGCAATTAGGTAGGGTAGTATGGAAAAGAGAGGAAGACAGTACGGCTGCAAAAACTCATGTTTTGCTGATTGCTGATATGGATGGAGAAAAGTATCTTATCGATTGTGGTTTTGGAACGGTAACATTAACTACACCTTTAGTTTTAAATAACAATGAACCACAACAAACACCTAATGGGCTATTTAAAATTTCACAACAAAGCGGGAACTATATTTTGTGGATTTGGAAAGAGAAATGGCTGCCGGTCTATCGGTTTTCTTTGGAACAAGTAGATCCCATTGATCTGGAAATTGCCAATTGGTATCTTTCTACTTTCCCTGAGTCTAATTTTAAGAAGAACCTTGTCCTTTCAAAAGTTAATGAAAATGCACGATATACTTTCACTGATCATACATTAAATATACGTTGGGAGTCGGGAGAAAAAGAATCTGTTTCAATAGACAATAATGAGGGGCTATATCGGATGATGAGAGAAATTTTTGGATTGAAAGAAAACGCGATTACACTTTTAAAAAATAAAACAAAAGAATAATTTTTTTATAGAAATATCCTACAAAAAAAAAGGAAGCCGGCCGGCTTCCTTTTACTCATTAAAGATTTTAAATTCTTATGAAATTTAATTTATGGATACAATGATTTTGTCCCATTGCTTACAATATTACTTCCCAATCCGGAAAATGATACAGAAAAATTATTAGCATTAAAGCTTAGAGAACCGGTAGGAGTACAAAGTCCAAGAGCATATTGGCATTGCCCGTAAGCACCTGTTTTTCTAAGGATTTTACTTTCGCTTTTTGCTTTTCCTAAACTGATATTCCCCCAATCACTAACATCAGCATTAGAAACGCTGGATCCGTTGTAATAAATAGTGATCTGATAACCAATTTCACCTCTTTTAGAGCCCCAAAGCCATTTTGCTGTCCACCATTCCTTATACCATTTTGAAGCAACTTTTGCTGCCTGACCCATCGTTGATGTTTCAGTATTTCCTCTGGTATCCATCATGACCAGTCCTCCAAAGATATTATCCCAGATAATTCCTGAATCATTATAGAAACAAAGGGAAGTAAATTTCCCATTTTTACTGTTCCATGTTACTTCCATAACATTTGTACCTTGTTTAATCTCATCAGTAACAGTTTCTTTTAAGCCTTTCTGAGCAAGGTTTAAGTCATCCCCGGAATATAAATCACTCATTTTTCCTATTTTTACAGAAGACTGATCCATAATATTTCCTAAGGCAATAAACTGATCTTTATCGGCCACTAGATGTTGGGAAATTTCAATCCCTTTTTGAGTAGAAATTTGCCCTATGACATTTGTGCCTGCAATCTGTAAATCGCTTTTCAAATATTTTTCAAGGTTTTTCTGTGATTCATTCAGCTGAGTTTGTACTGTTGCAGGGATGATGTCAGAAATAGAGGTTGTCTCTTTTTGGAGATCAGCGGTAGATACTTTAGCCTGAATTGTTTCCTGTTGAGACATTTCATTATTTTCATCACGGCAGCTATTGAGCAGTAGTACTGAAAATAAAGCTAAAACTTTAAAAGTAGTAACTAATTTTTTCATAATAATATTAATTTATGTTGTGTGTAGTAAATATACTGAATTGTTATATTATTCTTATATATTTGAATTAATTGTTTGTTAATTATAAATGATGGGATGGTGGCTGTAGATGATGTTTAAAAAGAATAAAGAATAAAGATAAATAGTGAGTAGAAGTGAGCTTTGTAGACTGTTTAAACAATAACGATCTGTTATTGTGCTAATATTTTAAGTCTCAACTTTTCACTTTCAACTCTCGAAATCTTAAAATTTGTTTAAAATTTTTGGTTTACGATAAATAAATGTATAATCTTTTGTAATTTTACAGGATGGAATTAAGCATTGGAGAAATGGCACTCATTGCCATTGCGATCGTTGTATTATTCGGACCGGATAAACTCCCTCAGATTGCGCGTGACTTAGGTGCGGGCGTTAGAAAGATGCGTGGAGCGGTAGAAGATATCAAAACGGAGATCATGAAAGAAACAGATAATCCTGTTTCTGAGATTAAACGTGAAATTGAAAAAGTAAAAGATGCTGCCAAAGATTTCAATCCGGTCAATGATATCAAGAAAGATATTTTAACAGAACCTGCTGCGTCCAACGAACCTGCAAAACCAAAACCTTCTGAGGATGATACTTACGAAGGACCTGTAAGCAGATAAGATATGGAGGAGATTGTTCTGGAAGACAAAAAGATATTTTTATATCTTAATAATTTAGGGGATCCGGCTTTTGATCAACTATGGATGTTGATTTCCAGCACCTGGATCTGGGTTCCGCTTTATATTATATTTCTCTACTTTTTATACAAAAATTTTAAACTAAAATCATTAGTTTTTATTCTTATATTTTTAGCACTTGGTGCTACGGTTTCTGACCAGTTGGCCAATGTTTTCAAATTTGGAGTGGCAAGGTTGAGGCCGTGTCATGACCCTTCCTTAGAACCTTATATGAGGATCGTTAAATGTGGCGGACAGTACGGATTTTATTCTGCGCATGCATCCAATACATTTTTTCTGGCTTCATATCTAGGGATTTTATTAAAAAAGAAGGTTAAATGGTTCCCATATGCTATATTTGTATGGGCTATAGTTGTTTCCTACAGCCGAATTTATTTAGGAGTGCATTTCCCTATGGATGTGTTGGTGGGAGCGTTTGCTGGTTCTTTAGTGGGAGTGATATTTGGTGCACTCGCCCAAAAAGTGATCAACAAACAAAACATAACCCCATGAAAAAACCTTTATTAGTCTTAGCCTCAATTTGTTTTTCTTTTACTTTCAATGCCCAGGATAAAAAACTGGCCGAAGAATGTTTTAAAAAGGCAGACTATAAATGCGCCGAAGAACAATATTCAAAACTCGCAGAGAAAGAGCAGATTCAGAAATTTCAATCAGAATATTATAATAGTCTGGGAACGGCTCAAAGAAGACAAGGAAAGACAACGCTTGCTTTTAAGTCTTATGAATCGGCTTTAAAAGCAAACCCTATGTCCGCATCAGTATATGCCAATCTTGCTTCATTACACAGTCAAAAGGGTAATAAAGTAAAAGCGCTGGAATATATAGAAAAAGGCCTTCAAATTGATGATAAGAACCCGGAATTCTACCTTACACGTTCCAAAATCTATGACAGCCAGGGGAAAAAAGATTTGGCAATGAAAGATCTTAACCAGATTCTGACTTTTGCTCCCGATAATATTTTTGCAAAAACCGGATTAGCCAGTCTCAAAAAGAATAACGGAGATCTTGAAGGTGCTTTAAAAGATTACAACCAACTTATTGCCGAAAAACCGGAATCGTTGTTATATAATGGGCGTGGCGACGTGTACTTAAAGTTAAAAAAATATAAGGAAGCCCTTACCGATGTTAACAAAGCTATTTCCATTGATTCAAAGTTTGCTCCTTCATATGTAACTAAAGCATTGGTATTATTTGATACTGCTAAACCTAAGGAAGCCTGCGAAAATCTTGATAAAGCGGTGAGCTTAGGGTACGAAAAGGCTATTCTGGAAAGTTATTATGCTAAATGTGTCAAAAAATAAAGGGTAATGTATAGATTCATTTTTCTCTAAAATAAGCCTTTTAACATTTACTCAATTTATTTTAGAGAAAGAAACATAATGAATATCCACACTAAATAGTATTTGGTCTAGATATTTTAAAACGGATAAAGAAATAAAGATGTTGAATATTGTTCTTGTAGAACCCGAGATACCCAATAATACAGGAAATATCGGAAGATTATGTGTAGGTACTGAAAGCAGATTGCACTTAGTTCATCCATTTGGATTTGTAATTAATGATAAAAACCTGAAACGCTCAGGCTTAGATTACTGGGTACATCTTGACGTTTCTGAATATGCAAATGTTGAGGAATGGATCGAAAATATTCCTGATATGTCACGCGTTTTTCTAATGAGCTCAAAAGCTGAGAAATCGTACCTTGATAATGAGTTTCAGGATGGTGACTGGTTGGTTTTCGGAAAAGAAAGTGTGGGGTTGAGCAAAGATGTTTTGGACCGTTTTGATAATCATTTGACAATTCCGATGTCAAAATTAATCAGAAGCTTTAATATTGCCAATTCTGTTGCTTTTGTAACAGGTGAGGCAAAGCGACAGATTAACTTAAAAAGATAATTTACATTTATAACAAAAAAACTTCTGTTTTCAGAAGTTTTTTTTAGTCATTATGATAAGGTTTTCCCTGTAAAATCTGATCAGCTCTGTAAAGTTGTTCTACAATAAAAAGACGAATCATCTGATGGGTAAATGTCATTTTAGACAGAGACATTTTCTCGTTGGCTCTGCTATAAATCTCTTCTGAAAAACCATAAGCTCCTCCTATGAGGATATGTACTTTTTTAACGGATGAATTCATCCAGATATCAATCTTTTGTGCAAATTCACGGCTGGTAAACTGCTTTCCCTTTTCGTCAAGGATAATAACCAGATCATTCTTGTCAATATGGTTTAAAAATAATTTTGCCTCTTCTTTTTTAAGAAGATCCGAAGAAAGGTTTTTGGCATTTTTAACATCGGGGATTTCAGTAATCTCAAAATTCCAATGTTTGGGAAGGCGATTGAGATAGTAGGTAATTAATGAAGTAATTTCTTTATCGTCTGTTTTGCCGATACAAAGTAAACTGATTCGCATTATAAGAAGTTTCAGATACAAAGATAATGGTTTAAATTGGAAAAGGAAAAGCTGAAAAATGGAGAATTGACAGTTTAATGTTGAAAGGTGTTGGTCATTTTATGGCCCATCTTATGTCTTCAGGCCTTGTACTCTTTATTTCTTAAGTGGATCGATTTAACGTATTATAAACGTTTTTTTAATTGTTTTGAAAGCCATTGATCTATAAGAAAGAAATAACAATATTTTTGTTTCTTCTTCCCTGTTGACATAAATTATATACAATTCACCTTGAAAAAGAGGAGGCGGAAAATGTTTATATTTGTAAGGAGAGATAGAAAAATATCTGAAAAGCTTATACAGCAAATACAATTTGAAGTATTTTTTTATCCTTTTGGTTAATTGTGAAATTGCAACAATAGATGAGTATAAAAGTTCCCAGATTTGTCCTGAAGGTTCAGGAATTTTTTGACAACATACATATTCCTGTTTTGGGAATATCGCTTTGGCAGATGTTTCAGATTTATATCTCCGGGATTTTTAAAGGAAAAATAGGGCGAAAAGCAGCAGCTATTTCGTGGAGTTTTACCATGAGTCTATTTCCGTTTATCCTATTTTTACTTTCCGTTTTACCTTATATGCCTCATTATGATAAGTTGCAATTCTATATTTTTGATGTATTAATGCATAATGTCTTTCCTTCCAATATGGAAAGTGATGTGAGAGATTATATAGAACATAATATCATTCCTAATATGAAAGGAATCAGTAATCTGACCATTGTACTGGCCCTCATATTTGCAACAAACGGAACTTTTTCTCTGATTAATGGTTTTAATGAGAATTCAGACGAAAAACTCAGCGATGTAAAAGAGTTTATCCTATCTTTCTTTATTACGATAGGCTTTATTACCATAGTGTTTTTAGCACTTTTTGGGGTGTATTATGTAGAGGTTGTTATGAAACTCTTTGCTCCGGCTTATGACATTCCATGGTTAGTTGATAATTTGTCAAGCATTATTGGATTTGTTTCATTTCCGTTATTTTATTTCATCCTTCTGACGTTATTTTATTGGCTGGGAACGGTGAAAATTGCCAGATTCAGGCAAGCAATTCCCGGGTCTGTTTTAACGACAATTTTATTTCTCCTTACCACTTATATCTTTGCCATTTATGTAAAAGATATAGCCCGATATAACGTTCTTTATGGTTCCATCGGAAGTATGATCCTCTTGATGGTGTGGGTGAACGTTAATGTTTATCTCCTTTTATTCGGGAACGAGCTTAATATGGCTATCAGAAAATTAAGAATAGAAAAACTATTGTCTGATGAGATTCAAAGGGAAGCTGTTCAATATCATACAAATATTGCAGAACCTGATTTCGATGGAGATGGAGAGCACAGAAGAAAGGTGGAAAACAGGAAAAAGATTTAATCTTCTTCCAGTTCCGGATTTTCTTTTGAACTTAGACTTAAGAGGGTGAAACCTGCGATAGCTGCTACAAAAGACGCAATCAGAATAGCAAACTTAGCCTCATCTTGTATCTCAATTTCTCCTTTAAACGACAGAAGCGCAATAAAGATAGACATCGTAAACCCAATTCCGGCAAGTAAGCCCACGCCGATCATTTGCGTCCAATTACTGTTTTGAGGTAAAGAGCTAAGCTTTAGCTTAATAGCAATCAAAGAAAATAGATTAATTCCTATCAGCTTTCCAAGTATCAGGCCACAGATAATTCCTAATCCTAATGTACTTGTAACTCCGGCAATCATTTCACTCGTAAAAGTAATATTGGTATTAGTTAAAGCGAATATAGGCATGATCAGAAAACTTACAGGAATATGAAGTTTATGTTCAAGTTTTTCTAAAGGTGAAATTTCGACATTAGAAGCATTGGTTGGAATACTAAATGCAAGTAAGACTCCTGCGATTGTAGCATGAATTCCCGAATGGTGAAGGAAATACCATAAGAATACTCCAGGCACAATATAAAAAATTATACGGGTTACCTTTAAAAAGTTCAGTAAAAATAATAAGGCCGTTACTCCAAAAGAAAGCAGTAAGTAAGTCCAATGGATTTGGTCGGTATAAAATATTGCAATGACCAGAATAGCTCCCAAATCATCTACAATGGCTAATGCAGCAAGAAATATTTTGATTGAATTGGGGATTTTCTTTCCCAACATCGAAATAATAGCCAGAGAAAAGGCGATATCGGTGGCCATCGGGATTCCCCAGCCATTCCCGTACTCCGTTCCTGAATTGAAAATACTGTAAATCACTGCCGGGACCAGCATTCCTCCCACAGCTGCGAAAATGGGCAGTGAAGCATTTTTAAATGATGAGAGTTCTCCTTCAACAAGCTCTCGTTTTATTTCAAGACCTACTAAAAGAAAGAAAACAGCCATCAATCCGTCATTAATCCAAATGCTTACAGGATATTCAAGACCAAAAAGGTGAGTACCCACTTCTTTGTCTAAAAAATGCTGAAAGCTTTCTGCAGCATTAGAATTGGCAATAAGTAATGAAATAAGCACACAGAAAATAAGAATAATTCCTGATGCCTGACTGTTGTTAAAAAACTTTTTAAAATAAAGAGATAAATTCATGTTTATGATTGTAGTCGTCTCACTCGTGAAACACCATTAATACTTTTAAGTTTTTTGAAGGTTTCCTCCAATTGACCTTTGTTTTTGACTTCAAGGGTGATGTTCCCTGTGAAAACTCCGTTGTTAGACTCAATAGACATGCTTTTCATGTCCATTCCCATACTTCCACTGATCACGGTAGTGATATCATTGATCATTCCCATTCTGTCAAGTCCTTCAATTTCAATTTTAACTCTGTTTTTGAAGCTTTCTGCGTTGACCCATTTTGCAGGAATGACACGATAATCATATTGAGCCCTTAAGTTGATTGCGTTCGGACAGTTGTCACTATGCACTTTGATACCGTCAGAAATGGTAATAAATCCGAAAATTTTATCTCCCGGAATTACAGTACAGCATTTGGCATAGGTATAGTTTAGCTTTTCTTCATCTTTTCCGAAAACAATCATATCAAGGTTTTCCTCTTTAGGTTCCTCAAAATGTTGATTTTTTGGCGGAGATTTTCTGAATCTCGAAAGCAGATTATTGAATACGTTTTTACTTTCAATATATCTTCTTAAGCTGCTGACGTCAAGTTCATTACTCTGAAATTTAAGAAAGAGTTCTTGGGATGACTTTAGGTTAAAGAACTTTTGAAGCTTATTAATCTCTTCATCATTGAAATTAATTTTCGCATGACGAAGTTTTCTTTGTAGGATTTCTTTTCCTTCTTCCACCAATTGGTTCTTCTGAGAATTCAGATAACTTTTTATCTTGGACTTGGCTTTCGAGGTAACCACGAATTCCAGCCAATCCGACTTTGGCTTCTGATTCTGTGAAGAAAGAATATCTACCTGATCTCCATTTTGTAGAATGTAGGAAATGGGAACTAGTTTTCCGTTGATTTTTGCTCCTAAACATTTCATTCCCAAATCGGAGTGGACAGAAAATGCAAAATCCAAGGCTGTTGCATTCGTTGGCAGAATTTTAATTTCGCCCTTCGGAGTAAATACAAATACCTCTTTGGAATAAAGATTAAGCTTGATATTATCCAAAAGCTCAGAAGTAGAAAGATTCTGCTGCTGTTCCAGTACTTCGCGAATCTCTGTTACCCATTTTTCGAAATTACGGTCATCAGAGCTTTGTTTATACCCTTCTTTGTATTTGTAATGGGCGGCAACTCCTTTTTCAGCAATTTCGTCCATTCGCTCTGAACGGATTTGTACCTCAATCCATTTTTTATCAGGCCCCAGAACTGTTAAATGTAAACTTTCGTATCCTGTTGAACGCGGCTGTGTAATCCAGTCCCGCATTCTTGAAGGGTTACTGTGGTAGACATCTGTAACGATAGAGTAGATTTTCCAGGCCAGGAACTTTTCATTTTTAGCATCAGACTTATAAATAATCCTGATTGCATAATTGTCAAAAACTTCTTCAAAAGAAACCCCCTGTTTCAACATCTTTCTGTAAATAGAAGAGATTGCCTTTGCACGGCCTTTGATTTTGAAGTTCAGTCCTTCGTCCCGGAGCCTTTCGGAAACTTCTTTTTTAAATTCCTCAATATATCTTTCACGGCTTTCTTTGGCCAATTCCAATTTTTCCGTGATTTCACTGTATACCTCCGGATTGTTATATTTCAACGAAAGATCCTCCAGCTCAGATTTAATATTATACAATCCCAGACGGTGTGCCATCGGTGCATAAATATATACTGTTTCTGAAGCTATTTTCTTTTGTTTATCGGGAGCCATGCTTTCCAGCGTCCTCATGTTGTGAAGACGGTCAGCAATTTTGATAAGAATAACTCTGAAATCCTCCGATAATGTCAGGAGCAATTTTCTGTAATTTTCAGATTGCACAGAAATATTCTGATGATTCATGATGGATATTTTTGTCAATCCATTCACAATATTGGCAATCTTTTCTCCAAATATTTTTTTAATATCCTCGTAAGTATAATCAGAATCTTCAATCACATCATGCAAAAGAGCACATGCAATAGAAGTTGCTCCCAGCCCAATCTCAGTTGCTACAATTTTAGCAACCGCAATAGGGTGGTATATGTAAGGCTCTCCGGATTTTCTCCTTTGATCTTTGTGAGCATCTAATGCAATATCAAAAGCCTTTCGGATAAGTTTATTATTTTCCTCATCCAAAGTTCTGTATGTGTTCGAAATCAGATCCTTATATCTTGCAAGGATCTCCTTATTCTCTTGTTCTAAGTCGTAACTCATTTGTGCAACTGCCTATATTTAGACGAAAATACGAAAATTTTTAGTTTTTTCAAACATAAAAGATCCGCAGAGCTTTCTACGGATCTTTTGTGTTATTAGGTTTTAAGTCGGTTAAAATTTTACTTCTGAATTCATACCGTCACTTGACGTTTTAATTTTAATATCAGGACTATTATGAATCTCAGCCCTGTTTCTCGCATCGATGTATTTCTTAATAGTGTCATAATTCGTTTCTTCCGTACTCATACCTTCAAACAAATAGGTTTTTAAAGCCGTATTCTGAGTGAAAATATTCCGGGCACTCTCTACCTGGCTATTGTCTTTTACAGTAACGCTGGCCAGATACTGGGAATTATGGGGATCATTATTAAGGTATATGATGTAATCTGCATCTTCAAATCCTGAATTTTCCAGATCACTTTCAAGCTTTTTGTAATCGCTATGGTGCTCAAACAGCCCCGCTAGTATATTTGACATAGTTAATTGGTTTAAAGTTATGATTAAAGTTAGTAATTATTTTTCAAATTATTTGCGTTAAAATCAATAAAATTTGTTAATTAACATTCTATTTACAATATAAATTGAAATTGTTTAAAATATTATTAAACAAACGTTTGATTTAACGCTATTGTCTCATTCTGTATGCCCTTAGTTTTCGAATAGGGTAAATACCTCTTAGAATTTTAAAATTTTTGAACTTTGATAAAAAAAGCCTCGGAATTTATTTTTCCGAGGCTTTTTTTATTTAAAATGAATTAAATCCTTTCATTTTTTATCTCTTCTACAATTTCTGGATTTAAAAGAGTGGAAATATCTCCGAAGTTGCTGAAGTCACCTTCTGCAATTTTTCTTAATATCCTACGCATAATCTTCCCTGAACGTGTTTTTGGAAGCCCTGAAACAAATTGTATTTTATCCAGTTTGGCAATAGGCCCGATTTGATCGGAAATTAACTGGTTGATTTCTTTCTTAAGATTTTCCTTATCACGGCCTTCTCCTGTCTCTTTAAGGGTTACATAACCATACAGGGCATTTCCTTTGATATCGTGAGGATAGCCTACAATAGCAGATTCTGCTACGGCAGGGTGTTGGTTGATGCTGTCTTCAATAGGTGCTGTTCCTAAATTGTGTCCTGAAACAATAATTACATCGTCCACACGTCCTGTAATTCTGTAATAGCCTACTTCATCTCTCAGAGCTCCATCACCGGTAAAATATTTACCCGGAAAAGCGGTAAAGTAAGTCTCTTTATATCTCTGATGGTCTCCCCAGATGGTTCTTGCAATTCCCGGCCATGGAAAACGGATACAAAGGTTTCCTGTTACTTGATTTCCGGTAATTTCATTACGCTTGTCATCCATTAAAACAGGCTGAATTCCCGGTAAAGGTAGAGTAGCGTACGTTGGTTTTGTAGGGGTAACGAAAGGAAGAGGTGAAATCATAATTCCCCCTGTTTCTGTTTGCCACCACGTATCTACAATCGGGCATTTTTTCTTTCCGACATGATCATTAAACCAATGCCATGCCTCATCGTTAATAGGCTCACCTACCGATCCTATAACTTTTAATGTACTTAAATCATGCTTATCAACCCATTCTGTGCTTTCTTTGGCTAACGAACGAATGGCGGTTGGAGCAGTATAAAATTGGGTGATTTTATGTTTTTCAATTACTTCCCAGAAGCGATCCGGTTCAGGGTATGTAGGAACACCTTCGAAAATAACAGTAGTGGCACCATTCAGTAACGGGCCGTAAAGAATGTAGGAGTGTCCTGTGATCCATCCGATATCAGCAGTACACCAGTAAATATCATTTTCTTTATAATTAAAGACGTTTTTGAAGGTATAGGCGGTATAAACCATATATCCGGCACAGGTATGAAGCATTCCTTTAGGTTTTCCTGTAGAACCTGAAGTATACAGAATGAAAAGAGGATCTTCAGAATCCATAATAACAGTAACAAAGTCCGGTGAAGCTTTCTCGTATAAATCAGCCATCCAGTAATCTCTGCCTTCTTTCATTTTGATCTCGTTATGGGTCCTCTTGACTACCAGTACCTTTTCAATTGTTGGTGTTTTCTCTACTGCTTCGTCTACGATACTTTTCAAATCAAGAACTTTATTTCCTCTATAACTTCCGTCTGATGTAATGACTATTTTAGCCTCACAGTCATTAACTCTGGAAGCGACTGCAGAAGCAGAGAATCCAGCGAATATAACAGAATGAACAGCCCCTAATTTTGCACATGCCAACATTGTGACTGCTAATTCAGGAATCATAGGAAGATAGATGCAAACTCTGTCGCCTTTTTCAATTCCCATTTCGCTTAAAACATTCGCTGTTTTGTTGACACGGGTGTATAATTCGTTGTAGGAAATGTGCTGCGCTTCTTCTTTTGGATCGTTAGGTTCCCATATAATAGCTGTTTTATCTCCTCTTACGGAAAGATGTCTGTCGATACAGTTTTTAGTGATATTGAGCTTGGCGTTTTTAAACCAGGTGATTTTGGCTTCATTCATATCGTACTTAACAACCTTACTCCATCTTTGGTACCACACGAAGTTTTGATCAGCTACCTTATCCCAGAATTTCTTAGGATTTTTGATAGACTTTTTATATTCTTCAAAATAATGTGGTAAATCTTCTATTAAGTAATTTCTCATATCCCTTTCGTTTTTTTGAAATTTGAATTGTATTATATTTTAAATTTATGTTTAATTTCTGGTTTAGCCCCTATATTCATTGATCTTTTCTTGAATTTCCTGGATGATTTTTTCGTCGTCAATCGTTGATGGAATCTGAAAATCTTTTCCATCCAGTAACGTTCGAATGAGTTTTCTTAAAATCTTTCCTGAACGGGTTTTAGGTAAGCGTTTAACAACCATGGCATTTTTTAAAAAAGCAACAGCTCCAATCTTTTCCCTGACCATCCGAATGATGTCTGTCTCAACAGTTTCTTCAGAAATAGGCGATCCGTTTTTTAAAACAACCGTAGCAAAAGGGATTTGGCCTTTTAAATCATCATCAATTCCTACGACTGCACATTCTGCAACATCAGGATGAGATGAAACAATTTCTTCCATTTCAGAAGTGGAAAGCCTGTGTCCGGCTACGTTGATGACGTCATCAACTCTTCCTGTGATAAAAATATACCCGTCTTCATCCTGTATGGCACCATCTCCTGAGAAATAATATCCATTATACTGAGAAAGATAACTGCTATGGAAGCGCTCATGATCTTTCCAGATTCCCAGCATGGCACCGGGGGGAAGTGGGAGTTTGATGACGAGATATCCTTCATGATGCGGATCCAGTTCCAGTCCGTTTTCATCAAATATTTTGATGTCATATCCCGGGATCGGTTTTCCTGCGGAAGCTCTTTTAATTTGGTAGTCTTCCTCGGACGTTATTAAACCGAGCATTGGCCATCCCGATTCTGTTTGCCACCAGTGATCAATAGCCGGAACTCCTATATGCTGAGCGAACCAGTCTAAAGTAGCAACATCACATCTCTCACCCGCCAGAAATTGTTTTTTAAAGTGAGAGAGGTCGTATTTTTTAATCAGTTCTCCATGGGGGTCTTCCTTTTTAATGGCTCTGATTGCAGTAGGAGCTGTAAACATGACAGAAACTTTATATTCTGAGATAATTCTCCAGAATGTCCCTGCATCCGGTGTCATAATGGGCTTCCCTTCAAAGATAATGGTGGTGTTTCTATTAATTAATGGCCCGTAGACTGAAAAGCTATGTCCAACTGCCCAACCAAAATCTGATGCAGCCCAATACGTTTCTCCGGGCTCAACACCATAGATATATTTCATGGAAAACTTTAATGCTGTTGCATAACCTCCGGTATCACGAACAATTCCCTTAGGCTTTCCTGTGGTTCCGGAAGTGTAAAGTAAGTATAGAGGATGGGTAGATTCAACGGGAATGCAGTCAACAGGCTCTGATTGTTGAACCAGTTCTTCATAATCAATCAGCCCATCAAACATTTCATCTTGATTATCTACTAATTTTCTGTTGTAAACTACAATATGGTCTACTTTATCCTGTGCGAGCTCTATTGCTTTTTCTACCAGTGGAAGGTAAGGGATTCTTTTGGCAATCTCTATTCCTGCGGTGGCTGTAATTAAAACTTTAGGTTTACAATCATCAATTCTTACTACCAACTCGTGCGGAGCAAAGCCTCCGAAAACGACATTGTGAATCGCGCCAATCCTTGCACATGCCAGCATGGCAAAAAGTGTCTGCGGGATCATGGGCATATAAATAACGGCAGTATCTCCTTTTTTTAATCCTAATGCGCGAAGGCCTCCTGCAAATTTTGAAATTTCCTCTTGAGCCTGTGTAAAAGTATAAGTTTTCTTTTGATGGGTAACCGGTGAATCATATACAATGGCGGTTTGGTCTCCAAAACCATCTTCAATATGTTTGTCAATGCATAAATAACACATATTAATTTGTCCATCCGAGAACCATTGTGGATAGTCATTATGATCTTTTGAAAGAATTTTTTGAGGAAATTCAAACCAGTGAATTTCTTCTGCTTGATCCTTCCAGAAACCCTCTTTGTCTTCTATACTTTGTTTAAATAAAATATCTGCATTCATATCAATAATCGTGTGTTTGGTTTTTTTTGCCTAGCCTTGTTCAGATTTTAAACCTTGACAAAGCTAGGCGATCAGAACATCTCCTCAATCTGCTGCATCAGCTTTTTGATGGAATAAGGTTTGGTAACATAAGCGTCAGCTCCCATTTCTATCCCTTTTTCAATGTCTTTCGGGTTGTTTTTGGCACTCAGGAAAATAACTTTTGTATCTTTTAGTTTTTGATCCTGCTTAATGATGTCCAGGGTGCTATATCCATCAAGATTAGGCATCATGATATCCAGAAGGATGACATCAGGAACCATTGTTTTCAAAAAATCGAGGACTTCTGTTCCATCCCTTGCAATATAAACATCGTAGCCGTTTTTCTTAAAGCTGTACTCCAGCGACATTAATATTTTATGCTCATCATCTGCAATGATTATCTTTCTCATAAATGGGTTTTATTGGTGTTCAACTTCATCTGTAATCTCTTTTATCGTTTTTTCAGGAATACTTATGGTGAAAGTTACGCCTAGTCCGCTATTTTCAGCTTTTATACTCCCTCCGTGGGCTTGTACAATTTTTTTAGAAATAGCAAGCCCGAGGCCGCTTCCTGTAGGTTTTAAAATATTTTGATTTTTGGATTGATAAAATTTATCAAAAATCATTTCCAGATCCTCTTCGGGAATATTTTTTCCGGTATTGAAAATGCTGATAATTAAGTCGCTGTCCTTTTCAAATAATTTGGTTTGTATCGTGCCTTGTTCATCAGTGAATTTTAAAGCATTCCCCCAGATATTCTGGAACAACTGAATCATCCTCGCTTCATCATATTCAAATATAAACTGATTTAAAAGATTAACTTCACTTAAATGAATATTTTTCTGCTGTATCAGATGGAGGAGTGGGTTTAAAGCCTTTTTATAAGTTTCAATAATATTGTTTTGTTGAATATGTAAAGAGATTTCACCATGTTGAAGCTTATCGAGATAAAGGATGTCATTGATAATCTCACTTAACCTGTCGGATTCTGTAATGATATTATTTAAAAATTCCTGCTTGATTTCAAATGGAATGTCATCATCATCAGCAAGGATTTCTCCTGCAGAACGAATGGCTGTGATTGGAGTTCTCAACTCGTGAGCAACGGAATCCAGGAAGTCGTCTTTCTGGCGATCCTTAACAATTAAGCTTTCATTGGCTGTTCGCAGATCATCCGAAAGTTTTTGCAATTCTTCAGATTGCTCCGTTAGTTTTTTATTTAGACTGATATTTTCCTGAGATTCTTCAAGAATATTTAAAACCTCTTTTAAAGATATTTTATCTTCTTTAGTAACGCCTTCAATTAATATTTTGGCTGAGGCGGTACCGATTCTTCCTGCCAGAAGATTTTCAGAGAATTTAATAAATCTCGAATCTGCCGTTTCAGTTTGAGAATCGATATTGTATTTTAAATTGAAAATTCTCAGTGCCTGCTCTGTTTTGTTTTTACCGAGAAATCGTTCAAGAATGTTTTTAATGTCAGAAACGTACGCTGTTCCTCTCCAGATAAAAGCATTTTCATGATTTTGAATATACTTGTCGATGTCTACATACAATTCGGCAAAATTTCTTTCCCTGTAATTACCTTTAGTACTTACAGAAACAATTGTAAACAGGCCGGTATTGACCAAAATAGACCAGAAAAAGATTTGCGGAATTCTTCCTAAATAAGGAATCGTAAAGAATCCGAAACTATCATACATTTCTCTTAGAATACCCTTGAGCTCTTGATTATAAGAGAAATAATACTGTGGGATAATTAACCCGAAATAACAAATTGCCAATCCTGCGGCAAGACCGATAACGGCACCCTTATAGCTTCCTCTTCTCCAGAATAAAGCTCCGAAAAAAGCAGGAGCCAGCTGCCCTATGATTACAAAAGAGATAAGTCCCACGGAATCCAGCGATGTTTTCAAAATAAAATATTTATAGAAAACAAAAGCCATGATAATCAGAGCAAAAATGCTAAACTTCCTGATATTGGTGATGATTCTTGTGTTTTGTTCTTCATTTTCAGATTTAAGCTTTCCGAGTAGCCCGTAAGGAATAATCAGGTTGTTGGAGAGCATAATCGATAAGGTAATAGCAGAAATAATGATCATGGAAATGCATGAACTTAACCCGCCAAGAAAAACCAAAACCGTAATTAATGTATTGTCAAAGTGCTGTGGAATTAAAATAGAGTAGAACTCCGGATTTACTTTTTGTCCGTCAAAGATTAATCTTCCGCCCCAGGCAATGGGAAAGATAAATACAGTAAATATCAGCAAATAAAGAGGGAAGAACCATATTGCTGTTCGGATGTGTTTCTCCTGTCTGTTCTCTACAATAGCGGTATGAAACTGTCTCGGTAAGATACAGATTGCTGTAGCGGAAATCATGCACAATACCATCCAGTTCATCGCCCCTTCAATACCGTTAAACGTATTTTTTTCTTTAAAATCTTTAAATTGACTGGCCTTTTGATAAATGTCTGTGAACCCATCAAATACATAATAAATAACAAAAAAGCCAAGAATGATGATAAAGAATAATTTTAAGAAGCTCTCCAGAGCAATTGCAGAGATGATTCCTAATCGTTTTTCAGAAGCATCTACGTATCTTGTTCCGTAATAGGATGAAAATAAAGCGATCAAAACAACCACAAATGTTGCATTATCAGTCAGGATATCCTTTGACATAGCCGTTTCTGTTACCAGGTGGAAAGTTTCTGAAATCGCTTTGATTTGTAATCCGATATAAGGTACAATAGCCAAAAGACAAACTATGGTAATGATGGCGCTGAGGCTTCTGCTGTTTCCGTATCGTAAGGAAATAAAATCCGCAAGGCTACTTATTTTATTAACCCTTGAAATTCTTACAATTCTTGTATTGATATAAATCCACGCAGGAATAATCATAATAGGACCAATGTAGATAGGGAGGTAATTCAGACCGCTTGTTGCGGCAACTCCTATACTTCCGTAATACGTCCATGCCGTACAGTATACAGCCAGAGATAAAGCGTATATGTAGGGGTTGTTGATCCAGAGTTTACTCCTTTTCTTTTCTGCCAGATGGGCAACTAAGAATAGGAGTGCCAGATAAAACAGGACGACGAAAAATAATGCAAAACTATTCATCGTATCTTTTTACAATGACAAATGAAATCAGAATAGAAACCATCCAGACTGCGAACAGATAGATTAAAATCATCGGATAGCCCAGGACTTCCTTTTCACTATTGAAAAGAAGAGATATGGGGATGCTGAAAGCAATCATTAATCCGATGCTTAGAATAATCAGTTTTTGTTCGTGTCTTTTCTTCATAAATGATGATTCATAAAAAGATAATTGATGAACGGCTCTTGGGTTGTCATTCATCAATTATCATATATTTTATACTTATATTTTGTCGTCAGAATATTCTCCTGTCAGTGCATAATAGCCGAAAACAGCTAATCCGCCTGAGATAATCGGCATCAGGACAAATAAAATGATGATCCCGAAAACCAAATCTTCCTGTTTGCCCGAAGCGATCTTCGGGATTCCCAATACCGTAATTCCGAAATAACCTACAACCACAGCGATTGCAATCCAGAGAATACCTAATATTTTTTTTAGTCCGTTCATTTTAGTAGTTTTAAAATTAATAAAAATTTGAATGATTCAGTGTTTAATCATGAAGATTATTGTTCTTATTTTTAAGATAGAATAATCCGATAATCAAACAGACGGTTGCTACCCCAATCGGGTACCAAAGACCTTCAAGATACCATGTGGCGTGTCCTGCCTCTTTTCCTGTGGTTACAAGGTAAGTTGCTACGGCGGGCAGAAGTCCTCCAAATACTCCATTTCCAATATGATATGGTAAAGACATTGAAGTGTAGCGGATTCTTACAGGGAACATTTCGACAAGGAATGCTGCGATAGGACCGTAAACCATCGTTACAAAGAGTACCTGGATAAATACTAAGAAGATAAGATACCATTTGGTGTCGTCACTTAATTTTAAGTTTTGTGAAACCTTTGGTTCTTCCGCTTTCCCGTCTTTCATTACAGGGCCGCTTGGAGACCAGTGAACAATACTGTCCTTCTTAATTAATGTTCCGTCAGTATACAGCGTTTCTTTGTGGAAAGTAACAAGACTGTCAGTAGTAATATCCTTATGGATTTTTGCCGATCTTTTTTCTGAAATTCCGTTAGCGGCTATAGTTTTACTTTCGAGATTTACACTTTTAAACATGCTGTCATAAATAGGTCTGTAAGCAAGTATCGCAACCAGCATCCCTGTCATCATTACTGCTTTTCTTCCGATTTTATCAGACAGCCAGCCAAAAAATACAAAGAATGGAGTTCCTAGAAATAATGCAGTAGCCATTAGTGAATCTACCTGTGCGGATTCCACATTCATTACTTTTTGAAGAAAGCTCATCGCGTAAAACTGCCCTGTATACCAGATTACCCCTTGCCCCATAGCGGCTCCGAAAAGGGCCAAAAGAACAAATTTGAAATTATATTTATTTCCGAAGCTTTCTTTTAGAGGGTTTTTAGAAGTTTTTCCTTCGCTTTTCGCTTTTGCAAAAAGTGGAGATTCTTTCATGTTTTTTCTGATCACATAAGAAACGGCAACCATTAAAATAGAAATCCAGAAAGGAACTCTCCATCCCCAAGTGTCAAATTCATCGGCAGAGAGTGTTGTTTTTGTAATTAATATAACAATTAATGAAATGAAAAGTCCTGCAGTGGCTGTAGTTTGAATCCATGAAGTCCAGTATCCTCTTCGATGAGGTTGTGCATATTCAGCAACATAGGTGGCTGCTCCTCCATATTCACCTCCAAGTGCTAATCCCTGCAGTAATCTTAAAATAAGGACTAAGACCGGAGCCATAAATCCAATGGTTTCGTAACTTGGAATACATCCGATCAGGAAGGTGGAGAACCCCATGATCAATAAAGTCACAAGGAAAGTATATTTTCTCCCGATAATATCTCCCAGTCTTCCGAAAAATAAAGCCCCAAATGGTCTTACAACAAATCCTGCGGCAAAAGTGGCAAGAGTAGATAAAAATGCTGCGGTCGGGTTATCGGCCGGGAAAAATTTTGTTGCGAGAACAACGGCTAAACTTCCAAAAATATAGAAGTCGTACCATTCTATTAGTGTGCCGAGTGATGAGGCGGTGATAACCCCCCAGATGGTGCGGTTTTTCTGCCTGTCGGTCATATTTTCGTAGCTTTCGTGGTGGTTTTCACTCATATCGATTGTTTTTTTGATGTTAATAGAAAATGATATTTAATTCATCCGAAATTGTATTGAAATCTCTTTTTTACCATTAAGATTGTGACTTTCACTATTCTTAAAATCATTATTTTTAATGGCTTCAAACAGTTTTACAGGTAGATCTGAAACTGTACAATAAATTCTCCTTTTGAAGATGGACTTTCTGTAGGGCTTGTATAAACAGGTCTTGTTGAATATTGAGTAGTGATTTTTGCATGGTGCCCGTCAATAAACCAATTGGCGCCAATGTCAAATTGTGAAGAAGATTTCTCAAAAGCTTCGAAACTTTTGTGGGTGTAGGCGGCAAACGGTTGTATTCTGATTTTTGGTTTTTCTGCCTGACTTGGTAAAAGTAATCCGGCCTGTGCGTAGATAATATTACCTGTTCCTATGGTTGGTTGTAGATTTCCCGGTCCTGCAATCGCTTTATTGCCAATAAAGTTTGGATCATTTGCTCCAATATTCATCGTGCCCAGATTTCTTATATACCTGGGGCCAAAATTGTAGTTATAATATCCGGCGTAAGCAGAAACAGCCATTTTGTTTTTTGCTTCCCCCAGCGGAATATCCGCAAAAGCATCTACCGCAAAAAGGCTTATGTCGTGTTTTTCAATATTTGAATTTACAGAAGTTCTTGTTCCGTCTGCCTGATGATAAAATCCGGCTCCTATATTGAAAACTTTCTTTGTGCCCAGATAAGAACCTACTTTGAAAGGAAGTGTGTTTGATTCTTCATCGAGGAATTGATATTCTACATATCCGGCTTTTGAAAAGCTTGGGTTTCCGTTATTATCTACCGCTACCGCTTTTGCAGGATCTGTTACATTAACAGGAACAAGGTCTGTTGCGAAAGGTTTATTTAAGCTGAAGCGGTATTCAAGTTTCCCATATTTACCTTTAGCAAACATGCCGAGCTGTCTTGCAAACTGATCGGAATTATCAATCAATGGCCATGAAAAAACCGGAGAATCAACCGTAAGGAAATTCAAGGTGGAAGCCATGGTCATACGGGAAAGCCCCATATAATAATGGAGTCCTGCTCCCAAAGATAAACTGAATTTTCCTGCTTCTCCAGGTAAAATAACTGCATATTCATTCCATGCATCATGGAAAAATAATTGGGTTTTCTTTCCGTTTCCGTAACCTCCTGTTCCTGAGGTGCCTGTTGCTCCGCCATTGATAAAGGTTTGGTTATTGATCCCAAAGTGTAGGAGGATCATGTATCTCTTAGAGATTTGAGCGTAGGTCAGAACTCTTAACCTTCTGTTTCCAATGCTCCATGTGTTGTCTGTAGGTTCGCCACCAACCATACTCCCGGGATTCATTGAAGTATTCCTGAGCCAAAGCTGATCCCAGAGAATAAATCTGATAAATTTATCTCCGGCAGGGTTAAGGTTAACTTTTAATCCACTGCCGTAATCAGGTGAACCTTGTGAATATAGAGAACTGCTGATTAAGGCTACTCCAATAAATGTAAGTAATTTCTTCATAAATTATCAATTTTTGGCGTTGTTTTTTGTGAAAGCCAAATTGTAATTAATAATTTATTTACGAAAATTTAATATATACTATTGGTAATACTATAGTTAATAATTGAAAATTGAGAATTTAAAGTTTAGATTTATTTGATATATAAAGTGTTATGGTATTTTATTTTCAATTTTCCACTTTCAATTTTCAATTATTTTTTAAATCTTTCCCATTTAATCAACATATACTTATCTGCAAATTGAGTGATGATAATTCCGGAATTTTTGATATTTTCTTCCTGAGCGATGTATTCAATAAGTTCGTTCTGTTTGAGGATTTTATAAATAGGGTGGAATTCTGAATGGGGTGGTCTTGTGATGTTGTATTTTTTAATCCATGAACTGATTGTGACATGGGATACACCTATAATTCTCTCAATTTCACGGTAACTAAGACCTTCAAGGTAAAGCTGTAATGCTTTGGTGACATAGTAGTCGTCAATCTGTTTACCTAGTTTTTTTACGGTAAAATAATAGTTGCAGTTTTTGCAGTGAAAGCGTTGTTTCTCATTGATAATTCCGCTTTTTACAACCTTATTGCTGTTGCATTTCGGACATGTATTTTCCATATGTATATCATTTTAGCAAATATATAATAAATTAGCAAATATGTATTTTTGAATAAAGATAATTTTACCTGTGTAAATTTTTAAAACAAAAAAAATATCTTTTTTATTTGGATTTTAAAGAAATTATATTTTAAATTTGCCAAAAAAATTAGATAAATAAATGGAAATAGAAATTTCCTCATGCGAACATCTAATGTATGTGAGTGAAATACAGCAGGAAATGTATGATTCTGCACAGCGTAGAGGAACGGGGATCGCAAAACGTTCTATCGAATATTTAAGTAAAAAGATTTCAGAGGGCAATGCTGTGGTAGCCACTGAAAATGGGGAGTGGGTAGGTTTCTGTTACATTGAAACCTGGTCACACGGGAAGTTTGTTGCCAATTCGGGACTGATTGTGTCTCCGAAATTCAGGAACGGTGGAGTAGCGACTCAGATCAAACATAGAGTTTTCCAGTTATCTAGAGAAAAATATCCGGAAGCAAAAGTATTCGGATTGACGACAGGGCTTGCAGTAATGAAAATCAATAGTGATTTAGGATATAAGCCGGTTATTTATTCTGAACTTACTCAGGATGAAGAATTTTGGAACGGTTGCAAGAACTGTGTAAATTATGAAATTTTAATGATGAAGGAACGTAAGAACTGTCTTTGTACAGCAATGCTTTTCGTTCCGGAAAATAATAAAGTAAACGGTGTTGCCGATAAGCAACAAGAAATTAAATATAACAATGAGCAAGAAAGTCATCTTAGCGTTTAGCGGAGGTTTAGATACTTCCTACTGTGCTAAATATCTTAGTGAAACACTAGGATATGATGTGTACGCAGTTACTGTAAATACCGGAGGTTTTTCCAAGGAAGAAGAAAAGGAGCTGGAAAGAAAAGCCTTAAATCTAGGGGTAAAAGAATACAGGTGCGTAGACGCTCAGGAAGATTATTACAATTCATGTGTGAAGTATTTGATTTTTGGAAATGTATTAAAAAATAATACCTATCCTCTTTCAGTAAGTGCGGAACGTACCATTCAGGCACAGGAAATTGCGAAATATGCACTGGAAGTAAATGCAGATGCAATTGCTCATGGGAGTACAGGGGCAGGAAATGACCAGGTTCGTTTCGATCTGATCTTCCAGGTAATGTGTCCTAATGTAGAAATTATTACGCCGATCCGTGATATGGCGTTATCCCGTGAAGAAGAAATTGAATTCCTGAAAAGCCATGGATATGAAATGGAATTCCATAAAGCGCAATATTCAGTCAATAAAGGTCTTTGGGGAACTTCTGTAGGAGGAAAAGAAACGTTGACATCAAGAAATTATTTGCCGGAAGAAGCATTTCCGTCCCAAATAAAAGAAACCCAGCCCTCAGAGCTTGAGGTTGAGTTTAAAAATGGTGAAGTAATCTCTGTTAACGGTGAACGTTTTGAACATTCTGTTTATGCTATTCAAAAAATTGAAGAATTGGCTTCTGCTTACGGAATTGGGCGTGACATTCATGTTGGAGATACGATTGTAGGGATTAAAGGAAGAGTAGGATTTGAAGCTGCCGCTGCGTCAGTAATTATAAAAGCACATCATTTATTGGAAAAGCATACGCTTTCAAAATATCAGCAAATGATGAAGTCTCAGTTGTCTGACTGGTATGGAAACTGGCTTCATGAAGCGCTTTTCTTAGATCCTGTGATGAGAAATATAGAATCTTTCTTAACGGATTCTCAGAAAACGGTAAGCGGAAAAGTATTTGTAACCCTTCATCCCTATAGATTTATCTTAAATGGAATTGAATCAGATCATGATTTGATGTCAGATAAGTTTGGAAGCTATGGAGAGGCTAACAGAGCATGGACAGGAGAAGATGTAAAAGGATATACCAAGATTGTAAGCAATTCTTTAAATATATATCACCAGATCAACCAAAATATCAACTAGTTCTGAAGGAACGATTTAACCCAAGATAGGGAGTATTCCTATCAGATTAAAGTATGAAGAAAACAATAGGAATAGTTGGTGCTAATGGTTATACAGGAAGCGAGTTGATTCGTATACTGGCTTTCCATCCTCATGTGACATTGAGTTTTTTATATAGTCGTTCGAATTCGGGAACAAGGATATCGGACCTGTACCCGGATTTAACGACGGTTTGTGACATGATTTTAACCAATCAGCCTGAAGAAGTGGATATCCTTTTTCTTTGTCTTCCACACAAAGAAAGTCAGAATTGGTTAACCCAAAATCCGGTTAAAGATGAAACGCTGGTTATTGATCTGGGAAATGATTTCCGTTTAGAAGGAAATTTTGGAAACAGAGATTTTATCTATGGATTGCCGGAAATTAATAAAAAACAACTGGCGTGCTCAAAAAGTATTGCAAACCCCGGATGTTTTGCTACAGCAATTCAGTTAGCATTATTGCCTTTGGCAGAAAAAGGTTTGCTGGAGGATATTTTTACGACGGGAATTACAGGTTCAACAGGTGCCGGGCAGTCTTTACAGGCGACGACACATTTTACCTGGAGAAATGATAATGTATCAGCATATAAAACCTTAACCCACCAGCACGTGGATGAGATTTTACAGCAGTTGATTTCATATAACAATAAAGAAGTAAACCTGAATTTTGTTCCATGGAGGGGAGATTTTGCAAGAGGGATTTTTACAAGTTCTACCGTGAAAACGAATTTGGAGCTGAAGGATATAGAACAATTGTATCAGGATTTTTATGCAGGGGAGCCTTTTGTAACGATAAGTGAAAAGGCAGTTGATTTAAAACAGGTTGTCAACACCAATCGCTGTGTGATTCAGATTGAAAAGAATGGAAATGTGGCAGTTATTCATTCGGCGATTGACAATTTGTTAAAAGGAGCTTCAGGACAGGCGGTACAAAATATGAATATCGCGATGGGCTGGGAAGAAAATGCAGGATTAAATTTAAAACCAATAGCGTTTTAATCCTGATAATGTAAAAAGTATTAATAAGGAGAAGGTTACAGGTATATAGATTACAGACGGTCTGGTAAATGGATGTCTGTTAATTTTCAACTTTCAACTTTCAATTTTCAACTAAAAAAGACATGAATTTATTCAACGTATATCCATTATTCAACATAAATCCGGTTAAAGCTCAGGGATCTTTTCTTTGGGACGATAAAGGAGAGAAATATCTTGATTTTTACGGGGGACATGCTGTTATTTCTATCGGGCACAACCATCCGCACTATCAAAATAAATTGAAAGAACAATTAGAGAAGATATCTTTCTATTCTAACTCTGTTCAGAATGAGTTGCAGGTAGAACTGGCTGAAAAACTGGGAAAACTTTCAGGATATGAAGACTATAACCTTTTCTTATGTAATTCCGGTGCTGAAGCCAATGAGAATGCATTAAAATTAGCCTCTTTTCACAATGGAAAGAAAAAGGTTTTGTATTTCACAGGGGCATTTCACGGAAGAACTTCTGCAGCTGTTTCTGTAACGGATAATCCAAAGATTGTAGCTCCGGTAAATTTCTCAGAAAGATTTATCAAATCGGACTGGAATAATATCGAGCAGCTTGAAAAAACTTTTGAAACACATGGAAAAGAGATTTCGTCTGTCATCATCGAGGGCATTCAGGGAGTAGGAGGAATTATGATTCCAACACCGGAGTTTCTGGCTAAAATCAAAGAACTGTGTGATACCTATGATGTTGCTTTGATTCTGGATGAAGTACAATCGGGATATGGAAGAAGCGGATATTTCTTTGCACATCAGGAATTCGGGATTGAACCGGATATTATAACAACCGCAAAAGGAATGGGGAATGGTTTCCCTGTGGGAGGGGTTTTAATTCATCCAAAATTCCAGGCGAGCAACGGTTTACTGGGCACTACATTCGGTGGGAATCACCTTGCCTGTGTTGCTTCTATTGCCGTTCTGGATGTGATAAAGGATGAGAATCTCATCGAAAATGCTCAACAAATGGGCGAATATATTGAAAATGAAATTAAAGATTTACCCCATATTAAATCAATCCGAAGGAAAGGACTGATGATCGGAATAGAGCTCGATAGAGACTGTTCGGAAGTAAGGAAAAGCTTGCTTTTTGATCATCATATTTTCACCGGAAACTCTAATGATAAGACGGTCTTAAGAATTCTTCCGGCACTTAATATCAAAAAAGAGGAAACGGATCTTTTTATCAATGCTTTGCAAGAAGTATTGGAGAAAATTTAGTCCGAGATTTATAGGTAAAAATCTTTAAAATCAATTTTTAAAATGAAAAAATTCACTGCTGTAAGTGACGTTGAAGACTTACAGGAAATCATAAATAAAGCTTTAGAAATAAAAGCAAACCCACTTTCAGAAACAGAGAAAGGAAAAGGGAAAACAATAGGACTTGTATTTTTAAATTCAAGCTTAAGAACCCGTCTGAGCAGCCAGATCGCAGCACAAAATCTTGGATTAAACGTATTAACGTTAAATGCAGCGCAAGAAGCATGGAATCTTGAATTTGCCGATGGAGCTGTGATGAATGGAGATACGGTAGAACACATCAAAGATGCTATTGAGGTTTTAAATCAATACTGTGATATCATCGCTGTACGTTGTTTCGCCGGAATGAAGAGCAAAGAAGATGACGTGAATGAAAGCATTCTCAGTCAATTTGAAAAGCATGCGAAAGTTCCTGTTATTTCTTTGGAATCTGCAACCCGTCACCCGCTGCAAAGTTTGGCAGATTGCATCACAATCACTGAAAACTGGCAAAAAGACTATAAACCAAAAGTAGTTTTAACCTGGGCTCCCCATATTAAGCCTATTGCTCATGCGGTAGGGAACTCTTTTGCAGAGTGGATGCAGGAAATGGATGTTGAGTTGGTCATTGCCAATCCCGAAGGGTATGATCTGGATCCGGCCTTTACAAAAGGTACAAAAGTAATTCATGATCAGGATGAGGCGTTGAAGGATGCTGATTTTATTTATGTAAAAAACTGGTCATCTTTTGACGACTATGCTGCAATGCCTGAAGTAAAAGGAGATTGGATGCTAACCAACGAAAAATTGGCTCACACCAATCAGGCAAAGGTAATGCATTGCTTACCGGTTCGTCGTAATGTTGAATTGAGTGATGAGGTGATGGATGGAGAAAATTCAATCATCTATCAGCAGGCGAAAAACCGTATTTTCTCAGCACAAGCAGTTTTTAGCGAAATTTTGAATGAATTGAAAACTGAATAGTCTCTTAATCCCTAACCCTGTACTCCTTGTCGAGGTTTAAAACTATAACAATAGGTACAACTAAATGTAAAATAAAAATGAAACAGAAAATATACATCATAAAAATAGGCGGAGCGCTCATTGATGATGAACGATTACTGGATCAGTTTTTAGATCAGTTTTCCGAAATTAAAGAAAAGAAAATCCTTGTTCATGGCGGAGGGAAGCTAGCGACGACCTTAGCTGATAAGCTCGGTGTAGAACAGAAGATGATTAATGGAAGAAGGATTACGGATAAAGACACATTGGATATTGTAACGATGGTATATGCGGGTGGAATCAATAAAAATATTGTTGAAAAGCTGCAACAGAAAAAATGCAATGCCATAGGGTTCTCCGGTGCAGATGGAAACCTGATTAAAGCGAAAAAAAGAGAGCATCCGGAAATAGACTTTGGATTTGTAGGGGATATTAATAAGAAAAGTGTGAATAAGAAGCTGCTTTCAAAATTGATTAAACTTGATCTTATTCCAGTATTTTCTGCTATTACCCATGATAGAAAGGGAAACCTCTTTAATACCAATGCAGATACCATTGCTTCAGTAATGGCACAAGCCTTGTCAGAGAAATATGAAGTTGAATTACTATATTGTTTTGATAAAGAAGGTGTTCTGGAAGATGTAGATGATCCGAAATCTGTGATCAAGACTGTTTCCGAAGAAGAATTTATCGTGTTGAAAGAAGAAGGGAAATTGCACAAAGGGATTTTACCCAAACTTGAAAATGCTCTTGGAGCGATAAAAAATAATGTCAATAAGGTGTTTCTGATTAAAGAAACCGAACTTAAAAATCATATAGAGAATCATCATGCAGGAACTGAAATCTGTTTATAATAAAGAAGAATTATTGAATAATGCAGTTGGATTGCTTAAGAATCTGATTGAGATTCCTTCATTCAGCAAAGATGAATTCAATACGTCGGTAGAGATTGAAAATTTCTTTAAGAAACATCAAATTCCGACTAAACGTTTTAAAAATAATATCTGGGCAGTCAACAAAAATTTTGATGTATTCAAGCCATCTGTTTTGTTGAATACCCATCATGATACCGTAAAACCCAATAAGGCTTACACACTGGATCCTTTTGTTCCTGTTGAAAAAGATGGGAAACTGTATGGGTTGGGAAGTAACGATGCCGGAGCTTCTTTAGTTTCCATGGCACAGGTATTTTTACATTTTTATAATAAAGAAGACTTACAATATAATTTAGTTATTGCTTTGACGGCAGAGGAGGAGATCTCGGGATTTGATGGAATCGAAGCTTTATTTCCGCAGCTCCCTAACATAGAATTCGCTATTGTAGGAGAACCCACGCAGATGAATCTGGCGATTGCGGAGAAAGGACTTCTTGTGATTGATGGAGAAATGAAAGGTACTCCTTCTCATGCTGCTCATCCTAACGATGATAATTCGATTATAAAGTGTATGCAGGATTTGCAGGATATTTTAAACTTTAAATTTCCAAAAGTTTCAGAATATCTGGGGGAAGTTAAAGTGACTTTGTCAGGGATTCATGCAGGAGTACAACATAATGTGGTTCCTGAGTCGTGTAACTTTACACTGGATGTAAGGGTAACGGATGAATATTCTAATCAGGAAGCTTTTGAAATTATTCAGTCACAAATGAAGTCAACACTTACTGCAAGATCTTTCAGACTGAATTCTTCAAAAATTGAAATGGATCATCCATTTGTAAAAGCAGGAATTGAGATCGGAAGGACAACCTATGGCTCGCCCACTTCCTCAGACCAGGCCATTATCCCGTGTACATCTGTAAAAATGGGGCCTGGAGACAGTAGGCGCTCTCATACTGCGGATGAATTCATCTATATCAATGAAATAGAAGAAGGGATTGATATCTATATCCGGATTTTAGAAAAAGTGTTATAAAGAGATCAGATATTAGACCTCAGATAAAAGTTTAAAGAGACTGAAGTCTTACATCTGAATGTCTTGAAAATATGTTTTGACTCCGCTCAGCAGGTATAGAAGTTTAGTTTTTAATAAGGATTTATGCAAAAAAGAAAATTAGAAATGAAAACTTTGAATAAGGAAATGTTTTTTTATAGTTAATAATAAGGATGCTTTGCTGAGCTTGTCAAAACCCAATCAAGATTTTAATCATAATAGTATGTAATCACCCGTAACGAGCCTTTAGTTGATCAATACGAATGATAAGGGTAATTACATATGACTTTATTAAAAAACATAGTTACATATGAAAAAGATATGGCAGAAGGATGACCTTGCCACCAATATATTAGTCAATAACTTTACTGTAGGGAAGGATCTTGACTTTGATGAACGTTTAGCAAAATATGACGTTAAAGGTTCTATGGCCCATTGTAAAATGTTGGCAGAAACCGGGATTATTTCTCAAGACGAATCAGAACAGATGTTGTCTGTTTTACATACTATTTTAGAAAAAATTGAAGACGGTAGTTTTGAAATTGATAAAGAAGCTGAGGATATCCATTCTCAGGTAGAAGCGATTCTGATTGAAGAATTAGGAGATACAGGAAAGAAAATTCATACCGCAAGATCCAGAAATGATCAGGTTTTACTTGATATCAAACTATATCTTGTGGATGAGATTCGTGAAATAACAGCTTTGACGGATGAATTTTTCCAGATTTTAATTCAATTGGCAGATCAGCATAAGAATGTTCTCCTTCCCGGATATACGCATTTACAAATTGCAATGCCTTCTTCTTTTGGCTTATGGTTTGGAGCGTATGCCGAAGCATTGTTGGATGATGTTGAAATGTTGTTTTCAATAAAAAATATTATTAATAAAAACCCATTAGGTTCGGCAGCCGGATATGGTTCTTCCTTTCCGATCAATCGTGAGAGTACAACGTATAACTTAGGCTTTCAGTCGATGAATTATAATTCGGTATATGCTCAGATGACGCGTGGGAAGTCAGAAAAACTGTTGGCGATGACAATGGCTACATTGGCAGGAACTCTAGGGAAATTTGCTTATGATGTATGTTTGTATCTGAATCAAAATTTTGATTTCATCAGCTTTCCGAAAGAATTTACTACAGGAAGCAGCATTATGCCTCATAAGAAGAATCCCGATATTTTTGAGCTGGTTCGTGCACGATGCAACAGAATTCAGGCTTTGCCGAATGAGTTGATTTTATTGACAAATAATCTTCCTTCGGGATATCACAGAGATGTCCAGCTGACAAAAGAAATCCTTTTCCCTGCAATTGATTCTTTAAAGGAATGTCTGGAAATCTTAAGCTACACTTTACCCAATATTCAGGTAAAAGATGGAATTCTGGAAGATGAAAAATATAAATACCTTTTCAGCGTAGAGAAGATCAATGAAGAAGTGAAAAAGGGAAGCTCTTTCCGTGATGCATATGTAAAAGTAGGCCAGAAAATTGAAAACAATGAATTTGAATTTGAACAAGGAAATCTTGATCATACTCATCAGGGGAGTATTGGGAACCTTTGTTTAGATAAAATAGAATATCAGTTCAATAAACTGAAAAATAAATTATTGGGTTAGAATCTGAATCATTAAGATTATAGAAATACTTAAGCCGAATCAGTGGAATTCTAAAAAATATTTTTAGCCTGCTGTCTTTTCGTTGTGAAATAAATCTTAATCTTAATAAATCTTAACGCTTAAGGTATCTTAATGGTTGGATTCTATTCTGCTCTTTGAATTTGATGATGATTGATTTTGAAAACGATATAAGTTGCAATTTTATCCGGAGATAAAATCGTAAGCTTCTTAATTTTTTAAAGTTTTGAACCACTAAGAATCATGAAAAATCTTAAATCAATTGAAGAAATCTAAGATTTTAAAAGGTGGGACAGGTATATTCGCGTTCGAATGATTAATTATTCTTAATCACTTACAATATCTTAATGATTGAAGATTAAAAAATTTATTCCAGTTCAATTTTGAATTTCGTGGATTTTTTAACTTCATGTAGCACAATAGAGCTATGGTATTGACCAATGTTGGGAAGGTTTGAAATTACACTCACGGCAAACTCATTATATGAATTAATATCCTTTGCGATAATTTTTAGCATATAATCATACTCTCCGGAGAGGCTGGTGATTTCCTGAACTTCATCGTATTTGGAGATGTTTTTCTCGAAAGTTTCCAGTACTTTTTTGGATTGTTCTTTGAGACGAACGTTGCAGTAAACAATAATATTTAATCCTAGTTTTTCACGGTTTAAAAGCCCCACATATTTTTCAATGATCCCCTGTTTCTCCAGTTGTTTGATACGCTCATACGTTGGAGTAAAGGTAAGACCAATCTTTTCGGAAATTTCCTTAACAGATAATGTAGAGTCTTCCTGAATAATACTGAGAATCATTTTGTCTTTTAAATCCATAAATAAATTTGAGTGGTAACAAAAATATTAATTTTAAATGAGAATAAGGAAGGACTAAGGTTTTTAAATTTATTTTAAACTTAATTTTTGTAGGTTCATAAAATTGTTGTATCTTTGCACCTAATGAATAAAAAAGTATTTATATCATTAGATTTACCGGGCGAAAGCGCCCTTTACGATATTTATTGTTATTAAGCGAAGATTGTTGTCTTCGCTTTTTTTATGCCCAAAAATAAGAATTATGTTTACGATTACAGAACTAAGCACCGAGAGAATCAACAGTATACTGACAGAAGCACTGGCTTTTGCAAACGGTAAAACTGCTAAAATTGAAGGAGAAGTTTTTTGCTCAAACCTTTTCTTCGAAGACAGTACAAGAACAAAAACAAGTTTTGATCTTGCAGAACGAAAATTAGGATTACAGGTTGTTCCTTTTGATGCTTCACACAGTTCGGTAAATAAAGGAGAAACTCTTTATGATACAGTGAAGACGATTGAAAGCATAGGAGTAAACCTGGTGGTGATCCGAGACAAGCAAGACAGATACTTCGAGGAATTGAAGAACATTAAGATCCCCGTGATTAATGGAGGAGACGGAACAGGAAACCATCCTTCACAATGTATGCTGGATTTAATGACCATCTATCAGGAATTCGGAACATTTGAAGGATTGAAAGTAGGGATTGTAGGGGATGTAAAACACAGCCGTGTGGCAAACTCAAACGCAGAAGCCTTAAGAAGATTAGGAGCTAAAGTATATTTCTCCGGACCTGAGCATTGGTTCGACGAAGGAGCTTTGATCAACGGAACTTATCTTTCAGTAGATGAACTGATCGGTGAAGTGGATGTTTTAATGTTATTAAGAATCCAGCACGAAAGACATGATGCAGCCATGAGTTTTTCAGCGTCAGAATATCATAAAAGATATGGACTGACCAAAGAAAGAGAACAGGCCATGAAAAAAGAAGCCATCATTATGCACCCCGCTCCTATCAACAGAGGAGTAGAAATTGATTCTGAACTCGTAGAATGTGAGAGATCAAGAGTCTTCAAACAGATGGAAAATGGAGTATTCGCAAGGATGGCCATTTTGAAAGAAGCATTGGAAGAAAAAGGGTTTACTTTTAAATAAAAAGGAGCCAAGATAAAAGTGAAAATTATTGTGAGCTCCATAAGAGCGATCTGTTAATTAAAAATAGAAAATCTAAATAGAAAAAATGAAGAAAAAATTAATACTGGAGTCCGGTGAAGTGTTTCATGGAGAAGGTTTCGGAGCAGAATTGGAAACTGCAGGAGAGGTAGTTTTCAATACCGGAATGACAGGGTATCAGGAATTGATTTCTGACCCATCGTATTGCGGTCAGATAGTTTGTATGACCTATCCGCTTATCGGAAATTATGGTATTAACCGTGATGATTATGAAAGTATAGAGCCGGCAATTAAAGGGCTTATCGTAAAAGAACTTTGCGATCTTCCTTCCAATTTCCGTACTCAGATTACTTTAGATGAATTATTTAAAAAGAAAAACCTTTCAGGAATTTCAGGAATAGATACAAGAAGACTGACAAGGATTCTTCGTAACTCAGGAGTTGTGAAAGGGAAAATTGTAAATGCTGATGCTGACGATGCTGCAGTAGCTTCTGAATTGAAGTCAACCAGTTTCCCAACCAATCAGGTAGCGGAGGTTTCAACAAAAACACCTTATGCAAATCCTAACAGAGGTTTTAAAGTCGTATTGGTAGATTTTGGAGCCAAACTAGGAATTATCAGAGAGCTGTCTCAAAGAAACTGTGATATCATCGTTGTTTCTCATGATACTACAGCAGAAGAAATCTTATTGATGAACCCGGATGGAATCATGTTGTCAAATGGTCCTGGTGATCCGGAAGATGTTCCGCATGCTTTAGATATGATCAGAGGATTATTAGGTAAAGTTCCGATTTTCGGAATCTGTTTAGGACACCAGTTGATTGGACTTGCTTGTGGAGCAAAAACTTTCAAACTGAAGTTCGGACACAGAGGAGGAAACCACCCGGTATTGGATTTAGAGAAAAATACAGTAGCAATTACTTCTCAAAACCACGGATATGCAGTAGACCAGGAAAGTTTAAAAGGAACAGACCTTATCGAAACTCACATCGCATTGAACGACAGAACCAACGAAGGATTAAAACATAAAATTCACCCTTGTTTCTCAGTTCAGTATCACCCTGAAGCAAGCCCCGGTCCTGAAGATGCAAACTATTTGTTTGATGAGTTTATTGATTTAATGTACCAATTTAAAAATGTACCAGTTTAACAATAATTAAAATGATCAATTTCGAAGACAATCCTTTAATTGAAAAGACAGTTAAATTCTCTTTAGATATTATAGAGTTCTGTGAACTATTGGAAAGTAAAAAGAAATTTGTTATTGCTAAACAATTATTACGTTCAGGCACAAGTATAGGTGCAAATTCTTTTGAAGCACAAAATCCTTACAGTAAAAAAGACTTTGTGAATAAAATGAAAATTGCAGCCAAAGAGCTTGAAGAAACAAAATATTGGTTATATCTGTGTAAACATTCTCAAAGTTATCCATTTGAAGAAAAGTTAGAAGCACAGATTATAGAAATTGGAAAAATTATTTATAAAATTTTAAGCACGAGTTTATCAAAAGAAAACGGTTTGTAAACATTGTTACACTGTTAAATTGATAAATTGTTACATTTTAAACCCTATGAAAAGAAACGATATAAAAACAATTTTAGTAATCGGTTCAGGACCAATCATCATCGGTCAGGCAGCTGAATTTGATTACGCAGGAACGCAGGCTTGTCTGTCTTTAAAGGAAGAAGGCTACAAGGTAATTTTGATCAACTCAAACCCTGCAACAATTATGACAGATGTGGAGATCGCTGATAAAGTATATATCGAGCCGATTTCATTACAGTTTGTAAGCCACATCATCAGAAAAGAGCGTCCTGATGCATTATTACCGACACTTGGTGGGCAGACAGGTCTGAATATGGCTGTTGAGTTGGAAAATTCAGGAATTCTTGAAGAATGCAAAGTGGAAGTATTGGGAACAAAGCTTTCTGCCATCAACAGAGCAGAAGACAGAGACCTTTTCCGTGAATTGATGAGAGAATTGAACGAACCGGTTCCTGAATCGGACATCGTTAATACAGTAGAAGGAGCCATTGCTTTTGCAGATAAGATTGGTTATCCTGTGATTGTTCGTCCTGCCTTTACGATGGGAGGTACCGGAGGAGGTATTGCATCCACTGAAGCAGAATTGAAAGAAATTGCAGAGCTTGGATTAAAATACAGCCCGGTGACTCAATGTCTTATCGAGAAGTCAATTGCAGGTTTCAAAGAAATTGAATACGAAGTAATGCGTGATGCAAACGACAATGCCATTGTAGTTTGTAACATGGAAAATATAGACCCGGTTGGAGTTCACACTGGAGACTCAATCGTAGTAGCACCTTCTCAGACGCTTTCAGACAGAGAGTATCAATTGCTGAGAAATGCTTCTTTAAAAATCATCAGAGCATTAGGAATTGAAGGAGGGTGTAATGTACAGCTGGCTTTAGATCCCCACTCATTCGATTACTATATCATTGAGGTAAACCCGAGAGTTTCCCGTTCATCAGCATTGGCAAGTAAAGCGACAGGATATCCCATTGCGAAGATTGCAGCAAAGATTGCAGTAGGCCTAACACTTGATGAAATCATGAACCCGGTAACAGGAAAAACATACGCATGTTTTGAACCTGCACTGGATTATGTGGTAACAAAATTCCCAAGATTCCCATTTGATAAATTTGAAACAGCGGACAGAAGACTTTCAACACAGATGAAAGCTACAGGGGAAGTAATGGCAATCGGAAGAACCCTTGAGGAATCTTTACAGAAAGCAATCCGTTCATTAGAAACAGGGATCAAACATTTAGGATTAAAAACTAAGCAGGCTCAGGCCCTTACTGCTGAAGAAATCGAAAGAAGAATCAGAGTTTGTGATGATGAGAGATTATTTATCATCGGAGATGCTTTAAGAAGAGGATACGACTGGGAGCAAATCGTAGAATGGAGTAAAATTGATAAATTCTTCATCTGGAAACTGAAAAAACTGGTTGATTTTGAAAAAGTAATCGCTGAAAATAAATTTGACAAAGAGACATTAATAGAAGCTAAGAGATTAGGTTTTGCAGATATCAATATTGCGGTTCTTTGGGATGTAAAAGAGCGTGAAGTTTTCAATTTCAGAAAAGAAAACGGGGTAATGCCGGTTTACAAAATGGTAGATACTTGTGCTGCCGAGTTTGAAAGCGAAACTCCATACTTCTACGGAACTTACGAAGAGGAAAATGAAAGTGTTGTTTCTGACAAAGAAAAGATCATCGTTTTAGGTTCCGGACCTATCAGAATCGGACAGGGAGTAGAATTTGACTATGCAACAGTACATTCGGTTTGGGCAATCAAAGAAATGGGGTATGAAGCGATCATTATCAACAACAACCCTGAGACGGTTTCTACAGACTTCTCCATCTCTGATAAATTATACTTCGAACCTCTAACAGAGGAAGATGTCATGAACATCATCGAGCTTGAAAAGCCGAAAGGAGTAGTGGTACAGTTTGGAGGACAAACAGCGATCAACCTTGCAGATAAATTAGCTTCTCACGGAGTACAGATCTTAGGGACTTCATTAGAAGATCTTGACAGAGCTGAAAACAGAGATAAATTTGAAAAAGCCCTTCAGGAAATGGGAATTCCTCAACCCAAAGGAAGAACTTCAACCTCTAAAGAAGAAGCGATTAAGATTGCCAACGAAATCGGATACCCGGTATTGGTACGTCCAAGCTACGTTTTAGGAGGTAGAGCTATGGAAATCGTATATGCAGAAGCAGAACTGGCTTATTATATGGAACACGCAGTAGATGCGAGTCCGGAGCACCCTGTGTTGGTTGACAAATACATGGTAGGAAAGGAAATTGAAGTAGATGCAATCTGTGACGGAGAAACAGTAGTGATTCCGGGAATTATGGAGCATATTGAAAGAGCAGGAGTTCACTCCGGAGACTCTATCGCAGTATATCCGCCACAAAATCTTTTACAAAGTGAAATCGATACTTTAGTAGACTATACGAAAAGATTAGCAAAAGGATTGAAGGTTATCGGATTGATGAATATCCAGTATGTTCTTTTTGAAGGAAATGTATATGTGATCGAAGTAAACCCGCGTTCTTCAAGAACAGTCCCTTTCTTATCTAAAATCACTGAAGTGCCGATGGCTAACCTTGCAACAAAAGCAATCTTAGGTCAGAAATTAAAGGATCTTGGCTACAAAGATGGGCTGGTTCCGAATAAAGAAGGCGTTTTTGTAAAAGTTCCGGTATTTTCTTTCTCAAAACTAACGAAAGTTGATATCTCTCTAGGACCTGAAATGAAGTCTACAGGAGAGGTTATGGGGAAAGATACAACTCTAGAAAAAGCACTTTACAAAGGATTGGTAGCAGCAGGAAGAAAAGTTCCGATGCACGGATCAATCTTATTTACAGTAGCGGATAAACATAAAGAAGAGGCGGCTGATCTGGCAGCAAGATTCCATGAAGTAGGATTCAGAATCTGGGCTACAGAAGGTACTGCGAAGTTCTTTGAAGGAAAAGGAATTCCTTGCAAAATAGGATACAAAATAGGAGAAGAAAGCGTAAATCTTATCGACCTGATCCAAAAAGGAAAAGTTCAGTATGTGGTAAACACAACTACAAAAGGTAAACAAGCGGAAAGAGACGGATTCCAGATCAGAAGAATGAGTGTGGAAAACGGTGTTCCTTGTTTAACTTCAATGGATACGGTAGAAGCCATCTTGAAAGTAATCGAGAGCATGAGCTTCAAAATGGAGACAATGTAATTCTCTTACAAAATAAATTTTATGAGCCCTGCAAGTTTTCTTGTAGGGCTTTTTATTTCAAATGATAAACTTAGAATAATATTTTAACTCTATCGACTCTTAAATTTTAGTAAAACGATTTTAAATCAATTAGAATTATAGCCTCATAAGTTTTCGTAAGGAATTTTATTTGATACATTTGTTCTAGACGAAAAGTCAATTTAAACCATTTATATTACACCATGCAAAAGCAAATTTCACAAATCCTTTTAGTTACTTTCTCTTTGGTTATAACTACATCGTTAAGTTTCGCTCAAAAAAAAGAATTCCGGGATGATAAAGTTGATACCCTAACTTTTCTTAACAATCGAAAGGTTGTAAATAGCTTGAATACTAATGCTTTTCAAAAGAAAATATTCTTGAAAGACAACCTCAAAATTCCTTATAGACTTCTACCTCCAAAAAATGTTATTTCAGGGAAAAAATATCCGTTAGTCATTACCTTTCATAATTCAACCAGAATTGGAACTGATAATGAAAATCAGCTGGAACCTTTTGCAAAAATATGGCTAAGAGATGAAATTTACAGTAAATATCCCTGTTATGTAATAGCTCCTCAGTTTAGCAAGCGTTCTTCTAATTATGAAAATAGTGTCGAAAATATTCAAATTTCTAAACCTTCAGATGAAGCTGTGGGGATTTTGGAACTTATAAAAAATGTAGAAAAAGAATATCCGAATATTGATAAAAACAGGATTTATCTAATAGGTTATTCTATGGGGGCTTCAACGGCACAAAACTTAATGAATGTAGAGCCGGATCAATTTGCTGCAGTAGTATCTGTCGCTGCAGTTCCGGACTTTTCAAACCTTAAAAAAATAAATAAGAAAAATATCTGGTTGATTCATGGGGAAAAGGATAACGAAAATCCATATGTGGGAAGTGTTGAATTATTCAATAAGATGTCTTCCGATCCAAACTTAGTTTTTACCACATTTACTCAGCTTAATCACAACAATATTGTTATTCCTTTTTTGTTGACCGAAGAAATACCCAAATGGTTGTTTGAAAAAAGCAAGTAAAATAGGTGAATTAACTTAAAAAATAATGACAAAATAATTTCAAAAATCCCAAACCCTGCAAGTTTTCTTGCAGGGTTTTTATTTGATTAAAAACAGAGTCATTTTTTGCTGAATTATTTATAAATTAGGGCGTTATAAATACAAGCCCGATAACGATATTTAAAAACTGATAAAATTTTACCAAATTAAAAAACAACCATGGCAGAATATTATGCAACATCAAAAAACACATTGTCATTTGAGGTCACACGCGGCGAGCAATTAGTGGGGAAACTCTCCTATGAAAGTTGGTTCAAATTTAACGCAGTGATAGAAATTGCAAATTCAAAGTATCAGGTTGAGCCAAAGGGATTCTGGGGAACGACAATTGAATTAAAAGAAGGTGAAAAAGTTCTTTTAAAATTCAGAATGAACTGGAACGGGGAAATTGTAGTGCAGACTTATTTTAACAGTCTAAAGAAAGGTTATCTTTTCAAGCACAGAGGTGTTTTTAAAGATTCGTTTGTTCTTACAGATCAGGAAGGAATAGAGCTAATGGTTATCAAGCCGCACCTGCAATGGAATTTTATGAATTATGAATATCATTTCACAACATCCGATGCGTTTGAAACCTTTCCGGATAAAGAAATTGTGCTGATTAATGCTTTGCATTGTGCCAATTATTATATGTCGATGATGATGTCAGCCATCGTTTAATCAAATCGCTATAATAACTTTAAGCAGAAAAATTTGTAACGAGTTTATACTCTCTGAATAACAAAATATCCTCATTTATTGAAATAAAGGGTTTTCGATTTCTCGGAAACCCTTTGTTTATGCGTGTTTTCAAAGCTCGAGTTTTATGATTTGTGTCATGTTTTTATTTAGAATCAATAAAAATAAAGTAATTTTGTGAGGCTAAGCTTAATTATAAAAATGAAAAAAACTATTATTTCTGCATCTTTATTGGCAGTTACCATGTTATGTGCACAGGAAAAAGACACGATCAAAGTCTCTGAAATCCAGTCCGTATCCCTTCAGGGAACTCATAATTACCGAACCAAAAAGTCTGAATCCGTAGCCAGACTTCCATTGGAAAACCTTGAAAACCCGACAGTTTATAACCTTGTTCCGAAAGAAATCATCAGCGAAATGAACGCGATAGATTTCAATACGGCAATGGCTTCTGCTCCGGGAGTAGTGGTGAGTAACAGTGTGAACGACAGCGGTAATGATATTTTCATGAGAGGATTCAGCTCTAATGCTACTTTCAGAAACGGATTGACCCAAAACCCAAGAGTGCAGTCCGAAATCGCAAATATTGAAAGAGTAGAAGTCATTAAGGGGCCATCCGGAACATTATTTGGAGGAACTTTGGCGAATTATGGAGGGGTTGTGAATATTGTAACTAAAAAACCACAGGAAAATTTTGGGGGAATTATCAACTATACCACAGGAAGCTGGGGAATGAACAGAATTACTGCCGATGTAAACACTCCTTTGAATAAAGAAAAAACAGCGCTCGCAAGATTCAACGTAGCTGCTTATTCTCAGGATTCGTTTCAGGATGCAGGATACAATAAAGGCGTATTTTTCTCCGGAAGTATTTTATATAAAGTAAGTGATAGAACAACCGTAACATTGGATACTGAATTTCATGCTCCGGAAAAAACACTGAACGCCTATGTAAGACAGTCTGAAAAACTAACGCTCCATTCGATGAAAGATCTTGCCGGAGCTCATGACAGATCATTTACCAGTAATGACATTGGATCTAAAAGAACCAATTTTGTTACGATGGCTGAACTAACCCACAAATTCAATGATCAATGGACTTCCAGGACATCTTATCAAAGAGGTGAGGCCAATGAAAATGAATCTATATTCTTAGTGTTAAACTATTTGAGTAATAATTCTGTAAGCAGAAGTATTCGTCCCTTTGACAGTTATAAAATAACCACAGATAATATTCAGCAAAACTTTATCGGAGATTTTAAAATTGGGAAGCTAAGAAACCGATTGGTTGTTGGAGTCGATTATTTCCAGCAGACAAGTAAGAATCAATATCCGATGTTTAAGGTGGGAAGCAATTCATCAGTTTTCGCCCCATATCCACTAAACGGAGTATTTACGGATGATTATGGTACACTTAAAGGAAATGATATCGTTATGCTCGATGAGAGTTCCCCATGGTCTTCCATATCAAGAGATGTCGTTAAAAGACTTCCAAGAAGTGGGACGATGTATGATATTAATAAAGTAACCACATTCAGTGTCTATGCTTCGGATGTTCTTAATATTACTGATAACTTATTGGTAATGTCAAGTTTAAGAATGGATAATTATAAGAACGATAATATTATATCAAATGGAGTTGAGGGAAAAGGAAAATATACACAAACTCAATTTGCTCCCAAGTTTGGATTAGTATATGAGATTGTTAAAAATGAAGTTTCATTCTTTGCTAATTATGTAAATGGTTTTAAGAATGTTGCTCCAACAGTAGACCCGAGAGATACCACTAGAAATTCATATATAGAATATAAACCTGAACAGGGAAACCAGTTTGAGGCCGGATTTAAGTTAGACTTATTGGGTAAGAAATTGCTTACCACAATCAGTTATTACAATATGAAGATTAAAAACCGTTTGATGCCGGATCCGTCTGGTATTACCGGACTTTATATTCAGGATGGAAATATTAAAAACCAAGGTTTTGAAATTGACCTGGTAGCCAATCCTCTCAAAGGATGGAACATTGTTGCCGGATACGGTTATAATGATAATAAATTTGATGACCGAAGTAAAGATGCAGGAAAAAGAAGTGCATGGTCTCCTAAACATGTTGCTAATTTCTGGACAAGTTATAAAATTCTGGACGGAGCTTATGAGGGACTTGGCTTCGGAGCCGGATTCAATTTTGTTGATAAAACATACATTAATATTACCAATCACTTCCTTGCACCTTCTTACACAACCGTGGGTGCCACTGTTTTTTATGACAAGAAAAAATACCGAATCGGTCTGAAAATGAATAACGCGTTGAATGAAATGTACTGGAACTTCTACGGACAACCTCAGAAGCCAAGAGAGATTCTTGCCAACTTTGCCTTTAAATTTTAATTGAAAAACAAATGATATTATAGTTTGTTGGAATAATGCAAAGACGCAATTTTTTAAGGCTATACTGTAAGATACAAGGATTTAATGGCTTTTATGTTATTTGTTCTTGTTGAAAATTTTTCATTTTTCTGAGCCTTAAAAACAAATATGCTAAAAAACCTTTGTGTCTCTGCATTTTCCAACTATTATACTATAACTGAGATATGGAGAACAAAAAAACTAACCCAAAGAAAAAACAAGGGAAATCCCTGACAAAGAGAATTACAGGATGGCTGCATCTCTGGCTCGGACTTGTATCCGGGATTATTGTATTGACTGTTACCCTGTCAGGAACAGTCTTTGTCTTTTGTGATGAAATTATTGACTGGTGTGGTGGGAATGCAAAATACGTTCAGGTTCCGGCCCATACAAAGAAAATGACTCCGGAAGAATTATTGACTCAATTTAAGCAGCAGGTCCCGGACAGAAGAGCTTTTTACTTTGATACTTATAAAGAAGCCGACAGAAGTTTCAGGATAGCCTCCGCAACCAAACCTCCCAAAGATAAGAGTGCAGAAAAAGCTGAAAAGCCTAAAGGTAAAGGTCGCGGCCCCAGGGGCATTTTCTCTTATCATTACCTTGATCCATACACCGGAAAAGTCATAGGCTCCACAAAAAGCTACGAATTTTTCTATGTAGTAGCCCATATCCATGCCCAGCTGCTGGCCGGGAAATTTGGAAAGACAGTCGTTGGTGTTGCTTCTATCATCTTTTTTGTACAGTTAATTGGCGGCTTAATTTTATGGTGGCCTAAAAAATGGAATAAAACGACAAGAACAACGGCGTTTAAGATAAAATCAGGAACAAAATGGAGAAGGAAAAACTATGATTTTCATAATGTTTTCGGGTTTTACTCCTTGTTACCGGCGGTATTTATTACCATTACCGGATTAATTATGGCCTATAAGGTTTTGACAGATCTTACTCAGGAAGCTTTTGGGGGAGTCGCAGATCCCCATAAGATTACCGAAAAGTACGAACCAAAATTTGATCCTGAGAAAAAAGCATTGCCTTTTACCGACTTTGTAGATAGAAACTTTAAAGAAATTCCTGAAGCAAGACAGATCAGAATGAGTGTTCCAAGGAATGATTCATCAACAGCTTATAATGTAGTGGCTGCTCAATTTATTGGTTTAAAAAGTATTACAAAAGGGAAAAGCAGGGAAATCAATAAGTATACGGGAAATGAGATTCATTATCCCGAAGAAGTCCTCATGCATGAAGTTATTGAACATATGAATTTTGACCTTCATGTGGGCTATTGGGGAGGAATGTTTGGAAAGATTTTCACATTCGTAATCGGTATTATCTGTACCAGTCTTCCCATTACAGGATTCCTCATTTGGTGGGGAAGAAGAAAAAAATCACCAAAAAAGACAAAAGAAATAAAAAATATTCATCAACATAGAAAAGATTCACATCATGAACAAATGGCTTAAATTTTTATATCTGCCCATATTCTTACTTTTTACGCTTGGGAAAGGGCAGGAGAAAATTATAATAGGAGAGAAGCAGTCTTTATTTTCAAAAACTTTAAATGAAAATAGGGAAATCTGGGTTCATCTTCCTAAGACTTATAATGATACAACGATTAATCCTGCAAAATACCCTGTAATTTATCTGCTGGACGGAGAAATTAATTTTGAATATTATACAGGGCTCACTGATTTTATTGCCAGAACACCGTATGCTGACATCCCTGAATGCATCGTGGTAGGAATAAAAAATACAGAGAGAACAAGAGATCTCACTCCAACGAAATCCCAAAAGAAAAGTCCCGTAAATCCTGCTGTTACCCTTTTTGCAGACAGTGGGGGAAGTGAAAGCTTTGTGAAATTTCTTCAGGAGGAATTAAAACCATTTATCACGAAAAAATACAGAACACAGGACTATTCAGTTTTGGTAGGGCATTCTTTCGGAGGCTTGTTTGCAATCAATACCTTTCTTACGCATCCGGACTATTTTAATGCTTATGTAGCTAATGATCCCAGTTTGTGGTGGGATAATAAGGTTTTGATTTCCAAAACGAGAGCATATTTGGAAAAAAACAAAGTATTTCCTGCCAATAAATCCCTGTATGTTTCCCAGGCAGATAATGAGGAACAACAAAAAAACTGGAACTCAGATATGACACAGGCGATTGAAGAATTTAAAGAAATCGTTGAAAAAAATGGTTCACTAAACTATAAACATCGTTTTTTTGAAGGAGAAGTACATGGAACTGTTTCTTATCCAGGAAATTATGAGGCGTTAAAGTTTATATTCAAGGGATTCAGAACCAATATTAAGCAGTTCGCAAAAAATCCCAAACAGCTTGAAGAAGATTATAAAAAGCTTTCAGAAAAAATGGGAACAGAATTTATTCCTTCAGAAACGTATCTGAATACCGTTATTAAGTTTATGAAAAGCAATGATTTTAAAGAATCGGAGACCTATTTTATGAATCTTAAAGATAAACTGTACTCCAAGATGAGATAGATAAAAAACTATTGGAATTTAAAATGTAAATAATTAGATCAGCAAAACCATAAACCATGAAGCGTTTATGGTTTTGTTTTTTACTAAGCGATTCCTTTTCAGCCATCGCAGGTTTTATTTACAATGCTTTAATTAATCTTGTAATAAGGTTCCGAAAAATATTTACTGGGTTTGATATATGCTGTCTTTCTCTCTGCATCAAAGATCCAGATAAATCTGCGCAACATGTCTGCCCCAAAATAACTTACGTTTTGGGTTTTGAGCTCCCCTCCAAAAAATGCTATGGAGAGATCTTTGAAAACGACATCTCCGAGCTTAAAAAATGGAAGAATTGCCTGTTGGGTAATGAGGCTTTTTCCACTTGAGTTTTTCAAGGTTTTTTCGCCGGTTATTTTCAGCTTTTTACCCAGGTGATTTTCTTCAGAAAATTCGTTGCTATATAATAAACTTCCTGAGTATCCTGACTGAAGAACAAAATAAGCTTCCTTTTGCTGATTTTCAATAACATTATCTGCCACAATAGTGAACGTATCATCATGAAAAAAAGTAGTAACCGGCTGATATCCTTTTACATCAGGTTTTTGATCATAGATGATAAATTGGTCATTATCATAGTCGATTTTAAACGTTTTCCCCGCAAAAAGGGCTGTTCCGATTTTTCCATCAGATTCGTTTCCGCTTAGTTGGTTGTTGATAAAACTGAAATCCTTTAATGCTATTTTTCCTACTTCCACCGTATTGTGATCACTGATTTCATCCTTATTGAAGATAATATGGTCTGCTTTACCCTGACGATCAGGAGAAATAGCTCCCTCTTTCATCGCAATCTGGAACATCAGATCGAGAGAATCCTTTTTATTGACCAGTGCTTTAACAATGATAGTATTATATTTCGTGAGCCGGAAAGGAATGATTTGCTGAGCTTGAATAGAGGAAATCCCGGCAGAAAACAAGACGAAGAAACTTATTTTTTTGAGCATGTTTGGTGATTAGTATTTACTGCTTCAAAATTACCTATTATCTTTAGATCTGCAAATAACAAAGCAGAATGGTTGAAAAGCTGCTGCAAAACAGGAAAAACAGAATTGTGTTGAATGGAATTTCTGGAAGCGGGTAAATAAGTTCTCCAAAAAAGTAAGTATAAAATAATGAAAATCATACATCAGAAAATTATAAAAACACCATTGGGAGATATGGTTGCCTGTGCAGTAGATGAAGGGATCTGCCTTCTTGAGTTTACTGACAGGAAGAATATTGAGAAACAGTTCAGGTCCTTATCTAAAATTTTGCATGCCGAAATAGTAGAAAAAGATCATTTCCATTTTAAGCAATTGGAAGATGAATTGAAAGAATATTTTGAAGGAAGAAGAATTCGCTTTGATGTCTCTTTATATACTACCGGAACAGATTTCCAGGAAAAAGTATGGCAGCTTCTTCGTGAAATTCCGATGGGAGAAATAAGAACTTACAAACAACAGTCTGAGTTTTTAGGAAATCCTAAAGCAATTCGTGCTGTAGGAACGGCTAATGGGATTAATAAAATTGCCATTTTAATTCCCTGTCATCGCGTCATTGGCTCAAACGGTGATTTAGTGGGGTATGCAGGCGGAATCTGGAGAAAGCAAAAATTGTTAGAGCTGGAAGGGGCTATATTGCTTTAGAAACTATTAAAAAGATAAATTTTTTAACAGTTAATGTTGAAGTATTCACAAACAAAAGCGAGACTAACCTGACATCGGATCAGTCTGAAAAATCAAAAATTATTGAGTCGGAAGAAAGAGATTTTATTTTGATTTTCGTAATTTTAAGCAAAAATTTACACGTGAAAAAGTTATTAGCAGCAATTTGCATATCAGTTTCGGCATTCAGTTTTGCACAGGACTATTCTGTACCTGCGGCAAGTCCGCGTCAGAAGGTGGAACAACAGTTTTCGATGTCTAAAATTTCTATCGACTACGGAAGACCGGGAGTAAAAGGACGTAAAATCTTTGGTGATCTGGTTCCTTACGGGCAGGTTTGGAGAGCGGGAGCTAACTCTTCTACAAAAATCACATTTGGACAGGCCGTTAATTTTGGAGGGAAAACAGTACCTGCAGGAACTTACGGACTATTTATCGTTCCTACAGAAAAAGAATGGAAGGTTATTTTAAATAAAGACTTCCAGCAGTGGGGTGCTTATACTTACGATCCAAAACAGGATGTAGTAGACGTTACAGTCCCTGTTAGCCCATTAGCTGACAAGCAGGAGTGGTTTGAAATTACCCTGAACCCAACAGATGAAAACTCAGGAAACTTAGTGATTAAATGGGATATGGCTCAGGCAGAAGTATCATTAAAGCCATCAAAATTGGACGCTGTAATCAAGATTTCTGATAAGTTGAAAGAAATCAAGAAAATAGAATCAGATTCTACTAAAAAAAGCTAAGCAATGAATTTTTCTGTTCAGCCTGTTTTAGAGAATGACAAATTTCAATTAATCCCCTTACAGCAAGGGGATTTTGAAACTTTATATGAAGTAGCTTCTGATCCGAAAGTTTGGGAACAACACCCCAACAAAGATCGATATAAGAAAGAAGTGTTTGAAAGCTTTTTTCAAGGAGCTATGGAGAGCCGGGGAGCTTTTAAAATCATTGATAAAGAAACCGGAGATCTATTAGGAAGCAGTCGCTACTACGACTTTGATGAAGATGACAGCCATATCTTCATCGGATACACTTTCTATGGAACAAAATCCTGGGGGAAAGGAATCAATCCACAAGTGAAAAAACTCATGCTGGACTATATCTTCCAGTTTGTTGATAAAGTTCATTTTCATATTGGAAAAGAAAACTTTCGCTCACAGACTGCTTTAGAAAGGCTTGGGGGCAAAAAAATTGCAGAAGAAGAGGTGGCTTATTTTGCCGAACCTACGAGAACCAATTTTGTATACGAGATCAAAAAAGAAGATTGGGCATGAAAAAATATAAAATTCAGCAATCTCCTTTTATAGTTCCCACGACAGATGGAAAATTGATTGAAGAACATTGGGGAAACTCTACCGGAAATTCTAATGTTTCTATTGCTCACATGGTGGCACCTCCGGATTGGAAAGAGCCTCATCAGACTCCCGAATTTGATGAATTTACCTATATTATTTCCGGGAAAAAACAATTTGAAATAGATAATGAAATTGTTGTATTGGAAAAAGGACAAAGTATCCTGATTGAAAGAGGAGCCAGAGTCCGCTATAGCAACCCATTTTCAGAACCTTGTGAATATCTTGCGATCTGTCTTCCTGCCTTTTCTATGGAATTGGTAAACAGGGATGTGGAAGAGTAGATTAATGAAAAAAGCCTGTTTTTCCATGATGTAAAGGAAAATCTTTTGCATAAAATAGGATCAATTATAGAATAGAAAAGTAATCTCAATGTTGAGGTTACTTTTTTTTAATACCCTATGAATCCTATATTTTCCACAAAATTAATGCGCATTATTTTCAATTATTTTGTAAGTTCGCGGGCTTAAAAAAATTAACTTTTTAAAATTTATGAGAAACAATTTATCAATTGTACTATTCCTGGGTATTGCCCTTTCTACCACTTCATGTGCCACTATGTTTACAGGCAGTAAAGATAAAATAACTTTCAATTCAAGTCCGGAAGGCGCTAAAGTATTTCACAAGGGAATCGAAAAATGTGTAACACCGTGTACTGCTGAAATCTCAAGATCACTGAGTAAACAAACGGTTACATTTGAAAAAGAAGGTTTTAATAATAAAGAGGTGAAACTGACAAAAACTTTTAATCCGGTAACCTTATTAAATATTCTTTTTGGCGGGGCTATCGGTGTCGGTATTGATGCTGCGACAGGTTCTCTAACCAAATATTCTCCTAAAAAATATGACGTTGAGCTGGAAGCGAAACCATAATTAATAAAGATAAAAAAGGCAAACTCAACAGTTTGCCTTTTTTGTTTTAGATCATTTTTTATACAAATTGCTCAGCTGTATAAAACAATGGACTTTTCTGCGTTATTTTAAAATTTCCTTAAGAAACATCAACGTGTGGTTCCAAGCTCTTTTGGCCATGACTTCATTATAGTCTGGCGACTTTGGGTCGGTGAAAGTATGCTTTGAGTGTGCATAAGTGATGATCTGCCAGTCAGCATTTCCTTCATTCATTTCTTTGATAAGGTTATCATAATCCTGTTGCGAAACGCTTTTATCATCTGCCGGATTCTCTACTAAGATTTTAGCTGTAAGTTTTTCGTTTTTTCTAGTCTGATCCTTAGCAAGGCTCCCATGAATAGAAACCACTCCGGCAACCGGCAGGCCTCCTCTTGCTGATTCCAATGCTCCGGTACCTCCAAAGCAATAGCCGATGACCGCTGTTTTATCAGAAATGGCACCATTCTTTTTCAACTGTTCAAGAGCCAGTGAAATTCTTTTCTGGTATTCTTTATAATTTTGTTTGTAATATCCGGAGGTTTTAGCTGCTGATTCATTGTCAGCAGGAATTTTTCCTTCGCCATAAATATCAGCGATAAAGGCAATGTATCCTTGTTTTTCAAGCTCTAGGGCTGCTCTTTTGGCTTCTTCATCAATACCTTTCCAGGCAGGGAGAATTAAAACTCCCGGAAGTTTTTTTCCGGCATTGGAAGTGACCAGACCATTGAGTTTCTGAGCCCCATCCTGATAAGAAACTGTTTTAAGTTTTTGACTGAAAAATGTTCCTGAAGCCATGAGAAATGTGGTTAATAAGATTGAACGTATCATATGTTGAAATTTAGTGCTTATTATGAGTTTCTTACAATAAAATAGAGAAATCCTCAACTAAATTAATGAAAAATAACTTAATTGAGGATTGTTTATATGTTTATAGTACGGAGAGCTAAATCTCTACACCAAAATCCGCCAGTTCATGCTCCAAATTGGTATCCGGATGAACGTGAATAGTCCGAAACCCTAGTGATTGTGCCATTTCAATATTCTTGGCATTGTCATCAATAAAAACAGATTCATCAGCCTTTATATCATATCTTTCAAGGAGAACATGCCATATTTTAGGATCCGGCTTGATCAGTTTTTCGGTACCGGAGACTACAATTTTTCCATCAAAAATTTGAAAGAAATCATAATTCTCAAGGGCATAAGGAAAGGTTTCTGCTGACCAGTTAGTCAATCCGAATAAATGATAATCCGTATTTTTAAGTTTTCGCAATACTTCCACATTTTGCGGAATATCACTTTTTAGCATTACCGTCCAGTTGTCATAAAAAGCTCGGATCTCTTTTTCCCATTCCGGAAATTTTTTAACTTGAATCTCAGTTCCTTCTGCCAGGCTTCTTCCGCGATCCTGTTCTACGTTCCATTCATCCTCAGCAATATTTTTAAGGAAATATTCCATTTTTTCATCATCATTGAAATATTCTTTAAAAAAATATCTGGGATCCCAATCCATCAGTACGCCTCCGAAATCGAATATAATGTTCTTAATTTTCATATTAATTATTATCCTTTAAAATTACGTAATTTTTATGGTTTGCCTATAATCGGCCTTGTATTAAAGGCAGATTTTTGTTTAGAATTAAATGGCAAATAAAAAAACCGGAAATGTATTCCGGTTGTTATTTTTGATATTTTTATCTGTGACGTTCATCATGATGATCATTGAATCTATTACCATTACCATGAGCCATTTTGAGTCTTTCATGATATCCTCTATAATCATTATCATATTTCAATCTTGGATTTTGCCCCCTGTAATATCTGGAATAAAATTTTTTGTACTGTTCAGCGGTCATTATTCTCTCCATAGCGTAGTAGCGATCTGTGTACCACCTGTTGGGTGCCTTAGCATAGACACGATTCCATGAGTTATAATCCGGATACCGATTATTCAAAACATTGAGCTGGGCGATCTGGTTATTATTTAAACCTAGAAAAATAGCTACCTGTCCCCAGTTGATAGAGGAGACACTCCCTCTGTAATCATTGTAATAATTTTGCGAAAAGCCTAATGTGAAGACACCCAAGGCTGCCACAATTAATAACTTTTTCATAATTAAAATTGTATTTAAAACTAAGTATATATTACCCAAAAGTATACCGTTTTAGTAGTTTCAAATACATTTTATGAGGTTCTTAACGTTGTCTTTTAGTCAGGTTTATAAAACTGATATTGTCCGTCTTCATAATACGCATTGATGTGCTGTAGCCCATTGGTCAGAATAATTTCTTTTGCCCCGATAATAGAGTTATATCGAGCCGTTTGTTCAAAAGTTTTTTCCGTTAATTTGATTTGAGGAGCTTTGCATTCTATCAGAATTACAGGCTCTGTTTTTTCGGTAATCAGCAGGTCAACTCTTTTGGTTAATCCATTTAAAATAATCTTTTTTTCGGTAATCAGTGCCGATGCAGAATAGGATTTTACTGTGAGATAATAATGTATCCAATGTTGTCTGACCCATTCCTCAGGAGTGAGCAGAAGATAAGTTTTACGAACCAAATCATAAATAAAAAACTTATCTTTGTCTTTCTTGAATTTAAAATCAAAAGTTTCCTGAAAATTCAGTTTTGGAAGTTCCATTTATAAGATGAAAGAATTAGATTTAATCCTCAAAAATATTAAAAATAAAGAAGTTTTACCTATTTATTTTTTCCATGGAGAAGAAGCCTACTTTATTGATGTTGCCGTAAAAGCTCTTGAACACAACTTTCTGGAGGAAGATGAAAAAGCCTTCAACCAAACAGTTACCTACGGAAAAGATACGTCTTACCAGGAGGTTCTTTCTCTGGCAAGACAGTTTCCCATGATGGGTGACAAGCAGGTAATCATCGTTAAAGAAGCACAGGATCTCAAATTCAATGAAGAGGAAAACAGAATTCTGGAATCTTATGTAGAAAACCCGATTCCTTCCACAGTACTGGTTTTTGCCCATAAACATAAAAAACTGGACAGCAGAAAAAAGGCGGCCAAATCCCTGGATAAAGCCAAGGCTCTTTTTCTGAGTGAATCCATACGAGATAATAATCTTCCGAAATGGATTGCCGATGAATGTGCAAGCCTCAAGATTAAAACAGCACCCAATATTTCTCACCTTTTGGCAGAATATCTTGGAAATGATCTTTCAAGAATTGCCAATGAACTGAATAAATTAAAAATTATCCTTAAAGAAGGCGAAGTTCTTGACGGAACAATTGTTGAGAATCATATCGGGATCAGTAAAGAATATAATGTTTTTGAACTTCAGAAAGCTCTGGGAACAAAAAATGCCAATGCAGCCTTTAAAATTGCCCATTTTATGGGTAAGAATCCTAAGAATAACCCTTTCGTAATGATGTTGGCAAGCCTTTACAACTATTTTTCCAACGTTATTATTTACCAAACGATGGCAGGGCAGCCGCCACAGACTATTGCTTCACAAATGGGGGTGAATCCTTATTTTGTTAAAGACTATGCTGAGAGCGCCCGATTGTACCCTTTAAAACATGCCACAAGAGTCATTTCTATTTTAAGAGAATTCGATATGAAAGGAAAAGGGCTTGGAGCAGTGAATATGGGAGAAGCTGAATTGATTAAGGAACTGGTTTATAAAATTATCAATGTCGATAAGATTAAGATGAAAGTTTAGGGAGTTGAAAATGGAAAATTGAAAGTTGAAAATGAAGGAGGAATCTTGTTGTTAATGCTGTATGGTCATCAATTTCAGGTCATTAAAATCTCAATTGAGAATCGATATATCTCTTATTGACAAGTATCATTAAAATAACTTTAAAAAGAAATTAAAAATTACGAAATTAGCAGTCTTAATTTAATTACATCTTTTTTCGAACAAGTAAATTATGGAGCAAAACATTTTAGATTGTGTGATCGTTGGATCCGGACCTTCTGGTTTCACAGCTGCTATCTATGCAGCAAGAGCAGACTTAAAACCTGAATTGTATACAGGTTTGGAGCCGGGTGGACAATTAACTACAACTACAGAAGTTGATAACTTCCCAGGGTATCCAGCAGGGATTACAGGTCCGGAAATGATGATGGATCTACAAAAACAAGCAGAAAGATTTGAGACTAAGGTTCATTATGAAATGATCACTAAAGCTGAGTTTTCTAAGGAAGTTGGCGGTGTTCACAAATTATATGCGGGGAATAAAGAAATTTTAGCAAAAACAGTAATCATCTCTACAGGAGCTACTGCAAAGTATCTGGGTCTTGATGATGAAAAAAAATATGCTGGTGGAGGCGTTTCTGCTTGTGCTACGTGTGACGGATTTTTCTACAGAGGAAAAGATGTTGTGGTAGTAGGAGCAGGAGATACAGCTGCTGAAGAGGCTACTTATCTTGCTAAATTATGTAGAAAAGTAACATTATTAGTAAGAAAAGACGTTTTCAGAGCTTCAAAAGCGATGGTTCACAGAGTAGAAAGCACTCCGAATATTGAAGTGAAATTCCACCATGAATTAATTGCAATTGAAGGGGAAAACAGCTTGGTAGAAAGAGCTGTAGTAATCAACAATCAGACTCAGGAAACCTCTAAGATTGATGTTGAAGGGATTTTCATTGCCATTGGTCACAAACCAAATACAGATATCTTCGTAGGTCAGGTAGATCTTGATGAAAACGGATATATTGTTACTGAAAAAGGGTCTTCAAGAACGAATCTTCCGGGAGTTTTCGCGGCAGGGGATGTTCAGGATCATATCTACAGACAGGCCATTACTGCTGCAGGAAGCGGATGTATGGCTGCAATGGATGCGGAAAAATACTTAGCTGAGTTACACTAATACAAATTCAGTATTTACATACCAAAGCGTACCTGTCAGGTGCGCTTTTTTTATTGATTATTGTTCTATTTTTTGATAAAAGTATTCGTGAATTCGTAGCATAATGAATCATTAGATGAATAAATTTATATAACGTGTCATCATCTTATAAAAACATTAATATATTTGTGAAAATTGCAAAACAATGAATGTTTGCATTCCATTATATACAAAACTCAACAAAAAACGAATAAAAATGAAAAGAGTAACCGCTATCGGAGGGATTTTCTTTAAATGTGAAGATCCGGAACAGGTCAATGAATGGTATAAAACCCATCTGGGAATAAAAACAAGTCCATACGGGGCCAAATTCGACTGGAAGGATGCTGAATCTGACAAGAAAGGATATACTCTCTGGAGTCCTTTCAAAGAATCTTCCCAATACTTTGAACCTTCTAAAAAAGAATTTATGATCAATTACCACGTTGAAAACATTGAAACATTGGTAGAAGAACTGAAAAAAGAAGGGGTAACTGTTCTCGATGAGGTAACGACTTACGAATATGGGAAATTTGTCCACATCCTGGATCCCGAAGGAAATAAAATTGAATTATTTGAACCCGCAGGAGAATAGTCTTTTGCTGATAAAAAAATAATAAAAAAACTGCTTCTCACGGAAGCAGTTTGTATTTTATCGGTAAAAGATTATTTCTTTTTTAATTTTTCATTTTCAGCTTTCAGAAGAGTGATTTGTTCTTTCAAAAGCTTGATGTATTCCTGCTGGCTTTCCAGTAAGTAATTTGGAACATTACAATTATAGATACCTGATTGATGGAATGAACTTGTATCATTAAATGTTATATTGTCATTTTTTTGTACGACGTTGGGAGTCTTTTCTTCTTTAATATCATCGACGGAAACGTCTAATGCTTTAGCTAGTTTTTCCCACTCCTCATCAAATATTTTAACATCCCCACTTTCTTTTCTGCTGTAATTGGAGATATCGGTTGATATAATTTTAGACATATAGTCTTGTGTGTAACCTTTCTGTTTTCTTAGATTTCTTAACTTTTCCATAATGGGACACGTGTTTTTACAAATATAGAAAAAAATAGCGCTATAAAGTTGCTTTTGTAGGGAACCTTGTTGTTGATAACAATATATTTTTGACAATTTATATTTCCTATTCATCGATTCGATTATCTATGCAAAATAGGAATAGCATATGGGCTATATCAGACAGTTTAAGCTTTAAGTATGCATAAAATTAAATTCATTAAAAATAATTCCCTTGATTTTTAGTCTATTATTAAGTTTTGTTAAAATTTGTGCGATAAAAGTTTTGCCAAAATTAAAAATCGTTCTATATTTGCACCACTGAAAACAACGATATAATCGGAGTTTAAGGAGAGATGGCAGAGTGGTCGATTGCGATAGTCTTGAAAACTATTGACTGTAACAGGTCCGGGGGTTCGAATCCCTCTCTCTCCGCAAAAAAGGGATGATTTTTTAATCATCCTTTTTTCTTTTACCAACTTAGAGAGCTGTATGTTTGTGCTAATATGAAAATTCAGGAATATTTCCTGTGATACAATTAGCTCATAAGAAAGTATCTTCAATTTTTTGTGGTTGCGTTTCAACTTTTTATTTTTCTCCAGAATTAAGAAATTTTACTGAATCTCATCATTATAATTCCTGTCTTCATAAAAAAATAGCTATTGATATAAATGGTAATGTAAAAAACTGTCCCTCAATGTTACAATCCTTTGGTAATATAAGGAACGTGACTTTAGAAGAAACTTTACAACATCCAGATTTTAAGAAATATTGGAGTCTTACCAAGGATGAAATAGAAGTTTGTAAGGATTGTGAATTTCGTTACATCTGTACAGATTGCAGGGCCTATACCGAAGGAAACAAAAGTAATCGTGATGGACTAGATATTTCCAAACCTTTGAAATGTGGGTATGATCCCTATATAGGAGAATGGGCTGAATGGAGTAAAAATCCAATTAAACAAAAATCAATAAAAAATTACGGTTTATCAGATTTGGTTGAAGAATAAAAATTATATTTATTAAAAAAACACATATGTACAAAAGAATAATCGTTACTTTCCTTTTATTAAGCCTTATAAGTTGTAAAAATACATTGTCAGTTAATGAAAAAATAGATTTGACAAATGAAATAGATATAATGGGAAAAATAGATCAGGTAGCAGCATATGTTCCCCAAGGAAAATATGTTAACTATTCTCGTAAAAGATGGAATGCATTTAAGGATAGTGTGATGGTGGATAACACAAAAAAAGCAGAATTACTCTATAAAAAATATGGCTATTTAGGATTTGATAAAGTAGGAGAAAAAGGAGAAACACAGTTTTGGGTAATTGTACAACACTCTGACAAAGCTGGTGACTTTCAAAATGAAGTTTTGAAATCCTTAAAAAAAGAAGTTCGCAAAAAAAATGCCAGCCCAGAAAACTATGCTTTTTTATTTGATAGAGTTAGGGTTAATAATAAAGAAAAACAATTATTTGGTACTCAGGTAGAATATAGAAAAAATGGACAAGCAAAACCTAAAATAGGACTTATTGATACTATTAATGTAGATAGGCTGAGGATAAAATATAATCTCGAACCTTTGAAGAAATATTTAAATTTTATGACAGAGAGAAATTTCAATATAAATAAAAATATTTTATTAAAAGAAGGAATTACAGAGCCTGTATTTTATAAATAATTACAACAATTTTATTTTCATAGTTTAAAAGACTACCTCATTATATGATGCCTAATACTAATCATTATAGTCTCTATTTATTGTAAAGATTTTGTAATTCAACAATATAAAGCCCTTTTTTACAAACCCAAATTCTACGCTAATTTTTTCGGAATTTTATTTCCTGTTGTTTATTTATGATTAAGGTTTTTAAACTTTACACCATAAGTTTAGGTCATTTTTGTGTGGAATATATTAGTATTTTGCTGGTTACATAGTGTATAAAGACTTTTTCTAAATAGATAAAAGTCTTTCACTCTCTGCACAAAAGGCTGTCAAAATCAACTCTCAACAACAAAAGCCTCCAGTTCCGCCATTTTGTTGTTTTCAAATCTCCAAATATCACAATAGGAGTAATGAATAGTCTTTCCATCCGGATTTTTCAAACTTATTTCTCCTACCGCTATCACGAAATCACCATCGGCAACAATCTTGTTTACGTTGAACTTTGGAGGCTCTAGGTATGTTTTTGCCATATATTGTCTTACTTCTTCCTTCCCATTGAGAACCTGATCTCCTATAAAAGTCCATTTAACCTGATCGGTGCAAAAAGATAAAAATCCTTCGTAATCTCCTTTTGTAATGGCTGAATTGGCTTTTTCTAAAATCTCTTTATTTTTTGTACTCATCCTATTTCTTTTTTATGGTGAAGGTGTAAACTAGTCCTAACTTAACTAATGCTTTACCGGTTGATCCTGAAAATCCTGTGTTGCATAACGAACATGGATGGTTGGAAGCATTAAAACGGGTGGAGGGGTACCCGGGGTAACCAGCACCTGATCTATTGGGCGAGCCTCAGCAACCGAACCGGCAACAAATGCCTGGACAAGCCGAATGCCTGATTTTGGTAGAAGTTCGGTGGGGATAGGGAGAGGAGACCGGTTCATCTTCAGCATCCAGTCAGGTCGCCCGTTAACCAGCCTGAGTGGAGGATGAACGACTTGCAAATCTACAGCTCCTGCTAAGAGACCTGAAGTTAAAGGTTTGCCCTGTTTGAACAATATAACCGATGTATTTGAAGCTTTAGCGGAGACAATTTTGTAGAGATCAACATCGGGCCTGTTCATGGGAATAGGGGACAGCCCGGCCTGATCTATGGTCAAAGGATCAATACCTGTTTTAGCTTTAAGGATGGCTGCCATTTTAAGATAGGGCTTTTCTTCACTGGCAATAGGATTCTCAGCAGCATGTCGCTCCCCTACGTATACAAGGATTTTACCGTTGGGAAACGGTTGTATTCCACGGCGTATCAGATTATCGGCTTGTGTTTCTTCACGCTCCTGATTGGTATATCCGCGACCGGCTGTTTCATAAGACACCGGACGGTATCCAATCGCCAGAGATTGTCTGATAAAATCGGAAAAAACGGGGTCATCAAGATAATAACCACTATAAAAATCTCCTGACGCTCTCACGATACCCTCTTTTGAAAGCTGTTCCATTTTACGACGTTCTTCCTGATCATCTGCATAAGGCCTGAATGCTTCTGCGGCAAGAATAGTATACCCAAGGGGCTGTAATGCCTGCGCTACTTCAAGACCAAAAGCCCGGCCGCGCGGATCCAGATGGTTTTCATTAAGAATAACAATTCGTGTTTTACGGGCCTGCTTCACTATTTCATCAATAGCAGAGACTGCTTTAGAGAGCTTAAGGTTCGTGATCTGCTCTTCCGGAATGTGAAAATCTGCTCCTTTTGCTTTATTAAATGTGGGTATCCCGGTCATGGTGGACATCACCTGTGCCCATTGGTCAACAACATCGGGATCATCAATTTGATCGGCACTTTCTACATCTAATCTTTTAAGAAGACCAAACGAAGCATTCATATATTGTCCGTGTGATACATCGCTGATAGATTGTTTATAAGCTGCTAAAAGTGTATCGTTGTCAATTTTTTTTATAGCAGGAGAACGAGTGTTTGATTGTGCTGAGACTGTCATTAAGGATGATGACGTCATAAGGATTGTCAATACACTAAAAGAAAATGATATTGCAATTTTCATAGAAATCGGTACTAGTATTTTAAAGTACAATAATAATCAAAAAAAGGATTGATAGAGCTTGTAATGATCTGTTAAATAAAATAATATACATCTATTGAAAGAGATACAATCAGATGATGTCTCCCTGTTTAGTAAAAAAGCCTTGAAATTTAAATTCCAAGGCCTTTTTTACTTTTTAACTCAATATATCACATGGGGCAATACAAACCACCCAGGGACATCTTTTTGTACCCGGAGGTGGGCAGCATGCTTCAGAACAACTCGATATACCGCCATTGATACTCTTGAGTTGATCTCTTGAAATTTTTTTAGAGTTTTTCATACTACAGGTATTGAATTAGATTTACACTAAGGTTGGTTTCCGCCACCGCATCCGTCGAATGGCATGCATTGCCATTTTCCGCCAATTAAGCAGATTTGTCCTCCAGGGCAGTTAATACCCCCTTTAATGGCTTTCAATTCCTGTCTTTCGATTTTTTTTAAATTTTTCATAATATTTAGGTTTAGTTGTACTTAAAATTAATCAAATTTCATCAAATTGAATAAAACATTATTAAAAATATTCAATATTTATTGATTTTTAACATAAATTTTCCTTTTGGAACTATTGTTTAAAGGATAAGACATTTCTTAAGTGAAAACTTGTTTTATATGATGCTTGGGTATAAGATTGAAGGTCGGGTTGATACTCCTTTCATGGTAATAAAAGCTATGGAAAATTCTGCTTCTCATGAGTTGCCTGCACTTGGGTGGGAAAATCATACTTCATCGGTACAGGTGGAAGAAATTGCAGGAGGACACTTTAGCATGCTATATAAGAATTTTGCAACAGAAATTGCCGCATTGTTGCAGCAGTTTATCATTGAACTTACAGAATAGGAATGCAATTTTTTAATAAGGAGTTATATTCTTATTGATCAGAAAGATATAGAGCCTGCAGTTTTTTTGCAGGCTTTATTTTTCATTGAATAAAACAAACTATATACTAATACTTATATGAAAACAATACCCTGTCAAATCTGACAGGGTATTGCTATTGTGCATTATCTTATTTTGGCTGTTGCTGTGTCACACAGTGTACCATTCCTCCGTTGGCGAACAAATTACGGCAATCGATTCCGATTACCTGCTTGCCCGGATATAACTGTTGAATAATTCCGTTGGCAACACTATCATTCGGATCATTGTAATTAGGGACCAATACGCGGTTATTGGCAATATAATAATTGATATAAGATGCCTTGCCTACATTTTTTCCATAGGTCGTAATCACATCATTTCGGGTTAAAGGAACTTTTACAAATTGATAAGGGGCGCCATTTTTCCCGGTAGCATTGTATAGCTTATTGACATCGCTGCCCGGCACCTGCCAGTAATCAAGATCATTAGAATTCATCGTGATAATAGTGGATGAATTGGCAAATCTGGCAAAACCGTCAATGTGCATATCGGTAATGTCAAGGCCTGCTTTACCATCTAGCCAGATAAATTTGGTTACACCTAAATTCTTGGTAAAGATTGCCTCTGCCTGCTGTTGGGTCATCCCCGGATTTCTGTTATTGTTAAGGATAGAACTTTTGCATGCCATTAATACACCATTCCCGTCAATTTCAACACTTCCGCCTTCATTGATCATTACTGAATTGAGATTGATGGTAGGGACATTATTGTCAGTGCCAATTTTAGAAGGAATTGCGTTACAGTTGCTATAATCGGCTTTGTTACCCCAACCGTTGAATCCCCAGTCCTGAATAAATAGCTTACCGCTTTGATCTTTGACATAAATAGGACCATTATCCCTCACCCAAAAATCATCGGTGTGGTAAAGCTTGAAATCTATATTACCAAGTGAAACTCCTGCGTTGTTTAATAAGGAAGAAATACGTTCTTTCTCCGTGTTATCATAAGCAATGATATGAACTTTCTCACTTTGTACAAGCGCTTTGGTCATGGCAACCCAGGTAGGATCCAGTCTGTTGCGGTAAGTAGCCCCATATTGATATTGGTGTGGCCATTGAAGCCAGGTTCCTTCGTGAGGGGCAGATTCTTCGGGCATTGTATAAACACTAGCCCCTAAATTAGGATCCGGAGTCCCTGAAGTCCCGGATAAATCCCCTTGGCTACAAGAAAGGAGAATAACCGGTAATAACGAAAACATGATTTTCTTTTTTTGCATGATGAATCTATTTTTGACAAGGCAAAATTAGATGGATGGAAGATTTCAAACTTGTCCGAAATTGACAATCTACTTCAGAGGTAATAAAATATAGGTCAGATGTTCTTCTTCACGATCTGAATGTGTTTCATATTTTTCTATAATAGGAGTATGAGAAAATTCAAGCCCGGAATTGAAGATCCAGCGGGAATAAATTTTTGTATAGGTTTCATCAATTGTTTCATAAGTACCCGTATGAGTAAAACGGGCATATTTTCCGCCTAATATGGTTTTCGAAGGGAGTTTCTTATGGGCAGCCTGTATTGTAACACATGCATCGTACCTACACGCTATCTCCGTTTTAATTAATGGTTCATCTGCAATAACGCCAAAATAAGCAGGGTTAGAAGAAGAGAAATCATTTTGTATAAACGTCTTCCATAGTACTTCTATTTCCTCATTGTTATAATAGGTTTGAATACTTTGGTAATAGACTTGAATCGGTTTGAGATATACAATTTCAGGTTCCAGTAATATATCCGATGTTACAGGAACAAGATCAGGGCCGCAAAGGAGCAGCTCTTTACTGAGTTTCGCTTCTTTGGGTGAAATACTAAAGTGTTGTTTAAAAGCTTTGGAAAAAGAAGCTATATTGGCAAATCCTACCTCAATCCCAATAGAAGTAAGGTTTTCTTTGGTATAAAGGATGCGTTTGTATGCATTTTCTACTTTAATCCTCTGCTGAAAAGCACCTATTGTTTCTCCACAACTGTATTTAAAGATACGTTGAATATTTCGGTAAGAATAATGTGATACTTCTTCCAGATCCTTTACAGAAATCTGCTGATCATAATTTTTCTCTATGAAATTAATAACTTTATAAATACAATTAAGATTGTCTTCCATACACAAGGGAGCTTCCAGGTAGAGTACAAATTTAATATAAAAAGGTCTACTGAAGTGAGTAGACCTTTTATTGTTTGAATTTTATTTTCAGTACATTAATTTCGCAGAAACTGGCCAATTCCTGTAGCGTCAAAGGTAAATGTAGATTGGTTCTCTGATTTATCTATTTTGCTGCTGATGGTCAAGGCCCATATTACCAGTTCTTTGCAGAAGTTTTGGTCTTCCGGACTTAATTCTGACGCATTTTCCTCCACTAAAGTGTTTAATGGTGAAATCTTGTTTAGCTTAGCATAAAATTCTTCGTCTGTATCATTGTAATTAAGCTGAAGATGATTTTTATTAAACCATCTGATCAAGTCTGTATAAGGTGTTTTAATGTCCTCTTTTTCCAATTTAGGAATACGTGGAAACAGGCTTTCAAACTGTATCATAACAGCTTTGTCTATCAAAATTTTTGCAACATAATCAGCTCCTTCCTGTTCTCCTTCATATACCAATTCAATTTTCCCTGTAATAGACGGTATAATTGACATAAAATCAAGTAGGCGAACTGTCGTTTTTTCAGTACCGGATTCGATAAGGCGTAATTTTGCGGCTGCTACCAGATTCTCCATCGCACTGATCGTTAAACGTGCACTGACGCCGCTTTTAGCATCTACATATTCACTGTCACGGGCTACAAAAGCAACTTCTTCCAGAAGATTTTTGGCCATGTCAGGAATCTGTATTTGTAATCGGTCTTCAGGAGAAATCATAGCTTCCTGCTCCGTGATCTGACGGGCCAGAGCGATTGTCTTAGGATAATGGGTGAAAATTTGTGACCCGATTCGATCTTTCAAAGGAGTTACAATACTTCCACGGTTGGTATAATCTTCCGGATTGGCAGTAAAGACAAATTGAATATCTAGAGGCATTCTCAATTGGAATCCACGGATCTGGACATCTCCTTCCTGTAAAATATTAAATAACGAAACCTGAATCCTGGCTTGTAAATCAGGCAATTCGTTGAGTACGAATATGGAACGGTTGGCGCGAGGGATCATCCCGTAATGTAAAACACGCTCATCCGAATAAGGCAGCTTTAGCGTTGCCGCTTTGATAGGATCTATATCACCAATTAAATCGGCTACATTAACATCAGGAGTTGCCAGCTTTTCAAAGAAACGATCAGAGCGATGTACCCATGAAATAGGAGTCTTATCTCCCAGTTCTGCGATGAGGTCTCTGGCAAATTTTGATATAGGGCGAAAGGGGCTGTCGTTAATTTCAGACCCTTTTACAATAGGCATGTATTCATCAAGAAGGTCTACCATACTTCTGGCGATTCTTGTTTTTGCCTGTCCGCGTAAACCCAGCAGGTTGATATGGTGACCCGCAAGAATTGCTTTTTTCAATTGTGGAATAACGGTGGCTTCATAACCCCAAAGTCCCTCAAATACCGGTTCTTTAGCCTTAATTCGTGAAATTAAATTGGCCTGAATTTCTTCATTAATCGTTTTGTCAGAATAACCGGATTTTTTTAATTCTTTGAATGTAATATCGTTTTTCATTGTAGTGTAAGTAATAATAATTATCTAAATAAGAAGCCTTTCTGGGGTACTCCTTTGATTATATTCTTTTTATTCTGTTTTTTTCGTAGTCTTCAAAAATCATTTGTCCTAAACCTGAAAGGCCTGTTAGAAATGCTTTTCCTTTATTTTGGGCTGTAAATGCTTCCACAAACTGTCGCAGATAAGGATCCTGGGCGATCATAAATGTTGTGATAGGTATTTTTAGTTTTCTAGCCTGTGCTGCTCTGTTGAGGCATTGGTTGACAATCATTTCATCGAGTCCATAGCTGTTTGTATAAAACTCTCCACTAGGCAACTGAATGCAGCTTGGCTTTCCGTCGGTAATCATAAAAATCTGCTTGTTGGTATTTCTTTTTCTGCGAAGAATATCCATTGCAAGTTCCAGTCCTGCAACAGTATTGGTATGGTAAGGCCCTACTTTTAAATACGGAAGATCTTTAATTTGTATAGGCCATGCCTCGTTTCCAAAAACAATGATATCTATTGAATCTTTGGGATATTTTCGTTTAATTAATTCTACCAAGGCCATGGCTACTTTTTTTGCCGGCGTAATACGGTCTTCACCATATAAAATCATAGAGTGGCTGATGTCTATCATCAACACGGTACTCATTTGGGCTTTATGCTTGGTTTCTTCTACAATGAGATCATCTTCTGTTAAACGCAAATCTGAAATTCCATTATTGATCTGGGCATTTTTCAGACTTTCCGTCATATTTACCGCGGACAGATCATCTCCGTATTGAAAAGAGCGGTTTTCACCATCACGTTCATCTCCGATGCCTGTTTTTGTTGTACGGTGATTACCAAGACCGTTTTTTTTCAGTTTTCCGAAAATTTGTTCTAACGCATATTCCCGTAAGGCAGCCTCCAGTTTGGGAGTTAATATATTTTTTCCTTCTCCCTGCCCTGAATTACCCTCTTCAGGATCCTCCTTCTTGATATAGCCCCGCTTTTTCAAATCTTCCTCAAAATCCTGAAGAGTATACTCGTCGGTAAAAATATCATATTCTTTATCAAGCATATCGAGCCATTCGAAGGCTTCTTCAAGATCTCCGGAAGTATGGGTGAGTAAATCTCTGAAAATATCAAAGACTCTGTCAAAATTTGATAATTCTTCCGGTACATGTTTACTGAATGTAAAGCCCTTTTGAGAATTAAAATCTTTATTTGTCATAAGATAATGAAGCTGTTTAGCTGTTATTTATTTTGAATACCAGATAATGGGGTATTGATAATGCCTGTACATACATTATGATATACTTTTAGCCCATTGAAAGTATTCTGAATTTCTTTACTTTTTAAAAGATACAAGTTAGGAAATTATCACATCAACAAGCCTGAGGAAAAATAGAAAATACTAATGATTGCAATATGAAATGAGAATGTAATGTCAATTTTCAACCTATCAGGAGATTCTTTTCTGAGTTTTTTTAATCGTGTAAATCAGTTTTTTATTAAACGATTATGAAGATAATGTTTTGTTTTTTAATTGTTTTTAAGATAATATAACAAGATTATTAAATTTTTGCTGGATCTCTGTTTTTGTGATCAATCTAAAAATATACCTATACATAATTAAATACTGAAAGGTTTATTAAGATTTTGATGTGAATGGAATTGGAATTCGCAATTTTTATTTCATATTTTATATTAAGTTAGGATTGAAATTAATTTGTTTTTTAATTGATTATTTTTTAATTATAATGTTATATCTTTAAGATAATTATAATTAAAAACCATAACTATGTTAAACTTAAAAGGCCAGATTGTATTTGTAACAGGAGCTGGTAGAGGGATTGGGAAAGCAATTGCGATTGAGTTTGCTAAAAGAGGAGCGTCGGTAGCTGTTGCGGGGTTGAATGAAGATTTTTTGAAGAATACAGTTGAAGAAATTGAGAAATATGGGGCTAAAGGAATCGGTTTGGTAACGGATGTTACCAGTCTGGAATCGGTCAGAAATAGTTTAAATAAAGTGGTCTCTGTATTTGGGAGGTTAGATATAGCGGTCAATAATGCAGGGGTTATAGGGATGGGGAGTATTGATGAAATAGAACCGGATGAATGGGATAGGGTATTAAATGTTAATGCTAAAGGGGTTTTTATATGTACTAAGGCTGAACTGGAGATTATGAAGCCGCAGGGCTCTGGAGCTATTATCAATAATTCATCCATTGCCGGTAAGATGGGGATGGCTCATTTATCCCATTATGTGGCTTCAAAATTTGCTGTCATTGGATTTACAAATAGTATCGCAAAAGAAATTGCCTCTACAGGAATTACGGTAAATGCAATTTGTCCGGGTATTGTAGGAACGGGAATGTGGCGGGGTGAAGGAGGAATTGCAGATCGTTGGAAGCTGGAAGGGGAAACGGAGGAACAATCCTGGGAAAGGAATAAATCGACACTTATTCCACAGGGGATTGATCAGACTTCAGAAGATATTGCAGAAGCAGTCGTTTTTATCTCCCAGGCAAAGCATCTTACGGGGCAGGCTATTGCAGTGGATGGAGGGATGACCATGTAAGGATTCTTCAATAATAAGGCTAATCTGACTTAAAATAAAATATCAAAATAATTAGAAATATTGAACCTTATTTAGATTCAGGAAAAAATGAATGAAAATGTGAAATATTTATGAAGACCTGAGTTTTACAACGGATTCAAAAATATACCTATACTGTATGAAACTCCCAAATTTTATAGGAATTTTAATGTAAAATAGAGTCAGAATATTTCTGTTTTGCTTGATATTTAGTATTATAAAAAGATAAAAATAACTTTAACTTTGTGGACTGAATTAGGAGGTGTTAAAAGCTAAATCTAAGGTCAAAATATCATACTATTTGAAATTAATAATAAACGAACATAAATAATTAGAAAATTAATTTAGCAGATAAATAAATATGGGATACAAATTCTTAAATTTTAAATTGAGGAAGATTGTTCATTACTCCTTGATTCTATGTATTTTATTGATACAGGGGATCATTGCAATATTTTTTTATAATGAGTTTGTCAATGGGAAAAAGTTGAATTTTATTAAAAATCAACTGGAAGAAAGCAGGGCGTTGGGTGGATTAACAGATAACTCCAGGAAAGATTTCATGGATGCTCAGGATCATCTTCAAAAGTATATGGTCAACCAGGATAATAAGGAGCTGCAGTTATATTTTGAATCTCTCAGAAAACTTAAAACTAACTTTGATAAAATAGGGGAATATGAAAAGGCGAGTCCAAGACTTAAAAATAATCTGGCTAAGCAGAAAATAGATACCCTTAAAGTAACAAGGCTTAAGACTTTAATGGATTCTGTCTACAAAACCTCTCTGAATCCACCGTTGAAAATGGACGAGAAGCCCTATGAGCCGGAGAAATACAAAAATAATTTTGAAAATCTAAATATACAAACCCATACCTATTCTGATACGATCAAAAAGAAAGGCTTTATGGGGCGTTTAAAAGATGCCATAACAGGTAAGGTAAATGTTCAGAAAGAGAACACTGTGGTCACCCTATCGAATGATAAAACGGTAGATCTTTCCAATTTAAAGTCAGAAGTCAGTAATGTAATGAAGTCTATGGATAAACATTACACTGCTGAAGTCAAAAAAGTACAATTGTATGCGGCACAGAATCAGAGAAATAATATTCAGTTTTACAGTAATTTCAGTAAGTTGCTGATGTACAGCAATGGACTTATCGATGTTTACGAAAACGCGATTAAGGATTTTAAGTCAGAATTAGAAAAAGAATACAGCCAACAAAGCTCAGATAATAATAAAATAAGAACTTATTTGGTTCTTGGGTTGATGGTTTTAATGTTCATTGTCTCTATTCTGATCATGTATTTTACCAGAGTGGCTTTCATTTATGAACGTAAACTCAATGCGGCGAATGAAGAGATTAAGAATAACCTTAATTTCAAAAACAGAATCTTGGGAATGTTGAGTCATGATCTAAGGTCACCATTGAAAATTATTAATATTTTTATTGATAAGATTTACAGAACGACGGAAGATGAAACGATAAAGGATTATCTGAAGTCGATAAAATTTACCAACAGTACACTGCTTTTGCAATCTAATCAGATTTTGGAATACACAAAGAATCAGGATGCAGAAAAAAAATTGATCAATACCGTTTTTAATCTTAAAGATGAAATCAATTCTATTGTAAAGGTTATCAAACCTTATATAGAAACCAGAAATAATAAATTTGTAGTAACGGACAGAATTCCTGAGGGAGTAATTGTGAATTCAGACAGTATAAGAATGAACCAGATATTTATGAATATTCTGGGAAATGCCAATAAGTTCACAGAAAACGGGCAGATTGATCTTACCATGACCACTGAGCAGATGGGAGAAAATAAAATTTCTCTGACAACGACAATTGCTGATACAGGAATAGGGATATCTGAGTCTGATTTGAAAAAAATTTTTGAGCCCTATTATCAGGGAGCTATATCGGATGAGGTAGATAATCTGGGTGCAGGTCTGGGGCTTAATTTGTGTAAAGAAATTGTGGAGCTTTTTAATGGTGATATTTCCATTTCCAGTAAGCTTCACAAAGGAACAAAAATAACGTTCAAGCTAATTTTAAATACTAATAATAATGGAGTTACCAATTGAAAATAAAGAAATAATTTTTCTTTTAGCAGATGATCATAGTATTGTACGACAAGGAATGGAGATCGTAATCAGTGATATTGTCCCAAATGCAAAAATTTATCATACTTCATCCTTACAACGGATTATAGAACTGGTAGAATCCAAAGGAATTGAAATGGCTGTCATTGATGCCCATTTTCCGGATGGAAATAGTTTGCATATTATTCCACAGATAAAGAATGTGAATCCTGATATTAAAATTTTGATTTTTACAGGGCTTGAAGAAGATTCGTATGCACTCAAATTTATCAAGGCAGGAGCCAATGGTTATCTGAGTAAATTAAGTGAAGAAGAAGAGGTGAGGGAAGGGCTTTTGAGTTTCATCCAGAAAGGAGAGTATTTTTCTGACAGTGTACGAAAATTACTGGTGCAGTTTATTTATAATCCTGACTTGATAAGTCCTTTGAGTCCATTAACCAAACGAGAGCTTGAGATTGCTGAAATGTATGCAGAAGGACTTGGAAATTTGGAAATTTCTAATAAACTCAATATCAAGCAAAACACAGTAAGTACAATTAAGAAGAATATATTTGAAAAATTAAAAATAGAAAATATTGTAGAGTTGATTGATCTCATTAAAACACATCATAAAATATAATCGGTTAAGGTTCTTCCTTATTTTTTTTGTATCAAAAATTCATATCGATAAATATCTATAAAACTCCCGAGATGTATCGATGGATGTTATAGTGTAAGGTATTTTGGATTGTTGTTACTTTGTAGTATAAAATTTACCTAATAGGAAAAACGCAAAATAAATAGTATATTTTACTTTTTTGTAAGCAGGTAAGTGATTATGACTATAGAAATAATAAACTATAGTAATATATAGAAACAAATGATGAAAAAAAATAAGTAGAAGTGTATAGACCTTACTAATTTCTTGAAAAAATACCAAAAAAACACAAACACAGATAAAGAAGTTAAACGGGTCTTACAAGACAAGTTCCCAAAAAGGAGGCGAGAGAGGCCTCCTTTTTTTATTTCCTATTGAGCCGTTTTTTCATAGACCCGGCCTTTCTTTTTATCAAATGATAAACATAAACTGCGGCATATATTTTAGTTTTGCATAAAAAAAGATGTCAGGACAAAAAGACTTAGCGATATTGCTTCAAAATATGGAGCCCGTGTTGAATTCCGGAGAATATGTGTTTTGTAATATGGAAAAACTAGGGGAAGTTCCGGAGGTGGAAGATATTCTTTTTTTCTTTCGCGAAGCCGAAGCAGTTACCGTAGTTTTGGAAAAGGCAATTGCAGATCAATGGAATTGGCAATACACCTATGTTTCTTCCTGGATTACATTAAATATTCATTCTTCACTGGAAGCTGTAGGACTAACGGCTGCCTTTGCCAATGCTTTAAAACAGAAAGATATAAGTTGTAACGTTGTAGCCGCTTATTTTCATGATCATATTTTTGTAGCAAAACATGATGCACAAAAAGCGATGGAAGCACTGTATGATTTAACTAAAGTGTGACGTTTTACAAGGTCAAGTAAGTTGATTGTAAAATTACAGAGTTTCCTTGTTACTGCTGATTGTGTTTGAATCAGAAGAACTCTGTTTGCTATTATCGGCGAGTACTTTCCTGCTTAAAAATTTGTATTGAATTCTCAGATACAATTCATGTCTTTCAGATTGTCCGATTAAACCCTGAAAATGTCCTGTTCGCCCTCTTTGTGAGTGTTCTGTTTGCTCTTACGATGTATGTTTGCTTCATCATTTAAAAATAAACAACAATGAAAGCAATCAGAAAAATCTCCATCGCAAGTATGTTATGTTTAACCCTTTTTACGGTAGTGACTATGTCCTGCCGTGAAGAAAACGAGCCTCCCACGAATCAGGAGATACAGGGTGATAGCCATCAAAACGCCAAAACCAGATATGTAGAAGTGAAAGGGACTTCATTTGCCTACCGCATTCTTGGAAAAGATCAGGGGATTCCTGTTATTTTATTGCCGGGACTGGGAGGATCTATGGACGATTGGGACCCTGCAGTAACAGATGGTTTGGCTCAGAAGTATAAAGTAATCTTATTTGATAACAGAGGAGTAGCTGCTTCCAAAGGAATTACCCCTAATACTATACAGGGAATGGCTGATGATGCAATCGATTTTATCAAAGCTATGAATCTGAATAGAGTGAATATCATGGGGTTTTCAATGGGAGGGTTTGTAGCGCAGAGAATAGTGTTGACCGAACCCGGATTGATTAATAAGATCATTTTAACAGGAACGGGTCCTAAAGGAGCTGTCGGGTTATCGAATCTACCCAATATTATTGCGGGAACAGCAGGATTAAGTCCTGAAGAATCTTTCTTAAAATTTGGATTTACAGAGTCTGCTCAGAGTATTGCTGCCGGAAAATCAGCTTATGAAAGAGTTCAGCTGCGTAAAACAGACAGGGATCCTATACTCAGTGATGCCACTTCTGCCTCACAGTTTACAGCAGTTCTGAACTGGGCACAACCTGATACCAATGCCTATGAAGAGGTGAAAAAGATTAAGAGTCCGGTTCTTATTGTTCATGGTGAAAATGACCTTCCGGTTTCTGTTCAAAACGCTAAAAATATGGCTCAAAATCTTGACCATAGTGAACTGGTTATCTTTCCAGATTCAGGACATGCATCTTTTTACCAAAACCATAGTGCTTTTATAACAAAGGCTTTGGAGTTTTTAGGAAAATAAACAAATAGCCCCTTTTTATGGACAAACAGCTTAGTTTAAGCTGTTTGTTATTTTTGAAGGATGGATAAGTTCTTATTTTCTAATTGAAATCGAGGATCTGATCCATTTCTAAACTAATCTCATCCGGATGTATTATCCTTTCAAAATAAATAGTTTCAATTCTGGTTTTCTTCCAAAAAGGATAGAATAATAACGTTGTAACCCCTACGTTCTCAAGAGAAAGATCAGGATTTCTGATGTCTGTTATGACTTTAAAAACTGTTTTTCCTTTTATGTATTCTATAATCCGTATTTCGGAAGTGAGCAACTTAAAAGCTTGTTCAATTCCTCTTTTTAAATTTCCGTATTCCTCACTGAAGTGCTGATGATCAAGTGAAAATCCGACGGTTAATTCATGAGCATCCATAGATATCCAGAAATGAGAATCCTCTATATAAAGAAAAGTTGTTCCATGTTCTTCTAAAACACTGACTTTTGTGCTTAATTTAGATGTTAATAATTTCAGGATTTCCGTGAATTTCTTTTCGTGGACTGTCATGATCAGGCTAAAAACTTTTTATATATTAAAATTAAAAGTACTGCCGGACCAAATTAACGGTCCGGAATCAGCATAACCAATAAAGTTTCTATATAAATATTACATAGCACATACAAATAATGACAGATTGTATACCGTCATATAATCTATATAGGATTAGCTATTCATAAGAAACCTAAACTTATTTATATTTTTAAGAGCAATACCGGTTCCGCGAACAACAGCCCTTAACGGATCTTCTGCAACACATACAGGAAGTCCTGTTTTTCTGTGTATTCTATCGGCCAGTCCATTCAGAAGAGCACCTCCTCCGGCAAGATAAATCCCGGTTTTGTAGATGTCTGCTGCAAGTTCAGGCGGAGTAAGAGAAAGTGTTTCCAAAACGGCATCTTCAATTCTCATCAACGATTTATCCAGTGCTTTGAAAACTTCCTTATAGTTAACCATGATCTCCTTGGGTTTCCCTGTAATCAGATCTCTTCCCTGTACAGGAATATCTTCTAAAGGAAAATCCAGTTCCTCTAATGCAGAGCCTATTTCAATTTTTATTCTTTCGGCAGTTCTTTCCCCAATATATAAATTGTAAGATGACCTTAAAAAATAGGCTATATCATTGGTAAATACATCGCCTGCTATTTTTAAGGATTTGTCACACACAATCCCTCCGAGTGCAACGACTGCTATTTCGGTAGTTCCACCCCCTATATCAACAATCATATTCCCTTCAGGACTTTGAACATCAATCCCTGCTCCGATAGCAGCGGCCATTGGCTCATAGATCAGCTTTACTTCCTTAGCGTTAACCTTTTGCGCAGAATCTTTAACTGCTCTTTTTTCAACCTCAGTAATTCCCGAAGGAATACATATTACAATTCTCAGCGCCGGCTGGATAAATCTCCCTCTGATTCCCGGAATCTGTTTGATGAATTCCTTAATCATATGCTCAGAAGCATGAAAGTCTGCAATCACTCCATCTTTTAATGGACGTGTTGTCTTTATATTTTCATGGGTCTTACCCTGCATTAATTTGGCTTGTTCTCCCACTGCAATGGGCTTTCCGGTTGTGCGGTCAATAGCAACGATGGAAGGCTGGTCGATGATGATCTTGTTATTATGTATGATCAGCGTATTAGCGGTCCCCAGATCTATTGCAATCTCCTGCGTAAACATATCAAATAACCCCATCTTTTCCTTATTTTATTAGAGTGCAAAGTACGGCTTTCTCTCTCGATATTAACGATTGAAAATTCTGTAATAAAAGTTAAAATTGTGTTAATTATCCGGATTGTAGATATTGTAGAAGAAGAACTTAAGCTGTATTGTATTTTGAATGGATTTTATATTGTTGAGGCATTGTTTTTTTTTGACTTTTTGTAAATACAGCTACGTGTTTCTACTTATATCATATTTGGTCATTTATACGCTATCACCTCTTTGCGTTTCTTCGTTACTTTGATTTGTTTATTACCTGAAATTGTAAACTCCAAAAGCCTATTACATTTCAAATATGAAAAATTAAACCAATTATCATGAAAACAATCACAATCAACTTACCGCTATCTCCGGATTATCATAATGAATCCGCAGATCTTCAAAAGACAGGATATACTTTATCCTTTGAATTGCAAAACGGCACACATACCGTAACGACCCCTCCAATATCTGTTGGAACATTGATATATCTTGACAATACGAATTTAATGGCACAGCTTTCTTTTACTTATACCTATGAAGAAGAAAATGAAGTGGTTACTATCAGTGGCCCGGAATATACCGCAGAAGATGCTGTCTGTCTTACGACTTTTCCTGAAAATACCACAGAATATGCTTATCAGAGAGGCTCAGAGGTTAAAATTAGCACTGAAAAGGCAATGTACAATCCCAATTGGAACTACAATACCCCAATGACGCCAAACTTAGATCAGCTTTTTGCGAATACTGTAAAAGATGCTAATGAAAGCTTGATTGATGCTTTTTTAAAAGAAGACTTAACCGTTCAGGTGAAAACACCACCTCCTGTGCTGACTCCTCAGGAACATGATGATCTTAAAGTAGTGTATCAGAATGGTGTTTTTGCCGGATTTTATAACCCTGAAGAGCATTATGGAGAAGACTTTGTGGTAAGATCTGTTTTTTCTGTCTGGGGTGGAGAAGTGACATTCAGCAAAAATGAAAATTTTGCCAATGTTATCGGCAGTACCAATGATCCTAAGATCGCAGGAAAATCGTGGCTCAAATTATGGAGTGATCAATTTGGTGGATATCCTTCCAATTGTACTTCGCTCAATTACAGTCCGGTTACCTGTAACTCTAACCTGGTTGGAGGTCATGTAATCAAAGGTAAAAAAGCACAGAAAGTGGCCACAGGATCCAACAGTGTTTATATTATGCCGATTTGCAGTGCTCATAATAACAACGATAACGTATATATGGCTGCAATCATCTATCAGAAGGGAGTCTGGCTTTGGAACTATATGAATTAAGAGCTTACATTAACAACAAAAAAAACTTTTCAAAAGATCAAAACCCGGTAGAAAGCTACCGGGTTTATTATGACTGGAATTTTTATGAAAAGGAGATCATTAAGAGATTGATTTTTTAATTAAATTTGATGAAATAAAAATATTAATCCATGAAAATCAAATGTTTAACTATTGTTTTTCTAGTTATAAGTCATACTGCATATTGTTGCAGCATGTTTAAAATGACTCATAAAGGTAAGACTATCGTTGGAAATAATGAAGATTGGGTAAGTCCTAATGCCGAAATCTGGTTTGAGCCCAAAATACAAGATCAGTATGGAGTAGCTTATGTTGGTTTTATCAATCGTTTTCCGCAAGGAGCAATGAATGAGGCGGGATTGGTTTTTGATGGTTTTGCTACTCCTGAAATACCTGTAGCGAAGCAGCAGGGTAAAATAGAAAAACCTGTAAGAGAGATTGTTCAGCATGTGATGAGTAATTTTAGTAATGTACGCCAGGTAAAAGATTATCTTTCTATCATAGATATGAGTTTTCTTACTTCAAGCGTCATGATGTTTGTAGACAAAACCGGAGAATATTTACTGGTAGAAGGAGGGGCATTGACATTAGGTAAGCAGAATTATTATATTCAGTCTAATTTTAATCCTACTAAAAATACAGTGGAAGAAGATAAAAAGAAATTAGATTATTATATGAACGGGATTACCTTTCTCAAAACCCACCAACCCAATGGAACAGCTGGTTTTTGTTCCTCAGTGATGGATCAAATGCATGTAAAGGATACACAGTATACTAATGTTTATGACCTCAATAAGGGAACAATACAACTATTTTTTCATCACGATTTTAATAATTCTATTGAAATTAATTTGAAGGAAGAACTGAAAAAAGGAGTGCATAGTTATGTGATGGCAGAGCTTTTCCCCGCAACCGCTGAAGGGGTTGTCTTTTACAAAAAATATAATAATCCCAATGATCCCGCAGACTATCTTAAAAATTTGTGGACAAAAGGAACAGCAGGAAAAACCAAAGAAGAAATTGAGCGCTTTAAATCAACATCAGGAATGGCATGGCTCAGCAACTATATAGGATATGAATGGATGCGTGACAAAAAAGATGTCAATGGCGCAAAAAAAATCTTTACGTTTGCAACGGAAATGTATCCTGATGATGCTAATCTATTTGATAGTCTCGGAGAAGCATGCTGGGCTGACAAAGATTACAATGCTGCGATCTCTAATTATGGAAAATCACTATCCCTAAACCCTAAAAATCTCAATGCAATTGATATGCTTGTGAAAATTAAGCAGGAGATGGAAAATAAAATAGAAAAAACAATTGAAAATAGGTAGTATGTATTATTCCAAGACTAGTAAAACTAATATCTATTAAGGCCAATATCTAACAGAGATGGCCCATCTTAATCCGGTTCGCCTTTATAATGTTCTGATTATCAGTTTTTGCTATTTGCTGATTTCTTAACATATGATAGGAATATCTTAATGTCCCTTCTCTTATTTTTGCTTAATCAAAAAGCATTCGAAATGAAAAAAATTAAGATTATTGCGTTAATAGGAATGTTATTCTTTGGATTAACTCCTATGGCTGCTCAAAAAAAACAGTCTAAATCGGATTTAGAAAAATACGGTAAAATGTCTCCTGAAATTTTAAAAAACTTGACGAATTTCGACACTTTAGATTTTGTCGTGTACAGTAATCAAGAGTGGAATAGACTCCACGAAAGCCATGCAAAAAATATCAAGGTAGTTTATCCTGATGGCTCCGTAACTGTGGGTTTAGAAGATCACATTAAAAAGCTGGAGCCCCAGTTTGTATTTGCTCCGGATACCAAAATAAAGGTGCATCCCGTGCGTTTTGGTACCGGTAATTATACCGCTGTAGAAGGTGTTATGGAAGGTACTTTCAGTAAACCGATGCCAAAAGGAGACGGTACTTTTATTCAGCCCACCGGAAAGTCTTTTAAACTGCCTATGATCACTGTTGGTATTTGGAAAGATGGAGTGATGATAGAAGAACATTTGTTTTGGGACAATGCCGCTTTTATGAAACAGATTGGCTTGAGTTAAAATAAAGGCTAAGCCCATTCTACAGGTTGGTAGAAGAAAAGGTCATTTGATCTTTTATCCAATTTTTAAAGACTGTTAAAACTCGTCTTTTTAGTGATTTTGTGATAAAATTTTAAATAAAAATATAGGTTGGAACATACTTTCAACCTGTATTTTTATTTAATGGGTACTTTTCAATATTTGATTGAGTTGACGAGATGTATCCGACATCTCTTTTATTTTCTGAATCTCTCATAGTAATATGTTGTACGTTAGTTATTAAGGTTGAAGCATGTTACAAGCTATCTTATAATATTTTAGCAATTCATTTATTCTACAAAACTTTTATTCATTAAAATAACTTATTACATTATAGAAATAAATAAACTTAAATGAAATAAAGAAAAATGTACTTATATGGTTTGTGAATGCCTTTAACTAAACTTAATACAATTGATTTATTTGTTAATATTTTGTTAAAATATAAACCTGTTTTATTATGGAATTTTGCCAGAATAAAAAAAAAGCAAATGAAGCTCTTAAAAAAAACATTACTTATTCTTATTTCTTTTCTAAGTTGGAGCGCATTTGCTCAGAAAAATAGACCACAGAAAAAAGTGGTTTTTATCATTGTAGATGGTATTGCAGAAGATATGCTGAATAAGGCTGATATTCCTAATCTTACCCGAATTAAAACAGACGGTGCATTATTGAAAGCTTATGTAGGCGGAGAAAAATCGGGCTACAGTGAAACTCCAACCATTTCGGCTGTAGGATATAACAGTCTGTTAACGGGAACCTGGGTCAATAAGCATAATGTTTACGACAATGATATCAAAAACCCTAATTACAGTTATCCTACTATATTCAGACTTTTTAAAGATCAGTTTCCAAATAAAAAGGCAGCCGTGTTTTCAACATGGGAAGATAACCGTACCAAGCTTATAGGTGAGAATCTGGATGCTACGGGAAAAATAAAGATGGATTTTGCTTATGATGGAATGGAAAAGGATACCTTGAATTTTCCACATGATAAACAAAGCGGGTACATCCGTAAAATAGATAGTCTGGTAGCGGGAAAAGCAGCTGCTTATATAGCTCAGAATGCCCCGGATGTATCTTGGGTATATTTAGAATTTACAGATGATATGGGACATCGTCACGGAGATGGTGATATTTTGTATAAAGCGATTTCTTTTGAAGACCGTCTTATTGGAAAAATATATGATGCTGTAAAAGATAGAGAAGCAAAATATAAAGAAGATTGGTTATTTGTAGTAACTACCGATCATGGAAGATCTGCAAGCAACGGAAAAGGACATGGCGGACAAAGCGATAGGGAGCGCAATACCTGGATTGCCATTAACAAACCAAATATCAATACCTACGCAAAAAATAACCGTGTGGCAGTCACGGATATATTGCCTACCATCACCAATTTTCTGGATTTGAAAGTTCCTGTAGAAGTTCAGCAGGAAATAGATGGTATTGATTTACTTAAAAACAGAACGGCTTACGACCTGAAAGCCCAATTATTATATGATAAAGCGCTCCGGGTTACCTGGAAAATGACAAGTCCTTCTGATGAGCTTGCAGAAGTATACATGACAGATACTAATAATTTTAAAAAAGGAGGCAAAGACTCCTATCAACTCTTGGGGAAGGCCAAACTTAGTGATGGTCAGTTTGGTTCTCAACTGAAAACCAATCATTCCGATATCTATAAAATTGTTCTGAAGACCAAAGACGGCTTTCTAAATACCTGGATCAATACACACACTAAATAAAGGAATATACTCATGAAATTACAAGTTTTAATTGGGCTGAGCTTAGTCGTCGGCTGGGAAGCCTATGGCCAAAAAGCACCACAAATAACGGATAGTGATACCTTAAAAACACATGAAAAAAAGATAGATGAAGTTGTTATTACAGCTTTAGGAATAAAAAAAGAAAAGAAAGCGATAGGCTATGCTGTGCAGGAAGTAAAAGGCGATGTTTTTGAAAAGGCAAAGGAGCCTAACTTTATCAATTCATTGTCAGGACGGGTGGCCGGATTGAATATTAAAAACAGCACCGATCTTTTTCAGGATCCGGGAATTAACCTGAGAGGAGCTAAACCTCTTATTGTTATTGACGGAGTGCCGGACAGAACAGCCGATCTGTGGAGAGTAAATGCTGATGATATTGATAATATCAGTGTATTGAAAGGACCTACTGCTTCAGCATTATACGGATCTGTAGGGAAAGACGGAGCCATTATGATTACGACGAAAAAAGGGAAAAAAGGAAAAATGATGGTTTCCTTTAACAATTCCACCATGTTTCAGACCTCTTTTATTCGTATTCCTGAAGTTCAAACAGTATATGGAGGGGGAAATAACGGAAAGTATGCCTACATTAACGGCGAAGGTTCCGGAAGTGAAGGAGGAGGATGGATCTGGGGCCCGAAATTGGATCAGAAAGATCCCACCACACCCAGCGGATATTTTGAAACTCCACAATACAACAGCCCGGTTGATCCGGTAACAGGAAAGCTGGTTCCATTGCCATGGATCTCCCGCGGGAAAAATAATATTAAGAACTTCTTCAATACCGGGATTATCCAATCAAATAATATAAGCGTAGACTGGGGCAGCGAGAAAGCGACTTTCAGACTCTCTTTTTCTAATATTTATCAGAAAGGAATCGTACCGAATACTGATCTGAAAACGACATCAATCAGCTTGGCGGGATCAGTAAATCCTGTAAAAGATCTTACCATTAATTCTACTTTAACCTATAATAAAGAATATACCTCCAATTTCCCGGAAGTAGGCTATGGACCGACAAACTACCTGTATAATCTGGTATTATGGACCGGCGCAGATGTAGACGTAAGAGACCTGAGGAACTACTGGGTAGCAGGGAAAGAAGGCTATCAGCAAAGACATTATAATGTCTCTTATTATAACAATCCTTATTTCCAGGCTTATGAATACCTGAGACCTTACTATAAAGATAATGTACTGGGGAATGTGAATGTTGAATATCAGATCGTTCCCAATTTATCTGCTAAAGCTCGTGTCGGAGCAAATATTTATAGCCTTAACCGTGAATTCAGAGAGCCTAAAAGCTATATCGGATATGGGAATAAATCATTGGGAAATTATACCCAGACCACTGGAAATTACTTCGACATGACCTCGGAACTAGGGCTTAAATATCAAAATAATTATTCTGATAATTTTACCTTAAGTGGAGAAGCTTATATCTCTAATTTCTACCGGGAGCTTAAAAATAGTGAAATACGAACTGATGGCCTGGTAACCCCTGGATGGTATAACCTTTTCAACAGTATCGGGCCTTTATTTGTTCCTACCGACGGAAACAGAAACAGAAAAGAATATGAACAGATCAATAGCGTATATGGCTATGTAGATATGGCATTCTATAAAACGTTCTTCCTGAATATGACCTCCCGCTATGATAAAGTTTCAACGTTGCCAAAAGGAAATAACGAATACTTCTATCCATCTGTTTCAGGATCCTTATTGTTGAACCAGCTTTTCAACCTTCCGACATGGATTAATTTTGCCAAATTACGAGGATCTTTCGCCCAGGTTTCTACCGGAAAACTAGCGGATAATACATATGGTTATATTTCAGCTTTTGAAAAAAGCAATGTCAGCTGGAACGGACAATCTTCATTTTATTTCGGAGATATTCTTATCGACGGGAATATAAAACCTGAAACAGTAGATTCATGGGAAGTGGGGACTAATATTGGACTATTGAAAAACCGCATCAGTCTGGATGTTGCCTATTTTCAAACCCGTGACTATAATAATTTGGCAAAAATCCCAATATCAGAGGGAGTAGGGTATAAGTATTATCTGACAAACGGGAATATATATCAAAGAAAGGGAGTTGAATTTACTCTGAATGCAGATGTCATTAAACAATCAGATTTTAAATGGAGTACCCAGCTTAATTTTAGCAAGTATCATAAATATTTGAAAGAAGCTTACGGAGGCAAAGATTATATCACTGTTTATAATCCTGCCAACGGTAGAGATAATTTTATCCGGGTGGGAGAAAGGATGGATAAGCTTACCACAATGCCTTACGAAACTTCACCGGATGGGCAGTTGGTATTGAAAAATGGATACCCGGTAAATTCTACAGCACCATTCGAAAGTAATATGGGATATTCTGATCCGGATTGGACGTATGGTTTTTCTAATAATTTCAGTTATCGAAATTTCTCGCTCTCTTTACTTTTTGACGGCAGAATTGGGGGAACAATGTATTCTACAACCAATCAGAAAATGTGGTGGGGAGGGATTGCACCGGGAACCGTTAACCAATTTAGAGATGATGCTAATGCAGGACATAACACATATATTGCCCCGGGTGTAAGAGTCGTAAGTGGAGCAATTACCTATGATCAGAATGGGAATATAAAATCAGATACCCGTGTTTTTGTGCAAAATGATGTTGCTGTGAATTATAATGCATACATGCAAAGCACAAGTAATGCTTATGAAAGCAACTATCATTATTACAAGCAGACATTCATCAAATTAAGAGAGGTGACTCTGACTTACAATTTTGAAAAATCTTTTGTAAAAAAATTAAATATGTCTTCAGCGAGTATCTCTCTGATAGGAAGGAACCTCTGGTTGGCTTCGGCGATTAAAAATGTGGATCCGGATTCCGGGATCGATCAGCTTCAAACTCCGGCAACAAGAAGTTTTGGAGTCAATCTCAATGTGAAATTTTAATCTTAAATACCATAGATATGAAAACAACTAAAAAATATATATCCCTATTCATTATCGGATTAAGCTTAGTAAGTTGCAGCAGGGTTGAGGATTATCAAGAAGATCCTAACCGTCCTAAAAGTGTTGATGCAGGCAGTATCCTTCCGGGGATTGAAGTTAATGCTTTTAGCACAATTAAAGCAGAAGCGGCCCTGGCATCAAGACAATTAACCTATATCAATGGGGTGAATGCTCAACAATATTATAACTGGCAGAGAGGTTCATTTGGTGCTTATGATAATATTAAACAGATACAAAAAATGGTGGAAGAAGCCAATAAAAAAGGAGGTAAAGAGTATATTGCATTGGCTCGCTTTTTTAAGGCTTACTATTTTGTTTCAATGTCTGAGACATTTGGTGATATTCCCTACAGTGAAGCAATAAAAGCAGATAACTTTTATCCCAAATATGATGATCAAAAGAGTATTTATAAGGATGTCCTAAATGAATTAGCATCAGCGAATACAGAACTTGCTAATCTCAATACTCCGATCGTAGGAGACCTTATTTATAACGGAGCTATTTTGAAGTGGAGAAAGTTGATTAATTCTTACCGATTGAGAGTTTTAATGGATCTCTCCAAAAGAACAGATGATCCGGACCTGAATGTTAAACAGGCTTTTGCTGATATTGTTAATAATCCTGCACAAAATCCTATTATGGAAACTTCTGATGACAGCGGAGCCCTGCCTTTCTATAACCAGGTAAATAACCGTTATCCTTATTTTAACAGCAATGATCTGAAAACAGCCTATTATATGGAACAAAGCTTCGTAGATAAGCTGAAAAAGAATCAAGATCCAAGATTATTTAAAATGGCTGAAAAGAAAACCAGTGCTGCAGGAACCAATCCTACAGATCCGTTTAGCTATTACGATGGACTATATGGAAGCGGTGACTTGGGAGAAAATTCTACAAGAGCTTCAAATGGATTAGCCTCAAGAATTAATCCGAGGTACTTTAATGATCCTGTCAATGAGCCAACACTGCTAATGGGATATGCGGAGTTACAATTTATTTTGGCAGAAGCAGTTGTGCGTGGCTGGATCACCGGCAATGCAAATACTTATTACTTAAAAGCAATCAATGCTTCTATGAATTTTTATAAAGTTAGTGCCGCTGAGGTTACGCCTTATTTAGCCCAGTCAACGATCAATCTTGAGTCTGGAAGAGAAATAGAACAAATCATGGATCAAAAGCATATTGCCCTCTTTTTTAATACCGGATGGCAAACATTCTATGACCAGAGGAGGACAGGGTTCCCCAAGTTCAATACTGACGGAAAGGGGATCCTGAATAATGGCAAGATTCCTAAAAGATGGATGTATCCTTCATCTGAAATTAATAATAACAACAATAATCTGACTCAGGCAATTAATAAACAGTATCCGGGAGGAGATGATATTAATGAAGTCATGTGGTTGATTAAATAAAATCATGATCAATCTATCATATAAAAAAATACTGCTTCAATGAGCAGTATTTTTTATTGGAATAAAGAATCTAGCTGAATTTTTGAATCGCCTGCTCACTCACGGGAGTAAAGAAATTGATTAAATTTCCATCCGGATCACGAAACAACAGAGAACGGTTACCCCATGGCATTGTGGTAGGCTCCTGAACGATTTGATCTGTCAGACCTTTAATCCTTTGATATTCATCATCTACGTTGGAAACCCAAAACTCTATAATTGTATTTTGAGAGCCCTCAGATCCGGTAAGATTTGCACCAAACATTTGCATAGTACGGGTACTCCCTATGGCTATAGTAATCGTATTGGTAGAGAGTTCAGCAAAATCTTCTGTATACCATTGAGCGGTTAGACCGATTGCTTTCTCATAAAATTGAACTGACTGTTGAATGTCTTTGGTGATAATTCTTAACGATGTTAATTTCATTTTGTCTTGCTTTTAATAACTTGAACAAAGCTACGCCAGGGTAGCGACAACAGCTTGTCAGTAGGAGACCTGCTTATAAAAAATCTATATTATGAGTCTGCAGGAAAATTATAATTGTTACGAATTCACGAACTTTATAGTGGGTTATATAACATTTATATTGATTTTACCCCTGTCCGTTCATATTTTTGCTCACCGGATAGCTGTAAAAATCTGCTTAATCTCCCTGATCTGCGAGATATTATAATCATTATGAGATGGACTGTACAAAATATATTGGAGTATTCGAGGTAAACCTATTCCAAAAACCACAATTCAAAACTGCTTCCTTCGTCCAGCGCTTTATAGTTAAGATAGCCCCCATGGGCTTCCATAATACTTTTAGCCAGTGTTAGCCCGATTCCTGAGCCATTAGCTCTGGTTGTGAAAAAAGGAAGAAAAATTTTATCTTTAATTTCAGGAGTGATCCCCGAACCGTTATCCGTAATGCTCACAATAATACGGTTATTATGGGATTTTAAACTAGTGGTAATGAGTTTGTGCTCTTTTTCAGAAACAGCATGAATAGCATTGAGGTATAGGTTGATCAGACTTCTCTCAATCATTTTTTCATCAACGGATACCGTATAGTCATCAATATTCTGAACCATTTGGATATGATGTTTTTCAAATTCAGGCTTCAGAAAAAAGACAGCAGATTCAATAATTTTTTTCAACGATACCGGAGCAAGAACCGGCTTAGGTAATTCGGCTACCTGACGGTAATGATCTACAAAATTTAAAAGTTGTTTTGATTTGGAATTAATGATCATCAGACTTTCTTTCATTTCCTGTTGATCCTCATGATCAATAGTCTCCTGGTTGCTGATATATTCCAAATTTTGAATCAGGCTGTTGACCGGGGTCAGGGTATTAAGAAGTTCATGTGAAATTACTTTCATCAGATTATTCCATGCCAGTTTTTCTTTCTGTTCAATGATTTTTTGAACAGACTCGAGGGTAATAACGTAAAAACGGTGTTGTGTATTTTTTACCTGTTTGGTTCTGAGTGAAAATGACTGTTTGGAATTACTGTCAATGGAAATATCAAAAAACTCCTGTGAACTTTGGTAATCCGTTTCTTCAATAATTTTATAAAACTCAGGTATTTTTGAAGCATACAGTTCCCATCGATTGTATTTGGGAACCTGTAAAATATTAAGGAAGGCAGAATTTACGTAAAATATTTCCCAGTTTTTATCTTTTTCGGACAAGATGATCAGTCCTGTCTCCATTTGATCCAGAATACTTTCATAGAGCAATTTGTAAGAGGATAATGAGGATTGCTCTTCTTTATTTTGATAATAAAGACGGATACTGCTATCGAGAAGTTGATTTCCTTCTTCTTGAGGAAATAAAGAAAAGTCTTTCTTTCTGATAGATGAAATAACTTTTTCTACTTTTGAAGCCTGAGCAGTTAATGAAAAATAGATCAAAGTCACAGCAAAAAACATACATATTATAAAGAGTGTAGCATTGAACCATTTTCCTTCAGAAAAAAAATGATAAGCGATAATCCCGCTGGCGATGGCGAAAAGGTTGTAGAGTAACCAAAGTTTATTATTCTGACTCATTATTTCCCTATATTTTATTGATCTAAATGGTAACTTTTTTGAAATCGTAATGTATAACTTTATAATCCGAACTTCTCCATTCTCCTGTACAGAGCGGCGCGTGAAAGACCGAGATCTTCCGCAGCTAAAGAAATATTTCCGGTATGTTTTTTTAAAGCTTTTTTGATGAGAAGTTCTTCCATTTCCTCAATATTGAGATTGATGATCGTATTTTCATGCTCTTCCAACTGAGGAATTAACAACTGGAGTTTATTTTCATGGGATAAAATGACACTTCTTTCCAGGCAGTGGTCCAGTTCCCGAATATTTCCCGGCCATGGAAAATGGGAAAGACCGGCCCGTAGTTCATCGGTGAGTTCCAGATTAGGTTTATGGTATTTCTGTTTATAACGGTCAAGGAAGTATTGTGCCAACAGCCCAATATCTTCCGATCTGTCCCTTAAAGCAGGAATCTGAATTTCAACTGTATTGATCCTGTAATATAAATCCTGACGAAATCGATTTTCTACGACTGCTTTTTTTAGATTTTCATTGGTTGCAAAAATAAAACGGACATCCAATATCCGTTCTTTGGATTCTCCTAATCGGGATAGTTTTTTATTTTGAATCAGACTTAACAACTTAGTCTGAAGCTGAAGAGGAAGATTTCCAATCTCATCAAGAAATACGGTTCCATTCTGGGCATTCTCAATTTTTCCGGCATAATCCTGATAAGCATCCGTAAATGCCCCTTTTTTATACCCAAATAATTCAGATTCAAAAAGGTTTTCTGAAATACTTCCAAGATCAATATGTACAAATGGTTGGTTTTTTCTTTCCGATTGTTCGTGAATGGATTCTGCAAGCACATACTTACCGGTCCCGTTTTCTCCCAGCAACAAAACATTCGCGTCTGTAGGAGCCACTTTTTTGATCTGATCAAGGACTTCCTGCATTTTTGGAGAATAGCTTTCCAACTGATATTGGTTGCTCTTTTGGTGTACATTTTCCCATTGGCTGAGCTTTCTGTTTTTTCTTGAAATGTCAACAGCCAGATTCACAGAAGAATATAACTTTTCATTATTCCACGGTTTCAGAATAAAATCTGAAGCTCCGTTTTTTAAAGCTTCTACAGCCAGTTCTACTTCGCCGTAGGCTGTCATCAGAATAATAGGAAGCTGAGGTTCCAGTGTTTTGATTTCGTTCATCCAATACAGCCCATCTTGTCCGCTTTCAAAACCTTTTCTGAAATTCATGTCCAATACGACAGCATCAATCTGTTTTTCAGCCATAAATTTTAAAATTTCTGCCGGTTTACTGAGGCAGCTTACCTCCGAAAAAAACTTTTTCAACCAGACTCTTGCCGAAAATAGGATGTCTTCGTCGTCATCTACAATCAGAATATGAGCTTCTTTTTTACGCATGGTGTAGGGCTAAACTTATTAAAAATTGATTCTTTTGTTTAAAACTGTTCATTATCGGACAAAAAGTGTCCGATAATGAACAGTTTTTGAACGGTATTAAAAATAGTATTACAGATTGTCAGGGACTTACCGATTTATATTTTTCTGGCACTTCCATTGTGTAATCCATTGTAATAAAATGAGTTATCTTTAATATGGATACGAAAATAGTAAAAAAGAAATCGAAATTAAAATTTGTTTTAGTTGGATTGGTCATATTGGTAGTGCTCTCGCTCTCAGGACTGTATTTTATCCGGCAGAAAAAAACATACAATGTATCTGCGGAAGATATTCAGATCGAGCAGGTTACTCAGGGGAAATTTGAAGATATGCTTATGGTAACGGCGCAAACTCAATCGCTCAATTCTTCACTGGTTAATGTTTTGGAAGGGGGAGTCGTGAAAGAGATTTTTATGGAAGATGGTCAGATGCTTACAAAAGGGCAGCCAATTGCGAGAGTATATAATCCCAACACGGAATTCAGTTTTATGAATCAGGAAACAGGAATCATGCAGCAAATCAGCCAGATGAGAAGTACCCTCCTTGAACTGAAAAACCAGGAATTGGGTCAGGACAAAGAACTTTTGCAGGCACAGAATGACTATAATACCGCGCTTCAGAATTTTAATTTACAGAAACGGCTCTATGATGCAGAGATAGGAAAGAAAACGGATTATGACATCAGTATCCAGAATCTGGCTTATCAGAAGCAAAGAAAATCAATTATTGAAAAAGGTTTTTCTACGGAAAAGAGTTCGAGAAATGCTCAGATGTCTGCCATCAATACCTCCATAGGGCAGATGGATAAAAGCCTCAGTATTTTACGCTCCAATAAAAATAATTTTCTGATTATGGCTCCGGCTTCCGGAAGGCTTTCTTCATTTGCCATTTCGTTGGGAGAAAACCTTACCAGCGGGCGAAGTATCGGAAAGATTGACCTCATGGACGGATATAAACTGGTCGCTAAGGTAGATGAATATTATATCAATAAACTGCAAAACGGGATCAAAGGAACGCTGGATGATAATGATAAACCCTATGAGGTAGTAATTACCAAAATTCTGCCTGAAGTAAAAGACGGTCAATTTTTGGTGGAACTGAATTTTACAGATAAGAAACCTGAAAATTTGAAAATAGGAATGACCTTCGGATTGAAACTAAAACTCTCGGCAGATGCACAGAGTACCATGATACCTAAGGGAAGTTTTTTTAAAGATACCAATGGAAAGTGGATCTTTGTCGTCAAAGGAAATAAAGCAGAAAAAAGAGCCATCAGCCTTGGGAGAGAAAATCCACTTTATTATGAGGTTGTATCAGGGTTAAAAGCCGGAGAAACTGTTATTACATCAGATTATTCTGATCTGAAAAAATATGAAATCCTTGATATTAAAAAGTAAAAAGATGAATATTTTTAACCTGTCGTTTTCACTACTAATAAAAAAATCTAATCAACAATAGCAAAAACCATAATTATCATGATCAATATACATAATCTTTCAAAAATATATAGAGCAGAAGATGTACAGACCAACGCTCTAAATGAGGTAGATCTAAGCATTAAAGAAGGCGAATTTGTGGCTATCATGGGACCTTCCGGTTGTGGGAAATCTACTTTTTTAAATATTCTCGGACTTCTGGACTCTGCCTCCTCAGGTTCTTACCAATTTGAAGGATCAGAAATGATGGGGCTGAGTGAAAGAAAGAAATCGGATGTCCGTAAAAAAAATATAGGATTTATTTTTCAGAATTTCAACCTGATTGATGAGTTAACAGTCTATGAAAATATTGAACTGCCTTTGATTTACAACGGAATTTCCTCTTCCGAAAGAAAAAGAAGAGTAGAGGAGATTATGGAGAATATCAATATTGCCCATCGTGCTAAACATTATCCGCAACAGCTTTCGGGAGGGCAGCAGCAGAGAGCAGCCGTAGCACGAGCTTTGGTGACCAAACCTAAACTGATTCTCGCCGATGAACCGACAGGAAATCTGGACAGCTCCAACGGAAATGAAGTGATGAACCTTCTGGCAGAGCTTCACAGGGTAGGATCTACCATCATAATGGTTACCCACTCTTCGTATGATGCGGGATTTGCATCCAGAATTATCAATATGAAAGATGGGGAGATTTTCAGTGAGGAACATGCTTCCCAGAGAACAGATGTTTTTGCCAAAGCAGATGCCGGAGCATTCAAATAAACCAGAAACATCCGCTTTTATTAACTACAATACTATTATTATGCTTACCAACTGGCTCAAAATTGCCCTGATCAATTATAAAAAGAACGGATTGTCTACCTTTATCAATCTGTTCGGACTGACGATAGGACTTACCGGATTTATGCTGATCCTGATGCACTGGAATGATGAGGAATCTTATGAAAAATGGAACCCAAAGAAAGATCAGATCTATGCTTTTCAGTCCTTCTATAAAAGAACAAATTATTATGGAGAGAATATTTCCTATCCGCTGGCCTTTAATGCATTGAAAAAGATTCCTGAGGTTGAGGATTTCGTTATTTTCAACGGCTCGGAGATTGGTGCTAAGATCACCACAAAATATACGACGACCTTTCAGCAGGGTGGTTTTACTTCATCTGAAAGTTTCTTTAATTTTTTTCCCTTTAAAATTATCTCAGGACGCGCAAAAGATGCATTAAAATCAGATGCTTCCATCATCATTTCCAGACAAGCTGCAATGAAATTATTTGGAACAATTAATGCTGCCGGCGAATCACTAAAATTTGATGATAAAAATTATATTGTTACTGCAGTCTATGAGCTTCCTGCAGGAAACAGCCAGATCAAACCTGAATTTGTTTTCAAACCTGTGGAAGGGTTTAAACATGATAAAGAACAATGGAATAATTTCAACTACGGATGTTTTTTCATGCTTAAAAAAGGAGCTTCCCCGGCTAATTTTGAAAATAAATTTAAAGATATTCTAGTCTTAAGGTCAAGTATGGATGCCAGAGGAACAGGGATGACTCCGGAACAGTTTTCCAATCTTCACGGCCCAAATAGCGTACAACTGATCCCTCTGGATCAACTTAAGCTTCATGCAAAAGCATCATGGTTTGGGGCAGGAGATTTTAGAACAATTATGATTTTATTTTCCCTGTCTGTCCTGATTGTTATTTTGTCTGCCATCAATTTTATCAACCTGAAAACGGCTGAAGCTTCACAGAGAGCAAAAGAGGTTGGGGTAAGAAAAGCAATCGGAGGGACAAAAATATCGCTGATGCTTCAATTCTTTCTGGAGACATTTATGGTGTGCTTGTTAGCCTATTTCCTGTCTCTGGCACTTACGGAGCTTTTACTTCCTTCTTTTAATAAATTTTTCAATAAAGAAATAGAACTGAAAGACTGGCATATTTACATGTATTCTTTAGCCATGGTCCTTATAGTTACTTTGTTATCCGGGTTGATTCCTGCTTTCTATCTTTCGAATTTTAAAGCCATTGAGACATTGAAAGGTAATTTTTCAAGAAGCAAGCACGGAGTCTGGCTCAGAAACGGAATCCTTACCCTACAGCTCATTATCTCTTCATTTTTTATCATTGGGGGGCTCATTGTACACAGCCAGGTAAAATATATGATGAACAAAGACCTTGGATTTAACGGAAATCAGATCATGATGATTTACTTCAATGAATCCACTCCAAAAGCATGGTTAAAATATGAAAGGCTTAAAACTGAAATTTCAAAAATCAATGGAGTAGAGGACGTCTCTTTCGGGGAATCAGTTGCAGGAACCGGACGTAAAAGCAGTTCAAATATGGATTATGAACACCAGAGTATTAATGCGGAAAATAGCGCTATGGATTATAATTATCTCCGGTTTCTGGATGTGAAATTACTCAAAGGACGCTGGCTGGATCCTCATTTGGCTTCTGATACCATGAATACGGCTATTGTCAATGAGGCGTTTGTTAAAAAGTTTGGCTGGACTGATGAACAGATTTTTCAGCGTGAGATACATCCGGGATTTGATGAAGGAAAAAAATATAAGATAGTGGGAATTGTTAAAGATTTTAATCTTAGAAGTCTTAAAGACAAAATAGAGCCTATCATGTTTTTTCATTACAAACAGTCTCCCTGGAAGAGATTTAATGTCTACAATATTCAGGTGAAAATAAAGTCGGATGATATTGAGGGAACGGTAGCAAGGCTAAAAAAATTCTGGCAGACTTCCGCAGAACCGGGCTATCCTTTTGATTACTATTTTCTCAATCAGAAGTTTGCAAAGACTTTTGAAGTCTATCAAAAACAACAGACCTTGTTTACCATTTTGAATGCTATGGTTTTAATGGTGGCTTTATTGGGACTTTTTGCCCTTTCTTCTCTGATGATCGAGCAAAAGCTGAAAGATGTTGCCATCCGAAAAACGTTAGGCGCTTCAGACCGTATTCTTGTTTTTGGATTGACCCGTCAGTTTCTTTGGATCGCCGTAATCGCTGTTTTGATCAGTATTCCGATCTGTTATTTTCTGATGAATGAATGGCTGAAAGATTTTGCCTACAGAATTGATATGCCACTTTGGCCTTTTGCGGTAAGTTTTGTGGTTCTGTTGGTATTGACATTTGCTGTTGTAAGCATCAAAGCGTATAAAGCTACAAAAGTTGATCTTATAAAGTACCTGAAATATGAATAGCAGAGTAGTTCATCTCTCATTCCATTTTTTAATTATTTAAATCAGAATTTGCTCATGAAAAATTTGATTTTTCTATTGTTTGTTGGCCTTTATCCGGCACAGCAAACATGGAACCTGCAACAATGTCTCGACTATGCATCGACGCATCATCCACTCATCAGGCAAGCTACTGTGAATGTGGCAAAAAGTGATCAACTGATTATGGGATCAAAAGGAATGTTATTACCTTCCGTAGAAGCAGGCGTGAAACATAATTATAGTTTTGGCTCTTCCATTAATCAGTCAAGCAATCAGCGGGAATCTCTCAATACACAATATGATGAACTTACTGTTCAGGCTGGCTGGAGCCTTTTCAACTGGAAGAACATTCTGGATATCTCTTTGTCTAAATTGAATAAAGAAACCGCTGCCTATAAGCTTAAATTGGCACAAAATAAAGTGAAACTTAATGTAGTTCAAATGTTTTTTGCCTATCAGAACAGCAGAAGCTGGCTCGAGGTTTTGGAAACCCAGATATCCGGAATACAGGATCAGATTAAACGTACCGAAAAGGAAGTAGAAATAGGGAACAGACCCAAAAGTGATGTTTATGATATCAAAGCCAATTTGGGAACTTTGCAGGAGCAATGGGTGTCTGCTAAAAACCAGAGAGATCAGACAAAAATCAATTTGTTGAATGCATTGTCTATGACTCAGGATTCCCTTGATTTCGTAATGGACGAGAGTAATATTTCTTCCGAAGCAGAATTCCATGATCCTGATTTTACAAAAAAGCTATTGGAAAAAAATCCTGCTTACCAATCGGTGATGGCCGAAATTAAGGCTCAGAAAAAAAGAGAAGACATTGCAAAAGCGGGATATTTGCCCACTTTAAATGGCAGCTATGGATGGTCTACTTTTTATAATAAAGTCTTAGGAAAGGATAATAATTCTAATACAAGCTTTTCTGAACAGTTTTCTCAAAATAAAAATCAATCCGTAAATTTTGGACTCAATATTCCTATTTTTAGTAGGCTACAAGTAAAAACCAATGTGGAAATAGCGAAACTGAATATCATTAATTCCAATTATGATAAAGAATTGATCATCAATGATCTTACACAGAATATCAATTCAATTAAGGCTCAGTTTTTAAATGCAAGTGAGAAGTATAACCTTCTGGATGCCAATTTTGAAAATCAAAAACGCTCATTTCAGAAGTCCGAAGAAAAATATAAAGAAGGGCTGATAGATGCTTATGCATTTTTTGTTGTGAGGAATGGGTGGCTTCAGGCCAATTACAATCTCATCAACAGCCGGAATGATGTTATTCAGCAGACAGAACTCTTAAAGGTGCTGGAATCAGAATTTTAAAATCAATTTTATTCATACATTTTCAGAAAGCTGTCTTCACGGATGTTGAAGGCAGCTTTTATGTTGGAAAAAGAGAGTTGATATTTTCATTCAATAAAAAAGGCTATTTTAGAATTTCCAAAATAACCTTTTTTAATAGATAAGCTTATATTTTACTGAATTACGAAACTTTTCTGACTTTGAGTATGAGCAGAAAAATATCCTAAAGCTCCATTGTTGATATTACTTGGAGGATTGGATGGAGTAACGCCACCGCCACCGCCTGAAATATCGAGGAGTGCACTATAAAAAGTGAATACATTGTTATCAATGCTTTGCATCTCAACATGAACAGTATCTCCTACGACAACTTCATGATCTGCACCATCGTTATTATCATTAGGAAGAACTAAAGGCCTTTGATTAGGCAATCCGTTATTAAGATTATCTGAAAATACATTGATATATTTTTTAGACAAATTATTGATGGTGAAAGAAAACAGATAACGGTTTCCTAATACGGCAGGATCCGTAAAAATAGGCAAAAGAGTATAGCTGGTTTTGTTTCCGAAGGTAAAAGAATCCTGTGCGAGACCTTCAAAATCAACGGCTGCAGGCATAGTACTCTGAGCAGTGTATTGTTGCCCTTCTGCCTGAACTTTTAAAGTATACGTTCTTCCCGACGCTCCCGCAAATGTTGAAGTCTGGTATTTTCCGTCGCCTACATACTGGAGAACTTCAGTCTGGCCGGTATTGTCACTTAAAATAACCTGAGCTCCGGTTACTGCCGGATACTGATTTTGCTGGGTGAATGCTACTGATTTGGTAATCCTTACAATATAGGGGCCCGCCTGGTCGGTTACATTGCCTTCAATGACAATTTTTCCACTTTGGTCGGCCAAATCAAGGTCGATTTCTTTCTGACATGAGGTTACTAAGAATAGGGATAATATGATAAAAAAAGTATTTTTCATGATTTAAAATTTGAAATTGTAAGTAATGTTAGGTACCCAACGGAATAATGAAGTCTGCATAGCGCGGGTCGTTCCCGGATTATTCGGATTGTCTTCAAAAGTAATGGTATAAGCATTTTCACGACCATACAAATTATAAATTCCAAAAGTCCACGAGCCACGGAAACGTTTATTGGTAGACGGTTCGTATGTTGCACTTAAGTCCATTCTGTGATAAGCAGGCATGCGGTCAGCATTTCTGTTGCTGTACTGAAATACCGTTTGTCCGTTCAGCTGATATTTCCCGGTAGGGAAGGTCACCGCATTTCCTGTACTGTATAGGAAAAGCCCGGACATAGACCATTTCTCATTAAACTGATACGTTGCCACAATGGAAATATCGTGGGTCTTATCCATTTTTGCATTATACCACTCGTCATTATTGATTCCGTTTATTTTTCTTTCCGTTTTAGATAGAGTATAAGAGATCCATCCTGTAAGCTTTCCACTTTTCTTCTTAGCAATAAGTTCCAGACCGTAAGCCCTTCCTTTTCCGAATAACAGCTCACTTTCTACATCAGCTGCCGTATCAAAGCTTATCTGTGCTCCGTTTTTAAAATCAATCTGATTCTGCATCGATTTATAATAGATTTCAGCATTGATCTCATAATTGTTATGATTAAAGTTTCTGCTGTATCCTAAGCTTATCTGATCTGCAATTTCAGGTTTTACGGTGTAGCTGCTGCCAATCCACTGATCGGTAGGATTTCCACTGTTGCTGTTGCTTAACAGGTGAAGGTTTTGAGTATTGCGTGAGTATCCTCCTTTAACGCTGCTCACCTCATTAATCCTGTAGTTGGCAGTAATCCTTGGCTCAATATTGACATAAGTTTTTCCTATTTTCCCATTTTCAAGATATCTGCTATCAGTAAGATTGCCGTTATCATATGTATTAAAAGTATCACCACCTAAAACACTAAACATGGACAGTCTTGCCCCGTAATTAACGGTCAGCTTTTCTGTCGCTTTAAAATCGTCATTGATATATAAGGCATTTTCCCATGATTTTCTTGAATTTCTCGGGAAACTGCTTACACTGGTTCCTGAAGCACTGCTTGGAGTAATCGTATGATAAATCGACTGAAGACCAAAACGAACCGAATGTTTATTTCCCGCAAACCAGGTGAAATCCTGTTTAAGATTCCAGTCCTGTATTTTTGAATTTAAACCGATGGTGTTATCGTTGCTTTTCAGACTGATTTTATAGTCATAATTACTGTAGATGAATGAAGTATTAGAGAACAATTTACTGTTAATGATACTGTTCCATCGTAAAGTAGCTGTTGTATTTCCCCAGTCCGTAGAGAATGTATTTCCTAATCCCAGGACATCTCTTCCAAAATATCCGGATATGTAAAGGCGGTTATTTTCGTTGATCTGGTAATTGGCCTTTAGATTGAGATCGTAGAAATATAATTTGTTGTCTTTATAATCTTTATTTGTTTTAAGAAATAAATCTGCATACGTTCTTCTTCCTGAAACAATGAATGATGATTTTTCCTTTTGAATAGGCCCCTCAACACTTAGCCTGCTGCTGATTAAACCGATTCCTCCATTCACATTATAGTCCTGGTTATTCCCGTCTTTCATTTTAACATCCAACACAGAAGAAAGCCTTCCTCCGTATTGGGCAGGGCTATTTCCTTTGATGATACTTACATCTTTTAAGGCATCACTGTTGAAAGTACTGAAGAAACCCAGCAAATGCGAAGCATTATAAACCGGTGCTTCATCCAGTAGGATAAGGTTTTGATCAGTAGCACCACCTCGTACACTGAATCCACTGCTTCCCTCACCATTGCTTTTGATACCCGGTAACAGCTGGATGGTTTTCATCACATCTTTCTCACCGAATAAAACCGGCAGCTTTTCTATATTTTTAATGCTTAACGTTTCTGTTCCCATTTGGGCAGACGTTAGGTTTTTATCCTTTTTAATACCTGTTATAACCACCTCATCAATGGTCTTGGATACCTGTTCCTGGGCGATAAGGGGAAGATCCACCTTTATATTCTGGTCAACTTTTATCTGTTGTTCAAAATCTTTATACCCCGGATTAGAAATAATAAGCGTATAGTTGCCTTCAGGCAATGAGAGAGAATAAAATCCATACTCATTGGCAACAACATTAATAGAAGGATCTTCACTTACTTTTACGGATACACCAATCAGAAGTTCGCCATTTTTTTTGTCTTTTACTGTTCCGCTTACGGAGTAGGTTTGCTGTGCAATCACAAAAGTACTGAAACAGAGCGCAGCGGTGGCTGCGGTAATTTTTAAAAAGGATGTTTGCATTAGTTTTATTTAAAGTAGTAGATCTTTTTTATATTAATTGAAATTTATTGATATGGGATTAGTGGGAAGGATTCATGATTAGTTACATTACATTAACGTAATAATTGAATAAATCAATATGCTTCCAAACTCAGTCGGCAAAGATACTAATAACTTATGCTAAACATATTAATTATTTAGACTAATTGTTCTATTATTTTTTTGATTAATAAGAGTCTGTTATGGTTCATTGAATCGCTGTGAAATTTCATATTTTTGAAAAACTAAATTTCTACCATGAAAATTAAAACTTCTTTTTATATCACACTTGCCTTCGGAATGATGGGGAATTCCATATTTGCCCAGTCTCAAACTGAATTAGCACAGGAAATCTCCAGAGTCGAATCAGGGTTAATGCCTGTCATCCGTTTTGAAGGTAAGCCACTTTGGACACTGGAATCACGAATGAAACATTATAATATTCCGGGCGTCAGCATTGCGGTCATTAAAAATTCAAAAATAATCTGGTCCAGAACCTATGGGCTTGCTGACGTAGAAGCTAAAACTCCCGTCAGCTTAAAGACTTTGTTTCAGGCTGCATCAATGAGTAAACCGGTAAGTGCTTATGCGGCTTTGAAGGAAGTAGAAGCGGGAAAAATAAATCCGGATGCTGATGTAAACTTATATCTGACCTCATGGAAAGTACCGGAAACTCAATTTACTAAAGAAAAAAAAGTAAGCCTTAAAAATATTGTCAGCCATACCGCCGGTTTTACGGTGCATGGCTTTGGCGGGTATGAACCCGGTAAACCAATTCCTACATTGATTCAGGTTCTGAACGGACAAAACCCTGCCAATTCTCCGGCTGTCATTGTGGATAAACTTCCGGGAACTCCTTTTCGCTATGCGGGAGGCGGTTATTGTGTAATGCAGCAAATGCTGATAGATGTTACAGGAAAAGATTTTCCGACAGTGATGAAGGAAAATGTGCTTTTACCTTTGGATATGAAAAACAGTACTTTTAGTCAACCCCTTCCGGAGAATCAGGCGCAGTGGGCGGCTACTGCCTATACTATGGATGGACAAAGAGTCAACGGAAGATATCATATCTACCCTGAAATGGCAGCAGCAGGCTTGTGGACGACCGCCGAAGATCTTGCTAGGTTTGTGATTGATATTCAGAATACATTAAATAATAAAAGTCATACCGTTATTTCTAAGAAAACAGCAGAGGAATTTACCAGTCCCTTTATTGATAAATTTGAAGGATTAGGTATTTTTCTTGAAAATAAAAGCGGGCAGATCTATTTTAATCACGGGGGATGGAATGAAGGTTTTTCCAGTAAATTTATCGGAAATAAAACGAGTGGGGATGGCATTGTCATTTTAACCAATACCAATAAACCTGACTTTATAGAAGAATTGGTTCGTTCAGTTGCATCGGTATATCATTGGCCGAATTATCTTGCTCCTGTTTATAAAACTTTATCATTAAAGGAGCAGGACTTTAGCAGGACTATAGGACGTTACAGATTTGATAAGTATGGACTTTACAGAATCTATCGTGAAAACGGGAAGTTACTATTGAATATTAATGATTTGGAAACTCCAATGGAACTTATCAAAGTAGGAGAGAATAAATATGTAATGCAGAATTGGGATTTCACATTAGAATTTGTAAAAGATCCTACAACAGGGAAACTTGAACTGGTACAGGTTTTACAGGATAAAACAATACGTTCGAAAAGTCCTCAAATGAGCAGTGATGAAAAGACACCTTTAGAGTTTGTGATGGATGGTGATTTTGAAAAAGGTCTGCAAGCATTTCAGAAGGCTAAATCAGAAACGCCGGATCATTATTTTCTTTCCGAAGATTATCTGAATAATGTAGGATATGCCTTACTTGGAAAAAAAGATTTTACAAAAGCCATTGGTATTTTCCGAGTGAATAGTATATTGTATCCTGATCATGCCAATGTATATGATAGCTTGGGGGAAGCCTATCTGAAAGCAGGTCAAAAAGATAAAGCAAAGCAGACCTATCAAAAACTGCTGGAAATTAACCCCGATAATGAAGTTGCTATAAAGGCATTGAAAACGTTATAATGTAGAAAGTCTTTGAGGTTTTCATTTGAGAATAAAAAATATGAGAGATTTAAAGAATTGGATTCGAACTAACTGGTCAACGATTGCCTTTGGAATTTTATTGGTCATTTTACTGGTCAGTCCGGATGCAAAGGCTTGGTTAATGAGGCAAATGGCTTCAACAGGACTTTTTAATTCAGAAATATCAGCATCTAAAAGCAAGCAGGTTCAGCCATTGCCTTCTCTCATCGTAAAAAGAGAAGATGGAAGTCTTATTAATACATCCGAATTAAAGGGAAAGGTCATCTTCATCAACTTCTGGGCTTCATGGTGTCCGCCTTGCCGGGCAGAATTTCCTTCGGTTCAGGAATTCTACGATCAATATAAATCTCATGAAGATATGGTATTCCTTACGGTAAATCTTGATGATAATCCGATTCTTGGAAAAGACTATTTAAAGGAGAAGAACTTTACGGTTCCCTTTATTACATCTACAGGCAATATTCCTAAAGAGTTTTATAACGGCTCATTGCCTACCACAGTCGTAATTGATAAAAATGGTGAAATTCGTCTTCATCATACAGGGTTTGCAGATTACAGTAAAAGCTCTTTTTATGAACAAATGAATAGTCTCTTAGAACAGGATAAACCATAATAAAATAGAGATCAATTGTGAGGCAGTAAACGCTGAAAAATGTGATTGATAATTTGATAAAAAGTATAATTATACAATATGCTTGACCATTTAAGAACCCATATTGAGAAAGTCGTTCCTCTGACTGACAATGAATTTGAGTTAGTTACATCTTTTTTTACCAGGAGGAAATATAAAAAACATCAGTTTCTGATACAGGAAGGAGAATTTGTACCCTATAATTATTTTGTATTGAAAGGACTTTTAAAACTGGTTTATACCGACGAGTCAGGAAAGGAACATATTGTAGGATTTGCTATGGAAGATTGGTGGGAAACCGATTTTCCGGCTTATTATCAGGAGAAAAAGGCAACCATGTCTCTGGAATGTGTGGAGGATACGGAAGTATTATGCCTTCAGCTTCAGGATTATCGGAAATTGTGTGCTGCTCTTCCAAAACTTGAACATTTCTTTCTTGAAAAAGCTTATATGGGCTTTATTGCTGCACAACAACGTATTGTTTCTACGATGACGACAGGGATAAAAGAGCGATATGAACAACTCATAGAAAAATATCCTTCATTAATACAACGGGTTCCCAAGTCACTTCTGGCCGCTTACTTAGGCGTTTCCAGAGAAACATTGAGCCGGTTTTCCCTTTAAATTGTGATTTTCCTCACTCCGTAATGGTGATCCGGATCACGGAAATTAAGTTCATATTTGCTGCAATTTTGCATTGTATAACGTTAAAATATAAATACAATGGAAAAGAGAACCATAAATCCGTGGAAGTGGCAGTATGAAAGAAGTTATTCTCAGGCTGTTGAAGTAAAGAATGTTGAAAGTACTTTGTATTGCTCCGGGCAAGCTGCTATTGATTCTGATGGAACTTCAAGTGATAAAGATATGAAGTCACAGCTGGAGCAGGCTATAGCCAATCTCGAAGAGCTGATCAGAGCAGCAGGGTATGAGTGTAATGGAATTGTGAGACTCAATATTTACACCACCTCAACTCAGGAGCTTTGGCCTCATTTTCCGATCCTCCAGGAATGGATTGCAAAGCATGAAATTGAGCAAGCTGTTACGATGTTGGAAGTAACGGGGTTGTTTGAAACTTTAACGGTAGAGCTGGAAGCTACTGTTGTAAAATAATCAGTATTATCAATTTTAAAACGGAGCCTCCAAGTTTTGGAGGCTTTTGTGTTTTAATCGGCATATTATCAATGTTTTGTATTTTTGTTAAAGGTTGAATTGTTTTATCCATTGTAAAAAAGAATCTATTTTCAGGTAGATATGTTAATGATATTTAATGTTTGAAAGTTTATTTTTTTTACCTTAATTCTGAATTTTAGCCGTAATTTATCTGGATAATCAAGTTTTTTAACAAATTGAAAATTGGATCTTTATGGTACTTTTTATTGTTAAAATTATTTCTTTTATTCGTGAAATTTATTATATTTGTTTCAACATAAAGTGATTATTTTAGTTAAAATAACAATTTGTTATCGAAGGGCCCTCACCTTCAAGTTTCAGAAATGTATTTTAAGATTAACCAAAAAGAATTTATTATGAAACGAAAACCTATCTACTTTTTTTTCCTTTTAATGGGTAATTGTTTGTTTTTTTCTGCCCAAGTAGGGATACAAACTACTAACCCGCAGGGTGTTTTTAACATTGACGCTGCTAAAGACAATCCCACAACCGGAGCTCCATCCGTAGCACAGCAAGCCAATGATGTGGCGGTAACAACAGCAGGAAATATGGGAATTGGAACGACGACACCTACTAATAAACTGCATGTCAATGGCACTGATCCATTGCGTTTGCAAGGGGTTTCTGCCGGAAATACAACGACAGACCCTCTTGTAGTCATTGATACCAATGGTATTTTAAAAAGTATCGGTACATTGGGCGCTTTATCCATCCCAAACCCCGCCGTTTTTCGATTGGAAACCGCACAGGCTAACTTTTTACAGGCTCAGGGAGCAGGAGGGTCGCAGGTGGTTCCCATGTCACTTGTGAAAAACTCAATTCCCGGAATGACTTATAATGCAGGAACAAGCACAATTACTTTCCCTGCAGGAACATATCAGATTACCTTCGTGTATGAAGCAACACATAATGCTACAGGATGTACCATCAGTTCTTATTTTGTAGATTTTCCCCTCAATGCTACAACTTCAAGAATTCACAGTACGGGAGCACACTCCGAAGGAGCGCTTTCTAATCATGGAGGTACCATTACGTATGCTACGACACTTCCCGCCAACAGAAACTGGACCATAACTCTTGGTAGAGGGCAATCCGGTAACTGCTCAGGAGCAGGAATGCAGTTAGCTGCAACATCTACTCAGGTATTAGTCTTCCGAATTGGGGATTAATTAATCTTATAAAATTTATTATATCAGGCATTTATTTATTTATTTCAAAAAAATTCTAATAACACAAATTCTAATAAAACACCAGCGTATGTCGGTGTTTTATTTTTTTATTACTTATTGACAGAGAATTATTTTAAGGCTAGCCCTTTTTTAGATGTAAAGCTTTTGCTACATTTATAGAGATTAATCTGTTATAAGTTAGAAAACAATGAACATTCAACTTTTTTCAAAAAATGCCTTGGTAGGCGGTGCTACACAGGGAATTGGAGCGGGAATTGCCATCGAGCTGGCAAAATGTGGAGCAAATGTTACCGTGATGGCCCGAAATGAAATGAAACTTCAGAACTTTATGGCTTCATTGCCAGTGATTCATCCTGATCAGAAACATGAATATCTGGTAGCCGATTTCTCTGATTATGAAAGTTATAAGAAAATTATTACAGCGTATTTTAACCATCATTCTCTTGATATTCTGGTCAACAATACAAATGGTCCTGAACCGGGGGAAGCAATGGAGAAGAATGTGGACGATTACCAGAAAGCATTCGATCTGCTTTTTAAAACAGTTTGTGAAACCACTTTGCTGGCTTTGCCCTACATGATTCAACAGAAAAATGGAAGAATTATCAATGTTTCTTCATTATCTGTAAAAGAACCCATCAAAAGTCTGGCTTTGTCAAATTCTATTCGTTCAGCGGTAATAGCCTGGGCAAAGACATTATCCATTGAAGTGGCCCAACATAATATTACCGTGAATAATATTTTAACAGGATATTTCGATACGGAGCGTATTAAAAATCTGATCAGTCACGAAGCTCAGCAAGCCCATACTTCAACAGAAGAAATTAAAAAAGCCAGAGAAAATAAAATCCCGATGAAAAGATTGGGCAGCCCCGAAGAATATGGCCATCTTGTTGCTTTTCTGGCCTCAGAATATGCAGCTTACCTCACCGGAGCAAGTATTCCTTTGGATGGTGGGCTGAATAATACCTATTAGAATTTATATATATGCTCCTTCAGGCGAATTATCTAAAGTTTTTTTCTTGAAATACGCAAAGACCTCAATATTCATGTAATAAACCCTTTCTTTCAATTGTCTTATAGATTATTGGAAAATATTATATGAAAAACTGGTCTTTTAAAAAATGGAACATCGTCACCGGATGGTTCCTTTTTGCTATTGCCTTGATTACCTATCTTGCTACTATAGAGCATTCACTGAGTTTTTGGGATTGCGGGGAATATATTTCTTCAGCCGTAAAGCTTGAAGTCACCCATGCTCCGGGATCCGCCTTATTTCAGATTATAGGTGCTGTAGCCAGTATTTTTGCATTAGGAAAAAATGAAAATTATTCGATTGTCATTAATGCGATGTCGGCATTATTCAGTGCATTTACGATTTTATTGCTGTTCTGGACTATTACTCATTTTTTAAGAAGACTTTTACATGAAAACTCTGAGGAGATCACAAAACATCAGGAGATTGCCATTCTTTTTGGCGGAATAATCGGAGCCCTTTGTTTCACTTTTTCAGATACGTTCTGGTTTTCTGCGGTAGAAGGAGAAGTATATTCGATGGCATCTCTGTTTATAGCCTTACTGGTCTGGCTTATTACCAAATGGGAAAACGAATATAAAACATCAGATCATGAAAGATGGGTGATCTTGATTTTCTTTATTATTGGACTTTCTGTAGGAGTACATATGATGTGTATGTTGGCGATTCCTGCGGTGTGTCTGGTATATTACGCCCGAAGCTATCAATTTTCCTGGAAGACTTTTATCCTTGCCAATTTAATAACCCTTCTTATTTTGACATTGGTATTTAAAATTATTTTCCCTTTTATTATGACGATATTTGGGAAACTGGAGATATTCTTTGTCAACGGACTAGGGCTTCCTTTTCATTCAGGAACCATAGTCGCATTTGCTGTAATGACGGCTATTTCCTTTCTTCTGATTAAATACTCCGGAAAAACAAAAAAGAAAATCTATCAAACGGCTGTGCTGTCATTGGTTTTTATGATGATAGGTTTTTCATGTTGGATGGTCATACCTATCAGAGCCAATGCCAATCCGCCCATGAACCTTAATGATCCTGATACAGCTATCGGGATGAGAGATTATTACAACAGAGTACAATATGGTGACTGGCCTACGATTTACGGACAGAATTATACAGCTTTTCTGGATGCTAAAGGAATTGAGAGAAATGAAGACGGGAGCAATAAAACAGAAAAGATTGGAGATATTTACGAGAAAGATGAAAAAACCGGAACCTACAGAAAGACCGGAGATCGTTTGAATTATGTTTTCAACAGATCTCATATAAGTTTTATGCCCAGAATGTTCAATGAAGATAAGGAGGTGATGGGCAATTATATAGCTCTGTATGGAGCTCCTGATTTTACCTTTAATAGTGATAATGAAAAAATAGCAGATAATCCGCAGGCTCAGCAGATTTTTAATGAATTAAGAGCGAAATATGAAGATGATTCTATTACGGCTGCCGATTATCTGAAAGTCAAACCCCTTGATCTGATTACTGTAAAAAGGCCTTCTTTTGCTCAGAATATGGATTATTTTTTCTCATTCCAGAACGGCTATTATTTTGTCCGATATCTGATGTGGAACTTTGTAGGCAGGCAAAATGATCTTCAGGGACATATGGAAAATACTCAGGGGAATTGGATCTCCGGGTTTTCTTTTATTGATAATGCTTTGTTGGGAAATCAGGATAAAATGCCGGCCAAGTTTAAGAATGAAAGTACCGTTACATTTTTCTTTCTTCCGCTAATCTTAGGTTTAGTTGGGTTCTTTTTCCAATTGAATAGGGATTTTGGACGTTTTTATGCTCTTTTTTCATTGTTTATTTTAACCAGCGCGGGAATTGTTTTTTACACAGGAGTAAAGCCTTTTGAGGTGAGAGAAAGAGATTATGCCATGGTAGGCTCATTTTATGCGTTTGCCATTTGGATCGGATTGGGTACCGGGGCTATTTTATGGTTCATGCATTCTAAAATAAAATCCAATACTGCTAATATCCTTATGGGAGTAGTATTATTGGGAATTCCTTTTATGATGGGGTTTCAGAACTATACTTCACACGATCGAAGCCGGAAAACTGCAGCGCGTGATTATGCCTATTCATTTCTTCGATCACTGCCCAAAGATGATATTCTTTTCATGTATGGTGATAATGATACCTTCCCTGTGTGGGCAATTCAGGAAACAGAAGAGTTTCGCAGCGATGTGAAAACAGTCAACTTTACATTACTGGCTGTGCCGTGGAGTATTGATCAGGTTAAAAGACGAACGTACAACGCCTTGGGAATTCCGGGACAATTGACTCATGAAGATTATAGAGACGGAGTCAATGATCAGGTACTTTTGATGAAAAAAGAAGATTGGGAGGGAATTTTTGACATGTTGAAAGAGCAGGGAGCCCCGGAGACGGCTTTTCAGGAATTCAGAAAGTTTCTGACCCAGGATTCCTTACCCCTGAAAGAAGCCATGGACTTTATTAAATTTAAATCTCCTGAAAAGGATGAGCTTCTGAAAATGTATTTTGGAGAAGAGAAATATGAAAGGTTTAATATTCTTCCGGTCAACAAATTTATACTCCCTGTAAATAAGGAAAATGCCGTGAAATCAGGGATTATTAACAAGACAGATCTTCCGAATACAGTGGATGAGATCATGATTACCTATAATGGAAATACGTTGTTCAAAAATAATCTGATGATGATGGATATGTTGGCCAATTTTGATTGGAAACGTCCTGTCAGCTTTTCGTCAGGAGGAATGTATGACAGCGAAAATATTTTCTTCCTTGATGAATATCTTCAGTTTGACGGGTTCAGCTATCGCCTGGTTCCCATTCACACTCCTCAATCTCCGGATGGAGATAAGGGAAGGGTAGAGGCTAATTCTCTCTATCAGGTCGTGAAAAATTTCAAATGGGGGAATTTTAAAGACCTCAGTATTTATTATGATGAAACAGCAACTTCCAATATTCTAAGCTATAGAATGTCGGTAAGCAGAGCCGTTTCAGCTTTGGTGCTAAGCGGACAAAAAGCGAGAGCCTTAGAATTGCTCGATCTTGCGGCCAAAGAAATTCCTGTTGAAAAATACAATGACCCACGTTCTGTAAGCAGTATGATTTCAGGATATATTATGGCGGGGCAGGAACAGAAAGGCCTTCAATTGGCAGAAATCCTTAAAAAAGAGATTTTTGGTGAGTATGATTATTATATGAATCTCTCCCCGCAATTTCAACGGGTAGCTCGCAAGCAGATGAGGACGAAACCCATGGAATATGCCCTCGTTGTTTCTGCGGTTACAGACGCATATAAAACTTTGGGACAAAAAGAAAAAGCATACGCCTATCTGATGAAATCAATAGAGCCTATTGATCAAAAATTCAATGTTTTTGTAAAAGGCCTTCAACAGATGGGAAAAGAGAAAGCTGTGAAAGAATCTGAAAATGTACAGAAAATTGCCCCATTCTATCAGTATCTGTTTGACATTATGGAACCTTTTGATTCTACCTATTCAAAAAAGAAAGAAAACCAGATTACCACAGCTATTATAAGAGCAACTCAATATTAAAAATAAAAAGTCTTCAAATGCTGACATTTGAAGACTTTTTTATAAATGGTAATTACCTCCAGAATTCATCATCATACTCATCACTTTCTTCAGGATGGATATGATTCAGTTCCTTTCCAATTTGATCCAATGAGGTATTATTCAGATTTTCCTCCAGATGAGGAAACCAATCACGTTCTTCAAAACGGATATGTTGCTCCAGTAGACCTGCAAAATCTGAAAATAGGTTTAATTCTTCCGAGTTTTCAATTTGAGAAACAACCGCCTTAAGTTGACCGTGCTCAGATTGGATGCGGGAAGTAAATTCATCTTCAAGATAAGGAAAAAGAATCTGCTCTTCCTCTCTGAAATGTTCTTCCAGATGGTTTTTCCAAAAATAGAGGATATACTTTTTGATTCTTTCGGCTTCTACTTCTTTCCTCAGTCCCTGTCTGATTTTCCAGCTGCAAAGTAATCCGAAGTGATGATCCCGTGAAAGGAGAACGATATTTTCATTACGTTTCATAATTTTTTTAATTTAAAATTAAATTGAAAAGGAGTAAAATTCATGGAAGACTATTGAGTTACTAGCGCTTTTCTTTCAAAGACCAGCCAAATTTCAATCCGATGATAAAAATAACAAGCAACAATTCTCCTGTGGCGAGTAAAATATCTCCCGGAACTCTCATCCATCTAAAGAAGTGCATGATGTCTGTCTGCATAAATTCGGCAGAACGGGCATACCAATATCCCTCTTTAATAGAGGCTAACGACTGCATAATTCCTATAGGCAGCATACTGATCGTTACCATCACCAGTAATCCGATATTAATCATCCAGAATGCCCATCCGATCAATTTATCATTCCATTGACGGTCAGGATATAAACCTCTTAAAACAAACATCATTAACCCGATTCCTAGAATTCCATAGACTCCGAACAAGGCAGCGTGCCCATGAACAGCCGTCGTATTTAATCCCTGAATATAATACAATGCAATGGGAGGGTTAATGGCAAATCCAAAAATTCCGGCCCCCAGAAAATTCCAGAAACACATCGCAATAAAGCAGTAGATTGGCCATTTATATGCCTGAATCCATTTGGTCGATTTACTAAGTTGATAATTTTGGTATGCCTCAAACCCGATCAGGACCAGAGGAACAATTTCCAATGCACTGAAAGTAGCTCCCAATGCGAGAACAGCTGTAGGGGTAGCACTGAAATATAAATGATGGAATGTTCCTAAAATTCCTCCACCCAAAAATATAATGGTGGAAAAAAGGACTGCATTGGTCGCAGATTTTAACCTTAATAACCCTAATCTGGTAAAAAGAAAAGCGGCCACTACGGTTGCAAAAACTTCAAAGAACCCTTCAACCCAAAGGTGAACAACCCACCATCTCCAATATTCTGCAATCGCCATATGGGTTTGTCTGCCATACATCAAACCTGCTCCATAAAACATTGCAATAGCGACTGAAGAAAGCGTAAATAAAAGCAGTAAGTGACGGTCGCCATCTTTGCGTCGTAAGGCCGGAAGAAGGGCCCTTACCATTAAAATTAACCAAAGAATAAGCCCAACCAGTAATAAAATCTGCCATACTCTTCCCAGTTCTACATATTCATATCCCTGATGACCCCATAGGAAATTGTCTACCAGACCCAGCTTTTGCATAACACCCAGCCATTGCCCGGTTAATGATCCTACAACAACAATCAATAAGGCTCCAAACAAAACATTCACACCCAGTTTCTGATATTTTGGTTCGTAACCGGAAACCGCTGGAGCGATATAAAGCCCTGTGGCCAGCCATGAAGTAGCAATCCAGAATATGGCCAGCTGTACATGCCAGCTTCGGGAAACCGATTGCGGAAGAAACTCATCCAAAGGAATTCCGTAAAATCCGCTTCCTTCCACTCCATAATGCGCGGTGACGACTCCGGCCATCATCTGAACCAGAATCAATAAGGCAACTACCCATATATATTTCAACGTTGCTTTCATAGATGGAGTAGGTTTCATATTCCGAAGCGGATCTTCGTGAGGAAGTACTTCGCTGATTTCTTCTTCTTTATTTCGTGCATGATAAAATATCAGAAGACCTACACAAGCCAGCAATAGTAATATGCTGAATCCTGACCACAAATGGAGTGATGGTGGGGGAACGTTTCCTACCGATTCATCATGAGGCCAGTTATTGGTGTAAGTAACATCATCTCCCGGTCTGTTCGTAATGCATACCCATGTGCTCCAGGCAAAAAAAGCACTCATCTTAGACATCCTGCTGCTATCTTTAACGGTATTCTTTGGAATAGCATACTGATCCCTAAGCTTGGCCATGGATGGATCATTCATGAACAACTTTGCATAATATTGTGACAGTTGTTTTTGTACTTCAGCTCGTTCAGGAGAGAAAACAATTTCGTTCTTACCTTCATTATAAGTATTGGTACGGAGTTCTTTTTTGAGCAGTACCTGATATTTTGCCTGCTCATCATCTGGAAGTTCTTTGTAAATTTTACCGTCTTTTTTAGCCAGTTCATCCAGTAGGAGAACCGATTCCCGGTGAAGATAATCAGCAGTCCAGTCGGGAGCAATATAAGCACCATGTCCCCAGATACTTCCCACTGTCTGGCCACCGATAGATTGCCATACATTTTGTCCGTCTTTGATATCCTGTTCTGTGGCGAGCACTGTACCATCAGTACTCACCACTTTTTCTGGAATAGGAGGGATCTTTCGGTAGATTTCAGTTCCATAAAATATAAGAACGGCAAATGAGGCTATCATTACTGCTGCAAGCCATCGCCAAAGTTTTTTAGGTGTCATTTTCATCAGTTTTTAAGATTCAACGGCAAATTCTCTTTCCAGTCGGATCGCTTTTGGGAAAAGGATATTATTTTCAAGGTGAATATGTTTGTGCAGATCATTTTCAAAATCCTGAAGCATGGCAAAAGCTACTTTGTAGGTATTGCAGGCGTCTGCAGGAGGAAGATATTCATTGGTGATCTCTGCGATTTTTCTGAAACGGTCACCTTCCGCACTATGTTCATCCTCCATCATATGAATAGGATTTTCCACAGTATCGAATGCAGGGTGAGGAAGGGGCTGCCCGGATATTTTTGCGGTCACCATCTTTTTGACAAATGGAAACAGGATGAGTTCCTCTTTTTTCATATGAGCAGAAAGATCATGAGCTGATTGATTAAACAAGGTATTGATTTCAAATAATTCAGGATGTCTGCCTCCGTGAACTTTGCATAATTTATCTAAAAAAGCCTGAAGAACAGGAGTTTTCTCTTCTACATACCGATGGTGTGTTTTCTCAATATAATCGGTGAGTAAGTCAAGTGGCCAGCTGTTGAAGTCTATTGAAGATCCTTCATTTTTTGGGAGTGCTTCCAATTCTTGGTAAACTTTTTCAGGGTCCAGTTTTTTATTACTGCAGGCTTCTTCTATTGTTCTTCCGCCTTTGCAGCAGAAATCGATTCCGTGTCTTTTAAAGATAGCAGCTGCTCTGAAGTCTTCTGCTACCATATTTCCGATAAAGTCTGTTTTTGTGTTCATAATATAATACTTTTTTGTCTTTTATTATTTTAAATTTTTTTTACTGCTTTTTGAGAGAAAGAATATATTTCACCATCTGTTTTGCATTTTCTTTGCTTAATCCTTCATGAGGAGTCATAGGAATATCTCCCCAGTTTCCTTTTCCTCCTTCAATTATTTTTTGAGCCAGCTGATCAATATCTGCCCGGGTATATTTTGCAGCTACATCCTGATAAGAGGGCCCGATTAATTTGGCATCTATTTTATGGCAGGCAAGGCAATCGGCTCCTTCAATCAGTTTAAAGCCCGGATCATTAGATACATTTGCTGAAACAACAGGCTCAGATGGAGCATCAGGCTGTGCTGTCGGCTGTTCTGTGGAAGGAACAGGGATTGGAATGGGTGTTGTTCCCTTTTTGTCGGAACACGATAGAACCATGATTAATACACTCAATATCATCACGGTATTTTTAAGTTGTGTTTTCATAATAATGATGATATTGAATTATATTTTCTGTGTAAGAATAGCTACTGCACAAAGGTTGTCTTCATATTTTTTAAAGATTTTTCTCATATGCATCACCCGGGTGCGGATTTTCGGTTGGGCTAATATATTTCCTGCAATTTTCAGAAATCCCGAAAAGCTTTCGTCTTCGATAATTCTTCGTAAATTCAACAGATGCATGGGAGCTGTTTCCACCTTTATAACTTTGAATCCTTCTTTTTCCAATATAATTTTCCATTCAGAAATCGTTAATGGGCGAGCGTTTACTTTAATGGAAACAGCCAATTCTTTCTGTATCTTTTGTTTTGTATTGTCATCCATATGATCAGGGATAAGTGCCATTTCATGGATAGCATAATATCCTTGTGGCTTCAGGATTCTTGAAGCTTCCTGAATAATTTCAGATTTTCTGTGATCGTCATGCATACTCAGCATGGCTTCACCATATACTTTATCAATGGATTGTTCCGGTAATGTACTGTGTGATGCATTTCCAAGGAGAAACTGTGTGGTGCTGTTATTGAATTTTTTATTCAATTGATCTACTACCTGTTGTTCAGCGTCAATTCCAATATAGGATTTTGGATTTTTGCTTAAAGTCAGACCTGCAGTAAAACCCAGCCCCGGAGCAAACTCTACAACATCATTGTCAGAATTAATATTCAACATATCGAGCATCTTGTGGGTAAGGGCAATCCCTCCCGGGCGTAAGACTTTTTTACCGATTTTTGCCAGCAGCCAGTGGCCGGACATTTTTTCAATATTTTCAGGATCCATTATTTTGTTTTTTTAAATTGTGAAATGATGGCGGCTATGATCAGAATGGCTTTTGCCGTTTCTGTATAAATAAAATAATCATGAACCAAAGTGGGGGGGATTGATTGGCCTGCTGATAGTAAATCAACCCTATTATTCAGCACTGGAAGCATCCAAAACTCTTCTAACGAATGGAGAATAAGAAAAAAGAAAATGATCAGAAAATCATACCTTGTATAATTCTTCCGACTCGTCATCATGAAAGCCAGGATTAAAAAAATAAAAAGATCCTGTATTCTTGTTGAGAGGCCAAACATCAACTTTCCAAGTCCCAATGCTGTCGGAAGTGTTATCCCCCGGACCTGAAACTTCATGGGAGTTTCTAAAAAACTAATCGTCATAAACATCCCGGCCATCAGACAGAGCAACATAAGAACAATGGGATTTTTAAGATATAATTTCATTTTTTCTAATTTAATATATTAAGACCTTTTTATCTTTTATTTAATCAAATTTTTTTTACCTTTTCAGATAGGTCAGTTGTAAATCCAGATTATCGACAAACATTTGAATTTTTGAATTTTCCAACATTTCACGAAGGTTATCTCTGATGCATTTAAATTGATCATGAAGAGGGCATGGATGAGTTTCAGAACATTGTTCGAGACCCAGGCCACAACCTGAAAATAATTTGTCTCCATCGACTTCTCTTACAATGTCAGCAATCGACATACTCAGATTTTTCTGATCCATATAAAAACCGCCGTTAGGGCCTTTAGCAGATTGTACAAATCCTTTTCTACTCAAATCCTGTAAAATTTTTGCAATAAAATATTCAGGAGAACTGATATTTCTTGAAATGTCTTTAATTCCAACTCTGCTGCCGTTTTTAGACTGCTGGGCGATATAAATTAAGGCTCTTAAAGCGTATTCGCAAGTTTTGGAAAACATTATCTATTCATTTTACAGGACAAAGATATAAACTTAATTTTTAATAAAGGATAAAAAACTCTTTTATTTTTTTTATCTTGACAAACATCATAAAAATAGGCAAAAAAATTTTCTTAGGCTTTATGTTTTGTATGCCTGTCAAATCACGGTTCCCCTGAATGTTTTACTAGTTTTTCTTAGATCTGAAGGTCTGGATTGGGTAAACTCGCTAAAGGTATCGCTGAAAGCACTGATAGAGCTATACCCAACATCATCAGCAATTTCATTGATGGATTTATCTGTATTCAAAAGTAATTCGATAGCCTTAATGATTCTTAAGGTTTTCAGATATTGAAGAAAAGAAATGTCCATATCTGCCTTGAACAGTCGGGACATGGAACGCTCACTTAACCCAAATCTGGCGCTTACATTGGCTAATGTATGTTTTTCTCCAATATTCCGTTCAAGATAAGAGACTATTTTCATCATCTGTTTATTGTGAGTGGAAGGTAGAATGATGGGCAATGGCTGTTGATGGGTTTTGGGAAGGATTTTTTTTAAAGCCATTAAGAATTCAAAGTTTTCGTCTTCAGCAGTTACATGCTTTTCATCCCATATTTCCGTGTACTTGATCATTTGAATCAACAATTCTGAAGCAGGATAGATTCCCAATCTGCCATAGAAAGGATCTGAAATATCATCATAAGCATAAAAATATAAGGAACGAAGGACCGTAGCAGAGTGCCCAATTTCCAAGATATGTTCCATTCCCTGAGGAATCCAAAAAAAGTGCCTGGCAGGGACTACATAGGTACGATTATCAATGGTTATGTAAGCAATACCACCTTCTACATAGCTTAATTGCCCTTTGGTGTGTTTGTGAAAAGGGATCAGTTTTTCTGATTTTTCGTGCATAACAAAAACACTTTTATCATACTGATCAATATGCGGAAGCGCTGCGATTAAACCCATTTAAAATTAAAAATAGTATTAAAAATGCAAATATAGGTATTTGGCCGGAATCATGTAAAACTTGACTATTTTAGATAAAAATATTTTCGGGATTGAGAATAAATTTGCAGTGCAATAATTCGAAAAATTCAAATGAAAATTTATCTCACCGGACTGTTGATTCTGGGCACCACTTGCACCATATCAGCTCAGACAGGCAGTCCCCGAAATGATACCATTCGACTCTCCTTAAAAGACGCATGGCAAAGAGCTGAGGAAAACAGCCGTCATATCAAAATCAAAACATTCAGTGCAGACATTGCAGAAGCCGAAGTAAAAGATGCAAAACGGGAAAGACTACCTGAAATAGGAGTTAAAGGTTCCATAGAAAAAGCTTCCAATATCCCTATTTATGAAAATGGAATCTTTTCCAAACCTTCCCAGCATGAGGTTATTCATACTCTTTACAGAGCCGGAGCTGATTTTTACCTGAACATTTATGAAGGGAATAAGCTAAATCTTAAAATCAAAGAAAATCAGACGCTTGAAAAAATTAAAAATATTCAGAAGGAACAGTCTGTTTCGGATATTCATTATCAAACGGCAGCATTGTACCTTGAACTGCAGAAAACTTTAATTTTCAGAGATCTTATTAAACAGGACATTGCGGATCAGAATACTCAATTAAAAGAAATACATACTCTTTATAAAAATGGGGTGGTATTAAAGACGGACGTTTTAAGGGTAGAACTTGAACTTTCCAAACGAAAAATGGCACTTACGACTATTGAGAATGATATTCTTATTGCCATGCAGAAACTGAATATTATTTTGGGAACGCCTGATGAACAAATTGTTATTCCCGAGACACCATTTAATGAATGGAATGAGAATACTGCCTATAACGAATATCTGAAATTGGCTCTAGATAACTCTTTTGATTATCATATTTCTGAGCAGCAGACTGAATTGAGCAAGATCAAACTAAGACAGGTTAAGGCGAATGTCAGCCCAAAGATAGGGTTGTATGGAGAGTTTTATTACGCTAATCCACAGATTTTTCTATATCCATACAATCCTGATTGGTATTCATTGGGAATTGTAGGACTGAAAGCTTCGTTTTCCATATCTTCTCTATACCACAATACTCAAAAGGTAAAAGCTGCAGCTCTGGAATTTGAGAAAGAAGAAGAAACTCATAAAGATACAGAAGACAAGGTGAGACAAAAGGTAAAGGAAGCCTATTTGCGGTATCAGGAAGCTCTTGATCAAATCAAGGTGGCAGAAAGCAACGTGGCACAGGCAAAAGAAAATGCCCGTATTACCAAAAATACCTACTTCAGCCAGACCTCCTTGATTACTGATCTGCTGGATGCTGACATACAGTTTCTTCAGACCAAATTTGAACTGGCGGCAGCAAAAATCATGGCACAAAATAACTACTATTTACTACAAAACATAACAGGTACTTTATAAATGATGAAAAAAAAATATACTCCAACCGATCGATTAATTACTAAAATTACAGGGTGGATTTCACTCCTTATCGTGGCAGCACTTGCTGTCTGGGGAGGTTTTAGCCTTAAAAGTTATTCAAAATATGAACAAACCAATGATGCACAGGTTCAGGAATATGTAAATCCGATTATTTCAAGAGCGGGAGGATTCATTGTTGCAGTAAAGTTTGAAGAAAATCAGGAAGTTAAGAAAGGGGATACTCTTTTGGTCATTGATAACCGTGAATACGTTCTTCAGCAGAAACAAACCCAGGCCGCGCTTCAGAAAGCGCGGGCAGAAATAAGAGTATTGGAAAGCAATACGGGGACTACAGAGAAACAGGCTGCTTCAGCACAAGCTCAGGTAGATGCCAATAAAGCAAAAGTCTGGAAGCAGCAACTTGATTATAATCGATACGAAAAGCTTTATAATGAAGAATCAGCAACAAAACAAAGACTTGAAGACGTAAAAGCTACGCTGGCTGTGAATGAGAGTGATTACAAATCTTCTCAGGATACTTATGCTGCTTCTGTTTCTAAAATACATGATATTCAAGCGGAAAAAACAGTTGTAATGGCAGAAATAGCAAGACTGGAAGCATTGCTGGATCGTCATAAACTGGATGTAAGCTACACAGCTGTTACAGCAGCCTATGACGGAAGAATGGGAAGGAGAACTGTAGAAATAGGGCAGATGATTGAAGCAGGAGAAACGCTGGCATTCATTGTTAATAACGAAACGGATAAGTGGGTAGTGGCCAATTATAAAGAAACACAAATTAAGGATATGCATATCGGGGATCACGTTAAAGTGGTTGCTGATTCTTATCCTGACAAAGAGTTTCAAGGAACAATTATCTCTCTTTCGCCGGCAACAGGGTCCAGTTTTTCTTTGCTTCCTCCGGATAATTCTACAGGAAATTATGTGAAGATTGTACAACGTATTCCCGTGAGAATAAGGTTGGATGGAAAAAGAAAGGAAATAGATGTTTTGAAAGTAGGTATGAATGTAAATGTGTATGCCAATAAAAAACATTTCAATGGCTAGAAAAATTCCGACCTTTAAAAGATGGGCTCCGGAATGGCTGATTAAGATTATTCTTTTTTCTATGACACTGCCGGGGATTATTATCTTTTTTTTACCGTTGACCAATATCAATGCAGCAGCAGGATATTATGGAAGTGAGCCAGCGGATATCCAGTTTGCAGTCGCTTTATTCTATGCCGGATATGTAGGATTTTACAGTCTGGAAAGAAGATTTTTCAGCTTTCTGGCAGCTAAAGAGTATTTTTTAATTTTTACGACACTTCAGATCCTGGCTTGCCTGATCTGTTATTATACCGATGAAGTTTATATTCTTTTTCCCATACGTTTTCTTCAGGGAATGTTGTTTGCAGGGAATGTAAACCTTTCTCTTACTTTGATGTTTACACGGCTTAGCAGTGAAAGAGGTCGGGAAATCAGTTTTTCAGTATTTTTTGGGATTCTGCTCTGTGCTTTACCTTTTAATAACCTGATTACAGCAAATCTCATCGATTCTTATAATTTTAATATCGTTTATAAAATTGCTATTTTTTCATATTTACCGGGACTGGTTTTTCTGGCACTTGCGATGAGCAACTACAGACCTCATGCAAGATTCCATCTCTATAAACTGGATTGGCAAAGTTTCGTGCTCTTTAGTATAATACTGGTACTGATAGGGTATATTACAATTTTTGGGCAGGAATATTATTGGCTGGAAGATAAGAGAATTTTAGGAAGTACGATCGCAATTTTGGTATTGGGAAGTATTTCGGTATTTCGTCAAAATGCTATTAAAAGGCCTTATATTGACCTGAGTGTTTTCAGATACCGAAATTTTAAAGTAGGATTATTGATTCTGTTCATCATGTATATTTGCCGTTTTGCTTCGGGAATTACTAATAATTACTTCGCGGCAGAGCTGCATCTGGATCCTTTCCATATTTCATACATCAATATTTTTAATCTTTCAGGGCTTATTATTGGAGTGATCATTGCCTGCTGTATGGTATTGCAAAAGAAAAAGATACAATATATCTGGGTGCCGGGTTTTGCCATGCTGCTTGTGTTTCATGGATTGATGTACTATTCCTTTGATGTTCAGGCTAATGAATTTAATTATTATATCCCTTTATTGATACAGGGGTTAGGGGTAGGGTTGATCATGGTTCCCACTATTATTTTTATTATTTCCTCGGTTCCCGCAGCTATTGGCCCTTCCGCAGCAGCTACTGCTTTGGCAGTACGATATCTTGGCTTTTGCATCAGTATAGCTTTAATTAATTTTTATGAACTTTTTGAAAAAAGCCGTCATTATAATGCTTTTCAGGATCATCTGACTGCCATAGACCCGGCAGTAAAAAGCTTTCTTCATCAGCAAACTTCAAAGCTTATAGGAAAAGGGATGCAGGAAGATCATGCCGTAAAAGCGGCCAACAAACTTTTGGTAGGGAGAATGAATGTTCAGGATCATGTCCGTTTTGCCATGGATTATTATGAAATAATGGTATGGTTGCTTTCAGCATCATTGCTGTTAATTATTCTTTTTCCCTATCTGAACCGTCCAGTTCTTTATTTAAAATCTCGCAGACTATCTCCTGCATAAAGAATTTTAGGATAGGAAAATCATTGTATGTTTTCAATTTAAATGAAAGAGTGTAGCTGATTCAGCTTATTTTATAGTTAGAGTAGTTCGGGACTGTCTTAAGAAGGCAGTCCCTTTTTGGGTGAACTGCATGAGCCGGATAGTATAATTTGTGAGATTGTGACTTAATAGTTTTTGAGGAGGATTATTTTTTGTTAAGAATTTATTCATTGGAGGTAAAAAATAGATTGCTATAATGGACTTTCATGTATTTTTGGCCGAAAAAGTATATTTTTTGTCATTGCAGACAAGTCGGTTTCTCAGTACATTTGTACTAGAGAGATCGAGTTATGAAGACCGTTGCGAAAAATAAAGGAAAGAAAAATATTGTGCTTTTGGTACTCCCTCAGGTACAGTTATTGGATATTGCAGGTCCATGCGATGTGTTTACATCGGCTACCCGTTTTCTTGATGATGATGAGATTGGATATAATGTTCACATCGTCTCGGGAACTTCAGACAAGATCTTGTCTTCAAGTTCAGGGATGCCTTTAACCTGCAGCCATACCCTCTATGATGTTGATTTCCCTATTGATACTTTGCTGGTGGGGGGAACAACACTGAGTATACTGGATGAAATGAATACTGACCTTTACGATTACTTACAATCTACGGTTTCTGAAGTAAGACGTATAGGATCTGTATGTATTGGAGCTTTTGCTTTGGCCAAGGCCGGTCTCTTAAAAGGAAAACAGGTAACTACCCATTGGAAATATGCAGATATTTTACAAAAATCCTATCCTGAGCTGGAAGTTAATATCAACCCATTCTTCATCAAAGATCAAAAGATATATACTTCAGGTGGGGTATCTTCGGGGATCGATCTGGCATTAGCATTAGTGGAGGAAGATTTTGGAAAACCTCTGGCCTCAGAAATAGCGCGTCATCTGGTTTTACATTTAAAAAGGGTGGGGGTACAATCTCAATTTGGGCAAGCATTACCCGATTATGAAAGGATGAGCTGTTTTACAAAGGGAGTCAGAGACCTGCTTAAGGATAAGCTCGGACAGGCTATCAGCGTTGAATATATGGCTGAATCAATGAACATGAGTGTTCGAAATTTTTCCAGGGTATTTCTTAAGGAATCAGGGATGACACCTGGAAAGTTCCTTGAGAAAATGAGATTGGATCAGGCTAAAGACCTTCTTGAATACACCGAAATGGGAATCGATATGATTGCCGGCAAATGTGGTTTTGGAAGTGCTTCTTCTCTTCGTCGCTTATTTCTAAAACATATTTCTGTTTCCCCGGCGGAATACCGGAAAGCCTTTGCAGGAACAGACTGATTTTTTTACTTTTTTAATATATATTGAAGCTGATGATCATGAATTATCAGTAAGGGGAGTAATGTTTTTTATCAAGAAAATCTCAATAATAATACAATATACCATTATGAGACAGGTGGAAGTTCCTGATCTGAATGGCTCGCCGGGGGTTTTTGTGAGGGGAAATGTGCAGTTCTTTGGATATCGGCAAAAAAGGGCAAAACTGATAAGAAGATTAAACTATTGAAAGTTTCAATCTATGAAAGGAATTTTATACCCTCTCTCCTAAAAAAATCAACTAATAAAGAGATTAAAAAATAGAAGTAAATATTGAGTTCTTATCCTTACCAATAGGACTGGAATGACTGCCTGGAAAACTAAATAGCCAATATTAGAATTTTTATTTAAAAAAAATATTGATTGTAATTTATTTATAAACAGATGTTTGCTGATTTTACTGAAAATTTCATCGTAAAAAAGTGTATAAAAACTTGGAATTAATCAGGGTTTTACTATCTTTGCAGTCCCTTAAACAAAGGGATTTACTTAAAAAAGTAAGTGGCCGACTCGGTAGCTCAGCTGGTAGAGCAATACACTTTTAATGTATGGGTCCTGGGTTCGAATCCCAGCCGGGTCACAATCAAAGAGAACTACTCATATTGTAGTAGTTTTATCCTTACAATAAAAGGATTACTTAAAAAAATAAGTGACCGACTCGGTAGCTCAGCTGGTAGAGCAATACACTTTTAATGTATGGGTCCTGGGTTCGAATCCCAGCCGGGTCACCAAAAAGCAACTTCAAAAGAGTTGCTTTTTTTGTTTCTTCTCGGGAGGAGCACCTGGCCAGGATTCATTAAACCTAGAGATATGCTCCAGAGAGCTAGCTTAAGGATCTTTTTATTTTTTATGGGGTATGCACAATCCATCTCATGATTTTCTAAGTACTCTTTTTTAGACAGTAAAAACTGCTATTTTCTAATTTATTTTAGTAGTTTTTCAACTTCGTTTTTAGATATTTGTATATGGCCCTGTTTATAACTTTAGATAATGTCTATAAATTATACAATCTCGATCCTTCAAAAAAGACGGATGGGATAGTTATTCTTCATCAGCAAAATGACTCAAAGAAGAATTATACAACTCATAGTCGCCTATTTGACGGTTTGTTACTAGGATTTATGATACAAGGATCCATGAAATCGCAAATCCATTTTTTAGAGTATGAAATGAACGTGGGGGATATTGCTATTTTACAACCGCAATTAATGATTGACACAAAATCATTGAGTGAAGATGCAGAAATAGTAACCATTGGTCTTTCATTAGATTTTATTACAGAATTTCCCATTCTACGTGAGTTCGTAATGAATAATCAAATTAGGTGGCAACCAATTATCAGACTTCAGCCTGAAGACATGAAGCTCCAAAATGAATTATTAACACTTATACAAAATTTCTATCATAAAAAGCCGAGTTCTAATAAGACACAAATGCTACGGCATCTTGTTATGGTTCTAATCAATATGATTTCTGAAGTATATTCTAATTTACCGAATAACAAAAGCTTAGTAAAAAACCGCACACATGAGATTATAGACGATTTTTACCTACTAATTTCAAAGTATGCTAATCAACAAAGAAACGTTGCGTTTTATGCAGAAAAGCTACATTTAACCCCACAATATCTTTCTACTTTCCTAAAACAAAAAACTGGAAAATCTGTGCTGCAATGGATTGACCATATTACCATTCTGCATGCTAAAACATTATTAAAATCTTCTAATTTATCCATTAAGGAAATTAGCAATGAGCTTCATTTTGAAGAAACAAGTGTCTTTTGCAGGTACTTTAAAAGAATAGTAGGAATGTCACCGAAAACGTATAGAAACGAATAATAATTTATTTATCTAAACCAGAACATTATTAGCTTTCAGATTGTACGTAAACTCCATTAAATTGTCAATCCCTTCTTTTTATCGCTGTCTAATTTTACAGCATGAAAAAAACAGATAAAAAAGCAGCTATTGGATTTATATTTATTACGTTGTTGATTGATATTACAGGTTGGGGAATTATACTTCCTGTGGTTCCTAAACTCATTGGAGAACTTATCCATAGTGACCTTAGTGAAGCTGCAAAATACGGAGGCTGGCTTGGTTTCGCTTATGCTATTACGCAATTTATATTTGCTCCTATAGTGGGTAATCTCAGTGATAAATACGGAAGACGCCCTATTATTCTAATTTCTCTTTTTGGATTTGCTATCGACTATATACTACTGGCCCTTGCGCCATCCATCGGTTGGCTGTTTTTTGGAAGAATCATTGCCGGGCTTACTGGGGCTAGTATTTCAACAGCGAGTGCATACATCGCTGACATATCAACCGATGAAGATAGAACCAAAAATTTCGGCTTAATAGGGGCTGCTTTTGGACTAGGGTTTATTATAGGTCCCGTAATCGGTGGTTTACTGGGGCATTATGGAGCGAGAGTTCCCTTTTATGTTGCTGCTATATTATGTATGTTGAATTTTCTTTACGGACTATTTATACTACCGGAAAGTTTAGAAAAAGAGAAACGTCGGTCATTTAGCTGGAAACGTGCAAATCCTATAGGGACATTTAATTTTTTGAGAAAACAATCAAAAATATCAAACCTTGTTGTTGCTTTAATTTTGGTTTATATCGCTCTTCATGCAGTACAAAGTAATTGGCATTTCTTTACCATGTATAAATTTAATTGGGCAGAGCGAACGGTAGGCTTATCGCTTGGCTTACTTGGTTTATTGATTGGATTAGTACAAGGCGTTCTCATAAGATGGACAACCCCAACATTAGGAGAACAGAAAAGTGTATACTTCGGGTTGCTGTTCTATGCCTTGGGTTTAATGCTATTTGCATATGCTAGCCAAGGGTGGATGATGTTTGTTTTCCTTATCCCTTATTCTTTAGGAGGAATCTGTGGACCGGCACTACAATCAATAATCAGTAAAAACATTCCTTCAAATGAACAGGGCGAACTTCAGGGAGCATTAGCAAGTTTAGTGAGTGCCACTTCTATTATAGGTCCTCCGATGATGACCAACTTATTCTATTATTTTACACATGACAAAGCACCATTTGAATTCTCAGGCGCCTCATTTTTTCTAGCTTCCATTTTAATGGTTATGAGTGCAATTATTATATATTTTGCCTTTCAACAAAAAAGCAAACAGGAATCTGAAGAATAAAAACTAAACCATATAATACACATAATCAGCCTTTATCTTTATAGTTTATCTATTCAATATCTTTCAATGAAACTGATGCGGTTTTTGTCTCTCTGAAAATACAATAGGTATGCTGCTAATCTTTGTATAAAATCTAAGCTACTTAGGGGTGACTATTCTAGTATCCTTAATTTCTATCCCTGATCCCGTATATTTGTAAATCAGTATTAAAGCAGACTTTGTATATGGAATTTGTTCATCAGATTGACCCCCGGAAATTTATTCTTTTTAACCTTAAGAACTGTTCGGATGATTATTTTCAAGATCCTCAACGAGCCAGTCTTTTTGAGATGATCTGCTGCAAGAATGTAAATGATGATGAAGGTATGACCCATTCTATATATCTTATCCCTCTATATCGTAAGGAAATATTAGATTGGAAGGATAGGGAAGGGTATATCGTCGCTTTTAGCAGAGAATATCTGGAAGAGGATGATAAAGAATATGCCTTGGACGTATTCAATCTTTTTAATAGGCATGGTCAGTATACTAGTTTTTGTTTAAAAGATGATGTCATTGAAACTCTTCAATATCTGAAAATATTGATGGAAAAAGAATATCATCATCCAATGGGAACCTATTTGGTGTTGAAAGCATTATTAAAAGCGTTTCTTTTAAATCTTATTCGTATCAATCAAAATTACTTTTTGCCTCAGGACGTCGATCAAAAGCGGGTTTATCAGTTTATTATGCTGATGGATGAATACTATAAAACAGAGCGAAAAGCAGATTTCTATTCCTTTAAAATGGGAATTAGTGAAAAACGAATCAACCAGATTTTAAAAGAAAAGATGGGCAAAACACTTACACAATTACTCCATGAAAGGGTAGCTTTAGAGGCTGATAGGTTGTTGATTGCAGGTGAATTGACTATAAAAGAAATTGCATTTCATTTGAACTTTGATGACCCTGCCTATTTTTCCCGATTTTATAAAAAACAGACAGGGCAAACTCCTGAGAACTTTAAAAGAAATAATCTTACCCTGTAAAAAATAGCGTCTAATTGTCCGGTTCATTGGGACCGGAATATCTCTTTCACCAACTAATGATCCTTTTTCAGGCTCCCATTTTTCACTGAATATAATGTTTCCAAATTATCCATTAGGATTAGGAGATAATACAAGCAAACTTGTTGATGGCTCATTTAACTTTGTCATATAATTTATGAGCTAATAACACCGGGAAATAGAGTCACAGACTTGATATAAGTATTTTCCAGGCAGATTTTTAGCAGAAATTCAAGACTGTATAAATAAACAAGTTCATTATGGAATTGACAAAAGAAATTGAAAAACGTATGTTTAAGGATATAGATTCTTTTCTATCTCCTCAGCCAATATCTCTTGAAGCAGGTATCAAAAGATTAGAAAATGGAATGCTGCATATTGCGATGAGAAACGTTTTGCATCACTGCAACGGAAAGATGCTGGATTGGTGGTTCACGTATTTTGAAACAACAGCAGATTTAAAACTATGGCACCCCCATGACCATATATTGCATGGTGGCTGGGACAGTAAATGGATTAAACATGAAAATTATATAGGAGCTACAATACATGCAACAGAATCGTTGGGTGATATTCCGCCGGTACCCGCTACCATAAAATTTCATGATCCGGCAGAAATTTTTAATCCGCTTCTTTTAAAACAGGCATATGCTAGTGGGGATGTTAGTGCAGTAGTGTATGCAAGAATTGGTTTTGGAGAGAATACACCTACAGATTATAATGGAGATCCTCTGGATGGTTATATGTTTCATATCGTTAGAGATACTCCTCAGGGATGTACATTGAGAAGCCATTTCTTTCTTGGGGCATTAGTGGCAGATAGTGATCATCAGTTACCTGATGAAATTGGATTTGGATTGATGGAGCACTGCTATAGTGAGTTTACCTATCTCTCACAAGTTCTCCCTTCCCTTTACTATGCAGAAAATAAAAAAGGAGATAAGGCCCCTCTTCTTTGGTAATTTTTACGAAGCAATAATAATATGAAGTTAATGGTATGTAAAATATTTTCACATACCATTTTTTGTTTGTAAGTGTTTTCATAGACAGATACTTAAGAGGTGAAGGATTATTTATGAATTGATTTTCCTCCAAAATTGGATTTAGTTTCCTTAAAAATAATGTGAATTTTATTGAAGAAAAGTGTGAAAAAACTTGGAATTAAAATAAAAATTTCTATCTTTGCAGTCCCTTAAACAAAGGGATTTACTTAAAAAAGTAAGTGGCCGACTCGGTAGCTCAGCTGGTAGAGCAATACACTTTTAATGTATGGGTCCTGGGTTCGAATCCCAGCCGGGTCACAAAAAAAAGAATTATCAAATTTTGGTAATTCTTTTTTCGTTTTTTAGCAGCTGTACTTCATTACAATATTACTTCTTTCAATTTTTTTATCAGTATGTATGGCCGGATCAGGAGTAAGGTCATCAAACATTTCTATTTCTAATTTCAGACAATTTTTTATTAAGAAACTCATCAATCTTACAAACGACTGATAACCATGCGGTATGTTTTTGGCACATTCCCATTATTAGTAATCACGTATGAATTAGTATTTGTCTTTATGACGGAAAAATCAAACTGAGTTCCAGTGGCACTCCCGCAAGTCGTAACATTAGGAAAAGTCACAGTCCAGGTCCCTGAAGAATTAACGTTTGGAGCTATGGGAGCAATAGAAGGGTTGCCTATCACATCTCTTGCTACTCCTGAAACATATCCAAGAGATAATCCACTATAAACAAAATTGGTGATCATTACTCTGCTACAATCATTTGTAGACTGTATCGTAAGAAACCCGCTTGGAATATCAACCGTAGAAGGCACTGAAACTGTAGTACTGGAACCAGATGGAACGGTAGGAGTATTAACGCTGTAGCTGTAAGACGTAGAAGATATATCTCCATTAGTTATATCTCTGGTTATAACATCTTGATTATCATTTGATTTTCTTATTAAGTTTCTGATTCTAAGGCTTTCATTTTTAGCATCTACATCGAGTGATTTTTGAGGGTTTGTATTGCCTATTCCTACGCTTCCTGTAGATGTCACTACAAAATCATTAGCCTGTTGATCCGAAGTTGGGATACCTACACCTAAATTATCTTTTCCCCCATCCACATGAAAAACTGCTTGGGGGTTTTGAGTTCCAATACCCACCTGAGAACAGTATAATGCGGATATACATAAACAGTAAAAAATAATTATTTTTTTCATAATATGATTTAATTTAAAAATGAGCTGGGTATTCCTTTCTTAATATCTACATTATGGTAAGACACAATTTTCCAATCGTTTTTTTCTTTTTGGAATATTTGCAATAGACGTGTTCTAAGAAAACCGTTTTCATCAATAGAAACTCCTGTAAGAGGATTTGATTTTGAGAACCCTGATACATAAATCAATGTCTCTGCGATCACAACATTTTCTCTTACAAATTTAAAACTGACTATACTTTGTTTCATCGTAGTTCCTTTGAATACACTACTGAAGATTTGTTGATGCCTCATTAAAAATTCCGAATGTCCTACAAAATATTGTCCCAGAATATTAGTAAATGTGCCTTCTTCAGCAAAATGATATGAATAGGTATCCGCATCTCCTTTATTCCAGGAAACCTCTTCTTCCTGAATAATCTTTTTGATATCTTCCCTGTCATGATAGGGGAAATCTGAAGAGGTATCTGAACATTGAGCAGTTATCAAGGGTATGAGCATTATATATAAAAAAAAATTTTTCATCATGATTTAGAATTGATTAATAGGAGGGTTTTTTATTTTAGTCATTCTTAATGACATCTATGGAACAGGACCTGAACTTATATATTTAGCGATGGTACTGGTTGTAGTTGTCATCCTAAAAGAAAAGTATTTTCAGTTAACATAGACATAGAGATAATAAGGGGTAATTTTGTAAACCCTTTATTCCTGACGTAACAAAACCATTGCTAATGGATCTTAGTTACCCAAGATCCATTAGGTTTAAGGCTATACTTTTGATGGATTAACAGATTTTAAATCATTGTAAATGTGACCTTAACATCCATGCAGTTGTTTCATGCTGTTCCATTAAAGTGGTCAAGAAATCAGCAGTACCATAATTAAATTGATATTTTTTATCAATTTCTTCAATATTTCCTCTTAGATGCATAATAATAGATTCATGATCAGAAAGAAGATCTTTTATATAATCCAAACTTTTATTTTTGTTCTCCCTCTTCTCTGTTAAATGGGTAAGCTCTAAATACTCTTTCATTGTAGCAGGGGCATAATGACCAATTTTACGAAGTCTTTCGGCAATTTCATCAACCACCTCTTCAAGCTCTTTGTAAAGTTGTTCAAAATAAACATGTATCGTGTGAAAATCCGGTCCCTCAACGTTCCAGTGTGCATTTCTTGTTTTTAAATACAATAAAAACTCATCTGCTAAAAGCGGCTCTAAAATTTCAGCTATTTTTTCTGTCTGTTTTGGATCTATTCCAATATGTATTTCCATAAGTGGTAAGTTGATTAATAATTAATTATAAAATTTATGATTGATTTATTTTATTAAAAAAGTACTTCTAATGATCATATATCTTTGAGCAGCGTGATAAACGAGTCATATGTTCCATCATAGCCTTCCCATTTTTGATTATTGACATAAAAAGCAGGAGTACCATTAACTCCACTTTGTACTCCACCATCAAAATCTGTTTTAATTTTATCTTGAAGTTCTGATGTATTAACATCTTTTGGGATTTTATGAATATCCAGTTTTAAGACTTGGATAAATCTCTCAAGGCTTTCTTCATTTAATGAATTCTGATTTTCATAAATGAGATCATGCATTTCCCAAAATTTACCTTGGTCTCCTGCTGCTTCAGCAATTTCTGCAGCAGCCATCGCATATTTATGAACATTAACCAACGGAAAATTCCTAAAAACAAAGGCGACTTTATCTTTATACTTATCCATGAATTTTTTTATCAAAAAGAATGCTTCCTTACAATATGGACATTGATAATCACCATATTCAACTAAAATGATTTTTGCAGTATCGGGATTACCCTGTATATGATCTGCAGGGCCGATAGGAATTTTTAAAGTAGGCATAAATATTTTTATTTTAATTTTTCTAATACAGCTATGATTCCGTTAGCACCAGAATTCATACCCTCAGGTAATAGCTCGTTCCGTTGAATGATATCTTCGGAATCTAATACAAATAAAGCTCTCTTTGAAGTTCCATTTTCCTTATTATAAAGATGGTATTCTTAGTGTTAGTGATTATAAATTATAAGAGGAAATGAATGTCATCATTTGAATTTTTCAGTCCATATTTTATTCTATCATCTGTTGTCTGTTTTTTACAATTCAGATGTTATTTGTTTCGATCAAAGTAAACGAAATAATCCTATGAATTATAGAAAATGCCTACTTCCTATATACTACCAGTGCGATATCAATGTACTTCACGGAGGAGAAGAGAGGAGAAGAATGAAACATGTATTCCAATACAAGTATCCGGGTTTATTGCAGGCTCTACCGGGTAATGAAAGTACTTCTTTGATAGAATACCTATTAAAGTATTTTCTGTTAAGTTTGATTAATAATAAAGTAAATTTTAGAAAGCATATAATACGACAAGATTAATTTCGTTTGATACAATAAATTATTTATCTCAAAAGAAGGAAATATTATGTTTTTTTGAAGATTACTGTTGTTTTTGCAGATTAGCTTGATAATTATGTATATTTATAACTATAGAGAATTGGAAAAAGAGTTTATTTAAAAATTATTTTACCTGCTTTTTATTGGGCTGGCAAGCCTATGTGAGAATATAAGAACTGATGACAGAATAGAAATAAACTAATGTGACAATTATCGGAAATAAAAATAGGTGTTCAGAATCCATGAAGAAAATTATAATCTATACATTATGCATAGGTGTATTGCTATTTGTGATTTCATGTACCCAAAAATCAGATGATAAAGAGAAAGAAGCCTTTGATGTTTCTTTAATCAATAAGAGTTCAGATCTACAACTTTCCGGTAAATACAAAGCTTTTATCCGGCTTAATACTGAATACCTGAAGAAAGCAGCTAAAATGAAATATAAAGAGGGAAAAGCTCTTTGCTATCTGAATATTGCCGGAGTGAATGTATCTGCAGGAAATTATGAGAAAGCCTCCTTTTTTTTCCATAAAGCAGAAAAAGATTTAGTCAATTCTGAAAATGCTTATCATAAGGCTGCATTTTATAATGATTACAGTTTGTATTATTCTCATCTTAAGTTATATGATAAAGCGATCAGTGACAATGATAAAGCATTGTATTACGGAAAGATAGCAAAAAAAACAGGTCTCATAAATAAACTTATTCCAAGACTTTATGTAAACAGAGGAATTTATTTTGCCTGGAAAGGTTGGATGGGAACTTCTTTGAAATGTTTTTTAAAGGGAAATAAACTGGAAAACTCTGCATATACAAATTGTATGGTTGCTCAGTATTACTTATTTACGCACCAGTTGAAATCAGCCGGTTCATATATCGCCAGATCAGATCAAAAGATGATGGCTCAAAAAACAAGTGATGTAGAATCACTTTGGGTGTATTATACAATGGGATATTATTATAATGAAATTAACGATCTTGATAAGGCTGAAAAATCGCTTAAAAAAGCTCTGGAAATTAATATAAAAACAAGACGTACCTATTCTTCACACATCAGCGGAGTATATAAAGCTTTATCTGATTTATATAAAAAAAAGAAAGATGAGAATAAAGCCTATTACTATCTGAAGAAGTCTATGGAAGAAGAGGGCAGGCTTGATGGTGAGCGGTTTGCTACGATGAATAAAACTACCGAAGATTTTATTTCAGAGATGAGAAAAGAATCTGAATGGCACAAAAATGATTTGCCATTACTGATTGCATTATCTATTGCAGCTTTTACGATTTCAGGCATCTATGTTCAGAAAACGATAAAGAATCTGAGAGTTAAAAAAAGAAGCTTAAAGCAGGAAACAGATAAATTAAAAGATCATGTTTTCAATAAAAAGATAGAAGAGCTCAACGAACTTGTCCGGAAAAATGATTCTTCATTCCTAATGAAATTTAAAGAAATGTATCCTGATTTTGTGAATGCTCTTTTGAAAATTAATCCTGATCTCGAAAATTCTGAATTGGCTTTTTGTGCTATGCTGAAACTGCATTTTTCATCAAAAGAGATTGCTGATTATACTTTTGTACAGCATAAATCTGTTCAGCAGAAAAAATATAGAATCAGAAAGAGGTTAAATATTCAGGGAGAAGAAGATATTTATGATTTTTTTGACAATTTAAAAGAATAAAATAGATCATGAGTAGAAATGCTGTTTATTTATATCCCACAAAAAAAAGTAAGAGAAATATAATGATGATAAAATGTAACAAATTCCTTTTTTAATGATCACTCATACGAATAAATTTATATTGTAAATATAGGAAGTGCCATGGTACGTGTTTTTCTTTTTATGCTGTTTTTTCTTTTAGTTTCATGTAACTCTTCTTCAAAGAAAGAATATGAGAAGAGCTTTGATGTTCCTTTATTGCGGCAAAATGAGAAGTTTCGTCTTTCCGGTGAGTATGATTCTTTGATTAATCTCAATAAAAGATATTATAAACAGGCAGAGAAGATCAATTATCAGGATGGAAAGGCACTTTGTTATATCAATCTGGCAGAGCTCAATATTTCATTGGAAAACTATCAGAAATCACAAATTCTTTTTGATAAAGCAAAAGAAATTCTTAATAATTCCGAAAATAATATACATAAAGCAAGGTTTTATAATGTATATGGTCGCTTCAATTTAGAACTTAAAAGACTTGATAAGGCTTTTAAATATAATGATGAGGCCATGGATTATGTAAATAAAAGTGGTACATCAGAACTGAGAAATACAATAACTTTTAATATTTACTTCCGGCAGGCTGTTTATCTTATTGAAAAGAAGCAAAGTAAAAAAGCTTTAGAATATTTTAATAAAGCCAATAAACTGGATAATTCGGGCCTTATAGATTGTGCCATAAGTGATTATATATATATGCACAAAAATAATGATTCGGCATATGCTTATATATCCCGAGCCTATAAAAAGGTTATTGATCAGAAAAGGGAAGATGGGATTGCGTTATATGTCAATACGATTTTGGGTGAGTTTTATATGTCAGATAAACAGTATAATAAATCAGAAAATGCTTTGCAAAGAGCGTTGGAAGTAGATAAGAAGACTAACAGAATCTATGCTTATTATACAAAATACATTTACAATGATTTAAGAATGTTATATGAGAAGAAAGGGCAAAAAGAAAAAGCCTATTTTTATTTAGAAGCTTATACTAAGGCCAAGAATAAAAATAATACAGCGATATTGAATACGATCAACCAGGATATGAAATCTTTCATTACAGAAACAAAGGAAGATTCTGAAAAACAGAAAAATACTATACAATGGGTGATTTTTTTATCTATGGCTACTTTTTCCGCATTGGGGTTATATTCCTGGAGAATTGTAAGCCGTTTAAGAAAGAGGCGAAAAGCTCTTAAGATAGAGTCTGAAGAATTGAAAGATAGTATAAATGATAAAAAGCAGGAGGCTCTTATGGAAGTGGCAAAAAGAAATGATCCTGAATTTTTAACTCATTTTAAAGAAGTATATCCAAAGTTTATCGATGAACTTCTCATGATTAATCCGAATCTTGAAAACTCTGAACTGGCTTTTTGCGCTATGTTGAAATTGCATTTTACTTCAAAGGAAATAGCAAGTTATACACTGATTCAACACAGAACGGTTCAACAGAAAAAATACCGGATTAGAAAAAAATTAAATATCCCTACAGAAACAGATATCTATCAATTTTTAGATAGCTTACAGGCATAAAAAAACTGTCTGATTCATCACATCAGACAGTATTCGAAATATTCTTTTTTCGCCACTCATTTTTTTTCGTGGTCTCTTGTTCAAATATGAAAATTTTTAACCAAAAGATGAAAAAAGAACCTACTACACGGGTACTACAGCGCTGTATTTTAAATTTAAAACACTGACATTCAAAATATTGCATTTTGTATTGGTTTTACGGTAAATATCTTATAAATAACCTTAATCCCTACAATACTTGCTCTTTTTGGCAATTTTATACTCATCATAATATCTTAAAATAAGAATTTATGAGCTTGTTTTTATCATCATATCTGATTAATCTATATTGTTTTTTTGATGTATTTATAACCCGTGTAAAATTTCTGAAATAGAATCTCACGAAGAAGAAAAAAAGAATTAGATGAAAAATGGATACCTCAATTTTGAGACATTTCTTATGTTACAATTTATACATCTGAATGTTTGCCGAAGAATTCGAGCATGTTGCTTAACGCATTTTCCGAGTGCATCAGTTCCCCGTTTTCAATAGATTCCTGAGTCGCTGAGGCTGCCCTTTTACGCATGTTGATTTCGTAAGCAGAAATAGCCTCTTTCCACGTTTTGTATTGATTGTTCGTTAGGCATTCGCTCAATTCTAATGAGTCAAGCATTGCCATATTGGCTCCTTCTCCCGCGAATGGAGGCATGACATGAGCTGCATCACCTATCAATGTTAGATTGGATTTGGTTTCCCAGTTCTGATGTAAGGGCATATAGTAAATAGGACGAGGGATGAATGATGGGTAGGCATTCTTAAATAACTCATCCCATATATCATTCCAGCCAGAATACTCTTTTTTGAACCACTTTAGAATTTGCGCATTATCAGAAAAATCAATACCACACGTTATTGCCCAATTTTCATCTGCTTTGAAACTGGCATAGTATCCGAGATCACCATTACCTTTCTGACCAATTAATATATTCTTTGTATTTCCAAAAGCCATAATCTTACCATTATTAATGAGAGCATCAATCTGGGGAGCTGCGTCTTTTGAAACATTTCCTTCAAGCATAAGGACTCCGGAATAGATAGGTTTAATATCCGTAAGATAAGGACGGATTTTAGAATTGGCTCCATCAGAGGCAATCACAAGATCTGCATAATAGGAAGTACCATTTTTGAAGTGTAACAACCAGCCTTCGTTTTGAGGCTCCATTGAAATAAAATGGCTATCCCACACTACAGTTTCCGGCTGTAGAGACTCCAGCAGCATATTTCTCAAGGGGCCACGGTCTATTTCAGGGCGAAAATGTTCGTGACCAAAATTTTCATCAAGTTTGGCTTCATGGTCGCTGTATAATATTTCTGCATGTTCATTGAGAATAAGGGTTTTATCTGCGCCGGGACGAAAGGTTTTCTTAAATTCTTCTAAAAGACCAGCCGCACGTAAAGCAGCCAACCCCGAGTTTTCATGCATATCAAGGGGAGAACCTTGTACACGGGCATTCTTATTAACATCTCTTTCATATACTTTTACATTAGCATTTTTTAATTGTAAAAGTCTGGCCAGTGTAAGTCCTGCAGGACCACCACCGACGATTGCTATTGATTTATTGTCTATCAGCATGGTATTTAAATTTTACAGTACAAATTTATTTTCCTTTCAACACTGATAATAGTACAAATCGGTCGTTTTTATTTTTTGATAATTCTTTGGGAGCTACTCCGGAAAACTTCTTTACTTCTTTAATAAAATGATTTTGATCCGTATAATTGAGTTCAGGGAAGAGTTTACCTTGCGCAATATGTTCTAATGACGCCCTGAAACGCAGAATAGTAGAGTAGGATTTCAGTGATAATCCCAGTTGTTTGGTAAAATAACGATTGATCTGTCTGCTGCTCCAGCCTACATTTTCTGAGAGTTCTTTCACACTCATTTCGCCTTTTGATAGGTAAATCAGTTCAAATAGTTGACGTTTTCTTTCATCGATCTCTTCAGGAAGTAATTCTTTTATTTTTTCTGTAGCATTTTTACAACAAAGCGCAAAGCTTTGAAGATCGTTTGCCTTAAAATCCCAAAAATCAGAGGGAAGGTTTTTGCCTGTATTTAACAAATCTGCGATAGGAGTATGTAAAATATACTCAATTGCCAATGGCTTAAAACTTACTACAAAAACGGTAGTTTGCGGCATAATAATCCTTTGCTCCGGGTAAGTCTCCAGCCCCAGAAGACTAATGTGAAAAGGTTCTGTGGAAGATTGAGCGAAAAACAAATCAATTCTCCCGTCCGGAATAACAACAACTTCTTTAGGCTCATCTGAATCGTTATGAAAAGTGCCCAGATTTTCTACAAAATCAGCAATAACCGCCTCGGGTTCGATGAAATGGTAGTAGAAATCATTATTCATAACAGTCAGCTGGTTTTAAAAAAAGTAAATTACAAAAAATACAACAGATGATGAAGAGAAAAAATGAAAAGATGCTGGGAGTAAAATATAAATTAAATGAATATTTGGGTTTTTAATTAAAATTTATTTATTTTTTTGAAAAATAAGCTATTAAAATATTATTTTTATATAGATAAAATAAAACAACCAAATCCCTCTTATTTTTATTTTATACCAAATGTATTACTATGAAAAAAAATAGATATATCCTCTTGATCCCGGTTATATTATTTTCTTGTGCGAAGAAAAAGCCTGAGAAAAAACAGGAAATCCAAAGTTATCAGGTATTGACTTTAGTTCCTAAAGAAGTTACGGTTTACAACGATTTTCCGGCATCCATACAGGGACAGAATGTTGTAGAAATAAAACCTATGGTATCCGGCTATCTTCAGGATATTTATGTCCCAGAAGGGGCAGCGGTAACGAAAGGTCAATTATTGTTTCGAATTAAAAATCCTCAATATGAACAGGATATTCTTACCGCGAAAGCTGCCATAAAAAGTGCGGAAGCCAATGTGAATGCTGCTCGTATGAATGTTGAAAAAGCACGTCCTCTGGTACAACAGGAAATCGTCAGTAAGTATGAACTCAGTGCTGCTCAATATACCTTGCAATCTCAGGAGGCAGCATTGGCACAGGCGAAAGCTACTTTGGCAAACGCACAGACTAACCAAGGATACACCTATATACGAAGTCCTCAAAGTGGTACTATTGGTCTGATTCCCTATAAAATCGGAGCTTTGGTAAGCAGTACCACAACCGATCCGCTTACGACACTGTCTAATACGACCAATGTATTTGCCTACTTTTCTCTCAATGAAAAAGAACTGTTAAGTTTTATGAACAGTATGAAAGGGAGTACCACTTTAGAAAAGCTAAACAATATGCCTGAGGTCACTTTGGTATTGGCTGATGGCACAGTATATCCTGAGAAGGGTAAACTGGAAACGGCCGGTGGAGGGATCAACAGCAGTACGGGTACCGCTACCTTTAAAGCTATATTTGATAACAGATTAGGACTCATCCAAAATGGGGCAAGTGCTACCATTAGAATACCTTCCAATCTTGATAATGCTTTATTAATTCCGCAGACCGCTGTGTATCAAATGCAGGATAAGTCATTTGTCTATAAAGTTACAAAAGGAAATATGGTGATGAGCGAAGCAGTAACGACTTCACCTACTGATGACGGTAATTTTGTAGTGGTGAAAAGTGGTAGTAAGGCCGGAGATAAGCTTGTGCTTAATGGCCTTAACATTAGTGACAGTACTGTGATTAAGCCAACACCGGCTAAGGCGGCAGATATTTATCGTAATATGAAATCCAAATCCAACTAACAGCCATGCTCAAATTATTTATACGAAGACCGGTATTGAGTACGGTGATTTCCGTGATCATCGTTGTGTTGGGTATTTTGGGAATAAGCAGTCTGCCTGTAGCGCAATATCCTGATATTGCACCGCCTACGATTCAGGTTTCCGCCTCCTATCCCGGAGCTAATACCACTACACTTATTAACAGTGTGGTTTTTCCTCTTGAACAACAAATAAACGGGGTGGAAGGAATGACCTACATGACATCTTCTGCCAGTAATACAGGTTCTGCCAGTATCAGCGTTTATTTTGCCGTAGGTGTAGACCCCAATCAGGCAGCGGTAGATGTACAAAACAGAATCAGTACCATATTATCCAAACTGCCACTAGCAGTAACGCAGGCCGGGGTGACTGTCAGAAAGCAACAGAGTAGTAATGTGTTGATTTTAGGGTTGTTCAGTGAGCGCCAACAGTATGATCAGAAGTTTTTGCAGAATTATGCAGCGATTAATCTTGTCCCTCAGCTGCAAAGAGCGAAAGGAGTGGGTGGCGCAACGATATTCGGGGGAGCGATGACCTATGCGATGCGCATTTGGCTGCAACCTGATAAAATGGCAGCCTATGGATTAGTCCCTTCCGATGTAACAACTGTCTTAAACGCACAAAATTTTAATGCGGCTCCAGGGAAGATAGGAGATAATCTCGCACAGGCATTTCAATATGATATTACCTATTCAGGGACTTTAATTTCGGTGGAGCAGTTCCAGAAGATCATTGTTAAGTCTATAGGAAACGGACAATATCTCTATTTAAAGGATATTGCACGAATTGACCTGGGAACTCAGACCTATACCAGTGCGACTGCCATTAATGGTAAACCTGCTGTAGCCATTGCAATCAGCCAAACTCCCGGATCCAACGCGCAACAGGTTATCGTTGGGGCTCAGAAGGTAATGGCAGATGCTTCAAAAAGTTTTCCGTCAGGAATTAAAATGATAGAGTTGGTGAATATCAATAACTTCCTTAGTGAAAGTATCTCTAAAGTATTGCACACATTAATAGAGTGTTTTTTGCTGGTATTTCTGGTGATCCTTATTTTTTTACAGGATGTACGTTCTACGATTATTCATGGAGTGTCGGTTCCTGTTTCTATCATAGGAACATTCTTTTTCCTGTATTTATTCGGGTACAGCCTTAACTTATTGACATTGTTTGCCCTCGTTCTGGCTATCGGAATTGTAGTGGACGATGCAGTGGTAGTGGTAGAAGCCGTACACAGTAAACTTGAACATGGCTATACTTCTTCTCGTAAAGCTGCCATAGATGCCATGGGAGAAATTGCACCTGCGATTATTTCCATTACACTTGTCATGGCTTCAGTATTCCTTCCGGTAACATTTTTGGGAGGATCTGCTGGGGTATTTTACAAACAGTTTGGAATTACTCTGGCGGTAGCCATTATGATTTCGGCAGTGAATGCTCTTACATTAAGTCCCGCTTTAGCAGCTATGTTTTTGCGTCCTCCGAAACATGAACAAGACATTCAGAAAAAAGGACCATTGCAAAGGCTCAAAGAAGGTTTCAATTCAAATTATGAAAAGCTAATTAATAAATATATTGCAAGTGTTGGTTTTTTGATTAGACGGAAATGGATGACAATAGCCCTTGTTATATGCTTTGGAGGACTTTTCTATTTTACGATTAAAAGCGTAGCTTCCAGCTTTGTTCCTTCTGAGGATATGGGAACAATATTCGTAAATGTAACCCTTCCTGCTGCTGCAACGAAGGAAAGAGTACAAAGTATTAACAAACAAATAGATCATATTGCCCATACGATTCCTCAGGTACAAGCCTCTATGACTACTTTGGGACAAAATCAGCTGGGAGGAAGCGGAAGTTCTTATGGAATGCTTATTCTACGGCTTACCCCGTGGAGCCAGCGTCCCGGAGTTACCGATAAAGATGTTATCCAGCAACTTACCGAAAAAACAAAGAATATACAGGGAGCTTCTATTAATTTTATGCAACAGCCTACCATCAGTGGCTTTGGAACCAGTGGAGGTTTTACATTTCAATTAGAAGACAGGGGAGGACATACTATAGGTGATTTTTATGGAGTGGCTCAAAACTTTTTGGCAGCACTTAATAAAAGGAGTGAAATTCAATATGCGGCGACAGCCTTTAACCCCAATTTTCCACAATATGAAGTAGATGTAAATGTAGCAAAATGTGAAGATAACGGAATTCAGCCCGCAGACATCCTCAACCTTATGAATGTGTATTACGGAAGCTCTTATGTAAGTAATTTCACGGAATTCGGACAGCAATATCAGATTATTCTTCAAGCTGATAACCCATATCGGGGAACCGTTGAGCAGATGAACAATATTAAAATAAGGACGGCAAGTGGAACCATGAGCCCTATTTCAGAATATATTACCATGAAAAAGGTCTATGGTCCGTCATCCATATCACGTTTTAATATGTATAATGCTATTTCAGTAAGTGGTTCACCCAATGAAAGCTATAGCACGGGTCAGGCCATGCAGGCCATTAATGAGGTGGCAGCACAGACACTGCCTCCCGGTTATAGTTTTGAATACAGTGGAATCAGCAAGGAAGAACAGAGTTCAGGATCTCAGGCCGGGATTATATTTTTGTTGAGCCTTTGTTTTGTGTATCTGCTTTTAAGTGCGTTATACGAAAGCTATATTCTTCCATTAGCCGTAATACTTTCTTTACCTGTAGGGCTAAGCGGGATTTTTGTTTTTGCGAAAATTTTTGGAATAGATAACAATATTTATGTGCAGATCAGCATGATTATGTTGATCGGTTTGCTTGCGAAAAATGCAATTCTAATGGTGGAGCTTTCTTTGGAAAAGCGACATGAAGGCATGAGTCTGCTTGACAGTGCACTGGCGGGAGCGAAAATAAGAATCCGACCTATTTTGATGACTTCATTGGCTTTTATTTTTGGATTAATGCCTTTGATGTTTTCAAGCGGTGTAGGAGCCAATGGTAATAAATCAATTGGTATAGGCTCTATCGGAGGAATGCTATTTGGAACAATGCTTGGAATTTTTGTGATTCCGGGGCTTTATGTTATTTTCCAGGGACTACAGGAGAAAACAGGGGCCAATAAGTATGATGAAAATGATGAGTTGATTGTTGAACCCAAGAAAATATAGCTTAAAAGTATGATAATCAGAAAAAAAGAATATAAACTCTTTCTACACATTATTGGTGTCTCTGTTCTGCTTTTCAGTTGTAACGTCACTCAACCGTATACTAACAATGAAACAGTTTCAGACCACTTATATGGAGAGACAGCTGCTGACAAGAATAATAATATAGCCACGCTTTCATGGAAAGAAATCTTTAAAGATCCTTTGTTGCAAGATCTTATTAGTGAGGGGATTGCCAATAATTTGGATCTGAAGACTGCTGCTGCCAATCTTAAAGCCGCAGAAGCTAATTTTATACAAACGAAACAGGCATTCCTTCCTTCACTTTCAGGAAATGCTTCTGCAGGAGCTTATGATCCCTCTAGCTCACAGGCTTCTGCTTCACAGATCTATCAGTTGTATGCATTGTCTTCATGGCAGATAGATATATGGGGAAAACTGAAGAGCACCAAGCGCTCAATGTATGCAACATATCTTGCCAGTGAAGCTTATAGACAGGCTGTGCAAACTCAACTTGTTGCTAATATTGCTGTGACCTATTATCAATTGCTAGCCTATGATGAACAGTTGAATATTGTACAACAATCTCTGGATGTTTATTCCAAAGATACAGAAACCATGAAGGTTTTAAAAAACAGTAATGTGGTAACCGGAGCTGCGGTTGTACAGAGTGCTGCCAATTATTATGCTGTAAAATCAACAGTTCCTGATATTAAAAATAACATTCGTCAGGCAGAAAATACATTATCTCTATTGCTGGGAAGAACACCCGGGCCCATACAACGTGATTCGCTTTTTAATGAACAGGTTTATAGTGAACTATCCGTTGGTCTGCCTGCACAGTTGCTGGCCAACAGACCGGATGTTAGGGAAGCCGAATTACAGCTGAGGAGTAATTTTGAACAAATCAATGTGGCCAGAACAGCTTTCTACCCTGCATTGACAATTACAGGGCAGGCAGGTTTATATGCTACACAACTCAATTCATTTTTTAATGCAGGTGCTTTTTTTGCGAATATTGTAGGAGGGCTGGCTCAACCTATTTTTAATAACGGTCTGAATAAGCAGAAGTTAAAAGTAGCTCAGGCGAATTATGAAGCGGCTCAGTATAATTACAGCAAAGTATTGCTGACAGCGGGGCAGGAGGTTTCCAATGCATTGTACCAGTATCAGATGGTAGATGAAAAAGCCTCTTCCCGTAAAGAACAGATTGCCAATCTTGAAAAAGCAGTTTATTTTACAAAAGAATTGTTGAAGTATACCAGTGCTACCAATTATACGGATGTGCTTACCTCAGAACAAAGTCTTTTGAGTGCCAGACAAAGTGCAGTTACCGATAAATTACAGCAGCTTCAAGCCGTTGTCAATCTGTATGCTGCTCTTGGAGGAGGATGGAAATAAAAAATGAAGTCTCGGGATAATGCAAAGTTGTAAAGATCTATAATATACTCTGCCCGTTTGCTATAAATAATAATTCAAAAGTACTTTAAGTATTATCTGAACTAAATATACCTGAGCCTATACCAATATAAAAGATCTGAGCCAGGAACAGACTAGTAATAAGCTGGAGAATAATGAGGCTGTGGTCCTGGAACATAGCCTTTCAGATCTTATCTGAGGCCAATTAAAACAGGTTGAGTTATTTAAGATTTCACAGAACAGATGCTGGCATACCCTGGATTTTTAATTGATAAATATCTGCCCACGTTTTTTGGTCACCAAAGCAGTGAAGTTGTACTCGATATTTGCTTAACGGATTATCTTTATCTTTGGTGGCAGAGAGTCTCATATTAGAGGTCTTATTGACATGGATAAATCATCAATCAACAATTATTTTCACTCCTTATTCAGCATTCAGGATGAGGTGGTTGAGAAGATTACAGAAACTTTCACCTCTTTTGACCTGAAAGCCAATGCTGTTTTATTGGATCAGAATATCATCAGTACCAAGACTTTTTTTTTGGAAAAGGGATATGTTCGTTCCTATATTTTGAATGAAGATAATGAAGAAATTACAACCAATATTTATGCGGCACCATGCTTTGTTAATGATTTTTTATCATTTTTCAGAAAGCAACCTACCAAAGAAATATATCAGACAGTGACCGATTGTGTCTTTTGGGAGACAGGGCTGGAAAATGTACAGCATAATTTTCACAATATTCCGGAGTTCAGAGAATTTAGCAGACTTCTGTTTGTCCTTAATTATTACAATATCCATGACAGACTGATCGAAATGGCGAGCCAAAAGGCTTCAACAAGATATTTTAACCTGATGAAAAAAGATCCCGATATCTTTCAGCACGTTCCTTTGAAGGTGATTGCATCTTACCTTGGAATTAAAGACAGCTCGTTAAGTCGTATCCGAAGGGATATTCATAAATCTTAATTTCTTTTCATTTGTCAAGTGATACTTTCATTTTTGTCTCTGATCTTTGCTAAAAAATAATTTCATGAACAAAAAACATATTGTCGTTGTAGGATTAGGGGGTGTAGGTGGATATTTTGGTTTTAAAATTAATAAGACCAATGAAACTTCAGAAAAATATAAAGTTACTTTTGTCGCAAGAGGAGAAACCTATGAGAAGGTAAAAAATAACGGCTTGATGCTTCTCTCTCCGGAACATCCTGATAATCGAACTTTCCCTAATGCGATTGAAGAACATATCCATGATATAAAAGATCCTGATTTGGTTTTAATTGGAGTGAAAGAATATGATCTTGAAAATGTTTGCAGACAGTTGTTGCCGGTCATTAACAAAGATACAGTATTGCTTCCGATGATGAATGGTGCCGATATTTACGAAAGAATAAGAAAAATTATTCCGGAGAATGTAGTATTACCAAGCTGTATCTATGTTGCTTCTCACATTAAAGAAAGAGGAACTGTAGAGCATAAAGGAAAAGCGGGGAGAATGATTATAGGCAGAGACCCTGAACATTTTTCTGCCGATATAAACTGGATTCCTGCTTTGCTGGAGGAAAGCAAAATTGATTTTGATTTTAAAGATAATTCTTTAACAGACATCTGGACGAAGTTTTTCTTTATTGCCAGTTTCGGATTGGTTACGGCAAAATACAACTCATCTATGGGTACTGTGTGTGCTGATGAACAGCAAAAGCATGAAGCTACAGAAATCATGAAAGAGATGAAGTTAATTACGGATCAAAAAGGAATTGAACTTCCACAGGATATTATTGAGAAAACATTTGAAAAAGCTGCTACCTTTCCATTTGAAACTCCAACCTCTTTACAACTGGACGTTAATTCCGGGAAGAAAGATAACGAACTTGAATTGTTTGCAGGGGCAATTTTAAAATATGGTCATGAACTGAATATTGAAACCCCTTTTACCCGAAAGATCTATAATGAGATTAAAGAAAAATAAGCTTTTGGCTAATAGATGTAAAGGCGGGGTTTTATCCCGCCTTAATTGATTTGATGTGGTAGAAATTTAAATATAAAATATTTTTGCAGAGTATTCGGATTATCCGGATTTTAAGCTCCGTGCATAAATTTCTGCCGGTCTAGCAATACTTCCTCTGTTTCACGATGATCCGGATCATCAACGCAACAGTCTACAGGACATACAGCCTTACATTGCGGTTCTTCATGAAAGCCTTTACATTCGGTACATTTTCCTGATACAATATAATAAACATCATCAGAATAAGCTTCATTGTAAGCACCTGCATCTGCTTCCTTTCCGTCCGGGAAAGTTATTTTTCCTGAAAGTTTTGTTTTATCCTGCCAACGCCAGTCGATGGCACCTTCATAAATGGCTGAATTGGGACATTCCGGTTCACAGGCCCCACAGTTGATGCAATCATCAGTTATTTTAATAGCCATATTGTTTTAGTTTTTGGTTGTTTGAAAAGGGATTCCCTCAACATGGTTTCGGAAATCCCTACTAAACTTAATTAAAGCAGTTCAACAATTTATACATCATAAACTGTGCAAACTTTTATTTTGGATCTGTTAATCTGCAGCAATCTCTACAGAAAGGCCATCCATTTGAGCATTTAAATGAATTTGACAGGCTAATCTGCTGACAGGCTTAGTATTAAACAGTTCTGAAAGAAGAGCCTCTTCTATATCGCTTTTCTCAGATAGTACTACCGTTTCATTTAAAATAAAGCAGTGGCAGGTAGCACACATGGCCATTCCTCCACACATTGCTTCCATAGGTAATTCATAAGCCTTACAGATATCTTTGAGGGTAAGTCCCATATCCAACGGACAGACCAAGGTATGTATAGTACCCGTTTGATCCTTTACTGTAATCGTAATTTCTTCTGTCATGGAATCAGTCAATCGTTGCTACTACTTGTTTCTCTGCTTGCTTTTTGGTTCCGTCAAAACCCTCAATACCGCTTACCGTAGTATATTTTAATACAAATTTTTTATTAGGATTAAGACGTTGATAGATACTTTGGCAGGCAATGGCTGCTTCATGGAACCCACATAAAATCAACTTCATCTTATAAGGATAGGTATTGATATCTCCTACAGCATATACTCCGGGAATATTAGTTTGAAAGTCTGTACTGTTATCCACCTTGATGGCATTTTTTTCCAATGCTAACCCCCAATCGGTAAGAGGCCCCAATTTCGGTACCAATCCAAATAATGGTATAAAATAATCCGTCTCTATCGTTTGAAGAACTCCATCTTTTTCAACAACAATTCTCTGTAAATGGGCATCTCCTTCAATGGCAACAACTTCAGCAGGGGTGATCAGGTTAATTTTTCCTTCATGTTTCAGCTTTTTAACTTTCTCAACAGAATCTAAAGCACCTCTGAATTCACTTCTCCTGTGAATCAAAGTTAAAGAAGAGGTTATTTCCGCAAGATGTATAGTCCAATCCAGTGCAGAATCACCCCCACCAGCGATGACCACCTCTTTTCCGGCATAATCCTCAGGATTTTTAACGAAGTAACTGATGCCATGATCTTCAAAATACTCAATATTTTCAATGAGTGGTTTTTTAGGCTCAAAACTTCCCAATCCTCCCGCAATAATGACTGCTTTGGCTCTGTGTTTTGTTCCTTTATCAGTAATGACTTCAAACAGGTTCTCTTCTAATTTAAGAAGATGGATAGCTGTTTCATTGAAGGTAAAACCTGGCTCAAACTGTTTGATTTGTTCATAAAGATTATCAATGAGCTCTCCTGCGAGAACACTTGGAAATCCCGGAATATCAAAAATAGGTTTCTTTGGATATAATTCTGATAACTGGCCTCCCATCTGTGGCAATGCATCGATAATATGACAACGCATCTTGAGAAGGCCGGCTTCAAATACCGTAAACAACCCTGCAGGGCCGGCTCCAATGATCAATATATCTGTTTCTATCATATTATGGTTGATTTATAATCGTTTTTTCAATTTTTTTTGTGGTAGCGATGTTGATAAGTTTGTTGAATTTATCACAATAGGTGGTAGAAATTTTTGTTGGATTTTGACTGTCAAATAAAGATGATCGGATGATAGGTACACTGAAGGGAAGTGGCCATGCTCTCAATGATTTGGCAATGGCGTCCATTGCATTGATTCCCTGCATAGCCTGCAACCCGTCAGCCCAACACACCAGTCCTACTGTTTTGTCTGTAAGATAAGGCTCATAGTTGTTTGCTGTAACCTCCAGCCAGTCCAGGCAATTTTTCATCACTCCCGGGATACTTCCATGATAGAGTGGAGCCAGCCAGATATGCAGATCAGCATCGGTAAACATCTGGGTCATGCGCTCTACCGCTAAAGGCGTTTTGGTTAATGTGACATCGAATAACGGAATTCCAGAGTCAGCGAGAGTGAAAATATCCGTTGGTATATCTGCCCTTCTGAGATGCTCGGCAAAATATTGAGAAATAAATCCGGAAGTAGATTCAGCTCTTCTTTCCAGAGATCCGTTGAATATGATTGCTTTCATTTTATTTATTGTTTGAAAATTACTTTGGGTAAACCTATCTCACCGTACATCAGGCTTTTTACCAATGGCTTGAGGAGTCCGGCAGCCAATAAATATAATGCAGGATCATGACTCGCCTGTGCCCTGACAACAACTTTCTGATTTTTATAACATCTCAGATCTGCGTAGGTTAAACGGCGTTTCCAAAGGTCAAGTAAAATCGTTTCTGTATTGTTTAAATCAACATACACGGCATAAGGTGATAGTTTTTCCATGAGTAACATATAAGCCCATGGTGGAATAATTGCATCTGTAGAGCAAATAATTCCTACGGCTTTCTCATTGTACACAGAAAAGTCCACCGCAGCAATAGATTCTTTAAACTCTTTCTCTTTGACAATCATCCCCATAAAAAGATGATCCTTAATATCCAGTTCTACAATTTCTGTAGTGGGTTTATAATCTAAAAGATCAAGGGCAATAATGCCTGAAGCTTTTGCTTTATTAATGAAAATTTCCTGTTCCATAATGGTTTATAAGAATATTGTTTATCTGATTTTTGAAAGAGCTTCTTCATATTTTCTTTCTACGGCTGACCAGTCAAGTACAGACCAGAATGAATCTAAATAATCTGCCCTCTTATTTTGGTAAGCTAAATAGTAAGCATGTTCCCAAACATCGATTCCAAGAATAGGAAAGCCTCTGTTCATGGTAAGAACATCCATCATTGGATTATCCTGGTTTGGGGTAGAACTTATAGCAAGGGTACCATTGAATTTTACAAATAGCCACACCCATCCGGAACCAAACTGACCGAGACCGGCTTTCTTCATTTCTGCTTTAAGATTTTCAAGACTGCCAAAAGTGGTATTGATCGCCTCATTCAACTGACCTTCAGGGCTCAGTTTAGGCTGCGGCGAAAGAATTTCCCAAAATAAAGAATGGTTATAATGACCTCCTCCGTTGTTTCTTACTGCCGGACTATACTCACTTATTCTCTGTAGAAGAGAATCCAGATCAGGATTTGTTTCTTGGGTCTGTTCCAATGCCACATTGAGGTTGTCAACATAAGCCTGGTGATGACGTTGGTGATGAATAGTCATTGTATTCTGATCTATAAAAGGCTCCAATGCACTATATGCGTAAGATAATTGAGGTAATGTAAATGGCTTCATTGTATTTATTTTTTTGATTAATGTATCGCAAAGGTAACAATATATTTGAATAAAACAACTTTTTGGTTGTTTTATGTATTTTGTGTTTTAGAATTTTAAATTGGTGTAATCCAGTGTTTTATTTGTTATTTTTTGAGATTATAGAAAATGACTATATTTGTTGTTGAAAATAAAACAACCTAATTATTGTCAAATGAAGAAGCCGGCAGCAGATCGTATTCTGATGTTTATCAAGATGAGAGGAGAAGTCACTTCTCTGGTCATTTCTGAAGAATTATCTATTACCAAAGAAGGTGCGAGAAAGCATTTGCTGAATCTGGCTCAGGAAGGAATGATACAACCTATCGTGAAGAGTGAAGGGGTCGGAAGGCCTTCAACGTATTATACCCTTACCGAAAAAGGAATGTCCCAATTCCCGGATACTCATGCAGAAGTAACAGTCCAGTTGTTACAATCAGTAAAAAGTCTTTTAGGGGAAAATGCATTGGATTTATTAATCACTGACCGGGAAAAAAATACCCACGATCGATACGAAAAAACACTATCCAAAGCAAAATCTTTAGAACAACGTCTGGATGCTCTTGCCGAAATTCGTAGTAAAGAAGGGTATATGGCAGAATGGAAAAAAGATGGAAAAGATTATTTTTTGATAGAAAATCATTGTCCGATATGTGCTGCAGCTACAGAATGTCAGGGATTCTGTCGCGCAGAGTTATCTAATTTTCAATCCTTGATCGGTAAAGACTATCAGGTAGAAAGGGTAGATCATATTATTTCAGGGGGCCAACGTTGTGTTTACAAAATTACCCAATAATTTTACAAACTTATCAATCGGAAAAAGAATGGCTTTACAGGCAGTAATATTTGATATGGACGGAGTTCTTGTGGATTCCGAAGGCTTCTGGGCAAAAGCAGAAAAAGAAGTATTTTCTTCCTATGGAGTACAGGTGACGCCGGAACTGGCGGCGAAAACCCAATATCTGACCACAAGAGAAGTTACCGAATTCTGGTATGAAAGATTTCCTTGGGAAAACTTAGATGTAGCTTCTGTAGAGCAAAAAGTCATTTCCAAAGTGATTGAATATATTAAATCAGAAGATTGTACCATGTCCGGTATACAAGGGTTTATTAAAGAACTTAAAACTAAAAACTATAAAATAGGATTGGCAACTAATGCGCCGTTACAGGTTGCAGATGCTGTCCTTGAAAAACTTCAGATCCGGGATTTATTTGATACTGTTCATTCATCGGAATTAGAACTATATGGAAAACCCCATCCGGCAGTGTATCTGACTTCTGCTAACAATATGGATATTTCTCCGGACTCTTGTATTGCTGTTGAAGACAGTTATTCCGGATTGCAGGCCGCCAAAAGTGCAGGAATGAAAACCATTGTTTTTACGAATAATGATGAAAATATACACTTTGATATTGCAGATTATACCCTCTTAACCTTTGACCAGGATTTGCTGCCTGTATTTGGGTAAACTAAAAAATTTATGTAAAATAAGATTGAAGAGAGGGATCTTTTATTTTTCTCGGAAAACATATTTTTTGAAATATTTCTTCCACACTAATCTGATTAAAGGGATGAGAATTTTCTATTTCTTTGAACTGTATCAGATGGATACTATAAATACAATTTCAATCCACTAAATAACTGATTGAGATTCATAAACTATTGATTGTTAGTTTTATTTGTGATGAAAAGATCTGATTTTAAATATCTAAATTCATGAATCTATGGAGTGATTATTTATATTATCACTCTTTTTATTGCATATTTGCCGTACGAAATAATATTGTCTGATTTATTTCCAACTTTTTCCCAACTATTTACATCTTCATATATAACACGCCATCTTTTGTCGTTTCACCACAATATATTTGCAACAATCACTTAATATAATATAAAATTCACAAGTAAGGGAAGCATGAAAAATGATATCTTAGAGGCTTTAAAAATAAAAATTGAAAATTAACACAGACTATGAAAAAAATCTACATGGGTGCCTATCTATTGTGCATGATTTTGGGCGTATCAGCCCAGGAAGTGGTTTGGCAAAAAGACATCAAATCCTCTACCCAGGATTTCTTAAGCCAAGTGACTACGACGATTGATCAACAATACCTGATTACGGGCAGTTCTATTCAGGTTAAAAGCCAGTCCCAGGCAGCTAATAGCAAACAGCCCAATAACGGCTACGATTTCCATTTGGTTAAACTCAACCAGCAGGGTGACCAGGTTTGGGAAAAATACTTCTCCGGACAAAATCATGACTATTTATCCGCTACCGTAACGACTCAGGACGGTGGGTTTCTATTGGCAGGAACAACCTATTCCGGAAAAGGACTGGATAAAAAAGAGGATTCCAAAGGCGGATCCGATATCTGGCTGATCAGAATCAATGAATTTGGGGATGAATTATGGCAAAAAACCTTGGGAAGTACCTCTGATGAAGAGGCTAGGGCTGTGATTCAAACCACTGATTTAGGATTCTTTGTAGCCGGAAATATTCAAAATTCCTCCAACGGCTATGGTTCAAAAGATGTTTGGATCACCAGACTTGACAAAGATGGAAAAGAACTTTCTCAATTGATTTTAGGAGGAAAAGGCTTAGACGAAGTAGAGAAAATGATCCCTACCAAAGATGGAGGAGCATTACTCGGAATTTATTCCCGAAGTGCTGCCACAAGTAATCAACCATCAGTAATGGCTCATACAAAGCCTACAGAACGAAATACGACCTCAGTAGCCATCAGCCAGATGCCCAAAGCCAGCAGCAACTTCGGGGAAGGCGACTACTGGATTGTAAAACTCGATAAAAACGGCAAAGTAGAATGGGAAAAGAACTACGGAGGAAAAGGAGATGACCATGTGAGAACACTGGCATTAACTTCAACCGGGTTTATCATCGGGGGAGAATCAAGATCCGAAAGATCAGGAAACAAATCGGTAGGCCTTGAAGAAGGCACAGATCTTTGGTTAATTGCCTTAAATGACAGAGGGGATGAGCAATGGCAAAAGTCTTACAACTTTAAAAACCGCGATATTCTGATGGGGATGAATGTGATCCAGAGTGAGGAAGGAACAAAAGGCGTTTTACTGGGTGGCTATACTCAGGTCGAAGGAAGAATGGAAAAAGATGATGAAACGTTCTGGATGCTGTATTTAGACGCTAATGGGAATGAACAATGGAGAAAACATGTGAGTGGAGAATCCAGACAAAAAGAAGAGCGGCTTTCAGATTTGAAACTCAACAGAGATGGCTCCATTATTCTGGTAGGAACCAGTGCACAAGAGCTAGGTAAAGAAAACTGGAAGATTGTCAAGCTGGGAGACAAACAAGTGGATCAGTTGATTCCTAAATATGATATCAAAATTTACCCTAATCCTGTTTCAGATTATGCATATGTAGAAATCGGTTTTGACTTCAAAGAAGCTGAGATTTTGTTGTATGACATGAGTGGCAGACAGCTTCAGAGTCTGAAGACGAAGAATAAAGTGACTAAAATCAATACGCAGGCATTGGTGCAGGGCGCTTACCTGCTAGTGATAAAGACGGATACCAATAAAACAGCCAATGCTAAACTGATCAAGAAATAGAAATTTATGAAAAGAATATATGTGTCATTGTCACTACTTGTGGCTTCACAAGCGATTGCACAACAACAGGCAAAGTTGGGTGTAGAAATAAAATCTCCACAATCGTATGCATTTGAAAAATATGGTAATGTACCGATTAATTTATATACAGGTTCATTAGATTTGAAGATTCCAATTTATTCCCAGCCCACAACCAGTGGAAAAAATATTGACGTTTTTGTTTCTTATGATTCTTCTGGTTTTTTACCTCATAAAAAATCAGATAATGCAGGAATGGGATGGTCTATGCTTGCAGGAGGAAGGGTTACCAGGACTTTAAATAGATTTCCGGATGAATATAAAGGGAATCCTACTTTATCCAATACCAACCCTTTTGATACAGGAGCAGATTTACATGGATTTCTGACCGGCGTCAGGTTAAATCCTTATACAAATACACAAGTACATGACCTGAATAGTGGTGTGGGAGGTCTGAATGGCTTAGATTGGAGGCTAGGAACTAGTCAAAATGGCTATGAAGGTGAACCTGATATTTTCAATTTTAATGCAATGGGATTAAGTGGAAAATTTGTGATTGGCAATGACGGCAATGTATTGGTTGAATCTGACGATCCTAATATTAAGGTAGACCTTTCAGGGATGGTATCTTACGGAGGAAAAGGATTTTGTAAGCCCCCGGATCAAACCATTGTTATTACAGATGGTCAGGGAAATAAATATACCTTTGGGGGAGATTTCTCTAAATACGAAATAAGCTATTCTTTAGTAGATCCCGGATTCAGTAAGGATAATTGGTTCAATGGCTTCCCATACATTAGCTCCTTTAGTCTCTCCAAAGTTGAATTTACTAGTGGCCAGGTGGTTAGCTTTGGCTATGTGCAGGATACATTGGGAAGCGATTTTTGCAGCCTTACTACCGATTGGACTGACTTCGAAAACAATCCAAAAGTACTGAATTTTGAGGGATATTTCCAAGATGGTGCGCGGGTCGATGAATGGAGAAACTGTCCGGGAGGGTTGATTAGCTGCGTAAATGTCAGTTCGAGTATACCAACTTCAAAAGAAAGTTTTGCATTAGTTAAACGCTCTCTTTTAGAAAATATTATTTATGGTACGCAGAAGGTAAAAATCAATTATAAAGATATTGGTTATCCGATCAAACATTATGAAGGGCAGGCAAATGCAGATTATATTAATGAATATGTTATAGATAATATCCAGCTTTTTGATAACAATCGCCTGATTCAAAATAATATATTTGCTTATGATGATCTGGGAGGAATTAATAAGAGACCGTTCCTAAAATCAATCACCGCCCAGCAAAGTAATAAAGTATATCGTTTTGAGTATTATAATACAGCTGATCTACCAAAATATGTTACAAAAGGTATTGATCATTGGGGATATTGGAATGGTAATGATAATAATATTAATTTGACTCCTTATGATACGTATAATATATCAACAGGAGATTATACGCTGGATAATACTTATAGGGATACTAATATTCAAAAATATAATGTTGGGTTATTGAGTAAAATTACCTACCCCACAAAAGGATACTCAACTTTTGAATATGAACCTGGTTACTATGGAAAAAGAATAGAAAGGAACTCAGCAAGTGCTTTTTTACCCACTCTAACCAATAATGCTGGAGTAATAGGGGGAGCTAGAATTAAAAAGCAATTTGATTATTCAGAAAATAATGGAATAATCAATAGCAAGGAATACAGATATACTACTGACTTGAGTGGTTCAACTTCTTCAGGAATTCTGATGAACTGGCCCAGATATATTTATTATATCGAGTTTGATATCGGGTCCGCTATTCAGAAGCTGTTCCTTAGATCAAGTTCGAATATTCAGCAGAATAGTCTTGATAGCTATAACATTGGATATTCAAAGGTATTTGAAGTTACCCCAGGTAAAGGTTATACTGAGTATGATTTTAACAGTTATGCAGATTATCCGGATATTCTAAATCCTGATGCCAGTAATATAAAAGAATATACTTCAGGAAATGCCCAGTCATCACCTGAAAATTTATACAAAAATTTTAGAAACCTATATGGAGTTGACCGTAGTATTTTAAGAGGGAAGCTAAAAGCCGAAACCATTTATCGTGAAGGGGCTGCCACTCCTTTAAGAAAAACAGAATATACCTATAATGACAATACTGATTATAATCCTAATACACTGAAGGATAATAACAATTATGTCACCTTTAACCATCTTTCGGGGGTATGGGTACAGGGATACAAAAAATATATGAATTCTTCAGCGATAAAAAAGAAGGTAATAACAGAGTTTTTGAATAATACAGCTATAACTACATTAACGGACTATATTTATGATAGCTCTATACACCTAAATCGTACAAAGGAAAATAGTACTACATCAGATAATACCCTGGTCTCCCAGGCTTATACATATGCCCAAGATATTAATAATCCACTGATGGTTACTAAAAGTATGACAGGAATTCCAGTAAAGACCGAGGTTATACGAAATAATAAAACTATCAGTAAAGTTGAAACGGTTTATCCAAATTCATTGCCAACAACGCAAACTGCGAATTTAATGATGCCATTATCTGAAAAGAAATTTGACCTGCAAACTCTGACAAATTTTAGTACTGAGATGAATTATGATAAGTATGATTCTAAAGGAAACTTACAACAATATACCACTAAAGAGGGCATTTCAACCACCATTATCTGGGGTTATAATATGACCCAACCTATTGCCAAGATTGAAAATGCAAAGTTAGCAGACATTAACCCATCTTTTATCAGTGCTATTGTAAGCGCTTCCGATACCGATGCAGCAGCAGCCGCTAATAATGATGAAACCCCACTATTGAATGCTTTCAAAACCTTTAGAGATAATTTACCGGGGTATAAAATCACTACCTACAGCTACGATCCTTTAATCGGAGTTCGAAGCATTACCCCTTCATCGGGAATCAAACAAATCTATCTTTACGATTCAGCGAACAGATTGAAAGAAATCAGGGAAAATAGCCAGAGCGGCAACTTATTAAAAGAATTTAAATACAACTACAAACAATAAAAAAACAGAAATTATGAAAACAATTTTCTCAACAATCGCAATCATCGCAGTCTCTTTTACCTACGCCCAGGAAATAGCCTTCGATAAATTATACAGTAATTCAGATGCTGCGAACTATTCTATAGGTCACTATCCGGTATCCGGTACTGATGGCCTGAAAATTAACTGGTATGGAGGAATAAGAATGGGAACCGCTGCCGGTACGGTAATCCAGGTATTGAGAGATGGAAATGTGGGAATCGGAACGACAGAACCTAGTCAGAAATTGGATGTTTCAGGAAATATCCTTGCAGGAGCCAGCAGTTCCACCGAAGGGATCAATGCCTTTGCTATCCGTTATGCGGATGGTTCTTTAAGCAACTGGGGAGCTTTACGCAGCTCTGCTTCTACGTATATGAGTTTTGGAGTCAAGGCTAACGGATCCAATTTAGGATGGCTATCCAGCAACGGAACCTTAAACTGGGTAAAGACGGCTGTTACTTTGGATAATGAAGGATTTAAGTTTATGGCTTCCCCGGCCCAGCAGGTTGCCATGAATTCTCCGGTAACAATGAATGAGCTCTTAAAGATTTCACCTTCCGGAAATGCTTCCTTGCTAGGAAAACTGGAGGCTAAAGAAATTAAAATTACCCAC